>CAVWXS010000021.1:0-56941 GCA_963758885.1 uncultured Actinomycetota bacterium
ACGCCCGTCGCCGCGGCATCCCCGCCCTGCTGAGCATCCACACCCGGCTGGAGAACCCCGTCGCCCACTACCGCCACGCGTTCCGCACCCTCGACGCAGTCGTCGTGGCGCCCCAGCTGCGGCGCTACAAGCCCGCCATGGTGGTGATGGACTCCTACATGAAGGAGTACATCACCGGCCGCTACCGCAGCGCTACAGCGACCTGGTGCCGATCCCGGTCGGTGTCGACCCGGAGTGGGTGCGCGGAGGGTCGCGCGACGAGGGTCGCCGGCTGATGGGCCTCGTCGACGACGTCCCGGTGATCCTCTCCGTCGGGCACGTCATCCCCCTGCGTGACCGGATCGGCCTGGTCGAGACGCTGCCGCGCGTGCTGGACAAGCACCCGGACGCCGTGCTCGTGGTCGCCGGCCGCGTCTACTTCGACGCCTTCTGGCGCCGTGCTCAGGAGCTCGGGGTCGCCCACGCCGTGAAGACGCTCGGCCCCGTGCCCAAGTCCTCGATCCCCCACCTGATGGCCGCGGCCGACGTCGAGAGCCACGAGCAGGGCGGCGGCCTCGGCACTGCCACGCTGGAGTCCATGGCGGCCGGCCTGGCTGTCGTCGGCTGGGGCCGGGTGGACAACTTCCCCGGCGTGCCTCTCGTCGACGGCGAGGACGTCCTGCTCGCCGACCCGGGTGACGTCGACGGGCTGACCGACCGGCTCTGCGCCGCGCTGGACGACCCGGCCTACCGCACGGCGATGGGGGCGCGTGCCCGGTTGCTGGTCGACCGGCACTTCGCCCTCGACCGGGTGCTCGAGCGCCACGTCGACGAGCTGCACGCCCTCATCGGTGAGCCCAGCTCACGAGTCACCCATTGATAGCCTCGCCCAGCACGTCGCCCCACACGTGTCCCGGCACCGACCTACCGGAGGAAGCCACATGACCAACCCCGAGACCGTCTTCTTCACCGGCGGCGCCGGCTTCATCGGACTGCACGTCGTTCCCCAGCTGCTGGAGAAGGGCTACCGCGTCCGTATCTTCGACAACATGTTCCGCGGCGACCGCGACGCCGTCGCCCGGCTGGTCGAGGGCGGGGAGGTCGAGCTGGTCGACCAGGACGTCCGCTACGGCGGGGCGGTGCACGCCGCGATGAAGGGCTGCTCCAAGGTCATCCACGCGGCGGCCGTGTCGATCAACAAGAGCCAGGCCGACCCCTACGAGTCGCTCGACATCAACCTGATCGGCAACCACAACGTGTTCGCCGCCGCCGCCGACCATGGCGTCGACCGGCTCGTCTACTGCTCCTCGGCGTCGGTCTACGGCGACCCCGAGAAGCTTCCGATGCACGAGGACGACCACCTCGAGCCGCTCACCCCCTACTGCATCTCCAAGCGCACCGGTGAGGACCTGCTCGGCTACTACCAGCGCCGTGCCGGGCTGTCGTGGATCGCGCTGCGGTTCTTCAACGTCTACGGCCCGGGCCAGAAGACCTCTGCGTACTACACGTCGGTCATCAACCACTTCGTCAACCGGATCCGCAACGGCGAGCCGCCGGTCATCGACGGCAAGGGTGACCAGTCGATGGACTTCATCCACGTCCACGACATCGCCCGTTCGATCGTGCTGGCCCTGGAGAGCGAGCGGGACGACGTTCCGGTCAACATCGGCACCGGCATCGACACTCGATCGCCGACCTGGCCCGCATCCTGATCGACGCCATCGGCGCCGACGTCGAGCCGATTTCAACCCGCGCGACGTGCTCGTAGCCGCCGCGCCGCCGACATCACCCGGGCCAAGGAGGTGCTCGGCTTCGAGCCGAGCATCAAGGTCGAGGACGGGATGGCCGACCTCATCCGCAACGCCTGATGAGCCTCCCGCCGAACCAGTGGAACGAGCACGCCTGGGTCGTCGGTGACCCCGAGATCGGGACCGGCACCTGGATCGGCGCGTTCACCGTCATCGACGGTTCCGGCGGGCTGCGCATCGGCGAGGGCTGCGACGTGTCGTCAGGTGTCCAGATCTACACCCACTCGTCCGCCAAGCGGTGCGTGAGCGGCCGTCGCTACCCGACGGTCGACCGTGCTCCCGTGGTGATCGGCGACCGCGTCTTCCTGGGCGCGGGCGCCGTCGTCACGATGGGCGTGACGATCGGCGACGAGGCCGTGGTGGGCGCCGGCGCGGTGGTCACCGACGACGTGCCCGCACGCACCGTCGTGGCCGGCGTGCCCGCTCGGGTCGTCGCTCACGTCGAGCTCGACGACGAGGGTCCCCGCCCGTGCCCCGCCGTCAGCCCCGCCTGACGCCGGACCGACAGCGCCTGGTCGACGACCCGGTGGGCCGGCAGGATCGAGCTTCGCTCGGCGTCGGCGTCGACCTCGCCGCGCACCAGAGCGACGAAGTGGGCGAGCTGGGTGGCCAGCGGCTCGGCCCCGATGATCTCGGGCAC
This sequence comes from uncultured Actinomycetota bacterium, assembly GCA_963758885.1. GTDB lineage: Bacteria > Actinomycetota > Actinomycetes > Propionibacteriales > Nocardioidaceae > Nocardioides. The sequence continues at coordinate 2,428 of CAVWXS010000021.1, forward strand.
CTCCATCTCCGTCATCTGGCGGAAGCCGGCGTGCCCCACGTCGCCCTCGATGGTGGTGTGGCGGTAGGCCGTGACCCCCCGCCGCAGCAGGTCGACCTCGATCATCCTGTCAAGCTCGTGGATCACCATGGAGCGCACCTTGCGCTGGCCGATGCGGCTCGCGGACGCGGACGCGATGCCGCCGCCCTCGAACCGCATCGTGGCCTCGACGACGTCCTCGGCCCCGGGGGCGGACTGGGGGCTGAACTCGCCGACCTTCACGTCGACCTCGACGGGGTGCCGGTTGCCGAAGGCTCGGACCACCAGGTCGACGTCGTGGACGAGGAGGTCCCACGCCACGCCGGTCTTGATGCGGGGCGCGTAGGGAGAATGGCGCTCGGCCCGGACGTAGCGCGGGTCCTCGAGCATGTCCATGGCCACCATCACCGCCGGGTTGAACCGCTCCAGGAGCCCGCACATCAGCGGGACCCCGGCCCCCTCGGACGCCGCCACCACCGCCTCGGTGTCGGCCAGCGACGCGCACACCGGCTTCTCCACGAGCACCGGGAGCCCGGCTGCGATCACGGCCAGCGTCAGCTCCAGGTGGTGCTCGGTCGGCGCGGCGACGACCGCGGCGTCGACGACCGGCGAGCGCCTCGAGCCCGGGCGCCCAGCGGGCGCCGTACTGGTCGGCGGCGGCGTGGCCGGCCCCTCGTCGGGGTCGATGACGACGGTCAACGTGGTGTGCGGGCCGGTCGCAATGGTGCGTGCGTGGTTGAGGCCCATGGAGCCGCACCCGACGAGGGCGAGCTTGAGACGTTCGGACATCGGTGTCTTCCTGTCGGGGTCAGGTGGGGGGTAGGGCGCTGAGGGAGAGCGTGAGAGCGCTGACGAGCGCGAGGGCGGTGGCGGCACGGCCGAGCAGGGGTGCGGCTGGACCTTGAGCAACAGCCAGGTCAGAAGCGGGGCGAAGGGGATGGAGTAGCGGCTGACGATCCCGAAGTCGAAGCCGAAGGTCATCATGTTCGAGAGCCGCAGGGCGGGTGGGTAGAGGACGAGCACGACCAGAGTGCAGACGATGAGCAGCCAGACGAGCGGCGGCCGCGACCGCCCTGGCCCGTCAGGCCCGTGTCAGCAGGGGGCGGCACCTTGGCGGGCACGGAGCACGCGGCCGCCGGCGAAGAGCACCAGGACGCCGAAGACAGCAGGGTCAGCAGGGCCGGGACGCCGGTACCGAGGGAGCGGAGGATGGGGGCGAGCGGGTGGTCGCCGACGATCGTCAGCACGTTGGCCTGAACCACGGGCTGTGGATCGACACCAGCTCTTGGAGGCTGCCGCTGGCGGCAGCCCAGAGACCGTTGGTCGGGGCGAAGGAATAGAGGGTGGCGTTGTCGATGGTCGCGCGGGCCTCGATGACCGGTGTAGACGACGACGGGTAGGAGCACGACGCGAGCGCGGACGGCTTGCCACAGCCGTGGCCGCCACTCACCGGGGATCCGCCAGCCCCGCGGCTGGCGAGCGGGCGGCGACGACGGCGAGGATGAAGGCCCGGCGGGCAGCGAGTCGGTCACCGGATGGACGCGCGAGCGCGGTGGCGGCAGCAGCCAGACGAGCCGCGACCGTGAGACCCAGCGCAGCCCGGCGCGCCGATCAGGGCGCGTGAGAGCGCGGAGGCGGACGGTGCTCCTGTTCTGTTCCGGAGGCGATGCCCGAGGCGGCGCGGGCACTAGCGTGCCGGCGACGAGGTCGGCGCCGCGGAGCCGAGCCGCCAGGTGACCAAGCCGCAGAGAGCGAGGGCGAGGGACATCCAGAGCGCGGAGTACTCGCGGTAGAGGTCGATGGGCTCGCGGTCACCGAGGACGGTGTCGGCGACCAAGCGGAACGCCTCGCCGCCCAGGAAGTACGTCGGGTAGTGGATGTAGCCGGACGTGTACTTGCCCGAGGGCAGCGACTCGGCGCTCAGCGAAGGGTCGCCGCACGGGGCGAGGGTCGGCACCCGCGAAGTGGCCGACGCCGCAGGCCCATTCGTGGACGACCTCGTGCCCATCAGGTCCCGCGGGAACGGGTAGTGGCCGTGGTGGACCTTGAACTGGGTGTCGAGGTGGGTGTGCTCGTCACGGTCGACATGGGCGCCGGCGGTGGCCAGACGAAGAGGGAGGTCGCGAGGACGAGGGGGCGAGGAGACCAGAACACGGGGAGGTCGGGCGGCGAGGTCAGGGGCGCTCGGCCGGACCACGAGGCGGCGGGCGATCTCCTCCCCGATCGGGAGTGCTGAGGTCGCCGCCGGAGAGGGCGCGTTGACGACGTGGAGGGTGCGCGGCGTGCTCCTGAGCAGGAAGTCGTGCACGAAGGACCCGTCGCGCAGCACCGCCTGGGCGCGGATGCCGGCCTCACGCGGGGTCAGGTCGGCCAGCTCCAGCTCGGGGCAGTAGCGACGGCACAGCCCGAGGTAGGCGCGCTTGCTGGCGGAGTTGCGCAGCTCGCGCAGACCGGTGCGCGCGTGCTGGCGGGCCACCCGCCACATGCCCGGGAAGCGCACGATGTCGAGGGCGTCACGGCGGTCGAAGGAGAACCTGGCGTACTTCTCGCGGGCGAGCCCGAGGACGGCGTTCGGGCCGACGTTGAGGCCGCCGTCGACGCTGCGGGTCAGGTGCACGCCGAGGAACGGCAGCTCCGGGTCGGGGACCGGGTAGATGAGGTGACTGACCAGGTCCGCCTTGGCCGGGCACGACGTCGTAGTACTCGCCGCGGAACGGCACGATCCGGAAGTCGACGTCGATGCCGGCCAGCCGGGCCATCCGGTCGGACTGCACCCCGGCGCAGAAGACGACCTGCCGGGCCCGGACCTCGCCGGTCGTGGTCTCCAGCCGCACCTCTTCGGCCGACTCGTGGACGCCGGTGACGGCCGTCACGGTGCGCAGCTCACCGCCGCCTGCGCCGGACGTCGTCGGCGAACGCCTCGTTGACCGGCCGGAAGTCGGTGATGCCGGTGGACGGGACGAACAACGCGCCCAGCCCGGTCACGTGCGGCTCGCGGCGGCGCAGCTCGGAACCGTCGATGACCTCGGCCTCGATCCGGTTGACCGAGGCCCGCTCGCGCAAGGCGTCCGAGCCCGGCAAGCTCGCGGGGTCGTGGTCGCGACGAGGAGCTTGCCGGTCCGCTCCACGGGGATGCCGCGCGCGGCGGCGTACTCCTCGGTGAGACGCGCCCCGCGCCGGCACATCTCGGCCTTGAGGCTGCCCGGGGCGTAGTAGATGCCGGAGTGGATCACCCCGGAGTTGTGGCCGGTCTGGTGGAGCCCGAACGCGCGCTCCTTGTCGAGCAGGAGCAGGCTGCTGCCCGGCGCGGCGGCGAGGAGGTGGCGCGCCGTGGAGGCGCCCACGATGCCGCCGCCGACCACCACGTGGTCGTAGATCATCGGCTCCCCATCTCCTGGGCCCTGCTGTCGGCCTGCCTCTCCGTGCAGACCGGCACCACCCTAGGCTGGTCGCCCGGCCGCCCACGAGATGACCAAGGTGTCGGAGCCCGGCCAGGACCCAGCGCCACGAATTGGCCCACGACTTCCCGCTGCTGTGGCGCGCGTTCGTGGCGAGCCTGGGCCGGATCGCCCGCCGGCGACCGTTCCGCCCTGGTCCACCGAGCTCTCGCCGATGGGCTCGAAGCTGTTCTCGAGCCGCCGTACGACGGCCCGGGGGCGGACGAGGACGACGTGCTCGCGTGCGAGACGGCCGTGCTGGAGGCCTCCGGCATCGTCGACGCGTTCGGCTACTTCTGGCACAACCCCGACCTGGCCTGGTACCTGTGCGGCCACGACGAGGAGGTGCGGCACTTCGTCCGCAGGGCTGGAAGGAGCTGCGCAACCCGCACCCCGGCTTCGACCTGTGGTGGTACTGGTTCGCCTACCTCGACCCGACGAGCGAGGACGTCAACCCGGCTCGTCCACTACCTGCTCGAGGGCGGCACCGCGGCTTCGCACCTTCCCGACGGTCACCGGCGGCCGGACGCCCGGGCCACCCGCGGCCGGCCCCGAGCACCGCGCCGGGTCTGCCTGTTCGCCGGCTTCGACGCCGACGGCGTCGTCGACGACACGGTGGTCGCCTACGTCCGCGAGCTGAGCCGCTTCGCCGACGTCTACTACCTCGCCGACTGCGACCTCGACGGCGGCGAGCTGGACAAGCTGGCGCCGTACACCAAGGGCCGATGGGCGATCCGCCACGGGCGCTACGACTTCGGCTCCTACTCCATGCTGGCCCGCGACCTCGTCGGCTGGGACGCCATCGAGGCCTACGACGAGCTGATCCTGGCCAACGACAGCTGCTACCTCGTGCAGCCCTTCGACGAGGTGTTCGCCGCGATGGACGCCCGGCCGGCGCGACTGGTGGGGCCTCCAGGCGACCTACGACGACGTTCACCAGCCGACGAGCTGCGGGCGGCGCACGGCGGGCCGCTGCGGCTCGGACCGGCGGTCGAGCAGCCGTGATGCGCGAGCTGGACCTGTGGCGCAACTCCGACTTCATCCACGTCGGGTCGTACTTCCTGGCCTTCCGGTCCGCGCGTGATCGCGCGACCCGGAGTTCCGTCGGCGCCTCGACACGGTCGCCGCGCAGTCCGGACAAGACGCCGATCATCCTCAAGTACGAGATCGGCCTCTCGCCGCTACCTGATGCTCGCGCGGCTACCACCTGGCCACGTTCGTCGACGGGATGCTGCCCTTCCACCCGGTCTACCGCGACATCGGCCTTCGACCTGCTGGACGACGGCTTCCCCTGCTCAAGCGTCAGTTCCTCGCCGAGAACCCGTTCAGCCACGCCCGGACCTGGTGCGGTGGAAGCGGCGCGGTCCTGCGAGGCGGTCCCGGACGCCGACGTCGACGCGATGGAGCGCAACCTGCTGCGCGTCTCGCCCGCCGTGGAGCCTGCACCGCAGCCTCGCGGTCCGCACGGCCGCCCGACGGGCACGTCGTGACGCCCGCGCCCGGTCGGTCCCGAAGAGTTCGAGGACGAGGACGCGCTGGACGCCCCAGCACGACCACTGGTGGGCGTTCCCGGTCGACCCGGTCACCCATCGGCTCGAGGGCAACGCGCGCGCGGTCTTCGAGGCGGTCCGCTACGACCCGTCGATCCGCAAGATCGTGCTGACTGCGCGGTGGAGCAGCAGGCTCGCCGGCGCCAACGTGGTCACCGCACCCGTCGAGAGCGGCCGCGGCGCAGTACTACCTGCTGCCGCGCGGGCACGATCTTCGTCGTCCCGCGGGGCCGCGCGCCGACGTCAACCACCCGCTGTCCGGCGCAGCGGCACCAGTTCGTCGGGCCTGCGCCGGGGCACCCCGCTCGCGGCGTTCGGCGCGGCCGTGCCGGTCCCCGACACGACGGAAGGACGCAGCACCGTCCGCGAGGCGCCGGCCACGACCACGACCTGACCGCGGCCGTCGTCACCTCGTCCGAGGCCAGACCGGGCCGCGATGCGGGCGCCGTTCGCCTCCGGTCCGCCGGTCTCGATGGTGGGTCACCGGGGCGCCCCGAACCGACCTGCTGCTGGCCGGCGCGACGTCGCTGCCCGACGACCTGCGCGAGCAGGCCGCCGCTGCGGGCGAGCTCGTCGGCGGCCGCCGGCTGGTGCTGTGGCATCCCGGCCGCACGCCCGGCGGGGCGGACGACCTGCCACGCTCGGCGCCGACGACCGGCCTGGCTGGTCTGCGTGGCTGGCCGGTCGAGACGCCGTGCTCGGGGTGCGCCCCCGGTCACCGGTCCGGTGACGAGCGACCGTCCGTCGCGCACTCCTGGCGGGACCGCCTGGTCGAGGCGGGCGCGCTCGACCTGTCGGCCCACCGCTCCCCGACGTCGAGATGGTGCTGCGGGCGACCGCCGTGCTGGTCTCCGACTACACCGAGCGAGCTCGCCGACTTCCTGGTCCCCGGCCGGCCGGTCGTCTGCTTCGCGCCGGACCTCGACGACGTTCGCCGCTCCCCCGGCCTGCTGCACGACCTCGCCGAGGTCGTGCCCGGGCCGCTGTGCCGCGACGTGGCGCGGCCTGCGCGCCGCGCTGGAGCGCGCCTTCGACGAGCCCGACCGATGACGAGCGGTCGAGTACGAGCGCCGTCGCCGCTGCTGCACGCCCACCTCGACGGCCGCAGCGCCGACGCGCGTGGTACGCGGGTCAAGCGCACCTACCTGCCGATCGACGACTGGCTGCCGAGCCTGAAGCGGCGGCCTCAGGCGTCGACGTACTGGCGGCGGATCCGCTCGACCAGGCGCCAGCCGGACAGGTCGTCGGTGTGCGCGAAGGCCAGGTCGACCGCCCGCTGCGTAGGCGACGCGGCGCTCGGCGTCCCGGCGCTCGAACACGGCGTCCAGGGCGGCGCGCCAGCTCGTCGAACGAGCGGCACACCGGGCCTGGCAGGAACTCGCGCGGCGGGAAGTGACCGACGAGGCCGCCGCGGCCGGCTCGCCGGCTTCGGCGTCGTCGGGCAGCCAGGTGCAGCAGCGGCCGGCCGGTGAGCAGGAAGTCGACGCGTCTCGTCCGCGTCGTCGGTGACCACGGCGTCGGCGACGCGGAGCACCACCGAGGGGTCGGGCAGCCGGCGCGCCGACAGCGCCCAGCGCCCCGATGCGGCATCGAGGGTCTGGCTCAGGCTGCCGACCCGGTCGACCGCTCCCTCGCGCACGCCGAGGACGGCGTCGTGGCGGCGGCACCAGGCCGCCAGCCAGTCGCGCTCGGCGCGCTGACAGGCACGCACGGCGGCCGACCCGGCCGCGGCCACAGCACCAGCAGCCGGCGCCCGGCCAGCCGGTCGCGCAGCGCCTGCTCGGCGCGCGCAGGTCGTCGGGCAGTGCGTCGAACGCGCGGACGACCAGGTCGTGCCGCGGCAGCCCGGTGAGCCACATCTGGTGGAGGTTCAGCGGGGTCGCCGCCGCCTTGGCCAGCGCGTCGGCGCGGCTGGCCACGACCATCGCGTGCAGCGCGGCGGTAGTCGGAAGCGAGGTCCTGGAAGGCGCGCGAGCCGCGGCGCATCCGCTGACAGCGGGCCGGGCCCGATGGGCAGGCCGCTGCCGAGGTGCACGAAGTGGTGCGCGGGTCCGCGGCAGTCGGCAGGTCGATGGTCGCTGCGCGGCGTGCGCGGTCGAGCAGGATCTCGCGGCAGCGGGCGAGCTCCATCTGCGCCTCGCGCGAGGTGATCAGCGGCAGGACGCACGACGTTCTCGCCGTCGAGGTCGAAGCGGCGCGAGCGGGTGAGCACGACCTTGCGGATCGTCGGGTCGTCGCGCACCACCTCGAACACCGCGCGGGCGCCGGCGTCGAGCCGGTGGGTGTCGGGCGCGACCGGGAACGCCCACCAGTGCGCGATGCTTGGGCTGCCCGCTCGTCGAGCCAGCGGAAGCCGGAGCCCTGCCACGGCTGGCTCGGGGCGGACCGTTCCGGCCGGTCTGCTCGTCGACGCGTGGCCAGCAGCCCGCGGCGCATCCGGTCGTCGGGCGAGACCCGGTCGATGCTGGCCCGGATCAGGTCGAGCGGCGCGTCGGGCGCGGCCGCGATCAGCCACTCCGGCCAGGCGCCGAAGCCCGGGACGTCGCGCGGGTTCTCGGCGAGGAAGTTGCGCTTGACCAGCGGGAAGCCGGCCGCGATGTGGTCGAAGGTGCGGCGTGGAGTAGAGCGGGTGGAACGGGTAGAGCGCGTCGGCCCAGGTGTCGAAGTCGATAGCCGGAGTCCATCAGGTAGCGACCGATGCCGATCTCGTACTTGTCGACCACGAGCTGCTTGGTGCGCTGGCCGCAGACGCGTGTCGAGCCGGAAGCGGAAGCCCGGCGTCGTCGAGGACGGGCCGGCGCAGCACCAGGAAGTAGGAGCTCAGGTGGAGGTAGAGCACGTCGGACCATCGCCGCGGGCCGATGAGCTCGCGCCGGGCCTGCGTCGAGCGGCATCGAGGCGTCCGTCGCCGACGTCGTCCTCGTTGAACTCCATCGAGGTGGCCTGGAGGCTCCACCAGTCGCAGGCGCGAGCAGTCCATCTCGCGCGAAGACGTCGTCGAGGGGCCGCACCAGGAAGCAGCTGTCGTTGGCGAGGATCGACCTCGTCGTAGCCGTCGAGCCGGTCCCAGCCCACGAGGTCGCGGGCCAGCAGCGACCACGAGCCGAAGTCGTAGGCCGCGTGCGGGATGCTCCAGGCCCCCGCGGCGATGCCCGTCGAGCTTGTCGAGCTCGCCGGGCTCGAGCACGCCGTCGGCGAGGTAGAAGACGTCGGCGTAGCCGGGCCAGCTCGCGCAGGTAGTGCACGACGTAGTCGTCGATGATCCCGTCGCGGTCGTAGCCGGCGAACAGGCAGGCGCGGCGCGGCCGTTGCCCCTCGGCGTAGCGGGTCGGGGCGCGCGGCCGGCGCGGGACCGGGCACGGGCTCGAGCCCCTCGTGGCGGCCCGACGAGCAGGTAGTGCAGCAGCGGGTTGACCTCCTCGGCCGTGGGGTCGAGGTAGCTGCAGGTGTACCACCACAGGTCGAAGTCGAGGCTGGGCGCGCGCAGGTCGCGCCAGCCCTCGTCGACGAAGTGCAGGAGCGGGTCGACCTGGCGGCGGTCGACGGGTGGCGAGCCGGTTGGCCTCGACGTACCCCTCCTCGTCGAAGAGCGCCGCTCGCCCGCACGACGGCCATCGCGCAGCGCAGCTCGGCGTCGCGGTCGGGACGCGGCTTGTTGGTGCGCGGCTCGGGCAACCCCTCGGCGAGGACCCGCTCGACCAGCCGGCGGGCCCGGGCCGGGTCGTCGCGGTCGACGCGCTGCCAGCGCTGGACGAAGGCGAGCCAGCGCGGCCAGGAAGTCCGCGCAGCGACGCCGGCCGGTCTCGAGTCGGGTCCGGCCGTCATCGGGTCCGCGGTGGGTAGCGGTCGGCCCGTCGGCCCTCCTCGCGAGAGCAGGAAGTGCACGAGCGGGTTGACCCCCTCGTCCAGCACCTCGGGATGGGCGTCGAGGTAGCGGGCCGTGTCGAAGTCGGGGCCGGGCGCGCGGATCGGCCGGGTGGGGTGGCGCAGGAAGTGCAGGGCCGGCTCGTCGCCGGAGCGGACCACGTCGTGGTAGTTGCGGAGGTACCACGCGGCGTCGAACAGCGGCGAGGAGCGGATCAGCTCCAGCTGCTGCCGCTCCTCGTGCGGTGGGCGCGGGCGTGCGGCGGGCGAGAGGCTGTGCTTGCGGCCCGTGGCGGGTGCCGTCGATGCGCAGCCGGTCGGCGAGCGCCTGCGAGAGCACGAGTCGCGGAGTTCTCGGCAGCGTTGCGGGCGGCGCGCATCTTGGCCAGCCGGGTGTCGAGACGTCTCCTCGGCCTTGCGGAGCGGTGGCGAGCTCGTCGCGGAGCAGCGCGACCTCGGCTCGCAGCCGGGTCAGCTCCCCCGTCTCGCCGTCGTCGGCCGTGCACGCGGGCGACCATATCGGACAGCGCTCATTCGGGCCCCACGTGCATCGACAGCCTTCATCGCGGCGGACGGGTAGACGGTCCCGACGCTGCACGCCGTCGAGCCACGTCGGTCAGCCGCTCAGCCTCGGCGGCCAGCGCCTTGGCGGCCGCGCGTCGGCACCTTCTCGACCAGGCGGACGTCGACCACGCCGTCGGCGTCCTGCACCCAGCAGCCGACGACGCGCCCGTCGACCCAGGCGGTGGTGCCGGCGTTGCCGTTGGTGTCGAACAGGTGGGGCACGTGGCCGGGGTCGAGGTAGAACGCGCGGGACTTCCAGCCCATCACGGTGGGGTCGAGCACGGGCAGCAGGGCGACCCACGGCTCGTCGTGGGTCACCTCGTCGAGGTCGTCGGGCAGCAGCCAGCCGGTCTGGTCACCGGTCTGGCCCCCCGAGGTCTCGTCGAGCGACACCTCGACGGCGCCGACGTCGGCGAGGGCCTGCTTGACGATGCCGACGGTCGCGCCCAGCCACCACTGGACGTCGGCGGCGGTGCCGGGGCCGAAGGTCCACAGCCAGCGGCGCACCAGCTCGGCCCAGCCCTCGGCGGCCTTCATCGGCTCCGGTACGTCGCCCCATGCCCAGCCAGGCGGCCATCGAGGTCCACTGCGGACGGGAGATCCGCCAGTGGCCGCCGTTGCGGCCGCGGGTGATCAGCGCCTCGACGCCGAGCTGGGCTGAGCACCCGCGGCGACAACGCGACGTTGGCGCCGTAGGCCTTGCCGACGGCGAGGTCGATGCGACCCTCGAGCTCGGGCAGCTCCTCGCGCAGCGCCTTGGCCGACAGCTCGCTGCCGTCGGCCAGCCGGGCCAGCGACCGCCGCGCAGGCCCGGTCGACCCAGGCCGCGCCGTCGGCGGCCAGGCCGCCCTGCTCGACGTCCTTGGCCAGCCGGGGCCGGAGCTGGGCCGCGACCCGCGCCGAGCTGCTCCCCCACGCCGCGGGCAGCAGGTCGCGCGGGAAGACGAAGACCGTGCGGCGCATGGCCAGCTGCTTGACCAGGGACCGGCGCTCGTAGAGCTCGCGGTCGACGTCGGCGACGGTGAGGCCGTCGACGCGGGCGTGCAGCGAGAGGTAGACCGTGGCCGGCTCCGTGGCGTGGAGCACCGTCATCGCCTCGCGTCGCCGCCACCGCGTCGGGGAGCCGCGAGCCGGGCGCGATGCCGTGACGCTGGGCGATGCGGGCCCGGCGCTCGTCGTCGCTCACGTGTCGCACAGGTCCGCGGCATGCCGCATCCTGCCCGAGCGCACCGACGCCCCCCACCATCGGTGGTTGAGCTGCGAGGCCGTCACGACGAGCCTGAGATCTCGCACCGTCGATCGGTGGTTTCGACGGCTCGGGCCTCGCCCGGCTCGACCAGCGAGATGAGCTGCCCGGCTACCGTGGCCGGATGAGGGCGGTCGCGGTGGTGCTCGCCGGCACCCTCCTGATCGCCGGGTGCTCGACCTCTCAGGAGAGCAGCCCCGCGCCCGAGCCGACCTCGCCACCTTCGCCGTCCTCCCCCACCGCCGAACCCACGCCGTCGGTGACCGAGCCTCCCGATCCCCCGACCAGCGAGCCGCTGGTGATCGCCGTGCACGTACGTCGGCCGCCCGCCGACCTGACCCGGAGCCAGGCCGGGCTGCTGCTCGACGGCGGCATCACCCGGTGGTCACAGCTCGGCCTGCCAGGAGGCCGGCTGACCGTCACCCGCAAGGCGTCGGACCTGCGCAGTCTCGGGCCCGACATGGTCGCGATCGTCCCGGCCAGCAAGGTCGGCCCAGGCGTGCGCGTACTCTCCGTCAACGGCCGCAACCCGCTGCGCGACCCCGACGGACTACCCGATCCGGGCCGCGGGTCCCGAGCCCGGACGGGTCACCACGCTCACCGTCGTCGGCGACATCATGCTCGGCCGCCGGGTCGGCGAGCGTGGCCGCGGCGCGAGGGCGACCCGTCGTACCCGCTCCGGCCGATGCAGCGACGCCTGCGCTCCGCCGACATCACCGTCGGAAACCTCGAGAGCACGCTTGTCACGCTGGGACCGCCGACGCAGGGCGGCGACTCGTTCGCCGCCGACCCCGCGGTGCGGCAGGGGCTGCGTGCCGCCGGCTTCGACGCGGTCGGCCTGGCCAACAACCACGCGGGCGACTACGGCGAGCGTCCCTGGTCCGGCACCGTCGAGCTGCTGGACGAGTCGGATCTGGGGCCGTTCGGCGCCGGCGCCGACCTGGCCGCCGCGCGCCGTCCGACGCTGGTCACCCGTCACGGCGTCCGGTTCGGCTTCGTCGGCTTCAACGCGATCGGTGAGACCCCCGAGGCGGGTCCAGGCCGGCCCGGCGCGAGCTCGGTCAGCATGCCGCCACGCACCGGCCCGCTCGACCGCGCCGAGCTGGAGCGGGTCCTCGGCGACGTGCGCCGCTCTGGCCGACCGGGTCGACGTGGTCACCGTGGTGCCGCACTGGGGCACTCAGTACACCGAGCGACCGGAGCCGATCCAGAGAGTACGTCGCCCGGCAGCTCGTCCGCGCCGGCGCCGACCTCGTCGTGGGCGGGCACCCCCACTGGGTCCAGGGCGCCTCGCTCGTCGGCGACGGCCTGGTCGTCCACTCGCTGGGCAACTTCACCTTCGACATGGTCGAGCCCGAGAAGAACGAGGGACTGCTGCTCGAGGCGACCTTCTGGGACGACGAGCTCAAGGCCGTCGACTTCGTGCCCTACCGGATCGGCGCCGACCACGCGCCACGCGTGGTGCCGTACGCCGCGGCGGAGCGGATGTTCGCGAACTTCTGGCGGTTCAGCGGGCTCGGGAGATGAAGTCCCAGACCACGCGACCGACCCGGTGCAGCTGCGCGGGGACGACGACGGACGGGACGTCGGCGGCCGAGTGGTAGCCGGCGTACGGCGTGCTGCCGAGCCGCGCGGCCGGCAGCCCGGCGTCCGCGAACGACTCGTGGTCGCTGGCCGTGTTCAGCTCGACAGAGGTGCCGATGCCGAGCCGCTCGGCCGACCGGCGGAGGGCGGCCCTGACCGCGATCGGGGTGCCGGGCACCGACGCGATGGGCACGACCCTGCCGACGCCCACCCGGTCCATCGACACCATCGCGCGCAGGTTGCGGCGCTCGCCGGGCGACATCTGCGCGACGTAGTGGAGCGAGCCGAAGTGGTGCAGGTCGCCGGGCCCGCGGGGCTCCTCGCCGCCGAACGCCACGAAGACGACCGGCAGCCGGCGGGGCAGGATCGTGGTACGCCGGGCGGTCTCGAGCAGCACCGAGACACCGGAGGCGTTGTCCTCGGCACCGGGTGCGACGGCGACGGTGTCGAGGTGTGCGCCGACCAGCAGGTACGGCGCGCCCGGGTCGAAGCCCTTCGGCCGCGCGACGACGTTGGCCGACGTACCAGCCCCGACCGGGACGCCCCACGAGTCGCCCGCGGGCACCGGGAAGGTCTGGGTCGTCACGTCGTAGTCGAGGTCGCGCAGACGTCGGGCGACCCAGCGGGCGGCCTCGCGGAAGCGCGGTCCCGTGGCCAGGCGGGGGCCGATGTCGACGGCGAGGTGACGGACGTCGTCCATGGCGCGTTCGGGCGAGAAGTTCGGCACGCGGACGGGAGCCGGCCTCGCGCTGGCCGTCGGCGAGACGGTCGGTGGCGCCGTGGGCACGACCGACCTGGTGGTCCGCGTCGTCGGGGCACCGGGGTCGGCCAGCGGCACCGAGGACGACGACGTGCACCCGCTCGTGAGCAGCGCTCCGGCCGCGAGCGCGGCCGCGTACCGCCTCATGCCCTGACGGTAGCCAGCCGCCGGTGACAATGGCGGCATGAGCCGGCGCACCCACGGGCTGGTCGCGCTGCTCGCGACCGGTGTCCTCGTGACGCTGCTGCTCGCCTGGTGGGCGCCGGCCCACGGCCCCGGTGGGCCGTCGGCGGGCCCGAGCCCGGTGACCTCCGGGCCGACCAGCAGCACTCCGCCATCCCTCCGGCCATCCACCCGGCCGCCCACCGGGCCGCCGCCGGTCGTCGTACCGGGGGCGACGATCGAGCCGTGCCGGCGGGTCGGCGAGCCGGTCCCGCTCACCGTGGTCACCTTCAACATCCACAGCGGGATCGGCCGGGCCGGGTTCCAGCTCGACCAGATCGCCGGGGAGATCGCGGCCGCGGAGCCCGACGTCGTGCTCCTGCAGGAGGTCGACCAGAACCGCCTGCGCAGCCGCTTCGTGGACGAGGCGGCGTACCTCGCGGCGCTGCTCGGGATGGAGCCCGTCTTCGCCTCCAACGTCCAGCGCAACGGCTTGCGGCCGGGCGACCCCGTCAGCGACTACGGCACCGCCGTGCTGACGCGGTTGAAGGTCGAGAGCTGGACGCACACCGGACTCCCCAACCAACCCGGCCGCCAGCCGCGGGGTCTCCAGCACCTGGTGCTACGGCTGAAGGGCCGGGACATCAGCATCTACAACGCCCACCTCGACCACACCACACCGAGGCTGCGGCAGGAGCAGATGCGGCTGGCCCGCGACATCGTCGGCGTCGACGGCGACCCCGTCATCTTCGGTGGCGACTTCAACGCCTCGCCGGGCTCGGCGACGCTGGGCCTCGCGCTCGACCCGGCCCACACCGACCTGGTCGACCCGTGGCCGCTGGTGGGCGACGGTGACGGGCTGACCGCCCCCAACAACGCCCCGCGCAGCCGGATCGACTTCCTCCTGGCCGACGACAGCTGGCGTCCCACCGTGATGGCGACGTGGCAGTCGGCCGTCTCCGATCACCGCGGTGTGGTCGGGCGGTTCCTGCTGCGCTCCCCGCGCGTCTGCCGCTGAGCCGTCGACGGCATCATCCGGACGAGGTCGACGGTCAAGGCCTGTGCGGTCGAGGTGCGCGGGCACGAGACGTGAGACGAGCTGATCGACCAGTCTGGGATCGGGTGACCTCGAAGGTCTGGACGATCCTGGAACCGCGATATCCGGTCGAGGACGATGCTCCAGTCGGTGCTGTCGACGAACCGCCACGTGGGGATGGTCCTCCCGGTCGACTCGCGAGGGCGGGTCTGATGGTCACCACGTCGCGGTCCGGCTCCATCGCCAGGGACCCGACCGGTTGCGGCCCCGGAACCGGACACCCGGCGCCGCCGACGTCGCACCGCCGAGCCAGGAGACCTGGTGGCACTCGTGGCTCCACTCGCCCTGCGCGTGACGTCGGAGACGACTCGCCACACAGCGTCGCTGAGTGCTTGGACGGTCACGTCGAGCGCGCCGTGCAGGGGGACGTGCCGGCGGGTCATCTGGCACGCCCCGACGCGCGACGAGCTTGTCGATGACCTCGGCCAGCCACGCTTCGTACTCGTCGGGTGTCCATCCGCCCAGTTCGGTCAGCAGACCAGAGGTCTGGCGTAACGTCACCGCCCACAGGCGGTACGCGCTCGCGGATCTGGCACCGGCGACGGCCGGGCTGACCAGTACGGTTGGCCTCCTGACGTCCGTGCGCCGTCGTAGGTTGCCCTCGGGTATCGGCGGGCCGCCTCGGGATTCGGCGGCGCGCAGCCTCCCGCGGGCTGGATGCATCCCCCCGTTGACGCTGGTGGATCTCCGTGACTTGGTGCGCCGCCGCTCGCGCGCGGGCGACGTGACCACCGCGGCCCAGTCGAGACGAATCCTGGCGCTTCGGCGAGGCGACCGGCTACGGCGTCGTCCGACCACGCCGACGTCGATGGCTCGGGCCATCAACGCTCCGTCTTGGACCCGAGTTCGGCGTAGACAGTCTCGACTGGGACACCCCGGCCGCACCGGCGACGTCGCGCATCCGGTGGCGGCCCAGACCGCGTGTCGGCGAACAGCAGCAGAGTCGCATCGGTGACACTCGGTCTGGGTCTGAGGGCTGCGCTGCCGTCGCGAGGAGCGGTAGGGGCGTCGAGGCGCTCTCGGCTGGCTGTCGTTCACGCGTCTCCGATGGCTGGCGCCTGCGGGTCCGCGTCCGCAGCGGCGGACCTGACCGGGGACGGCCCGCCTGGACCTCCCGGCGAAGCCGACGCGGGATCACCGCCCGCATCAACCACGGCGCGGTGTGCACCGACCACGTCATACCGTCCTCCGCGTCGTCCCGTCGAGCACCCAGTGAGCCTGGACCGTCGCCAGCTGCGCCAGGACTTGTGGCTTGATGACCTGGCCGGTCGACCTCGTGCCACCGGCGCTGCGTCGATGCTCGCCGCGACCACGGGCATCGCGTCGCTGACCTCGCGGTCCAGGTGCGGGAACAGCACGGCCGCCAAGGCGTCGATCCCCTCGGCCAGCGCCACCCGGGCCTCGTCGCCGACGTGTCGGCGTACCGGTGCCCAGCATCGCGGAGGGCGTGGCGAGCGGCTCGATTCGTGCGTGGTCCGCCTCGAGCGAGTCCAGCAGAGGACGGCCGTGGGGTTCCTGCTCCGCACCAGCGGCCAGAGGCCGCGGGCCTCGCCTCGTGGTGGGCATGCAGGAACTTCATCAACCAGACCACGTGCCCGCCGAACGCCCGTCGTTGCGCGCCCAGAGGAACTGGCTCGGTCGTCACGGCCCCTCGCACCCGCTCGAGGTCGCGCCGCAGCGCCGTGTGACGATGCCCATCATCGTGGGCTTCCGCACGTCAGGACGTCTACGTGCCATCTCTACCTCCCTGGGCATCCGCTAGAACAACTGATTATTCATACAAGACCGTTCCAGTGACGAGCCTGATGCTCCTCCACTCGACCCTCCGCAGGGCACCCCCTAGGACGTCCCTGAGAACATCGCCGGGTGCCCACCCGCCGTACTGTCCTGGTACTGGTCGGGCTGGTGCTCCTCTCCCTCAACCTCCGTCCAGCCGCCGTCAGCGTGGGGCCGGTGCTGGCCGAGGTACGCGCCGGTCTCGGCATGGGCGCGGCCTCTGCGGGGCTGCTGACGAGCCTGCCGGTGCTCGCGTTCGCGGTCTTCGGCGCACTGGCGCCCGCCCTGGCCAGCCGGATCGGCCTGCACCGCGTGACCCTCCTCGCGCTGGTCTGCGTGATCGCCGGTCTCGGCACGCGCGTGCTCGTCGACCACGAGGCGTCGTTCCTGGCGCTGTCGATGCTGGCCCTGGCGGGGATGGCCGTCGCCAACGTGGTGCTGCCGTCATTGGTCAAGCTGCACTTCCCCGACCGCGTCGGGCTGGTCACGGCCATCTACACCACAGCGCTCTCCATCGGCCTGACCGCGGCGCTGTGGCTCACCGTGCCGATCTCCGACGCCTTGGGCGACTGGCGCGGCGGGCTGGGTGCCTGGGCGGTCATCGCCGTCGTCGCTGTGGTCCCGTGGACCGGGCTGATCGCCCGCGACCGGCACCTCGACCGGCCGGAGCGCAGCATCGGCTACGTCGAGGTGCTCCGGACCAGGCTGGGTCTGGCCATGGCGCTGTTCTTCGGCTTCCAGTCCCTGCAGGCGTACGTGATCTTCGGCTGGTTCGCCTCGATGTGGCGCGACGCCGGGTTCTCGGCCGCGGAAGCCGGCCTGCTGGTCGGCCTGGTCGCCGCGACCGCCATCCCCCTGTCGCTGTGGGCGCCGACCCGGTTGGCCAAGTCAGCAGACCCACGATGGCTGCTGTTCGCGATCCTGGCGTGCTACCTCGTCGGGTACGCCGGGATCCTGGTCGCGCCGCGAACGGGCGCGGTCGCGTGGGCACTGTTGGTCGGGGCCGCGACCACGACCTTCCCACTGGTGCTCACCCTCGTCGGGCTGCGCGCCCGCACCACCGAGGGCACGGCAGCCTTGTCGAGCGTCACCCAGTCGGTCGGCTACCTGATCGCGGCGGCCGGCCCCTTCTCCTTCGGTGCGCTGCACGACGCGACCGGCGGGTGGACCTGGCCGTTGCTCGTGCTGACGGCGCTGGTGCTCCCGCTGTTCGCGCTCGCGGCGTACGTCGCCCGGCCGGTCATGGTGGAGGACCAGCTCAGGCGAACGCCGCCCGGCGTGAGCTGAGCGTCAGCTGGCCGTCAGCCGAGCGGGATCCGCAGCACCTCCCCGCCGCCCGCGCAGGTACCGCAGTTGGAGACGTAGGCGTTCGCGCCGCGCACCGCGAGCCCGCCAGGAGTGATGAGCCCATCGGACATCACGATCGTCTGGTCACCGTTCGGGGCGACCCGGATCAGAGCACCGGTCGGGTCTCCGGAGAGCAGGCCGTTGTGGAAGATCTCGAGCACGTAGAGGTTGCCCGCACCGTCGAACGCGATGCTGATGATGTTGGTGAACCCCTCGGCGACGACCTCGGTTCCGCTGGGTCCGATCCGGTAGACCTTGGCACCGCCCAGCGGGAAGGGGAACCCGGTCAGCTGCCCGACGTACAAGGCGCCGTCCGGTCCCTTGGCCACGGTGGTGGGCACGAAGTCCATCGAGAACGGCGCGCCACCCGGCCCTGGTACGTCGACGTTGGGGAAGGTCGCGATCACCTCGACCGATCCGTTCTGCTTGATCCGCAACAGGTCATTGGCGCCGGCGTCTGAGACGATCGCCCGGCCCTGGGACACCAGCACGGAGTTGGGGTTGGTGTCCGGCCCGTCCTCGTTGGGGTCGTTGTCGGTCTCGAAGTCCGCCAGGTCGACCACCGTGCTCCACGTGCCCTTCGACGGCTTGGCCAGCACCAGCTGGCCCATCTCGCCCAGGGCCGGGCAGCTGCTCGGCGATCGCCGGGTCCGCGCCGAGCCCGACGGTCACATAGACCTTGTCGTTGCCCCGGAAGGCGACGTCGGACGGCCCGATCCCGGCGTCGCCCGAGCCCTCGACACCGATCGACGGCAGCCCGGTCAGCACGCGCTCCTGGCCGTGCCGGCCGATCCGCGTGACGGAACCGGTCATCCCGAAGCAGGACGGCCCTTCGGGACCCGCGAAGCAGGGACCCGCAGCCGCCGGCGCCGGCCTCGGCGACGTACAGCGACCCGTCCGGCGCGAAGGCCAGCCCGCGAGGGTTGTTCAACCCGGAGGCGACGACCTCGGGTACCGCTGCTGCCGGCTCATGCTTCGCGCTGGGAGCCCCGGCAGAGGGTGACACCCCTGCTGCTAGCAGTGCGCCCGCGCCGAGCACGGCAAGCAGGCGGGTCAGGGAAGTGCTACGCATGGGCGATCGCCTCCGGATTGCGACATGGACCGAGCTCGGTCCGTGATGGACACCGCATCCGATGCTGGACCGAGTCGGCTTCCCTGGCAAGGGTCGGAGTCAGGCCGTGAGCCGGTCCCGCAACCGCTCCAGCTGCTCCTCGGTCAGCCCACCGCTGAGGAGATACTCCGCCACGCTGCCGTGCTGGTCCTCGAGGTGGTCGAGAACGGCGAGCATGTTGGCCGCCGGCGTGGACTGGTACTCGCGGAACTGCTCGCGCGCCGCGTCGTCCTCGATCTTGGCGAGATGCGTACGCATCAGCGGCTCGAGGCGCTCCTCGGTGAGCGCATAGTCGGCCGCCACGACCTCCTTGTCGGCACCGGCCACGGTGAGGGCCAGGGCCGTCACGAGTCCGGTGCGGTCCTTGCCGCCGGCGCAATGGACGACGACCGCACCGGGTGGCGCGTCCGCGATCGCCGCGACCGCCGCCGCGAACAGCTCGGGCCGGGCGTCGACCATGTCGAGGTAGAGGTCGACCATCGGCCCGGTATGACGCTTGATGTCGGCGGGGTCCTCGACGGGGAGGTTCACGTACGTCGCCTCGTCGTCGGCGAACGGATGCGGGTCGGGCGACTCTCCTGGACGCCGCAGGTCGAGCACGCGCGAGACCCCTGCCTCCCGCATCGCCTCCACCCCGCCCTCGTCGAGCCGGGTCAGCGACTCCGAACGGATCAGGGCGCCTTCGCGCACCCGGCCATCCTGGAGAGGCAGGCCACCGAGGTCACGCGCGTTGACCAGGCCGGGCCAGTCGAGGTGCAAGGGCTGGTATCCCGAAGAGCTCACGGCCTCGACCCTACGGATGCTCCGTGACGGGCTAGAAGACACCGCCCGCGCCACGGGCAACCGTTCCGGCGTCGTGGTTCTCCTTGCCACATCGCAGACATCGCAGGAAGGTCCCTGAGGCCTCCCCGTCGCTCGACGGCGGATAGGCGACCTTCGCCCACTTGTGGCCGGCCAGCTTGCAGATGGTGAACCGCTTCAGGTTGTTCATGACAGTCGACGACCTCCTCGACCCAGCCCTCGTGGTGTGTCCTGTGGGCCTGGTCCGATCGTAGGCCGACCCACCCGTGAAAGCATGCGCGTGTGTTGGTCGGAACCTTGTTGGCCGAGAGCCTGAAGGTCGGGGCGCTGCTCGAGGTCGCTGGGTTGACGCTGGTCCGGGTCCAGCGACGCGATGTGTCCGGATCGGCCACGTCTGGCCAGCCTTCCGTGTGGACGATGATCGACTTCGCCGCCCCCGATGAGCTCGCCGACCACCTGGCCGATGCGCTCGCGAGATCCCTGCTCGTGGAGGGCGGCTGGTACGCAAGCTTCACGGTGGGCGACGAGCACGTCGTGGTGTTCGCCGGTCGGGTCTTCCGGCATCGCCGGGGTGATCGCGTTCGGCGTGCCGAGATCGAGCAGTACGCGCACGAGGTCGGGGTGCCGCAACACCAGATGGACTGGGGCAACTGAACGTCGAACCGAGGCGCCGTCTGAGCCACCCCAGCCGCGGCTCACCAGGCGACGGGCATCGACTGACGAAGGCCGAGGAGGTTTCCGTTGGCGAGCCGGACGACGGCGAGCCTGGCGCCGGGGACCTCGACGACGCCTGTCTCGGCGCTTCCGTTGGTGATCGGAGCGCTGCCCAGCTCGGCGAGCGAGCCGTCGGCGACCTCACCGAGCCCGGTGGCACCGGCGTCGATCAGCTCTTGTCGGGTCTTCTCGATGTCGTCGGTGTGGAGGAAGACGAGCGGCTCGTCCACCCAGGGCAGGGACGTCAGCCCGATCTCGAGGTCCGGCGTCTTGAACACCGCGAAGTCGGCTTCACCGGGCGCGGTCTGCTGACCGCTGCTGGAGAAGGCGGGGCCGGCGCCGAACACCGACGTCCATGCGTTCACGCCGGCCTCGAAGTCGCGGGCCGGGAAGACGACGGTGGCGATGGTGGGAGTACCCATGACGAGCTTCCTTTCGGGTGGATCGGTTGCTCCGATTCCATCAGCCATTGCGGCAGGTTTGCTTCCGCATTGCGCAATATCCTGGGGCTTGTGCTGACGACCTCCGCGCGGCTGCTGCGCCTCCTCGCCGAGCTGCAGGTGCCCGGCGACCACACCGGTCCGGCCCTGGCCGCCGAGCTGGGGGTGTCGGCTCGTACGTTGCGCAACGACGTCGCCACGCTCCGCGAGCTGGGCTACCCGGTGGGGGCCTCACCGGGTGTCGCGGGCGGCTACCGACTCGGCTCCGGGAGCCGCCTCCCGCCCCTGCTGCTCGACGACGAGGAGGCGATGGCCGTGACGCTGGGGCTCATCCTGGCCGCGTCCCATGGGCTGTCCGACACAGCGGACTCGTCGATGCGAGCCTTCAGCAAGGTCGTCGCGCTGCTGCCTTCGCGCCTCCGTCCCCGTCTCGAGGCGTTGGCGAGTGCCACCGTGAACGCTCCGCTGGGGCGTCCCTCGGTCGCCACGCACTCGCTGCCCCCGATCGCGGCCGCGATCCACGCACGCGAGCAGCTGAGGTTCACCTACCAGGACGCCTCCGGCACAGAGACCCACCGAGAGGTCGAGCCCTACCGTCTCGTCCTGCGTGGCGCCCGCTGGTACCTGCTGGGCTGGGATGTCGGACGTGACGACTGGCGAACCTTTCGCGTCGATCGGCTGCGGGTCAAGGTCCCCAACGGTCGGCGCTTCCGTCCGCGCCCCGACCCCGACGGTGGCTTCGAGGCCTTCATCGTGCGAGCACTCGAGACCGCGTCGTGGCAAGAGCGCTACCGGGTACGCCTGCTCGCCCCCGCCGACGTGATCCGCCGGCGGGCACCCACTTCGGTCGAGATCGAGCCCGATGGCGACGACGCCTGCGTCGTCACGGTCGGCTCCGACAATCCCGCCATGGTCGCGAAGTACCTGGCCTGGTGGGATGCGCCGTTCGAGGTGCTCGACTCACCCGAGCTGCTCGCGGAGGTGAGGCTTCTGGCCCAGCGGTACGCCGACGCGTCGCGCGCGCCCGCGAAACCGCTGGGGACATCGTGATCCTTTCCGAGACACTGACCGGCATGGAGGAGGTCGAGGTCGTCGTGGCGCATCACGAGCGCGCGACCCTCCGTGTCGGCGAGGTGTTCTTGAAGATCGACGCCGACCAGACCCGCACCGACGTCGAGGTCGAGGCGATGACCATGGCTCCGGTCCCGACTCCGGAGGTCCTGTGGCGCAAGCCGCCAGTGCTCGCGCTCGCCGCTCTCCCGGGGTCGGCCCTCGCCCGCCTCGGCGAGCCGTCGACCGCGTCGTCGGCGGCGTGGGCCGCGGCGGGTGCCGCCGTACGTGTGCTGCACGACGCACCGCTGCCGCCCCGGCCGGGACGGAGCCTGGCGGAGAAGGCATCGAGCCTCGACAGCGAATGCACGTGGCTGCTGGCGAACGACGTCCTTCCTGCTGATCTGGTCACGCGCAACCGTCAGGTCGCCGAGGCTGCGCTCCGACCGTGGACACCGGTGTTCATGCACGGCGACCTGCAGGTCGCCCACGTGTTCGTCGACGGTGACGAGATCACCGGCGTGCTCGACTGGTCCGAAGCGGGTCAAGGCGATGCCATGTACGACCTTGCCAGCCTGACGCTCGGGCACCCGGAGCACCTCGGCGACGTCCTTGCCGGCTACGGCGCCGACGTCGACCACGAGGTGATCCGCGCCTGGTGGTCGCTGCGAAGTCTGACGGCGATCCGCTGGCTGGTCGAGCACGGCTTCGACCCGTCCTCGCCGGGTTGCGAGATCGACGTACTGAGGTCCCAGCTGTGAGCGTGCACCCGGCCGGCGGCGGGCCGGCGAGCTGCGGCCTAGCGTGCAAGAGTGACATCCCGGCGGCCGCCCACGTCAGTTCTGGAGGCCTTCGGCGTAGACAGCCTCCCTGAACCAGCAGCGGAGTCGCAGCTGCGACGGGTGGTCGGCAACGCAACGGGTCCCGGGCGGCGAACCGGACTACTCCCTCGCCTCGACCTGGCTCGAGATCGAGGCCGCGCGGTACCGGATGGCGGCGGCAGCCATCGGGCTCTAACGCCTGCAGTGTCCCGAGTGGCGTCCGCCGAGAACGACTGATAGTCGGTTGCGGCGTCACCGAGAGGTGGGATTGAGTCCCTGTGGTGGCCCGAGCTCTCCATTCCGACGAGATCCCGATCGATGTCGAGCTGGTCCGGGGCCTGGTGAGCCGGGCGATGCCTGCTTACGCTGACGCGCCGGTTCGACGGTTGGCATCGAGCGGCTCGACGAACGCGTTGTTCCGTCTTGGTGGAGACCTCCTGGTGCGGCTGCCCCGCCAACCCGGGGGATCGGCGACCATCTCGAAGGAGGCCACCTGGCTGCCAGTGCTGGGGCCACTGCTGCCAGTGTCAGTGCCGGATGTGGTTGCCGTGTTCGAACCCGATCGCGACTACCCGGAGCGCTGGTCGGTGGTCCGCTGGATCGAGGGTGCTCACCCCGAGGTGGTCGATCCGGACACATCCGTCGACCCACGACGCGAACACCTGGCCAACGACCTCGCGGCCGTCCTGTGCGCCCTGAGCCGTGCGGAAGTACCCCCCGGTGCGGCCGATGACCCGCACCTGCACGCGTACCGAGGCGAGCCGCTCGCGACGATGGACCAGGACACGCAAGAGAACATCGAGCGTTGCCGGACCTTGGAGGACTTCGAGTTCGACCTCGATGCCGCCGAGCAGATATGGGCCGATGCCATGAGGCTGCCCGGAGCCGCAGACCGTACGGCGCCGCGCTGGTACCACGGCGATCTCGCAGCCGAGAACCTGTTGGTGCGCGACGGGGCCCTGACCGCGGTCCTGGACTTCGGGGGCCTGTCCGTGGGCGACCCGACCGTGGACCTTGTCGTGGCCTGGGAAGTCCTCGATCCCCCGGCCAGGGAACTGTTCCGAAGGCAGGTCGGCGTTGACGACGCGGCCTGGCTGCGCGGCCGGGCGTGGGCGCTCTCGATCACTCTCATGATCTGGTACTACTGGACGACCATGCCGGAGAGACGAGCCAGGTGCATGGCCGTGGGTCGCAACGTCCTGGCCGACGCGGGCTATCCGGTGTGAGGTTCGCGGCTTGAGCGGGGAACGAGCTAGTCCGTCAACGATGCCAGGACCGCCAGGGCGTCGAGGCACGTGTCCCGTAGCCGAGTCAACGATCCATCGAGATGATGTCGTCCCACGCGGCGACGATGGCGGCCGTGCTCAGTCCTGCGAGCGGCAGCGCCGTGGGGCAGGCGCCGGTGGGTTCACTGGTGCTGGCGTCGGGGTCCGGAGCACCCGGCATCCCGGTGAGCCTACGAGGACGCGTCCCGGCTGACCAGCGCATCCGAGTCGAGCTGCAGCGCCTCGAGGAGACCGGCTTCGTCACGGAGGCGGTCGCCAAGACGGACACGATGGGCGGGTTCGCATTCACGACGCACGTGCCCGACGACCAGAGCACCGTCGTCAGTACCCGAGGACCTGTACGTCTCTGGGACCGCGCAACGGACCTCAAGACGTCTACCTCTGGGAGCGCACCTCGACGGAGTGACTAGGCGTCGTCGAGACGCGGCAGCGTCGGCCAGCGGCGGCTCGCCCAGTCGAACCAGTTCTCATAGCCGGACGGGGCGTCTGGGATGGGCGCGTAGGACAGCTCCGCAGCCGATGGAGGTCGATACAGCGCCACGAATCGGTCGTGGTCGGCGTCGCTCATGGGAAACGTCGTCTCTGGATCCGACTGCCACCGCAACCTCGCTCTGGAACGGCGTTCGCTTTCGTCGATGCTCTGGTGCTGGAGGACGAAGCGCGCTCCCGCCGATTCGGCGATGGCACGGATCGCGTAACGCTCCTCAGGTGACCAGCATCCGAAGTCGAGTACGACCGAGGAGCCGCTCCTCAGGACCTCATGGGCTACCCAGACCATGCGTCCTTCGAGGATGTCCCTGCGACCGTTGGCGTCGTTGTCGTTGAACAGCGCTGCCATCCAGTCGTCGGGCGTGAGACGAAGGATGACCTCCCTGTCGGCGATCCGACGCGCCCACGTCGTCTTCCCTGTTCCCGGTAGCCCCACAGTCAGGTACAGCACTGGCGAACCGGTCACGACGCGATGTTCGCAGCCACGTTTCTCGTCGGGCAAGCGATGAGTGGCCGACCGCTCCTCGGGATGAGCGTGCGCCGTCATTGGCGAAGTGACGCGCCTTCGGGGGGATGCAGATCGTGGCAATCCGGGGGTCAGGTCATGTGGCGCGGTGTACGACGCCTCTGATTCGTCGTTGTCAGCACCGTCGAAGACCACCGGATTGGGACCGCCGAAGTGGCTCGAAGACACTGCGACAAGGAGTTGACCTAGACGATCCAAGAACAACCGAGCGAAGCGCCGGCCCGCTGCGTCGGGGGCAATCGATCGCCTGCCCCAGGAAGAAGGCGGCGGCGAGGCCCCAAACCGGGGCAAGGGGGAGGACTGCGCCGGCACCGGCGGCTCCCCGAGACCCAGTCCGTAGCGGCGGTTAGACGCAACGCCAAAGCCTCGTGCATGACCGCGGGATCGATGGCCATCGGACGGGCGGCTGTTGTTGCTCGCGGGCTCCACTGCGGTCGTCGCGGTACCGAGGTAGTCGGGAAAGGTGGAGACGGTGGGTGCCGGAGCGAAGGTCCCGGGACTGAAGACCCGGAGGCGCCCGATGACCGGAGTCATCTGGGTCATTGGTACCGTGCCCAAGATGCCGATGCGTGCCTAACGTGGGGGGAAGGCGTTCGTACGAAGGGGAGCACATCATGTCGGGAAGCAATCGGAAGAACGGCAACAGCAGCAGGGCCAGGGCCATGAGGCTCGCGGGTTCCATGGCCGGCGCACTGGCGTCGGTCCTCGCCGCAGGCATACTGAGTGCGCCAGCCGCGGATGCGTCGACAGGGACGCTGCCATACACGTGCAGCGGGCCGGGGTTCGGTACGGCGTCGTCGTACGCGTTCACGGCCGTCGTCGACAGCGACCTGCCGGCGACGCTGCCCTTGGGGTCGCAGTACACGGCGTCCACGACCACGACCATCACCGCGCCCGAGTCGTTCCGTAGCTGGGCGGTGTCGCAGGGATACACGGTGCTGTACGCAGGTGCCATCCTCGGCACGGCCGTGGATGGCGTGGCGCAGCCGGCGACGTACCAGCCCACACCGGCAATCGCGGTGCCTCTCGCCGGGACGTGGACGTGGACCACGGAGCCCACCTCGATGGAGGTCTCGGCGACGACGCTCGGTCACCACACATACGCCGTCACGAGCCTCGACATCACCGTGGCCTTCCACGACGCCAACGGGCCCAGGCTCGCGACGACGGCAACGTGTGTCGTCGACTCGTCGGCGCCCACGTACGACCCGACCATCGACTCGTGGGATGTCGTCGCCACCACCGCCACGTCCACCACCTCGCTGTCGCTCAAGGGCGACACGGCAACCGCCATCATCGTCACCTCTGACGGGACGGCACCTGTCGGTGTCGTCGAGTTCTCGGCCGGCGAGAACTCCGTGACCGTGCCGGTGGTGTCGGGCCAGGCGACGGTCCGGCTGCCGAAGTTCAGCCCGGGGGCCTGCACCGTCACCGCCACGTTCGTGCCCGACGAGACGAGCCAGCTGACGGGGTCCACCGCAACGGCCACACGGTCCAAGTCGTCACATTGCTGACCCCGACGAGTCAAGGTCGTCAGGGGTCCGCTCAGCGGTAGTGCTCCGCTCGTGGGTACGGAGGCCAAGTCGAACGGCACGGCGGTCACGCGCTCAGTTCGCTTCGCCATGCAGGCGCGGCGTGGCGGAACCGACCCCGCTTCTCACTCCGGGTTGGGCAGGGGTCCGGGTGGGGGGAGCCTGGGGGGTTCCACCCGATGCGCCGACCGGTGTCTTGCCGCGATGGTTTGCTCATGATCACCGTTGACTCACTGACCCGGAGGTATGCCGGCTTCACCGCCGTCGACAATGTCTCCTTCACCGCCCAGCCGGGCCGCGTGACCGGCTTCCTTGGTCCGAACGGCGCTGGCAAGTCCACCACGATGCGCGTCATGGTAGGTCTCACCGCCCCGACATCCGGTTCGGCAACCATCGACGGCGTCCGGTTCGCCGACCTCCCCAACCCGGGTCTCGAGGTCGGCGTCCTGCTCGACGCTGCTGCACAGCACGCGGGCCGCACCGGCCGCGAGATCCTCGTCGTCGCCGCCGACATCATGGGCCTGCCCCGCAAGCGCGTCGACGAGATGCTCGAGCTGGTCAGCCTGACCCCGACCGAGGCAAAGCGCCGTGTGCGCAACTACTCACTCGGCATGCGCCAGCGCCTCGGCATCGCCACCGCGCTGCTGGGCGACCCGCGAGTGCTGATCCTCGACGAGCCTGCCAACGGTCTCGACCCGGCCGGCATCCGCTGGATGCGCGACCTGCTGCGGGGCTACGCCAACAAGGGCGGAACCGTGCTGCTGTCCTCGCACCTCCTGCACGAGATCGAGGTCATCGCCGATGACCTCGTCGTCATCGGCAACGGCAAGATCGTCGCCTCCGGGACCAAGGAGGAGCTGCTCGCAGCCGCTGGCACGCTCGTCCGCTCCAGGTCGCCGCGCGACCTCGCGCACGCCCTCGAGCAGGCCGGGATCCCCAGCACGCTCGTGGGTGATGGTTCGGTCCGTACCGACGCCGATCCCGACCTGGTGGGCGTGGTGGCTCTGGACGCCGGCATTGCCCTGACCGAGCTCCGTTCCGCCGAAGGTGCGGGCCTCGAAGACATGTTCCTGTCGCTGACTGCCGACACTCAACGCGAAGGAGTTGCGGCATGACCGCCACGACCATCTCCCCCGACACGACGGCGGCCGTCCCGGTTCGCCAAGCGGTCCGCACGATACCCACAGCCCGCCTGGTCAAGAGCGAGCTCCGCAAGATGTTCAACACCCGATCGGGCTTATGGATGCTGATCAGCATCGGCTTGCTGTCGGTACTGGCCACCTGCGCGGTCATCATCTTCGCGCCCGACGACGAAGTCACCTACGAGAGCTTCGCGACCGCGATCGGCTTCCCGATGTCGGTGATCCTGCCGATGATCGCGATCCTCGGCGTCACCAGCGAGTGGAGCCAGCGCACCGGGCTCACGACGTTCACCCTGGTGCCGAGCCGCGGCCGCGTGATCGGGGCCAAGGCGATCGCGACCTTCCTGGTCGGCGTGGTCTCGATGGCCGTCGCCTTCGCTGTCGGTGCCCTGGGCAACCTGGCTGGTTCCGCGCTCGCGGGCGTCGACACGGTCTGGAACATCTCGCTCTCGACCGCGCCGCAGATCGTGCTCGGCAACCTCGTCGGTATGGCGATCGGTTTCACGCTCGGCGTCGTTCTGCGCAACTCGGCGGCCGCGATCGTCGGCTACTTCGTCGTGTCACTCGTCCTGCCGGGCATTCTCGTCCTGCTCGCCGAGGTGCGTGATTGGTTCGGTGACCTGCAGCCGTGGATCGACTGGAACTACACGCAGGTCGCACTGTTCGAGGGCAGCACGGACACCGCCAGGGAATGGGCCATGCTCGGCTCGACCACCGCTATCTGGATCGTGCTGCCTCTCGCCATCGGGCTGCTGTTCCTGCGCCGCTCCGAGGTGAAGTAGCTCCAGGCTCGTGAGCATGCGCCGCGCAGGACGTTGTCCGGGCCGCAACGTCATACGAATTAAGGCATAGACAGCACCATTCGTATGACGTCCTGGGCACGCTCGAGGCAGCGCTGCTATCTGGGCGGAGTGACGCGCGCTCATCGGCAGAACGACCGGTTCCGCGTCAGTGCGTGCTAATCGCAGGCGGCCGCCGCGGCGGGGATCGCCGCTTCGAGCGCGGCGAAGTCGAGGTGCGAGATCGCCTTGTTGCCGTCCGTGGGTCCGGCCATCACGCCGTGGGCATTGATGAGCGTGCTGGTCGTGACGCCCACGGCGTCGGCGAGGATCTCGGCCCCGGCCGGGCAGAACCCCTCCGAAGCGGCGATCACACCGAAGGACACGAAGCCCTTCGAGCCCGCGCGCCCTGCGTCCCCGTTCGGGTTCGGGTTGCTGAAGTAGCAGAAGTGCGCACTCGCCGCGGTGGCGGTGAGCACGACGGTCGCCGCGGCTCCGGCGGCGATGGTGGACAGGCGACGGACAAGCATGAGCAACCCCCTAGTGGTCAGACAGTTGTCCTCACCCTGCGGCTCGTCCGCCAGGCCGTCAATACCCAGATTCGGTGTTGACGCAGACCGCCCGCAAGTCCCAGAAGCACGGCGTCAAGCGGTCACGAGCGGCGCTATCTTGAGTCGGTGGCTCGCCTGGCTGACATCGTCTTCGACTGTGAGAGGCCGGCTTCTCTGGCGCGCTGGTGGGCATCGACGCTCGACGGATACCGCGTCGCACCGTATGACTCCGCAGAGTTGGAGAGACTGCGCGACATGGGCGTCGTCGATCCTGAGGACGATCCGATGGTCCTGGTGGAACCGGCGCTGGGTGAAGGGCACCGCTACTTGTTCCAGCGAGTTCCTGAGCCGAAGCGGCACAAGAACCGACTGCACCTGGATCTGCGTTGCGACGATCTCGAGGCTGAGGTCACCCGGCTCGTCGACCGCGGGGCCGTGGAGCTGTACCGGATCGACACCAACGTGACGATGGCCGACCCCGAGGGCAACGAGTTCTGCATCACCAGTGCGGTGTGACTCGCACGTCCGATCATCGGCATGACCGCGCAGCGCCGGCTGCCCCGCACTCCCTACCGCGGGCGTGCCGGTGGGACGTCGATGGTGCGGCCGGTGGGGGTGGTCCACCGGTAGCCGCCGTTGGGCAGGCGACCGTAGTGCCATCGGCCGTGGGTCTTGGCACGGTGGTGTCCGCGGCAGAGTGGGGCGAGGTTGTCGGGATGGGTTTGGCCGGGTGGTCCGCCGTCGTCGGGTGGGACGTAGGCCACGATGTGGTCGAGGTCGCACTTGCGGGAAGGTTTCTTGCACCCGGGAAAGACGCAGTAGGGGTCGCGGAGCCTGCAGAACATCACCATGGCCGGGGTGGGGTCGTGGCCGTCGACCGGGGTGATGGTCTCGGGGTGGTTGAGGTCGAGGTAGGGCTGGACCTTGAGCTGGGCTCCTCGCCGAGCCAGTCGGTGAGCCACTGCTTGATGAGGTCGGTGGTCGCGGTGCCCCAGCGTTCGTCGTAGACGGGTCCGGTGATGCCGTGGACGGCGAGGTCGGCCAGGGTGGCCAGGTCCAGGTGCAGGTGCAGGGTCGCTGAGCCGCCACCGGGCTTGCGGCCCGGTGTCTGGGCGCGGTGCAACAGGTCGAGGGCGGCCTGGGGGTCGGCCAGGATGCCGACCGCACGGGCGCGGCGGATGTCGAGGTCGTCGGTGTCGCCCAGGTCCTTGAGGGCTTGAGCCACTGCGGCGACGGCCTGGTCGAAGTCTTCGGCGTCGGCGGTGTCGAGGTCCATGATGACCTCGCTGGTGGCCGGGTTGGCGCCGGGACGGACCTCGACCCGTCGGGCGGCCAGGGCGTTCTCCTCCTCGGCGACGGCGCGGTCGGGGTCCTCATAGAGCCGCTGCTCGTCGATGATCCGCTTGGCCAGCCGGCGGGTCAGCTTGCCCGGGTCGCCGCAGGCCAGCATCATGTCGGCCGCGTTGGCGGTGTAGGCGTCCAGGTCGTGGGTCTGCTCGGCGATGTAGCGCGCCAACCGCACCGGCAGCTCCAGGGCGAGCACCAGTCGCCAGACCCGCGGCAGCCGGCAGCGCAGCTCCAGGGCGTCGCCCATCAGCTCCTTGGCCGTCTCGGTCGACCAGCCCAGCACCGCCGCGAGCTCGGCGGGCGCGAACTCGGCCACCAGAGGCGCGCCCTCACCGGCCAACGGGGTCAGCGCCTCACCGAAGAGAAGGTCCTCACCGAACCCGGCGTAGTCGGTGGCCACGGTCGCCGGATGGATGACCGCCCACTCCGCCGCCGCGGCCAGCAGGTCGACCTCGGCCTGCCGTCGCGCCGCCACCGCATCCTTCGCCGCATCCAAGACCCGGCTTCGCGGGTCGAGCGGCGTGGTGGTCATGCATCAAATCCAAGCAGCGACCACCGACAGTCCAACCCGCTCAGAACCCGTTACGCACAAGGGGATCCGAGAAATCATTGAGGTGGTCTTGCGGGGTCTCGAGACGGTCGGTTCAGAGGACGCTGAGCGGCAGCAGTCGCTTGCCCGTGGGGCCGACCTGGATCTCGGTGTCCATCTCCGGGCAGACGCCGCAGTCGTAGCAGGGCGTCCACCGGCAGTCGTCGACCTCGGCCGAGTCGGGGTCGAGGGCGTCCTCCCAGTCGGCCCACAGCCAGTCCTTGTCGAGGCCGGAGTCGAGGTGGTCCCAGGGCAGCACCTCGTCGTAGTCGCGCTCGCGCACGGTGTACCAGTCGAGGTCCACGCCGGTGCCCGCCAGCGCCTTCTCGCTCGCGGCGACCCAGCGGTCGTAGGAGAAGTACTCGCTCCAACCGTCGAACCGGCCGCCGTCGCGCCAGACCTCCTCGATCACGCGGCCGACGCGGCGGTCGCCGCGCGAGAGCAGCCCTTCGATCGTGCCGGGCTTGCCGTCGTGGTAGCGGAAGCCGATGGCGCGGCCGTAGCGCTTGTCGGCGCGGACCTTGTCGCGCAGCTGGCGCAGCCGGTCGTCGGTGGTGTCGTGGTCGAGCTGCGCGGCCCACTGGAAGGGCGTGTGCGGCTTGGGCACGAAGCCGCCGATCGACACGGTGCAGCGGATGTCGTTGCGACCGGACACCTCGCGACCCTTGGCGATCACCTTGGCGGCCAGGTCGGCGATCTCGAGCACGTCGTCGTCGGTCTCGGTGGGAAGGCCGCACATGAAGTAGAGCTTCACCTGACGCCATCCGTGCGAGAACGCCGTGGCGACCGTACGGATCAGGTCTTCCTCGGTCACCGCCTTGTTGATGACCTTGCGCAGCCGCTCGCTGCCACCCTCGGGCGCGAAGGTCAGGCCCGAACGGCGGCCGTTGCGGGAGAACTCGTTGGCCAGCGTGACGTTGAAGGCGTCGACCCGGGTCGAGCGGCAGCGACAGGGAGACGTTCTGGCCCTCGTAGCGGTCGGCGAGGTCCTTGGCCACCTCGCCGATCTCGCTGTGGTCGGCGCTCGACAGCGACAGCAGCCCGACCTCCTCGAAGCCGGACATACGGATGCCGTTCTCGACCATCGCGCCGATGGTCTCGATCGAGCGCTCGCGCACCGGGCGGGTGATCATGCCGGCCTGGCAGAAGCGGCAGCCGCGGGTGCAGCCGCGGAAGATCTCGACGGAGAACCGCTCGTGCACCGTTTCGGCGAGCGGCACCAGAGGCTTGGCCGGGTAGGGCCACTGGTCGAGGTCCATCAGCGTGTGCTTGCGGATCCGGAACGGGATGCCGGGCTTGTTGGGCACGACCGCCTCGATCGAGCTGTCGGCGGCGTAGGTGACGTCGTAGAACTGCGGGACGTAGACGTTCTGGCTGGCGGCGAGCCGGCGGAGCAGCTCGACGCGGCCGCCTGGCCGGTCCTCGGCCTTCCATTCGCGCACGACCTCGGAGATCGCCAGCACGATCTCCTCGCCGTCGCCCAGCACTGCCGCGTCGACGAAGTCGCTGATCGGCTCGGGGTTGAACGCCGCGTGGCCGCCAGCGATGACCACGGGGTGGTCGTCGGTGCGGTCGACGGCGTGCAGCGGGATGCCCGCGAGATCGAGGGCGTTCAGCAGGTTGGTGTAGCCCAGCTCGGTCGAGAAGCTCACGCCGAAGAGGTCGAAGTCACCCACGGGCCGATGACCGTCGACGGTGAACTGCGGGATCGCCCCCAGGGCGTCACCGTCGCGCATCACCCGCTCCATGTCGGGCCACACCGAGTAGGTGCGCTCGGCCAGGATCCAGTCACGCTCGTTGAGCACCTCGTAGAGGATCTGCACGCCCTGGTTGGGCAGCCCGACCTCGTAGGCGTCGGGGTACATCAGTGCCCACCGGACGCTCGGCCCCTCGAGGGCGCAGTCCCAGTCCTTGACCGTCGAGTTGAGCTCGCCGCCGACGTACTGGATCGGCTTCTGCACCGTCGGCAGCAGCGGCTCGAGCCGGGGGAAGACGCTCGTGGACACAGGGGTGGACCTCATTCGGTGGACGAAATACCCAGAGTACGACGCACGCCCGCCGAGCCCGGAATCGTGCAGAATCCGCACATGCAGGCAGTCCGGGCACCAGCAGCCTTCGACGGGGAACGTTTCGTACCGGAGGGCGCGACTGTGCTGGTCGAGGGCGCGGTCATCGTGGGCGTCGAGGCGTTCGGCTTCCAGGTGCCGGACGGCATCGAGGTGGCGTCGTACGACAACGCGACGTTGCTGCCCGGGCTCGTCGACGCGCACGTCCACCTGGTCGCAGACGGGGTCCCGGGCAGCCTCGAGGCAGTCGGCACGATGACCGGCGAGGAGATCGACGCCGTGATCGCCCGCACTCTCGCGCAACAGGCGGCGGGCGGCGTGACGACCGTGCGCGACCTGGGTGACCGCGACTACCGGACGCTGGGCTTCCGGGACCGGTCGGCCTCGGGCGTGCCGCGCATCGTGGCCGCCGGCCCGCCGTTCACGACCGACGGCGGCCACTGCCACTACCTGGGCGGCGTGGCCGAGGGGCCCGATGCGATCCGCGCGGCCATGGCCGAGCACGTCGACCGGGGTGTCGACGTCATCAAGGTGATGGCCTCGGGCGGGATGCTGACACCCGGCTCGGACCAGCTCGGCGTGCAGTTCTCGACCGACGACCTGGCGCTGATCGTCTCGCTCGGCCACGACGCCGGGCTGTCAGTCGCCGCCCACACCCACTCGGTGCGCGGCGCCTGGCACGCGGTCGCGGCCGGCGTCGACGCCCTGGAGCACTTCACCTGCCTGACGGAGGACGGCATGGTCACGCCGCCCGACCTGCTCGACGCCATCGCGGCGGCGGGGATCGTCGTCGACCTCACTTCCGGCTGGAACTACGAGGCCATCACGCGCGGCCACATGGCTCCCAGGCTCCGCGAGCTGATGGTGCAGCTCGGCCTCGACCCCGACACGATGCAGGGGGCCCGCGAGGTACAGCTGCGCCTGCTGCGCGAGCACGGCGTGAGCGTCGTTGCTGGCACCGACGCCGGCATCGGCCCCACCAAGCTGCACGGCGACAGCATGTGGCGCGCAGTCGGCGAGGCCGCCGCCGCGATCCCGCTCGAGGAGGCACTCACGTCCGCGACGTCGTACGCCGCCGACGTACTCGGCCTGGCTACGGTCACCGGCCGCCTCTGCACCGGCCTCGCCGCCGACCTGCTGGTCGTCGACGGCGACGTACGTGCGGACCCCACGACCCTCGGCCGCCCGCTCGCGGTGCTGGTCCGTGGGCAGGGTCCGATCGCCGGTTGACGAGGCCGTCTCAGCCCTCCGGGAACGCCTCGCCACCTGTCGCGGCCAGAGCCTCCGCGACGATCCGGAGGTGGGTGGCCTGGAGGTCGGCAGGCATGTCGGGGAACACGTCGTCCCAGAACGCAAGCATCGCGCCTCGACCCTGCATCATCCCGGCCGGTCGCGCCAACGCCCACAGGTGGAAGTGCTCCGACCCGTCACCCCAGCGCGCGAAGTGCGTCCGGGCCACGCCCGGGATCGCCTTCACGGCGTTGCTCATCCTCTGGATCAGCGGCCCCAACGTCGTGAGGAGGTCGAGCGGCGCGTTCTCCAGGAGCACGTGCTCTCGCGGCGCGATGCCGCCGACGAAGGGGATCGTCAGAGGCTGGAAGCCGGCGCGCACCTGCCAGAGGTCGTCGCGCCAGATGGTGTGCTCGGACGGACGGCAGTGCCCGCACTCCGCCCGGTCGAGCTGACCTGATCGGGGTTCCTCCGGCACCAGCATGGGTTCGAGAGGCCGCAACCTGACCTCCTCGAAGCACGACAGCCAGTCGTCGACCAACGGCTGACCGGAGATGACCGTGCCCGCCGGGGGCAAGGTGCGGTGGTAGGGCGAGTCTGCTGGCTGTTGCTCCACGACCGGGACGCTACCCGGACGGCCGGGTGAGGTTCGGTCGTCCCCCTAGGGTTTGCCACATGGCGGCCGACGTGCGGGACACCAGGGCGGCCTGGCGGTCGTGGACCACCCTCACCCCGGTCGCCGCAATGCTCCTGCTGGTCGTCACCTGGGGGCGAGACCCGAACGCCGCCCTGGCCAGTGTGATCTTCGCCGTCCTTGTCGGCGCGGTGCTGGCCGCCGTGCACCACGCAGAGGTGGTGGCCCACCGGGTCGGCGAGCCGTTCGGCTCCCTCGTGCTGGCGGTCGCCGTCACCGTCATCGAGGTCGCGCTGATCGTCACGCTGATGGTCAGCGGCGAGAAGGACACCTCCGCACTGGCGCGCGACACGGTGTTCGCGGCCGTGATGATCAGCGTCAACGGCATCGTCGGCCTGTCAATCCTCGTCGGCGCGATCAAGGGAGCGGGCCGGTCCGGACTCGCGGTCTTCAACGCCGAGGGCACCGGTTCGTCGCTCGCCACGGTGGTGACCCTGGCGACGCTGACGCTGGTTCTGCCGCGGTTCACCACGACCGAGCCGGGACCGGAGTTCTCCGCCGGTCAGCTGGCGTTCGCGGCGGTCGCGTCGTTGCTGGTCTACCTGATGTTCGTGTTCACCCAGACCGTCCAGCACCGCGACTTCTTCCTGCCGGTCGAGAGCGGCGAGCGCCACGGCATCCCCGACGAGGACGCCGACGGCCACGCCGACCCGCCGTCCAACCGCACCGCACTGACGAGCGTCGGCTTGCTGGTCGTGGCGCTGGTGAGCGTCGTCGGACTGGCCAAGGTCGAGTCACCCGTGATCGAGGACGCCGTCGCCTTCGTCGGGTTCCCGCACGCCTTCGTCGGCGTCGTGATCGCTCTCCTGGTGCTCCTGCCCGAGTCGATCTCGGCCACCCGCGCCGCAGCCCGGCAGCGCGTCCAGATCAGCCTCAACCTGGCCTACGGCTCGGCGATGGCCAGCATCGGCCTGACCATCCCGACCATCGCGATCGCCTCGATCTGGCTCGACGGCCCGCTCACGCTCGGCCTCGGCGAGACCCAGATCGTGCTGCTGATGGTGTCCGTGCTCGTCGGCGTGCTCACGGTGGTGCCGGGCCGGGCCAAGCCGCTCGCCGGTGGCCTGCACCTGGCGATCCTGGCGGCGTACGTGTTCCTCAGCATCCAGCCCTGACGACCGGCGCGGTTCAACCTTCGACGAGGGCCCGCAGCCCGTCCTCGAAGTTGGCGATGTCACCGAAGCGACGGATGCCCGACGCCTCCTCCTCGGTCATCGGCCCGACGGCTACCTTCGACATGCGCAACGTGCTGCCGTCACCGTCGGAGGTGACCTCGTACGTCGTGTCCAGGACCGACCCGGGCATGATCCGGCCGCGCAGGCTGAGCCGCCGCGGCGGGTCCCACTCGGTCACGTGTCCGTAGAGGTGGCCCTGGCCGTCGCCCCAGTCCTCGTAGTGGGCGCCGCCGACGCGGGGCTCGATGACGATCCGCTGGGTCCGGTCCTCGCCGTAGGAATGGGGGAACCACTGCAGGGTGTCACCGCTCAGGGCGGCGAAGACCCGGTCCGGTGTACTGCGGAAGCTCAGCTCGGTCTCGATTCGGACGGTGCGGACCTGCTCGGTGTCGGTCTCGGTGTCCATGGTCCTTCCTTCGTGGTCGTGGGCCGCGAGGTGCCGTTCGAGCGCCAGGATCCGGCCGGCGGACTCGTCCGCCAGAGGGACGACCCAGTGCTCGTACCAGCGCCGCAGCGGCACCGGGTTGAGGTGGTTGTAGCGGTGCCGGCCGCGCCGGGTCACCACGACGAGCTCGGCCCCCGTCAGCACGCCCAGGTGCTGCATCACCGCATAGCGGCTGAGCTCCGGCACCGCCTCCGAGAGCTCCCCGGTCGTGCGGGGACCAGTGCGCAGCAGGTCGAGCAGCCGACGACGCCAGGGACTCCCGAGGGCCCGCCACACGTCGTCCGGCTCTGTCATGTGACATAAATATCACATATTCCCATAGCATCGAAAGGTCGCGTGGTTTCGAGGCTCGTCCCTTCGAGGCTCGCAAGCTCGCACCTCAGGATAAGCGCTTCTGCTCCCGCACCTCAACCACCGAAAGGTCGCTAGACCCGCGAGGCCATCCGTACGGCGATCGCCTTCGAGCCGCGCGACTGCTCGTGCGCGCGGGAGGCGATGTTCTGGAGCAGGCCGACGGCGAGCATGCCGGCGAACAGCGACGAACCGCCGTACGACACGAACGGCAGCGGGACGCCCGTCACGGGCATGATCCCCAGGCACATGCCGACGTTCTGGAAGGTCTGGAAGCCGAACCAGCAGGCGATGCCGGCGGCGGCCACGCGCCCGAACACGTCGGGCGTGGTGGCCGCAATGGTCAGCGCCCGCCAGATCACCAGGCACAGCAGGGCGATCACCAGGCCGGCGCCCAGGAGGCCGAGCTCCTCCCCCGCGACCGTGAACACGAAGTCGGTGTGCTGCTCGGGCACGAAGCCCGACTGGGTCTGCGAGCCGTGGAAGAGCCCCTGTCCGAACAGGCCGCCGTTGCCGACGGCGATGCGCGCCTGCTCGGTGTTGTAGCCGGCGCCGCGCGGGTCGAGGTCGGGGTTGGTGAAGGCCAGGAACCGGTCGACCTGGTAGGCCTTGAGGAAGCCCTCGGCCACCATCGCCACCGCCGCGGTGATGCCGCCGGCGACCAGCAGAGCGAGCCAGCGACGCGGGGTGCCGGCCACCGCGAGCACGCCGAACACCGTCGCCGACAGCACCAGCATCGTGCCGAGGTCGGGCTGCAGCAGGATCAGCGTCGCGGGTAGGCCGGCGATGGCCAGCATGCCGAGGACCGTGCCAAGACCCAGCGGCTTGCGGCGCCCCTCGGTGCGCTCGGCGACCAGCAGCGCCATGCCGATGACCACGGCCAGCTTGGCGAACTCCGAGGGTTGCACCGACATGCTGCCCAGCTGGATCCACGATCGCGAGCCGTTGATGGTCGTGCCACTCGTCAGCACCAGTACCAGCCCGCCGATCGAGGCGAGGTAGACCAGCGGCGCCAGGATCCGTACCCAGCGGTGGTCGGTCGCGGTGACCACCGCGAGCAGGACCACCCCGATGCAGATGTTGACCACCTGCTTCTTCAGGTACGCCGTGGGGTCGCCGAGGGTGAGGTCGTCACGGTGCGAGGTGGCCGACCACACCAGCAGGCTGCCGATCGTGACCAGGGCGAGGACGGCCAGGGTCAGCACCCAGTCGAAGCGGCGGTTCATCAGTGGGTTCATGACTGGCCCTTCCGTCCCGGAGGCAGGATCGAGCCGTCGCCGAGGAAGGTCGGCAGCCCGTCGGGTGGGGTCGTGCCAGGGATGGCCGCGCGCTCGGGGTCGACGGTGTTGCCGCTGATGCCGTAGAGGGCCTCCCAGATCGCCCGCACGGCCGGGCCGGACGTGCCCGAGCCGGTGCCGGCCTGGCTGACCATCATCACCACGACGTAGTTCTCGTCGTAGGACGCCACCCACGACGTCGACTGCTTGCCGTAGACCTCCGCCGAGCCTGTCTTGGACCTGATGTGCACCCGGTCGAGCGGGAAGTCGATCATCCGCCAGGCCATCGTGCCGGTCTTGGCCGTGCCGAGCAGCGCCTGGTCGACGTACCGCATGCTCGCGGCCGTCGCCTTCACGTGCGCCTGCACCCGTGGGGCGATCCGCTTGAGGATCTTGCCGTCGGGGCTGACGATCGCCTTGCCGATGCGCGGCTCGTAGAGCGTGCCGCCGTTGGACAGCGCAGCGTAGGCGCGCGCCAGCTGCAGGGGCGTGACGAGGGTGTCGCCCTGGCCGATGGAGTAGTTCACGGCGTCGCCGGCGCGGTAGTAGCTGCCCTCGAGGCAGAACTCGTGGGCGAAGACGTGGAGGAAGTCGCGCTTGCCGGCAGTGTTCTGGGCGTCGATCTCGCAGTAGTAGCCCTTCATCGACTTCCAGTAGGCGAGCTTCCAGTGCCGGTCGGCGATCCGGCCGCCGGACTCCCCCGGCAGGTCGATCCCGGTCTCGCTGCCGAAGCCGAACTTCTTCGCGCCCTCCACGAGCGGGTCCCGGGCGTCGACGTCCTGCGGGTCGGAGCCGTAGCGCTGCCAGAAGCTCAGGCCCACGCGGTAGAAGAACGTGTCGCACGAGATCTGCAGCGCCTTGGCGAAGTCGATGTAGCCGTAGGACGCCGACTCGTAGTTCTTGAACCACCGGTTGCCTACCTGCACGCCCGACGAGCAGTCGAGCCGGCTGTCGGGGGTGAAGCCGTTGTTCAGGGCGCTCACCGCGTTGAACGGCTTCCAGGTCGAGCCCGGCGCGAACTGGCCCTGCGTCGCCCGGCCGAGCAACGGGTTGCCGGCCCTTTCGGAGTACAGCGCGCTCAGCTGCTTCTTGCTGACGCCGCCCACCCAGACCGAGGGGTCGTACGTCGGCTGGCTGGCCATCGCGACGATCCGGCCGGTGTCGGCCTCCATCACCACGACGGCCCCCGAGTCGGCCTCGTAGTTGCGGCCGGTCACGTCGTCATGGGTCGCCCGGGCGAGCTTGATCGTGTCGGCGAGCTGGCGCTCGACGACGCCTTGCACCTTGGCGTCGATCGAGGTGACCAGGGTGTCGCCGGGCTGGCCGGCGACCTCGCCGTCGTCGCCGAGCACCCGGCCCATCGAGTCGACGGCGACGGTGCGGTAGCCGGGCATGCCGCGCAGCCACCGGTCGTACTCCTGCTCGACACCGGCGCGGCCCACGACCGAGGCGCCGTTGACCGACGCGTCGTCGGCCTCCTGCGCGACGTCGTACTCGTCGGAGGTGATCGGGCTCAGGTAGCCGAGCACGTGAGCCAGGTTGATCCCGAACGGCCGCGGGTAGCTGCGCACGCTCTGCTGCTCGGCCAGCACGGCCGGGTAGTCCTCGGGCTGCTCGAGGATCCGCAGGGCGACGGCCTTGCCGACGTCGGCGGCCACGGGTACGGGCTGGTACGGCGACCCGTTCCAGCAGACGCCGACCTCGCTGCCGTCGTCTCCGCAGGAGACCAGCTTGGCGTGGATCCGGGCAGGCTTGATGTCGAGCACGTCGGCCAGCCGCTTGACCATCACCTCGGAGCCCCGGTCGCCGAGCTTGCCCAGCAGGGTGCGGTCGACGCTGACGACCCAGGACGTGCGGTTGGCCACGAGCGGGCGGCCCTGTGCGTCGACGATCAGGCCGCGCTCGGGCTGCACCACGATGTCGCGCAGCGACTGCGAGGCCGCGCGGGCGTGGTAGGTCTCCCCGCTCACGACCTGGAGGTAGTAGAGCCGGGCGAACAGGGTGGCGAACAGCGCGAACACCAGCGCCTGGATGACCAGCACCCGCAGCCGGCCCCGCTCGGTCCGCATCACACGCGGACCGGTCGAGGCTCGAGCGCGGTGAACAGCCGCATCAGCCCGGGCAGCACCAGCGGCGTGAGCAGCACGTCCCAGACCACACTGGCCAAGATCACGGGCAGCAGGTCACCCACGGAGACGACCGGGTCCTGCAGCAGCAGGCCGCTGATCGCGTAGACGGACGTACCGACGAACGACGACGCGGCCACGGTGGCAATGACGGCTGTCGCGCTGGGCCTCACGTTGGGCCGGCTCCCCTCGCCCGAGCCGGGTTCGGGGCGCATCCGGCCCGCGACGTAGCCGACCAGGACGAGCGCGAGCGCCCAGCGGCCGGCCACGTGGTCGGCGGGAGGCGCGAGGTCGAGCAGGACACCGGTCACGAAGCCGAGCACGGCGGCCTGCTCGGGCCCGCGGACCAGGGCGGCCGCGACCACGACGAGCAGGCAGAGGTTCGGAACGACGCCGTGCCCTATCCATCCTGGGGCCATGTGGGGGAACAGGGTCACCTGGAGCACCAGGGCGAGCACGACCAGGGCGATGGTGACGGGCCAGCGCAGGGCGGTCAGGGAGCTCATCGCAGCCTCCCGTCGGCCTCGACCACGGACCGGTCGGACTTCGTGCCCGACGGCACGACGACGCCGACGACGTCGAGCGCACCGAAGTCGACGAAGGGCTCGATGACGGCGCGCTGCGAGGTCTGCCGCAAGCTGCTGAACACCTGCGTGACCCGCCCGACGGGGACGCCGGTGACGTACGGTGCCCCGCTCTGGCTTCCCCAGGTGACCACGACTTCGCCCTTGGCCGGCACCACGGAGTCGTCGACGAGCTCGAGGTCGAGCCGGCCGCTACGGCCGAGGTCGCCGCGGCCGTGCAGGAAGCCCAGCTGCATGCTCTCGCCGATGCGGCCACCCACGACCGACTCGGCGTCGATCACGAGCAGCACCGTCGCCGTCGTGCTGGTCACCCGCAACACCCGTCCGACCAGCCCGTCGGCGTTGACCACGGTCTGGTCGGGGTGGACGCCGGCATCCGAGCCCGCGTCGATGGTCACCGTGCGCGAGAAGGTCTGCGAGGCGCCGACGCCGACGACTCGCGCGGGGACCAGCGCCTGCCCGAGCGTGCTCGCGGCGCTGGTGAGGCCGTCGTACTCGGCCAGGCGGTTGCGGTCGAGGCCGGAGGTGGCGACCTGCTGACGCAGGTCGGAGTTCTCGGCCGCCAAGGTGGCGATCTCGTGGCGCAGCTCGCCGCGGCTGCGGAACCAGTCGGGGATCGAGGTGATCGGGCGTACGGCGCTCGCCGCGGCCGACTCGACCGGTCCGAACACCTCGCCCATGGCGCGACGGACGGGCTCCATCGGCGAGTCGGTGCCGCCGTGGTAGTCGAGGGTGATCAGCGTGGCGCAGGCCATCAGCAGGGCGATCAGCAATGAGCGGCTCGGACGCGGCTCACCGGGGCGGTGAGGAGGCATCAGTAGCGCCTTCGCAGGTCAGCGACGGGGCGACGAAGACCTGCTGCAGCCCCTCGAACTCCTCCACGCACTTGGCCGCGCCCATCGCCACGCTGGTGAGCGGGTCGTCGGCGACGTGGACGGGCATGCCGGTCTCGTGGCGCAGCCGCTCGTCGAGGCCGCGCAGCAGGGCGCCGCCGCCGGTGAGCACGATGCCCCGGTCCATGATGTCGCCGGCGAGCTCGGGCGGGGTCTGGTCCAGGGTGCTGCGGACCGCGTCGACGATGGTGTGCAGCGGCTCCTCCATCGCCTGGCGGATCTCGGCGCTGGAGACCACGACGGTCCGCGGCAGACCGCTGACCATGTCGCGGCCGCGGATCTCGGCCTCGGTCTCCTCGGGACTCGGGAAGGCCGAGCCCATGGTCATCTTGACCTCCTCGGCGGTCCGCTCGCCGAGCATCAGGCTGTACTCCTTCTTCATCCACGCCACGATCGAGGCGTCGAGGTCGTCGCCGGCGGTGCGGATGCTCAGGCTGGTCACGATGCCGCCGAGCGAGATCACCGCGACCTCGGTGGTGCCGCCGCCGACGTCGACGACCATGTTTCCGGTGGCCTGGTGGACCGGGAGCCCGGCGCCGATCGCGGCCGCCATCGGCTCCTCGATGATGTAGACCTGCCGGGCGCCGGCCTGGTAGCCGGCCTCCTTGACCGCCCGCTGCTCGACGGCGGTGATGCCGCTCGGC
Source organism: uncultured Actinomycetota bacterium (assembly GCA_963758885.1). Taxonomy (GTDB): domain Bacteria; phylum Actinomycetota; class Actinomycetes; order Propionibacteriales; family Nocardioidaceae; genus Nocardioides. The sequence continues at coordinate 44,495 of CAVWXS010000021.1, forward strand.
ACGCAGATGACCATCCGCGGCTTGGCGAAGTAGCGGCGCCGGTGCACCGACCGGATGAAGTAGCGCAGCATCTGCTCGGTCGCCTCGAAGTCGGCGATCACGCCGTCCTTGAGCGGCCGGATGGCCTCGATGGTGTCGGGTGTCCGGCCGATCATCCGCTTGGCCTCGTGGCCGACGGCGAGGATCTCGCCGGTCGTGGTGTTGATCGCCACGACGCTGGGCTCGTCGAGCAGCACACCCTTGCCGCGCACGTAGACCAGCGTGTTGGCCGTGCCGAGATCCACGGCCATGTCACGGCCGATCAAGCTGCCTGCCATGCGCGCTGCCTCGTCTGTCGACGTACCGGGGAAGGTGGGGACGACAAGGACGCCCAACAAGTGACCAGTCGACCCGGTTCGAGGCTAAGCGCGCAGGTCAGCGCGGCAGGGACGCCACGCCGGGCTTGACTCGGTGGTTGAGGTGCGAGGCCGGCCACGGCCGAGCCTCGAAACCACCTTCCCGCGGACCAGGGTGGTTTCGAGGCTCGCAAGCTCGCACCTCAACCACCGATCCGAGAGCTACGGGAACCAGATCCCGATCTCGCGGGCAGCGGACTCGGGCGAGTCGGAGCCGTGGACGATGTTCTGCATCACGGCCAGGCCCCAGTCACGGCCCAGGTCGCCCCGGATCGAGCCCGGAGACGCGGCCGTCGGGTCGGTGACCCCCGCCAGCGCGCGGAAGCCCTCGACCACGCGCCCGCCCTCGACGACCATGGCCGCCACGGGGCCGGACAGCATGAACTCGACCAGCGGCTCGTAGAACGGCTTGCCGACGTGCTCGGCGTAGTGCTCGGCCAGGAGCTCCGGGGTCGCCTCACGCAGCTCGAGCTTCACCAGCGTGTAGCCCTTGGCCTCGATCCGCCGGATGACCTCGCCGGTGAGGCCGCGGCGTACGCCGTCGGGCTTGACGAGGACCAGGGTGCGTTCCATAGTCAGGACCCTAGCGCGCACGAGGAGCGCCCAGCTGCTGGGCCCGACGGCGTACGTCGTCGGGAACCGGGCCGCGCGAACCCTCGTCGCCGACGGGGGCGCCGGCCACGCGGTACAGCGGGATGTGCCCACCCCACGGGTTGGCGGCGATGTCGTGGTCCTCGTCGTCGGGGCCGCCGGCGCGCACCTTGAGCGAGGCCTCCCACAGCGGCACCGCGAGGACCTGCGTGGCCGCGAGCTCCTTGCGGGTCGGACGGCGGATCGTGGCCGCCCGGCCGGGCACCATGTGCTCGACCATCAGGTCGAGGGCGTGCATCCGCTCGTCGGAGTCCTCGACGACCCGGGCCTCGCCGAGCACGACGGCCGTGCGGTAGTTCATCGAGCTCTCGAAGCCGGAGCGCGCCGCCACCAGCCCGTCGACCTCGGTGATGGTGACGCAGACCTTGTTGTGCCGCGCAGCCACCAGCCACTTGGCCGCGACCGAGCCGTGGAAGTAGAGCGTGCCGCCGCGGTCGGGACCGTCGGCGTCGACGGCGTACGCCGTGGGCAGCACGAGCGGGTAACCGCCCGCATCCACGCCGACGTGCGCGACGAGCGCGGTGTCGAGCAGGTCGAGCAGCTCCTGGCGGTCGGTGCGGCCCTTCTCGGAGAGCCGGCCGAGCGTGGTGCGCTCGGTGGGCGACAGCGGTTCGGTCACGTCAGGTGACCGTCAGCGTGGGCCGCGGCGCGCTCGCGCTCGATCTTGCGGCCGAGGAAGTACGCCGTCCCCCACAGCATCGCGAAGATCGCGCCGAGGGCGAACATCGCCGGGATCAGGAAGCCGAGCCCGATCGCGACCGCCTGCAGCACCCAGCCCAGGGCGTAGGCCCACTCCCCGCGCAGCATCCCGGCGAGCAGGAAGCACGCCGCTGCAAGGCCGAGCCCGACCCAGAGGGCGGTGCTGGTGTCCACGTCCGCGACCGAGATCAGCACGGGCGTGGTGAGGCCGAGGGCGACGCCCTCGAGGCTGAGGATCGCGGCGCACATGCCGCGTCGTGGCGATCGCTGAGGTGTCTGCTGGGGCGTCTCTGTCACTTGGGGCCTCCGAGGAGGTGGCGGGCCTCGCCGACAGTGACGACCGACCCGGTCACGAGCACGGCGCCGGAGCCCATGGAGGAGCCCGACCCTTCCTCGGCCAGCGCCGCCGCCTGGTCGATGGCGTCCGGGAGGAAGGGCTCGACGGTGACCCGGTCGTCGCCGTAGATCTCCCGGGCGGTCATGGCCAGCTGCTCGGCCGGCAGCGCGCGCGGGGTGGAGTTCTGGGTGCACACGACGTGGGCGAGGTGCGGCTCGAACGCCGCCAGCACACCCTCGTGGTCCTTGTCGGCCATCACTCCGATGACGCCGATGAGCGGCTCGAACTGGAAGGAGTCCTCGAGCGCCGCCCCGGTGGCCTCGGCCCCGTGCGGGTTGTGCGCCGCGTCGAGCACGATCGTCGGGCTGCGCCGGATGACCTCGAGGCGGCCGGGCGAGGTGACCTCGGCGAACGCGCCGTGGACGATCTCCGCGTCGAGCGGGTCGGTGCCGAGGAAGGCCTCGACGGCGGTCAGCGCGACGGCGGCGTTCTGCGCCTGGTGGGCGCCGTACAGCGGCAGGAAGATCTCGTCGTACCTCGCCCGCGGCGTCTGGATGGAGACCAGCTGTCCGCCCACCGCGGGCGACCGGTTGGCCACGCCGAAGTCGACGCCTTCGCGCAGGAGCCGCGCGCCGACGTCGACCGCTCGGTCGCGCAGCACGTCGGCGACGTCGGGCTGCTGCTCGGCGACCACGGCGACCGAGTCGGGCTTGATGATCCCGGCCTTCTCCCCCGCGATCGCGACCGCGTCGTCGCCGAGCAGGTGGGCGTGGTCGACGGCGACCGGCAGCACCACGGCGACGGCGGCGTCGGCCACGTTGGTGGCGTCCCAGGAACCGCCGAGCCCGACCTCGACCACGGCGACGTCGACCGGGGCGTCGGCGAAGGCGGCGTAGGCCATCCCCACGACGGTCTCGAAGAACGACAGTGGGTGCGGCTGGCTGGCGTCGACCAGGTGGGTGTACGGCGCCACGTCGTTGAACGCCCGCACGAACTGCTCGTCGGTCATCGGCTCGCCGTCGAGGCTGATCCGCTCGGTCATCCGCTCGACGTGCGGGCTGGTGAAGCGGCCGGTGCGCAGCTCGAGCGCCCGGAGCAGCGTGTCGATCATCCGCGCCGTCGACGTCTTGCCGTTCGTGCCGGTGAGATGGATCACCGGATAGCCGTGCTGCGGGTCGCCGAGCAATTCGGTGAAGGCGCGGATCCGGTCGAGCGACGGCTCCATCCGGGTCTCGGGCCACCGCGAGAGCAGGGCGTCCTCGACCTCGGCGAAGGTCTCGGCGAGGCGGGGGACGTCGTTCACGCCCGCAACTCTAGGGCGCGCACATCGGTGGTTGAGGTGTGAGGGCCGCCAGGCCCGAGCCTCGAAACCACCTATCCAGGCACGATGCGCAGGTTCACCTGGTCGACCACGGGCCGGTAGCCGATCGCCTGGTAGATGCCGTTGGACGTCGGGTTGGCCTGGTCGGTGTAGAGGCAGACGCGGGCGCCGGCGTCCAGGAACAGCTGCGAGACCTGGGCGACCGCCGCGCCGGCGTACCCCTTCCTCCGCTGCTCCGGAGGCGTGTAGACGGGGCCGATGCGGGCGACCCCGAACGCCGGCGCGTTGGCGCCGGTCAGGTGCACCCGCTCCCCCGTCTCGTCGAGCCAGAACCAGTAGACGCCCTGCTCGATCTTGCGGAGCAGGTCGTCCGGGGCGATCTCCTCGCGCCCGTGGGCGTCGGGGTCGCGGCCGGCCTGCACGTCGGCGTCGTGCATGAAGCGGTCGACCCACTCCTTGGCGAGGTCGAAGTCGTCGATGGTCGCGGTCCGCAGCGACCCAGGCACTCCGATGGGCGGGAGGAGATCGCCGAGCTCGAAGAGCCGGGTGTGCTGGGCGACCTCCACCGTGTCGCCCTGGAGTCGGGCCAGCTCGCCGGCCATCACCTCAGCGGCGGGCAGCGAGCCGTTGAGACCGCCGACGGACTCGCCGCGTTCGTGGACCGCGCGGGCGATGGCGACGGCGGCATCGTCGGGCATCGGGTGCACGAACATGGGGTACGGCGGCGTGCGGGCGGTCCGCATCGCGAGCCCGACCAGCTCCCCCCGGCTGTCCCGGACGAGCGCCCACCATTGGGGACGGTCTGCCGGCGCCGGCTCGCCGACCTTCCGACTGGTGACCGTCGCCATCACGGTGGAGACCACGGGATCCTCCGCGAGCTGCGCCTCGGCCTGCGCCAGGAAGACCGCGGGATCGGTCGTGAACTCCACGTCGTACGTCATGCGGCCGCACGGTATCGATGCGACTCGGGCCACCTCACCCCAATATCCTGGGGGCATGACTCAGACCCACCTCCAGGCCCCGGACACGTCGAGCGCCGAGCGGCGTTCCGTCGTCGTACCGGAGAAGCCTGCTCTGGAGGGCCTGGAGGACAAGTGGGCGGCGGCGTGGAAGGAGCAGCAGACCTACCGCTTCGACCGCACCCAGCCGCGCGAGAACGTCTACGCCATCGACACCCCGCCGCCGACCGTCAGCGGCAGCCTCCATGTGGGGCACGTCTTCTCCTACACCCACACCGACCTCATCGCGCGCTACCAGCGGATGCGCGGCAAGGCCGTGTTCTACCCGATGGGCTGGGACGACAACGGCCTGCCGACCGAGCGCCGGGTGCAGAACTACTACGGCGTCCGCTGCGACCCGGCACTGCCCTACGAGCGCGACTACACCCCTCCCGAGAAGCCCGACGCCAAGCGCCAGGTGCCGATCAGCCGGCCCAACTTCGTCGAGCTGTGCGAGCGGCTCGCGGTCGAGGACGAGGTGGTCTTCGAGCGGCTGTGGCGCACGCTGGGGCTCTCCGTCGACTGGGCCGAGCACTACACGACGATCGGCCCGAAGTCGCAGCTGGTCAGCCAGACCGCCTTCCTCCGCAACTACGCACGCGGCGAGGCCTACTTGTCGGAGGCGCCGACGATGTGGGACGTCACGTTCCAGACGGCCGTCGCGCAGGCCGAGATGGAGGCACGCGACTACCCCGGTCACTACCACCGGGTGGCGTTCCACCGGCCGGACGGCGAGCCACTCTTCATCGAGACGACGCGACCCGAACTGGTCCCCGCGGTCGTCGCGCTCATCGCGCACCCCGACGACGAGCGGTACCAGGCACTCTTCGGGACCACGGTCACCAGCCCGGTCTTCGGCGTCGAGATCCCGGTGGTCGCCCACCCGGCCGCCGAGCCCGACAAGGGCGCCGGCATCGCGATGTGCTGCACGTTCGGTGACCTCACCGACGTGATGTGGTGGCGCGAGCTGCAGCTGCCGGTCCGCACCGTGGTCGGCCGCGACGGTCGGCTGCTGCGCGAGACGCCCGGGTGGCTCTCGGGCGAGCAGGCCTCGACGGCGTACGCCGAGCTGGCCGGCAAGACCACCTTCTCCGCGCGCGAGGCGATGGTCGGCCTGCTGCGCGAGTCGGGCGACCTGGCCGGTGATCCCACACCGACCCAGCGGATGGCGAACTTCTACGAGAGGGGCGAGAAGCCGCTCGAGATCGTCTCGACCCGCCAGTGGTACATCCGCAACGGCGGCCGCGAGGCCGGCCTGCGCGAGGAGATGGTGGCGCGGGGGTCGGAGATCGAGTGGGTGCCGCCGCACATGCGGCACCGCTACGACAACTGGGTCGGCGGCCTCAACGGCGACTGGCTGATCTCACGCCAGCGCTTCTTCGGCATCCCCTTCCCCGTCTGGTACCCGCTCGACGACGAGGGCGAGCCCGACTACGACCATCCGCTGCTGCCGAGCGAGGCGGAGCTGCCGGTGGACCCGTCCACCGACGCCCCGGGCGGTTACGACGAGAGCCAGCGTGGCCGGCCCGGCGGCTTCCTCGGCGACCCCGACGTGATGGACACCTGGGCCACGTCGTCGCTCAGTCCGCAGATCGCCGGCGGCTGGCTGACCGACGAGGACCTCTTCGCGCGCGTCTTCCCGATGGACCTGTGCACCCATGCCCACGAGATCATCCGCACCTGGTTGTTCTCGCGCGTGGTCCGCGCTCATTACGAGCAGGGCGTGGTGCCGTGGAAGGTCGCGATGATCTCGGGCTGGGTGGTCGACCCCGACCGCAAGAAGCTCTCGAAGTCCAAGGGCAACGCGATCGTCCCCGACGACATCCTGGCGCGGTTCGGCGCCGACGCCGTGCGCTGGCGAGCCGCGATGGCCCGGCCGGGTGCGGACTCTCCCTTCGACGAGTCGCAGATGAAGGTCGGCCGGCGGCTGGCGATGAAGGTGCTCAACGCCTCGAGGTTCGTGCTGGACTCCGCCGGGGCCACCGACCCCGACCCCGCACTGGTCACCGAGGCGGTCGACCAGGCGCTGCTGGCGCGGTTGCTGACGACGATCGAGCAGGCCACGACGGCCTTCGACGCCTACGACTACACCACCGCCCTCGAGGCCACCGAGAAGTTCTTCTGGGAGTTCTGCGACGACTACCTCGAGCTGGTCAAGGAGCGCGCCTACGACGAGACCGACCCGGCGTCCGCGTCGGCCCGGGCGACGCTGGCCTGCGCCCTCCACACCTCTCTCCGGCTGCTGGCGCCGTTCCTGCCGTACGTCACCGAAGAGGTGTGGTCGTGGTGGCAGGAGGGCTCGGTGCACCTGAGCGAGTGGCCGCTGCGCTGACCATCGTCGCGCGAACCGGCTCCGAGGGCGTCACCGACGACGCCGTGCTCAGCGCCGTGGCGGCCGTCCTGATCGGCATCCGCGGCGCCAAGTCCCAGGCCAAGGCCTCGATGCGGGCACCGCTGGCCCGGGTCGAGGTGACCGGTCCCGCAGCGCTGGTCGAGGCCGCCGCGTCGGCAGCCGGCGACCTCCGCCGCGCCGGCCACGTCCAAGGCGACCTGGTCTTCACCCCCTCCCACGACGCCACCGAGATCACGGTCGCGGCCGAGCTCGCCGACTGAACCCCGATTCGTCATCGATCCTGCGGGTACTCGCAGCGAGCGGAGCTCTGACGAATCGGTGGGGTCCTGGCGTCTGTGGAGAGGACGCCGACGCGCTCGTCGTACGGCGGGCAGCATCGGCGCATGGAGCAGCCCGAGGACACCGATTCGTCAGAACTCTCAGGCGGGCAAACACCCGCACGACCGCTGACGAATCGGTGGGCTCGGATGGCGGCGATCGACGAGCTCACGGCAGCGCCAGTCGCTCGTGGTCTCACGACGTCAGCTGCGCGCGGCCGGTTGGACGCGACACCAGGTCGACCACGAGGTCGACTTGGGTCGATGGCAGTCCCCAGCGCCGGCTGTCGTCGTCATGCACACCGGTGGGCTGGACGACGAGCAGGCGCTCTGGCTTGGCGTCCTGCACGCCGGTGACGGCGCCGTGCTGTCGCACCTGACGGCCGCTCGCCGGGCGGGTCTTCGCTGGACGGCCCCCGATCTCATCGACGTGATGACCCCACGCGGCGACACGGTGCTGCCGCTGAAGGGTTACTCGCTTCCACCAGACGCGTCGCCCGTACGAGCGCTGGGTGAAGCCCGTCAGCGGGCCGCCACGGCTGCCCATCGAGTACGCCGCCCTCCTCGCCGCCGAGCGCGACCGCAACATCCGGCGCGCCCTCGGGCTGCTCGTGGCGTGCGTGCAGCAGGGGCTGACGACGTGCGAGCGGTTCGCGATCGCGATCCCGCTCATCCGCAAGCTGCGCAACGGCAAGACGTTCACTCTCGTCCTCGCCGACATCGCCGGAGGAGCGCAGTCGTTCGCCGAGCTCGAGGTCGGGCGTCTGTGCGCGGAGCACGGGCTGACGGCGCCGACGCGCCAGGTGGTCCGTCTCGACAAGGACGGGCGGCGGCGCTACCTCGACTGCGTGTGGGTGCTGCCGGACGGTCGCGTGGTCGTGCTGGAGGTTGACGGCTCGTTCCACGCGGAGGTCGTTGCTTGGTGGAGCGACATGAAGCGCGAGCGTGCCGTCGTGATCCAAGGCGACACCGTGCTGCGGTGCTCATCGATCGAGCTGCGACTGGAGCCGGAGGACGTGATGGCCGACCTTCGACGCGGTCGGCGTGCCGATCGCGACCAGGGAGTCTCGGGCCTCGTGAGCGCCCGATTCGTCAGAGAAGTCTCGCGTCGACTACCCGCAGGATCGATGACGAATCGGTCTAGGCGGACTTCTTCTTCTTGGCCTCGGACTCGCGCGGGATCAGCTCGGGGGCGACCTCGTCGTCGACGACCTCGCGGGTGACCACGACCTTGCCGACGTCACCGCGGGAGGGCACGTCGTACATCACGTGGAGGAGGACCTCCTCGAGGATGGCGCGCGCACCGCGGGCACCGGTGCCGCGCTCGAGCGCCTTGGCGGCGACGGCGGCCACGGCGTCGGAGGTGAACTCCAGCTCGACGTTGTCGAGCTCGAAGAGCTTCTGGTACTGCTTCACGAAGGCGTTGCGCGGCTCGGTGAGGATGCGCACCAGCGCCTCGACGTCGAGCTTGCGCACGGTCGCGATCATCGGCAGGCGGCCGATGAACTCGGGGATCAGCCCGAACTTGGCGAGGTCCTCGGGACGGACGAGCGACAACAGGTCCTCGTCGTCCTTCTCGGCCTGGCCGCGCACCTCGGCGGTGAAGCCGAGGGACTTCTTGCCGACCCGCTGTTCGATGATCTGCTCGAGCCCGGAGAAGGCGCCGCCCACGATGAACAAGATGTTGGTGGTGTCGATCTGGATGAACTCCTGGTGGGGGTGCTTGCGGCCCCCCTGCGGCGGCACCGAGGCGGTGGTGCCCTCGATGATCTTCAGCAGCGCCTGCTGGACACCCTCGCCGGAGACGTCGCGGGTGATCGAGGGGTTCTCGGCCTTGCGGGCCACCTTGTCGATCTCGTCGATGTAGATGATCCCGGTCTCGGCCTTCTTGACGTCGTAGTCGGCGGCCTGGATCAGCTTGAGCAGGATGTTCTCGACGTCCTCACCGACGTAGCCCGCCTCGGTCAGCGCCGTGGCGTCGGCGATCGCGAACGGCACGTTGAGCATCCGCGCGAGGGTCTGGGCCAGGTAGGTCTTCCCGCAGCCCGTCGGACCGATGAGCAGGATGTTGGACTTCGCGACCTCGACGACCTCTTCCTTGGAGTGCTTGCCCGAGATCGGCTGGAGCCCGGCCTGCACCCGCTTGTAGTGGTTGTAGACGGCCACCGCGAGGGTCTTCTTGGCCTGCTCCTGCCCGATCACGTAGGAGTCGAGGAACTCCGAGATCTCACGCGGCTTGGGCAGCTCGTCGAGGCTGACCTCGGCGCCCTCGCTGAGCTCCTCCTCGATGATCTCGTTGCACAGGTCGATGCACTCGTCGCAGATGTAGACGCCGGGGCCAGCGATGAGCTTCTTGACCTGCTTTTGGCTCTTTCCGCAAAAAGAGCACTTCAGCAGGTCGCCTCCGTCACCGATGCGTGCCACGGGCGGTCATCCTCCGATTCGGCCGGAGCGGGGTCTCCGGCGGGTACGACGGGTGGTGCGGATCGTGCGGGTGGTGCGGGTCTCAGGCTGAGCTGTTCGAGGAACTACTCGACGTTACCCCGAGCCGCACCCCGGCGGGGGGACGGACACGGAACTTCGTCGCCGGTCCGGTCATCTGCCGGTGGCGAGGACCGGGGTCCGCTTGCGCGAGTCGAGGACCGAGTCGATCAGGCCGTACTCGACCGCCTGCTCCGCGGTGAGGATCTTGTCGCGCTCGATGTCGTGGCTGACCTCCTCGATGCTCTTGCCGGAGTGCTCGCTGATCATCTTCTCGAGCAGCTCGCGCATCCGAAGGATCTCGTTGGCCTGGATCTCGATGTCGGAGGTCTGGCCGAAGGTGCCCTCGGTGTAAGGCTGGTGGATCAGGATCCGGCTGTTGGGCAGCGCCAGCCGCTTCCCGGGCGAACCGGCAGCCAGCAGGATCGCCGCCGCGGAGGCCGCCTGCCCCAGGCACACGGTCTGCACGTCGGGCTGGATGAACCGCATCGTGTCGTAGATCGCGGTCAGCGCGGTGAACGAGCCGCCGGGTGAGTTGATGTAGATCTGGACGTCCTGGTCGGGGTTCATCGACTCCAGGCACAGCAGCTGGGCCATCACCGCGTTGGCGACGTCGTCGGAGATCGGCGTGCCGAGGAAGATGATGCGGTCCTCGAAGAGCTTGGCGTAGGGGTCGATGCGGCGGAAGCCGTAAGACGTCCGCTCCTCCCACTGGGGGATGTAGTAGTTCATGTTGGTCCTAGTCCTTGGTGCGGGCCGGCCGGCCCTCGTCGGCGGCCTGGAGAGCGCTGCTGATGACCTGGTCGACCAGGCCGTAGTCGCGGGCCTGCTCGGCGGTGAACCAGCGGTCGCGGTCGGCGTCGGCGATGACCTGGTCGATGGGCTGTCCGGTGTGCTCGGAGATCAGCTCGAGGAGGATCTTCTTGATGTGGAGCGACTGCTGGGCCTGGATCTTGATGTCGGAGGCGGAGCCACCCATGCCGGACGACGGCTGGTGCATCATGATCCGCGCGTGGGGCAGGGCGTAGCGCTTGCCCTTGGCGCCCGCGCAGAGCAGGAACTGGCCCATCGAGGCGGCCAGGCCCATCCCGACCGTGGCCACGTCGTTGGGGATGTAGTTCATCGTGTCGTAGATGGCCATGCCGGCGTCGACCGAGCCGCCAGGTGAGTTGATGTGGAGGAAGATGTCGGCTTCGGGATCCTCCGCCGAGAGCAGGAGCAGCTGGGCGCAGATCGCGTTGGCGTTGGAGTCACGGACCTCCGAGCCCAGGAAGACGATGCGCTCCTTGAGGAGCCGCTGGTAGATGTGGTCGTCCAGTCCGTAGCCGGAGGCGCCGCCGTTGAGCTGGGAGCGGGTTCAGAGTCACGCCTGCGACCCTAGCCGCCGCCACCCCCGTCGCCACGGCGATTCCGCCCCTGTTCGCCAACAGCGGACGGATCCCCGGCCGGGTCGTCGAGGCCCAGGGCGCGCCGGGTCATCCGGTTCCGCGTGTCGAGCAGGTCGTCGAGGGCCGCCTCGAGGTCGTCGGCCGAGACGTGTACGGCGACCGTGGACGCCGCCGACCCCTCGCGGTCGGCCGCCACCACGGCTGCCCGCCGCAGCAGCTCCTTGAGGAACGAAGCCGTGACGCCGTCGGTGCGATCGAGGACGGGATCGAGCCGGGAGTCGTCGAGCTCGAGCCCGCGGCGGTAGAGCTCGACCAGCCGTCGGCGGGCCTCGCGGTCGGGCAGCCCGATGTGCACGGCTTGGTCGACGCGCCCGGGCCGCGACGCCAGCGCGTCCTCGAGAAGGTCGGCCCGGTTGGTGGTGAGCAGGAAGACCACGTCGGCGTCCTCGTCGAGGCCGTCCATCTCGTTGAGCAGCATGAACAGCACCGGCGCGCCGCCCTCGTACATGTCGCGCTGCTGGGCGATCAGGTCGACGTCCTCGACCACGATCACCGCCGGCTGGAGGGTGCGCGCGATCGAGCAGGCCTCCTTGATCGCGTGCAGCGTGTCGCCGCTGAGCTGCACGATCGTGGTGTCCGACAGCTCGCCGACCAGGTAGCGCACGGTGTGGGTCTTGCCGACGCCGGGCGGCCCGTAGAGCAGCAGCCCACGCTTGAGGTGTTGCCCGGCCGAACGCAACCGGTCGCGGTGGCGGGCCACCCCGACGACCTGGCGGCGGACGTCGTCGAAGGTCGCGGTGGGGAGGATCAGCTCGTCGGGCGCCAACGGCTCGCGGTGGTGGAACCGCAGGATCGAGCCGTGGTGGCCGAACATGTTGTGGCCGAACGAGACCACCTGGCCGCGATAGACGTTGTGCTCCACCGCCAGGTCACGCAGCCGTCCCGCGATCTCGGCCGCCGCGCCGTCCCGCGAGGCGAGCACCTCGACCGTCATCAGCGCGCGGCCCTGCTCGGGGTCGGCACTGCGGAAGAGGATCGCGCTCCTGGTGGCCCCCTCAGCCGACTCGTCGCTCGCCAGCACGATCGCCACCCGCAGGCACTCGCGGGTCTGGCCGTCGGGCCCGCTCGGCAGAGCGGTGCGGAGCACGTTGCCCGGCCGGGCGCCGTACTTGGCCTCCTCGGGCGTCATGCCGAGCAGGTCGACGAAGCCGAGCGATCCGTGGTGGCGGTGGCCGGCCACCCCGATGATCTGATGCTCACGACCCGGCTCGGCGAGCCAGGCGTCGAGGGCGGCCTGCACGTTGACGTGCTCGTACGCCGGCCACTGCTGCTCGGCGACCGGCAGCTGGTCTGCCGGGCGGCCGAGGTGCTCGGTGAGCATCGAGGCAAACCGGGGACGCTCGGCCTCGCGAGCCTGCTCGACGAAGCGCGTCATCAGCCGACGGCCGTAGCGGCCGACGTCGGCCAGCTCGGGGCCGGGCTGCCCGTGGGGATCGGTCATGCGCCG
>CAVWXS010000022.1:0-146757 GCA_963758885.1 uncultured Actinomycetota bacterium
GCCGCCGCGGCTGTCGCCGGCCTCGACGCGCCACAGCTCACGCTCGCCCAAGAGGTCCGTGGCCCCGTCACCGGGTCTCGTGACAGGCGCTAGCGCGCCTTCCTCGACCAACGATGCGGCGTCGTCGGAGCCGATCACCGCCCGGGCGTCGGCGGACTGCCACCACGAGCCCGTCTCCACCCAGTGGGCGAGCACCGCCCGGACCTTCCACAGCTTGCCCCGCCACAAGAACTGCTCGGGGTCGTCGGCCGCTCCCTTGCGGACCTCCACGGGGTCGTCGTAACGACGCATCTCTCGCGCTCCACCTTCCCGGCTCCACTCGACCCCGGACGACCCGGCGGGGAACGGGGTCGAGGTCGCCCCCGCCGGATCGATCGAACAGGTGTTCGACTACGAGAACAGTACCCCGCACCACCGACAGCCCGTCAAGAGCAGCCCGATCGTCGGTCGAGGAGCGGGGGTGCCCCAGACCAGTCCTCAGACCGGCTCGTCGTCCGGGACCTCGTGATGAGCCAGCCAGGAGCCGCGGACGAACTCCGTCGTCTCGGGGTGCGCGAGCATGGCGAGGAAGACGACGTCGACCAGGAGCGTGACGACGCACAGCACGACGAAGACGACGGGCGGGCTCTCGCGGAACGCGATCAACCCGGCCGCCAGGCCGATGAGCAGACCCACGGCGACCAGCGACAACCGGGCCCACTCGTAGCCCTCGCGGAAGAACACCCGCAGCACCGCCAGCAGGCCGAGCAGCACGAAGAACATCACCACCACGACCGGCACGAAGGCCGGCAGCGAGATCGAGCTGGCCTCGAGCGCCTCGATCCCGCCCTCGCGGAGGATCTCGCGGGCCCCGGGGTTGCCCTCGGCCCAGGCCTCGACGAGCTCGTCGCGGAGCACGATCGTCAGCAGCGTCCCGAGGGCCATCAGCACCACCAGGGCGCTGAGGCAACGCATCGCGTTGACGACCGAACCCGGCCACTGCCGACCCATCACGCCTCCGTCATCGTCTCCGTCATCGTCTCTGGCCCACCTGCTCGCTAGGGTCGCCCCATGTCGGACGAACAGTCGACCGAGCACTCCGCGGTCACCAGGTTCCGTGACGCGCACGCCGCCCTTGGAGGTGCCGGCGAGATCGTCATTCTTCCAGAGTCGGTGCACACCGCGGCACTCGCAGCGGCCGCCCTCGGCTGCGAGGTCGGCGCGATCGCCAACAGCCTGCTGTTCGACACGGGCGGCTCGCCCGTCCTCATCCTCACGTCGGGCTCGCACCGCGTCGATACGCAGCTGACCTCCGAGCGGATCGGCGTCCGGCAGCTCCGGCGCGCCACGCCGGAGTTCGTCCGCGAGCACACCGGCCAGGTGATCGGCGGGGTCTCCCCCATCGGCCACCCGGCCCCCGTCCCGACGTACCTGGACATCCAGCTGGGTGAGTACGACGTCGTCTGGGCGGCCGCGGGCCATCCCGCGGCGGTCTACTCCACGACGTACGACGAGCTGCTCGCGATGACCGACGCCACCGAGATCGACGTCGACTAGTGGGCGTCACTCCCATGGAGCTCTGGCTGAACCCCGCCTGCTCGAAGTGCCGCGTCGCGGTCGCCGAGCTCGACGCGGCCGGCGTCGACTACACCGTGCGTCGCTACCTCGACGACCCGCCGGACGAGGCCACCCTGCGCGACGTCGTCGCCCGGCTCGGGCTCGAGCCCTGGGACATCGCCCGCGACAAGGAGGCGAAGGAGGAGGGCGTCGACCTGCCGCGCGACGCAGGGCACCGCCAGGAGTGGTACGCCGCCCTCGCGGCGCACCCGCGCATCATCCAGCGACCGATCATCACCGCCGCCGACGGCACCACCGTCGTGGGCCGCGACCCCGAGTCGATCGCGCGCGTGATCGACGCGGCAACAGGGGCCGGGGCCTGATGGACTCCCTGCCCCTGGTCTTCTCGAGCGGCTGGGCAAGCGGCGTCAACGCCTACCTCGTGGTGCTCGTCCTCGGCGTCGCCGACAGGATCACTCCGACCGCCGAGATCCCCGACGCGCTGCAACGGTGGGACGTCCTGGCGGTCGCCTTCATCCTCTACGCCATGGAGTTCGTCGCCGACAAGATCCCCTTCATCGACTCGACGTGGGACGCGATCTCCACCGTGATCCGGCCGACCAGCGGCGCCGTCATCGGCGTCCTGATGGCGGGCGACGCCGACTCGCTCGAGCATGCCGTCTACGCCGTGGTCGGCGGTGGCACGGCACTGTTGTCGCACCTGGTCAAGGCCGGCAGCCGCCTGGCGATCAACTCCTCGCCCGAACCCGTCACCAACGTCACCGCCAGCATCGCCGAGGACATCACCGTGTTCGCGCTGGTGTGGTTCGCGATCGAGCACCCGCGGGCCGCGGCGGCCATCGCCGCGGTGCTGCTGGTACTCGGGCTGACGATGCTCTACTTCGTGGCCAAGCTCGTGCGGCGCGGGTGGCGCCGGTGGAAGCGGCGTGACGAGACGCTCAGCCAAGGAGGGCCCGCAGGATGATCGAGGCCCCGGCGACCACGCAGAACACCAGCATCGTGGTGCGCAGCCGCTCATCGTCCAGTCGCCGGGTCAGGGGCCCGCTGATCGCGTAGCCGACCACGAGGAACGGCACCAGGATCGCGCCCCAGGCCACCTGTCCACGGCTGAGCTCGCCGGCCACCACCAGGCCGGTCAGCGAGACCAGCGAGCCCACGGTGAAGAACGCGGCCAGCGTGGCCCGCAGCTGGGCCGCCGGCTCGTGCTGCAGCGTCATCGCCACGAACGGACCGCCCACCGCCGCCGAGGTACCGGAGACGCCGGTCAGCGCGCCGGCGAGCAGCAGGTTGCGTGGCCGTGCCTCGAACTCGGGCGCGTACGCCGACGCCGCGGCCACCACGAGCACCAGCACGCCCACGAGCAGGGCGATCAGCCGCGGGCTGGCCACCGCCACCACCCATACCCCCACCGGCGTGAGGGCGAGCCGGCCGGCGAGCGCCGGGGTGAGGTGGCCTCCGTTGACGTCCCGCCAGCGCCGGGCCAGGTGCAACAGCGGCATCACGAAGCCGCAGATCAGCATCGACCCCGGCATCAGCTCCGGCGCGGCCCACACCACGAAGGGCGCCGCCACCACCACGATCCCGAACCCGACGCTGCCCTGAACCACCGCGCCCACCAGCACGGCTGTCCCGAGCAGCAGCACGAGGCCGAGGGTGGGTTCGGGCACCGCGACACGGTAGCGAGCCAGCTCACCGGGTCTCGACACGGACTCGCTGGCGCTCGCCCGGCTCGACCACCGATGCTGGAGGCGTGAACCTGGCGGACCCCGAGGTGCGTGCAGGTGTCACCGAACGGCTGATGGCCAGGTACGCCGGCCGGCCGGCAGTCCTGGGGCCAGGGATCCTCGCGGCCCGCACCGAGTTCGTCGCGTGGGTGCGCGAGGTGGGCGGCACGGTCCTCGTGCTCGCCACTGCCCACGGCGCGGGCCCCAAGCCGGCCCAGGCGACTGCGTGGTCGTCGACGTCGAGCCGCCGCGGACCTCCAGCGTCACCGAGGAGCTGCGTGCGCTCGACCACCTCGCGCGACACCTGCCCGACCACGCCGTCGCCGCGATCGAGGCCTTCGACCCCGACAGGCACGCCGTCTGGGTGGGAGGTCCGTTCGTGACGACCGACGAGCCGATCCTGGGCCGTCCCGTGGTGTCCGGGCGACCCACGGCCTTCGTCGCGCTCGAGGACAAGATGCTCGCGGACGACCTGTGGGACGCGGCCGGCGTCCCGCGCGCGCCGTACCGAACGCTCCCCGTCGAGCGCGGCCCTCTCGCGGCCGCGACCCGTGAGCTGGCCGGGCCGCTGGGCGCGGTGTGGTCCGGCGACACCAAGGAGGGCTTCAACGGCGGTGGCGACTACGTCCGCTGGGTCCGTGACGAGGCCGACCAGGCTCGGGCGCTGGCCTACTTCCTGCCCCGTTGTGATCGCGTCCGAGTGATGCCGTTCCTCGACGGGGTGCCGTGCTCGATCCACGGGTTGGTGCTGCCCGACGGCACCGCCGCGTTCCGGCCGGTGGAGATCTCGATCCTGCGCGACGAGGCCGCACGGACCTTCACCTACGGCGGCCTGTCGACGTTCTGGGACGCACCGCCTCGCGACCGCGAGGCCATGCGCGACTCGGTCCGCCGGGTCGGCGAGCACCTGCGCACGGCCTACGACTACCGCGGGGCCTTCGGCATCGACGGCGTGCTGACCGCCGACGGCTTCAGGCCGACCGAGCTCAACTCGAGAGGATCCGCGGGTTTCACCCAGGTGACCCAGCTCGACCGGAAGCTGTTCGCCCTGCTCCAGGACGCGCTGGTGCTCGGCGAGGACCCGGGCGTGCGGGTCGCCGACGTCGAGGCGCTGCTCCCCCTCGTCGACGCGGACCCCGGGGGCCGCGCCGTCGCCCTGGCCAAGGGCGCCGTGGTCGGTGACGTGACCGAGGCGCTGACGTGGGACGGCGAGCGGTTCGACATCGACCCGAGTGACCAGCCTGGTCAGGAGGCCGGCGACGTCCTCGTCATGGCCGACACCCCGTCGGGGGTGTTCGCCAAGGTCCAGCCGTGCGCGGCGCTCAAGCCCGGAGTCCGGCTGGCCACGGTCAACCTGGCGCTCTACGACCTGCTGCGGCGGGAGTTCGGCATCCATCTCGGCGACCTGAGCGCGGCGCCCGACCTGCGCTGACTATGGTCGCGCCATGGCGCGGGTGGCCGTCGTGGGCGGCGGGTTCGGGGGGATGGCCGTCGCGGCCCGCCTGGCCAAGACCGGCCAC
Source organism: uncultured Actinomycetota bacterium (assembly GCA_963758885.1). Lineage (GTDB taxonomy): Bacteria > Actinomycetota > Actinomycetes > Propionibacteriales > Nocardioidaceae > Nocardioides. The sequence continues at coordinate 4,802 of CAVWXS010000022.1, forward strand.
CAGGTCTCCCTGCTCGAGCGCGGACCGCGGCTCGGCGGCGCGCTCGTGCCCGTCGAGCGCGACGGGTTCGCGTGGGACGGCGGGCCGGCGTACACCTTGCTGCCGGCCGTGGTGCGCGACCTGTTCCGCAAGTCGGGACGGCCGGCCGAGCGCGAGCTCGACCTGGTCGAGCTGGACGTGCTGCGCGAGCACCGGTTCGCCGACGGCACCTCCGTCCGGCTGCCGGCGGGCTCCAGGGCGGCGCAGATCCAGGCCGTCGACTCGCTCGGTCCCGGGCTCGGCTCGCGGTGGGCCGACCACGTCCACGCCTACGCAGACGACTGGGAGGTGCTGCGCCGCGAGTACCTGGAGCGGCCGTGGGACCCCGACCACCTGCCCGCGCCGCTGGCCGCGCGGCTCCGGAACCGCGAGACGATGGCGCGGCGGGTCAGACGCCTCAAGGACGACCGGCTTCGGCTGATGGCGCTGTACCCCAGCCTCGCGGAGGGCCACGACCCGCGCGACGTGCCGGCCTGGGTCGGGGTGACGTCGTACGTCGAGCAGCGGTTCGGCGCGTGGACCGTGACCGGCGGCATGGGAGTGCTGGCCGAGGCCCTGTCCGCACGGCTGGCGACGCGCAAGGTCGACGTGCACACCGCCAGCGAAGTGCGCGACCTGGTGCTGCGGGGCGGGCGGGTGGTCGCGGTCGACACGGCCACGGGCCAGCTCGACGCCGACCTCGTGGTCGTCGCCTGCGACCCCCGCCGGCTGCCGGCACTGGCCCCTTTCGTGCAGCGGACCATGCCGGCCCTGCCGCCGGTCGTGTGCCACCTCGGCCTCGAGGGCGACCTCCCGGCCCTCTCCCACGAGACCGTGCTGCACGGCGCGGAGAAGGAGCCGACCCTCGTGGTCCGCACAGGCGGCCGGGCACCCGACGGTGCCGCCGCGTGGACGGTCCACGGCCGCGGTCGCGTCGACGAGGACCTGCTCGTCGCCCTGGTGCGGCGCGGGGTCGACGTCCGGCCGCAGGTGGTCACGCGGGTCGATCGTTCGCCCCGTGACCTGGTCGAGGAGTGGAGCGGGTCGCCGCTGGGGGTGCTGTGGCAGGGCAGGCAGACGGCGTTCCGGCGCCTCGGCCCGGCGACGCCCGTACCCGGTGTCTACGCCGTCGGCGCGCACGCGACGCCCGGCGCGGGGCTGCCCTACGTCGGCCTGTCGGCCGCTCTGGTCGCCCAGCTGGTCGGACCGGCCTGAGGCTCCTCAGACCAGCTCGAAGGTCACCGTCAGCGCCCCGGAGATCGTGGTCTCGCCCGGCGCGATGGACATCGCCTTGGCATCGCGCATCCCGCCCAGGTCGGTGAAGGGCGCCGCCGGCGCGAAGCCCTCGGCCACCGCCTGCACCGCACCCAGACGGACCCCGGCGAGCTCGGCGAGGTGCTGCGCGCGGCTCACGGCGTCGGCGTACGCCGCCGCGCGGGCGTGTGCGAGGGCCCGCCCGGTGTCCCCCACCTCGAGCCCCAGGGACTCGACCTGCAGGCGGTCGCCGACCCGGCCGGCGAGGGCGGCCAGGAGGGCACCCGCGGCCTGCACGTCGGTGCAGGTGATGCTCAGCGAGTGGCGCGCCTCGAAGCCGCTCGGCCTGCCCTCGTTGTCGAAGGCCGGCCACAGGTTGAGGTTGGTGGAGGCGATGCGCGAGGCCTCGGTGTGCTCGCGTCCGACGGCGATGATCTCCTCGGCGGCCGAGTCGGCGCCGGCGAGGGCCTCGGCCACGCCCGCGGCGCGATGGCTCGCTGCGACGCGGACGACGACGGTGTCGGGGACCTCGCGGGCGGTTCCTTGACCGGTGACGGTGACGGTACGCATGCGGCGAGGCTACCGAGGGCGCTCAGACGGTGATCCGCAGCGCGTCGAAGATCTCCAGCGTCGCCCGCGATCGGTTGAGCGTGTAGAAGTGCAGCCCCGGAGCCCCCAGCTCGAGCACCTGCTCGCACAGCTCGGTCGCGATCTCGACGCCGACCCGGCGTACGTCGGCCGGCTCGACGATGCCGTCGAAGCGCGACAACACCTCGTCGGGCAGGTCGGCACCCGAGAGCTCGGCCATCCGGGTGACCTGCTTGAGGTTGGTGATCGGCATGATGCCCGGGAGGATCGGGAGGTCGCAGCCCAGGGCGCGGACCCGGTCGACCAGGCCGGCGTAGTCGGCGGCGCGGAAGAACAGCTGGGTCACCGCGAACTCCGCGCCCGCCTCGGCCTTGGCGACCAGCACCCGGGCATCGGCGTCCTTCGAGGCTGCCGACGGGTGGGCTTCGGGGAAGGCCGCCACCCCGATGCTGAAGCCGCCCATCTCGCGGGCCAGCGCCACCAGCTCGCTGGCGTAGGTCAGGCCACCGGGGGTGGGTGTCCAGTCGGCCCGTGGGCCTTCCTTCGGGTCGCCGCGGAGCGCCAGCACGTCGCGGACGCCGGCCTCGCGGTAGGACGCCAGGATGTCGAGCAGCTCCTCGCGGGTGTGGCCGACACACGTGAGGTGGCCCATCGCGCGCAGGGAGGTCTCGCGGGCGATGCGGCCGGTGATCGCGACGGTGGTGTCGCGGGTGGTGCCGCCGGCGCCGTAGGTCACCGAGACGAACGTGGGCTGGTAGGGCTCGAGAGCGCGGATCGCCGACCACAGCTGCTCGACGCCGGCTTCGTCCTTGGGCGGCATGAACTCGAAGGAGATCGACCGCTCACCCTCGCGGACGAGCTGGCCGATGCTGGCTCGCTGCTGCTGCCCCGGAGACATGGGCGCCAGTCTAGGGAGGCTGGCCGACCACTAGCCTCCAAGCATGTCGCCGTGGGACGGGTCACCGGATGGGGCCACCTTCCGGGAGCGCCTGCAGAAGACTCTCGACGAGTTCCTCGACGAGATGGGCGAGCGGGTCGCTCCCCTCGGGCCCGACGCCGCGGACCTGCTCGAGGAGGCTCGGCGCGGCGTGTCTGGCGGCAAGCGCTTCCGTGCCGCCTTCTGCTGGTGGGGCTACCGGGCGGTGTCGCCCGAGGTGGCCGACGAGGACGCCCTCCTGCGTGCGTGTGCGGCGCTGGAGGTGCTGCACGCCAGCGCGCTGGTCCACGACGACTACATGGACGCCTCCGACACCCGGCGCGGCCGTCCCGCCACCCACCGCGCCTTCGCGGCCGCACACCGGTCGCGGTCGTGGCGCGGAGACCCGGAGCAGTACGGCGCGTCCGCGGCCATCCTGCTGGGCGACCTGCTGCTCGCCTGGTCCGACGAGCTGCTGCGCCGGTGCGGCCTGCCCGCCGAGCGCGTGGTGGCCGCCCTGGAGGTGTTCGACCACTGCCGCACCGAGGTGATCGGCGGGCAGTTCCTCGACGTCTCGGTGCAGGCGCGCGGTCGCGCCGACGTCGAAGCGGCGATGACCGTGCTGCGCTACAAGTCCGCCAAGTACTCCATCGAGCGCCCGCTCCACATCGGCGCCACGCTGGCGGGAGGCGGACCGGAGACACTGCGCGAGCTCACGGCGTACGGGTTGCCCCTCGGCGAGGCCTTCCAGCTCCGCGACGACCTGCTCGGCGTGTACGGCGACCCGGCCGCGACCGGGAAGCCCGCCGGCGACGACCTGGTCGAGGGCAAGCGCACCGTGCTGGTCGCCCTCGCCCTCGACGGCGCAACCGCCACCGACGCCGCTCGCCTCGACGCCGCTCTGGGCACCCCGCTCTCCGAGGAGCAGGTCGCCGGCCTGCGACGCATCATCGACGACTCCGGTGCCCACGCCCACGTGGAACAGGTCATCGGCGAGCTGGTGACGCTCTCGCTGGCCAAGCTCGACGCCTCCTCGGTCTCGGAGCCGGCGCGCCGCGTGCTGCGCGAGCTGGCCGCCGCCGCCACCGACCGCGTCGTCTGAGCCCCTCCGCTGCGCGCCTTCCTCAACCAGCGGTCAGGACGGGGCTTGCGCGGCCACCAGATGACCGCGCGGCCGACCACGAAGACCACGAGCGTGATCCGCAGCTCTCGCACTGACCCACGCCGGCGTCCGTCGCGCTGCTCGTCACCAGTATCACCAGGGCCAGGAACACCGCGAGCATGATCGTCGAGCGGATCCTCCGCCAGCTGGAGACACGGCTCGCCACGTCAGTCGACGGCCGTCAGTCAAGGCTGGGCACCCCGGCCACCTCGGGCCCGTCGCCCCGCAGGACCACGACGAAGGGGCCGCCCCGGTCCGCGTTCACGCGGCCGCCCAGGACCGACAGCGAGACCGAGAAGGCGCGCTCGTCCTGGCGGGCGAGCGGGCCCCAGCCGTCCCACAGCAGCAGCCAGCCCTCACTGTCGCCGGCGACGACGTCACCGAGGCAGTCGGCCAGGGCGTCGAAACTGTGCTTGTCGGAGTCGGGCCCGTAGTGCTCGGGAAAGTCCAGCGCCTCGCCGACCGCGCGGAGGAAGTCGGCCTTGGTCTCGCCGTGCCAGCCGTCGATGTGGGCGTAGTGCCAGCCGGCGTGCTCGACCGTGTGGCGGACGTCTTCGTCCTTGAAGTGGCCGTGCCAGTGGTAGATCCCCGGCTCCTTGCGGTGCGCCAGCAGGGCGGCAAGGCCACTCATCGCGGTCCGCTCATCTGTCGATCCTCTCGAACGATCGGTCGTGGTCGTCGGTGCGGTAGCACTCTCAGAGCGCCTGTGCCTGCGCGCGGCGCTTGGCCTCGGCGCCGCGGTTCTCGCGCAGCGCGTCGATCGGTCGCCCGGGCAGGTCGTCGTCGATGAACAGCCAGGCGATGCACTCGCGGTCGTCGTACTTCCCGTCGTGCAGGACGGTGAGGAGCCCCGGCAGTCCCTTGACCACCAGGCCGTCCTGGATGAACGCCGCGGGAATCTGCTGACCGGCGCCCGGGGTGGGCACGGCCGCCGCGAGCTCGTGCTCGCGGATCATCGTGCGGACGCGGGACACCGGGACGCCCAGCAGCTCGGCCGCGGCGTGCCAGTCGACCCACTCGTCGACGAGGGCGGCCAGGTCGTGCTCGGCGAGAGGCAGGCTGCTCATGGGCCAATGCTGTCACGACCCACGCCACGCCGGGACGGACGTAGGCGACCACCCCGCCGGCACGTCCGTACGATGGGCGGACCGGATTCTTCCCCGACCGGTGCGCAGGAGGGTCGAGTGCAGCCAGATGGGCGTGCCCGCGCGAGCGGCGGCACGGTGGTGAGCGACCCCCTGGTCGGGCGGCTTCTCGACGGCCGCTACCGCGTCGGCGCCCGGATCGCGCGCGGTGGGATGGCCGGCGTCTACGAGGCCACCGACCACCGTCTCGACCGCCTGTGCGCGGTGAAGGTGATGCACCCGGGGCTGGGCGACGACGAGGAGTTCGCGGCGCGGTTCGTCCGCGAGGCACGCTCGGCGGCGCGCCTCGACCACCCCAACGTGGTCGCCGTCTTCGACCAGGGCGACGACGACGGCACGGTCTTCCTGGTGATGGAGTACGTCGCCGGGCACACCCTGCGCGACGTGATCCGCAAGGAGAGCCCGATGGCGCCCTCGCGGGCGCTGGCGCTGATCGAGCCCGTCCTCTCGGCACTCGCGCACGCCCACCGGGCCGGCTTGATCCACCGCGACGTCAAGCCCGAGAACGTCCTCATCGCCGACGACGGCCGCGTCAAGGTCGCCGACTTCGGTCTGGCCAAGGCCGTCAGCGCCGACACCCAGCACACGGCGACCGGCGGGGTGCTGATCGGCACCGTCTCCTACCTCGCGCCCGAGCTGGTCGTGGACGGGCGTTCCGACGCGCGCGCCGACGTCTACGCCGCGGGCGTGCTGCTCTACGAGCTGCTCACCGGCACCAAGCCCCACGAGGGCGAGTCCCCGATCCAGGTCGCCTACAAGCACGTGCACGAGGACGTACCCCCGCCGTCTCGGATCGCACGCGGACTGCCGGCGTACGTCGACGCGCTCGTCGCACGCGCCACTGCTCGCGACCTCGACCAACGGCCGGCCGACGCGGGCGTGCTGCTCCACCAGGTGCACCGGGTCGCGCAGGCCCTCCGCGAGGGCGTCCGCGAGGACGACGAGCTGACCGCCGACCTCGCGCTCGCGCGGCCCGTCGCCGCCGACACCGCACCCGTCCCGGTTCGTGAGGACACCGAGCCCGACCCGTTCGACGTCGACGAGTTCGCCCGGATGATGTCCCCGGAGGTCGCCGCTCCTTCCGAGGCTCCCCAGGTCGTGCACCGCACGAGCGCGATCGAGCGCCGTCCGGTGCCTCCGCCCGCGCAGGTCGCGCGGATCACCAGCGCTCGGCGGCCCCGACGGTCGAGGCGCGGTCCTCTCGTGCTCCTGCTCGCGCTGCTGCTCGTCGCCGGCGCCGGCGCCGGGGCGTGGTGGTTCGGCTGGGCGCGTTACACCTCCGCTCCGGCCGTCCTCGGCATGGCCCAGCGACCCGCCGAGAACAAGCTCGAGGCCGCCGGCCTCGACGTCGAGATCGGCGACCCGGCGTACTCCGAGACCGTTCCAGCAGGCCGCGTCCTGACCGCCGATCCCAAGGCCGGCGCGCGCGTCCTCGACGGCGGCACCGTCACGTTGGTGGTCTCGCTCGGCAAGGAGCGGTACGACGTGCCGCTCACCCAGGGGACCACCGAGGACCAGGCACAGGACGCGCTGCTCGCAGCCCACCTCGCCTTCGGCAAGTCGATCGGCCGCTGGTCGGAGACGGTGGACGCGGGCACGGTGCTGCGCAGCGACCCACCTTCCGGCCAGACCCTGCGGCCCGGCACGGTGGTCGACCTCTACGTCAGCAAGGGCCGCAAGCCGCTGACCGTCAAGGACTTCACCGACGAGGACGCCGCGAAGGCCGTGGCCGCCCTGGAGAAGAAGGGCTTCGAGGTCAGCACCGAGGAGCAGTACTCCGACACCGTCGCCGAGGGCGACGTCATCTCGCAGAGCCCCGACGAGGGCACGCTGTTCCTCGGCGACCAGGTCACGCTCCAGGTGTCGCTGGGTCCGGAGCTGGTCGAGGTGCCGGGCGGGCTGGTGGCCTCCGGTTGGGAGTCCGCGCAGGAGTCGCTGGAGGCAGCCGGGTTCGACGTCGACATCAAGCACATCGACAACTACCTCGGGCTCGGGTTCGTCTACAGCGTCGACCCCGGCTCCGGCGACGAGATCCCGAAGGGGTCCACGGTGACCCTGTGGCTGATCTGAGCTGACTCACCAACCGCTAGCGTTCCGCGTGGTCCGGAAGGCGGCAGCGACGGAGCGGCGTACGACGCTGCTCGCCACGTTGACCCTGCTGGCGATCACGGCGGCCTGGGGCAGCACGTTCTTCCTGATCAAGGACCTGCTCGACCGGGTGCCGACCCTCGACTTCCTGGGGGTACGGTTCGCGATCGCGGCCGTCGCCCTGGTGGTGTTCGCACCGAGGGCTCTCGGCCGGCTCAGCCGCGAGGCGCGGCGACACGCGGTCGTCCTCGGCCTGCTCTACGGCTTCGGCCAGATCCTGCAGACCGCCGGCCTCGCGCACACCCCGGCGAGCGTGTCCGGCTTCATCACCGGGCTCTACGTCGTCGCCACCCCGTTGTTCGCAGCCGTCCTCCTGCGCACGCGGATCACGGCGGTCACGTGGGGCGCCGTGCTGCTCGCGGTCGCCGGGCTCGCGGTGCTCACCCTCGACGGGCTCTCCGTCGGCTACGGCGAGGCGCTGACCTTCGTAGCCGCGATGCTCTACGCCCTCCACATCGTCGGACTCAGCGCCTGGTCGACCCCGGCCGACGCGATGGGGCTGGCGATCATGCAGCTCATCGTGATCGCGGTCGTGTGCCTGGTGTGCACCGCCCCCGACGGCATCGTGCTGCCCGACCGGGCCTCCGACTGGGCCGCGGTCCTCTACATGGCGCTGATCCCCGGAGCCCTGGGCGTCGTCGGCCAGACCTGGGCACAGGCCCACCTCTCGGCCACGCGTACCGCGATCGTGATGAGCATGGAGCCGGTCTTCGCGGCGTTCTTCGCCGTGCTGCTCGGTGGTGAGTCGCTGACCTCGCGGATGCTGTTCGGCGGCGCCCTCGTGCTCACCGCGATGCTCGTCGTCGAGCTGGCGCCGCGCCGCAAGATCGAGGGCGAAGTCACCCACCTGACCGTCTGACAGCAAGTCGTTGGTTGAGGTGCGAGGAGCAGAAGCGCTTGTCCTGAGGTGCGAGCTTGCGAGCCTCGAAGGGACGAGCCTCGAAACCATTGCCGCGTCTCGGAGGTTTCGAGGCTCGGGCCCTTCGAGGCTCGGGCCCTTCGAGGCTCGGGCCTGGCGGCCCTCACACCTCAGGAACCACCTGGCGGCCCTCACACCTCAACCACCGAGTTGAGGTCCGGATGGCGGGAATGGTGATCGCCGCCACACCGCGTAGGTCAGGGTGGCGGCCATGGTGATCGTGATGGCGCCGGGTGCGACCGACGAGGACATCGCCCACGTCGTGGAGCGTGTCGAGAGCGTCGGCGGCGAGGCGTTCGTGAGCAAGGGCGTCTCGCGCACGATCATCGGGCTGGTCGGCGACGTCGAGTCCTTCCACCACCTCAACCTGCGGGCACTGGCGGGCGTGGCCGACGTCCACCGGATCTCCGATCCCTACAAGCTGGTCAGCCGGCAGCATCATCCCGAGCGCTCGACCATCTGGGTCGGCCCGAGCGACCACCAGGTGCCGATCGGGCCGGAGACGTTCACCTTCATCGCCGGACCGTGCGCAGTCGAGACGGCGTCGCAGACGCTCGAGGCGGCGCAGATGGCGAGGGCCGCCGGGGCCACCCTGCTGCGGGGTGGGGCCTTCAAGCCGCGCACCTCGCCGTACGCCTTCCAGGGCCTCGGCCTGGCGGCGCTGAGGATCCTGGCCGACACGCGCGCCGCGACCGGCCTGCCGATCGTGACGGAGGTGGTCGACGCTCGCGACGTCCAGGTCGTGGCCGAGCACGCCGACATGCTCCAGATCGGTACCCGCAACATGGCCAACTTCGGGCTGCTGCAGGCGGTCGGCGAGGCCGGCAAGCCGGTCCTGCTCAAGCGGGGGATGACCGCGACCATCGAGGAGTGGCTGATGGCCGCCGAGTACATCGCCCAGCGCGGCAACCTCGACGTGGTGCTGTGCGAGCGGGGCATCCGCACCTTCGAACCGGCCACCCGCAACACCCTCGACATCTCCGCCGTCCCGATCGTCCAGGCCACCAGCCACCTCCCGGTGATCGTCGACCCGTCGCACGCCGCCGGCCGCAAGGACCTCGTCGTCCCGTTGGCCCGCGCCGGCATCGCGGCGGGCGCCGACGGAGTGATCGTCGATGTGCACCCCGACCCCGAGTCCGCCCTCTGCGACGGACCGCAGGCGTTGGTCGGCAGCGACCTCCGTGACCTCGCCACGGCCGTGCGCCGGCTCCCCCCTCTGCTCGGCCGGGTCGACGCCGCCGAGCGGGTGCGGCTGGCCTGACCCGGGGGTAAGTCTCTACTCTGGCGCGTTGACACCCGGCACACTGTTGGGGGGAGGTCCACGATGCCCACCACCTGCGCGAGCTGCCGCGCCGAGGTCGGCGACGCGGCGTTCTGCCCGCAGTGTGGCCAGGCCGTCCTCTCGCCCCAGTCCGCCGGCCAGTCCGCCGGCCAGTCCGCTCCGCCGCCGACGCGCGGCGACTGGCGCACGGACACGGCCGAACGGGCAGCGAACCGGAGTCCCGTCGAACCCGCCCCGGCGACCACCACCCCAGGGCCTGTCCGTTTCCCTCTGTACGCCGACGAGCTCGACGTCCATGGCCACACGCAAGGGCCCACCCAGGACACCGGCTACCAGGACCGGCCCTCGCCACCACCCGCCTACCTCGGCGCGGGCGACCGTGATCACGACGACGGCCCCCGTGCCCCCGCCTGGCTGCCCTGGGTGATCGTCGCGCTGGTGATGGTGCTCGTCGCGGTCGGCGGCATCTGGCTGCTGCTCTCGCCGGGCGACGACGACTCCGCGTCAGACCCGCCGCCGTCGGCGCAGTCGGCCACCCAGGACTCCCCCGACGACGCCACCAGCGAGTCGGCTCCGCCGCCCTCGGACCCGGCGCCGACCGACTCCGCACCGACCGACCCGACGCCGTCGGAGCCTGTTCCGGCGGGCGACCCGGTCGAGGTGGCATCGACGGCGACGGCCACCGCACCGCGGACGGCGCCGCCCAACGCCGACGCCTTCGGCAACCGCACGACCTACGTCGCCGCCAACATGCTCGACGGCCGACCCGACACCTGCCTGGCGGATGGCCGGCGACGGGACCGGCGCCGAGCTCACCTTCCAGCTCGCCGCTCCGACGGCTCTCACGCGGGTCGGGCTGATCAACGGCTACGCCAAGAACGCGGTGGTCGGTGGCCGCAACCTGAACTGGTACGTCGGCAACCGCCGCGTCCTCGCCGCTCAATGGGTCTTCGACGACGGCACCACCGTCGACCAACCCCTCGGCGCGACCAAGCAGATGCAGACCATCGACCTCGGTGCGCCGGTCACCACCTCGACGGTGACGCTGCGCCTGGTGGCCGTCAGCTCGCCCGGCACCGGCCGCAGCGCCCGCGACTACACCGCCGTCAGCGAGGTCACCCTGGTCGGCGCCCCAGTCGGCCTGACCCTCACAGCCGGGCCAGCACGTCGACCGCCCGCCGGGTCTCGGCGAGGCTGACGCCGAGGTGGGTGACCAACCGGACGGCCCGTGGGCCCACCGCCGAGACCAGCACCCCCTCGTCACGCGCCGCGGCCACGAACGCGCCGGCGTCGGGGCGGTCGACGACCACGATGTTGGTGTCGACGCCGGCCGGGTCGACGCCGCACGCCTCGGCGAGCAGGCGGGCGTGCTGGTGGTCCTCGGAGAGACGCTCGACGTGGTGGTCGAGGGCGTAGGCCGCCCCGGCCGCCAGGATGCCGACCTGCCGCATCCCGCCACCGAGCCGCTTGCGCCAGACGCGCGCCTCGGTCATCGCCGCTTCCGACCCGACGAGCATCGACCCGACGGGCGCGCCGAGCCCCTTGGAGAAGCACACGCTCAGCACGTCGGCCTGGGCGCCGTACGACGCCAGCGGGGTGCCCGTGGCGACGTGGGCGTTCCAGAGCCGGGCGCCGTCGAGGTGCACGGCGACGCCGACCGACTCGGTCCACGACCGCAGAGCCTCGAGGTCGGCGAGCGGCAGGACCGTACCCCCGGCGAAGTTGTGGGTGTTCTCGACCGAGATCGCCGTCGTGCGGACGAAGAAGGGCCCCATGTCGGGCGCGAACAGGGCCGAGATCGCGGCGAGGTCGACCTGGCCTCGAGGCGACGTCCAGGTCCGCATGGTGACGCCGCCGACGGCGCCGTGGGCGCCGAGCTCGGCGCGGGCGATGTGGGCCGAGGACTCGCAGAGCACCTCCTGCCCCGGCGCCACCAGCGAGCGCACGGCGAGCAGGTTGGCCAGCGACCCGGTCGGCGTGAACAGCGCCGCCTCGTGCCCGAACATCTCGGCCACCCGCTCCTGCAGCGCCAGAACGGTGGGGTCCTCGCCGTAGACGTCGTCGCCGACCTCGGCCGCGGCCATCGCCGCACGCATCCCTTCGGTGGGCTGGGTCAGGGTGTCGGAGCGCAGGTCGATCGTCACGCAGGCCATCAGATCACGCACTCCCGACGGGTGGTTTCGAGGCTCGTCGCTAGCGCTCCTCGCACCTCAACCACCGAGGACTTACGGTCGGCCCATGACCTCGATCGAGAACGTCTCGTGGCCGCTGAGGACCGAGCGGCTGTCCATCCGCCGGGCGGAGGAGTCGGACGCGGCGGCGTTCTACGGCTACCGCCGCCTCCCCGAGGTGTCGGACTGGCTGCCGAGGCTCTCGACGGACCTTGCGAACGTCGAGGAGCGGTTCCGCGAGCACGAGTTCCTCAAGCGCACGTTCATGATCGAGATGGACGGCCAGGTGGTCGGCGACGTCTACCTCTCGCTCTCGGACGCGTGGGCACAGGCAGAGGTCCAGGACCGGACCGTCGATGCCCAGGCGGAGATCGGCTGGGCCCTGGACCCCGCCTACCAGGGTCGCGGGCTGGCCCTCGAGGCGGCGCGCAGGCTGATGGCCCTGTGCTTCGAGGACCTGGGCGTCCACCGAGTCACCGCCGTCTGCTTCGCCGACAACGAGACGTCGTGGCGCCTGATGGAGAAGCTCGGGATGCGCCGCGAGGCCCACACGGTGCGGGACTCGCTGCACCGTCGAGCGCGGCTGGCTGGACGGCTACACCTACGCCCTCCTGGCCGACGAGTGCCAGTGAAGTCATCGGCCAGGAGGGGTGTGGCTGAGGCCTCACCGATCGAGGCGGTGTTGTAGCGGGGAACCTTGGCGAGGTTAGTCAGCGTTCACCTGAGGTTTCACACCCCCGCGGGGGTATAACGAGGCACCCCCTCAGAGGTATCCAGAGGGTCAGGACAGCGTGACCGCGGGCGACCAGCCCGAGGTGGCCGAGCCCTTGTGCGTGCGGGCGCGTACCTGCCAGGTGCCCTTCCCGGGGTCGAAGCGGGCCGACCCGGTGGCCGTGGACCTGCGCAACGACGTCCACGTCGATGCGCCCTTGCGCCGCACCTGGACGTCGTACGCGCGGTTCTTGGGGTTCTCGCCGGCCAGCCACCGCAGCTTCCAGCCGTCCTCGGCGGATCCCGTCGCCGAGACCGGCACGCTGACCCGGCCGACCATCATCGAGTGGATGCTGCAGTGGTAGGGGTAGGTGCCCGCGGACCTGAACCGGACGGTCCGGGACACTCCACCGGAGGACGGTCCGGTGTCGAAGAACCCGTCGTCGGACGTCGCGGTGTGAGTGGTCGCGTCCTGGAACGTCCAGGTCACCGTGTCCCCCACCCCCACGGTGACCCGCGACGGTCCGAAGGCCATGTTCGCGACGGTGACGGCGGCCGAGTCGGCCTCAGCCGACACGGGATGGCCCGGCACGGAGCTGGCCGGCACGGCCACCAGACAGGACACCACCAGCGCGGCCACGACCGCGCGCACAGACCTCATGCCCGCCCGTACGACGCGACGTGCGCGAGGGTTCAGCGGCGTCAGGCCTGGCGGAGCATCTCTGCGACCAGGAACGCCAGCTCGAGCGACTGCACGCGGTTCAGGCGAGGGTCGCAGACCGACTCGTAGCGGTGGGAGAGGTGGATCTCGGCCAGCTCCTCGCCACCGCCGATGCACTCGGTGACGTCGTCGCCGGTGAGCTCGACGTGGATGCCGCCGGGCCAGGTGCCGAGCGAGCGGTGGACGTCGAAGAAGCCCTGCACCTCCGCGATCACGTCGTCGAAACGCCGGGTCTTGTAACCCGAGGAGGCCTCGAAGGTGTTGCCGTGCATGGGGTCGCACACCCAGGCCACGTCGACCCCGGCGGCGGTGACCTTCTCGACGAGGTCGGGCAGACCCTCGCGGATCCGCTCGGCGCCGAACCGCGTCACGAAGGTCAGCCGGCCGGGCTCGTTGTCGGGGTTGAGCCGCCCGGCCAGCGCGATCGCGTCGTCGGGCGACGTCGTCGGGCCGAGCTTGACCCCGATCGGGTTGCGGATGTGGCGGAACAGCTCGACGTGGGGCCCGTCGAGCTGACGGGTGCGCTCGCCGATCCAGACGAAGTGGGCCGACACGTCGTACGGCGTGTCGGTGCGGGAGTCGATACGCGTCAGGGCGTGCTCGTAGTCGAGCAGCAGGCCCTCGTGGCAGGTGTGGAAGTCGACCCGGTGGAACTCGTCGGGGTCGGCCCCGATCGCCTGCATGAACGTCAGCGCGCGTTCGATCTCGTTGGCCACCCGCTCGTAGCGCTGGCCGACGCTCGACTCCTTGACGAAGTCGGTGTTCCAGGTGTGCACCTGACGCAGGTCGGCGTAGCCGCCGGTCACGAACGCGCGCACGAGGTTCAGGGTCGCGGCCGAGGAGTGGTAGACCTCGACCAGCCGGGACGGGTCGTGCTCCCGCGCCTCGCCGGTGAACTCGTAGCCGTTGATCGCGTCGCCGCGGTAGGCGGGCAGGGTCACCCCGTCGCGGGTCTCGAGGTCGGAGGAGCGCGGCTTGGCGTACTGCCCGGCGAGCCGGCCGACCTTCACGACCGGCACGGAGGCGGCGTAGGTGAGCACGACCGCCATCTGCAGCAGCACGCGCAGCTTGTTGCGGATGTTGTCGGCGGTGATGCCGGCGAACGTCTCTGCGCAGTCGCCGCCCTGCAGCAAGAACGCCTTGCCCCGGGCGACGTCCGCCAGCTTGGCCTTGAGCTCGTCGCACTCGCCCGCGAAGACCAGCGGCGGCATCGTGCGCAGCTTGGCGATGGCGGCGTCGTGGGCAGCCCGGTCGGGATAGGTCGGCTGCTGCCGCGCGCCCAGGGCGTGCAGCGACTCCAGCGTCGGGACCGCGTCGGCCAGTTCGGGACTCACCCGGTCAGGGTACGCGGGTCGCACGCCCGCGCCGTACGCCCCGACCCGTGGCGGACGTCATACGAATCGAGCCATCGGTGGCTCGATTCGTATGACGTTGCGGGCGGTCAGAGGGCGTCGGCGAGCGTCCAGACGACGATCATCAGGGTCATGGCGCCTCCGAGGAGGAGCCCGGTGACGGCGGCCCAGCGTGCGTGCGTGCGCGCCCGCGAGGGCGCACGATGCCGAGGACGACGGCCAGCGAACGCGAGCGGCAGGCCCCAGGCGAAGCCCTCGCCGGGCAGGCTGGTGTCCCAGGTGAGGATCGAGCCGGGGACGGAGAGGATGCCGAGCGACGAGGGCGACGTACGGCAGGATCTTGGCGTGGACGTGGACTGGGCCGCGACGTCGACGCCGGCGTTGTGGGTGCTGGTCATGGTGTGCTCCTGCTGGTGGGTGCGGATGGTCCCACCACGCTAGGAATCCGCGGTACCTCGCCCACATCGAGGCGACCACCACTCCCGGGTCCGTGCTGCTACCGACCTAGAGCGCAGGTAGGACAGCACCGCCAGCACCCGGCGGTGGCCGTCGCCGTCGGACTGCAGGCCCAGCTTCATGAACACGCTCCGCGTGTGGCTCTCGACGGTCCGCTCGGTGAGGAAGAGCCGCTCGGCGATCCCGGCGTTGGTCAGCCCTTCGGCCATCAGGCCCAGCACCTCGCGCTCGCGGACGCTCAGCACCCGCAGCTCGTCGTCGTCCTGGCGGACCAGCGTCGCCACCACGTCGGGGTCGAGGGCCGACCCTCCGTCGGCCACCCGCTCGGCGGCCGCCAGGAACTCGGTGACGTCGAGGACCCGGTCCTTGAGCAGGTAGCCGAACCCGCCCGGCACGTCGGTGCGGGACACCAGGTCGACGACACCGCCGTGGACGTGCTGGGACAGCACCAGCACGCCGACCTCCGGATGCCGCTCACGCACCCAGCGGGCGAGCTCCAGCCCCTCCTCGGTGTGGGTCGGCGGCATCCGGATGTCGGCGACCACCAGGTCGGGAGCCTGCTCGTCGAGCGCGGACCTGGCCTCGTCCGCGTCGCCGGCCAGGCCCACGACCTGGTGTCCGGCGTCGCGGAACAGCCGCGCCAACCCCTCGCGCAGCAGGGTCTGGTCCTCCACCACGACTACGCGCACGGCAGCTCCGCCCGCACCCGGGTGCCGCCCCGCGGACCGTCGCCGACCTGCAGCGAGCCACCCAGCGCCTCGACGCGGTCGGCCATGCCGGCGAGGCCCCGGCCGGGCACGGCGGCGGCGCCTCCGGAGCCGTCGTCGACCACCGTCACCACGAGACGGCCGTCCACCCGGTCGGCGAGCACCTCGATCGAGGCCGGGGTCGCGTGCTTGAGGGCGTTGGCGAGGGCTTCGCTGACCACGAAGTACGCCGCCGCCTCGACCTCGGCCGCGAACCGCTCGTCGGTCACGTCGAGCACCGTGCGCACCGGCGTGCGGCCGGCCAGCTCGGCCAGCGCGGGCCCCAGGCCGGCGTCGAGGGTGGACGGCCGGACGCCGTGGGCGAGCTCGCGCAGCTCGCGGATCGCGTCGCCGAGCCGGCGTACGGAGTCGTCGAGCTGGTCACGGACCGGGGAGCCGGCGTCGAGCCCCACCTGCAGGTGCCGCAGGTCGAGACCGATCGCGACGAGCTGCTGCTGGGCGCCGTCGTGGAGGTCGCGCTCGAGCCTGCGTCGCTCGCCCATGGCAGCGCTGACGATCCGGGACCGGGAGCGCTCGACCTCGGCCAGCTGCCAGCGCACCTCGACGCGCAGCCGCGCGATCTCCACGGCGAGCCCGGCACGGACGAGCAGGTGCTCGAGCTCGCGGCGTACGCCGGCCAGGTCGGCGTGCACGACCGTGCCGAGCGGCAGCGCGCCGCGGCGGACGGGCGTTCGCCCGGGCGGCGCTGCGGGCAGCTCGGGCAGGAGGGTGCCGTGGACGTCGGCGTGCACCCCCTGGCCCGGCAGCCAGTAGAAGACCTCCAGGCTGTCGTCGCCGACGGCCGCGGCCAGCGTCTCCCCCACCGACTCGGGCTCGCGGCGACCGGCGCGGAGGTCGGCGAGGAAGGCGTCGACCTGGTGGTCACCCGACCAGCGACGCGGGTTGAACGCGCGTTCGACGCGGCCCTGCACGGCGGCCCGGAGCGGGCGGAAGGCCAGCGCGACCGCCAGCGTCGCCGCGGCGGTCGTGACCGGGCTGCCGCCGCCGATCAGCACGCCGCCGACCAGGATGACCGCCACGAACGCCGCCCCGAGCAGCACGGTCAGGGTCACGTAGACGACCGTCGTGGCGACGACCTGGTCGACGTCGTAGAGGCGGTAGCGGAGCACCGCGACGCCGATGCTGACGGGCAGGGCGACCAGCAGCAGGATGAAGGGCACGTAGGTCATCGGTCCCGAAGAGTCGCCGGCGGGGTCGAGGGACGCCGCAGATGATCGCGATCGGGAGCAAGCAGCCCCGCCAGCGCGATCCACTTCAGCTGGCGGCGCACGGTCAGGTCGGCGCGCCGGTAGCGGACGACCAGGGACGCGGCCGCGAGCACCAGGGTCACGACCATGCCGAGCAGGCCGACGACGCCGAGCGTTTCGGTGACGGAGTCCGACAGCAGGCCCCACGGCCGGACATCGTCGAACGGCGCGTCGAGCGGCGCGGCTCGAGGTCAGCCCGCCCACCAGGGTCAGCGTGAAGAAGAGCGGCGCCAGCCACGCGACCGGACGCCACCGCTTGGACGGCAGGCGGCCGTCCGGGACGACGAAGGCGATCGCGACCAGCGCCGCGAACAGCAGCGGCCAGCCATGCGTGTCGTAGATCGCCGCCGCGCGTGCTCCCGGCAGGTCGCGTCCGGTGCCGTAGGCGAAGCCGGCGTAGGTCGACGGCGAGCCCGGCCGACACCAGGATCGACCAGTGGGCGAGCAGCAGCCAGCCGATCACGCCGCCGGCGCTGCGGAGCACGAGCAGCCAGCCGACCACGAACGGTCGCCAGCAGGCCAGGCTGGAAGACCACCAGCTCGACGACTCCGCCGGCGTACCAGCCGCTGGCGCGCTCGAGGGCGATGTCGACGGGGAGGACGACGAGATACAGGAGCGCGGTCGTGGCCGCGAGCACCCACCGCGCCCTCATGGCGCCGATGATCCTCGCGACCTACCGTCGCGACAACAGTGCTGCTACCGAACGCGCCGCAGGGCTAGCGGACGTCGTCCTCCATGTGCTCGATGTCGCGGAAGCCGGTCTTCTTCGCGCGGATGCCGCGGTTGGTCATCCAGGTCAGCGCCCACAGCACGATGCCGACGACCAGGAGCCCGCCGGCGATCTTGTACTGCTCCTGCTGCTCCGACGGTCCGCGCCCACGGCCCGGCGAGGAAGAAGCAGGTGACGGCGCCGACGTAGGGCAGCCACGTCGGGGTCCGGAAGTGCTCGTGGTCGACCGGAGTGCGGCGGAGCACGAGCAGGGCGATGTTCACGACGGTGAACACGCAGAGCAGGAGCAGCGCCGTGGTGCCGCCGAGCAGCGCGACGTTGGCGGCGCCGTCCTCGGAGGCGTTGGCGCGGACGACGTAGATGATCAGGCCGAAGGCGATCAGGGTGGTGAAGATGATCGAGACCCACGGCGTACGCCGCGTGCGGGTGCACCCTGCCGAGCGTCCGCGGCAGCACGTCCTGGTTGGCCAGGCCGTAGAGCAGCCGGCTGGCCATCAGCATGTTGATCAGCGCCGAGTTGGCCACCGCGAACATGCCGATGAACGGGAAGATCTTGTCGAAGGGCAGGTCGGGCGCGCCCGCGGCGACGACCTGGTTGAGCGCCGGCCCTAGGTCGGCGTTGGTCAGGTCGCCGACGGGCACCAGGGCGACCGCGGTGATCGAGACCAGGACGTAGATGGTGCCGGTGATGCCGAGGCCGGTGAGCATCATCTTCGGGAAGTCGCGGACAGGGTCCGTGCACTCCTCGGCCATGTTGACGGAGTCCTCGAAGCCGACCATCGCGAAGAACGCCAGCGACGTCGCCGCGGTGACCGCGAAGAAGACGCTGCGGTCGTCGGAGCTCTCGAAGACGACCACGCGCGAGAAGTCGGCGTTGCCCTGGGTGACGGCGTACAGGCCGATCATGATGATCAGCAGCAGGCCGGACAGCTCGACCATGGTGAGCACGACGTTGGCCTTGACGCTCTCGCCGACGCCGCGGAAGTTGATCGCCGCCACCAGCGCCATGAACCCCAGCGCCACGAGCATCAGGGTCGTGCCGCCGGGCTTGAAGCCGAGGTCGAAGCCGTCGTTGAGGAAGGTCGGCGAACGCGTTGCTCGCCGTCGACGCGCTGGTGATGCCGGAGCACATCACCGTGAAGGCGACCAGGAAGGTGACGAAGTGGATGCCGAACGCCTTGTGCGTGTAGAGCGCCGCGCCGGCCGCCTGGGGGAACTTGGTGACCAGCTCGAGGTAGGACATCGCGGTGATCGTGGCGACGGCGAAGGCCACCAGGAACGGCGCCCACGCGGCACCGCCGACCTCGCCGGCGACCGCGCCGGTGAGGGCGTAGACGCCCGTGCCGAGGATGTCGCCGACGATGAACAGCAGGAGCAGCTTGGGCCCCATCACCCGCAGGAGGTCGGGCTCGTCCGCGTTGACGTCGTAGCTGCCGGTGGGCTGCTTGGTGCTCATGTGGGCGCTCCTGGGCCGAGGTGTCAGGTTGCCGCCATCGTGGCGCAGATCACTCGGAATGGCGAGGAGGCACCCGCGCGCTCGCGACGGGCGCCTTGTTCAGCACACTCCTAGCCGAAGAAGACCTCGGCCTCGGCGTACTCGGCCGGGTTGACCAGCTTGAGCTCGCCGGTCCCCTCGATCAGCCTGAGCCGCTCGATGTTGGTGCCGCGCAGCGCCACCATCACGCCGTAGTCGCCGTCGGCGACCGCGTCGATGGCGTGGAGGCCGAACCTGGTGGCCAGCCAGCGGTCGAACGCCGTGGGCGTGCCACCGCGCTGGATGTGGCCGAGGACGACGGCGCGCGCCTCGGCTCCGGTGCGCTGCTCGATCTCGTTGGCCAGGCGGTCGCCGATGCCGCCGAGCCGGACGTGACCGAAGGCGTCGAGCTCGGTGGAGACCAGCGTCATGTCACCGCCGTCCTTCGGCATGGCGCCTTCGGAGACCACGATGATCGGCGAGTACTGCGTCTCGAAGCGCTTCTTGACGTGCTCGCACACGGCGTCGATGTCGAAGGGCTGCTCGGGGATGAGCACCGCGCTCGCGCCACCGGCGATGCCGGCGTGAAGGGCGATCCAGCCGGCGTGGCGGCCCATCACCTCGACCACGAGCACCCGGTGGTGGGACTCGGCGGTGGTGTGCAGGCGGTCGATGGCCTCCATCGCGATGTTGACCGCGGTGTCGAAGCCGAAGGTGAAGTCGGTGCCGGACAGGTCGTTGTCGATGGTCTTGGGCACGCCGACGACGTTGACCCCGAGGTCGGCCAGCTTGGTGGCCACGCCGAGGGTGTCCTCGCCGCCGATCGCGACCAGGGCGTCGACGCCCTCGGCCGCGAGGTTCTCCTGGATCCGCTCGACACCGCCCTCGATCTTGAACGGGTTGGTGCGGCTCGAGCCGAGGATGGTGCCGCCGCGCGGGAGGATGCCGCGGCACTGCTTGATGCCGAGGTTCATCGTCATGCCCTCGAGCGGGCCCTTCCAGCCGTCGCGGTAGCCGACGAACTCGAAGCCGTGCACGTTGACGCCCTTGCGGACGACGGCGCGGATGACGGCGTTGAGGCCGGGACAGTCCCCGCCTCCGGTGAGCACTCCGACCTTCATGACGCGGTCACGTCTCCTGACTCGGTTTGGATCGTTCCAGGGCTTGTCGAGCCTAGAGCAGAGAAGGGAGGCCTGCCACAGGCCGTCGTACGGCGGAACAACCCCCTCCGCGCGCGGTCCGAGGTCTAGACAGATGTCACGAAAGGTCCACGGGCACGACCGCGACCTGTCAGGCTTCGTCGTGGATCCGGGGGGATCCGATTTGGGATGGTCTGGGGGGATCATGTCGCTCATCTGCGCCGTACCGTCGTTCGCCGAGCTGTCGGCCGCGACCGGTCAGGATGTCATCGTCATCGGCGGGGGCCACACGGCCACGCGCCTGCGGTTGGACAAGGTCCTGCCCGTGCGACGCGGCAACTCCGTCTTCTTCCGCGCCCTGCTGAGCGGCGGCGAGGCCGCGGCCCCGCTGCGCAACGGCACCCACCTGAGCCGGGTGGGCGACTTCCTGGTCCGGCTACGTCTGGTGCGCGTCGCGGCCGACGACGGCTCCGAGGTCTACGAGGCCCACGCGCAGGCCCACGTCGACCAGCTCGAGCTCGTCAGATTCCTGATCCCAGGCCACTCATGCCGTCCGGGTTCCGGCCCGACATCCAGGCGCTGCGCGCCCTTGCTGTCTCGGCCGTCCTGCTCTACCACCTCTGGCCCGGCCTGGTGCCCGGGGGCTACGTCGGCGTCGACGTCTTCTTCGTCGTCTCGGGCTTCCTGATCACCGGCCTGCTCGTCCGAGAGCTCGAGGCGACCGGCCGGGTCGACCTGCTGGCGTTCTACGCCGGGCGGGTGCGGCGGCTGCTGCCTGCCGCCCTGCTCGTGCTCGGTGTCTCGCTGGCCGTGCTGGTCGTCTTCATGCCCCCGGTCGTGTGGCGGAACAATGTCGCCGAGATCGCCGCTGCCGCGCTGTACGTGCTCAACTGGGCGCTCGGCCTGCAGCAGGTCGACTACCTCGCGAGCCGACGGCTCCCACGCCTGGTCCAGCACTACTGGTCGCTGAGTCTCGAGGAGCAGTTCTACCTCGTCTGGCCGATCCTGCTGCTGCTGGCCGTGGGTCGGGGCGCTGACCCGGCTGGCGGCACGTCCGCAGCCGTGCCTGGGCGCCGTCGCGGCCATCGGGCGTGCTCTCGCTCGTGATGCTGCGTGTCCCTGCCGCTGAGGCAGCCGGGCGTCGCGTTCTTCAGCACCCGGGCGCGCGCCTGGGAGTTCGCGCTCGGCGGGCTGGTCGCGCTGGTGCCTGCGGCACGCGCGGCCTGCGCGCCGCCCGGTTGCTGGCGGCGATCGGCGTGGCGGCCGTCGTCGGGTCGTGCCTTGCCCTTCTCGGAAGCTCGGCGTTCCCGGGCTGGCTCGCCGCTGGTCCCGACGACCGGCGCCGCGCTGGTGCATCGCCGCCGGCGTCGGCTGACGCGACGCGTGGCGGTGGCCTGACGGGCTGGGCCCGCCGTGCAGTGGGTCGGCGACCACTCCTACTCCCTCTACCTGTGGCACTGGCCGCCGCTGATCGCGCTGCCCTGGGTGCTCCACGGCGAGCTCGGGAACGGCGCGCGCGTCGGCATCCTGGCCGGCGACCGTCGTACTGGCCTGGATCACGAAGGAGCTGGTGGAGGACCCGGTCCGATCGAGATGGCGCCGACGTGCCCGCTGGCCGAGCTTCGTGCTGGCGGCGACGGGGATGTGCGTCGTGCTGGCCGGCACGACGGCGGTCAACGCGACGGTCGGTCGAGCTCGAGAAGCACGCGTCCGCGTCCGCCGCCGACCGTGTCGCCAGCGACAAGCGTTGCTTCGGCGCGTCGGCCCTGGTCGACGCGGATGCCGCCGCCCGTTCGCCCGGCCCGGCGCCGCCAAGGTCGCCTTCGCCTCCCGGGACGACGACCCGGCGCTGCACGGCTGCCAGCTCGACGTCAGCCATCCGACGCGAGCCCTGGTGGTGCGAGTGGGCGGCCACCGAGCACCCCACCTCGACGATCGCCGTCGTGGGCAACTCCTTCGCCGACAGCTCGTCCCGACTGTCAGCCAGTGGGCCGGCCGACCGTCCGATCCGAATCCTGCTCGCCGCCCGCACCGACTGCCTGGGGCTCACCGCCACGCCGGTGCGCGGCCAGCCGGCCGGGGACCCGTGCCCGGTCGTGGTCGGGCAAGGTCCAGTCGCGGCTGCTGCCGATGGACGACCTGTCGCTCGTCGTGTTCAGCGACCACCCGGAGCCGGCCGCCTTCCTCACAGGGCAGTCGCGTCCCGACGCCCGCGCCCTGGCGCAAGCGGAGGCCGCGCGTGCTCCGGACGCCTGCGCAGCCTTTCGTCGACGCCGGCGTCGCCGACGGCCGTCGTCAAGGGCGCCCCAGGCACCCGACCGGGCCGGCGCCCGAGTGCATCGCGATCGTCGACCGCACGCTACGACCCGTGCGCGGTCCCGCGGGACAGCTGGCACCGAGGATCGCTGCTGATCCGCACAGCGGCCGAGCACCCGCGCCTGACCACGGTCATCTCGCTGGACCGCTACGTGTGCGACAAGTCGCCCTGCCACGCGACCGTCGGCGGAGTGGTCGTCTACAAGGACGAGCAGCACCTGACCGCGACCTTCGCGCGGACCCTGGCCCGCCCGCTCGCCCCCGCCCTGGACGCGCTGGTCGGAGAGGTCAGGAGGCCACCGTCTCGGCACGGTTCGTGACCACCCGCGCGGCGTGCTCCAAGCGCCGTCGCATCGGCACCGTCGCCGACGCACCCAGCAGCGCGATGGCGGTCAGTCCGAGCCAGGCGGGCGCGCTGCCCAGGTCGAGCAGCCAGGCGTACAGCAGCGGGGCGACGCCTGTGGCGACGTTCCAGGAGAGCTGGTACGTCGCGATGTAGCGGCCCCGCAGCGCCGGCGGCGGCGACTCGGCTGCGAGCGTCGCCAGCACGGGGCCGGCCACCAGCTCGCCCAGTGTGTAGATCACGGCCGCGACCAGGACGACCGCCGACGCGGCAGCCACCCCGAGCGGGCCGGCACCCCACATCACCAGGAACGACGCGGCCGTCAAGATCGCGCCGAGCGCCACGATCCGCGCCCGGACGGCGCCGGTCATGCGCTGCACGACGACGCCCTGGCCCACCCCGATCATCAGCGTGTTGATCACGAAGACCGCGGCCGACACCCAGCCGGGCAACCCGAGCATCTCCACGACGTACACGGGGATGGCGACGTTCAGGGCGGCCGAGGTCATCGCATAGCCGAAGTTGCTGGCGACCAGCCACCGGTAGCCGCGGTCGCGCAGGACCGTGCCCCAGGCGCCGACGAGGTCCTGGGGATCGCCGTGACCGCGACCGCGCACGGGCTCCTCGACCGTCACGCCGGCCATCAGCGAGAAGGACAACACGTACGACGCGGCGTTCAGGAGCGCGACCGCGTAGTAGAGCGCCGTCGAGTCGACGGTGAGAGCGACACCGGCCACCACGCCTCCGACCGCGAAACCCGCGTTGCGCAGAGCGCCGAGGAACCCGAACCACTTCTCCCGCTCCCCCGGCGGCGAGATCAGCGTGACCATCGGCGAGTAGGAACCCCAGAAGGCGGTCCGCCCGATGACCGAGACCGCGACGACGCCCGCGACCGACCAGACCTGGTCGACGAACGGGTACGCGAGGAAGCTCAGCGCCTGCAGCGCGTTGCCCGTCTGGAGCACCGCCTTCGAGCCGCGCTTGTCGACCTGCTGGCCGACCAGCACCGCAATCGGCAGCGAGAGCAACGAGGCCAGCGAGAGCGCGAGCCCGACCTGGACGAGGGAGAGTTCGGTCGTGGCGAGGAAGAAGATCATCGACACCGGCATCCAGACGCCGGACCCGACGGCGTCGATGCCGATCGCCGTCACGAACCTGCGGTGCTCCCCCACGGCCGGGAAGCCCAGGCGGTGACCCAGGCGGTGACCGAGTCCTGGGAGCATCGCCCCATCGTGCTCCTTCAAGTGCGGTCGAGGGCAAGCGGGTTACGGGGTTTCGAGGCTCGTCGCTGGCGCTCCTCGCACCTCAACCACCGAGCGTTCGAGGCTCGTCGACTGGCGCTCCTCGCACCTCAACCACCGAGCGTTTCGGTGGTTGAGGTGCTGAGGGCCGCCAGGCCCGAGCCTCGAAACCACCACGCCTCGCTAGGGTCGCTGCCATGACGTTCTCGATCGTGGCCCGCTCCGCTGACGGCGAGTCGTGGGGAGTGGCCGTGGCCTCCAAGTTCCTGGCCGTGGGGTCGGCCGTGCCCGCCGCCGTGGCCGGGGTCGGCGCCATCGCGACCCAGGCCGACGCCAACGTCGCCTACAAGGGCCAGGCGCTCTCGCACCTCGACGACGGTGCGACCGCGTCGGTCGCCCTCCAGCGACTGCTCGAGGACGACGAGGGTCGCGACGCCCGCCAGGTCGGCATCGTCGACGTCGACGGCGGCGCCGCCAGCCACACCGGCCATGCGTGCCTCGAGTGGGCCGGCAGCATCACGGGCGACGGCTTCGCCGTCCAGGGCAACATCCTGGCCGGCGAGGAGGTCGTGCTCGCCATGGAGGCGGCGTGGCTCAACACCGACGACGACGCGCCGCTCGCCCGTCGCCTGCTGGCGGCGCTGACCGCCGGCGACGACGCCGGGGGTGACAGCCGCGGGCGGCAGTCGGCCGCACTGCTCGTCGTACGGGAGGGAGCGGGGTACGGCGGCCTCGACGACATCGCCGTCGACCTGCGGGTCGACGACCACGCCGACCCGATCACCGAGCTCGCGCGGCTGCTCGACCTCAGCGACCTCTACCTGACCGCCTCGACCGACGAGGAGAAGATCTTCCTCACCGACGAGCAGAAGCAGGAGATCGAGGAGAAGGTGAAGGCGCTCGGCTTCCCCGACCTGCACGCGTGGGTCGGCACCGAGAACTACGAGATGCGCGCCGATCCGGACGGCGAGTGGCTCGACGAGCGGATCTTGGAGATCCTTCGCGACACCGGTACCGACACCGGTGCCGACACCGGCCCAGACGACCAGCCAGGGACCCGGACGAGCGGTGAGCGTTCTCGCCATCGACGCCGGCACCACCGGCGTCACCGCCCTGGTCGTCGACGAGCGTGGGTCGGTGGTGGCCAAGGGCTACCAGGAGTTCGCCCAGCACTTCCCGCAGCCCGGCTGGGTCGAGCACGCTCCCGAGGAGATCTGGCAGGCCACTCTCGAGGCCACCCGCGCCGTGCTCGACGCAGGTCGACGCGAGCCAGCTGCGCGCGGTCGGCATCACCAACCAGCGCGAGACGGTCCTGCTGTGGGACCGCGAGACCCTGGGGTCGCCGCGGCGCGCGATCGTCTGGCAGGACCGCCGGACGGCCGACATCTGCGACCGGCTGCGCGCCGACGGGCATGAGGACCGCGTCTCCGAGCTGACCGGGCTCCGGCTCGATCCGTACTTCTCCGGCACCAAGCTGATGTGGCTGGCCGAGCACGAGCCGCACACCTGGGCGCTGGTCGAGCAGGGCCGCTACGCCGTCGGCACCGTCGACTCCTATCTCGTGGCCCGGATGACGCGCGGCACCTGGCACGTCACCGACGTGTCCAACGCCAGCCGCACCCTCCTGCTCGACCTCGAGCGTGGCGAGTGGTCGGAGGAGCTGTGCTCCCTGTTCGGCGTGCCGCGCGACGCCCTTCCCGACCTGGTGCCCAACTGGGGCGAGGTGGGCACCACCGACCCGTCGACGTTCTGCGGGCTGTCGCTGCCCATCGCCGGGATGGCCGGCGACCAGCAGTCGGCGCTGTTCGGGCAGACCTGCTTCGACGTCGGCGACGCCAAGTGCACCTACGGCACCGGCTCGTTCATCCTGACCAACACCGGGACGACGCTCGAGCGGTCGGACGCCGGCCTCCTGTCGACCGCGGCCTGGCGCTCGCCCGACGGCGAGCTGACCTACGCCCTCGAGGGCGCGATCTTCGTGACCGGGGCCGCCGTGCAGTGGCTGCGCGACGGTCTCCAGATCGTCGGGTCGGCGGCCGAGACCGCCGCCATCGCCGCCACGGTCGACGACACCGACGGCGTCGTCTTCGTGCCGGCCCTCACCGGCCTCGGCGCTCCACACTGGGACCCCTACGCACGCGGCACCATCCTCGGCATCACGCGCGGGACCACCCGGGCACACATCGTCCGCGCCACGCTGGAGGCGATCGCCTTCGAGGTGCGCGACGTCCTGGAGACCATGCCCGACGCGGCACCGACACCCCGCTGCGGGTCGACGGCGGCGCGTCGGCCAACGACCTGCTGTGCCAGCTCCAGGCCGACCAGCTCGATCGGACCGTCGAACGGCCGACGGTCGTGGAGACCACCGGCCTCGGTGCGGCGTTCCTGGCCGGCCTCGGTGCCGGGGTGTGGGACTCCGCCGACGACCTGCGCGAGACCTGGCAGCTCGACCGCTCCTTCGAGCCGGCCGCCGACCGCGGAACACGCCGACGCGGCCCACGCGCGTTGGCTAAAAGCCGTCGAGAGGGCCCGCGGCTGGGCAGAGTAGGTCCGTGACCCAGACCGGTGGCCAGTCGGTGAGCCAGTCCCGCAGCTGTCGGGGACCGCTGCCGTGATGGGCGACCCGTGGCGGTGGTTCACCCGTACCTTCGGCCTCGCGGTGGTCGCCCACCTGGCCGGCAACCCTCCGGTCTGGCGGGAGCCCGACGGCCCGTGGCTCACCCCGGCCGTCGTGGTCTCCGCGGCGCTGGGGTTGCTGGCCGTCGCGCTCGTCGTCCGGCCCGGCCGGCTGCTGCTGGGCTCGACCGCCGCGCTCGTGCTGGCCTCGGTGTGGACCGAGGCGCCGTTCCTGAGCAACCACTGGCTGCTGGTCGGCTTCGTGGCCGTGGCCGTGCTGGTCTCGCTGGTGCAGCGGGACCCGTGGGCCTGGCTCTCGGTCACCGGGCGCTGCATCCTGCTCGCGTTCTACTGCTTCGCCGCCTTCGCCAAGCTGAACGCCGGCTTCTTCGAGCCCGGCACCTCGTGCGGGGTCTTCTACGCCAACCAGTCGCTCGGCTCCTTCGGGCTGCCCACCCTCCCGACCGACAGTCCGCTGGCCTGGCTGCTGGTCCTCGGACCGGTGCTGACCGAGCTGTCGGTTCCCTTCCTGCTGGCTTTCGGCCGCACCCGGCGCATCGGGGTCCTGGTCGCCCTCGTCTTCCACACCGTCATCTCCGTGGACCTCGACCAGCACTTCTACGACTTCACCGCGGCCCTGGTGGTGCTGCTGTGCCTGTTCCTGCCGGAGTCCACCTTGGCCGATCTCGAGGCCAGCGCAGCCAGGAGGACCAAGTCCTTCGCGGCCGGGGTGGCGATCTGCCTCGTGCTCGTGCTGTGCGCGGTCCTCCCGCAGGTGGTGCTCACCACGAGGATCCTGGAGTGGCTGCCGTTCGTGGTGTGGTTCGCGTTCGCCGGGTGGCTGATCGTGTCGGTGGCCCGCGGCGGCCTCGGTCCCTCCCACCTTCCGATGCGGCCGCCTGGCACCGTGGCGTGGGTACTCGTGGCCCTCGTGGTTGCCAACGGGCTGACGCCGTACCTCGAGCTCAAGACCGCCTACGGCTTCAACATGTACGCCAACCTCGTCACCGTGGCCGGGGAGTCCAACCACTTCGTGGTGCGCGACACGTGGCCGCTGACCGACGTCCAGGACCACCTGTTGACCGTCGTCGAGACCGACGACCCGGGCCTGGAGATGTACGCCGACAAGGGCTACCTCATCCCCGAGCGGAACCTGCTCGACTACCTGGCTCGCCATCGTGGACGTCTCCGTCGTCGTCAGCGACGACGACGGTGAGCGCACCCTCGACGGCAGCGACGGGGTACGCCTGCCCCTGCTCGTCTCCAAGTTCCAGCTGTTCCGGGCCGTGGACACCCACGACCCGCCTCGTTGCCAGGACGTGTGGCTGCCGGCTCGCTGATTCAGCCGCACCGTTCTCGGCCGGTTGACAGAATGTCCCTCGTGAGTGGACGGCTCGTCTTCGACGGCGACTGCGGCTTCTGCACGACATCGGCCAACTGGCTCTCGCGCGGAGGCCGGGTCGAGACGGTGCCGTGGCAGTTCCTCGACCTCGACGCCGTGGGCCTGAGCACCGAGCAGGTCTCCACATCGGTGTGGTGGCTGGTCGGCGACCAGCCGGTCGAGCACTCCTCACGAGCCATCGGCCGGGCCCTGCTGGGCCGCGGGGTGCCGTGGTCATGGGCGGGGCGGGTGCTGCTCGTGCCGGTCGTGCGACCACTCGCCGACGCGGTCTACCGGCTCGTCGCGCGCCACCGCCATCAGCTGCCGGGCGGTACCCCGGCGTGCCGCATGCCGTGACGCCCAGCGCTAGCGCTTCTTCTTCTTCAGGCGGTCGAGGCCGGCGGCGGCCTGCTCCCGGGTCTGCTCGGCCTTGCGGAGTGCCGTGCGCGCCTCGGTCTTGGCCTCCTCGGCCTCGTCGAGCTCCTCCTCGACCTCCTCGGCGGTCCCTTCGAGCTCGGCGATCTGGCGCTGGAGCTCCTCGATCTCGCCCTGGACCTGCAGGGAACGGGCCTCCAGCTCGGTCACGGCCTGCTCGGCCTCGTCGTACGCCGCCCGGGCCGACTCCTCGGCCGTGCCGGCTGCCTCGAGCGCGGCCTCCGCGGCGGCGAGCCGCTTGGCGTCGGCGTCGGGGTCAGGGACGACCGTGAGCTGCGGTCGCGCCCGCGGCTCGTCGGAGACCGGCGGGGCCGACGTGGCCGCGAAGCCCAGCGCGTCGGGCAGGGCCACCGCCGCACCGGCGGCCGACTCTCCCACACCGGTCGCGGACAGGTGGGTGACGAGCAGCCCGCTGCGCAGCGCCTTGGCGCAGTCGGGGTCGAGCATCGCGGCGGTCAGGGTCGACTCCACCTGGTCGGCCACCGCCTGGGTCACCTTGGTGCCGAGCGAGCCGGCGACCCCCCGCGCCCGCGAGGTGACGGCGGCGGTCAGCTGGCGTCGTTGCTTCGTCAGCTCGCGCAGCTCCTTCCCGTCGAGGGACTCCGCGGCGTCGCGCAGCGCCGCGCCGACGGCGAGCACCTGGTCGACCTGCTCGGTCTCGTGACGCACCAGCATGTTCACGACCCAGGCGGCCACCGTCGGCTTCTTCAGCGCCTTGACCGGTCCGGCGAGGTCGGTGCCCTTGAGCTCCTTGGCCCTGGCGTCGCGCGCGGGCGTGAAGTCGGCGAGCAGGAGGCCGTAGAGCGCGTCGGCGACGTCGAGGAGGTCGTCACTCATCCCGGGTCTCCATGGCTCGGGTCTCCATGAACTCGCGATGAGCAACGAGCTGCCGGTCGAACAACGCCCGCAGCTCGTCGTCGCCGACGCCGGCGAGCGACAGGCCGCAGCCGTCGGCGATCGCGCCGCGCCACGCGTCGTACGTCGTCAGCTCCTGCTCGGTCTGGCCGTCGGCCGTCACGAGATGGCTCAGGCAGCCGCGCACCACGTCGACGTGGTCGGCCATCCGGCGCTGCACGACCAGCACGCGCGCGAAGCGCCCGTCCGGCGGCGACGAGAGCGTCGCGTGGCACGCGGCGACGTCGGTCAGGGTCGGCGCCGGACCGGTCTCGAGACCCACGAACGAACCTTGCCGGTCTGCCCGGAAGGACCAGCCGTCGTCGCGCACCTCGGTGATGGCGTAGCTGAAACCGCCCTGCTCGTAGTCGCCCACGGCCAGCGGGAGCGGCTCGGCGATCGCGTCGCCCAGCCCGACGTCTGGCCACCAGCGGCCGCCAGGGTTGTCGTCGGTGGGCAGGTCGGAGACGACCAGGACGAGGTGGTTCAGGCTCCCCGACCACCGGTCGTCGTCGGTGGTCCACACATGGCCGCCGCGCCGGGCGATGGAGTAACCCAGGTCGACGAGGGCGGTCTCGAGGGCGCCGTTCTGGTGGAAGCAGTAGCCGGCCCGGCCCACGCTGACGACCCGGGCCAGGGAGTCGAGCGGGTCGACCGACGGTGGCCGCCCGAGCATGATCTCGAGGTTCTCGTAGGGCACGCGGGACAGGTGCCGGCGGTGCAGCTCGGCAAGCGACTCCAGCGTGGCAGGCGGGCGGTCGTCGTACCCCAGGAAGGCGAGGTACGCAGCGACCAGCCCGGCCGCCGGCTCACTCGTCTTCGTCGTCATCGAGTCCCTGCTCGATCGCGTAGCGGGTCAGCTCGACCCGGTTGTGCATCTGCAGCTTGCGCAAGGTGTTCTGCACGTGGTTCTGGACCGTGCGGTGGGAGATCACCAGCCGTTCGGCGATCTGCTTGTAGGACATCCCCTTGGCGACCATCTTGAGCACCTCGGTCTCGCGCTCGGTCAGCTCGGGCGTGCCCGGGAGCCGCCTGGCTCGCGGGGTCGGCCATCCTGCGGAACTCCCCCAGCACCAGGCCGGCCAGCCCCGGCGTGAACACGGTGCCGCCCGCGGCGACCCCGCGCACGGCGTCAACCAGCTCACGGCTGTGCGCCGACTTCACCAGATAGCCGGTGGCGCCGGCCTTGACCGCCTCCAGGACGTCGTCCTGCTCGCCCGACGCCGACAGGATCAGCACCCGAGCGGACGGGTCCTGCTTGAGCACCTCGGCCGTGACCTCGACGCCGTTGGGCCCGGGGATCTGCAGGTCGAGGACCACGACCTGGGGCCGCGCGGCCGGGAACCGGGCCAGTGCCTGGTGCCCGTCGGCCGCGACGGCGACCACGTCGAAGCCCGCGGCGACCAGGTCGCGCTCGACGGCGTCGCGCCACATCGGGTGGTCGTCGACGACCATCACGCGGGTGCGGGCCGGCTCATGGTCGGCGGCGCGGTCGACAGCGGGGTCCATGCCGGGACCCTAACGCTGGTACGTGGGCACCGCGTCTCGAGCCGGGTTGCCCAGGAGCCGCTCCAGTCGACGTCGCTCGCGCCAGGCCTCCCAGCGCGCGCAGCCCGCGAGTACGACGACCGCAAGGGCCACTCCCCCGATGACGTCGGCGACATAGTGCTCGCCGAGGTAGACCAGGGCGACGCTCATGCTCACCGGGTAGAGCAGCAGCAGCCATCGCCAAGGCGTCGAGAACCGGTAGATGCCGTAGAGCGCCACCATCACGGCGACACCCGTGTGGAGCGAGGGCATCGCCGCGACCTGGTTGCCGACCCATGACGCAGGGTCTGCTCCACCGACCCCCTCCGGTCGCGGACCCACCCACGCCTTGGCACCCAGGCGGTGGACCTCGGTCGGCAGTCTGCCCTCCATGGACGCCATCCAGGGCGGTGCTGTCGGGACCAGCACGTAGCAGACCAGCGCGGCGAAGTTGATGATCAGGTAGCGACGCATCCAGAGGACGAACTCCGGGCGGTTCCGCAGCCAGAACACCACGGCCACGGTGAGGGCCACGGTGAAGTGGCTCATCCAGACGAGGATGAAGAAGCGGTCGTACCAGTGCGCGGCCCCGGCCGGCGCGCAAGGAGAGCCGCACCACAGTTCCTGCAGCCGTGCCGAGGGGGTGTCGCCGCCACCGAGCCAGACGTCGAAGTCGATGACGTAGGCGTAGTGGACCGGGACGCCGAGGTTGTCAGCGATCTCGCGCGTGTAGAAGTACAGCATCAGCAGTGCGAGCGGGATCGACCAGTCGCGGATGAACGCGAGGTGCGTGACGGGCTCCGCCTCGATCCGCCAGGCGACGGACAGCAGCCACAGCCAGGCGAAGATCGAAATGTAGTCCTGCGGGCCGCCCTGGACGAACGCCACGGTCGCGAAGATCGCCGCCAGCACGCCCAGGGCGATGAGGCGGGGGATCGGCCGGGTTCTCCCTGGGTCGACCGCCTGGGGCGCAACCTCCTTGGCGAGGTCCGTCGTCATGGAGCCAGGGTAAGGACGCAGACCCGTCCCCACACGCGAATGCGTCGACCTGCCTCGCCAATTGCGGACGATGGCACCTAACGCTGGTACCTGCCACGCCGGTGGACCAGCGGCTCGTCGTCGCCGACCTCGAGCTCCTCGATCACGCAGGTGACCAGCGACGCCCAGCCGACCTCGGCCGTGCTCTCGAGGCGTACGCCGCCCCAGGTGGCCGCGCCGGCCAGTCGCGGGCCCCACGGCGTCTGCACGAACGCGCCCAGCCGGAACGCGCCACCCGGAGCGGGCGCCGTACCTCCGAAGGCGTCCGCGAGCGCGCGGTCGTCCCAGGTCAGCAGCGACACCACGGCGAGCCCCGTGTTGGCGAGCATCTCGGCCAGGTCGCTGTCCGGGTCGAGCAGGGCGAGCACGCGCGGTGGCTGGCCGTTGGCCACCAGCATCGAGGTGACCGTGAGCCCGGCGCGGTCGAGCGGGCCGTCGCCCGTGCCCGACGTCCACAGCGTCACCGCACCACCCAGCCGGCCACGCAGCCGCCGCACGGGGTCCCGCTCGGGTTCGAGGAAGGGATGTTCGGAGTGGATGGTCACCCGAGCGAGACTAGGAGACGATGCGAGACCGGAGGGCCGGCCGACCCGGCCATCTTCACGATTCGAGGACGTAACCGAACCCCGTGAACCAGAATGCGCCCATGCTGACTCCCGCCCCCGAGCCCGCGCAGTCGACCGCGCGCCGGCGAAGCGGTGGGTGGCGGGCACCCCTGGCGCTGTTCCTCGTCGCGTTGGGGCTGTTCGCGCTGACCGCGCGCCTCGAACCCGAAGGCAGCTGGGACTACTACACCGCGAACTACGCGTCCTGGCACCTGGTGCACGCCGGCTCGCCGATCCTCGGCCCGGACCCGATCCCCGGGCTCGTCGACAACCCCGAGGCCGGGGTCTGGATCATGGAGACCGACGACGGCGACGTCATCTCGCGTTTCCCGGGGGTGATCGCCATCGGCCTGCCGGCGTACTGGATCGCCGACGCACTCGGTCAGGCCGACTCGATGAGCGTCGTCCCGGGCGGGCTCACCGCTGCCACCGCTGCCGCCCTGGCGTTGCTGCTCATGTTCCTCGCCCTGCGAACGCAGCTCTCGGAGCGGCGTGCTGCCGCGGCAGTGGCCGTCCTGGGCTTCGCGACGCCGGTGTGGACGATCGCGGCAGACGCCGTGTGGCCGCACACGGTCACGCTGCTGGGCATCGCGGGCATGGCTTGGGGGTGTGCGACCAGACGCTGGTGGGCCGTCGGCCTGTTCGGCGGCATCACGCTCTGGGGCCGGCTGCACGCCGCGGTGATCGTTGCCCTGGTGGGCGCCGTCCTGGGCTGGCGACGGAAGAACCTGTCGATCACGCTGGTCATCGGATCGATCAGCGCAGCCTTCCTCGCTCTGCTGTGCCTCTGGACGAAGTGGATGTACGGCACGTGGAGTCCTACCGGCTCCTACAACGACGACGTCTTCGACGTCGCGCCCCAGGGCCTCGAGCGGCTCACCAACCAGCTCGGCATGTGGGTCGCCTTCGACCGGGGCATCTTCGTCTGGACGCCGATCATGCTGCTGATGGCTCCCGCTGTCGTCGCGGGCTGGCGGGACCTGCCGGACTGGGCTCGCGCCCTGTTCGTCGGAGGGTTGGTCTACACCGTGCTCCAGGCGGTGCTGATCACCTTCTCCGGGGGCGACAGCTTCTACGGCTACCGGCTCGGGATCGAGTTCGTCGTGGCCGCGACCCCGGCCTACGCGATGAGCCTCGACTACGTCGGCTCGACCGCGCGCCGCTTCATCGCGCCGGTGCTGACCCTGCAGTTCTGCGCCATGGCCTTCGGCGCGGTGGTCGACGTCTTCTTGGACATGGACGACGCGTGGACAGACAACGCGTTCTACCACACGCTCCGCGGGTCCTGGCCGGGCGGAGCCATCCTGCTCGCCGCGGTCTTCTGCTTCGTGCTCCTGGCCCAGCGGCAGCTCGCCGGCCCGGCAGCACGAGCGCCGCAACGGAGCCTGCCCCGGAACCCAGCTCTGCACGGAACCCAGCTCTCAGGAACCCAGCGGGACGGTCAGCTCCCACTCCGTCCCGTAGGACCCCGTCGTCAGCTCGACCGCGCCGCCGAGGTCGGCGATCCGCCCGCGGATCGACTCCGCGACGCCGAGCCGGCCGTCGGCCTGCGCTGCCTCCAGCCGGCCTGCCGGGATCCCGGGGCCCTCGTCCCGCACCGAGACCACCACGCGGTCGGGAAAGGCTTCGAGCAGCACCCAGGCGGGGGCGCTGCGGCCCACGTGGAGGACCACGTTGTCGAGGCATGCCGACACGGCCGCGACCATCTCGTCGACCGTGCGTGCGGGCAGGGGCACCGGCTCACCGGGCAGCGACACCGTCACCGAGCGGTGCTCCTCGAAGCGCGCCAGCTCGACGGCCAGGTCGACCAGGCCGTCGGGGCCGGCGAACGCCGGTGGCCGCAGGGAGTCCTGCGCCCGGATCAGCGACCTCAACCGCGACTCCTGCTCACCCGCCAGCCGGCCCAGGTCTCCCAGCTCTCCCGTCAGGTCGCTGGCCAGCCGCTGCACGAGGGCGAGGACCTGGAGCACACCGTCATGCACCGCGCGCGCCAGCCGGGCGCGTTCGGCCTCGGTAGCCGCGATCCGCTCGGCCGAGGCCAGCGCGATCGCCGAGCGCTGCAAGGAGTCGCAGACGTAGCCGATGATCGGGCCGCCGATCATCAGCAGGAACAGGTTGCCGTAGTTGCTCTGGGTGAAGCTGTCGCGGATGAGCAGGTCGACGGCGCACAGAGCCACCGCGGCGGCGAGACCGCCGGCCCAGCCCCAGCGGATCGCCCAGGCGAACATCGCGCCCATCACCCAGAAGCCCGCCACCGTCGCGTTGAAGTCAGGGCCCTTGAGCCACGGGGTGATGCCCAGGCCGAGCAGCGCCACCACCAGGTCGGTGACGAGCAATGGCGGTGTGCGCCGGGCCGGCTCGGAGTAGGCCCAGATCGCGATGCCGGTCCAGACGGCGAGGAGGAGCACGACGACGAGTGCCGCCGTCGGGTGGTCGAAGTTGTCGCGACGCAACAGGTTGAGGCCGACGGTGTTGGCCAGCAGCACCACGCGCAGGAAGGCGAGCGCGCGGAAGAGCCGGTCCTGGACTGCCTGCGCCGCGGGGTCGTCGTACGACGCGAGCACCGGTCGGCTCAGCACGGGCCCGATCAGGACGCCTTCTTGTGGGCCGGGCCCTCGACGGCGTCGCCGGAGGCGGGGATGCCAGCCTCGGCTGACCAGCCTCCTTGGCAGCCTCCTTGGCAGCCTCCTTGGCCGCCTCCCTCTCGGCCTTCTTGGCCTCGTCTCTCGCCTTCGTGGCGAGCTCCTTGGCCATGCTGGCGTAGATGTCGACGTACTCCTGGCCGGAGAGCCGCATGATCTCGTACATGATCTCGTCGGTGACCGAGCGCAGGATGTAGCGGTCGTTCTCCATGCCCTCGTAGCGGCTGAAGTCGAGCGGCTTCCCGAAGCGCACGAGGGGGCGGGTGACCCGGCCGAACTTCTTTCCCGGCGGCGCGACGACGTTCGTGCCGACGACGGCGACCGGGATCACGGGCACCTTCGCCTCGAGCGCCAGCCTGGCCACGCCGGTCTTGCCGCGGTAGAGCCTGCCGTCGTGGGAGCGGGTGCCCTCGGGGTAGATGCCGAAGAGGTCGCCGTCGTCCAGGATGCGGCGGGCCGACGACAGGGCGCCCTCGGCAGCCGAGCCGGATGCGCGGTCGATCGGCACCTGGCCGGCGCCCGAGAAGAACTTCTTCTGGAACCAGCCCTTGATGCCGGGCGAGGTGAAGTACTCGGCCTTGGCCACGAAGGTGACCCGGCGGGGCAGCGTCAGCGGCATGAACATCCAGTCGGAGTACGACAGGTGGTTGCTGGCCAGGATCGCCGGGCCCTCATCGGGAACGTTCTCGGCTCCCTCGACCACTGGCCGGAAGATGAGGCGCAGGAACGGCCCGATGGCTATCCACTTGAGGAACCAGTAGAACAACCCGCGCCTCCTCCCGCTGTGACCCCTCGGCCGTCGCCGGTCAGCCTAGACCCGTTGCGTGCACAATGCCGCCCATGGCGCCGTCCGCCCCCTGCCTCCGCTGGCCTCCGAGACCCTGTCCGCGCCGGCCCGACCCGAGCTGACGGGCGGCCGCCGCATCGGCGTGCTGCTCAGCCACGGGCTGACCGGCAACCCGGTCTCGATCAACCCGTGGGGCAGCTACCTCGCCGAGCGGGGGTACGCCGTCGAGGTGCCGCTGCTCCCCGGCCACGGCACGACGTGGGAGGACGCCAACACCACGACCTGGGACCAGTGGTACGCGACCATCACGCGCATCTTCGACAAGCTCAGCGGCGACGTCGACGCGGTCGTGGTCGGCGGGCTGTCGATGGGCGGTGCGCTCGCGCTCCGGTTGGCGGCCGACCGGGGCGACCAGATCGCCGGGTGATGGTCGTCAACCCGGCCGCTCGCCAGCCGACGGAAGGACCTGGTGGCCCTGCCGGTGCTCAAGCACGTCGTCGGCGGCTTGCCCGCGCATCGGCAACGACATCAAGAAGCCCGGCGGCAACGAGTACCCCTACCCCAAGACGCCGCTCAAGGCGCTGCACTCGTTCGTCCAGCAGTGGAAGCCGCTGATCGCCGACCTGCCCCGGATCACCCAGCCGCTGCTGATCTTCCGTTCCGTGGACGACCACGTCGTCGACTCCTCATCGGCCCCCATCATCACCAGCCGGGTCTCCAGCCGCGACGTCACCGAGCGGCTGCTCGAGGACAGCTACCACGTAGCCACGCTCGACAACGACGCCGACGCGATCTTCGAGGAGTCGGCGGCGTTCGTAGCCCGCGTCACGGCCGATTCCGCTGCGCGCTAGTCCAAGGCTCGACGTACGGTAGAGCCGTGAGCGGCCCGAAGGACACGCCAGGCGAAGACGCCGTCTGGCGCGAGATCGTTGCCAACTACGGCGACCGTCCCGCCCTCGACGCCGAGGAGGACACCCGGGTCGAGCAGCAGACCCAACGTGCCGAGCCCGAGGAGCACGCGCGAGCACGCCGAGCACGCCGAGCTCGCCGAGCGCGCCGATGGCGGCAGGCACGAGGAACGCTTCGTCCCGCCGCCTCCTCCGCCGTTGCCCCAGGTCTCCAAGGACCGGCTCGCGGCCTGGCTCGGCGTCTTCGTGTCGCCCTTCCTGCTGCTGGTCGCGACGGTGCTACGGATCTCGCTGCCGGCGATCGTGGCGTGGCTGCTGGTCGCCGCGTTCCTGGGCGGCTTCGGCTACCTCGTCGCCCAGATGCCGCGTGGCCCGAGGGACCCCTTCGACGACGGGGCGAGGCTGTAGGCGCCACGGCGGGCCATCCCGGCCCCACTCCCGGGGCCAGCAGAGCCTCGCTTCCGGGCCACCCCGGCCCCAGTCCCGGGCCAGCAGAGCCTCGCTTCCGGGCCACCCTGGCCCGGTTGCGTGCCCCTGACGACCCTCGGAACTGGGCCGGACCGGCCCGGTACGTACGGACCCGTCGCCGCTTGTGGATGACCGCCCGCGCGCACGCCTCGAATCGCGTAGGAACGGCCCCATGCCACGCAAGGTCGACCACGCCAGCAGGTTCCACTTTCTCCGGGAGGCCGCCTTCGCCATCGTGCGCGACCGCGGGGTGGGCGCACTCAGCCGCCGAGCGCTCGCCGACGAGCTGGGTACGTCACGCAACCGGGTTGACGACCTGCTCCGCGCCGAGGCCGACCTGCGCGTGCTGGCGGCCCAGGAGGTGAAGTCTCGTCGGACCACCGACCGGTTCGGCCTGACCGTCGGCGACCCGCAAAGGGTGACTGCCCAGCTGGTCACCAGCCTGATGCCGGACACGCCCGCGCGCATCGACGAGGAGCTTGTCTGGCTACGCCTGCTGGTCGAGGGGCCGCGGGCATGCTCGCCCGACGAGGATCCCGACGGGCCGTTGTGGCAGCGGTACCAGATCGCCCAGCGCGGCTACGTCTACAGGGAACGGCCCCAGGACGCCGCGGCCGACCCGGCTCGCTGCGGAGGTCGGCCGGATGCGCTGGCGCTCGCGCGTGCTGAGCGTGAAGAGGTGATGACGTCCCGCCTCACACTGGCCCTCGAGGTGCTAGACCTCGACGCCGTGCGTCGCCAGGCCGAGCTGCCCCGCCTCCGCGCGCTCGTCGACGGCCTGGCCCTGGCCGTCTGCCTCGGCCGACTCAGCCCCGAGGAGGGGGTCCACGTCATCCGCGCCCACCTCGCCGCCATCACACCCGCCCCCGCTGGTTGAGGAAGGCGCGCAGGCAGCCGCCCCCCGCTGGTTGAGGAAGGCGCGCAGCGCCTGTCTCGAAACCCCGCGACGAACAAGTCCCCCCTGTACGCCAAGCGGCCGGTCGAGAAGAGGGGGTAGCGGCCCCTCAGCCAGCGTCAGTGATCCGCCTGGCCAACCAGGCCGCTCCGATGACGCCGGCCTCGGGACCGAGGGCGGCAGCGACCACCGGCGGGACGACCCGGTCGTCGGCACCGACCAGGGACCGGGCGAGCGCGGCGCGGGCGGGGTCGAGCAGAAGCCGGCCGGCGGCAGAGACGCCGCCACCGACCACCAACAACGCCGGGTCGAGGGCGGCGACAAGGTTGGCCAGGCCCACTCCCAGCCACTGACCGACCTCCGCGAACGCCGCGAGCGAGACCACGTCTCCCTGGCTCGCCGCTTCGGTGACCATCGCGCCCGTCAGCGCGCCGGGGTCGCCGCCGCACGCCCGTGCGAGCACCGGCGAGGTGGCCAGTCCGGCGCGCGCGTGGCGCAGCAGGGCGTTTCCGCTGCAGTACTGCTCCCAGCATCCGGACCGTCCGCACTGGCACGGCAGTCCGCCGGGCACCAGCTGCTGGTGCCCGAACTCCCCGGCCATGCCGCCGGCACCGCGCCACAGACCACCGCCGAGCAGGACCGCCCCGCCGATCCCGGTGCCCAAGGTGACCAGCACCGTCGAGGCGGCGTCGCGAGCGGCGCCGTACGCCGTCTCGGCGAGCGCGGTGCAGTTGGCATCGTTGTCCATGATCACCGGCACCCCCCAGGCGGCCGACAACCGCGCGACCACGTCCTCGCCGTGCCACGGCAGGTGCGGCGCGAACAGCACCCGGGTGCGGGTGCTGTCGACGAAGCCGGCCGCCGCGAGGCCCACGGCCTGGACGCGCCGTCCGTCGGCGACCTCGTCCACGGCCTCGGTCAAGGAGGCCTCGACGAGTGCGGCGGGCACCCGGCGACCGGGCGTCTCGCGCCGGGCGGTGCGCAGCACCCTGCCGTCGTGGTCGACCTCGCCCGCCAGCACCTTGGTGCCACCGATGTCGATCCCGATGAACACGGGACCAGCCACTGGACTCGTCATGGCTCCCTCAACGCTGGCGGGCCAGGTCGGCGGCGCCGATCAGGCCGGCCCGGTTGCCGAGACGGGCCGGGCGCACCTCGGCCAGCGGGCGGTGGCCGCGACCGGTGAGCTCGTGGGCGAACGACGTCCGGATCGGGTCGAGCAACAGCTCACCCGCCGCACTGACACCGCCGCCGACGACGACGACGGCCGGGTCGAGCACGGCGGCCAGCGACGCGATGCCCTCGCCGAGCCATCGACCCAGGGCCGCCAGCTGCTCCGTGCAGAACGGGTCTCCCGCCTGCGCGGACTCGGTGATCATCGGACCAGTGATGGCGGACGCGTCTCCCCCGGCTCGGTCGACCAGGGCGCGGACGACCGGCGAGCCCTCCGCTGCCGCGGCCCGTGCCTCCCGGACCAGCGCGGTCCCGCTGCCGTAGGACTCCAAGCAGCCGCAGGTTGCCGCACCCACACCTCACGCCTCCGGGCACGACCCGCATGTGCCCGATCTCGCCGCCGACCCCGAAGGCGCCCCGGTGCAGCCGGCCGTCGAGGACGACGCCCCCGCCGACTCCGGTGCCGACGGTGACGAGCAACAGGTCGTCGACGTCCTCGCCGCCGCCGAAGCGGAACTCGCCCCACGCCGCGGCGTTGGCGTCGTTCTCGATCACGACGGGCAGCCCGACCCGTTGCTCGAGCTCGCCTCGCAGGTCGAGGTCGCGCCAGGCGAGGTTGGGCGCGAACATCACCACCGACCGCGACTTGTCGATGTAGCCGGCGGCCCCGACGCCGACGGCCTCGACCCGGTGCCGGCCCGCCAGCTCGGTGACCAGTCCGCTGATCGCGTCCTCGATCGCGGCCACGTCGGTGGCCGGCGAGACCACCCGCAGCTCCTCGACGACCGTGCCGTCCTCGTCGACGACGCCGCCCAGGATCTTGGTGCCGCCCACGTCGACGCCGCAGGTGAGGCTCACGCGTCGTCCTCGCCCGTGCTCGTCGGGCCACTCGTCGGTCAGGTCGATGTGCTCGACGCCGCCCCGCCGGCTGTCGGGGACGGTCGGTCGCGAGCATCGCCGCGGCCGCCTGGGCCAGCGACGTGGCCGCCGCCGTGAGGTGCTCGCGGACCTCCGGCGACGCGGACCGGTAGACCTGCACGGCCCGGCAGACCGGGCAGTAGCGGCACTCCTCGCCCGGTGGCCAGGTGCGCGTCGACGTCGTGCGCCGCGGCCGACACCTGGTCGGCCAGCCCGCCGACCGCCGCCCCGAGGTCCGCCGCCGTGCTCGCGGGCCCAGTCGGCGACGGCGCCGAGCAGCTTGGCGGCCTCCTCGGCCGCCGAGCCCACCGGGTCCGTGCTGCGTCACGTCATGGTCGCTCTCGGTCTCCTCGTCGCTCTGCTCGCTCTGCTCACGAACCGCACCTGCAGCTCGCCGTCCTCGACCCGGGCACCGGCCACCCGGTGCCGGGCCAGCCCGGCGGGCACGGTGAGGAGACGACGATACGACCCGACCGTCACCACGAGGTCGTCGCCGTTGCGGGCCAGGTCGACGTCGGCGCGGCCGACCAGCGGCAGCGCCAGGTGCAGCACCGTGCCGCGCGGGTCGCCCGGGCCGTGGCTGGTCACCCGGAACGGCCCGTCCCCCTCGGGTACGGCGAGCGGGTCGGCGCCCGCGTAGGTCTCGGCCGCCAGCTCGCGCAGCGCCTCGACGCCGACCGGCTCGCCCGGCCGGTACTCCGAGCGCCACAGCGGCAGCCCGGCGAAGGACTCCTCCACCTCGGCCAGCACGGCGTCCTGGGCCACGCACCCAGCCCGCCCGCCAGTCGTCGGCCCCCTCGGCCGGGAAGACGCGGTTGGCCACCACGCCGTCGACCCGGTAGCCGTAGAGCGAGAGCGTGGTCCACGAGCGGCGCGCCTCCGCCAGCACGACCGACTCGGGGGTCAGCACGATCCGCACGGTGGCCTCGGGACCGGTCAGCAGCTCGCGCACCTCGTCGAGCTCGGCGTGCAGCCGCACGACCGCGTCGAAGACCGTGTCGCTCGGGCATCGGCACGCCCGGCCGCCCGGGTCAGCACCGGCCGCAGCGCCTTGACCACGCGGCGCTCGACGGGGAGCACGCGGTCGATGTACCAGCCGAGCGCCTCGGGCAGGGCCAGCAGCCGCAGGGTCTCGGCGGTCGGTGCGCAGTCGACGACGACGACGTCCCAGCGGCCCGAGGCGGCGTGCAGCCGCAGCTCGAGCAGGGCCAGCACCTCCTCGGCCCCCGGGACGACGGTCAGCTCCTCGGCCGCCACCGGGATCGAGCCCCGCGGCGGCCAGCACCGACAGCAGGTAGCCCTGGATGTCGGCCCACGACTGCTCGAAGCGCAGCTGGGCGTCGACCTGCTGGACCCACAGCCGCTCGCCGACCTCGACCGGCTCGCTCAGCCTGACCGCCGACGCCGGCACTCCGAGCGCGTCGGCGAGCGAGTGGGCGGCGTCGGTCGAGAGCACCAGGGTGCGCCGGCCCGCCGCGGCGGCCAGCGCCGCCGTACCCGCGGCAAGGGTCGACTTGCCGACGCCACCCTTGCCCGTGAAGAGGAGGACCCTCACGAGCGCGTCAGCCCACTCAATGGCCAACGACTCGACGCGCTGCTTGAGCCCCTTCAGCGCGGTGTCGATGAGGATCTTCTCGCCCTTGCGCTTGATCATGCCGATCAGTGGGATCGAGACGTCGAGGGCCAGCCGGTAGGTGACCTCGGTCGAGCCGTTGCCGAGGTCGCGCAGCACGTAGGCGCCGTCGAGGGCCCGCAGCATCTTGCCCTCGGCCAGGGTCCAGGAGACGTCGCGGTCACCGTTCCAGGTGTAGGCGAGGGTGTACTCGTCCTTGATCGGGGCAACGTCGAGGGCGAAGTAGACCTCCTTGGCCCGGCCGCGCGCACCCTCGGCGCGCACGGTCGCCTCCTTGACCCCCTTGGCCCACTCGGGGTAGGCCGGGAAGTCCGCGATCACGTCCATGACCGCCGTGGGCGGAGCGTCGATGACGATCGAGGACGAGGTCTGCTCAGCCATGGACGGGAGCCATTCGAAAGGAGCCTTCCAGCTGCTTTGGTGCGGGCGCCTTGCGGCTCGTGGAGCCTAGCCGATGGGCCTCCCCGAACCGGGCGGTAGCCTCGCCCCGGACCGACGACATGACCGGCCAGCGGGCCGCGAAGGAGAGGGCGTGCGCGAGTTCTCCACCCCCATGTCCGGCCCCTGGCTGCCGGGGTGCCGGCGACCGGGAACCTCACCGACGACGTGGTGCGCAACGCCGCCGAGGCTCCCGACGACGCGTGTGTGCGTCGCCCGGCACCGTCACGGCGCGGGCTCGGACGACGAGTGGCACGACGTCACCGCGGCCGCAGTTCCTCGACCAGGTGCGCGGCGTGGCCAAGGGGCTGGTGGCATCCGGTGTCCGGACCCGGTGACCGGGTCGCCCTGATCTCCCGGACCCGCTACGAGTGGACGCTGTTCGACTACGCCATCTGGTTCGCCGGCGCCGTCGGCGTCCCGATCTACGAGACCTCGTCGGCCGAGCAGGTCGGCTGGATCCTGCGCGACTCCGGGGCCTGCGCCGTGGTCGCCGAGGGACCCTCCCACCTGAGCCGGGTCGCCGAGGTGCGCGCCGACCTCGAGGAGCTGCGCCACGTCTGGTCGATCGACGACAACGCCGTCGACGTGCTCACCCGGCTGGGCGCCGACGTCCCCGACGCCGAGCTCGAGTCCCGGCGCACCACCGCGACCCCGCTCGACCTGGCCACCATCATCTACACCTCGGGCACCACCGGTCGCCCCAAGGGCTGCATGCTCACCCACGGCAACCTGATGACCGAGCTGGCGGTCGCCGTCCACGAGCTCGACGAGCTGTTCGCGCCCACCGGCAGCGACGGCGCCTCGACCCTGTTGTTCCTCCCGCTGGCCCACGTGTTCGCGCGGGTCATCCAGGTCGGTGCCGTGAAGGCGCGGGTGCGGCTGGGTCACTCGCGCCGACGCCAAGAACCTCGTCCGAGACCTCGGGCAGTTCCGCCCGACGTTCGTGCTGGCGGTGCCACGGGTCTTCGAGAAGGTCTTCAACACCGCCTCCCAGAACGCCACCGCCGACGGGCGGGGCAGGATCTTCGACCGCGCCGCCGAGGTGGCGGTGGCCTGGTCGCGCGGCACCGATCCCGCCAGGAAGAGCAAGCCCTCCCTGGCCGTGCGGGCGCAGCACGCCGCGTTCTCCCGGCTGGTCTACGGACGGCTGCGCGCCGCGCTCGGCGGGCGGTGCGCGTACG
This sequence comes from uncultured Actinomycetota bacterium, assembly GCA_963758885.1. Lineage (GTDB taxonomy): Bacteria > Actinomycetota > Actinomycetes > Propionibacteriales > Nocardioidaceae > Nocardioides. The sequence goes on from CAVWXS010000022.1 coordinate 48,445, forward strand.
CCGTCTCGGGTGGCGCCCCGCTGGGCGAGCGGCTCGGTCACTTCTACCGCGGCATCGGCCTGGTCGTCCTCGAGGGCTACGGGCTGACCGAGACCACCGCCGCCCTCACGGTCAACACCCCGGAGGCGCGCGAAGATCGGGACCGTCGGCCGCCCCCTGCCCGGGACGTCGGTCCGCGTCGCCGACGACGGCGAGCTGCTCTTCCGCGGCGGCCAGGTGTTCGCCGGCTACTGGCACGACGAGGCCGCCACCGCCGAGGTGCTCGAGCGCGACGGCTGGTTCCACACCGGTGACCTCGGCGAGATCGACGACGAGGGGTTCGTCCGCATCACCGGGCGCAAGAAGGAGATCCTGGTGACCGCGGGCGGCAAGAACGTCGCGCCGGCGGTCCTCGAGGACCGGCTGCGCGCCCACCCGCTCGTCGACCAGTGCATGGTCGTGGGCGACGGACGCCCGTTCATCGCCGCGCTGGTCACCCTCGACCGTGAGGCGGCCACTGGCGTGGGCCGAGCAGCACGGCAAGCCGGCCCGACCTGGACGCGCTCGCCGTCGACCCCGAGCTGCGCGAAGCACTCGACGAAGCCGTCGAGGAGGCCAACAAGGCCGTCTCCAAGGCCGAGTCGATCCGCAGGTTCGCCGTGCTCCCGGCGGAGTGGACCGAGGAGGGTGGCCAGCTCACCCCGAGCCTCAAGCTCAAGCGCGACGTGGTGATGCGCGAGCACCGCGACGACGTCGCTGACCTCTACGGGCTCTGAGCAGCGCCGCCCGCCCGGGGCGGCCGCGGCGCGACGTCCGCGACCGCGTGGTCGATTTCTTTACGAAAACAACCCAAGGGCCACAGGGCGCCTTTACGATTCGTGAGGCGAGCCACCGACGGCCCGCTGGACATCCCAAGACCTCGTACGTCGTCCGCAGAATCACCGCAAGCCAAGCTCAGCGCTGGGGGGTGCTGGGTCGACCTCCAGGCACCGAAAGGGTCACCGCCGATGGATCGCCGCAGGATCCTCCTCATCATCGCCGCCGTCATCGCCGCCATGGGCACTCTCCTCGTCTTCCTCTACGTCCGCAGCGCCGACGCTCGCGCGCAGGACAGCGTGGACGCCGTCCAGGTCCTCACCGCCAGCCAGGCCATCGCCGCGGGCGAGAGCTACGACGACGCCCTTGCCGCCGGCAAGATCGTCGCCGCGGGCGTCGCGCGCAGCCAGCTCCTGGCCAACGTGCAGACCAGCCCCGACGCCCTGAAGGGCACCGTCGCCCTCCAGAACCTGCTGGTCGGGCGAGCAGATCGTCGCCGACAAGTTCGGCGCCAACGCCGCCGAGGCCGCCTCGCCGCTGGGCATCCCCGCGAACAAGATGGCCATCTCGATCAACCTCACCGACCCCGACCGCGTCGCCGGCTTCGTCAACCCGGGCTCGGAGGTGGCGATCTTCGTCACCGGCGTCTCGACGCGGCCGGCGCCACGACCGCCGACGGAGCGGCCGAGCCGCGGGCAGTCGCGCACCCAGATGCTCCTCGACCGGGTCACGGTCCTCGGCGTCGGCAGCACCACGCCGGTGACCACGACCACCACGGCCGAGGACGGCACCCAGCAGACCGAGCAGCTGCCGCGCACGCTGCTCACCCTCGCGCTCTCCCAGGAGGAGGCGCAGAAGGTGATCTTGGCGTCGAAGACGCTACGAGCTGACCTTCGCGCTGCTGACCAAGGACAGCGACGGTGGCCGCCGGGTCCCGGCCACCACCAGCACCGACGTCCTGCCCTGACGCCGATCGCTACCGGAAGGTAGGTCCATGCCTGTCATCGTCGATCCCGACAGCGGCAGCGTCCGCCGGCTGCTTGGCGCGCTGCCGCCCGGGTGCCAGTCCGTCGACTCCACCGACAGGCTGCTCCCGTGGCTCTCCCAGCACACCGACGAGTACGTCGTGGTGCTGGGGCCGAACGTCCGGTTCGACGACGCCGTGACGGTCTGCGAGGGCCTCCGTGTCAGCCGTCCGATGACCGGGGTGATCCTGGTCCGCGAGACCTTCGACACCCAGACGCTGGCCCGCGCCATGCAGGCCGGCGCCCGGGAGGTCGTCGCTCTCAACGACCTCGACAGCATCGCCGGTGCCGTCACCCGGGCCCACCAGTTCTCGGTGGCGCTGCGTGGCCCGGGGGCGGCCGAGCACCACGGCACGGTCATCTCGGTGTTCTCCCCGAAGGGCGGCGTCGGCAAGACCACGATCGCGGTCAACCTCGCCCTGGCGCTCACCGACAAGGGCAACCGCCAGGTGTGCCTGGTCGACTTCGACCTGGCCTTCGGTGACGTCGCGATCACCCTGCAGCTGTTCCCGACCCACACGATCGAGCACGCGATCGGCTCGGAGGGCAACGTCGACGTGGCGCTGCTCGACTCGCTGCTGGCCCGCTACCAGGACTCCGTCAAGGTGCTTCCGGCGCCGAGCCACCCCGACGTCCGCGAGCGGATCTCCCCGACGCTGATCAGCCAGACCCTGATGACGTTGCGCGGCATGTTCGACTACATCGTGGTCGACACGGCGCCGGCGTTCGACGAGCAGACGCTGACGGTGCTCGAGGAGGCCGACGAGACCGTGATCATCGCGACGCTCGACGTGCCGACGCTCAAGAACGTCAAGGTCGCCCTCGACACCCTCGAGATGCTCAGCATCGGCCGGGGTCACCGACACCTGCTGCTCAACCGTGCCGACGACGCCGTCGGCATCGACGCGCAGAAGGTGGAGTCGATCCTCGGCATGGACATCTCCACGCAGATCACCACGTCGATCGACATCGCGGCGTCGACCAACTCCGGGGTGCCCATCCTCACCTCGACCCCGCACCACCCGTCCAGTGCGGCCATCCGCAACCTGGCGGCCATGTTCACCGGAGACCCCGTCTCCGCCAACGCCGCGGAGCCCGGTCGTCACGCCGACGTCGACGGTGAGCGCCGTTCTCCGCATGTTCAGGATCAGGAGATAGCCGCCATGAGCAGCCTTGCCGAGCGCCTGGCCGCCGCCCGCCGTCAGGCGGAGCAGGCGGCCCAGGGAGACAACCCCGACCGCAGCCGGCGACACCGCGACCGACCAGCCCGACTGGTGCCGGTCCCGCGCGCGCCGGGTGCGCGACGTCCGACGCCGGACCCGGTGCCGGCCCGAACGGCCAGCAGGGCGGCTACGCCGCCTCGGCCCAGGCCAACAGCGGCGGCGACGACGCGCGGCGCCGCCAGGCTCCCAAGGTCGCGGAGCCGGTGAGCCGTCGCCGGACGGCCACCTCCGAGCAGGAGCGCATCGACGAGCTCAAGGGCGTCGTGCACACCGAGCTGGTCAAGCAGCTCGGCCCCCACCTCTACGCCGCCGACGTCGACCAGGCCGACCTGGAGAGCAGGGTCCGCCAGGTGCTGGCCGACGTGCTCTCGCGCCAGGACCGACCGATCAGCAACGCCGACCGCGCGCGGATCACCCAGGAGATCAGCGACGACATCCTCGGCTACGGGCCGATCGAGCCGTTCCTGCGTGACTCCGACGTCTCCGAGGTCATGGTCAACGGCTTCGACCAGATCTACCTGGAGAAGGACGGTCGGCTGCAGCCGGTCAAGGCCCAGTTCACCGACGAGGCCCACCTGCGGCGCACCATCGAGAAGATCGTGTCCCGCATCGGCCGCCGCGTCGACGAGGCCAGCCCGATGGTCGACGCCCGCCTTCCCGACGGCAGCCGTGTCAACGCCGTCATCCCGCCGCTCTCGATCGACGGCTCGACGCTGACGATCCGCAAGTTCGCCACCGACCCGCTGACGGTGCACAACCTCATCGACTTCGGCTCGCATCTCGGAGAAGACCGCCGACTTCCTCGACGCCTGCGTCCGCGGCCGCCTCAACATCATCGTCTCCGGCAGCACCGGCGCCGGAAAGACGACGACGCTCAACGTGCTGTCGTCCTTCATCCCCAACGACGAGCGCATCGTCACCATCGAGGACGCCGCCGAGCTCCAGCTCAAGCAGGACCACGTGGTGCGTCTGGAGTCCCGCCCGGCGAACATCGAGGGCAAGGGCGCGGTCACCATCCGCGACCTGGTGAAGAACTCCCTGCGCATGCGACCCGACCGCATCATCGTCGGTGAGGTCCGCGACGCCTCCGCGCTCGACATGCTCCAGGCCATGAACACCGGTCACGACGGCTCGATCTGTACCCTCCACTCCAACGGTCCCCGCGACACGCTGGCCCGCATGGAGACCATGGTGCTGATGGCCGGCATGGACCTGCCGGTGCGGGCCATCCGCGAGCAGGTCGCCTCCGCGGTCGACCTGATCGTCCACCAGACCCGCTTCAAGGACGGCTCGCGCCGGGTCACCCACGTGACCGAGGTCGAGTCGATGGAGGGCGACGTGATCACCCTCCAGGACATCTTCGTCTACGACCACTCCGCCGGCTTCGACCACCACGGCAAGGCGCTCGGTGGCCTGATCCCGACCGGTCTGCGGCCGAAGTTCCTGGAGAAGATGACCCACTCCAACGTGACCGTCGACCCGCTGATCTTCTCCCGAGGTGCGGGCCGATGACGCGCTCAGGTCCTCGCGCTCGGCCCTCACCGACCTGCCCGACTGGACGCTCTGGGTCGGTCTCGGCGCGCTCGGCCTCGGGCTCCTCGGCGTGCTCGCGATGGCGGTGCCCAAGCCTCGCGAGATGAGCGCCGAGGACGCCGTCCAGATGTACACCTCCGGTCGCACCGGCACCGGCCACGCCGTGGAGATGCCCCAGACCGACCAGCTCGCCACCGCCAAGTCGGCCGCCGCCCAGCTGCTCAAGCGCAACAAGAGCCTCGAGATGCGCATCAACGCCCGGCTCGAGGGCGCCGGCAGCCAGCTCAACGCCTCGGAGTGGCTCCTGCTGCACACCGGGATCACCCTGGCGGCGGGCTTCGTCGGCACCGTCATCGGCGGCGGGAAGGTCCTGATCGGCCTGCTGTTCCTGGTGCTCGGGGCCGTGCTGCCGTGGATGTGGCTCGGCATCAAGCGCAGCCGGCGGCGCAAGGCCTTCGGCCGCAGCCTGCCCGACACCCTGCAGCTGATGTCGGGCTCCCTGACGGCGGGCCTCTCCCTGGCCCAGTCCATCGACACCATCGTCAACGAGGGCGCCGAGCCGATCGCGTCGGAGTTCCGCCGGGTGCTGGTCGAGACCCGCCTCGGTGTCAGCCTCGAGACCGCCCTGGAGGGCGTGGCCGAGCGGTTCGACAGCAAGGACTTCGCCTGGGTCGTGATGGCCATCAACATCCAGCGCCGGGTCGGCGGCAACCTGTCCGAGCTGCTCGAGACCGTGGCCGACACGATCCGCGAGCGCGAGTACATGCGCCGCCAGGTCGCCGCGCTGGCGGCCGAGGGCAAGCTCTCGGCGTTCGTGCTCGGCGGACTGCCGCCGCTGTTCTTCATCTACATGCTGCTCACGCGCTACGAGTACGTCTCGGCACTCTTCAGCCGGCCGCTGGGATGGCTGATGCTCGCCGGCTCCGTGGTCATCCTCGGCATCGGCGCGTTCTGGATGTCCCGCATCATCAAGGTGGAGGTCTAGCACCATGACCATGCTCTTCATCATGGGCGTGCTGCTCGTCTTCACCGCCCTGGGCCTGCTCGCCACGGCGATGCGCAACGCCGCGCCGAGCACCGGCGTCGCCCGGTCGATCGAGCTCATCGAGGCGATGACGACCGCCCCCTCCGAGCTCACCAAGGACCTCGACAAGTCCTTCGGCGAGCGCGTGCTGATCCCGCTCCAGAACAGGTTCTCCGGCCTCGGCCGCCGGCTGTCGGGTGCCGACAGCGCCGAACGGATCCGTCGCAAGCTCGACCTGGCCGGCAACCCGCCCGGGTGGACCGTCGACCGGGTGATGAGCGGCAAGGTCGTCGGAGCCATGGCCGGCTTCGTCGGTCGGCGTGCTGTTCTCCTTCATGCTCGGCGGCATCGGCGACCAAGCTCGCTCGTCATCGTCGGCGCGACCCTGGCCGGCTTCTTCGCGCCGACGCATGTACCTCTACCAGCGCGCCTACGACCGCTCCAAGCGGATCCAGCGCGAGCTCCCCGACGCCATCGACCTGCTCACCATCTCGGTCGAGTCCGGCCTCGGCTTCGACGCCGCGCTGCAGCAGGTGGCCTACAACACCGAAGGGCCCCTGGCCGACGAGTTCTCCCGCGTGCTGCGCGAGATGCAGATCGGTTCGTCCCGCTCCGAGGCCCTCCGGGCGACTGGCCGAGCGCACCAACCTCACGGAGCTCCGGTCGTTCGTCAGCGCGATGGTGCAGGCCGATGCCTTCGGCATCCCCATCGCCAACGTGCTGCGCGTCCAGTCGTCCGAGATGCGGGTCAAGCGCCGCCAGCGTGCGGAGGAGAAGGCCCAGCAGGTCCCGGTGAAGATGACGATCCCGCTGATCTTCTGCATCCTGCCCGTCGCTCTTCATCGTGATCATGGGACCGGCAGTGATCCAGATGATGGACAGCTTCAGCGGGCTATGACCGACGGGTCGCTGCGCCAGTACGCGTTCCTCGCGGCCACGACGCGAGGCTTCGCGATCGTCGCCCTCGCCGTGGCGAGCGTGCTGGCGAGCGACTCGACCGCCGTCCTCGCGGTCCTGAGCGTCGGCTGCATCTGGCTGGCCGCCACCACCGCCGAGCGGACCGCCGTGCCGGCGATGGTGACCATCGTCGGCGAGGCCGCCCTGATCGGGATGGCCAGCGGGCTGGCGCTCGAGGAGACCTTCCAGATCCTCACCGTCCTGGCGTTCCCGCCGTTCACGGCTGCCCTGCGCCGCGGTGCTCGCGGTGCGCTCGCATCGCTTGGTGACCGAGCTGCTCGGCCTCGGCTTCGTCGTGGTCACCGTCACCGGCGGCCTCTCGCTGCCCGCCGCCACCGAGCCTGGTCACGTGGACGATCTTCAGCCTCGGTCTGGCCCTGATCGGCACCTTCATCCACGCGACGTACCGCGAGCCCGTCGACCCGCTCGACTCCTACCGCAACGCCCAGGCGCTGATCCGCGAGCTGATCGGGCTGTCCGACGAGCTCAACCGTGGCCTGGAGCCGGTGACCCTCGCCGCGACGATCGCCAGCGCGGTCCACGACGAGCTGCCGGTGCGCGGGCTGGTCGTCCACGTGCCACGCGGCGAACAGCTGACCCCGATCATCAACGACCACGCGGCACCGACGGCGAGGTGCGACGCCGTCGAGGACCTCGCCGACCGGGCGCTGCGCCACGGCGTCGATCCTGGTCGACGAGCAGGCCTTCGCGCTGCCCCTCAGCAGCGGCGCGGGCACGGTCGCGGTGGTGACCGGCTTCCTGTCCCCCGGCCTGGACCCGTGGCGCTCGGGCTGGAGCACACGCTCGCCGCCCTGGCCGCACGGCTCGAGCCCGACATCGTGCACCTCGACACCGCGCTGCTGTTCGCGGCCTTCCGAGACGCCGCCACGGTCGAGGAGCGCCGTCGCCTGGCCCGCGAGATGCACGACGGGGTGGCCCAGGAGATGGCGTCCCTCGGCTACCTCGTCGACGACATCATGGCCGAGTCGGGTCGAGTCCGTCCCCGAGCTGACCTTGCGGCTGCAGGTGCTGCGCGAACGGCTCAGCAGCGTGGTGGGAGAGGTCCGCGCGTCCGTCCGCACGCTGCGCACGAGCGTCGGCGAGAACGAGAGCCTCGGCACCGCGATCGGGTCGCTGGCGCGACATCTGACCGCGACCTCCGCCGTCCCGATCCAGGTCACGCTCGACGAGAGCACCCAGCGGCTCAGACCCGAGGTGGAGGCAGAGCTGCTCCGCATCGCCCAGGAAGCCATGAACAACGCCGTCCGGCACTCCGAGGCCACGCTCATCGAGGTGCAGTGCACGGTCTCGCCGCCCCACGCGGAGATCATCGTGTCCGACGACGGCAGGGGCATCCTCGGCCGCCGCGAGGACTCCCACGGCCTGGAGATCATGGCCGAACGCGCCCGGCTCGTGGAGGCCGAGTTCACCGTACGCCGCCGCGAGCCGCGCGGCACCGTGATCAGCGTCGTGGTCGACGGCGCCCGCAACCACCCGGGTCAGGGACGGCGCGTCCGTCCGAGGCGGCTCACCGGCCAGGCCGTCCGCGAAGTCACCCGGCTTGGGGCGTGTCCTGCAGCCGTGACCAACACCTGCTTGCGAGGCTGGGCGCCATGACCGACGTCTCGACCGACGACACGACAGCAAGACATCCGGGTCCTCGTCGTCGACGACCACGAGCTGATCAGACAAGGCCTCGTGGGCGCCTTCGGCCGCGAGCCCGGCATGACGGTCGTCGGCGACTCAGCGAACGTGACGCAGGCCCTGCAAGACCTACGAGGAGCAGCGGCCCGACGTCGTGGTCACCGACCTCCAGCTGCCCGACGGCACCGGCCTCGACATCATCCGGGCGATCCGCCGCGAGAGCCAGCAGATCGGCCTCGTGGTGGTCACCATGCACTCCGGCGACGAGCAGATCTTCGCGGCCATGGAGGCCGGCGCGTCGGCCTTCGTGGGCAAGGACGCCCCCAGCGCCGAGGTGGTCAAGGCCGCGCGGCACGCGGTCGTCTCGCCGCGCTCCTTCCTGTGTGCCGGCCTGGTCGGCGCGATGATGCGACGGGCCTCCGCGGAGTCCACGCGGCTCTCCGACCGCGAGCACCAGGTGCTGGTGCTCCTGGCCGACGGCCTGGGCGCCGGCGCCATCGCCCAGAAGCTCTACCTGAGCGAGTCCACGGCCAAGTCCCACATCGCCCGCATCTACCAGAAGCTCGGCGCCAACAACCGCGCCCAGGCCCTGGTGACGGCGATGCGGATCGGCCTGCTGTCGAGCCTGCCCAGCCGCGACCTGCGCGACTGACGACGCTCGGGCGCCTAGCCGGACGTCTTGCGCGTCGCGCATACCAGAGTCGTCGGATTTCCGCATTTTCCTGCGCCCCAGGAAGAGCCACGCAAACATAGTCCGAAAGGACTACTCGACACAGATCGTTCACCCGATGAGGGAGGGCACCCAGATCGAGCAGACTTTCCCTCGGAGGCCCCCGGCCTTCTTGGAACTCAAATCCCCTTTTCACTAGGAGAAAAGAAATGCTGGACTACCTCCGCATCATGCTCAACGCCCGCCTCGCCAAGATGGACGAGCGCGGCGCGTCCGCCGTCGAGTACGGCCTGCTCGTTGCCGGCATCGCCGCCGTCATCGTGGCCGTCGTGTTCCTGCTCGGTGGCACCCTGAGGGCGTCTTCACCGACACCAACACCTCGATCTCGAACGGCAACTGACCTCTGCTGCGTCTCGGCAGATCACGCACGTGGCCGCGGGCCTGGTATCGCCAGGCTCACGGCCACGGCCTCACAAGGAGCCGACCATGGATGCCCCACCCCCCACTCAGCGCCTGCAGCTCCGCGTGCCTGCGCCTCGGCTGCTGAGCCGGCGCGACGAGCGCGGCGCGTCGGCCGTCGAGTACGGCCTGTTGGTCGCCGGCATCGCCGCCGTCATCGTCGCCGCCGTCTTCCTCTTCGGCCAGGGCATCTTCACCGACCTCTTCCAGGAGACCTGCAACTCGATCAACCAGAACATGGGCGGCAACTGCTAGGGCTTGACCGCCCGGTCCGACAGCCACCCGGCGACCGCGATCCTCTCACGCGTCGTCGGGTGGCTGCCGAACCAGAACTGCGACCAGCCCGGCGACGTCAGGTCCGCGAGGGACCGGGCCGCCAGCTGCCGCTGCAGCTCGACGAAGGCCTCCGGATCGCCCGTGGCCACGATGGCGTCCACGTCGGCACGGGTCTCGATCTTGCGGCTGATCCCGTTCTGGACAGGGCTCGCCAGGAGCCCCGCCACCGCCACCAGGGCCAGCACCCGTGGCACCACCGCCGGATCCCCGGCGGTGTTCTGCATTTCGGGCTCCTGCCCACCGCGCCGTCGCCGGCCGAGCACCAGGCCCAGCAGGCCCATCCCCATGACCGCGCCGGCCGCCCCGAGCAGCGACCCGTGGAGCACGTCGTCGTGACGCGCGTGGGACAGCTCGTGGGCCACCACCGACAGCGCCTCCTCGCGCGGCACGCCGCGGACCAGGTTGTCGTAGAGCACCACGCGGCGGGTGCCTCCGAAGCCCGACACGTAGGCATTGAGGGTCGTCGTACGGCGTGAGGCGTCGGCCACCAGGACGTCGTCGACGCGCACCCCCTCGGCCTCCGCCAGCCGCAGCACCCCGGCGCGCAGGGGGCCGGCCTGCAGCGGCTCGAAGTTGTTGAACAACGGCTCCACCAGGACCGGGTAGACGAACGAGCCGAGCATCACCAGCGCCGCCGCCAGCCCCCCGGCGACCGCCGGCCACCAGGTCGGCCACCGACGCGCGGTGCCGACCACGACCAGGACCACGATCGCGCTGCCGACGACGTTGACCGCCCACGACAGCGCCACGTCGGCAAGCCAGTCGGGCCAGGCCTGCGTGGACAGGCCGTAGGACACCCGGCGCCGGTAGGACACCGCCGCGAACGGCAGGGTCGCCAGACGGCCCGCGAGCAGGACCAGCGCGACGCCCACCAGCACCCGCACCCACCACCATCCGCCCAGGCGAGCGACCAGGCGGCCGACGAGCCGCTGGCCCGCGCGGGTGAAGCCCAGCCAGCAGACCACCGCCATCGACACGACCAGCGACGACCACCCCAGCACGCGCGCGGGGCCGGCGTAGGCCTCGGCCCGCGCGAGCTGCGTCGGCGTCAGCACCGTGTCGGGGGCGGGCAGGGAGGTCGGTCCCCCGCCCGGGACCGGATGCCAGGGCACCACCGCGGCGGCGAGGGCGACGAAGGCGACGGCCCCGACCAGGGCGACCGTCGCGGCGACCCGGCGCTCCGCTGGACACGCGGGCACGGGGCACCGGTCGCGTCACCCGGCCAGTGTGTCAGCCGGAGAGAGGAGTCCCGAAGTCAGCCGGAGAGCTCCCTGAGCCGTTGCTGCCAGTGCGCGGGTCAGCTCGCGCCTCGCTGAGCCCGAAGCCCTGCCGCAGGGCCGTCGCGAGCGGAGTGCCGGAGGAGACGGAGTCGTAGAACCGAACCAGCGCCCGCTCGCCCCCGCGGTCGGCCAGCAGCACGCAGGCCAGCCACGCGCTCTCGTAGGTCGCCCCGAGGTGGGTGGTGCCCGTGGCGAACTCCGCCTGGCCGGGGAGCGCCTCGGGGACCCCGTCGCGCCGCACCTGGCTGATGATCTGGGCGGCCTTGGTGGTGACCGGCAGGTCTACGTCGCGCAGGGCGACGTAGTCGGCGAAGCCCTTCGACCAGCCACGGCGCGATCGTGCTCCGCGCCGCCTCGGTGGCGACGTGGACGGCCTCGTGGCTGAGCACGACCTGGGCCCCGGTGGGCGGCAGCCGGTCGAAGACCTCGGGGTTGACGAAGACGTGGACCGGGGAGTCGGCGTCAGGCGAGCCGTCGACCGGCGCGGTGACGGCCGCGATGCCGCTGGTGTGTCCCGGCTCGACGTCCATGGCGCGGTCCAGGGCCGCACTCGAGCCGGGCACCTCCACGACGAGCCGACCACGCCAGGACGGCAGCACCCGGCGCACGACCTCGACCGCCGTCGAGGCGAGCCGCCGGTAGCGGTCCGCCTCGCTCCGGCCGAGCGCGCCCTGCCCCGACACGACCACGAGGACGCCGGGTGACCGCGCGACGACGACCGGCCCCGCCAGCCAGACGGGCAGCCGCCCGGAGTCGGGCCGCCCGAACCCGGCGATGGCGACCGCGTCGTCGCCGTCAGGGACGAAGCGCACGCTCACCTCGGCCCGCGCCGGCTCGGTGCCGGGGTCGCCGGCGTAGGTCCAGCGTGGCCGCGACGTCGGCCGTCCAAGCACCATCGGCGGCGACGCCACCCGTCTCGTCGACGTAGCGCAGGCCGAGCGAGAGCCCGAGGTCCTGGGCGTTGCCCACGACGGCCCTCAGCAGGTCGGCCGCGGCCGACTCGCCCGCGGGCGCCAGCGCGCGCGGCAGCCTCCCCGTCGCCGTCGGCCACCGCGCGAGCGAGCTCGTGGAGCACCACGGCGGCCTCAGCCGGGCGGGGGCGGGGCGCAGCGGTCGAGGGCGGCTGCGCGTCGTACGGCGCGTCGTCGAGAACCGCCCAGGTGACGGTCCCTCCGGCGGCGACGGCAGCCAGCGCTACCAGGCCGGCCAGCCGTCGTCGGTGCGGACGGGGGTCAGCCAGGGCGGACCGCGCCGGAGTAGGGCATCGAGAAGACACCCGCCACCCGGACGCCGGTGCCGGGGTTGGCGGCGTGCACGATCAGGCCGTTGCCGATGTAGATGCCGACGTGGCTGATCGGGCTGTAGTAGAAGACCAGGTCGCCCGGCTGGAGGGCGCTGGACGAGACGTGCGGCCCCGACCCGAACTGGGCACTGGAGGAGTGGGGCAGGCCGACGCCCGCCTGGGCCCAGGACATCATCGTCAGCCCGGAGCAGTCGAAGGCGCTCGGGCCCGCCGCGCCGTAGACGTAGGAGTCGCCCACCTGGGCCAGGGCGTACGCGACGGCGGCCGCCGCACGCCCGGAGGCCGGGACGTCGGAGGGGAGGCGGACGTCGCCGCCGCGGGAGGCGAGGAGCTCCTCGCGCTCCTCGTCCTTGAGCTCGCCGAGCTGCTCCTTCGCGGTGGCGAGCTTCTCGTCGATCGTCGCCTTCTCCTTGGCCAGCTGCTTCTCGAGCGCTGGCCATCTCGGCGCGGCGGTCCGCGGTGGCGGAGCGGCGGATGTCGAGGGCCTTGAGCTCGGTGGAGTAGTCGGCGAAGAGCTGGGACTGGATGTCGTTGTAGGCCGTGATCGTCGTCAGCTGCGAGAGGAACCGGCCCGGGTCGTCGGACACGACGGCCTGGCCGACGGCGGACAGCGTGGTGCCTTGGTACTGGCTGACGATGGAGTCCTGGACCTGCTCGCGCACGCTGGTGAGGCGGTCGTCCTGGCGGTCCTGGTCGGCCTCGAGCGAGGCGAGGTCCTTGCGGAGCTCGTCGAGCTCGACCTTCGCGGCGTTGTAGCGCTCCGAGGCCTGCTCGGCCTCGTGGTAGAGGCGGTCGACCCGGGTCTGGACCTCGTCGATCGTGGGGTCGGCCTGCGCCGGCGACGACGGCATGGAACCGATCGCCAGAGCAAGAAGGGCAGCAGTGATGGCGGCGCCGATGCGCCTCCGTCCGTTCAGCACGAGCGGGCGGTCTCCCTTGGGTGTCGTACGCCTACCGGGTGAGCTGACGGGTTCGGGCACGACAGGCCCTACCCCTCTTCCGTGACGGACCGGCCCCCGGAAATCAAGCAGGGTCCTGGCCTGTCCACTCGGAGGGGATTCACCCCAGGTTGGGTGTGGTTCCCCGGCCCCAGGCCGCCCATGGCGTCCATGGGCTGCCCGAATTCGGCGCGGCACTCGCGCGGACCCTGGTGGTCCACTTCCACGAGCACCTGAGCGTCGACCCTAGTGCGACCCTGGCCGAGTGTCCAAACCTCGGTACAGACGCTGGGGCGTGTCGCGGCCGACCGGGCACACCGGCCTCATCGGCCCCAGGAGTCACACCGGACTAGGCCGACTCGATCTCCGGCGAAGCCATCGGCTGCACCAGCCGCAGCGGCGGCACCAGGCCGCCCTGGGCCAAGACGTCGAGCGCACGGCACGCGTCGTCGTCGAAGGTCAGCTCCGGCGGAGGCCCCAGCAGCACCGTCACCACGCAGTCGCCGCACGCCAACCCCCTCACCACGCAGGTGTCGCAATCAATCCTCGTCGTCATGAACCGAACCCTGGCACCGACCACCGACACCCGTAGCTGACGAAGCAGCAGCACCGCAGGAATCACCACCCCCGGGCCGCGACCGGTGGACGGCGCCGGGAGCAGGCTGGCCGGGGCTCAAAGGGCTTGGCCGCGGCGCGCGCCGACGGCGCGCAAGCACGGCTTGGCTGTGCGCGCGACGCGCCGCCCCTGTCCCCGGAGCGGCACTGTCCGGGCCACCGTCCGGCGGCCGTCGACCCAAGCCCCGCGCAGCGGAAATGCCCCGCGCAGCGGAAAGCCCCGCGCAGCGGAAAAGCTAGCGCTCCAACAGCGCCACGAGAGCAGCAGCGGAAGCGACCCGTGCCCCCGCCGCACGAGCATCGCGAATCACCTCCTGGTCGTCGGTGACGACCACCACCGTCCGGCCCGAGGGCTCCGCAGCGACCAGGTCACGGATGACGTCGTCGGCGATCACCCCCGGAGGGCTGAACACCACCTTCACCCCGCGCGGCGCGGCGACGACCGGCCGGCTGGTCAGGTTCGCCGCGTCGAACACCACGGTCGTCTCGGCGCCCGTGCGCGCCACCAGAGGAGCCAGCGAGCGCAGCAGGCGCTGGCGTTGCGCCTCGAGCGCGGACTGCTCCCAGGCGCTCTTGCTGACGTTGTAGCCGTCGACGAGCAGGCGCGAGCGCGGCATGGTCAGCAGCTGCTCGAGCAACGACGCACTGCCCGGCCCGAGCACGCCGGCGGCACCCAGGCGTGCGCGCGTCGTCGGTCGGCTCGGCCAGCCCGGCCTCGACCCGGTCGGCCGGCGACCCGGCCACCGCCGGCAGGGCCAGCTCGCGGCGGAGCCCGGCGGCCGCCTCGATCACGGCGTCGAGCAGGAGCCGCGCCCGCACGGTCGCCTCGTCCCGGTCGGCCCGGGAGGTACGGCGCTCCTCGCGGCGCTGGGCCGCCTGCTCGGACTCGAGCTGCTCGACGCGGGTGCGTAGCCGGCGCAGCTCCTTGTCCTGGGCGGATTCCAGCGAGGCCGCCCGCGCCCGGGCCTCCTCGGCGAGGCGGAGCGCCTCCTCGGCGGTCTCGCGCGCCTGGCGCTCGGACGAGCGGGACTCCCCCAGCTTGCGGCGCAACGTGGCGTTCTCCGCCTTGAAGTCCTCGACCTGGGCGCGCGCCTTGGCGCGGGCGTCGCGCAACGCCTGCTCGGCCGCCTCGGTCCGGTCGCGCAGCCGGGCCAGCTCGGCGACCTCCCTCCCGGCGTCCTTGTCGGCGGCCGCCGCAGCCGACCCGGCCCGCTCCACGGCCTCGGTCCAGCCCTGCTCGCGCGACAGCCACGCACGGGCCGCCTGCTCCGCCCGGTCGTCCTCGCGTGCCGGCCGCGCGGCGACCTGGACGGCCACGCGCTCACGCAGCTCGTCGTCGGCGAGAGCCTCGGCGATGGCGGTGCCGCCGAGCCGAGCGCGGCGGTTGGGCGCGAACCCGGCCACCCGTCGTACGGCGGGCGGCAGGCCGGGCACCTGCGGGAGCACGTCTGCGGCCAGCGCCACGACCCGCGATCGCACGGCCTCGGGCAGGGCGGCGAGGTCGTCGTACGCGCTCGCGCCGGCCCCGGAGTCCGGTGCAGAGGGTTGGCTGGCCACGGCAGGTCCTGGCTCAGCCGGCTTCGGCACTGGACACCGCACCGGGCACAGCACTGGACGGGGCACCGGACAGCACCGGGCACGGCGCGGGGCACCAGCTCGATCGCGTCGGACCGGCCGCACCAGCGGCAGGTGACCGACTCGACGGCCTCGCCGCGCACCTCGGTGTCCTCGACGACGACGTCGCCGGCAAGGTCGACGTGCCAGAACTCCACCGTGCGCCGGGTCCGCGCGACGTCGAAGCGGGTCAGGTTGCCGCACCCGCCGCACCGCCAACGCTGGTCGGGCCCGGGGAGGCCCGCCGCGCCCGCGCTGCTGACCGGGTTGCCCATCGCTTGCTCCTGACGTCGGGATCGGTCGTGGTCTCGGTGATCCGGCGGAACAAGCGTATTGCGCGTGCCCTCCCGGGGATTGTCGGTGAGCGCGTCTACCTTCCCAAACATGGGGCTCCTCGGCGGCACGCGCGTCAGCCAGGTCGCCCATCAGCGTGTCGGCGACGCAGTGGGAGGCGCAACGCACTTTCGACGAGCTCGGCCGGCCGCTGCGCGAGATGACCTTCTGCGTCGTCGACCTCGAGACCACCGGTGGATCAGCCGAGGCGGGCTCGATGATCACCGAGATCGGCGCCGTCAAGGTGCGCGGCGGCGAGGTCCTCGGCGAGTTCCAGACCCTGGTCAACCCCCACACGGCCATCCCGCCGTTCATCGCCGTGCTGACCGGCATCACCAACTCCATGGTGGCCGACGCACCGACGATCGACTCCGCGCTCCCCTCGTTCCTGGAGTTCGCCTCGGGCTGTGTGCTGGTGGCCCACAACGCGCCCTTCGACGTCGGGTTCCTGCGCCACTTCGCCGAGGTCCAGGGTCGGCCTTGGCCGGCGTTCGAGGTGCTCGACACCGCCTTGATGGCCCGCCGGGTGATCACCCGCGACGACGCCCCCAACTGCAAGCTGTCGTCGTTGGCCAAGGTGTTCCGCTCGGCGACGACCCCCAACCACCGCGCCCTCGCCGACGCCCGGGCGACCGTCGACGTGCTCCACGGGCTGATGGAGCGGCTGGGCGGGCTGGGCGTCCACACCCTCGAGGAGCTCCAGACGTTCTCCTCGCGCGTCAGCCCGCTCGTGCGCCGCAAGCGCCACCTCGCCGAGCACCTCCCCCACGCGCCGGGGGTCTACCTGTTCCGCGACGAGCGCCGGCGCGTCCTCTACGTCGGCACGTCCCGCGACCTGCGCAGCCGCGTCCGCTCCTACTTCACCTCGTCGGAGACCCGCAGCCGGATGGGCGAGATGGTCGGGCTGGCCAGCGAGGTGACCGGCATCGAGTGCGCGACCCCGCTCGAGGCCGAGGTGCGTGAGCTGCGCCTGATCGCCGAGCACAAGCCGCGCTACAACCGCCGCTCGCGGTTCCCCGAGAAGGTCTCCTTCATCAAGCTGACCACCGAACCGTGGCCGCGGCTGTCGCTGGTCAAGCGGGTCGTCGACGACGGCGCCGACTACCTCGGCCCGTTCCGGTCGCGGCGCACCGCCGAGCAGTGCCTGGCCGCCCTCCACGACACCTTCCCCGTCCGGCAGTGCTCCGACCGCATCGGCCCGCGCACCGTGCGCGCACCATGCGTGCTGGCCGAGATGGGCCGGTGCCTGTCGCCGTGCGACGGCAGCGTCGACCCGTCGACCTACGCCGCGGTGGTGCGCCAGCTCCGCGACAGCCTGGTCCGCCGTCCCGACGAGGTGGTCGAGGCCATCAACCAGCGGATGGAGAGCCTGGCCGTCCCACGAGCGCTTCGAGGAGGCCGGCGTCCATCGCGACCGCCTGGCCGCCTTCGTCCGCGCCGCCGCCCGCACCCAGCGGCTGACCGCGCTGACCCGGCTCCCCGAGCTGGTGGCGACCCGTCGCGAGGCCGACGGCCGCTGGTCGGTCCACGTCGTGCGCCACGGCCGGCTGGCCGCGGCCGGCGTGATCCCGGGCGGCACCGACGCCCAGCAGTACGTCGCCGAGCTGCGAGCCACCGCCGAGACGGTCGCTGACTCGCCCGGCCCGGTTCCCGCCGCGACGGCCGAGGAGACCGAGCGCATCCTGCGCTGGCTCGAGCTGCCCGGCATCCGCCTCGTCGACGTCGACGGCGAGTGGACCTGCCCGGTCGGCGGCGCGACGCGCCACCTGGCCCTCCACGACGCGGTCAACCAGAGCCGCCTGACGCTGGTCCCGTTCGACGACCGCCGGTCGATCTCCCCCGTCCACCAGCCCGCCCGGTGAATTGACCGAACCGTCCCGCAGACCGCGGCGCGTCGCCTACCGTCAGGACATGGCGAGCGTGACTGACGCGGCAGCGGGTGCTGTGGGGCGCGTTCTTGGCGCTCGCGGTGTTCGTCGCCCTGTTCGGCGTCTCGATGGCCGGCCAGCACGGCGTCGGCTGGGACGCCCACGCCTACTACGTCGCATGGTCGGGCGGGCTCTACGAGGAGCTGCCCGAGACCCGTGACGCCTACAACTACAGCCCCCTCTTCGCGCAGGTGATCTGGCCGCTGACGCTCCTGCCGTGGCCCGCCTTCTGCGCGCTGCTCGTGGGTGCCGCCGCCGCCGGCGATCGTGTGGCTCAGCCGTCCCCTGCCGACGCCGCTCGCCATCGGCCTGTGGCTGTTCTGTCTCCCCGAGATCCTCTCGGGCAACATCTTCTGGCTCCTGGCCGTGATGACCGTCGTCGGGTTCTCGCGCGGGAGCCCGTGGTGCGTGGCCGCGTTCACCAAGGTCGTCCCGTGCCTGGGCCCGGTGTGGTTCCTGGTGCGACGCGAGTGGCGGCAGCTGGCCGGCTTCGTCGCCACCAGCGCGGCCCTGCTGCTGGTCTCGGTTGCCATCAGTCCCGGCGAGTGGGGCAACTGGATCGACTTCCTGCGCGAGAGCGCGGGCGAGTCCTCCGGCAACGTCTACCTGACCCCCGTGACCCTCGCCTTCCCCCTGGTGGCGAGGCTGCCGATCGCCCTGGCCGTGGCCGTCTTCGCCGCGCGCACCGGCCGCCGCTGGCTGCTCCCGGTCGCGATGCTGCTGGCCAGCCCGGTCGTCGGCTGGGGCACCTTCGCCTTGCTCGCCGCCATCCCGCGGCTGCGCCCGGCTGCGACCGTCCGAGCCCCGCGAGGAGCGCACGGCCACCGACAGCGGCAGCCGGAGCCTGACCGCCTAGTCTGGCGTCGTGATCACCGCCATCGTCTTCGTCAAGGCCGAGGTCGCCCGGATCCCCGAGGTCGCCGAGGCGATCGCGGCGCTGGAGGGGGTCTCCGAGGTCTACTCGGTGACCGGCCAGGTCGACCTGATCGTGATGGTGCGCGTACGCCGCCACGAGGAGGTGGCCGAGGTGGTCGCCGACCGGCTCAACAAGGTGCCGGGCGTCACCTCGACCGAGACCCACATCGCCTTCCGGGCCTACTCCCGCCACGACCTCGAGTCGGCCTTCGCCCTCGGG
Organism: uncultured Actinomycetota bacterium; assembly: GCA_963758885.1. GTDB lineage: Bacteria > Actinomycetota > Actinomycetes > Propionibacteriales > Nocardioidaceae > Nocardioides. Next base: position 67,257 of record CAVWXS010000022.1, read on the forward strand.
CTCGACTGAGGCCGCACGCACGGTCAACCGGCCTGACAACTCGTGCAGGAGATTTTACTGTTCGCCGGTCTTGGGGCGGCGAGTGACACTTACCCTCGGCGCGTGACTCTTCGACCCTCGGGCCCCCGCGCCATGTCGCTCGCCGCTCTCGTGGCGGCGACCGCTCTGTCCCTCGTCGCGCCGTTGACGCCGGCGGCCCAGGCGGCCGCCCTCGCCGCTCCGGGTGGACTGGCCGTGGCCAACAAGAACTCCAGCACCCCGATCCTGTCGTGGGCGAAGGTCAAGAAGGCCGTCGCCTACCAGGTCCAGGTCGACAACGACGCGTCCTTCGCCTCGCCCGAGTTCACCGTCCCACGGTCAACTTCCGCGCCGTCCCGACGGCGGCGCTGCGTCCCGGCAAGAACTACTGGCGGGTGCGGTCGCTGGCCGGGGAGACCACCTCGTCCTGGAGCCAGGGCGGCTTCGACGTCAGCCCCGTCGGGGTGCCCGTGCCGACCTCTCCGGCGCAACGGCTCGTCCCTCGTCCAGCCCGACAACCCGCCGCTGCTGCGCTGGGACGGCGCCCAGGGCGCGACGTCCTACACCGTGCAGCTCGACGGCGACGCCGACTTCATCGGCGCGAAGTCCTACGTCGACGAAGACCACGTCCCTGGTGGTGCCCGACCCCCTGATCGTCGGCACCTACTACTGGCGCGTCATCGCCACCAAGGCCGCCGGGATCGTGTCGCAGCCCTCGGCCACCTCGAGCTTCTCCGTGCAGCCGCTGGCCGCGCCCACCCAGACCTACCCGCCCAACAGCGTCGACTTCAAGGTGCAGGAGGTCGTCCTCGACTGGGCGCCCGTCACCGGGGCGAAGAGCTACGACGTGCAGGTGGCCACCGGACGCGGCGTTCACCAGCATCATCGACAACGCGACCGGCATCGTCGGGCACGCGCTACTCGCGGGCGGTCAGCCTGGACAACAACCAGTACTGGTGGCGGGTGCGGGCCATCGACCTCCTCGGCCAGGCCACCCCGTGGACCACCTCGCAGAACGGCTTCCGCCGCAACTACCCGGAGGTGCCGACGCCGCTCTACCCGCTCGGGACGGCCGGCGTCCCCCGCGACCGTCGCGTCGGACGACCCGTACCTGAGCTGGACCCCCGTCAAGCGCGCCAGCCGTCTACGAGATCCAGATGGCCGACGACGAGAACTTCTCGACCGACGTCCGCACCTGCACGACGGCCCTGACCTCCTACACCCTCTTCCCGGGCGGCACCCTGACGACGTCTGCCAGTGCCTCTCGACGCCGGCGTCAACTGGTGGCGCGTGCGGCCCCTCGACTAGTGCGAGCAACGCGAGCAGCGGTCGTCGGGCTGTACTCCGACGGCCAGGCCTTCACCTGGAGCGCTCCCGTCGTCGACGTCGCTCCCGGCGACACGCCGTTCGCGCCGGTGACCGGGACCGCGATCGGCGTCAGCGCCTACCGGATCGACCAGGACGGCGGCTGCACCGACACGTTCTGCGGCGACGTGCCGGCCACGCCGGTCTTCGACTGGGACGTCCAGCAGTACGCCAAGTTCTACCGGGTGCTGGTCTCCGAGGACGCCGACTTCACCAACATCGCGCAGAACGTCGTGACGAACGAGTCGCGACTGGCCCTGACGGCGCCCCTGCGCGAGAGCTCGGCGGGCGGTTCGTACTACTGGTACGTCATCCCGTGCCGTGGCGGGACGCTCGCCAGCCCCAGCACGTGCGGCCCGAGCCCGCAGTCGGTCTCCGACCTGCCGGGCGTCAAGCAGTTCCGCAAGGTCTCCCCCGCCATCACCGGCCTGGCGAGCTCGGACCCCGCGGGCACCGACATCACCTTCAGCTGGCAGGACTACTTCACCACCAACCAGGCCACGCCTGGCTGGGCAGGGCGAGACGGGCAACCAGTCGGCCCGCACCTACCGCATCCAGGTCGACACCGAGCCGTCGTTCTCCGCACCGCTCCTCGACGCGGCCGAGGTGGACCAGACGACGTACACCGCGCCCACCGAGCTCTACCCCGAGGGCACGCTCTACTGGCGGGTCCAGGCCCTCGACAGCGGGCGATCGGGCTGCCGTGGTCCGGCACCGGCCCAGCTGACCAAGTCCAGCCCGGCGGTCGTGCCGACCTCGCCCGGCAACGGCGCGGTCGTGGCGGGCACGGTGCCCTTCACCTGGGCGCCGCAGGCGTTCGCCTCGTCGTACACGGTCGAGGTCTACAAGAACAACGACGCGGCGTTCTCGACCGGTCAACCGGGTGTTCACCGCGACGGTGAAGACGGCGGCGTACGCCTGGAGCCATGCCGCTTCCGGCGAGCGACACGCCCTACACCTGGCGGGTCCGCCGCACCGACGCCTTCGGCAACGTCGGTCCGTGGTCACCGACCATGCGCCTGACCTCGCTCGGCAGCGCACCCCAGCTGCTCGGTCCCGGCAACGGGACCTGGCAGAAGAGCGCCGGACCGCTCTTCGAGTGGTCGGAGGTCGCTGGTGCGGCGAGCTACGTGCTCGAGGTGCGCAACAGCGCCTCGGCCAGCGTGCTGAGCGTGCCGACGACGGCCACCGCCCACGCGCCCGTCGCCGCTCTCGGCACCGCCAAGTACACGTGGCGGGTCATGGCCAAGGACGCCGCGGGTCAGGTGCTCGGCACGAGCCCGAACCGGGGCTTCCGGGTCGACGCGACGCCGCCGACGGTCGTCAAGATCACGCCCTTGGACCGGATCCTCCACAAGAAGACGATCATCAAGGTCTTCTTCAGCGAGAAGGTGCGCGGGGTCTCCAAGAAGACCGTGAAGCTCTTCTGGCTGAAGGGTGCGGCGCAGAAGAAGGTCAAGGTGAAGGTCAAGCTCACCACCTTCAAGAAGGGCAAGGCCCTCAAGGTCGACCCGAAGAGCGTCAAGCCGGGTGCCACCTACCTGCTCGTCCTGAGCACCAAGATCAAGGACAGGCGCGGGAACCGCCTGGTCGCTGCCCCGGCCCAGACATCGGCGCAGAACGGCTCAGCCTGCTGTGGCGGGCTTGACGGGCCTGGGGCGCGGCCCGCGACTAGGGTCAGCGCGTGACCTGGCTGATCGAGTGGCTGGCCGACCACTGGCTGGACCTCCTCGGGTGGGCCGGCTCCGCCTTGTTGATCGTCTCGCTGCTGCAGGCGCGGGTCCTGCGGTTCCGCGTGCTGAACCTGGTGGCGGGCCTGATGCTGGTGGCGTTCAACGCCCTGATCGGGGTGTGGCCGATGGTGGCCATGAACCTGGCCACCAGCACCATCAACGTCTACTTCATCAACCGGCTGCTGCGAGACCGGCACGACGGGCAGGTCTTCCGGGTCCTGGCGGTGAAGTCCGACGATGCCTACCTGGCACACGTGCTGTCGGTGCACCGTGCCGACGTGCAGCGGTACCAGCCCGACTTCGTGTGGGACGGCGTCCCGCAGGAGGACCGTCGGCCCTTCCTGATCCTGAAAGGTGACGAGACCGTGGGCGTGGTGATCATCCGGGTCGAGGCTGACGTGGCACACGTCGAGCTCGACTACGTGACCCGTCGCTTCCGCGACTTCTCCCCCGGCGAGTTCGTCTGGCGCGAGAGCGGCCTGCTGCGCGCGCTGGGCATTCGTCGCGTCGTCACCTCGCCGAACATGCTCGACCCCTACTACGCGCGCGTCGGCTTCCGGCGCGACGGCGACGTCGTACGTCCTGGCGGTGTCGAGGCGATGGACGATGGACAGGGTGACCGTGGCCGAGCCGCAGCCGTCGCGGCGACGCCGCCTGAGCGTCCGCAGCGTGTCGGCCGCGGGGATGCGCCACGCGGCCTGGGCGTCCTGCTGCCCGGCACCATCTTGTTCATCACGATGGGCGTCGCTCATCTGGCACGCCGCTCGGCCGCTGACCAACACCGACACCTACTTCCACCTGCGGTTCGGGCACGAGTTCCTCGACGGTGGCTGGACACTGCGCGACCCGGGCAGCGTGTCCAGCTTCGGCACCAACGACTGGGTGCCGACCCAGTGGCTGCCGCAGGTGGTGATGGCGCAGCTCGAGGACTGGTTCGGTCTGGCGGGCGTGGCCTGGTTCCAGGGGCTGTTGCACCTCGCCCTGGCCGTGACGTTCTGGGTGATCGCCCGCCGCTGGGCCACCCCGCTGGCCAGCGCCGCCATCGTCGCGACGGCGCTGATGGCCTCGTCCCTGGGGCTCTCGATGCGGCCTCAGGTGATCAGCTACCTGCTCGTCGCGGTGACGACCGCGGCCTGGCTGCGCACCCGCGAGCGACGGTCGGGCCCGCTGGTGGCTGGTTCCGGTGACCTGGGTCTGGGCGATGTGCCACGGCATGTGGCCGGTCGGCATCGTCATCGGCGTCGTCGCCCTGGTCGGCATCGCCGCTCGACCGCGCGGTTCCCCGCCGCCGGCTGCTCGCGCTGGCCGCCGTGCCGCTGGCGTGCGCCGTCGCGGCCGCGCTCACCCCGGTGGGCCCGCGTCTGTACCCGCCGTGCTGCTCGGTGAGCGGCCGCGGACAGTACTTCGCCGAGTGGCAGCCGCTGGACTTCACCGGCGTCGTCGGCGGCGCCCTGCTGATCCTGATCGCGGTCGTGGCGGTCCGCGATGGTCCGCCGTGGCATCGGTATCGTCGTGGACCGAGATCGCTCCTGGTCGGCCTGGCCGTCGGGTGGGCTCTCTACAGCACCCGCACCGTCGCGGTCGCTGCCGCGATGCTGGTCCCGATCGCTGCCCAGGTGCTCCGGCACGTGGCCGCGGCCCGCCTCGCCGGCCGGCCGCCGCGAGACCGGGGCCGTGCTCGCCCTGGCCGGCGCCTGCCTCGCCGTGCTGGCCGTCGCTCGTGCCGCGCACCGCCGACGAGCCGCCGGAGGAGCCCTCGTGGACGGCAGCCGTCGACGACCTGCCGGCCGGCACGGCCGTGCTCAACGACTGGGGCGAGGGCGGCTGGATGATGTGGCGCTGGCCCGGACCTGGACTTCGTGATGCAACGGGTACGGCGACATCTACACCGACGAGGAGCTCGACCGGAACTCCAGATGGACGCGCACGCGGCCCGGCTGGGTCGACCGACGTCCAGGAGCACCGGCGCGCGACGTATGCCCTGCTGCGGCCCGAGGACCAAGCTCGCCTACGGCCTGGAGCACTCGAGGACTGGACGGTGCTGCACCGCAGCAAGGACCTGGTGCCTGCATGGAGGCTCCGACCCGGCTGGACCGACCGATAGACCGCGACTGCGTCGTAGGACGGCCGGACCGCGCCGTTCGGGGGTGAGACGACGCGGCCCGCAGGCCATGAGCACGGTGGGAGACTTGCTCCCCCCGGCTCCCGGTGCCCACCGTCAAGTCTTGCGCAGCGCGCCGCCGAGGCCAAGGGGCACCGGGAGGTGCCGGAAGAATTCCTGTGTCAGCGGGCCGGTTACAGGTCCGCTGGGCGCAGCACCACGTCGATGCCGTGGGCGATCTGCTTGTTGCCCTTGTTGATGTCGGCGGCGACCACGGTGGCGTTCGCGGTGTCGGGATCCTTGTCGACAAGGGTGACCTTGCCCTTGGCGATCTTGACCTTGACGGTTCTTCCCGGCGGCCGTCTTGAGCTTTGCCCCGTCGGCCTTGACGGCCTTCGCCGCCGTGATCGTGGCTCCAGGCACCACGTGGTAGAGCAGCACCAACTCGAGGGTGTCGACGTCGACCAGGCCGGCAAGCGTGGTGAACACCTTCTTCTCCGACGTGAAGGTCTTGCCCGTCAGGTCCTGGGCCAGGTTGCGGAAGGCCTTGTCGGTCGGCGCGAAGGCGGTCAGCCGCTTCGTGCCGTCGGTCAGGAGCAGGACCGGGCTCTTCGGCTTGGCCGCCGCGACGGCGTACACGGCTGCCTCGACGATGTCGAAGTCCTTCCAGTTCTCATCGAACTTCTGGCCGTCGGCGCCCAGCACGCTGGCCAGGCTCGTCGTGCCGAGGTCACGGGACGGCAGCCTGGGCAGGCGTCGAGCCGGCGACCAGCGCCGACCCCGCGAGGAGGGCGACGGCCGTGGCCGAGCCCAAGGTGGAGTGGAACTTCATGGTGTGTCTCCTTCTGGTGGGTGTGCGATGGGTCTTGCAGCTCATCCGGCGGCCACCAGCACGCCGAGGCGCCGGGTGCCGCGTGCGGCCCGGGCCTTGACGGTCCCGAGGGGCACGTCGAGGGCCGAGGCGATCTCGCGCTGGGTCAGCTCCCCGAAGTAGGCCAGCTCGATGACCTCGCGCTCGTGGTCGGGCAGCCGGCGCACCGCCGTCCGCACGTCGGCCGCGTCGGCGTACCTGTCCACGGTGTCGCGGCCGTCCTCCCCCACCAGGTCGCGCAGCGACGCGATGTCGACCACCTGGTGCCGCCGGGTGCGCAGGTGTCGACCGCCCGGCGGTGGGCCAGGGTGAACAGCCAGGTGCTGAAGCGCTGCGCGGGGTCGTAGCGCGCGGCGCAGCGCCACACGTCGAGGAAGGTGCGCTGGAGCACGTCCTCGGCCTCGTCGGCCCCGACGTAGCGGCGCAGGAAGGACAGCAGGCTGCGCGGAGTACGCGGCGTAGGCGTCCTCGAGGGCGGACTCGTCGCCACGGGCCAGCCGAGCGCCGATCGCCTGCCCTTTGTCCAACACCTGTCGAACGTTAGGCGCTCGAGTCCATTTTGTCCAATCTTTGTCTAATGTTGGTCCGTCAGCTCGAGTCGCGGCGACCCAGCGGTCGAGCGTCGCGGCCGCGGCTCCGGAGTCGACCGCCTCGCGCGCTCGCGCCACGCCGGCGGCGAGGGACTCCTCGACGGGCGCTCCGGGCGCGTCGTAGACGGCCAGGGCGGCGCCGGCGTTGAGCAGGACCGCGTCACGCACGGCTCCGGGCTCGCCCGCCAGCAGGCGCCGGACCACCTCGGCGTTGTGACCGGCGTCCGCCCCGCGCAGTGCCTCGGGACTCGACGGCGCGAAGCCGAGGTGCTCGGGGTCGACCGTGGCCGTGGTGACCTCGCCGTCGTGGACGACCCACAGCGACGAGGTGGTCGTGGTGGTGAGCTCGTCGAGACCGTCGTCGCCGCGGAACACCCAGGCGTCGGCGCCGCGGGCGGCGAACACCCCGGCCATCACCGGGGCCATCCGCGGATCGGCGCAGCCGACGGCCTGGGCGGCGGGCCGGGTCGGGTTGGCGAGCGGACCGAGGATGTTGAAGGTGGTGGCGACGCCGAGCTCGCGTCGGGGTGCCGCCGTGTGCCGCATGGCCGGGTTGAACGCCGCGGCGAAGCAGAAGGTGATGCCGGCCTCCTCGGCGACCTGCGCGACCCGGGCCGGCTCGAGGTCGAGGCGGATCCCGAGCGCCTCGAGCACGTCGGCGCTCCCCGACTGCGAGGACGCCGACCGGTTGCCGTGCTTGACGACCTTGGCGCCCGCCCCCGCCGCCACGATCGCTGCCATCGTCGAGATGTTCACGCTCATCGACCGGTCGCCGCCGGTGCCGACCACGTCGAGGAGCCGGCCAGGGACCTCGATCGGCGTGCGGGCGGCGTACATCGCCTCGGCCAGGCCGGAGACCTCCTCGACCGTCTCGCCCTTGGCCTTCAGCCCGATGGCGAAGCCGGCGACCTGGGCGGCGGTCGCCTCACCGGCGAGGATCTCCCCCATCGCCCACGTGGTCTGCTCGGCGGTGAGGTCGGTGCGGGCGACGAGGGCCGCGAGGACCTCGGGCCAGGTGGTCATCGGGGTCATCGAGGGTGCGTCAGTCGCCTCGGGCGGCGGGCACGCCGGCCACCCGGGAGCGCAACAGCGCCACCGCCGCCTCGGCCAGCTGCATGGGGTCGATCGGGTGCGGCACGGCCGCCTCGGCGCGCGACCAGGTCGCCAGCCAGGCGTCCTGGGGCCGGCCGGTCAGCACGAGCACCGGCGGGCACTGGTAGATCTCGTCCTTGAGCTGCTTGGCGATGCCCATGCCGCCGGCGGGCACGGCCTCGCCGTCGAGGATCGCGAGGTCGACGCCCCCGGCGTCCATGTGCTGGATCACGACCGGCTCGGTCGCCACCTCGACGTAGGTCACCTCGGGCAGGTCGGGATGGGGACGCCGCCCGAGCGCGAGGATCACCTGCTGACGGGTGTTCACGTCGTCGCTGTAGACCAGGACCTTCAAGCTCACCCGGGGGATGCTACCGGGGGAATTCTCCGCTTGTTGGGCCGCCCGCTCCCGGGCCTCGAGCAGGTCGAGACGCCGGTCCTCGCGGGCGCCCTCCTTCATCGACGACCGGACCCACTGCACGAACAGCACCCCGAACAGCACGAGCCCCACCAGGTCTCCGGAGCTCCAGAGCAGCCCGCCCGCCAGGTGCTGGTCGTCGGCGGGATCCGGAAGCCACGCGCCCATGTCCCCGTTGTGGAGCGAGGGATACCAGTCGCCGCCCAGCAGCTCGGTCTGGCTCATGATCGTGACGCCGAGGAAGGCGTGGAACGGCAGCGTGAGCAGCACCAGCAGCATCCGGAACGGGTAGGCGACCCGGCCGGGCACCGGGTCGACGCCCACCAGCGGCCAGAAGAAGAGCGAGCCCACGACGACCAGGTGCACGTGCATGGCCTCGTGCACGAACGGCGACTGCAACGAGGCGGCGTACCAGCCGGAGAAGTACAGCGCCCACGGCGAGATGACGTACAGCAGGAAGGTCAGCGGCGGGAAGGTCAGCACCTTGGCCACTCGTGAGTGCAGCACGGCGAGCAGCCAGCGGCGCGGCCGTGCGGGCAGGGTACGCAGGGCCAGCGTGACGGGCGCGGAGAGGGCGACGGCCAGCGGCACGAACATCGACAGGATCATGTGCTGGACCATGTGCGCGCTCAGCAGCGTGGTGTCGTAGGCCGCCAGCCCCGACTGCGTGGCCAGCACGAACGCCGCGATGCCCACGCCGAAGGCGACCGAGCGGCCGATCGGCCATCGGTCACCCCGGCTGTGCATCGCGTTGACGCCGACGGCGTACAGGCAGACCACGGCGGTCGTCAGGAGGGCGAGCACGGGGGCCAGCTCCCAGGCTGTGAACACCCGCCCGAAGGTGAACTCCGGCAGGTAGTCGGAGGAGTGCATCGGCCACACGGCGACCATCTCCGGCGGCGCCGGCAGCAGTGTGGTGTCCACCACCCGAGAATAGGCGTCAATTGTCAGGGGGTCGGGGGTGGCCTCGGGGAGCCCTATAGACATAATGACCCCGTGGCGACTGCTCAAGCGATCCCGGCCTCGCGGCTGCACGGACACCACGACCGGCCGAGCATGGTCAGCGTGGGCACGATCATCTGGCTCGCGAGCGAGCTGATGTTCTTCGCCGCGCTGTTCGCCTCCTACTTCACCATCCGCGCGGTGAGCCCCGAGCTGTGGGCGGTGAACACCGAGAAGCTCAACGTCCCGTTCGCGGCGGTCAACACCACGATCCTGGTGCTCTCGTCGGTGACCTGCCAGCTCGGCGTGTTCGCGGCCGAGCGCGGCCAGGTGGGCCGCTCGGGCTCGGTGCTCCAGGTCGGCAAGTGGGGCCTGCGCGAGTGGTTCATCCTCACCTACGTGATGGGGGCGGTGTTCATCGCCGGGCAGGCCACCGAGTACGTCTCGCTGGTCCAGGAGGGCACCACCATCCAGGACTCCGCCTACGGGTCGATGTTCTACCTCACCACCGGCTTCCACGGCCTCCACGTGACCGGCGGCCTGATCGCGTTCCTGTTCGTCCTGGGCCGCACCTACATGGCCAGACGCTTCACCCACGAGCAGGCCGTCAGCGCCATCGTCGTGTCCTACTACTGGCACTTCGTCGATGTCGTCTGGATCGGCCTGTTCTTCACGATCTACGTGATCCAATAGCCCGCCCACCATCCGGCCGATCCGAGGACCCTCACCGTGCGCCTTCTGAATCGCCCAGCCAAGAGACTGGTCAACGGGCTGGCAGGTCGTCTGTCGCGGCACCGTCGCCGCCCGCTCGCCGGCCTCCTGGTGCTGTTGCTCGGCCTGCTGCTGACCGGCTCGCTGTACGCCGCGTTCGCACCCGCCCAGGCAGGGCCGGCCGAGACCGACGCCGAGCAGGTCGCGCAGGGGCGTGAGCTGTTCCTGGTCAGCTGCGCCTTCTGCCACGGCCAGAACGGCGAAGGCATGCGCAGCTCGCGCGAGGGCAACATCATCGGCCCGCCGCTGGCCGGCGTCGGCGCGGCCGCGGTCGACTTCCAGGTCGGCACCGGCCGGATGCCCATGGCCCAGCCGGGCGCGCAGGCTCAGAGCAAGCCACCGGTCTTCACCGCAGGAGGAGATCGCGGCGCTCGCCGCCTACGTCGCCTCCCTCGGCGCCGGCCCGGCGATCCCCGACGAGTCCGACTACAGCATCGAGGGGCTCTCCGACGAGGAGCGCGAGGAGGCCGTCGTCCGCGGCGGCCAGATCTTCCTGACCAACTGCACGGCGTGCCACAACTTCGAGGGCTCCGGCGGTGCGATGCCCCGCGGTGGCTACGCCCCGAAGATCCGCGGCGTCGAGCCGAAGTACATCTACGAGGCGATGCTGACCGGCCCGCAGGCGATGGACAACTTCTCCAACGGCAACCTCTCGCCGGAGGAGAAGCGCGACGTCATCGCCTACCTCCAGTCGCTCGAGGACCAGCCGTCGTACGGCGGGTTCGGCCTCGGCGGCATGGGCCCCGTCAGCGAGGGGCTGTTCGCCTGGCTGGTCGGCATCGGCGCCTGCGTCGGCTTCGCCGTCTGGATCGCCGCCCATACCACCCGTACCTCCAAGAGTAAGGTCGAAGCGTGAGCGGCCCACGACGACTCGCTCCCGGCTGTGCCCGAGGGCGACGAGCCGATCCCCAACCCGGGTCTGCCGCCGCACCAGTGGCGGCCCACCGACGTCGACCCGCGGCAGGAGAAGCGGGCCGAGCGTCAGGTGGCCGCCCTGTTCGGCGTGGCGACGCTGGCGCTGCTGGGCTTCTTCGTCTCCTACTTCGTCTTCCAGGTGGGCGACAACTGGGACACCATCGCCGGGTTCGGCGCCTCCAACCTGATGCTCGGCGGCACCCTCGGCATCGCGTTCTTGTGCATCGGGATCGGCCTGGTCCACTGGGCCCGCAGGCTGATGAACGACCAGGAGATCGTCGAGCTGCGCCACCCCGCCTCCTCCAGCGAGGAGGACCGCAAGACCACCGTCGGCCTGACGATGCAGGGCATCGACGACTCCGGCATCGGCCGCCGTCCGTTGGTGCGCAACTCGTTGCTGGGTGCTCTGGGCCTGGTCGGGCTGGCCCCGATCGTCATGCTGCGCGACCTGGGCCCACTGCCCGGTGACAAGCTCTACCACACCATCTGGGAGCCCGGGATGCGCGTGGTCCGCGACGTCGTCGGCACCCCGATCAAGGCCTCCGACCTGGTGATCGGCGACCTGGTCAACTGCGAGCCCGAAGCGATCTTCGCCGTCGACGACGAGGGTCACCACCTCGTCGAGGGCGTCGACCGCCAGGTCGCCAAGTCCAAGGGCGCGGTGATCCTGCTCCGGATGGAGCCCGAGGACATCACCCCGTGGGCCGGACGCGAGAACTGGTCGGTCCAGGGCATCATCTGCTACTCCAAGATCTGCACCCACGTGGGCTGCCCGATCTCGCTTGAACGAGCGGACCACCCACCATCTGCTCTGCCCCTGCCACCAGTCGACCTTCGACCTCGCCGACAACGGCAAGGTCATCTTCGGCCCGGCCGCGCGTCACCTCCCCCAGCTGCCCATCGAGCTGGACGACGAGGGCTACATCGTGGCGCAGAGCGACTTCACCGAACCCGTCGGGCCCAGCTTCTGGGAGCGAGACAACACCGAGCGCGAAAACGCTGAGCGCGACGAGGCGGAGCTGGAGGAGGAGTCATGAGCATCGACACCAGCAAGGTCGCGAGCACCAACGCCACCACACCTGCCAAGGCGTCCAAGCCCAACCCCCTCGGCGCGGCCGCGGGCTACCTCGACGACCGCACCGGCCTGGCGACCGCCATGAAGAAGCAGGTCCGCAAGGTCTTCCCCGACCACTGGTCCTTCATGCTCGGCGAGATCGCGCTCTGGAGCTTCGTCATCGTGCTCCTCACCGGCGTGTTCCTCACGTTCTGGTTCACCCCCAGCATGGGCGAGACGACCTACGAGGGCTCCTACGACCAGCTCCGCGGCATCGAGATGTCCGAGGCCTACGCCTCGTCGCTGAACATCTCCTTCGACGTCCGCGGCGGGCTGCTGATGCGCCAGATGCACCACTGGGCGGCCATGCTCTTCATCGCCGCGATGATGGTCCACCTGCTGCGCGTCTTCTTCACCGGCGCCCACCGCAAGCCCCGCGAGCTCAACTGGGTGATCGGCTGCCTGCTGCTGATCCTGGGCACGCTGGAGGGCTTCACCGGCTACTCGCTGCCCGACGACCTGCTCTCCGGCACCGGGGTCCGCGCCACCGACGGGTTCCTGAAGGCCTCGCCGGTGGTCGGCACCTACATGTCGTTCTTCGTCTTCGGCGGCGAGTTCCCGGGCGAAATCGTCATCCAGCGGTTCTTCACCGTTCACGTACTGCTGATCCCCGGTCTCCTGCTGGCCCTCGTCGGTGCCCACATGGTGCTGCTCGTCTACCACAAGCACACCCAGTGGCCCGGCCCCGGCCGCACCGAGCAGAACGTCGTCGGCTACCCGCTGCTGCCGATCTACGCCGCCAAGGCCGGTGGCTTCTTCTTCATCGTCTTCGGTGTCGTGGCCCTGATGGGGGCGTTGTTCACCATCAACCCGGTGTGGAAGTACGGTCCCTACGACCCCTCGAAGGTGACGGCGGGCTCCCAGCCCGACTGGTACATGGGCTGGCCCGACGGGGCGCTGCGCATCATGCCCGGCTGGGAGACGCACATCTTCGGCGTCACCATCAGCTGGAACGTGATGCTGCCGATCCTGATCCTGCCCGTCGTGATGTTCATGCTGCTGATGCTGCTGCCGTTCATCGAGGCATGGATCACCGGCGACAAGCGCGACCACCACATCCTCCAGCGGCCGCGCAACGCGCCGACGCGCACGGCGACGATGGTGGCGCTGATGACGATGTACGGGCTTTTCTGGGCCGCCGGCGGCAACGACATCATCGCGATCAAGCTCGACCTGAGCATCAACCAGATCACCTACTTCATGCGGGTGGCGGTGTTCGTCGGCCCGGTGATCGCGTTCTGGATCACCCGGCGCTGGTGCATCTCGCTGCAGCGTCACGACAGCGACCTGCTGCTCCACGGCTACGAGTCGGGCATCATCATGCGGTCGGCCGACGGCGGCTACAGCGAGCGTCACCTGCCGATCAGTGAGGGCCGCGCGTACACCCTCACCGCACGCAACCGTGACGAGGTCTACACCCCGGACTCGGGCGTCGACGCCCACGGCGTCGCGGCTCCGCGCCGCTCCGGACCCCTCGGAGCCCTCGACCGGCTGCGCGGCCGCCTGTCGACGGTGATGTTCGCCGACAACGTCCAGAAGCCGACCCGCGAGGAGATCGAGGAGGCCCGGCACCACGCCGAGCACGAGCATGCCCTCCAGGCGGGCCTCGACCACCCGGCGTCCGGTCACGAGTTCGACGACCACGCGCTCCGCACCGCGGAGGACGTCCCGCTGCGCGGGAGCCGGCACCGGCTCGGGCGGCGGCGGTGGACCTCACGACGACGCCGACGAATAGGTCGAGTTGCGCCAAGAGACCCGTCGAGCTCGCCTGATACGACGCGCTACCTAGCGGTCGTATCGCGCAACTCGACGGGTCTCTTTGGCTCAACTCGACGCTAGGAGAGTGCGGAACCCTCGGCGTACGCCGGGAACGGGATGTTCCAGTCGCCGTAGCCGTTGGTGGACTCCATCGCCCGGTCGGTGCCGGTGTACTCGACCACGTCGCCGCGCTTGGTGATGTTGTAGAGCCAGCCGGCGTTGGCGGTACTCATGCCCGTGCAGCCGTGGGAGACGTTGGCGTAGCCCTGGGAGCCGACCGACCACGGAGCCGCGTGGATGAACTCCCCGGAGTAGGTCACCCGCATGGCGTACTCGACGTCGTCGATGTCGTAGTACTCAGGATCGCTCTGAGCGATACCGACGGTCTCGGAGTTCATCCGCTTCTCGCGGAACTTCTCGATGATCACCTTGACCCCGGAGCGGGTGGTGAAACCCGGCTTGCCCGTGGTGATCGGGATGGTCCGCAGCAGCTGGCCGTCGCTGAACACCTGCATCTGGTGGGTCTGCGCGTTGACCTTGTAGATGTTGGCGCTGCCGACGTGGAACTCCACGTGGCGGTCCTCCTGGCCGAAGATCCCGGCCCCGGCCGGAATGCTGTTGATGTCGACATCGACGCTCACGTCGGTGCCGGCTCGCCAGTAGCTCTTCGGGCGCCAGTGGACCTCGTGGTCGCTGAGCCAGTGCCAGGCGCCGGGCTGCTTCGGCGCGGACGTGACCTTGAGGTGCTTCTCGATGGTCGCCTTGTCCTTGACCGCGACGTCGAAGGACACGATCACGGGCATGCCGACGCCCACGGTCTCGCCGTCGAGCGGCGCCACCGACGGGTAGGTCTGCTGGTCCAGGGACAGGTCGACGGTCTGGAAGGTGGAGCGCAGGGTCTTCTCGGCACCGTCGGAGCGGCGGGCGAGGGTGGTGACGGTGTACGCCGTGCCGGGCTCGAGCAGCCCCCCGGCCACCCAGGTCGTGTTGTCCCCCGACATCTTCCCGGGCACCGGGCCGGCGGCCGAGGTGACGGACACCTTGCGCAGCGTGCCGCCGTCGGACTCGAGGGTCAGCCGGGTGTCGACGGGAACGTCACGCGCACCCTTCTCGACGTTGGACATCAGGCGCACCGGCGGGACCTCAGGCTCCGGCGCCTCGGTCTCACCCGGGGTCGCGCCGTTCGACGTGCCCGATCCGGGCTCCGGAGCGGCGTCCGGGGACTGGCTCGCGCTGCACCCGGCGAGCGTCGCCACGACGACGCAGGCGGACGCTGCTGCGAGCAGGCGGGAACGGCGCGCGATCATGCTGATGGGACTCCCGGGACAGGGGACTGGTTGCCGTCCCAGCGTAACCCGGCCTCAGCGCCAGACCGATTTGCCGCGAGCGTGGCGGACAGGCGCTCCTGTTCGGCTGATTGAACCACCGATCAGTGGGCGTGCTCGCCCTTGTAGTACTCGAAGACGAGCCCGCTCAGCGCCAGGATCCCGAGGCCCATGCCGATGGCGACCAGCCACCACTGGCCGAGGGCCACGCCGTAGACGATCACGGCGAGGGTGGCGCCGCACCACAGCGGCCACCACGAGTACGGCGGGAAGAAGCCAAGCTCGCCTGCTCCGTCGGCGATGTCGGCGTCCTTGCGGTCCTCGGGACGGGGTTCCATCTTCGAGGCGTGGAAGCCGAGGTAGAGGGTGATCATGGCGACCAGCAGGGTCGTCATCACCAGGGCGGAGGTGCCCGTCCAGTCCTTCGACATCAACCAGTAGGCGGGGCTGACGATCACGAAGAAGGCCGTGGACATCCCGAAGATCCACGCTTCCATCTTCATCGGGTCTCTCCCTCCTGGTCGTCAGACCGCTCGTCGTCGTCGGTCCGTTCCTCGGTGACCACGGCGCCGCGCTCCTCGAGCAGCTCCTCGCGGCCCTGCATGTCGGGCGCGTCGGCGAAGCGGCCCTCACGTGCGGCCTCGTTGTGGGCGAGCTCGATCGCCGCGACCTCGGGGTGGTGGAGGTCGAAGGCCGGGGACTCCGAGCGGATCCGAGGGATCGTGACGAAGTTGTGCCGCGGCGGCGGGCTGCTCGTGGCCCACTCGAGGGAACGGCCCCAGCCCCACGGGTCGTCGAGCTCGACGAGTGGAGCACGCCGGCTCACCCAGACGTTGTAGAGGAACGGCAGCGTCGAGGCACCGAGGATGAACGCACCCACCGTGGACACCTGGTTCTGGAGCGTCCAGCCGTCCTGCGGCAGGTAGTCGGCGATGCGGCGTGGCATGCCTTCGACGCCGATCCAGTGCTGGATCAAGAACGTGGTGTGGAAGCCGATGAACAGCAGCCAGAAGTGCAGATAGCCGAGGCGCTCGTCGAGCATCCGGCCGGTCAGCTTGGGCCACCAGAAGTAGAAGCCGGCAAACATCGCGAACACCACGGTGCCGAACACGACGTAGTGGAAGTGCGCGACCACGAAGTAGGAGTCGGAGACGTGGAAGTCGAGCGGCGGGCTGGCCAGGATGATGCCCGTCAGACCGCCGAACAGGAACGTCGTCAAGAAGCCCATCGCCCACAGCATGGGCGTCTGGAAGGTGATCGACCCGCCCCACATCGTGCCGATCCAGTTGAAGAACTTCACGCCGGTGGGGATGGCGATCAGGAACGTCATCCCGGAGAAGAACGGCAGGTCGACGGCGCCGGTCACGAACATGTGGTGGGCCCAGACCGCGGCCGAGAGGATCGCGATGCCGAGGGTGGCGCCGACCAGGCCGACGTAGCCGAAGATCGGCTTGCGGCTGAACACCGGCAGGATCTCGGTGATGATGCCGAAGAACGGCAACGCGATGATGTAGACCTCGGGGTGCCCGAAGAACCAGAACAGGTGCTGCCACAGGACCGCGCCACCGTGAGCGGTGTCGAAGACGTGGGCCCCGAGCAGGCGGTCGGCCTCGAGCGAGAGCAGCGCGCCGGCGAGCACCGGGAACGCGATGAGCACCAGCAGCGAGGTGACCAGGGTGTTCCACACGAAGATGGGCATCCGGAACATGGTCATGCCTGGCGCGCGCATGCAGATGATCGTGGTGGTGAAGTTGACGGCGCCGAGGATGGTGCCAAGACCGGCCATCCACAGACCCATCACCCACAGGTCACCGCCGACGCCCGGCGACCGGATGGCGTCGGAGAGCGGCGTGTAGGCGAACCAGCCGAAGTCGGCGGCGCCCTGCGGCGTCAGGAACCCGGAAGCGGCGATGAGCCCGCCGAAGAGGAACAGCCAGTAGGACAGCATGTTCAGCCGCGGGAACGCGACGTCGGGCGACCCGATCTGCAGCGGCATGATGGCGTTGCCGAAGCCGAAGAACAGCGGCGTCGCGAACAGCAGCAACATGATCGTGCCGTGCATGGTGAACAGCTGGTTGTAGAGCTCGTCGTTGACGAGCTGGTTGCCCGGGAAGGCCAGCTCGGAGCGCATGATCATCGCCATCACGCCGCCGACCAGGAACCAGCGCGAACGAGGTGGCGAGGTAGAGGTTGCCGATCACCTTGTGGTCGGTGGTGGTGATGACCCGGACCAGCCGCTGGCCGAGCGGTTTGCGCGTGGTCACCCCGATCGTCGGGCGGCCTGCTGTGGTGGTCACTCCGTGACCTCCTCGTCTAGGTCGGGCAGGCCCTGCTGCGTGCTCGCGTTGATGCCACCCAGCAGCGGCGCGTCGGACACGTTGCCGGCGGCCTCCAGGTCTTGGAGGTAGGCCTCGTAGTCCTCGGGGGTGACGACCTTGACGTTGAACAGCATCCGCGAGTGGTAGACGCCGCAGAGCTCGTAGCACTTGCCCCGGAAGTCGCCGATGGTGGTGGGCGTGATGCGGTAGTGGTTCTCGCGGCCGGGGATGACGTCCATCTTCATCAGGAAGCCGGGCACGCCGAAGTCGTGGATGACGTCCGGCGAACGGAGCTGGAACTCGGTGGTCTCGCCCACCGGCAGCACCAGCGTGGGGACGTAGGAGCCGTAGCCGGCGGTGTAGACGTTCTGGGCGTCGACGGCATCCTCACCGTAGTAGTTGAAGGTCCACTGCCACTGCTGGCCGACGACGTAGATCGTGTGGTCGGGCTCCCCCTCGTCGTCGAGCACGATGTTCTGGGTGTCGACGGTGTGGACGAAGAAGACGATCACCATGATGACCGGGGCGATCGTGTAGAAGATCTCGAGCGGGAGGTTGTAGCGCGTCTGGATGGGGACCTCGGGGTCGCCGTCCTTGCGGTGGTAGCGCCACATCGCCCAGAACATCAGGCCCCAGGTGATGCCGCCGGTGATCAGCGCGGCCACCCAGGCCCATCGCCAGAGCGTGAAGATGTGCTCGCCCTGCTCGGACGCGGGGTCCGGCATGGCCAGGTTCTTCCACTCGTGCCGCGACTGCTCCGAGCAACCGGTCAGCACGACCGCGGAGGTCAGGACTGCGGCCAGGAGGGCTAGCCGGAGCGGCCTGGCCATCGCTCGCCGTGACGTTTGCAGCTGGGTCTGCTCACCCACGCAACGCTGCCTTCCTCTCGAGACACACGGTCAACGGCAGACTATCCGAATCGCGACGCGGATTCGCGGGTGGGTCCCCGCCGTCGGACGGATAGATTTCCCGTCGTGACCAGCGGCCCTTCCTCAGGCATCTACTGGGACGCCGCGTCGTCCGAGCCGCTCCATCCCGCGGCTCGCGAGACGTACCTGGCGGCGCTCGACCAGGGGTACGCCGACCCGCGCCGTCTGCACCGGGCCGGCAGGTCGGCGCGGCTGCTGCTCGACAACGCCAGAGCCGCAGTCGCCGAGGCGCTGGAGGTCCGCCCCGACGAGGTGTCGTTCACCTCCTCGGGCACCGCGGCGGTCCATCTCGGGCTGCTCGGCCTGCACCGGGGCGCCCGCGCAGGCGGGCGGATCGCCCACACCGCCGTCGAGCACTCTGCGGTCCTGCACGCCAGCACCTGGGCCGGCGGCGCCACGGAGCTACCGGTCGACAGCCTGGGCCGCGTCGCGGTCGCTCCTCCGCCGCCCGGCACCAGCGTGCTGGCCGTCCAGGCCGCCAACCACGAGGTCGGCACCACCCAACCCGTCGGCGAGCTGGCCGCCGTCGCCGGCGGCGTACCCGTGTTCACCGACGCGTGCGCCTCGGCCGGGCGGCTGCCCTTGCCCGACGGGTGGAGCGCGGCGGCGGCCTCGGCGCACAAGTGGGGAGGTCCGGCGGGCGTCGGTGTGCTGCTCGTGCGCAAGGGCGCGCGGTGGCGGCACCCCTTCCCCGTCGACGAGCGGATCGACGAGCGCGCACCCGGCTTCGAGAACGTGCCGGCCGCGCTGGCCGCCGCCGCGGCGCTGCAAGCCGTGGTGGCGGAGCGTGGCGAGGTCAATGCGCGCCAGCACGCCCTCGTCGACCGACTCCGCGCGGGCGTCACGACCATGGCGGACATCGACGTGGTTGGCGATCCCGTCGACCGGCTGCCGCACCTCGTGACGTTCTCGTGCCTCTACGTCGACGGCGAGTCTCTGGTGACCGAGCTCGACAAGCTGGGCTTCGGCGTGGCGAGCGGCTCGGCGTGCACGGCGTCCACGCTCACCCCCAGCCACGTGCTGGCGGCGATGGGTGCGCTGACCCACGGCAACGTCCGAATCTCGCTGAGCCGCGGGACGACCGAGGCCGAGGTCGACTCGTTCCTGGCGGCGCTGCCCGGCGTGGTCGAGCGGCTGCGGAGCGAGGTGGGCCGGTGATGGAGGTCGAGCTCGACTGCCGCGGGCAGGTCTGCCCCCTGCCGGTCATCTCCCTCGCCAAGGCCTTCGCCGAGCTCGCCGTCGGAGATGTCGTCGCGGTCGTCGCCGACGACCCGGCCGCCGCGGTCGATATCGCCGCGTGGTGCCGCATGAAGCAACAGGAGTACGTCGGCGCGGACACCGCTGACGACGGCACGCCCCGCTACCTGGTGCGGAGGTTGACCTGACCGGTCAGGTCAGGTGGGGCGAGAGGTCGGTCGCGGCCTCGATGCCGTAGGAGTCCTCGACGCGCTTGACGAACTCGCTGGGCGTGAAGGAGTACTCCTGGGTGCCGATCGTCTCGACGACGTAGGCAGCGAGCACGCAGCCGACCTGGGCGGCCCGCTCGTGGCCCAGACCCCACTCGAGCGCCGCGAGGAAACCGCCCCGGAACGCGTCACCGACGCCGGTCGGCTCCGTGGCCACCACGTCCTTGGCCGCCTTGACCACGATCTCCTCGTGGCCGCGCTGGCTGATCCGGACGCCGTCCTTGCCGAGCGTGGTGACCTGGACGCCGACCCGGTCGAGGATCTCCTCCGCGGTCCAGCCGGTCTTGGCCTCGATCATGTGGGACTCGTACTCGTTGGAGAACAGGTACGCCGCGCCGTCGATCAGGTCGCGGATCAACGTGCCGTCACTGAAGGCCAGCTGCTGGCTGGGGTCGGCGATGAACGGGTAGCCGCGCTGCCGGCACTCGCTGGTGTGGCGGACCATGCCGTCGGGGTCGTCGGCGGAGATCAGCACGAACGTCGGCTGACCGACCCGGTCGACGATCGGCTTGAGCTCGATCAGCCGGGCCTCGCTCATCGCGCCGGGGTAGAACGAGGCGAACTGCGCCATCGTGGTGTCGGTCGTGCACACGAACCGCGCGGTGTGACGGGTCTCGGAGATCCGCACCGAGGAGCAGTCGACGTTGTGCCGCTCCAGCCACGAGCGGTAGTCGGCGAAGTCGTCGCCCGCCGCGCCGACCAGGATCGGCGAGAGGCCGAGCATGCCGAGCCCGAAACACATGTTGGGGGCGACGCCGCCGCGGCGGATCTCGAGCTCGTCGACCAGGAAGGAGACCGAGAGCTTGTCGAGCTGCTCGACGACCAGAGAGTCGCGGAACTTGCCGCCGAAGGTCATCAGGTGGTCAGTGGCGATGGATCCGCAGATCAGCAGGGACACGTTGCCGCAGCCTACCGGCGCCCGGGCCGATCACCGTCTTGCTGGGCACTCGTCTGGGCCTACTCACCAGTAGCCCCTACCGTCGGGAGCATGGCTCAGGAGACCACCGGCGACATGTACGCCGACGCGCGCGCCACCCGCGACCACCTGCGCCTCGAGCGTGCGGTCCGCAGGGCCTCCGAGCCGGCGCCGAGCCTGACCTACGACGACTTCCCGCGCGAGGTGCCCAAGCGCGAGATCCGGGTCGACGACGCCGCCCAGCGCATCGCCAACGCGCTGCACCTGCACCTCGACTGACCTCAGCCGTTGGTCGAGGAGGTCGCGCAGCGACCGTCACGAGACCCCGCTAGGGATACGCCGACAGGTTGCGTTGCGAGGTTTCGTGGCCGGGACTTCGTCCCTCCTCAACCAGCGGAGACGCGACGAAGCCCCCAACCGGTGGCTCGGGGGCTTCGCGATGTCTGGACTCAGTGGAAGCTGTCGCCGCAGGCGCAGGAGCCGGTGGCGTTGGGGTTGTCGATGGTGAACCCCTGCTTCTCGATGGTGTCGACGAAGTCGATCTGGGCGCCGTTGAGGTAGGGCACGCTCATCCGGTCGACCACGACGGCCACGCCGTCGAAGTCGGTGACCACGTCGCCGTCGAGGTTCCGCTCGTCGAAGAAGAGCTGGTAGCGCAGGCCCGAGCAGCCGCCGGGTTGCACGGAGATGCGCAGCTGGAGGTCGTCACGACCCTCCTGCTCGAGGAGGCTCTTCACCTTCGCGGCGGCCACCGAGCTCAGGTTGATCTGGTCGGTACGACGCTCTTCGGTGGTCTGAACCGTCTCGGTCATAGGGGTGGGCTCCTTCGTTCAAGGGGTGCTACCGGGGTCAATCGTCCCACACGCACGGTTATTCCGAGGCATCCCGATGGGCGAACGGCCAGTCAGCGGGACCAGGTGCGGGCGACCCGCTGGGCGAGCTCCGCGAGCGCGGCGGCGGGCTCGGCGAAGGCGCGCTCCTCCCCCACCAGGTCCACGATCGCGTACGCCGACTCGACGCCGAGTGCGCGCATCTCGCGCGAGCCGACCAGCACCTTGCCCGGCCAGCGCCACGCACGGCCGCAGCGCCTCCGCGGCGACGGTCGCCACGCCGTACGGGACCTTGCCGCCCCGGCTGGAGAAGTCGAAGGCGCCCTCGCCGGTGAGCACCAGGTCGACGGCCCGGGCGCGCTCCGCCAGGCGCGTGGCCGCGGCCACGACGTCGAAGCCCGGCCGGCGGGACGCCCCCAGGGCCAGCAGTGCGTAGCCCAGGCCGCCGGCGGCGCCGGCGCCCGGGAGCAGGGACGGTGCGGCGGTCGAGGGCCGCGGCGTACGACTCGAGCCAGCCGTCGACGACGGGGATGCGGTCGTCGCGCGATGCCCTTCTGCGGCCCGAAGGTCTTGGCCGCCCCGAACAGGCCGGTCAGCTGGTTGTCGACGTCGCTGGCGGCGACCAGGGCGACGTCGCCGAGGCGGGCCCGGGCAGGCCGAGATGTCGACGGTGGTGATGCCCTGGAGACCGGCCGGTCCCGCGTCCAGCGGACGGTCGGCCGTGGCGCCGAGGGCCGCCAGCAGCCCGGCGCCGCCGTCGGTGGTCCCGCTGCCGCCGAGGCCCGACGACGACCTCCCGGGCCCCGGCGTCGACCGCGGCCAGGACCAGCTCGCCGACGCCGCGGGTCGAGGCCTCCTCGGCACGCTCGCGACGGGTCAGGTGCAGTCCGCAGGCCTGGGCGCTCTCGACGTACGCCGTCGCGCCCGACAAGCAGCACGGTCGCGGGCGTCGGCTCCCCGAAGGGGCCGGCGACCGTCACGGCCAGCACCTCGCCGCCGAGCGCCTCGTGCAGCACGTCGACGAAACCGGGACCGCCGTCGGCCATCGGCGCGAGGTCGAGCTCGTCGTCCGGGGCGTGCCGCCGCCAGCCGTCGGCGATCGCCTGGGCCGCCTCGACGGCGGTCAGCGTGCCGGCGAACTTGTCGGGGGCCACCAGCACGCGCACGGGCGCCATCCTGTCAGGCTGAGCCGACCAGGCTGACCATCAGCAGCAGTGCGCCGCCGAGGGCGGCCGCGGCGCGGACGTGGTTGCCGCGCTGCCACGGACCGGAGTACGCCGTCCACGCGGCCGCCGCGTCAGGGCCGGTCGCGTCCACGTCGGCGAGCGCGTTGTTGCGCGGGATGTGGAAACGCGCCGGTGATCAGGATGCTGGCGAGGAACGCGGCGCAGCCGGCGAGCGCCAGCGGAGCACGCGCGGACAGCCACAGGCGAGTCGCGAGCGCCAGCGACCGTGGTACCGACCATCACGAGCGACCAGCGGCGGCGCGCGGGGCGGACAGGTTGATCTGCTGCATGGCCTCGACGGCCGAGCGGGTGGGCGTGCGGTCCAGGGCGTGCATGACGAAGGCGGAGAAGGCGAACATGGCGCCGCCGAAGGTGGCGGCGCCCAGCGCGGTGAGGATGGTGAGCGTGGTCGTCATGCGTCGATCTCATCGCGATCCGGATGAGATGATCCATAGGCTGATCTGCCTCCATTCCATGCGAATTCGTCTAGGCTTGCCGAGTGGATCCGTCTGGCGGCCCTGCTCGACGCACCCCGCGCGCGGGACGCCTTCCTGCTCCGCGCCTCGATGGCGCCGCCGTGGTCGCTGCGCATCCAGGACGAGGCGGCGCTGACAGTGGTCGCGATGGCGCGAGGTACGTCGGTCTTGGAGCGCGCGGGCGAGGTCCTCGCCGTCGGCACCGGCGACGTGGTGCTGCTGACCGGCCCGACGCCGTACGTCGTGGCGGACCAGGCGGGCCGCGCGCCGTTCGCGGTCGTGCAGCCGGGCAACCGCCCCGAGTCGCCCGACGGCGAGCCGCTGTCGGTGCCGCTCACCCAGGGCATCCGGCGCTGGGGCAACAGCGCCGACGGGCCGGACGAGATGCTGGTCGGCAACTACGGGCAGGTGGGCGAGGCGGGTCGGCGGCTGCTTGCCGTGCTGCCCGAGACGGTCGTGCTGCGCGCCGACGAGTGGCGCTCCCCGCTCGTCCCCCTGCTGCTCGACGAGATGGGCGCGAGGAGGTCGGCCAGGCCAGCCTGCTCGACCGGCTGCTCGACGCCCTGGTCGTCTCGGCCGTGCGGCAGTGGGCGCTCTGCCGCGGCGACGCCGCCCCTGCCTGGCTCGACGCCCGATCCGACCCGGTCGTGGCCGAGGCGCTGCGACTGCTGCACGACCGGCCCGGCGAGCCGTGGTCGCTGGTGTCGCTCGCCCGCGCGGTCGGGGTCTCCCGCGCCGCGCTGGCCCGGCGGTTCCGCGAGCGGGTGGGCGAGTCGCCGATGGCCTACCTGACCGGCTGGCGGATGGCGCTGGCCGCCGACCGGCTGCGCGGCGGCACCGAGACGGTGGCGCGGGTCGCGGCCGCGGTCGGCTACCCCAGCCCGTTCTCGTTCAGCAACGCCTTCAAGCGGGTCTACGGCCTCAGCCCGACGGCGTACCGGTCCTCGTTATCGTCGCCGGCGTGAGCGACGCCCGGATCCGGCCGATGCGGCCCGAGGACGTCGTCGCCGCCGAGCGGCTCAGCTCCGAGAGCTTCTACGAGGTCGACGCCCGGCTGGCGCGGCGCGGCGACCCCGACCCCGAACCGCGTTCGGCCGAGCGCGGGCAGCCAGTGGGTGGAGCGCACCCTGCACTACCTGGCGACCGATCCGGGCGGCTGCTGGGTGGCCGAGGTCGACGGCGAGATGGTCGGGCTTCGCGACGTCGTTCAACCGTGAGCTGATGTGGATCCTGGCGTCGTACGCCGTGCGGCCCGGGCTGCAGGGCCAGGGCATCGGCAAGGCCCTGCTGGCGGCCGCGCTGCACCACGGCCGCGGCTGCCTGCGCGGGATGCTCTCGGCCTCGGCCGACCCGAGGGCGGTCCGGAGGTACCGGGCGGCCGGCTTCTCGCTGCACCCGCAGATGCACCTGACGCGGCACGCGTCGACCGGTGCTGCGATCCCGGTCATCGAGAAGGTGCGCGACGGGTCGGCCTCCGACTTCGAGCTGATGGACTCCATCGACCGGCGCGTCCGCGGCGCGGCGCACGGCCCGGACCACGCGTGGCTGCTGTCCACGTTCCGGCTGGTCGTCTCCGACACCTCGACCGGCAGCGGCTACGCCTACCACGCCGCCGACGGGATGCCCGCCCTGCTCGCGGCGACCAACCGGCGTACGGCCTCCCTGCTCCTGTGGGAGTGCCTCGCGGCCTCCGGCGACTCGGTGCTGGTCCCTCACGTGACGGCGGCCAACGAGTGGGCGATCGACGTCGGCCTCGCCGCCCGTCTCGACCTCGTCCAGAACGGCTACCTCGCGCTGCGCAACATGCGCCCTCCCGCGCCGTACCTTCACCACGGATCGCTGCTGTAGAGGAGACCTCATGGGAAACCTGGAACCGCTGGCCCGGACCTACCCGGCCGGCGTGACGAGCTGGGTGGAGGTGGCGCTGACCGACGTCGGCGCCGGGCAAGGTGTTCTACGGCGGTTTGTTCGGGTGGCGGTTCGACGGGCTCGTCGGCGACTCTCGACGGGCTTGACGTCGCCTCTGTCGGCCGATGTCGAGTCAGGCCCCGCGGCCTGGGCGACGTACGTAGCGGTCGACGACGCCGACGCCACGGCGCAAGCGATGGTGGACCTCGGTGCCGAGCTGGTCGCCCCGCCGGAGGACGCCGGAGAGGGCGGACGCGCCGCCACCGTCCGTGACCCGCAGGGCGCGGAGATCCGGCTGTGGCAGGCGAACATGCGCCTCGGTGCCCAGCTGACGAACAGCCCGGGTGCGTGGAACTTCAGCGACCTGCACACCGCCGACCCTGCGGCGGCAGCGCGCTTCTACGAACGGGTCTTCGGCTGGCGGGTGGTCGACCAGGGCTGGGGGGTGGCGATCCAGGTCCCCGGGTACGGCGACCATCTCGAGGCCACGGTCGACCCCGACATCCGCTCGCGCCAGGCCTCCGCGCCGGAAGGTTTCGAGGATGTCATCGGTGGGATCGCGCCGGCCGAGGAAGGCGAGCCGACGCACTGGCACGTCACCTTCACCGTGGCCGACCGCGACACGTCGGCCGAGCTCGCGGAGAAGCTCGGCGGCCAGGTGCTGCGGCAGGGTGAGGACGACTGGACCCGCAACGCACTCGTCCGCGACCCCCAGGGCGCGTGGTTCACCGATCAGCCAGTTCGCCCCGCAGGAGTGGTCGCAGTAGCCCGACTACGATTTCGTCATGAGCACCACCGTCGACCTGCCCCTGCTCCCGCTCGGCCGGGGCAAGGACCTCTCCTCCGAACGCGGCGTGGAGTGCCCCGGCGACCTGCCGGCCGCCTCCGACCCCGACCTGGTGGCCCGTGCACGGGCGGCCAAGGAGGCGCTGGGGAGCCGGGTGTTCGTGCTCGGCCACCACTACCAGCGCGACGAGGTCATCCAGTTCGCCGACGTCACCGGCGACTCCTTCAAGCTGGCGCGCGACGCCGCGGCCCGGCCGGAGGCGGAGTACATCGTCTTCTGCGGTGTGCACTTCATGGCCGAGTCGGCCGACATCCTCACCGAGTCCTGAGCAGAAGGTGATCCTGCCGGACCTCGCGGCGGGCTGCTCGATGGCCGACATGGCGCGGCTCGCCCAGGTCGAGGACGCGTGGGACGCGATGACCGAGGCGGGCGTCGCGTCGTCGGTCGTGCCGATCACCTACATGAACTCCTCCGCTGACATCAAGGCCTTCTGCGGCCGCAACGGCGGCGCGGTCTGTACGTCGTCCAACGCGGAGGCCGCGCTCGACTGGGCCTTCGCCCAGCACGGCGAGGACACCAAGGTGTTCTTCCTCCCCGACCAGCACCTCGGCCGCAACACCGCCGTGCTGAAGATGGGGCTGACCCTCGACGACTGCGTCGTCTGGGACCCGCGCCGGCCCAACGGCGGGCTGACCGCCGAGCAGCTGCGCGACGCGAAGATGATCCTGTGGCGCGGCCACTGCTCCGTGCACGGCCGCTTCTCCCCCGACACCGTCGACGACCTTCGCGCGACCATCCCGGGCATCAACATCCTGGTGCACCCGGAGTGCGTGCACGAGGTGGTGCTGAAGGCCGACCTGGTCGGGTCGACGGAGTTCATCATCAAGACGATCGAGGCGGCTCCGGCGGGCTCGGCCTGGGCGATCGGCACCGAGCTCAACCTGGTCAAGCGACTGGCGGCCGTCCACCCGGACAAGCGGATCGTCTTCCTCGACAAGACCGTCTGCTACTGCACCACGATGAACCGCATCGACCTGCCCCACTTCGTGTGGGCGATGGAGTCGCTCGTCAACGGTGTCGTCGTCAACCACATCCAGGTCGACCCCGACACCGAGCACTGGGCGCAGGTGGCGCTGCAGCGGATGCTCGACCTGCCGGGCAAGTCGCACCGCGACTGAGGTCGGTGCCCGCTCCGCGTGCGCGGCTCGAACGGGACCGGACCGACGCTGACCACGCGAGTACGGACGCTCCAGCAGTCCTTCGACGACGATGGTGGCCGCGTCCCGCGACTCCAACGCCGATGACGAGCACGATCCCGAAGGCGCCACCATCGCGTTCGAGCGCGCGCAGCTCGTCGCCGTCCTGAAGCAGGCCACCTCCGACCTCACGGAGCTGGACGCGGCCCTCGCGCGTGTCGAGGGCGGCACGTACGGCGTGTGCGAGCGGTGCGGACTCCCCATCGCCCCCGCTCGCCTCGAGGCCCGGCCGGCCGCTCGTCGCTGCATCGCCTGCGCGACGGCGAGTTGAGCAAGCCCGACGCGGAGGTCTCAGGCGATCGAGCAGGCGCGCGCCGAGCTCGGCTGGCGTCGAGATCGAGGAGCTCGCGGTTACGTTCGGCCCAGCCGCCAGAGGCGAGGTCGTCAGCGGAGGCTGCCTCACCGCACGCTGCTCGACGTCCGGACCGAGCGCGTCCCAGACCGAGATCCCGCGACGAACGTCCTCGCTCCAGGTACGCCTCGGGCCGGCGCCAGTAGGCCTCGAAGAAGCCGTCAGCGCAGTCCCACGGGATGGGCACCGGTTCGGTCCGGGCTCCGATCGCGCCCGCCAGCGTCGGGCAGCGCTGCCAGGACTCGGCAGCCTCTCAAGGCGGCGAACTCGGGCAGGTAGTCACGGGTCAGCCAGAACTGGTTCGCGTCACTGGTGTCGAACAGGAACACCACCACGCGGCGCGGCGACGCGCCGCATCTCGCGTAGTCCGGCGATCGGGTCCTGCCAGTGATGAACGGTGCACACGGCCATCGCGGCGTCGAAGGACTGGTCGTCGAACGGCAGGTTCTCGGCAGATCCAGCCAGGCACGGCGCCGCGTCCGGGAGACGCTGCGAACGCATCAGCGCACGACGGTTCCACCGCGAGGACCTGGCGGTCGGAAGGTTCGTAGGACCCGGTCCCCGCCCCGACGTTCAGCACGGTCCGGGCATCGCCGAGCGCAGCCCAGATCTGCGCAGCGATGCGCGGCTCGGTGCGCCGGGTCACGGTGTAGGTGGCACCGATGGAGTCGTACAGCTGCGTGGTCGTCATTGGACATCATGATCCCGTGAGCATCGCATTCCTGGTCACCACCCTGGTGATCGTTGCGACCCCGGGTACGGGCGCGCTCTACACGATCGCGGCGGGCCTGTCGCGCGGCGTACGGGCCGGAGTGGTGGCGGCCGCGGGCTGCACGCTGGGGATCGTGCCGCACCTGGTCGCGACCGTCACCGGGCTCGCGGCGGTGATGCACACCAGCGCGGTCGCCTTCAACACCATCAAGTACGCCGGCGTCGTCTACCTCGTCTACCTGGCGTGGCAGACCTGGCGCGACCGCAGCTCGCTGACCGTCGCCGCTCCAACCGTCGACGACGCACCCCGCCCGTCCGACTGGGCCGTCATCCGCACAGCGGTCGCCATCAACGTGCTCAACCCCAAGCTGACGATCTTCTTCTTCGCGTTCCTCCCGCAGTTCGTCTCGGGCAGCGCGGACCCCGTGCCGCGGATGCTGGCGCTGAGCGGGGTGTTCATGCTCGCCACGTTCGTGGTGTTCGCGCTCTACGGCTGGGCGGCCGCGGCCATGCGGCGGCACGTGCTCGAGCGGCCGCGCGTCGTGCAGTGGCTGCGCCGGTCGTTCGCCGCGACGTACGTCGCCCTGGCCGGCCGGCTGGCGATCGAGGGCCGCTGACCGCAACAGGTCACATCCGGACGCACGACCGTCCGGAGCGGACATTACGGTCGCGGGCATGGACATGCTGAGCGGAGAACAGATCACCGAAGCGGGGCTGGCCGACTGGCGCAAGCTCGCGCAAGGACTGCACGCGCGCTTCGTCGTCGCGGACTTCGGGTCCGGTGCCCGTTTCCTGGCCGCCGTCGCGGACACGGTCGAAGAGCTGGGCGAGGAGCTGGGCGACCACCTGCGGGCGACGGTGGGTGACGGGTACCTCGACCTCAAGCTGATCACCCTCGACGCGGTCTACCGCGACGGCGACGGCAACGAGCACGTCGTCGAGTGGGTGACCCAGCGAGACGTCGACCTGGCGCGGCGGATCTCCGAGGTGGCGGCGGAGCACGGTGCTCGCGCGGACACCGCGGGCATCACGAACATCGAGCTGGCTCTGGACACCGCGCACGAGGAGCAGCTGGCGCCCTTCTGGTCGGCACTGCTCACCGGCGGCCAGGAGGCACGCGGCCGAGGGACGATCGGCAACGACGTCCGCGACGTCGCTGGACGGGTGCCGTACCTGTGGTTCCAGGAGACCGAGGAGCACGAGACGCCCCGCCAGCGTTTCCACCTCGACGTGTTCGTGCCCAGTGAGCACGCCCAGCAGCGGATCTCGGCGGCCCTGGACGCCGGCGGCGTCCTGGTCAGCGAGGAGGACGGCTTCACCATCCTCGCCGACCCGGACGGCAACAAGGCCTGCGTGAACCTGTCGCCCTGAGCCACCGGCCCGCGGAGCGCTCAGAGGCCCGGGGGCTCCCCACAGCGCGAACCACCGCGACAGGTCGGCCTCCATCGGCAGCTCGCCCTGCAGCTGGTCGCGGACCGAGATCTCCAGCAGGTTGTCGCGGGTCTGGGCGTCACCCGCGGTCGGCGCGAACGCGTAGAACGTGCCCTGCTTGTAGAGGTAGACCAGGCCGACCCGTCGGCCCGACCGGTCCTCGAACGGGATCACCGAGCACAGCAGCCCCGAGGCGAAGCCCTGGATCTCCAGGCTGGTGTTGACGGCGTGGAGGTCGGTGCACAGCCCGGTCACGTCGTCGGGTGCGCGGCGTACGACGAGCCAGGTGAAGCCGAACCCGTCGCCGGTCACCTCCACCTCCGGCGCCTGGGCGTCGGAGCGGATCAGCTCCACCACGTCGTCGCGCGTCTCGGCGAACGCCGCCCCGGCCGCCGAGCGGAAGCACACCGAGCCCGTGCCGGTGGGGTTCAACCCGGCGGCGGTCTGGAGCGTGATCGCAGCGTTCGGCACGTTGAAGAGGGCGTCGAGATTGTTCGCCTTCGCCCGCGACCGGCCGGTGATCGCGTCCCAGATCCCCACTACTGCTGGGGCCGGGCCAGCTCGGCCTGGATCCGGGCCAGCTGCTCCAGCCGCTGCTCGAGCGAGGGGTGGGTCGCGGTCAGCGTCTTCAGCGTGGCGCCGGAGATGGCGGGCGCGATGAAGAAGGCGTTCATCGCCTGGCTGGCACGCAGGTCGCGCTGCGGGATGGCGGCCATCTCGCCGGTGATCTTCTGCAGCGCCGTGGCGAGGGCGGCGGGCCGCATCGTCAGGTAGGCGCCGGCCCGGTCGGCGGCCAGCTCGCGGTAGCGCGACAGCAGCCGCAGGAGGAAGAAGCTGACGGCGTAGACGACCAGGCTGACCACGATTGCGCCGAGGACCGCGGGCCGCTGTTGCTGTCACGGCGGCTGAACAGCCCGAAACCACCCCAGGCCGCGCCGCGGGTGAGCATGCCCGCGACGATGCCCGCCGACGAGGCGAGGGTCATCACCAGCACGTCGCGGTGGGCCACGTGGGACAGCTCGTGGGCCAGCACCGCCTCGAGCTCCTCGGCCGAGAGCCGGCCGAGGATGCCGGTCGTCACGCAGACGACCGCGCGGTCGGGCGAGCGACCGGTGGCGAAGGCGTTGGGGATGTCGAGGTCGGCCACGCCGACGCGCGGCTTGGGCATGTCGGCCATCGCGCAGAGCCGGTCGATCATGCCGTGCAGCTCGGGTGCCTCCTCGGGCGTCACCTCGCGGGCGCGCATCGCCCGCATGGCGACCTTGTCGGAGGACCACCACTGGTAGAACGCGACGCCGATGCCGGCGATGGCGATGAACGGCGCGTACTGGAGCGGCAGCACGAACATCAGGCCGACGATCAAGGCCACGAACGCCGCGCCGAGCAGGAACATGACGGTGGTCATCCGGACGGTGAGGCCGGTGTCGCGGATGAAGCGGGAGTGTGCCATGGGACCGATTGTTCAGCCCGGGATCAAACCGCCGTCGCCCAGCAGCTCGCGCACCTCGTCGATGGTGGCGCCCGCAGGCGGCAGGATCACGTCGGACTCGTCGAGCGAGTCGGCCGCATGGGCGGTTCCGGCGCCGCGTACGCCGTCGTGGAGCGCGGTCAGCGCGGTCGCGAACGCCGCCACGTCACCGGCCTCGACCGCGGCCTCGATCTCGGCGTCGAGGGCGTTGAGCCGGTCGAGCGCGTCGTCGGTGACGTCGTACTGTCCCTCCCCGAGGATGCGGACGATCACGCCCTGCCCTCCTCCGGGCTGCTGGACGGGCTGCTGCACGGGTGCCTCGTCGGACCCGGCCTGCATCGAGCCGGCTCCCAGCTCGCCCGCCGACGACGGGCCCGACAGCTCGCCCTGCTGGGACGGCCTTCAGCCGGGCCAGCTCGGACTCGACGTCGGACTGCGAGCTCATCGCCTCGAGCTCGCGGCTGATGTCGTCCTGGCCGCCGATCTGGGTCAGGTCGTCGAGCGCGCCCGAGGCGATCAGCTCGTCGACGGCACCGGCGCGAGCCTGCATCTGCGCGGTCTTGTCCTCGGCCCGCTGGATGGCCAGGCCGACGTCGCCCATCTCCTCGCCGATGCCGGCGACCGCCTCGTTGATGCGCGTCTGGGCCTCGGCGGCGGTGTAGGTCGCCTTGATCGTCTCCTTGCGGGTGCGGAACGCCTCGACCTTCGCCGCGAGCCGCGACTGCGCGAGGGTGAGCTTCTCCTCCTCGCCCTGGAGCTGGCTGAGCTGGACCTTCAGGTCGTTGATCTGGTTGGTCAGGCCGGACTTGCGGGTCAGCGCCTCGCGGGCGAGGTCCTCGCGGTCGACGCCGATGGCCTTCTCGGCCTGGCCCTGGAGCTTGGTCGACTGCTGCTCGAGCTGGTTGATCTGCAGCTCGACGCGCTTGCGGCTGGTGGCCACGTCGGCCACGCCGCGGCGTACCTTCGAGAGCAGCTCGGTCTGCCGCTGGTAGCTGTAGTCCAGCATCTCGCGGGGGTCCTCCGCACGGTCGAGGGCCTTGTTGGCCTTCGAGCGGAAGATCAATGTCATGCGCTGCCAGACACCCATCGCGGGGAGCCTCCCTCTTCGTTCCTCACGTCGTACGTCCCCTTCACCCTAGGACGTCAGGCCAACCGGTGCGAGGGCGGCGGCCAGTAGGATCGGCCACGTCACGCCCGCATCACTGCGGCACCCCGTCGAACGACCCGAAGGCGCATCGTGTTCCGTCGCAGCAAGTCCGAAGC
Source organism: uncultured Actinomycetota bacterium (assembly GCA_963758885.1). Lineage (GTDB taxonomy): Bacteria > Actinomycetota > Actinomycetes > Propionibacteriales > Nocardioidaceae > Nocardioides. Next base: position 99,607 of record CAVWXS010000022.1, read on the forward strand.
CCCGCCCGCCGAGACGGACCAAGCAAGGCCAAGCGGGCCACGTCAGTGGCAAGGGACGCCCCACCCCGACCCGCAAGGAGGCCGAGGCGGCCGCGAAGGCCCGGGCGAAGGTGCCGCGCACCCGCAAGGAGCAGGCCGCGGCCCAGCGGCTCGCCCGCTCCGACAGCAGCACCAAGATGCGCCAGGCGATGAAGACCGGCGACGAGCGCTACCTCCCCGCGCGCGACCGCGGCCCGGTGAAGCGGTTCATCCGCGACTACGTCGACAGTCGCTTCTCGTTCGTCGAGCTGATGATCCCGGTCCTGCTGGTCACCACGGTGATGGCCTGGTCCGGCAACGCCGCCGTGGCCTCCTACGGCAACGCGATCCTGTTCGGCATGCTGCTGCTGATCGTGATCGACATGCTGCGGCTGAGGTTCAAGCTGCGCCGCGAGCTCGCCAAGCGGTTCCCCGACGAGCCGACCAAGGGCACGACCTACTACGCCGTCATGCGCTCGCTGCAGATGAAGTTCATGCGGCTGCCCAAGTCCCAGGTGAAGATCGGCCAAGGACTCCCCGAGCACTACCGGTGAACCCCGGCTTCGCCTGGGGACTCGTTGCGGGGTTGGCGGCGGCCGCACTCTTCGGCGTCGGCGCGGTGGTGCAGGCCCACGCCGTACGACGGCAGCCGGAACGCCCGCACGGCCTGTGGGACTTCGTGCGGGTGTCGGTCCGCGACCCGTGGACCATCGGCGTCGTGGTGGCCTACCTGCTCGGGTTCGTGCTCCACGTCGTCGCGATCTGGGGGCTGCCGCTCTACCTCGCCCAGGCGACCGTCGCGATGTCGCTGCCCGTGACGGCGGTGACCTCGATCGTGCTGCGCGAGCACCTCCGACCGGCGCACTGGTGCGGCCGTGGCCGCTGGTCTCGGTCGGGCTGGTGCTGTTGTCGGTCGGATCCGGTGAGCCGGGCGAGCTCTTCACGTCGGCGTGGTTCGCGGTGTCGCTCTGGGTGGGCGTCGTGGTGCTGCTTGCTCGCCGCCCGGGTGGGCGTGCACTGGCCGGGCTCGGCGATCGCCGTCCTGGCCGGACTCGGCTACACCGGATCGGCGGTGGCGGTGCGCGGGGCAGAGTCGGCGACCGACGTCGTCAGCATCGCGGCCGGCCTCACGGTCGGGATCTACGGACTGATCGGCTTCTGGCTCTACTCCGTGGCCCTCGACCGGGCCCCGGTGTCGGCGGCCTCGGCACCCCTGATCGTCACCCAGACCTTCGTCCCCTCGCTCATCGGCGTGGCCTTCCTCGGCGACACCGTCCGACCCGGGTGGTGGCCCGGCATCGTCGTGGGCCTGTTGCTGTCGACCGCCGGAGCGATCGTGCTCAGCGGTGACGGCATCGCCAGCCCGGTCAACCAGGGTTCTGAGGTGCTGGGAGACTGACGGGCATGGCCTCCCCCACCGCCGACGTCTCCGTCCGGGTGGCGTGGGCCGACGACGCCGCCGCCGTCGCAACCTTGCAGGCACGCGCCTGGCAGGCGACGTACGCCGGTCTGCTGCCCGCCGAGGCGCTCGCCCTCGACCCGGCCGCGACCGCGCAGGCCTGGGCCGCTGCCCTCCGCTCCCCTGGCGACGCGCGCAACCGCGTGCTGGTCGCCCTGGAGCGCAACCGGGTGGTCGGCTACGCCGTGGTCTCGCCGGCCGCCGACCCCGACTGCGACCCGGTCTCCGACGCCGAGGTGCAAGAGCTCCTCGTCGACCCCGACGAGCGCGGCCAGGGCCACGGCTCCCGGCTGCTTCACGCGGTCGTCGACACCCTGCGGGCCGACCACTTCACCCGCGCCGTCATCTGGACGGTCGCCGACGCCGACGACCTGCGGCGCTTCCTCACCGACGCCGGCTGGGGACCCGACTCGGCCCACCGCGAGCTCGACCTCGACGGCACCGGCGTGACGACGGTCAAGCAGGTCCGGCTGCACACCGCGCTCTAGGAGCCGCGACGGCCGTCTGCTCCACCCCTGCGGGGACTTGATTTCCGGCGATCACCGTTCACGATGGAAGCACCTTCAGCGGCACTCGGGCCGCTTCCGGATCGGAGGGCACCATGCTGGGTCCGTTGCCGTACTTCCACCGCGTGGCCGTCGTCCTGGCCGTGCTCCTGACCGCTGTCGGCGCGGGAGCGTGGATCGCGCACTTCACCTCGATCCCGGTCGCCTGGGGGGCCGGGGCGGTGGTGGGACTGATGGCCGGCCTGGTCGTCGCCTACGCACTCGTCCACTCCGACCACGGGGCGCACCCTGCTCGCGTCCGCCGTCACTGACAGAACGCCGCCGCGGTGACCGAGCGCAACGTCCTCGGTGAGGCGCTCGAGCCGTGCGGCACCGAGCCGCTCACCGGCTACTACCGCGACGGTGACTGCCGGTGCGGCCCCGAGGACCAGGGCCTCCACGCGGTGTGCGCCGTGATGACGGCCGGGTTCCTCGAGCACCAGCGCAGCGTGGGCAACGACCTGGTCACCCCGCGGCCCGAGTGGGGCTTTCCCGGGCTCGTGCCCGGCGACCGTTGGTGCGTCGTCGCCGTCCGCTGGCTGCAGGCCTACCACGACGGCGCGGCCGCACCCGTGGTCCTGGCCTCGACCAACGAGCGGGCCCTGGAGGTCGTGCCGCTCGAGGTCCTCACCGAGCACTCGGTCGACGTACCTGCGGACGTGAGCACCCTGGACGACGGCCCGTCCACTCCGTGAGATTGTCAGACAACCCGTTTCCCCAGTGATCGTCGGCGCCCTAGTGTCGCTCGTCACATCGATGGGAGGGTCGTCTCATGACCGTGAGCATGCGCGAGCAGCTGACTCGCAAGAAGCCGATCGCGAAGTCCGATCCGGGCGGACACCAGGGCGGCCACGCCGGCCCCGAGCTCGGCCGGAACATCGGCACGTTCCAGCTGATGATGTTCGGTGTCGGAGCCACCGTCGGCACCGGCATCTTCTTCGTACTTCCGGAGTCCGTCCCGGACGCCGGGCCGGCCGTCGTGGTCGCCTTCCTGCTCGCCGGCCTGGCGGCCGGGCTGTCGGCCGATCTGCTACGCCGAGATGGCCAGCGCGATCCCGGTGAGCGGGTCGACGTACTCCTACGCCTACCACGCCCTCGGCGAGCTGGTGGCGATGGTGATCGCCGCCTGCGTCATCCTCGAGTACGGCGTCGCGGCCGGCGCGGTGGCCGTCGGGTGGAGCGGCTACTTCAACGAGCTGCTCGACAAGACCATCGGCTGGAGCCTGCCGGACGCGCTGTCCTACTCGCCCATCCCCGTCGACGGACGGCACGACCGGCCTGGTGAACCTGCCCGCGATCGTGCTGGTGTTCCTGTGCACCCTGCTGCTGATCCGCGGCGCCAGCGAGTCGGCCAAGGTCAACACGGTCATGGTGCTGATCAAGCTCAGCGTCCTGGGCCTGTTCATCGTGATCGGCCTGACGGCGTTCCAGGCCGACCGGTTCGACAACTTCTGGGCCGCCGGATCGGCAGGCATCACCGCCGCCGCGGGCACGATCTTCTTCTCCTTCATCGGTCTTGATGCCGTGTCGACAGCGGGTGAGGAGGTCAAGGACCCGCAACGCGCGCTCCCCCGCGCCATCATGGGCGCGCTCGTCATCGTGGTCACGGTCTACGTCCTGGTCGCCATCGCCGGCGTCGGCGCGCAGGAGCTGGAGGAGTTCTCGAGCCCGGACCAGCAGGACGCCGGGCTCTCGGTGATCCTGGAGAACATCACCGGCTCGGCCTGGCCCGGCACGATCCTGGCCGCCGGTGCGGTGATCTCGATCTTCTCCGTCACCCTGGTCACCCTCTACGGCCAGACCCGCATCCTGTTCGCGATGGGCCGCGACCGGATGCTGCCCGACAAGTTCGCCGAGGTCGACCCACGCACGCTCACCCCGAAGTTCAACACCATCGTGGTCGGCATCGTGGTCGCCCTGATCGCCGGCTTCGTGCCCTCGGACTACCTCTGGGACACCGTGTCCATCGGCACGCTGGTCGCCTTCTCGATGGTGGCGATCGGCGTGATGGTGCTGCGGCGCACCATGCCCGACCTGCACCGGCCGTTCAAGGTGCCGCTGTTCCCGATCCTGCCGATCCTCACCGTCGCCGCGTGCGTCTACGTGCTGTCGGGGCTCGCGGCGATCACCTGGGTGATCTTCGGCGGTCTGGCTGGTCGATCGTGCTCGCCTACTACTTCCTCGTCGGCCGGCACCGTTCGCGACTGAACGACCCGCAGGTCGAGGTCGACGTCCGATGACGCTGCTCGTCGGGTTCCCGACCGGCCACGAGGACCGGTCGGGGCTGGAGCTGGCGGCCACCCTGGCGCGGTCGTCAGGGCAGGAGCTGGCGCTGGTGACAGTCGTCCCTGCTGCCTGGCCCACGCCGGTGGCCGGACACACCGATCGCGAGTTCGAGGGCTGGGCGCAGGAGCGGGGCAACGAGGCCGTCCGGGCAGCCGAGGCGCTGCTGGCCGACCACTGTCCCGACCTGAAGGCCACGGCCACGTGGGTGGCGGGCCGGTCCGCGCCCGGCACGCTGGCCACCGAGGCCGAGCGGATCGGCGCGAGCATGATCGTCGTCGGAGCCGGTCACGACGGCGGCTACGGCCGCGTGGTGCTGGGTTCGACGGCGCACCGCCTGCTGCACTCCGCCACCGTGCCGGTCGCGGTGGCCACTCGTGGCTACCGGGCCAGCGACCACGGCAAGGTGGTCCGCGCGACCTGCGCGTTCCGGGGTGACGAGCCGTCCCGCCGTACCCTCGTCCGGACGGCCGAGATCTGCCGGGAGGTCGGCGCCGGGCTGCGGATCGCCACCTTCGCCGTCCGCGGCCGGACGATGTACCCACCCGAGGTGGCGACGACGTCCGAGGACGTCGTGCAGGAGGCCTGGGCGGCGCAGGCCGAAGCGCTGCAGAACGCCGCCATCGACGAGATCGCCGCAACGGGACCCTTGCCGGATCCCACGACGCAGGTGGTCGCCGCCGCGCGCACCTGGGCGCACGCGCTCGATGCGCTGACGTGGGAGCGCGACGAGGTCCTCGTCGTCGGCTCCTCCTCGGCCAGCCTGATGTCCCGGCTGTTCCTGGGCTCCAACGGCGCGAAGATCGTGCGTCACTCCCCCGTCCCCGTGGTCGTGGTCCCCTGACGCGTTGTGCTGCAGAAGTTCGCTCAGCCGAGGTCGAGGTAGTGCTCCAGGCCCACGGTCAGGCCGGGGTGGTCGGCGACGGCGCGAACGCCGGCCAGCACGCCGGGTACGAAGGAGGCCCGGTCGAGCGAGTCGTGCCGGATGGTGAGGGTCTCCCCCGGGCTGCCGAGCAGCACCTCCTGGTGCGCGACCAGGCCGCGGACGCGCTGGCTGTGCACGCGGATCCCGTCGACGTCGGCCCCGCGGGCGCCGTCGAGGGCGCTGGTGGTGGCATCGGGCACCGGGCCGAGTCCGGCCGTGGCGCGGGCGGCGGCGATGAGCTGCGCCGTACGACGGGCAGTACCGGAGGGCGCGTCGGCCTTGTCGGGGTGGTGCATCTCGACCACCTCGACGGACTCGAAGTGCGGCGCGGCCAGCTCGGCGAACCGCATCATCAGCAACGCGCCGATGGAGAAGTTCGGGGCGACGAGGACCCCGACCTGGGGCGCGGCCTCGAGCCACCGGCGTACGGTCGCGATCCGCTCGTCGTCGAAGCCGGTGGTCCCGACCACCGCGTGGATGCCGTGAGTCGATGCAGTGGTCGAGGTTGGCCATCACCGCGTCGGGGTGCGTGAAGTCCACGGCCACCTGGGTGCCGGTGGCCTCGAGGGCACCGAGGTCGTCACCGACGTCGACCTGCGCGACCAGCTCGAGCCCGTCGGCCTCCTCGACGCCGCGGCAGATCTGGGTGCCGACCTTGCCCCGAGCGCCCAGCACGCCGACCCTGATCTCGCTCACGCGGCCCAACCTATCGGGGCGGTCTGGCAGGCTGGGGGCATGGCGAAGCAGCCGATCCCTCCGCGGATCAAGTGGGCCGTCGATCTGATGGACCCGCAGCCCAGTGACAGCGTGCTCGAGATCGGCTGCGGCGCCGGCGCGGGCGCCGAGCTGATCTGCGAGCGACTCGAGACCGGCAAGCTGTTCGCCATCGACCGATCGGAGTCCGGGGTCGACCGCACCAAGCGTCGCTGCGCCAAGTACGTCGAGGCCGGTCGCCTCACCGTCCGCCAGATCGACCTGGCAACCCTGCGCGTGCCGGTCAAGCGGCTGAACAAGGTCTTCGCCTTCAACGTGAACCTGTTCTGGGTGCGCAAGTGCGACGACGAGGTCGCGCTGCTCCACGAGCGGGTGCTCCCCGGCGGCGCGGTCTACCTCTACTACGAGGCCAACCGCCCCGAGCTCATTCCCAACATCGTCACCAAGGCCTCCAAGGCCCTCACCGACGGCGGCTTCCGGGTCAGCCTCGTCGAGCAGAAGGCACCCCCCGTCGTCGCCATCATCGGCAAGCGTTAGCGCCGAGTCGGCGCATATTCGCGCTGAAGACCGTCGAGTCGGCGCATCCTCCCTCGCTGAACAGGTCGAGTCGGCGCGAGCTCCCGGAGGATGCGCCGACTCGACGCGGATTGGAGCGGAAGATGCGCCGACTCGGCTATGGGGCGACGATGGCGAGGATCTCGGGCTGGCTGAAGAGGTCACGGGCGAGGGTGCGGATGTCGTCGAGGGTGACCGCGTCGATGCGGGCGATGACCTCGTCGATGGAGAGCAGCTCGTCGTCGACCAGCTCGCCCTTGCCGAGGCGTGACATCCGCGAGCCGGAGTCCTCGAGGCCGAGGACCAGGCCGCCGCGCAGCTGGCCCTTGCCGCGCTGGAGCTCCTCGTCGGTGAGGCCGTCGGCGGACACCTTGGCGAGCTCGCCGCGGACGACGGCCAGCACCTCGTCGAGCTTGGCCGGCAGGCAGCCGACCGAGACGCCGACCAGGCCGGCGTCGGCGTGGTGGGAGGCGAAGGAGAAGACCGAGTAGGCCAGGCCGCGCTTCTCGCGGACCTCCTGGAACAACCGGGACGACGTGCCGCCGCCGAGGGCGGTGTTGAGCACCCCGAGGGCGTAGCGCCGGTCGTCGCCCCGCGGAATGCCGTTGACGCCGAGCACCAGGTTGACCTGCTCGAAGGGACGCTGGGCCGACGCCTTGCCCGAGACCCCGCGGCGGACCTTGCCCGCGCGCGCCGAGGCCGGAGTGGCCCGGGCGTCGTCGAGGAAGCCGTTGCGCGTGAACGCCTTGCGCACGCGGCGCACGCACGTCGCGTGGTCGAGGTTGCCGGCGATCGAGACGACCATGTGGGGCGCGCTGTAGTGGCGCTTGTAGAAGCGCCAGATCTGGTCGCGCGACATCTGCGAGATCGACTCGTCCGTACCTGCGATCGGCCGGCCCAGCGGCGTGTCGCCGTAAGCCTGCTGGGCGAACAGGTTGTGCACCACGTCGTCGGGGTCGTCGTCGTGCATCGCGATCTCGTCGAGAATCACGTCCCGCTCGGCCTCGACGTCCTCGGCGAGTGATCGTCGAGGACGTGATCATGTCGCCGAGCACGTCGATGGCGAGCGGGAGGTCCTCGTCGAGCACCCGCGCGTGGAAGCAGGTGTACTCCTTGGCGGTGAAGGCGTTGAACTCGCCGCCGACCGCGTCGAGGGCCACCGAGATGTCGAGCGCCGACCGCTCGGACGTGCCCTTGAACAGCAGGTGCTCGAGGAAGTGGGAGCAGCCGTGCAGGGCCGGCGTCTCGTCACGCGACCCGACGTCGACCCAGACGCCGATGCTCGCCGACCGGGCGCCGGCGACCTGCTCGGTGATCACGCGCAGGCCGCCGGGCAGGACGGTACGTCGCACCAGCGACGTCACCTGCCCGGCGCCGTCACGCACGGTCTTCAGGGTCCGGGTGCCGCCAGACTGCTTGCCCGACTGCTTGGCGGCTGCCCGGACGCCCGAACGGGAGCGGGTCACTCCTCGTCGGTGCTCGGGTCCGGCGTGGCCACGGGCTGGCCAGCAGATGCGTCCGCGTCCACGGCAGGCGCCGCGTCCCCGGAAGCCTCCTCGACCACCGGGACGAGCGACAGCTTGCCGCGGTCGTCGATCTCGGCGATCTGGACCTGGATCTTCTGACCCACCGAGACGACGTCCTCGACGTTGTCGACGCGCTTGCCGCCGACGAGGGCGCGCAGCTTGGTGATGTGCAGCAGACCGTCCTTGCCCGGCATCAGCGAGACGAAGGCGCCGAAGTTGGTCGTCTTGACCACGGTGCCGAGGTAGCGCTCGCCGATCTCGGGCATCGTCGGGTTGGCGATCGCGTTGACGGCGTTCTTGGCTGCCTCGGCCGCCTCGCCGTTGGTGGCACCGATGTAGATGGTGCCGTCGTCCTCGATCGTCAGCTGGGCGCCGGTGTCGTCCTGGATCTGGTTGATGATCTTGCCCTTGGGGCCGATCACCTCACCGATCTTGTCGACGGGGATCTTGATGGTGATGATCCGCGGCGCGTAGATCGACATCTCCTCGGGAGCGTCGATGGCCTCGTTCATCACGTCGAGGATCGCCAGGCGCGCGTCGCGGGCCTGGGTCAGCGCCGCGGCCAGCACCTCGGCGGGGATCCCGTCGAGCTTGGTGTCGAGCTGGAGCGCGGTGACGAACTCCCGCGTGCCGGCGACCTTGAAGTCCATGTCGCCGAAGGCGTCCTCGGCTCCCAGGATGTCGGTCAGCGCGACGTACGACGTCTCGCCGTCGACCTCGCCGGAGATCAGGCCCATCGCGATGCCCGCGACGGGAGCCTTCAGCGGCACGCCGGCCTGCAGCAGCGACAGGGTCGAGGCGCAGACCGAGCCCATCGAGGTGGAGCCGTTGGAGCCCATGGCCTCGGAGAGCTGGCGGATCGCGTAGGGGAACTCCTCACGCGTCGGCAGCACGGGGAGCAGCGCGCGGCGCGCGAGCGCACCGTGGCCGACCTCGCGCCGCTTGGGCGAGCCCACGCGGCCGGTCTCACCGGTGGAGAAGGGCGGGAAGACGTACTTGTGCATGTAGCGGCGCGCCTTCTCCGGCGACAGCGTGTCGAGCTTCTGCTCCAGCGTCAGCATGTTGAGCGTGGTGACACCGAGGATCTGGGTCTCGCCGCGCTCGAAGAGAGCCGAGCCGTGGACGCGCGGGATCACGCCGACCTCGGCGTGCAGCGGCCGGATGTCGGCCAGGCCGCGACCGTCGATGCGGACCTTGTCGCGCAGCACGCGCTCGCGGACCAGCGACTTGTTCAGCGAGCGGAACGCCGCGCCGATCTCCTTCTCGCGGCCCTCGAACTCCGGGGCGACCTTCTCGAGGACGACGGCCTTGATCGCGTCGAGGCGCTCCTCGCGGTCCTGCTTGCCGGCGATCTGGAGCGCCACGGCGGTGTCTTCCTTGGCCGCGGCCTCGACGGCGGCGTAGACGTCGTCCTCGTAGTCGAGGAAGACCGGGAAGTCCATGACCGGCTTGGCGGCCTCGGCGGCCAGCTGCGACTGCGCCTCGCACAGCTGCTTGATGAAGGGCTTGGCGGCGTCGAGCCCGCCGGCGACGATCTCCTCGGTCGGCGCCTGGGCGCCGGACTGCACGAGGTTCCACGTCTGCTCGGTGGCCTCGGCCTCGACCATCATGATCGCGACGTCGCCGGTCTCGGTGACGCGGCCCGCGACGACCATGTCGAACGACGGCCTCCTCGAGCTGGCCGTGGGACGGGAACGCCACCCACTGGCCGTCGATGAGCGCGACGCGGACGCCGCCGACCGGGCCGGAGAACGGCAGGCCGGAGAGCTGGGTCGACAGCGACGCGGCGTTGATCGCCAGCACGTCGTAGGGCATGGCCGGGTCGAGCGACAAGACGGTGATGACGACCTGGACCTCGTTGCGCAGGCCCTTCTTGAACGTCGGGCGCAGCGGGCGGTCGATCAGGCGGCAGGTGAGGATGGCGTCCTCACCGGGACGACCCTCGCTGCGGAAGAACGAGCCGGGGATCTGGCCCACGGCGTACATCCGCTCCTCGACGTCGATCGTCAGGGGGAAGAAGTCGAACTGGTCCTTGGGGGTCTTGCCGGCCGTGGTGGCCGACAGGAGCATCGTCTCGTCGTCGAGGTACGCCGTGACGGAACCGGCCGCCTGGCGGGCCAGCAGGCCGGTCTCGAACTTGACGGTGCGGGTGCCGAACTTGCCGTTGTCGATGACGGTCTCGACGGCGGAGATGATCGGTTCGATATGAGATTGAGCCACGAAAGGCTCTCCTTATCTGTGCGCGGAGCGATCCCGCGACATGACCCGCGTCTTTTCTGGTGCCGGTCTTCGATCGAGATCCGCAGAGCAGCGCCCGAGGGGCGGGTTCTGAAGATCACTACCGAGGACCGGAGGGCTGCCTCGCGGATCGCTCCTGTGGATGTTTTCTAGTTGAAATGTAGCGAAGGGCCCGCGAACGGGCCCTCCCAGGCAGCGTCAGCGGCGCAGGCCGAGACGCTCGACGATCGAGCGGTAGCGCTCGATCTCGGTCTTCTGCAGGTAGTTGAGGAGCCGACGGCGCTGGCCCACGAGGAGCAGCAGCCCGCGACGGCTGTGGTGGTCGTGCTTGTGCTGCTTGAGGTGCTCGGTCAGGTGAGCGATGCGGTGGCTCAGCAGCGCGATCTGCACTTCGGGCGAACCGGTGTCGCCCTCAGTCATGGCGTACTCGGCGATGATCTTCTTCTTGGTCTCCGCGTCGGTTCCGATCGACATGCGGGGCTCCTTCCGGTCTCGTTGCGCGGCGCGCCGGGGCCTGTTCACCCGGGCACTGGAATCCGCGGCCGTCATACGGCGTGTTGCCCCAGGCTGTGTCACTGTCATGAAACTGGTCGGGACAACCGGTGAAGACTATCAACGCGCCCGGAGCGCGGCTGAAATCGAGGAGCGCATCCAGGTCGCCCGCCTAGGGTCCGTGCGTGCCCTACGACGTGCAGCCGTGACACGCAGATCATCGAGGTCGACCCGCTCGACCCGGCCAACGAGCCGCTGCTGCACGCGATGTACGACGTCTCGCCGCAGCCCGCGCCGACCGCCCGTTCGAGGTCTGGGCGCCGTGGTCGACGGCGTACACGACCTGGACCAGCCCTTCGGAGCACCAGAGCCGAGACGCTGTGGGCGGCCCGGCGCGGCGGCGAGGTCGGTGGGCACGGCCAGCGTCGGGCTGCCCCTGCTCGACAACCAGCACGTGGCGCACATCGACGTTCTTCGTGCACCCCGACCACCGGCGCCGCGGCATCGGCAGCCGCTCTGCTCGACACCGTCGTCGAGCACGCGAGCGCGCCGCCGGGCGCACCGTGCTGCTGGCCTCGCCGTACTCCCCTGTCGACAGCGCCCGGCGCGGGCGAGGCGATGCTGACGGCTCGGGGGTTCGAGCTCGCCATCGCCGAGATGTGGAAGGTCTGCGACCTCCAGGCGACGGAGCCCACGTGGGCCGCCCTGGCCGCCGAGGCCGCGGCCACACCACGGCGGCTACCGACTCGAGGCCTGGCGCGACCGGGTGCCCGAGCGGCTGGTCGACGGGATACTGCCGTGCTGGCCGAGGCGTTCATCGGCGAGGCGCCGATGGGCGAGCTCGACTGCGAGCCCGAGGTCTGGACGGCCGAACGGGTCACGGGGCGCGACGACCGGTTCATGGCGACCGGCCGCCACCAGTTCGGTGTCCTGGCCTACGCCGCGGACGGCGCGTGCGTGGCCTGCACCGAGCTGTTCGTCAACGAGGTCGCGTCGTGGCGGGCCCTCCAGGGCGGCACGCTCGTGCTGCCCGGGCATCGCGGCCACCGGCTCGGCATGGCCGTCAAGCTCGCCAACCAGCGGGCCGTCCGGGCGGCGTTCCCGGAGTGCCGCTACGTCTTCACCTCGAACGCCGGGGTCAACGCGCCCATGAACGCCGTCAACGACGCGCTCGGGTTCCGCGACGTGGAGCGAGGCCTGGAGATGCAGCGCCGCCTCTAGTGCTCCGGCCGCCGCGCCCAGCACGTAGAGCCGCTCGGTCTCCTCCTCGGCACCGGCGTAAGGACCGCGCAGGTACCACTCGACGTCGACGAGTCCGGCAGCGCGCACGGCGGCGAGCACGTCGTCCGGGTCGTGGAACACGAAGTCGACGTCGACCGGCTGCTCCCACAGCTCATCGGCGTGCCGTACCTCGGCGCCCGCGTGGAGGGAGAGGGCGAGCCATCCGCCCGGGACGATCACCCGCGTCAGGGATGCCACGGCGGGTGCCAGCTCGGAGCCGGCCAGGTGCACCAGCGCGTACCACGCGGTGATGGCTCCCCAGCCGGTGGCCGAGGGCGGCCGGAGCAGATTGGAGAGATCGCCGACCGAGAAGGACAGGTCCGGGATAGCGCCGTCGGGCCTCGTCGATCATCCCCGGAGACAGGTCGATGCCGGTGACGTCGGCACCGGCCGCGGCGAGATGGGCGGCCACGTGACCGGGTCCGGTGCCGACGTCGACCACCGGGTTGCCGTCGGCCAGCCCCGCGACACGGTCCAGCAGCCATCGGTCGAAGGGTTTGCGGTCGAGCTCGGCGGTGAGCCAGTCGGCGTAGGCGGTCGCCACGGCGTCGTACGTCGCCCGCACCTTGCCGTCGCTGGCCGCCGCTCCTCCGCCGAGCACGCTCTCGCGGTCGACGCCCGGTTCCGGGCGAGGCGCGGCCACCTCGGCCTCGACCGGCCCGAGCAGGTGCACCCAGCGGCGGTCCTGCTGACCGGGACGCCGCTCGAGCTCCCGCACCAGCGGTGCGGGCCGTTCACTTGTCTGGTCATCTGTCTGGGCGGCCATCCGGCGCAGCACGTCCTCGACCTCGTTGCGGTCGGCGAACGCGTGCAGCCGCTCGGTGCGGCTCTTGAGCTCCCCCGGCGCCTGCGGTCCGCGCAGCAGGAGCACGGTGAGGAGCGCACGTTCCTCGGGCTCGAGGCCGAGTCGCTCGTCGAGCAGCTGGTGGTACTTCAGCGTGCGCGGCCCACGGTCGGCCCACACGATCCGAACCAGCCCTCTCTCCTTGAGGGTCTTCATCCGCTCCAGCAACATCTGCTCGTCGTAGTCGACCACCGGGTCACGGCTGCTGGTCTGGTTGCACGCCGTGCGCAGTGAGTTGAGGGTCATCGGGTAGCTCGCCGGTACGGTCACCTGCTTCTCCAGCAGGCTGCCCAGCACGCGCTGGTCGACGACGTCGAGTACGAGCTCACCGGTCACGGCGACAGCCTACGAAGACATGCCGGTCGTGAGGCTGTCGGTGGTGTCGACTTACGTCAGGCGGCCTCGCCGGCCGTGGCCGAGGCGGCGGGTGCCGGTGTGGTCGACGAGGTAGTAGGCGCCGAAGGGGTCGCGCCAGATGTCCTGAGGCTGTCGGTGGTGTCGAATAAGGGAGGACGTCGCGGGGCGGGGCGGGGCACGGGCGGGGGTGAGGGGTGTTCCCCACTCGTCGCAACTGCTGCCACGCCCAGGTTGGGCTCTCCGCTCTCTTCTAGCCCACAGGTTGGTGGGTGCCCCAACCTGGACCGCTGTCCCACTCCTTGCTCTTGGTCAGGTTCACCTTGCGCACCACGTTGCCATCCCTGATCAGGATGCGGAACACGTCGGCGTTGCCCTCGTCGCCGAAGCCGCCTGTGCGTCCCGCTGTTATCCAGCCCTGCCCTTGAAGGAAGCTCGGTGAGAAGCTGGAGCCGAGGTACTGCTTATCCGCTGACGCGGGGGTGAGCTGATGTAGGCCGGTGCCGTCCGGGTGGACGAAGTAGAGGTTGGATGGACCTTCCTCGCCCCGGGGCATGCAGCGGAAGAGCATGAGCATGCCGTCGGGGGAGAAGGTTGGGCGATCCTGGCAGTTCATCTTCCACGGCGTGACCCGATGAGCACGCTCTGGCGAGCCGATCGGTTGGACGAACACGGCACTGTTCTCTTCCGGGCTGTGGCGAGTGCGTATGAAGGCGAGCAGCTTGCCGTCAGGCGAGAACGTCGGGTCAGAGGTCTCAGGTGCAAGCAGCCCCTTGCGGCGCACCGGGGTACTGGTGACCTGGCGAGGATCGCTCCCGTCCAGCTCGACGATGAAGATGGCCGAGTAGAGCTTCCACTCCGGCGGAACCTGCGAGGTGGGCGGGGAGATCATGCGGGCGTAGCGATGGAATGGCCATCGGGTGAGAAGTAGGGATCGATGGCAACAACGCATCGCTCCCCCGTGCATGGCACGACCGTGCGAGTTTGGCCGGAGTCGGGGTTGACGACCATGACCCGGCTCGTGCTCTCGTCCGCTCTTGAAGCGCTCGAAAACGACCGTCTTTCCATCAGGAGACCAGGCAGGGACGTTGTCCCTCCAGCCGTTGGGGGGGTAGGTGATCTGGCGGACCTCGCTTCCGTCCGGGTTCACCACAAAGAGAGCGCCCTTGGTCTGGTCGGCATCGAAATAGCGACGAAAGACGATCTGCCCGTTGCTGCTGGTAGAGCGATCGCTCGCGCTTGTGTTCTGTCTTTCCACATGGTTTCCGCCACCGGCGAACACCGGGAGAGCCATGGCTACCATCGTGAGGGCCATGAAGGTGAGGACCGACCCGAGCACGGTCAGGGACTTGCGCATGAGACTAGTCCTCTCATCAGTTGAACGGCCGTCCGGCCGTCACCGCATTGTGGCGTCGGAACCCATGGCAGGCATAGGTCGGCACGTCGCCCCGCGTAGCGCGTTCGTGGATGTGTCAGTCAGTCGCCGGCTGTGGGCGCGTAGGAACCCACCGGATGTGCCGATGAACGCGCACCTTGCTGCTTCCCTCGAAACAGCCGACCATGAGGCCAACAGGTCGTAGTCCAAGGGGGATGGGCGTGCTCGCAACGAGATGGTCGATTCGCCATCTGTCGACGTGGACACTGGGCCTGGTCTTGGCAATGTCCCCTGCGTCGGCCATGGCGGACACCGAGGTGTTCGACGACCCCGTCGGGGACTCGACCTTCGTGGACATCTCGCGCGTCCGGATCGTCCATCGGGACTCGGTGATCGTGCGCGTGCGGTCGGCTGTGCCGCTGACTGCCGGACAGGTCTATGCCTTTTGGATCGACGCTGGCCACGGTCGAGGTCCGGACTACTACGTCGACTTCCGAGCCAACGCGGGCTTTGACGAGGTGCTACGACGCGTGCGTTTCTTCGGGGATCGTCGATCTCGGTTCGTTCAGTGCCCTGGACTGCGGCTTCGCGCCGACATCCTTGCCGACAAGCCGGTGTCGATCCGGATCCCACGACGCTGCTTGAAGAACCCAGGTCGCGTCCGGGTCGCCGTGCAGTTCAAGGACGAGAGCATGGACACCGTGGATTGGGCCGTGGATCGCCGGACCTTCGGGCCTTGGGTCAAGCGGTAGCGCGTACAGCGGCCAGGAGCTAGACCGGAATCGGCGTGCTCACCACCATGCTCGCGGCCTGGCTCAACCTGGCCGGTGCTTGGGCGCTGTCGGGTAATCCGTCACGGGGGTAGTTTGGGACACCCCACGGGGTCGTGGGACGCCTAGTCATTGGAGGTCCCATGAACGGGTTCCGAAGCCTGGCGGTCGCGATTCTTGCCGTCGCCGTGGGTCTCGCGGGCGCAGGCACCACGCAGGCGGACACCACGCTTGCCACGCCGGTCGTCAGTGCACGAAGCCCGGAGTGGTCCCCACCGGTCGCGTTGTCCCGTACGAGCCTCAGCCTGACGGACACGGCTCTCGCTGCCGAGATCACGGGCGAGATGTCGGTCGCCTGGACCGTGGCCGGAGGGTCCGGTGCCGGAGTGTGGGTCCGGCGACAGCTGGCTGACGGGTCGTGGGCCCAGGCCCAACTGCTCGATCCCGGACGCGACGGTGACGTCGCTCTGAGGGCCGACCCGTCGGGAGGCGTCTGCGCCCTGTACTCCTCCTCCGTCGACCATGTTGCACATCTGCGGGTCGCATGTGCCGGGAGCGACGGGGTCTTCCAGCCGCCGGTGGAGCTCGGCACGCCCGGAACGCAGGTCGGGCCCTACCGACTCGTCGTCGACAACGATGGAGCCTGGACTGTCGGCTGGATTCGGAGCGGCGACGAGGGCAGCCGCCGTGTCGTGGTCGCGCGGCGTGCCGAGGGCGAGGTGTGGGCCACGTCGAGAGCCGTGAGCCCCGCACGCACTTCCGTTCGGTCGTTCGACTTGGACACGAGTCCTGAAGGTGTCGTCACCGTCGCATGGGCGGGGCGCTTCGCGGCTGACCCCGCCTCCCCCAACCGGGTCCACGCACGGACACTGCGCGGTGACGAGTGGTCCGCCACCGAGATCATCTCCGGCCCAGGTGGGAGGTACCCGGACGTCGACAGTGCGAGCGGTGGCCGCGCTGACGTCGTTTGGATCCGACGGGCGCACGGGTTCGAGGAGATCCAGACGCGGCGACGTACCTCAGCAGGTTGGGAAGACATCAAGACCCTCTCGCCTCGCACGCCACCCGGCGACTGGCAGTACGGCTACCCGCCGCAGGTCCATCAAGGCGGCCCCGGCGTGACGGTGTTCGAATGGATCCTCTACAGCCCAGGGGACCTCGACTGGGACGCTCAGGCCTCCATCGTTGTCCGCACGAAGGGCCGCTGGGGACCAACCACGCTCCTCGGCCCCTCCGAAGGCGCCACCGAACGGGTCCGGCTCGTGATCGATTCCGCGGGAACCGTCTTCGCCACCTGGCTGCACTCCACGATGCCCGCCTTCGCTGACGACTACACGGTCCGGACCCGACGCAAGCCCCTGGGGCAGGACTGGCAGGAACCCCGCACCCTGACCGAGAAGGTCTCGGCGGACGTCAGCGTGAGTCCGACCCTCGTGCTCGACAGTCACGACCGTCCTGCCCTGGTCTGGGTCGGGCTGAAGTCGCACGAGCTCTCTAACTACGCACCCCGCGTGTTTTTCGCGGCGGGTGTGTGATCGCGGATGTCCGGCGCGCAGCGATGATTGCCCAGCAGCCTCAGTGACACGGGCGGGACCCTGAGCGTGCGAGACGAGGTGCGTCTAACCGCCGCGAACGACGCGCACTTCCAAAGGCTCGACTGGCGAAGCTAGAGCTCGGCGCGCAGGATCGACGCAGCGCCGGCCATGGCGCGCATCTTGCCCTCGGCACTCGCGCGCGGGAGGTACTTCATCCCGCAGTCGGTGGCGATGGTGATCCGGTCCGGCGAGGAGTAGGGGAAGGCTCGGCGTACCCGGTCGGCCACCACCTCGGCGGACTCGACCTCGTGGTCGGACAGGTCGATGACGCCCAGGATGATGGTCTTCTCGCTGAGGTCCTTCAGCACGCCGAGATCGAGACCCGACTGTGCGGTCTCGATCGAGATCTGGTCGGCCGAGCAGCCGGCCAGCTCGGGGAGGAACGAGTATCCCTCGGGCCGCTCGTGGATGATCGCGGCGTACCCGAAGCAGATGTGGACGGCGGTGGTGCCGGTGACGCCGTCGAGCGCGGCGTTGAGCGCGGCGAGGCCGTACTCGCGGGCCGCCTCGGGCCGCGCCTGCATGTACGGCTCGTCGATCTGCACCAGGTCGGCGCCGGCGGCATGCAAGTCCTTGATCTCGGCGTTGACCGCGGCGGCGTACGCCAGAGCCGCTGACTCGAGGTCGGGGTAGTAGTCGTTCTGTGCCTGCTGCGACATCGTGAACGGGCCGGGCACAGTCATCTTGACCGGGTGGCCGGTCCTCGCCTTCAGGAACTCCACGTCGCGGACGCCGACGGGTCGCGGCCGCACGATCGGCCCAGCAATCCTCGGCACGGGGTTGGGATGCCCACTGCGATCGAGGGCCGTCCCGGGGTTGTCGATGTCGACGCCCTCGAGGGCGGTGGCGAAGTGGTTGCTGTACGACTCCCGCCGCATCTCGCCGTCGGTGATGATGTCGAGCCCGGCCTCCTCCTGGGCGCGGATGGCCAGCACCGTGGCGTCGTCCTGCGCCTGCGCGAGGTACTCGGGATCGACCCGCCACAGTTCTTTGGCGCGTACGCGCGGGGGGAAGCGGCCGGCCAGCTTGGCCCGGTCGATCAGCCAGTCCGGCTGGGCGTAGCTGCCCACCAGCGAGGTCGGCAGGATCGGCAGTGGGGACGATGTGGCGGTCACTCCGGTGACTCTAGGACGTGGGCTGCGGCCGTCAGGTCAGACCACCGTGACCGGGTGCCTCACCACCGCGTCGAAGAAGTAGCCGTTGCTGTTGTACGGCGTCACGAGCGGCTGGGTGCGGCCAGCGGCGTCGGTGGCTCGGGCCATCAGCACGTGGTCGCCGAGGACGGGCTTCCTCCAGATGAAACGCCACTGGGTCCACGCCTGCCGGTGGCCCGACCGGAAGGGGCGCGCCAGGTCCCAGGTGTCGCCGCCGTCGACGCTGACCTCGACCCGCTCGATCGCGCCGGCACCGCTCCACGAGCGACCGGTGAGCTCGACCGCGGGCCGCCCCACCACAGTCGCGCCCCAGCCCAGCTCCCAGGCGGAGCGCACCGGGTTCACCGTGAGGGGCGGCTCGTGGTCGGAGTAGGAGCCACCGGTCATCACGTACCACTTGGTGTTCCAGGGCGAGGTCAGCTCGGTGTTCGCGACCTCGAGGGAACCCAGCCACTTGATGCTGGCGATGCCGACCCAGCCCGGCAGCACCAGCCGCACAGGGAAGCCGTGGTCCGGCAGCAGCGGCTCGCCGTTCACGCCCCACGCCAGCAGCGCGTCGTCCAGCGCCTTGGCGACGGGGAACGGCCGGCGCACCGGCCCGTAGTTCACCCCGCCCGTGGAGTAGTCCGGATCCAGCCCCGTGGCCTGGATCGAGACCGCGTCGGGGGCCAGGCCCAGGCGACCGAGCACCTCGGCAAGACGGACGCCCTCCCAGGTGACCGCGCCGACGGCGCCGAGCTTCCACGCGGTGCCGCTGGCCGGCGTGCCCTGCTGGGAGGCGAAGAACGAGCGGCCGTTGCCGGTGCACTCATGGGTTGCGGTGACCCGGGTGACCGGGAGCCGGCGGAGGTCGGCGTAGGAGAGGCTCAACGCCTCGGGCTCGGGACGAGGCGTGGCCAGCCCCGACCCGAAGACCCGCAGCCGCCAGGTGTCACGGTCGATCGTCGGCGTCACCGTGTGGTTGCGCACGAACAGCCGGGCCTGGTCGGTCAGGTAGCGCTTGGTGTCCACCGAGTCCCAGCGCGTCTCGGCGTTGGTGCCGAAGTCGGCGAACCACTCGGGCGGCAGCGGCTTGAGGATGGCCGGCGCGCCGGCGTGCGCCCGGAGCGCCGGGCCGGCCACCGAGGCGGTGCCGGCCAGTGCTCCAGCGGCGGCGGTGGCGCGGATGACGGAGCGGCGGGAGAGAGAGGTCGTCACTCCCGCAATGTAACACTATTGACTTACTTGACTATGGTTCAGGCGGTGGGCGGCGGGTCGGTCTGGGTCCGCTTCTCGGTCGTGGTCTGGGTGCCGTCGGCGTGGGTCGTGGTCGCGGTGGTGGCGGCGCCGCGGGAGCGGTTGAGCTGCATCGCGGTCAGCACGATCACCAGCACGCCACAGCCGGCGAGGATCCAGCCGATGAGGGTCAGGTCGATGGCGTCGATCCGGTCCTGGACGGCCAGCGCGAAGATCAACCCGATGGCGAGCAGGAAGACTCCCAGTCCGTATCCCATGGTCATCCCTTCTGTGGCCGTCCCGCTGACGGCGTCAGGCGCAGGATAGCCCGCTACACCCCTCCCCTTGCGGATGCTGCGTGACAGGATGACCGGATGTCCACCACGCTGGGCGTCTGCAACCTGTGCGAGGCGATCTGCGGCCTCGAGCTCACCGTCGAGGGTGATGGCCCCTCGGCCCGCGTGACCGCGGTCCGCGGCAACCCCGCCGACCCGCTCTCCCGCGGCTACATCTGCCCCAAGGGCGTCTCGCTCGCCGACGTGCACGCCGATCCCGACCGCCTCCGCACTCCCGTACGCCGCGTCGGCACCGGAGCCGACGCCGAGTGGGTCGAGATCTCCTGGGACGAGGCCCTCGACCGCGTCGCCGACGGGCTGGCCCGCGCGGTCAACGAGCGCGGCCGCGACTCCGTCGGCGTCTACCTCGGGAACCCCAACGCCCACTCCCTCGGCTCGGCAACCCACGGCGTGGCCATGGTGAAGATGCTGCGCACGCGCAACCGCTTCAGCGCCTCGTCGGTCGACCAGATCCCCCACCAGCTCGTCGCCTGGCAGCTCTACGGCCACCAGCTGCTGCTGCCGATCCCCGACATCGACCGCACGTCCTACTTCCTGGTGTTCGGCGCCAACCCGATGGCGTCCAACGGCTCGCTGATGACCGTGCCCGACTTCCCCAACCGGCTGCGCGCACTGAGGGACCGCGGCGGGCGCATGGTGGTCGTCGACCCGCGGCGCACCGAGACGGCCAAGGCCGCCGACGAGCACCTCTTCGTCCGACCGGGTTCCGACGCCGTGGTGGTGCTGGCGATGGTGCGCACGCTGTTCGAGGAGGGGCTCACCCGACCGGCGCCGTACGTCGACCGGGTCGACCGCGTCCGCGAGCTGGTCGAGCCGTTCACCCCCGAGGTCGCCGAGCGGGTCAGCGGCATCGCCGCCGGCGACGTACGCCGGCTGGCCCGGGAGCTGGCCGCGGCGGGCAATCGGGGCGGCGGCGCGGCGTACGGCCGGATCGGCGTCTCGACGACCGGGTTCGGATCCCTTGCCCAGTGGGGCATCCAGTGCCTCAACATCCTGACCGGCAGCTTCGACCAGCCGGGCGGCGTGCTGTTCACCGAGCCGGCCATCGACTTCGTCGCGCGAAGGTTCGTCGGCACGGGGCACTACGACCTCTGGCGCAGCCGGGTGCGTGGGATCCCCGAGTACGGCGGGGAGCTGCCCGCCGCCGTGATGCGCGAGGAGATCGAGACGCCGGGCGACGGCCAGATCCGGGCGATGCTGACCATCGCCGGCAACCCGGTGCTGTCGACGCCCGACGGCAGGCGCCTCGGCGAGGCGCTCGCGGGCCTGGACTTCATGGCCGCCATCGACATCTACGTCAACGAGACCACGCGCCACGCCGACGTGATCCTGCCGCCGACCACCGCCCTCGAGCGCGACCACTACGACATCGTCTTCCACGGCCTGGCGGTCCGGAACACCGCGCGCTGGACGCCCGCGCCGCTGCCGAAACCCGACGGGGCCAAGCACGACTGGGAGATCTACCGCGAGCTGGCCGTGCGCTTCCAGCGCCGACTGGTCCGCCGACCCGGCCTGCGCACCCGTCTCAAGCAGCGCGCGCGACTGGCGCCCACCCCGCGGCGCATCGTCGCCGGACTGCTCCGCACCAACGGCGTCACCACGCTCAAGAAGCTGCTCAGCCACCCCGAAGGCGTCGACCTCGGCCCGCTTCGCCCGACCATGCCCGAGCGCCTCCAGACCCAGGACCACCGCATCGACCTCGCGCCCGACCTCGTCACCGGCGACCTGCAACGGCTGCAGACGTGGGTCGACGAGCGACTGGAGGCGACCCCTGACGGGCTGGTGCTGATCGGACGCCGGCACAAGCAGGACAACAACGCCTGGTTCCACAACATCGAGCGGGTCAACCGCGGCCGACCGCGTCACCAGCTGCTGATGCACCCCGACGACCTCGCCGAGCGCGGCATTGCCGACGGCGACCTCGTGACGGTGACCTCCCGCGTCGGCGCGGTCACGGTCGACGTGCAGGCCAGCGACGACATGATGCGCGGCGTGGTCTCGCTGCCCCACGGCTACGGCCACCAGGTCGACGGGGTGCGGCTGCGCCTGGCCACCAAGGTGCCGGGAGTCTCCATCAACGACCTGACCGACCCCGATCTGCTCGACCTCTCCGGCAACGCCGCGCTGAGCGGCGTCCCCGTCACCGTGGCCCCCGCATGATCGAGGTCCTCGCGCTTCCGGGCGACGGGGAGAAGACGACCTGGGAGGTACGTCGCGACGGCCGAGTGCTCGGCACGGCCGTGACGGGCGTGCGCCGGAGCGGCCCTTGCTCACCGGCCTCGACGTACCGACGCCGCCGTCGAGCGCTGGACGCGCTCCGGAGGGTGGACTCGCTCATCGTCGACGTCGTGCCGGGAGACGCGGTGCTCGAGGCCGCCCTCCGCGGGCGCGATGCGCGCCTGGAGGCCACCCAGATGCTGCTCGACCTCGCCAGTCCCGTGTCGCCGCCGGAACGCGTGGTGCTGCGGCCGATGGCGCCGCGGAGTTCGTGGGCTACCGCGACCGCTCGTCACGGCGTACGCCCAGGACATGCTCGACGCGGGAGCGTTCGCCGACCTGCCCGCCGCGCTCGTGGCCTCCGAGCAGTCGAGTGGACCTGCTGCCCGAAGGCGTCGAGACTCGGGCAGATTACATCTACGACATCGAGCCGCAGCGCCGGCGCGTGACGGCGGAGAGCTCGACCGAGGTCGGCGACACAGGGCGAGGATGCTCGGGCTACGTGTTCGGTCAACGATGGCCACGGCGCGCTACAGCGGCGGGCTCGACCGACACCGACGAGGGCGAGTACGGCGGCCCGGCCGGCGGCCGGGTCCGACGCGGCCAGCGCGGCCTCGGCGATCTCGCGGCACTGCAGGAGGGTGACGGTCGCCAGGCGCGCGCCGACGGCCTTGACCGCGGCCGACGCCATCGAGAGCGACGTGACGCCCATCCCGACGAGCGCGCAGGCGAGCAGCGGGTCGGCGGCTGCCTCACCGCAGACGCCCACCGGCTTGCCGGCCTGCTTGCCGGCCTCGGCCGTGATCGCGATCAGGTGCAGCACCGCCGGCTGCCACGGGTCGGTGAGGTGGGCGAGGTCGGTCGCCATCCGGTCGGCGGCCATGGCGTACTGGGTCAGGTCGTTGGTGCCGATCGACAAGAAGTCGACGACCTCGAGGAACCGGTGCGCCAACAGCGCGGCCGACGGGATCTCGACCATCACGCCCGCCTTGAGGCCGCGCGCCCGCACCTCGTCGGCGAAGTCCCGCGCCTCGGCGACGGTCGCGACCATCGGGGCCATCACCCACGTCTCGGTGCCGGTGCGCTTGGCCGCCTCGGCGATGCCGTCGAGCTGGTGGTCGAGGAGGGCCGGGTTGCCCCACGACAGGCGCAGACCGCGAACGCCCAGCGCAGGGTTCTCCTCACCCTCGAGCGTCGCGAAGGCGACCGGCTTGTCGGAGCCGGCGTCGAGGGTGCGGACGACGACGTACTGGCCCTCCACGAACGGCTCCAGCACGGCGGCGTAGATGTCGGCCTGCTCCTCGACGCTCGGCTCCTCCTGACGGTCGAGGAAGCACAGCTCGGTGCGGAACAGTCCGACGCCCTCGATGGGCTGCTCGACGGCCTTGCGGGCGGACGCGCCGTCGGCCACGTTCGCGAGCAGCTTGACGGGCGCACCGTCCTTGGTGCGGCCCGGCCCGGCCCAGGAGGCCAGGGCGGCGCGCTGCTCGCGGTCGGCGGCGACGCGGCGGTCCGCCTCGTCTGCGTCGGGCTCGGTCTCGATGGTCCCGGCCGTGCCGTCGACGAGCAGGCGCGTTCCGTTGGCGATCTCGAGCACTCCAGCCGCCCCGACCACGCAGGGGATGCCGAGCTGGCGGGCGATGATCGCGGTGTGGCTGGTGGGCCCGCCCTTCTCGGTGACCAGGGCGTGCACGATGTCGGGGTCGAGCCCGGCGGTGTCGGCGGGAGCGAGGTCCTCGGCGACGAGCACGCACGGCGTGGCGGGCAGCGACACCCCCGGCTCGGGCTCGCCGACGAGGTGGGCGACCACGCGGCGTTCGATGTCGCGCAGGTCGGTGGCGCGCTCGGCCATCAGCCCGCCCATGCTGGTGAAGACGGCGACGAACTGCTCCACCGCGGCGTGCACGGACGCGACGATCGGCGTGCCGGCGGCCAGGTTCTTCTTCGTCGCGGACCGGAGGCCCTTGTCCCGGGCCAGGCCCGCACTCGCGGTCAGCACCTCCGCGGCGGCACCGCTCGCCTTCGCGGCCTTGTCGGCGAACCGGTCGGCCACGGTCGCCGCGGCGGCATCGTAGGCTGCGAGCGCGGCGTCGACGTCGGTGAACCCGCCGTCGCCGAAGCGCTCGACGGCGGCGGGGTCGACCTCGCCGCGGACCCGGAGGGCGGGGGCGTGTGCGACACCCGGGACGACGGGCGTGCCCAGGAGAGTGGCCTGCGAGTGCGTCATGAGCGCATTCAACTCTCCGCCTGCTTGACAGTCAACATATTCGGGCGTAGAACAACATAAACACAGATCCAAATCCACATACCCGACGTCATCCCGGAGGAGCCCGTGTACGCAGCGGAGCGCCAGCAGGCGATGACCCAGCTCGTGCGCGAGCGCGGGCGCATCTCCGTGGTCGAGCTCGCGTCGCAGTACGACGTCACCACCGAGACCGTACGCCGCGACCTCTCCGTCCTCGAGGACCGCAACCTGGTCCGCCGCGTCCACGGGGGCGCCGTACCCGCCGACGCACTGACGCTGATCGAGGCCGGGCTGCCCGACCGGGACGTGTCTCGGATCGAGCAGAAGCAGCGCATCGCCGTCGCCGCCGTCGAGCTGCTCCCCCGGGCCGACTCGACGGTCATCCTCGACGCCGGCACCACCACCGTCCGCCTGAGCCGGCTGCTGCCGGCCAACCTCCGCATCAGCGTGATCACCCACGCCGTGCCGATCGCGGCGCAGCTGGCCGGCTCGCCCCAGATCGAGCTGCACCTGCTGCCGGGCCGGGTCCGGCGCCACACCCACGCCGCGGTCGGTCCCGAGACGGTGGAGGCGCTCGACACGGTCCGGGCCGACCTCGCCTTCGTCGGTACCAACGGCCTCACCGTCGAGCACGGCCTGTCCACCCCCGACCGCACCGAGGCCGCCGTCAAGCGGGCCATCGTGGAGAGGGCGCGCCGCGTCGTCGTGCTCGCCGACTCCAGCAAGATCGGCGTCGAGCGCACCATCAAGTTCGCCGAGCTGTCAGCCGTCGACACCCTCGTCACCGACAAGGAGATCGCCCCCAGTGACCGCAGGTCCATCGAACGAGCCGGCGTCGAGGTGATCGCGGTATGAGTCCGTCTCCCTCGTCCGCCATGGTCGTGACGCTCACCCCGAACCCCAGCACCGACCGCACCGTCACCCTCGCCGGCCCGCTCGAGCGCGGAGCCGTGCAGCGGCTGCTCTCGGTGACCATGCAGGCGGGCGGCAAGGGCGTGAACATCTCGCGCGCCGCCGTCTCCGCCGGCCTCGGCACCGAGGCGGTCTTCCCGGCCCGGCCCGACGACCCGTTCGTCACCGAGCTCGAGGCGGCCGGCATCCGGTGCTGCCCGGCGCCACCGGCGGGCGACATCCGGATCAACCTGGCCATCACCGAGCCCGACGGCACGACCACGAAGCTGAACAGTCCCGGCGCCACGGTCTCCGCCGCCCACCTCGACGGCCTCGCGGCCACGTTGCTCGACCGCGCGGCGCAGGCCGCCTGGGTGGTGCTCGCCGGCTCGTTGCCGCCAGGGGCACCCGACGGCTGGTACGCCGAGCTGGTGTGCGCCCTGCACGGCCACTCCCGCGAAGGTCGCCGTCGACACCAGTGAGGGCCCGCTGTCGGCTCTGGTCGCCGCCCTCGCGACGAGCGGGCCGACGCGGCGCCCGACCTGATGAAGCCCAACGGCGAGGAGCTCGCGTCCTTCGTCGGGGGCGACGAGGAGACGTTCGAGGCGGACCCCGCCACCGCCGCCCAGGCTGCTCGCCAGCTCGTCGACCAGGGCGTGGGCGCCGTACTGGTCACCCTCGGCGGTGCCGGCGCCTGCCTGGTGACGGCCGAGGGTGCCTGGCACGCCACCCCTCCCCCGATCACCGTCGTCAGCACGGTCGGCGCGGGCGACTCCAGCCTGTTCGGCTACGTGCTCGGCGACGTCCGCGGCATCCCCCCGGCGGAAAGGCTCGCGCTCGCGGTCGCCTACGGGAGTGCGGCGGCGTCCCTGCCTGGGACGACCATCCCGGAGCCAGATCAGACGGCACCCGGACAGGTACTAGTGCGGTCACTCGCTTAGGTGGAGGGTAAGGCCATGCCGCAGATGATCACCGAGGACCTGGTCCGACTCGACGCCGATCTCGGAGCCGACAAGCACGAAGTGATTCGCGCCTTGGCCGGCATCGTCGACGAGGCCGGCCGGGCGACGGATGTCACGCAGCTGGCCGACGACGCGCTCGCCCGCGAGGCGACCGCCGCCACCGGCCTCAACGGCGGGATCGCGATCCCGCACTGCCGCAGCGCCGGGGTCGAGACGCCGACGCTGGCCTTCGCGCGCCTCTCGCCGGGCGTCGACTTCGGGGCCAAGGACGGCCCTGCCGACCTCGCCTTCCTGATCGCCGCTCCTGCCGGGGGCGACGCCTCCCACCTCAAGCTGCTGGCCAAGCTCGCGCGGGCGCTGGTGAAGAAGGAGTTCACCGACAGCCTGCGCGCGGCCACGACGCCGGCCGAGGTCGTCGAGCTGGTCTCGGGCGTCGTGGGCGACGAGGCCCCCGCGGCCGCACCCGCTCCCACCCCCGCAGCAGCTGCCCCGGCCACGGTCACCGCAAGCGGACGCCGTTCGCTCGTGGCCGTGACGGCCTGCCCGACCGGCATCGCCCACACCTACATGGCCGCCGAGGCACTGGAGGCGGCCGCCGAGCGGGCAGGGGTCGACATCCAGGTCGAGACGCAGGGCTCGGCCGGCTCCACCCCGCTCTCCCACGACGCGATCGCGGCAGCCTCGGCCGTGATCTTCGCCGTCGACGTCGGGGTGCGCGAGCGGCAGCGGTTCGCCGGCAAGCCGGTCGTCTCCTCCGGCGTCAAGCGCCCGATCGACGACGGCGACGCGATGATCGCCGAGGCCCTCCGCTACGCCGACGACCCCAACGCACCGCGGGTCGAGGGCGAGGCGTCGGCCGCGCGAGGCCTCCAGCGGCGGCGAGTCGTTCGGCCACACCGCACGCCGGGTCCTGATGACCGGCGTGTCCTACATGATCCCGTTCGTGGCGGCGGGCGGTCTGCTCATCGCCCTCGGCTTCCTGTTCGGCGGCTACGAGATCGCCAACGCCGGCATGCCGGCGAGATCGTCGTCAACAACACGATCTTCAACCTGCCCGACCCGGCTGCCCTCGGGCTCGACCACGCGCTGTTCGACAGCGGGTTCTTCGCCTACATCGGCGCGCATCTTCTTCGTCCTCGGCGCCACGGCGTTCAAGTTCCTCGTCCCCGCCCTGGCCGGCTACATCGCCTACGCGATCGCCGACCGGCCGGGCATCGCGCCGGGCTTCGTGATGGGTGCGCTGGCCGATCGACCTCGGCGGCTTCGGTCTCCCTCAGAGCGGCTTCCTCGGCGGCATCATCGGCGGCGTCCTGGCCGGCATACGTCGCGCTGTGGATCTCCCGCTGGAAGGTGGCCCCGTGGGCGCGCGGCCTGATGCCCGTCCTGCTCATCCCGCTGCTCGCGACCCTGATCACCGGCGTCGTGATGATCGCCGTGCTCAGCAAGCCGCTCGGCTGGCTGATGGACCAGCTCAACGCGGGCCTGACCAACATGAGCGAGAACTCCGGGACCGCCATCCTGCTCGGCGTCGTCCTCGGCCTGATGATGGCCTTCGACATGGGCGGCCCGCTGAACAAGGTCGCCTACTCGTTCGCCGTCGCGGGTCTCGGGGCGGCGGCCACGGCCAGCGACGATGCCCCCGAGCTGAAGGTGATGGCCGCCGTGATGCTGGCCGGCATGGTGCCGCCGCTGGCCCTGGCCCTCGCGACGGTCCTGCGCCCGGGCCTGTTCAGCGTCCCCGAACGCGAGAACGGCAAGGCCGCCTGGGCCCTGGGCGCTGTCGTTCATCACCGAGGGGGCGATCCCGTTCGCGGCGGCCGACCCCGCCCGCGTCATCCCGTCGATCATGCTCGGCAGCGCCGTCACCGGCGGCCTCGCGATGGCCATGGACGTCACCCTGCGAGCCCCCCACGGCGGCATCTTCGTGCTGTTCGCCGTCGGCAACTATCTGGGCTTCTTGATCGCCCTGGTCGCCGGCGTGGTCGTGGCCGCCGTCGCGGTGATCGCGCTGAAGTCCATCGGCGAGAACGACACCGAGCTCGCCACCGTCTGAGCGTCGTACCCGTCCCAGCCCCACCAGAGAAGGAGCACCATGCCCACGAAGACCGTCGTCGTCGGTTCCGCCGTCGGCCTGCACGCCCGTCCCGCCGCGATCATCTCCGAAGCCGCCGGCGAGCTGGACGCCGAGGTGACGCTCGCGACCCCGGGCGGCGACCCGGTCGACGCGAGCTCGGCACTGATGATCATGACGCTCGGAGCGGGCAACGGTGACAGCGTCGAGGTCAGCTCCGACGACCAGGCCGCGGTCGACAAGATCGCCGCGCTGGTCGAGCAGGACCTCGACGCCTGAGCCTGTCGTCCGTACGCCGCAGCTCGCGGTAGCAGATCCGCGCGCCGACGACGCGGGCCAGCTCGCGCATGATCTTGGCGAAGAACTGCTGGCGGTAGTTGTTGTCGGTCACCGCGTAGACGGTGAAGTAGAGGCCGCTGAACGCCGCCAGGAAGATCGACACGCGCGCCAGCTCCTGGCTCACCAGGTCGGGCCCCCACGGGTAGGTCGGGTGCCCCTCCCCGAGCCAGTCGGTGATGACCGAGTCCTCGATCGCGACCACGCCGAAGAGCACGAAGAAGCAGAAGACCGCGAAGGCGAGCAGCAGCACCTGCACGGCCTGCGCCACGAGCAGGACGAGCACCAGGTTCGCCTTCTGCAGCCCGGTGACCTCGGCCTCGGCCTGCAGGTCCGTGCCCTCGTCGACGAGCCGGCGAGCCGTCGGCGCCAGGGGCGTGTCGGCGGTGACGTCGAGGAAGGTCTCGACCGAGATGTCGTCGTCGAACTGGTCGAGCTCCTCGTCGAGCCGCACGACCAGGAAGCCTGTGGCGGCCAGTCCGAAGAACAGCACGGCTCCCCAGATGACCCCACCGTCCATCGCCGAGGTCACCTGCCAGACCTCGGTGTTGATGAACAGGAACGTCACGAAGATGAGCAGCATCGGCAGCGCCCGGGTGGCGAGCGGGAACAGCAGCCCGAGGCTGGCGAAGGCACGCTTGAGCGCCCACCCGGCGATGTCGTGCATCCGCAGCGCGAAGAGCGCGTACGCCGCCGCGACGCCGGCCACGATCCAGGCGCCGACCGCGAACCCGGACGAGCTCGAGTCGCTCGCCAGGCCCACGGCGAGCCCGGCGGCCAGGCCGGCCAGCAGCGCGATGAGCAGCACCAGCACGACCCGCGGCCGGGAGAGGCGGCGGCTGATCTCGGCGCGCACGTCGTCGACGAAGTAGGGCAGCCCGTGCTCGAGGAACCAGGTCTCGGCGCTGCGCGCACGGCGTCGGCGTCGTGCGGTCGGATGACGGGCCACTCAGGCCGCCAGCAGCTCGCGGGCGCGCGCCACGTCGTCCTTCATCTGGGCGACCAGCTCCTCGACCGAGTCGAACCTGACCATGCCGCGCAGCCGGTCGACGAACTCGACCTCGACCTCGACGTCGTAGAGCTCGAGGTCGTCCCCGGCGTGTCACGGTCGAGCACATAGCACTCGACGCGACGCTCGCGGTGCCCGTCGAACGTCGGGTTGGTGCCGACGCTGATCGCTGCGGGGTAGCGCTCGCCGGTGTCGAGCCGCCGCAGCCACCCGGCGTACACGCCATCGGCGGGCGTCGCCGCCGGCTGCTCGCTCGGGTCGCCGGTCGGGACGTTGGCGGTCGGGAAGCCCAGCTCGCGACCACGCTGGTCACCGCGGGCGACGACGCCGCGCACCGTCACCGGCCGGCCCAGTGCCTCGGCGGCGCCGGCCACGTCGCCGGCGGCCAGGCAGGTGCGCACGTAGGTCGAGCTCCAGACCATCGGGCCGCCGTCGAGCGCGATGCCCTCGGTGACGAAGTCGCGCGCGAGACCAGCCTCGGTCAGCAGCGCCACGTCACCGGCGGCCCGGTGGCCGAACCGGAAGTTGGCGCCGACCACGACGGCGGCGGCGTGCAGCAGGTCGACCAGGATGCGGTCGACGAACTCCTCGGGGGACCAGCCGGCCACCTCGCGGGTGAAGGGCAGGGCGAAGACGGCGTCCGCCCCGGCGTCGGCGAGGAGCGCGGCTCGCTCGTCGATCGAGGTGAGCGTCGTCGGTGCGTGGTCGGGCCGCAGCACGGCCATCGGGTGCGGGTCGAAGGTCACCGCGACGACCGGCAGCCCGCGCTCGTCGGCGAGCTCGCCGGGCGCGGCCGATGACGCGGCGATGACCGAGGTGCACGCCGTCGAAGTTCCCGATCACCACGACGCTGCGGCCGAGGTCGGCCGGGACGTCGTCGGTGGCCCGCCAGATCTGCACGGTCCGAAGACTATCGGCGGCCAGCGGCGCGATCGGCGGCGGCAGCGATCAGGAGGTCGCACCAACGGGCCCGGCTCACGGCACCGTCGTGAACACCCGACAGCCGGTCGCGAGCAGTACGGCCCATCCGCTCACGGTCCTCACGGCCGGTGGCGGCAGCCCTCCGTAACGCTGCCGACAGGTCGCCCACGTCGGAGGGCTCGCACAACCAGCCTGTCTCGCCCTCGACCACGAGGGTCGCCAGGTCGCCCACCCGCGACGCCAGGACCGGGACCTGATACGCCATCGCCTCCAGAGCCACGGCAGGCAGGGACTCGCTCACCGACGGGATCGGCGACGACGTCGGAGGCGCGGTACCACTCATCCGTGCCGCCATTGAACGTCGCGACCCGGACGCGGGCGTCCAGCCCGTGGTAGGCGGCCCGGTCCCGAACACCCTGCGCGTAGTCCGGATCCTGCTGCCCGATGAACGCCAGCCGGACCCGCGGGTGTTCGTCGGCGATCAGTGCCAGGGCGTCGACAAGGAGGGCCTGGCCCTTGATCGGCCACAGCGTGCCCGGGGTCAGTACCAACAGATCGCTGGTGGCGATGCCCAAACGAGAACGGGCCTGCCCCCGGTTCACGAGACGGACGCTTTCGTCGATGGCGGTGAGTTCAGTCCCGTCATTCAAGGCGACGTAGTTCGCGATCCATCCCTGGGACTGGTACGTGCGGATCGCAGCAGCGGAGTTGGCCACGACGGTGTCGGCCAGGGCGAACGCACGCCGGGCACGATGCTCGATCGGTGGCGACCACGGCATGGCGAGCCAGTCAGCGACGACCGGCAACGGCTCGGCCTCGCCGACACGCAGCACCGCCGGCACCCCCCAGCGGTCGGCGACCTCGACAGCCGCGAAGGCCGTGCCCCCGACGCCCAGGACGACGTCGTGCTGGTCGCGACCCTGCTCGACGATGGCGGCCACGCCGGCCTCGTAGGCATCGAGGTCCGACGTCGGCACCCGCGCTCGCAGCGAGACCTCGACACCCGTCGCCTCCAGCCGGCCACGCAGCGGCCCGTCGTCCTCGGCGGTGACCCGAACCTGAGCGCCGCGCTCGACCAGGAGCTACCGCCAGCTCGGCCACGCGCAGCTGCGAGCCGCCCAGGTCGAGGCTGCGTCCCCAGATCAGCACCCGGGGTGGGGAGGCGTCCCGAGGCAGCCCCACGTCGAGGACAACGTCTCCGAGGTCGTACGTCGTGCCATTGCCGAGGTCGGCGACCACGGCGACGCAGCAGGGGCCATCGCCGTCGACCTGGACCCATCCCTCGAAGCCGGC
Source organism: uncultured Actinomycetota bacterium (assembly GCA_963758885.1). Taxonomy (GTDB): domain Bacteria; phylum Actinomycetota; class Actinomycetes; order Propionibacteriales; family Nocardioidaceae; genus Nocardioides. The sequence goes on from CAVWXS010000022.1 coordinate 131,251, forward strand.
CAGCCCGGCACTGGCCTCCGGATGGGCTGCGGCCACGTCCGGGCGCGGGAAGTGACGAGCAAGGTTGGTCGACACTCCGCCCGCGAGGGCACGGACCCGCAAGACCGGCGTCCCGATGCCCACCACCCATCCGCGTACCTTGACCACACCAGGTCGGTGTGGTCCCGAACCTGGCTCGTCGAGGTGGCCGATGGCGTACGGGGTCACGTCACCCCACGAAGACGGCGACGGCCCGGGCCCGGCCGTCGCGCGGCTCGTAGAGGGCGAGGAACTCGCCGGACGGGTCGAAGACCGCGGTGACTGCCGGGAGGTCGAGGTCGAGGGCACGGCCGACGCGGACGTCGGCGGCCTGCTCCGGGGTGAGCTCGAGCGAGGGGAACGACGCCCGGGCGGCGTCGGCGATCGGCACCAGGTCGAAGCGCTCGCCCAGCTCCTCGAGGGTGTGGGCGCTGGTCGAGCGCGAATGGCCCGACGGCCGTGCGGCGCAGCGAGGTCAGGTGGCCGCCGACCCCCAGGGCCGCACCCAGGTCGCGGGCGATCGCACGGATGTAGGTGCCGCTGGAGCACCGCACCCCGATGTCGAGGTCGACCACCTCGTCACCGAGTCGTACGTCGCGCACGACGAGCTCGTGGACGGTGACGGTGCGCGGCTCGAGGTCGACGTCCTCTCCCGCCCGCACCCGGGCGTAGGCGCGCTTGCCGTCGACCTTGACGGCCGAGACCGCCGAGGGCACCTGCTCGAGCGTGCCGACGAACGCCGCGGCCGCGGCGCGGACCGTTGCCTCGTCGAGGCCCGCGGTCGGGGCGGTCGCCAGCACCTCGCCCTCGGCGTCGTCGGTCGTCGTGGCGACGCCCAGCCGCACCGTCGCGTCGTACGCCTTCTCGGTCAGCATCAGGTGACCCAGCAGGCGGGTGGCCCGCTCGACCCCGAGCACCAGCACACCGGTCGCCATCGGGTCGAGCGTGCCGGCGTGACCGACCTTGCGGGTGCCGGCCAGTCGGCGTACGCGCGACACGACGTCGTGGGAGGTCATCCCGCCGGGCTTGTCGACGACGACGAGACCCGAGGTCACCGGTCCTCGTCGCCCTCGTCGCCCTCGTCGCCCTCGTCGTCGTCCTCGCGGGGCTTCTTGTAGGGGTCCGCCTCGCCGGCGTACGCCGCGCCCGCGCGGGCCGCCTCGACCTCGGCGTCGGAGGCCTTGGCCAGCGCCAGCACCTCGTCGAGGTGGCGGGCCGCCTCGGGGATGGCGTCGGGCACGAAGGTCAGCGACGGCGCGTGCCGCATGCCGAGCTGCTTGGCCACCTCGGAGCGCAGCAGACCCTTGGCCGACTCCAGCGCAGCGGCGGTGTTGGCCAGTTCCGTGTCCTCACCGAGGACGGTGTAGAAGATCGTGGCCTGCTGCGAGTCGCCGGTGACGCGGACGTCGGTGAGCGTGACGAAGCCCAGCCGCGGGTCCTTGATCCGCCGCTCCAGCATCTCGGCCACGATCACCTGGATCCGGTCGGCGATCTTGCGCACACGCGGGTTGCTCACTGCTTCTCTCCGTTGAGTTGGCCCTATGGCTCGTTGAGTTGGCTCAAATGGCTGGTCGAGTTGGCCCTTGTGGTCGCTGGGGAAGCCATTCGGGCCAACTCAACGCGCCATTCGGGCCAACTCAACAGGTCAGCCGCGCGGGATTTCCTTCATCTCGAAGGCCTCGACGATGTCGCCCTCCTTGATGTCCTGGAAGTTGCGCAGCACCAGACCGCACTCGAAGCCCTCGCGGACCTCGGACGCGTCGTCCTTCTCGCGCTTGAGCGAGGCGAGGTCGAGGTTGTCGGCCACGACCGCGCCGTCGCGGATCACGCGCACCTTGGCGTTGCGGCGGATGACGCCGTCGATGACCATGCAGCCGGCGATGTTGCCGATCTTGGACGAGCGGAAGATCGCGCGGATCTCCGCCTGGCCGAGGGTCGACTCCTCGAACTCCGGCTTGAGCATGCCCTTCAGGGCGGCCTCGATCTCGTCGATCGCCTGGTAGATCACCGTGTAGTAGCGGATCTCCACGCCCTCGCGGTCGGCCAGCTCCGTCGCCTTGCCCTGCGGGCGGACGTTGAAGCCGATGATGATCGCGTCGGAGGCGGCGGCCAGGTCGACGTTGGTCTCGGTGATCGCACCGACACCGCGGTCGATGACGCGCAGCGAGACTTCCTCGCCGACGTCGATCTTGGCCAGTGCGTCCTCGAGCGCCTCGACCGAACCGGACACGTCGCCCTTGAGGATCAGGTTGAGCTCCTGGCTCTCGCCCTTCTCCATGGAGGCCATGAAGTCCTCGAGCGTACGACGCACGCGGTAGCGGGCCTGGTTGGCGGCACGCTCGCGGGCCTCGCGCTTCTCGGCGATCTGGCGGGCCATCCGGTCGTCGTCGACGACGATGAAGTTCTGACCGGCGCCGGGGACGGCGGACAGACCCAGCACCATCGCGGGACGCGACGGGTCGGCCTGCTCGATCGGGTCGCCGTGCTCGTCGATCATCGCGCGGACGCGACCGTGAGCCGGACCGGCGACGATGGAGTCGCCGACCCGCAGCGTGCCGCGCTGCACGAGCACGGTCGCCACGGGGCCGCGGCCCTTGTCGAGGTGGGCCTCGATGACCAGACCCTGGGCGTCCTGCGTCGGGTTGGCCCGCAGGTCCAGGGACGCGTCGGCCGTCAGCACGATCGCCTCGAGCAGCTTGTCGAGGTTGAGCTCGGACTTGGCCGAGACGTCGACGAACATCGCGTCGCCGCCGTACTCCTCGGGCACCAGGCCGTACTCGGTCAGCTGGCCGCGGACCTTGGTCGGGTCGGCGTCCGGCTTGTCGATCTTGTTGACCGCGACCACGATCGGTACGCCGGCCGCCTTGGCGTGGTTGAGCGCCTCGACGGTCTGCGGCATCACGCCGTCGTCGGCCGCGACCACGAGGACCGCGATGTCGGACGACTTCGAGCCACGGGCACGCATGGCGGTGAACGCCTCGTGACCGGGGGTGTCGATGAAGGTGATGCGGCGGTCGTTGCCGTCGACGTCGGTGGCGACCTGGTAGGCACCGATGTGCTGGGTGATGCCACCGGCCTCCTTGTCGACGACGTTGGCGTTGCGCAGCGCGTCGAGGAGCTTGGTCTTGCCGTGGTCGACGTGACCCATGACGGTCACGACCGGCGGACGGATGACCAGGTCGGTCTCGTCGCCCTCGTCCTCACCGAACTCGAGGTCGAAGGACTCGAGCAGCTCGCGGTCCTCGTCCTCGGGGGAGACGATCTGGACGACGTAGTTGAGCTCCTCGCCGATCAGCTCGAGGGTCTCGGCGTTGACCGACTCGGTCGCCGTCACCATCTCGCCGAGCGAGAACAGCATCTGCACCAGCGCAGCGGCGTCGACGCCGATCTTCTCGGCGAAGTCGGTCAGCGACGCGCCGCGGGCCAGGCGAACGGTCTCGCCGTTGCCCTTGCGGACGCGCACGCCACCGATCGTCGGGGCCTCCATCTGCTCGAACTCTTGACGACGAGCGCGCTTCGACTTGCGACCGCGACGCGACGGACCACCGGGACGCCCGAAGGCACCCTGGGTCTGGCCACGACCACCGCGGCCCTGGCCCGGACGGCCACCGCCGCTGGGACCGAAGCCACCGCCGGGGCGACCGCCACCGGGAGCACCGGCACCGGCACCAGCACCCGCGCCGGCGCGGCCGGGAGCACCCGGGCGCCCTCCGGGGGCACCTCGGCCCGGGCCGGCGTTGCGACCGCCGCCGGGAGCGCCACCAGGACCTCCGGGACCGCCACCGAAGGCGGCCGGGGACTTGGGCATCATCGCCGGGTTGGGACGCGGCATGCCGGGACGGCCCTCGCCACGGCCGGCCGGCGGGCGCGGCGGACGCTGGTCGCCGTCGGCCTCGCGCTCGGGGCTGGGCGCCGGACGGCGGCCCATGCCCTGGCTGGCAGCGAACGGGTTGTTGCCCGGGCGCGGAGCACCGGGGCGGCCCACGGGCCGGGGTGCGGGGCTGGGGGCCTTCGCTGGCGCGGACGAGTCTGAGACGTCCGAGGCATCGGTGCCGGTGTCGGAGTCGGTGTCCGCCGCCTCAGGAGCAGCGGCTGCTGCCGGAGCCTCGGGCGTGGTCGTGCGCGGACCGGGCTTGGGCCCTGCCGCGGCAGCGGGAGCCTCGACAGCAGGGGCCTCGACGACCGGTGCAGCGGGCTCCGCAGGGGCGGGCGAGGTGGACGGCGCGGAGGCGGCCTTCGCGGCCGACTTCACCGCCGGCTTCTCGGCCGGCTTGGCAGCGGGCGCCTCGGTGGCCTTGGCGGCCAGCAGAGCGTCGCCGTACTGCTTCTTGAACTTCATCTCGACGGGAAGCTCGATCGTCGAGGAAGGCGACTTGACGAACTCGCCCATCTCCTTCAGCTTCTCGAGCACTTCCTTGCTCTCGATGCCATAGGTCTTGGCGAGCTCATGAACTCGGGTCTTGGCCACTTCTCTCCTTCTGGCCGCCACCCGGTTCAGGGATCAGCGACCGCTACTGCAGATGTACAGAACTCATCGCGAAGTACTCATCGAGTGCTCATGAGCTGCTGCTCCAGTTTCTGTCGGTCGTGTGTCTGTCGATCTGTGCTGTCTGCTGGGCGAGGTGCTCGCGCAACGGAGCGTCTGAGAGCGCCACCGAGACCCGCAGGGCCCGGCTGAACGCTCGCCGCCGAACCGCCTGGTCGAAGCACTCGGTCGTGGGGTGCAGGTGCGCCCCTCGACCTGGTGCCCGGCCGTCGGGATCGGGGCGGACGGCCGGTTGGCCATCTGCGTCCGAGCCGGCGACCACGCGCAACAACTCGCTCTTGGCGGCTCGGCGCCGACAACCGATGCAGGTCCGGACCGGGCCCAAGGGCTTGTCCAGTGCAGGGGTCATCGACGGGCGAACCACTTCAAGCGAGTCTAGCGGCTGCCCCGGGGGATGCCGAACCGGGCGCTCTCGGCGCGACGTGGCCGCCTCCCCGAGGGGAGGCGGCCACGTCGTTGCCTCGGGTTGTCGGTCAGGGCACGTCGACGTACACGTACGTCGGCGCCAGGGCACCGTCGTACTCGAACGTGCCGAGGTAGCGACCGGACGCCAGGCCACTCCAGCTGGCGGTGAAGCTGGTCGGCTGGCCCTGGGTGACAGGCACCGGGTTGGGCGTAGCGGTGAGACCGCCCAGCCCGCCCGTCGCCGCGACCGTGAACTGGTCGTAGCGATAGCCGATGCCCGACTCGCCCGGCGCGGCGGAGAACCCGTCGATCTCGACCAGGTAGTTCGCCTTGACCGGGTTGGTCAGGGTGACCGACTCGTCCGCCGACGCGGTGGCCGACTGACCGGCCAACGCCACGGGGACTCCCGCGGCGTTGAGCCGGTAGACGTACAAGTCCAGGTCGGCCGAGTTGTTGACCGCGTCGAGGTCGAAGCGAGCCACCTTGACGCCGTCACCGATGGCAACGGTCTTCTCGAGGACCTGGCCGACGGCCAGGTTGCCGGACTCGGTCGTGGCCTTGGCCAGACCACTGGGCTTGACGGTCAGCAGACCCGTGTAGCCAGCGGTGATCGCCACCGGGGTGCTGCCGGCGGCCCCGGTGCCACGCACCGTCGCCGGCGCCCGGACCGACACCGCCCGCAGGGCGATGGGCAGCCGGACCGTCGGGACGCCAGCGCCCGTCAGGGTGGCGAAACCGGTGCTGAACTGACCCAGCGGGGCGGTGGTCCGGATGAAGGTGAAGTTCACCGTCACCTTGTCACCGGCGTTGGCGATCACGACCTGGCTCTTGTCGGTCGAGACCTCGAAGCCGGGCACCGAGGCACTCACGTTCCAGGTACCGGCACGCAGTCCGGTGAACGTCCGCGCGATGGTCGTGCTGGCGGTGACCTGGCCCTGCGCGATGGACGGGATGTTCAGCGCGTTGGCGGCCATCGGGCTGACCTGCGGCCCGAAGTCGAAGCCCTGGCCCTCGAAGAAGCTCAGCCACTCGGACGGGGTGGAGGTGACCACCAGGCCCGGGTCGAAGAACTTCTTGGGGTCCACGTGACCGGCGCCCTCGTTGAAGGGGTTCTGGTCAGGTGTGCCGTCGCCCTTCTTCAGGTCGTAGGCGCTGGTCATCATCGCCGACTTGACCGTCATCGGGCTCCACTCGGGGTGCACCCCGAGCATGAACGCCGCGAGTCCGGCGATGTGCGGGCTCGCCATCGACGTACCGGAGTAGAGGTCGAAGCTCCGGCCGCTGTTGGTCGGCGGCGCGACCGCGGCCAGGACACTCACGCCCGGCGCCGAGATGTCGGGCTTGATGACGTCGGAGTCGTTGGCGATGGCCGGACCACGCGACGAGAAACCACCGATCTGCGGCAGCGGTGTGGGCGTACCACCCGTGGTGTCGCCGAGCGCGATGGCCGCCGTGGCACCGGCCGTGTTCGCGTAGGCGATCACCGCGTCCCCGGATGCCTTCTCCAGGTGGACGGTCGGCACCGAGTGGAAGTCGGCGTCGAGGCTCTGGCCCGCTGTCGGGTTGGCGAGCACCATCGCGACGCCACCGGCCCGGGCGACCTCGGCGCTCTTGGCCACGCGGTCGTAGACGCCGCGGACGCAGACGACCATCTTGCCGGTCACCTTGGCGGGGTCGAGCGTGCTCGGCCCGCACAGGCTCAGCGCGGTCGCGTCGGCGCCGGCAAGGCCGGAAGCCGAGGAGTTCACCAGCGGCACGCTGGGGACGGCCGTCTTGGAGATCGAGGCGCCCTTGTACTTCGCGCCGTTGCCGAGGACGACGGTGTTCTCGAAGTTGTACGACGTCGAGGCCGCCACCGTGGTCAGCCACGGGCTGTTGTGGGCAACCGTGGACGCCGTCGGGCCGCTGTTGCCGGCCGAGGTGGCCACGAAGACACCAGCTGCTGCGGCACCCAGGAAGGCGTACTCGACCGCGTCGACGACGGTGTTGGTCGCGCCGGAGATCGAGTAGTTGATCACGTCGACGCCGTCGAGGATGGCGTCGTCGATGGCGTCGAGGCTCGAGGAGGTGTAGCAGTCGCCCGAGTCCGGGTCGTTGTCGCTGAAGCACACCTTGTAGGCGGCGATCTTGGCGGCCGGAGCCATGCCGGAGATCGTGCCGAAGTTCTGGCCCTCGACCGTTGCCGGGACGCCGAAGTTGCCGGCCGCGGTGCTCGCGGTGTGCGAGCCGTGGCCGTCGCCGTCACGGGTCGAGAGGATCTCCTCCGGCAGGCGGTCCTGCGGGGGCGTCGAGTCGAGGAAGGCCTCGGGGTAGTAGCGGGCGCTGACGATCTTGCTGTTGCAGTCGTTGGCCGTCCACTTCGAGCCCGGCTCGCAGAAGCCCTGGAAGATCCCGCCGTCGGCCTTCTTCATGTAGATGTTGTTGCCCTGCCGGTACATGTCGAACGGCCCGGTGGGGTTGCGGTCCAGCTTGGTGCCGGCGAAGGACTTCGACTCGGGCCAGATGCCGGAGTCGAGCACGCCGACGACAACGCCGGCGCCCGCCTTCGCAACGCCGCCGCGCTCGGCCCACACACCGCCGGTGCCGGAGCCACGCACGTCCTCGAGGCCGAGGAAGTGGGGGGTGTTCCAGGTGTCTGCCTTGAAGGCGACGTCCTTGACCAGCATCAGCACGTCGCGGTCGGCGGCCAGCTCGGACGCCTGACCAGCGGTCAGCTTGGTGGTGAAGGCGTTGGTGGCCAGCGTCGTGCGGCCGCGGACTGCCGCGCCCACGCGGCCAGCGACCTCGTCCTGCTGCTGGACGAGGTAGCCCTGGTAGTCCTGCACGCGCTCCGAGCGGGCGTCGAAGGGCTTGCCCGGCTTGACCTTGGTGGCCTGGAGACCAGAGACGCCGCCGTCGTAGCGGGTCGCTCCGGGCTCGCGCAGGACCACGACGTACCGACCGGCGCCGAGCGCACGCGCCGGCTGCTGCTTGGTGACGACCTTGCCGTCGCTGCCCTGGGGGCGGGCGGTGGCGGAAGGGACGGCGCCGAGCACGCCGAAGGCGACCACTCCCGCCGAGATCGCCGCGAGCGTGCGCCTGAGCGCGCGTCGCGAGAGATGGACCGAAATCATTCAGGTTCCTATCCGTGGAGGAAGCGCCATGGTAGGGCACCCCGATGTACCCGCGGCGGATCGCGTCCGCGGACAAGCCCACACCCAAGCGCCACCAAGGGGGGTACGTCAAGACACCCCTAGGGGTCTGGCGCGACCGGCACCTCGTCCTCGTCGCTGCGGATGTCGATGCGCCAGCCGGTGAGGCGGGCCGCCAGGCGGGCGTTCTGGCCCTCCTTGCCGATCGCCAGCGACAGCTGGAAGTCGGGCACCACGACCCGGGCGGACCTGGCGTCGGCGTCGACGACGGTGACGGAGTTGACGCGCGCGGGCGACAGCGCGTGGGCGACCAGCTCGCTCGGGTCGTCGGACCAGTCGACGATGTCGATCTTCTCGCCGTGGAGCTCCGACATCACGTTGCGCACCCGCTGTCCCATGGGCCCGATGCACGCGCCCTTGGCGTTGACGCCGGACTGCGTGGAACGGACCGCGATCTTGGTGCGGTGACCGGCCTCTCGCGCGATGGCGGCGATCTCGACGGTGCCGTCGGCGATCTCGGGCACCTCGAGGGCGAAGAGCTTCTTGACCAGGTTGGGGTGGGAGCGCGACAGGGTGATCTGCGGCCCGCGCATGCCCTTGCGGACCGACACCACCAGGCACTTGATGCGCGCGCCGTGCACGTAGCGCTCACCCGGCGCCCGCTCCCCCATCGGCAGCAGTGCCTCGAGCTTGCCGAGGTCGACCATCACGTCGTCGGGGTTGCGGCCCTGCTGGATGATGCCGGACACGATGTCGCCCTCCTTGCCGGAGAACTCCCCGAACCGGATGTCGTCCTCGGCGTCACGCAGCCGCTGCAGCATGATCTGCTTGGCCGTCGTCGCGGCGATCCGGCCGAAGCCGTCGGGCGTGTCGTCGTACTCCCCCACCTTCTCGCCGTCGTCGTCGACCTCCGTCGCGAACACGGTGACGTGCCCGGACTTGCGGTCGAGCTGGACGCGAGCGTTCTCCACCGCGCCCGGCGTCTTGTGGTACGCCGTCAGGAGCGCCTGCTCGATCGCCTCGACGAGCACGTCGAAGGAGATCTCCTTCTCCCGCTCGAGCATCCTCAGGATGCTCAGGTCGATGTCCATCAGGCCTCCTCATCCGCGTGTGGCTTCCGGTTGAACTCGATCTGCACGAGCGCCTTGGCGACCTCGTCGTAGCCCAGCGTGCGAGCGGGTGCCTGACACGTCGAGCTCCACGCGGTCGTCGTCGCTCTCGCCGATCCGGCCGGTCAGCGTCTCGCCCTCGGTCGTGGTCACCTTGACGAGCCGGTCGTGGTTGCGACGCCAGTGACGGGGCAGCGTCAGCGGCCGGTCGACGCCGCGCGAGGTGACCTCGAGGGTGTACGGCGCCTCGCCCATCGCCTCGGCCTCGTCGATGGCCCGCGACACCTCCCGGGTGGCCTCGGCGATGTCGTCGAGGGTGACGCCACCGTCACGGTCGACGGCCAGGCGCAGCAACCGGCGCTTGCCGGCCGGCGTCAGCTCGACGGCCTCGAGGTCGAAGCCGAGAGCGCCCAGGGGGTCCGCGACGGCCGCGATGATGCGGTCCCGGGTTGCCCCGTCGTGCCTGGGGTCGGGTCCTGGGCTCACGGGTGCAGACCTCCTGTGCTGTTGTCGACTACCCACGATAGCGGCCGGGATCGGGCGCGGGACCCGGCGATAGGGTCGCGGGCGTGAAGGCCACCCGGCGCTCGGCGATGGCGGCGTCGGGAGCGGCGGCGCTGGGTCTGGCGGGCTGTACCACAGACGAGCCGGCGTCCTCCTCGAGGGCCGCGTCACCGCCTCGTCGACTGCCACGGAGACGACCGCACCCGACCCCGACCAAGCCGCCCTCGACCGCGCCGTCGCGCTCACGGCCGGGCTCATCGCCGGGCTCGCCGAGGCCAGTCCGGTCATCGATCCCGGCGGGCGCCTCGCCGCCATCCACCAAGCCCATCTGGCCGCCCTCGAGGAAGCCGGCCGCCACCACCTCCGTCACACCGTCGCCCAGGCCACCGGGCAGACGCCTGACCCCCACTCTGCTGCGCCGGCGCGAGCTCAACGCCCAACGCGAGCTGGCGCGCCTCGCCCAGGCAGCCGAGAGCGGAGCGCTCGCGCGGGTGTTCGCCAGCATGTCCGCCGGCATCGCGGCGGGCCTCTCGCACCGGGGCGAGGTGGCCCGATGACCGTGTCGATGCCCTGCAGACGGCTCTGGCTGCCGAGCACGCCGCGCTCTACGTGTACGGCTTCCTCGGCGCCCGGACGTCGGAGTCGGGCCAGCCACTGGTCTTCGCCGAGGTCGACGACGCCTACGCCACGCACCGCGCGTGGCGTGACCTGCTGACCCGGCGGCTGCGCGACGAGGGTGCCGAGCCGACGCCGGCGGCGCCGACGTACGAAGTGCCGACGACGCCGGCGACCGTCATCGGCGTGATCGCGGGCGGCACGGCGACCTCGAGGCCGGTTGCGCCGAGACCTACGCCTACGTCGTCGCGAACACGACCGGCGAGGACCGTCGGTGGGCCATCGGTGCGCTGACGAGGGCGGCGATCCGGCAGGTGGCGTACGGCGCGACACCGGGGCCCTTTCCCGGAGCGCCCGACCTCGGCTGAGGCAGCGACAGGAAACCGCGGCCCGCAAGCCTCCCGCCGCCGAGGAACTCCCGAGACATTCCTCGACGCCGGGAAGCCGCGGACCGCGGTGGTGGGTGCCCTGACTTCCTGACTCGAGACCGCCCGGTCCGGGATGTGGGGGTGGACCGAACTGCCTCCTGCAAGATCATGCAACGCGCTCGCGTGTAGTTCGTAACAGATCGCCCCCTCATGTTTGTGCAGTGCACAAACATGCAGCGAAAAGGAGAGAACCGCAGGTCAGGTCACCACTCGGCGGTGACGTCGCCGATCTCGGCGAGCCGGCGTACGACCGCGTCCGGCTCGCCCTCGGTGTGGCCGACCTGCTCGGCCGGGATGTTGCTGTGTGGCACGTGGATCGCGCGCATCCCGGCGTTGTGCGCGCCCCAGACGTCGTCGAACAGGCGGTCGCCGACGTAGACGCACCGCGACGGGTCGGCGACGCCGACCGCGTCCATGGCGGCCCGGAACGCCTCCGGTGCGGGCTTGGTCCACGGGATCTCGGAGGTGTAGACGTCGGCGTCGATCAGGTCGAGCACGCCGTCACGCTCGAAGAAGCCGCGGTGCCACGATCGTGGCCAGATGGTGTTGGAGAGCACGCCGACCTTGGTCCCACGCTCCCGCAAGGCCTCGAACAGCGGGCGTACGTCGGGATCCGTCGTGGTGTGTGGCTCCCAGAACTCGTAGTAGGAGTGCAACAGCTCGGGGTCGTGGTCGAGCCCGGCCTCGGTGAACAGGTCGCCGATCGTGCTGCTGCGCTGCTCGTCTCGCGAGCGGCCCCAGATCACGGCGTTGGCCTGCGTGGAGCCGCGGCGCGAGCCGCACGAGGTCGACCGGCTCGTCGGCGGTCTGCACGACAGCCTGGGCCAGGGCGAGCGACTCCGCGTGGAAGTCGATGTCGTGCCACTTCGTCAGCGTCCCGCCCCAGTCGAAGATCACCGCGTCCACCGCCACGGGCGTCAATGTAGCCGCGCGTCCCGGGCTGGCACGATGACGTCGATGGCCGAGGCTCGGGCGTACGGCGCCACCACCCGCACCCTGCACTGGGTCACCGTGCTCGCCCTGCTGGCGCAGTTCACGGTCGGCTACCTCCTCGACGTCGACGACTCGGGCCGCGGGCGAGGTCGAGGACGTGGTGGGGAGTCGGGCCGCGGGCGTGGGCGTGGCGGCGACGACGACTCCGCGCTGGACCTGGGCTGGAACCTGTTGACCGCACACGTCTCGCTCGGTCTGCTGATCGTGCTGCTCGCTGTGACGCGGGTGGTGTGGCGGCGGCATGCGGGCCTGCCGCCCTGGGCGGAGACGCTGGGTGACGGCGTACGGCGGTTCGTCACGGTGACCGAGCGGGTCCTGCTCACGCTGCTGTTCGTCGTACCGCTGACGGGCCTGGCCCTGGTGCTCGGCGACGACGACCTGCTGTGGCTGCACGTGACCGCACACATCGCCTTCTTCGTCGCCCTCGCCGCCCACGTCGGCGTCGTGCTCCGACGCGGTCTCCTCCCCCGGATGCTGTGAAGGACGGGTTGGTTTCGAGGCTCGTCGCTGAGCGCTCCTCGCACCTCAACCACCGATCGCCTCGGTGGTTGACGGTGCGAGGCCGGCCACGGCCGAGCGCTCCGCACCTGAACCAGGCTGAGCTCACGGCACGGCGGGTCCAGCCAGCGCGACCGCCTCGGTCGGACGTCCAGCCGCATCGCCCGGCTGGCGAGGTCGACCAGCGGGCCGAGCGCCACGATGACGGCGATCGTGCCGACGCCGATGGTGGCGCTCCAGACGCCTGCGGCGAGCATTTTCGCCTGCGGCGGGCTTTGGTGTCCGTGGTCACCGACGGCTGCACGGCGCGACGGGACCGCGCCGACGGTCGGTGCGGTCTGGCGAGCGTCGATCGCGAGGGACGAGCGACGTGCGGGATCTGGCGGCGCAGCGCCCTCCGCCGCGCAGCCGGGAGTGAGGTGGAGGCAAGCCCGCCGCAGGCGAAAGTTGCGCGCCGCAGGCGACGGTCAGCCCCGGACGAGCGCGAGCCAGGTGGTCGGCCGCCTCGCCCACCGCGACATCGGTGCGCTCGCCGGACGCGCGGTCCCTGACCTCGAAGACGCCGTCGGCGAGGCCGCGGCCGACGGTGACGATCGTGGGTACGCCGATCATCTCGGCGTCCTTGAACTTCACGCCGGGGCTGGCTTTGCGGTCGTCGTACATCACCGTGAGGCCGCGCGCGGACAGGTCGTCGGCCAGCTGCGCAGCGGCCGCGAAGACCGCGTCGTCCTTGCCCGCGGCCACGATGTGCACGTCGGCCGGCGACACGGCGCGCGGCCAGCACAGGCCGAGCTCGTCGAGGGTGTTCTCCGCGATGGCGGCCACGCCGCGGGACGGTCCGATGCCGTAGGAGCCCATGGTGACGGTGACGAGCTTGCCGTTCTCGTCGAGGACCTGGAGGCCGAGAGCGTCGGCGTACTTGCGGCCGAGCTGGAAGATGTGGCCCATCTCGATGCCGCGGGCCGACTCGCAGCGTGCCGCCGTCGCCGTTGGGGCAGGGGTCGCCGTCGCGGACCTCGGCGACGTCGATCAGACCGTCGCCGGAGAAGTCGCGGCCGGCCACCAGGTCGAGCACGTGGCTGCCGTCGACGTCGGCGCCGGTCACCCAGCGGGTGCCCTCGACGATGCGGGGGTCGAGCAGGAAGCGCACGCCGGCGGGCTTCTTCTCCCCGAGGGACCCGGGGCCGATGTAGCCCTTGGCCAGGCTCGGGCCTGGCGGCGAAGTCGGCCTCGCCGAACGGCTCGAAGACCACGCCCTCACCGAGCTTGGACTCCAGCCGCTTGGTGTCGACCTCGCGGTCGCCGGGCAGCCCGATGGCGAGGGCCTCGGTGGTGCCGTCGGGGTACCGCACCGAGAAGACGATGTTCTTCAGGGTGTCGGCGGCGGCCCAGGGACGGTCGTCTCGCGGGTACTTCTCGTTGAGGTGGTCGACCAGCGTCTCGATGGTCGGAGTCCCGGGCGTCTGCTCCGCGTGGGCGGCCGGGGCGTCGTCGTACGCCATGGGCGAGGGCGCCAGGGTGTCGACCGCCTCGACGTTCGCGGCGTAGTCGCACCGCGTGCAGCGGACGTAGGTGTCCTCGCCGACAGCGGCCTTCGCCAGGAACTCCTCGGACTTCGAGCCGCCCATGGCGCCGGCCTCGGCCTTGACGATGACGTAGTCGAAGCCGAGACGGTCGAAGATCCGGATGTAGGCGTCGCGATGCTTCTGGTACGACGCGTCGAGGCCGGCGTCGTCGACGTCGAAGGAGTAGGAGTCCTTCATCGTGAACTCACGGCCACGCAGGACGCCGGCCCGGGGACGCGCCTCGTCGCGGTACTTGGTCTGGATCTGGTAGATCGAGAGCGGCAGGTCCTTGTAGGACGAGTAGAGGTCCTTGACGACGAGGGTGAACATCTCCTCGTGCGTGGGGCCGAGCAGGTAGTCGTTGCCCTTGCGGTCCTTGAGCCGGAAGATGCCGTCGCCGTACTCGGTCCAGCGCCCGGACGCCTCGTAGGGCTCGCGGGGCAGCAGCGCGGGGAACAGCAGCTCCTGGGCGCCGATCGCGTCCATCTCGTCGCGGATGATCTGCTCGATCTTGCGCAGCACGCGCAGGCCGAGCGGCAGCCAGGTGTAGATGCCGGGCGCGGCCCTGCGGATGTAGCCGGCGCGCACGCAGGAGCCGGTGGCTCGGCACCTCGGCGTCCGCCGGATCCTCGCGCAGGGTGCGGACGAAGAGGCTTGACAGACGCAGGATCATGCCGGGAAGGCTACTTGTGTGGTGTTGTTGGCCGCACACGGGTAAATGACGAGTCACGCCTGATGACTCGTTGGCGAATCACGGGGAGAGGACCTGATGCGCAGACTGCTCACCACCACCACCGCCCTGCTGGCGCTGGCCGCACCGCTGCTGGTGACCGCACCATCGAACGCCGCGCCCGCGGACGTCGTGATCAAGCCCGGCGCCCTCAAGCGCGGGCCCGACATCGCCGGCGCCCATCTCGACGGCACGACGATCCACGACGGCGACGTCACCGTGGAGCTCACGCAAGCGACGGGCGATCCTCTACGGCAAGTGGAACGACTTCTACATCGTCGCCACCGGCGACAAGGAGTGGGGCGACGTCAAGCTGTGGCGGGTGTCGGCGGCCGGAGTGAAGAAGCGGCTGGCGAAGTTCATCGACCCCTTCAACACCGAGCTCGACCCCGACGGCGGTCAGGTCGCCTACTCCTACGGCGACTCCACCTCGAAGCCGACGATCGCCGTCTACGACCTCGAGGAACAGGCCGAGACCAGCGTCAACGCCTTCGCGTCGCTGCCGACACTGCTCGACTTCGACGAGGGCACGGTCGTGGCGTCGTTCTCCAGCTTCAAGGTCAAGACGATCACCTGGGACACCGTCTCCGACGAGACCCTCAAGGTGAACACCAAGATGGGCAACTTCGCCAGCGTGGCCCATGACCTCCTCGGCTTCTTCAGCAAGGACCCCTTCAACGGCGGCTGCCAGGTGCTCACGCACCTCGACGACCCGGCCGACGTGCTGTGGACCAACTGCGACGAGCGGATCGAGGCGCTCTCGCCGGACGGCAAGCGGGTGGCCACCATCGCCCTGCTCAGCGACGGCATCGGCCCGGCCGACGTGATGGTGCGCAAGATCGGCGGCGCGCCGGTCGCGCACTACTCGATCAACGGGTGGTTCGGCCGCATCTGGTGGGAGACGCCGACCAAGCTGCTGATGGAGTCCAACGGCAAGACGCAGTCGGCCACCGTTCGCTGCAAGG
>CAVWXS010000023.1:0-96787 GCA_963758885.1 uncultured Actinomycetota bacterium
GGCCACGGTGCGCAAGCACCTGGAGCACGTCTACAGGAAGCTCGGAGTGTCCAACCGGACGGCGGCAGCAGCGGCCGTGACCGGCCACAACGAGCTGACCGACACGGAGGGCGAAGATTCGCGGAAAGGCGTATCCCCATACCCGCCCGGCGGGACGAGACTCGAGGAAGGACCAACCACCGACACAGACAGCGAGCGTCCTGCCATGCCCCGAACGCGCACAGCCATGGAGAAGTTGGACATACCCCGCCGTTCTGTCCTGAAGGGAGGAGCTGCCACGGCGGTCTCCGGGCTGACGGTGCTGAGCGTCGCCGGGCCGGCGCAGGCGTTCCCCGGTCATGTCGACGAGGGTGTCGTCGTCCCATGGCTGGACCAGGTCCCGCCGGTGCCGCCGTTTCTGGTGAACTACCTGGCGCACCCGCTGGTGTGGGAGGACATCGAGTACCTCACACCCAACAAGGAAGTTCTTCACGGTCAAGCACTACGACGTGCCTAAGCTCTCGCCGACCGACTGGCGCCTGGGCGTCAATGGACTCGTCGCGCGGCCACAGACCCTGTCACTGGCCGACCTCCGTTCCCTACCGCGTCGAGTCGTCACGTTCGCGCTGGAGTGTTCCGGCAACGGCGACGCCACGCCGAACCAGATCGGCCTGGTCGGCAACGCGCGGTGGGCCGGCGCGTCGTTGGCCCAGGTCCTCAAGAGCGCGCGGCCCCTCGACGAGGGGATTGAGGTGGTCTTCTGGGGTGCCGACCAGGGGAGAGGTGACGATCCGCGACAACTCGGGGTGTTCAGTGGTGGCCAGACGGGCCAGGTCGTCCCGGACGACGCGGGCGGGTCTCGACCTGACCGTCACCGAGCGGTTCGCCCGCAGCATGTCGCTCCAGGACGCCATGAGCTCCTCGAACCTGCTCTGCTACGAGATGAACGGCTCCCAGCTACCCCGGGACCACGGGGCTCCCGTCCGCCTCATCGCACCCGACTGGTACGGCGTGGCCAACGTCAAGTGGCTCACCCGGATCGAGGTCACGGCCAGCCGGTTCCAGGGCAAGTTCATGGCGCGCGACTACGTCAGCATCCGGGAGCAGAACCGCGGCGGCAGGACGTACTGGACGTTCACCTCGGTCACCCACGAACGTCTCGAGTCCGCGCCGGCGAAGGTCACGCGTCGAGGTGGCAAGTACACGGTGCTGGGTGCGGCCTGGGGAGCGCCGATCGCGAAGGTGGAGGTCCGGATCGATGGCGGACCCTGGCGAGCGACGAAGCTCGCCCGCACCCCGTCGCGGAGCAGGTGCACAAGGCCAGGCCGCGTGGAAGCTATGGACGCTGAACTGGGGAACGCCTTCAACCGGCGAGCACACGATCACGTCGCGGGCCTACGACACGGACGGGAACGTCCAGCCCACGCCGACGGATCCCTACCTCACCAGCAAGCGAACCTTCTGGGAGAACAACGGCCACATGACCCGTCGGGTGATGAACCCCGAAGGCGGTCAGCGGGTCGGGTTGCCGGCCTCCAGCACGATGACGGCGAGGCGGGAGAGGTCGGGGGTGAGGTGCTGCTCGGGCACCTGGGCCCGGCGGCCGCAGAGGTTGAAGTCATAGACGAACATGTCGGGGTGCGGGTCGCCGCCGGGCACGTGGGCCAGGTCGATGCGGTCGACGAGGGTGCGTACTTCGGGAACCCGTGCGTCGTGGGAGGAGAGGTCGACCGAGCCCTCGGTGGTGCGGCCGGCGAAGCCGCCAGTACGCCGGACGACGACGAGGGTCTCGTCTGTGCCGGGAGCGGTGGTGGGGGTGGAGGTGGAGCCGTCGGCGGGCGTGACGCCGACGGTCTGCCAGGCCTGGCGCACGGCGTCGGCAGTCGACGGTCACCGGCGGCGGCGACGGTCGCGGCCGCGAAGCCCGCGAAGTCGGTGTCGGGGCCGACCTGCCCGCCGGTGAGGGCGGCGTACCAGATGGTCCGGCGCCCTCCCACGCGGGCCGCCGATCGAAGTGGCCGCGAGGTGGAAGGCGCGGTTGGGGATGCCGGAGTTGAGGTGGACGCCGCCGTTGTCGTCGGTGGTGTCGATGTAGTCGTCCATCGACGCGCCCTGGGGGTCCTTGCCGAGCAGCGGGTCGTCGTAGGCCGTGCCGGGGTTGGCCATGTCGCGCAGCCCGCGCGCGCTGACCCCCGGGAGGAAGAGGCCGGCGCCGATCAGCCAGTCGGCCTGGTCGACGGTCTGGCCGAGCAGCCACTGCTTGAGGCAGCTGCCGAAGACGTCGCTGACCGACTCGTTGAGGGCGCCGGACTGGTCCTGGTAGCGAAGCCCGGCGGAGTGCTCGGTGACGGCGTGACTCAGCTCGTGGCCGAGGACGTCGACGGGCTTGGTGAACCGGTCGAAGATCTCGCCGTCGCCGTCGCCGAAGACGAGCTGGGTGCCGTCCCAGAAGGCGTTGTCGTAGTCGCGGCCGTAGTGGACCGTCACCGAGACGGGGGCGCCGGCGCCGTCGTAGGACGACCGGTCGAAGACCTCGGCGAACAGCCGCAGCGCGCCGTCGATGCCGTCGGCGGCCTCGTCGACGGCTGGGTCGCCCGAGGCCGGGTCGCCGGCGCCGCGCACGGGTGTGCCGGGCAGGGTCGTGGTGTTGCCGGCGGTGTGGACGGTCCAGTCGGGGACGGTCGCCGCGGCACCGGGCACGGTCGCCGTCGCCGGGGGGCGCGGCGCAGGCGTGGTGGTCGCGCGGAGGTCGCGGAGCTGGGCGTCGACCATCAGCGTCGCGGTCGCCCGGGCTGCGGCGCCGGCGGCGTAGGAACGGGCGATCTGCTCGAGGAGGTACGGAGGGATGAAGGAGCAGTTCATGGGTCCTGCCTACCGGTCGGGACCGACAAGGCCAAGTGGCGGGCTCCTCAGGACCGGTCGGCGGGCTGCCCGTCGGCGAGGTCGCGCGCGGCGCCGCCGCGGCCGAGGCCCTCCTGGGGCGCCAGCAGGCGCAGCGCCATCAGGTCGCGGACCGCCGCCGCGACGAGCTGGACCGAGATCGGCGTCTTGCCCGCGATCTCGCGGTTGGCGGCGGCGTGCAGGTCCTCGATCGACGCGCCGCCCGCGGCGGCCATCCAGACCACTCGCCGCAGCCCGTCGAGGGCCAGGTGGTGCCCGCTGACCGCGGTCGGCCGGTCGTCGCTGTCGCCGATGCCGACCGCGACGTAGAGCTGGTCCGGGCCGGCGGGCTGCCGGGTGCGCCCGACCAGCGAGCTCGGCCAGGACCGGGGCGGCGGCGTGGATCTCGCCGTACCTCAGGACCCACAGCCCGTCGACCTCGTCGATCAGGTCGGGCAGCACGGTGGCCGACCAGGCCGCCGGGACGGACACCAGGGCGCCCTCGAGGCGGCGTACGTCGTCGTTCCGGCGGACGCGGGTCAGCTCGGGCGTGCCGCGGTGTGCGGCGTCGTGCTCGAGCAGCACCGCGGCGGCCAGGTGCAGGGGCCCGTCGGGGCAGGGCCGCATCCCGAGGGCGTCGGGCCCGGCCAGGGTCGAGGACTCGGGCCCGGTCTGCCCGTCCTGCGCGAAGCGCAGAGGCTCGGGGAACGCCACCACGTCGAAGGAGTCGTCGGTGGCCAGCAGCTCGTCGGTGACGTAGCCGAAGCCGCGACGGCTCAGCTCGGCCGCCGCGCCGATCCGGGTGTCGGCGTCGGCGGAGAACAGGCCGACCACGGCCCCGTCGAGGTGTCGCGACAGCGGCGGCGCGCAGCACGGTGAGCCGGTCGGCGGCGGCGGCGAGGGCCAGCTCGCGGAGCTCGTCGGCGAGGCGCAGGCCGGCGTCGGGTCCAGCGGACGGTCAGAGCGGGGCAGCGTGATCACCGTCTCGTCGCCGGGCCCCGCGGGACCGGGGTCGGAGCGAGCGGCAGCGGGACCAGAGGGCGTCGACCTGCGCCGCGGAGGGATGGCCGCCGGCCTCGACGCGGACCCGGCGGCCGAGGACGTCGAGCAGCACGGCAGGGGGCTGGGAGGACGCGCGCGTCATCGTTGCCGCCCCGCCGCCGGTCCGTGAGGACCTGCGGGCAGGGGCGTACGCAGGCAGGCGTTGCCCCCCATCGAGATCCCCCCAGATTCGACGTACGTGTGCGGACGCACATGCGCTCACCGCCGCGAGAAGCCCCCGGCGAACGCACGACGAGATTAGCCAGGGGCCGGGGATCGGGAAAGGACGATGCGGCGGTGGACCATACCGGCCCGTAGACTCTGCGGGTTTCGCCTCCGCCCTCCCCTCGTCCCTGTAAAGGTGCCCGCCTCGCATGCCCGAGACCTCCCCGGCCGCCCAGACGCACGACCAGATCGCGACCGGTCTCGTGCGTCTGCGTCACGACCTCAGGAACGTCGCGATCGTCGCCCACGTCGACCACGGCAAGACCACGCTCGTCGACGCGATGCTGCGCCAGGCCGGCGCCTTCACGGCACACCAGGTCGAGGGCGTCGACGACCGGGTGATGGACTCCGGCGACCTCGAGCGCGAGAAGGGCATCACGATCCTCGCCAAGAACACCGCGGTGCACTACACCGGGCCGTCCTCCCCGACGGCATGACGATCAACATCATCGACACCCCCGGTCACGCCGACTTCGGTGGCGAGGTCGAGCGCGGGCTGTCGATGGTCGACGGCATCGTGCTGCTGGTCGACGCCTCCGAAGGTCCGCTTCCCGCAGACCCGCTTCGTGCTGCGCAAGGCACTCAACGCCGACATGCCGGTCGTGCTCGTGGTCAACAAGGTCGACCGCTCCGACGCCCGCATCGCCGAGGTGGTCGACGAGACCTACGAGCTGTTCCTCGACCTGCTCGACGACCACTCACAGCCAGGACGCGCTCGACTTCCCGGTCGTCTACGCGTCGGCGAAGGCCGGCCGAGCCTCGCTGGAGGTACCCGACAACGGCGGGATGCCCGACTCGCCCGACCTCGAGCCGCTGTTCCGCACGATCGTCGAGACCATCCCGGCGCCGACGTACGCCGACGGGGCGCCGCTGCAGGCCCACGTCACCAACCTCGACGCCTCGCCGTTCCTCGGTCGGCTGGCCCTGCTGCGCATCCACCAGGGCGAGCTCAACAAGGGCCAGACCGTGGCCTGGATGAAGCGCGACGGCTCCAAGCAGAACGTGCGCGTGACCGAGCTGCTCGTCACCGAGGGTCTCGAGCGCAAGCCCGGTGAGTCGGCCGGTCCCGGCGACATCGTCGCGGTCGCCGGCTTCCCCGACATCACCATCGGCGAGACGCTCGCCGACGCCGACAACCCCGTCGCGCTGCCGCTGATCCACGTCGACGAGCCGGCGATCTCGATGACCATCGGCACCAACACCTCGCCGCTCGTCGGTCGGCTCAAGGGCTCCAAGGTCACGGCGCGGATGGTCAAGGACCGCCTCGACGCCGAGCTCGTCGGCAACGTCTCGCTCAGGGTGCTGACCACCGAGCGTCCCGGACACCTGGGAGGTGCAGGGCCGCGGCGAGCTGGCGCTGGCGATCCTCGTCGAGCAGATGCGCCGCGAGGGCTTCGAGCTGACCGTCGGCAAGCCGCAGGTGGTCACCAAGGAGATCGACGGCAAGGTGCACGAGCCGATGGAGCGGCTGACCATCGACGCGCCGGAGGAGTACCTCGGCACGATCACCGAGCTGCTGGCCGCCCGCAAGGGCCGGATGGAGCAGATGACCAACCACGGCACCGGCTGGGTGCGGATGGAGTTCCTCGTCCCGGCCCGTGGCCTGATCGGCTTCCGCACCGACTTCCTGACCGACACCCGCGGCACGGGCATCGCCCACCACATCTGCGAGGGCTACGAGCCGTGGACCGGCGAGATCCGCTCGCGCGCCTCGGGCTCGCTGGTGGCCGACCGCTCCGGCGCCGCGACGGCGTACGCGATGACCAACCTGCAGGAGCGCGGCATCCTCTTCGTGGAGCCGACCACCGAGGTCTACGAGGGGATGATCGTCGGCGAGAACTCCCGCGCCGACGACATGGACGTCAACATCACCAAGGAGAAGCAGCAGACCAACATCCGCTCCTCCACCTCCGACAACTTCGAGAAGCTCGTCCCGCCGCGCAGGCTCAGCCTCGAGCAGTGCCTGGAGTTCTGCCGCGAGGACGAGTGCGTCGAGGTCACCCCGCAGAGCGTGCGGATCCGCAAGGTGGTCCTCGACCAGCACGAGCGCGCCAAGATCGCCTCCCGCGCCCGCAAGGGCAGCTAACCGCGAGTCGGCGCAAATCAGCCCCGCCAGGAACGCGCCGAGTCGGCGCCGAGTCGCCTCGGATCATGCCGAGTCGCGCACGACGCCGGCGACCTGCGCCGACTCGGCGCACGCGGGCGATCTGCGCCGACTCGCGCCCGAGCGGGGCGATTTGCGCCGACTCGCGCTGATTGTGAGAGCGCTTCCACATTGAACGATCCAATAGTCCCGCGGGTATTGACACGGGGATGTGGCGGCGGTCATAGTCCGACGCAACCGAGAGTGGAAGCGCTCTCACACCCACCAGGAGGCACCCGGTGAACCGCAGCACCCGACGTACGGCCCCACGCGTGGCCATGATCGCCGTCTCGGCGGTCGTCCTCTCCCTCGGACTGGCCGCATGTGGCGGCGACGACGGCGGTGACGGCGGCGACTCCGGCGACGGCGGCACTGACCCCGTCAAGATCACCATCGCGACGTTCAACGAGTTCGGCTACGAGGACCTCATCGAGGAGTGGAACGCCGCCAACCCCGACATCCAGGTCACCCAGAAGAAGATCGGCACCTGGGACGACGCCAAGGAGAACCTCTACACCAAGCTCGCCGCCGGCTCGGGCCTCTCGGACATCGAGGCGATCGAGGGCGACGCGATGCCGGCGATCCTGGCCGAGTCGGACGCCTTCGTCGACCTGACCGACCCCGAGCTCGACGGCCGCTGGCTCGACTTCAAGGCCGCGGCCGCGACCAACGCCGACGGCCAGATGATCGGCTACGGCACCGACGCCGGGCCCGAGGGCATCTGCTACCGCGCCGACCTGTTCGAGAAGGCCGGCCTGCCGACCGACCGCGAGGAGGTCGCCGCGCTGATGGGTACCTGGGAGGACTACTTCGCCACCGGCGAGGAGTTCATCAAGAAGGTGCCCGGCACCGCGTGGTACGACTCCACCGGCGGCACCGCCCAGGCGATGCTCAACCAGGTCGAGAACCCCTTCGAGCAGTCCGACAACACCATCGACGTCGAGAACGCCGAGCTCGCAGGCCGTCTACTCGACCTTGACCGCGAACGTCGACAAGGGCCTGTCCACCAAGCTCACGCAGTGGAGCGACGACTGGACGGCGTCCTTCCAGAAGGACGGCTTCGCCACCATGGCCTGCCCGGGCTGGATGCTCGGCGTGGTCTCCGGCAACGCCGACGGCGTCAAGGGCTGGGACTTCGCCAACGTCTTCCCCGGCGGCGGCGGCAACTGGGGCGGCTCGTTCCTGGTCGTGCCGGAGCAGTCGGAGCACCCCGACGAGGCCAAGGAGTTCGCGGCCTGGATCACCGCGCCCGAGCAGCAGGTGAAGGCCTTCCAGGCCATCGGCGCCTTCCCCAGCCAGGTCGACGCGCTCGACGACCCCGCGGTCGTGGACATGACCAACGAGTTCTTCAACAACGCCCCCGTCGGCCAGATCCTCGGCGACCGCGCGGCCGCGATCACGGTCCAGCCCTACAAGGGCCCGAAGTACTCCGACATCCTCCAGGCCTTCCAGGCCGCCCTGGTTCGGGTGGATGACGGCAGCAACACCCCCGACGAGTCCTGGCAGACGTTCCTCTCCGACGTCGACCAGCTCTCCTGACGGCACGGGACACGGGACTGCACCGTGCCTCAGGATGTCGAGGTGAAGACCGGGGACGTCGCCAGCGCGGCGTCCCCGGCCTCCCCTCCCCCCGACCCATCCGCCGTACGGCGGGCTGCGCCTCGTCGCAGCTCGCCGTGGCGGGAGCGGCTCAGCCGCTGGGACGTGCGGTTCTCGCCGTACGTCTACATCTCGCCGTTCTTCATCCTGTTCCTCATCGTCGGCATGTTCCCCATCGCCTACACGGCCGTGGTGTCGGTCTACGACTGGAGCCTGATCGGCGGGCAAGGGCGAGTTCGTCGGCCTGCAGAACTACCGCGACGTGCTGGACAACCCGTACTTCTGGAAGTCGGCCGTCAACACCCTGAGCATCTTCCTCCTCTCGTCAGGACCTCAGATCGTGATCGCCCTCGGCCTGGCCGGCCTGCTGGACACCGCGCTTCGCGGCGCGACGTTCTGGCGGATGGGCGTGCTGCTGCCGTTCGTGGTCGCGCCGGTCGCCGTGGGGATCATCTTCGGCAGCCTGTTCGGTGACCGCTACGGCCTGATCAACCAGGGGCTCGAGTGGCTCGGGATGCCCGGCGTCGCCTGGCACACCGACCGGCTGGCCAGCCACTTCGCCATCGCCACGATGGTCAACTGGCGCTGGACCGGCTACAACGCGCTGCTCCTGCTCGCGGCCATGCAGAGCCGTGCCGCGCGACCTGTACGACGCCGCCGCGATCGACGGGGCGAACCGGTTCCGGCAGTTCACCTCGATCACCGTGCCGAGCATCAAGCCCGCCGTGATCTTCGTGGTGATCACCTCGACCATCGGCGGCCTGCAGATCTTCGCCGAGCCCCGGATGTTCGACTCCACACTGGCCCAGAACGGCGGCAGCGACCGCCAGTTCAGCACCATGACGATGCTCGTCTACGACTTCGGCTGGCACCTGCGCGACCTCGGCCGCGCGTCCGCCACCGCCTGGCTGCTGTTCCTGCTGATCATCGTGATCGCGCTGGTCAACTACTTCCTGTCGCGACGGTTCGGCGCGCTGTCGCACGTACGGCGGCACGGACGGGGGCGGCGATGAGCGGCTCAGGGTCTCGACACGCCGCTCGTTCCTCGCGGCGGCTCGACCACGAACCGGCGGCTCGACCACCGAGGAGTAGGTCTCGACCGATGAACAGGCCGGGGTTCCTCGTCTACGGCCTGCTGGCGGCGTTCATCATCGGCTCGGCACTCCCGCTCTACTGGTCGTTCCTGATCGGCTCGCACACCAAGGAGGTGATCACCCGCGACACCCCGCCGATGCTGCCGGGCGGCCACTTCCTGGAGAACGCCCAGCGGGTCTTCGACTCCGTGCCGTTCTGGAAGGCCTTCGCCAACAGCCTGATGGTCTCGACGGTGGCCGCGACGTCGGTGGTCTTCTTCGCGACGCTGGCCGGCTACGCGTTCGCCAAGCTGCGGTTCCGCGGCAACGTGGCGCTGCTCGTGTTCGTGGTCGTCACCATGGCCGTGCCCACCCAGCTGGGGGTCGTGCCGCTGTTCATCGTGATGGCCGAGCTCGGCTGGACCGGCAGCGTGTGGGCCGCGATCGTGCCGTGGATCGTCACGGCGTTCGCGGTGTTCTTCATGCGTCAGTACCTCGTGGAAGCCGTGCCCGACGAGCTGATCGACGCCGCCCGGGTCGACGGGTGCAGCCAGTTCCGGATCTTCTGGACCGTCGCGGTCCCGGCGGCGCGGCCCGCCATGGCGGTCCTGTGGCTGTTCACCTTCATGCAGGTGTGGACCGACTTCTTCTGGCCGCTGATCGTGCTGCCGGCCGAGAACCCCACCGTCCAGATCGCGCTCAACCAGCTGCAGAGCGGCTACTTCAAGGACTACGCCCTCGTGCTCGCCGGCACCGCGCTGGCGACGATCCCGCTGCTCGTCCTGTTCATCGCCACCGGCCGGCAGTTCGTCGCCGGGATCATGCAAGGAGCCGTCAAAGGATGACCACCATCCAGCCCGCCGCCGCTGCCGCGGACGCGCGTGGCCTTCCCCCCGGGCTTCCTCTGGGGCAGCGCCACGGCGGCGTACCAGATCGAGGGGGCCGCCTCCGAGGACGGGCGGTCCCCCTCGATCTGGGACACGTTCTCCCACACGCCCGGCATGGTCGCGAACGGCGACCACGGCGACGTCGCGTGCGACCACTACCACCGGATGCCCGAGGACGTGGCGTTGATGGCCGAGCTCGGCCTGGCGTCCTACCGCTTCTCCGTCGCCTGGCCCCGCATCCGGCCGGGCGGCGGAGAGGTCGACCCCCGCGGCCTGGCGTTCTACGACCGGCTGGTCGACGAGCTGCTCGGGCCACGGCATCGACCCCTGGTTGACGCTCTACCACTGGGACCTGCCGCAGGCCCTCGAGGACGCGGGCGGCTGGACCAACCGCGACACGGCGTACCGCTTCGTCGACCTGGCGACGGCCGTGTACGACGTCCTCGGCGACCGCGTGCCCACCTGGACGACGCTCAACGAGCCGTGGTGCTCGGCGTTCCTCGGCTACACCTCCGGCGACCACGCGCCCGGGCGCCAGGAGGGCGCCGCCGGGTTGGTCGCCGCGCATCACCTGCTGCTGGGGCACGGCCTGGTCCTCGACGCCCTCAAGGGCAGGGACGACGTGAAGTGGGGCATCAGCCTCAACTGCACGGTCGCCGACCCTGCCTCCGACGAGGAGGCCGACCTCGACGCGGCCCGGCGGATCGACGGGCTGCACAACCGGTTCTTCCTCGACGCCGTGCTGCGGGGCCGCTACCCCGACGACGTGCTGGCCGACACCGCGCACCTGACCTGGCGCGGCCAGGGCTGGCACGACGTGGTGCGCGACGGCGACCTCGGTCTGATCGGCGCGCCGATCGACGTGCTGGGCGTGAACTACTACCACGGCGACGCGGTCTCCGGGGTCCGCCTCGGACGCCCCGGCGACCAACCACCACGGGCTCGAGGCCCCACGAGGTACGTCGCCGTTCCCGGCGGCCGAGCACGTCACGGTCGTCCCCCGCGACCTGCCGCGCACGGCGATGGACTGGGAGGTGCAGCCCGACGGGTCTGCGCCGCCTGCTCGTGCGGATCCACGAGGACTACAGGCCCGCCGCCGCATCTACGTGACCGAGACCGGGGCGGCGTACGTCGACCGGCTCGTCGACGGCCGGGTCGACGACCCCGAGCGCGTGGCGTTCCTCGACTCCTACCTGCGCGCGGTGCACGACGCGATGGCCGAGGGCGTCGACGTCGCCGGGGTGTTCGTGTGGTCGTTCCTCGACAACTTCGAGTGGGCCTACGGCTACGACAAGCGCTTCGGCATCGTGCACGTCGACTACGAGACGCAGCGGCGGACGCCGAAGGCGAGCGCGCACTGGTACTCGCGGGTGGCCCGAAGTGGTGAGCTGCCCGGCGAGCTGCCTGGTGAGCTGCCGGGATCGCTACCGTGACGGCGGTGAACAGCCAGCCGACGCTCGACGAGGTGGCCCGGGTCGCCGGCGTCTCGCGGGCGACGGCGTCGCGCGCCATCAACGGCGGCTCGCGGGTGAGCGCGGGCGCCAGGGCAGCGGTCGACGAGGCGGTGCGGTCGTTGGGCTACGTGCCGAACCCGGCCGCGCGCAGCCTGGTGACGCGCCGTACCGACTCGGTGGCCGTGATCGTCCCCGAACCCGACGAGCGGGTCTTCAGCGACCCCTTCTTCGCCCGTACCCTGCGCGGCGTCGACCGCATGCTCGCCGCGAACGACCTCCAGCTCGTGCTGCTCCTGGCGACACCGGGGGCCGAGGGGGCGCGCACCCTGCGCTACCTCTCGCACCGCCACGTCGACGGGGCCGTCGTCGCCTCGCACCACCGCAACGACGGCCTGGCCGACCACCTCACCGCGATCGGGCTGCCGTGCGTCTTCGTCGGCCGGCCGTGGAGCGGCGACCGGGTGACCTACGTCGACGTCGACAACGTCGCCGGCGGTCGCGAGGCCACCCGGGTCCTCATCGACCGCGGGTGCACCCGGGTCGGCACCATCGCCGGCCCAGCCGACATGACCGCCGCCGTCGATCGTCTCCACGGCTGGCACGAGGCGATGGGCGCGGCCGACCTGCCGACCGACGCCGTGGCGATCGGCGACTTCACCGAGGCCGGCGGCGAGGAGGCCGCCCGCGAGCTCCTCGAGCGCCACCCCGACCTCGACGGCATCGCCGTCGCCTCCGACCTGATGGCCGCCGGCGCGCTGCGGGTGCTGGCCGACTCCGGCCGGCGGGTACCCGACGACGTGGCCGTGGTGGGGTACGACGACCTCGGCGTCGCCGAGCGCACCTCGCCGCCGCTGACCACCGTGCGCCAGCCGATCGTGGAGATGGCCGAGCGCGCCACCCGGCTGCTGCTGGAGCAGATGGACGGCAGCGCCCCTGCCGGCGCGATGCGGGTGATCATCCCGCCGGTCGTCGTCCGACGGGAGAGCGCCTGAGCCCTCGTCGAGTTGGCTCAAACGGCTCGTTGAGTTGGCCCAAATGGCTGGACGACGTAGGGCATCAACCATTCGGGCCAACTCAACGGACCATTCGGGCCAACTCAACGGGTCGGAGCATCACTACCCTCCACGTATGGAGGTGGGCCTGCTGGGCCCGGTGACGGTCCCGGTACCGGACGGAGGAGTCGAGCTCGACGAGCGTGCTCGGGCCCTTCTCGCCGTGCTCGCCCTGGCCGGGCCCGACCCGCTGTCACCCGACGACCTCGCGATCCAGCTGTGGGCCGGGTCCGTGCCCCCCGACCCAGCCAACGCGCTCGACGGGTTGCTCGGCCAGCTCGCTGTGGTGCTGCCCGAAGGTGCCATCGAGCGCACCGACGAGGGCGCCCGCCTCCAACCGGACCTGGTGTCCACGGACGCCGAGCGGTTCGAGGACCTCGTCGGGCAGTCGCAGGACGCCAGCGTGGCGGGAGACCTCCGGCTCGCGGGCGACTTCCTCGGCGAGGCACTCGGCCTCTGGAGAGGCGATGCCCTCGCCGACGTGCGGGTCACGCCGCACCTGGAGGCCGAGGCCGTGCGCCTGGAGGAAGGGCGACTGGGGGCGTTGGAAGACCGCTGCGACCTGGCCCTCCAGCAGGGCCGGCACAGGGAGCTGGTCAGGGGCGTGCGCCGGCTGGTGGACGAGCACCCGACCCGAGAGCGGCTGTGGGCGCTGCTCATCTCGGCTCTCTATCGCAGCGGTCGCGGCGAGGAAGCGATCGCCGCCTACGCCGAGGCGCGCGAGCGGCTCGCGGACGAGCTCGGCATCGAGCCCGGCGTGGCCCTCCTGCAGCTGGAGGCAGGCGTCCTGCGCAACGGGCCGGAGCCGGGCAACCTCCCCCCTGGCGGCGGACTGGCGCCGGTGCAGCCACGCCCGCGGGCCCGGATACCGCTGCTCACCACGACGACGTTCGGCCGCGACGAGCTGGTCACGAAGGTCGGCCTCGAGCTCGACCGCCCCGAGGTGCGACTGCTCACGCTCACCGGCATCGGGGGGAGCGGCAAGTCGCGGGTGGCGACGCTGGTCGCGTCCGCGGCCGGGGCGCGCTTCACCGACGTCGTCTACCTGCAGGTCACCGAGGTCACCCAGGCAGCACAGCTGATCGCCGAGGTCGAGCTCGCTCTGGGCTGCAAGCCGGGCGGCGACCTGGCGACGTCGCTCGCGGCGCTCGGGGACGACCGTCGCCCGCTGGTCGTGCTGGACAACCTGGAGGCCCAGCTCGAGGGACCTGACGCCGTACGCCGCCTGCTCGAGGCGTCGGCGGCCCTGACCATTCTCGTGACGAGCAGGCTGCCCCTCTGGCTCGGCGGCGAGCACGTGATGCCGGTGGATCCGCTCGACTTCCCCGGCAAGCGCGCGGACGCAGCCACCATCGCGGCCTCGGCATCGGTGCAGCTGTTCGTCGACCGGGCGCAGTCCGCCGACCCGGACTTCCGGCTGGAGGGGCAGGAACGCGACGTCGCGCGGCTGTGCTTCAAGCTCGACGGTCTGCCGTTGGCTCTGGAGCTGGCGGCGGCCCGGGTCAAGCTGAGGAGCCTGGACCGGATCATCAAGGGGCTGAGCGACAGCGTCGCGGCCGTGGGCGGTGGCACGGACGGCGTAGCGGACCACCACGGGATCCTGACGTCAGCGATCGCATGGAGCTACGACCGCCTATCGCCCGAGGCGCGGCTGGTGTGCGACCGGCTGGCGCTGTTCGAGCGCGGGTTCACCATCGAGTCCGTCGAGGCCCTGTGTCCCGATGTGCCCGGCGTCGTCGAGGCGATCGCGTCGATCCTGGACGCGCGCCTCATCAGGTCCATGGAGTGCCGCGCCGAGGTGCGGTTCGTGGTGCTCGGCACCGTCCGTGCGTTCGCCCGCGCACAGCTGCTGACGCATCGTGACCTCAACCGCAGCCACGAGCTGCTTGCCGCCCACCTCACCGGGCGGGCCGAGGTGTTCGCGACGCAGCTCTACGGTCCGGACGGAACCCTCGCGCTGGCGCGCTTCGACGACGACGCCGCCGACATCGAGGCGGCCCTCGACTGGGCCCTGGAAGGAGGCCGTCGCTCGATCGCTGTCGAGCTGGTGCTCACCAGCGGGGAGTGCTGGAACGCTGCGGGTCGACACAGCGAGGCGATCGACATGACGCTTCGGGTGCTCGACCACGTCCCTCAGCAGTCTCCTGAGGCCGCCCGGTTGATGGCCGCCGCCTCGATCCTGTCCCATCAGCTCGGCGACCAGGACCGGGCACGTGAGCTCGGTCGCTCCGCACTCGAGCTGGCGGAGCGTCATGGCGATCGCCCATCGGCGGCGGCCGCCCGCATGGTCCTGGGCGCGACGCTGGTGATGGCCGGCCAGACGGACGAAGGCGTCGCGCTCGCCGAAGCAGCTGCGGCAGAGGCTGAGGCTCTCGACCTCTACCCGTTGTCGACGCAAGCCCTCTACGTCATGGCGATGGCCAAGGGCTCGCGCGGGGACATCGACGGCGAACGGCGAGCCCATGAGGCAGCGCTGGCCGTCGTACGGGCAAAGGGCGACATCGCGCGGACCGGGTACTACCTCAACACCCTGGCGGAGGTCGCACTCGAGGACGCCGACTCTGACACTGCTCGCATGTTTGCGGCCGAGGCGCTGGCGATCGCGCAGCAGCGCCTCCCTCTCGTCCGCCGCGAAGCGTGCCCTGACGCTGGCGCGGACCGAGCTGATGGTCGGCGACCTGCCGGCCGCCAGTGTCCACCTGCGCGCGGCGATCGAGCTGAGCGACCGGCGCGGCTACGAGTTGGCTTTCTGTCTTCGCGTGGGTGGTTGCCTGGCCGCCGTCCTCGGCGACGCTGACACGGCGGTTCGGCTGTTCGCCTCCGCCCAGACGATGTCGCCCACCCCGTTCGCGGAGGACGCGCCACCCGAGCAGGATCTCGCAGCCGCTCTGGCCGAGGCGCGGGCAGTCCTGGGTGAGCAGGCGTTCCGACGCGCCTGGACCATCGGCTCGAGCCTGCCGCTCGCCGCCGTCCGGGCGCAGCTGGACGGTCTGCTCGAGCGCGTGGCGGAACCTAGCGTCGGCTCTCCCGGGTGAGCGTGTCGGTCGCCGTCTGCAGGTCCCTCGTCCACTCGGCGCCGAAGAGGTCTCGGCCCGACGGGTCCGCCGCCCACTCCAGCGACCCCGGCGTCGTGGGCAGCGGGGCGAAGGTGTCGAGCACCTCGGGCCGCAGCGGGTCTGCCCCGCTCTTGAGCTCGAGGAAGTAGGCCAGCAGCCGGGCCCGGCCGCGCAGGCTGACCAGCAACGGCTCGACCACCTGAGGGTCGTCGTGGAGGTGGGCATCGAGCTCGACGAGGTCCTTGCGCAGCTCGCCGATCGCCACCAGCACGCGGGTCCCGTTGCGCGACGTGGCGATCAACGGCGTCCAGTTGCGCAGCGCGACCAGCAGCCGCCGGATGCACTGGTCGACGATCTCCTTGCGCCACTCCGGGTCGGTGGTCTCGGGCAGGGTTGCCGGCCACGTGCGCGGATCCCCCGTGCGGTCGGCTCCGTTGCGGTGCAAGCGCTCGCGGCCCTGGCGCAACCACTCGAGCGGCTTGCCGGGCGCCCAGGTCCAGCCGTGCGCGTCAGGCGGCTCGGGCGAGGACAGGAAGGCCAGCCCGACCTCGGCGTCGACGAGGTGGTCGACGATGCCCCCCAGGCCGGCGGCCGTGACGCTCTCGTCGAGGCGTTCCTGGGCGCGCAGCTGGCCGGCCTCGTAGGACAGCAGCCCGACGCCGAACAGCAGCACGCTCTGGACGGTGCCGCTGAGCACTCCGTGCTCGTCCCAGAACTCGTTGATGGCGGGTGTCGGCCAGTCGGTGAGAGGCCAGTCCGTCACGATGAGCAGCATCAGCAGGACCGCGCAGATGCCGGCGAACACAGCCGCGGCCCGCGCCGTGAGCTGTTGCTTGCGAGCCCGGTCGCCGAGGCGCCAGACCAGGACGGCAAGGCCGATCTCGACCAGCACGAAGAGGATCGCGGTCACGACGCACCCTCCAGGGCTTGGCGAACAGCAGCGCACTCGACGGTCGAGGGCCTCGGCAGCGGCCGGGTCGGTGACCTCGCGCCGGGCGAGGTAGTCGGCGCCGAGGGAGAGCCGCATCGCCAGGTCGGCGACGTACGACGCCGTGGCCCAGGGCCGCGAGGCCCGCGCTGTCCGCGCCAGCTCGGGGCCCCGGCCGGCCCACTCGCCGAGCAGCGCCGTCGCCTCCTGCGCCGTGGTCGCACCGAGCCCGGTGAGCACGGCACGCAGGGCGGCAGCCCAGGCGAGCGGCTCGGTGCCGGCCTCGTCACCGACGAGCCGCTCGGCCCAGGCCCGCACCCCGGCGACGTCGAAGCCACCCGCATGGGCGTCGTCGAGCATGCCGGCCGCGTCGCCGTGGGCCAGCCGGACCGACATGAACTCCTGGTCGGCCAGCTCGAGCAGTCCGGCCAGGGCGATCAGCCGTCGGCGCACCTGGTCGGTGGGCGCTCGCTCGCCCTTGTACATCAGGTCGTGCTGCAACGCGGCCCACGCGTGCTGCAGGATCGAGCGGACCTGCACCTCGACCGGCCGGTCGGGGACACCTCGCTCGGTCAGCCCCAGCGCCTCGCGGTCCTCGTCGCGGAACCGCACCAGGAAGTGCAGGCTCTGGTAGCCCGGGCACGTCGAGCATGCGAGTCGGCCCTCTGGTCGGACATCTCCTCCACGACGTAGAGCCGCTGCACGAGCCGGGCGACCGGGGCGACGTCGGCGCTCAGCGGGACGAGCACCCGAGCGCCGACGAAGTCGGTCAGCTCGGTGGCCGGGTCGGCGTACTTGAACCCGCCGCGCCCGTCGGACTTGGTCGCCTTCTCCACGAAGCTGTCGAGCGCCTTGGTGCGCGTCTCCAGCCGCGCGTCCTCGAGCCGGGCGGACCTCAGGGCCTCGCCGAGGTGGTCGCGGAAGGCCGCCTCGAGCGCGAGGAGGCCGTCGACGTGCTGCTCGTACCAGTCGCGCATCTCCTTGCGACGCTGCTCCCGGGACAGGGTCGTCATCGCTCGGCCTGGCCGAGCTCGTCGGTCGACGTGGCCGCGCGCAGGCGGTCGACGTCGGTGAACCGCTGGAACATCGTCCATGCGGCGTCGCCGTCATGGGGCACGGGGTCGAAGGAGACGGTCTCCGGGTCGTCGGGCGGCGAGAGCAGCACGACCGAGACCCGGGCTGTTGTGCCGCCGTCGTGCAGCGCGGCGGCCAACGCCTCGCCCACCCGACGCTCGACGGGGTCGGCACTCAGCGTCCGCGTCGCCGCCTCCTCCGGCGTCAGCGGCACCGACGCCACGACGTGTCCGATGCGGGGGGCCAGGCCCTGCACCTGACGACCGGAGTAGAAGCCGAGACGGGTGGCGTTGCCGAAGCGACGGTTCTCCTGACCCACCCAGGCGCCCGTAGCGAGGTAGAAGGGCCAGGAGCCGGCACCGGCCACGACGCACACGCGCTCGGACATCACCACCCCTTCCTCCCGGCCACACCGTAGTGCGATGGGTGCTCGCGGCTCTATCGTGCAAACGAGGGTTCATCATCGAGGGGGAGCACGCGATGACACGTTCACGCCTGGCCAGCTGGGTGGCTTCCGGAGTGCTGGCTCTCACGGTGGCCGCATGTGCCGCCGACCACGGCTGGTGCTGCAGCAAGTACGGCGAAGGCCGAGTGGAGCTGCCGCGTCAAGGGTGCGGATGTTCCCACGACGATGTGGACGGGTGGCGACGGCTACTGGTCAGATGCTGCGTGGTCCTCCCGCAGCCACCGGGAGCTGATCAGTCGACGGGCCACGTGTGCATCAAGGGCCCCGTGACGGTGACGATCGATGCGACGTCCGGCCGGGTCGACCTGGCGTCCCTGGTGCTGGCCGAGGGCGCTACCGTCCGGGTCAGCGCCGGGGCCGGGCTCTTCGTCTGGAAGGACGACGAGGCCGACTTCTCGTTGGTCCGCGCCGACTCGGCGATCCACGTGTCCGGAGGCACGCTCGGCGGCCCCGGCAAGCTGCTCGTCCGTGGGCTCGTGACTCTCGCGCCCGAGGGCGGGCAGCCAGCGACGCTCGGCACGAGCGACGGACCAGACATCCCGCGGTCCGGCGGGCGGCTGGTGCTCGACGACCAAGGACACCTCCGGGTCGAAGGCTCGATTCCCGACCTTCCGGCCAGCAGGCTGACGACCGCCTACCGGGTCAAGGCACGCGGCACGGTCACCATCACCGACGAGGGTTCGCTGTCGGCCGACCACGGCACGTCGTTCGCGCTCGTCGACCAACGCAGGCAGTCGGAGGCGGGGACCCTGGTGATCGAGAACGAGCAAGGCTACGACGAGGGCGACGACAGACAACGGCCTCCCGCTGAGCACGTTCAGCAACCAGGGCATCGATCAAGAAGACCGGCTCCGGCGCCAGCCGCATCGCCGCCGACTACTCGGCGTCGGGCGGGTCCTCGACGGAGGTGGAGGGCGGCTCGCTCCTGCTGCCCGAGGGCACGGAGGCCGACGCTGTGGTCGCTGCCGGAGCCAGCTACGGCACGGGCGTCTGCGACCTGGTGTCTGAGGAGTGCGGGCCTGGGCACGTCGATCGACGACACAGCTGGCCTGGCTGACGATCCCGTCCAGCGAGGACGGCGGCGCGACCGTGGGCGTGGAGCTGAAGCCCGATGTCGAGGATGACGACGCGCTGGGCGCGGTGATCAACGTGGAAACCGAGCACCTGAACGTGAACAAGGCGGCGCCGGCGGTGCTGCAGCTGCGCTACGACAGCACCCTGCTGGAGAAAAGGACGGTAGCTTCCGCACGTGGCGCGACCTCGAGGTCATGCACGAGCCCAACGGGGGCCAGCTACCACCGGTGGTGCCGTGCACGAAGGCTGGCGACATCCCGCGGGGCAAGGTGGCGTGCGTGGATCGACGCGGCAAACCCGGACAGCTCGCGCCAGGTCGGCGATGACGTCATCATGGTCGTGCTGACCACCGAGACGAGCCGATGGCGGGTTCCCTGACCTGGGCGGGCGTTGTGCTCAGCCGGTGAACCAGCGCCCCAACAGGGTGCCCTCCTCCTCGACCAGCGCGTGCAGCCGGAGGTGGACGTCGACGGGCGGGCCGTCGGTGATGCGGGGATGGGTGCCGGAGACCAGGCGCGGCACGAACGTGCAGTCGAGCTCGTCGGCCACGCCCTGGTCGAGCAGGTCGCGCAACAGGTGGGGGCCGCCCTCGCACAAGATGTCCTGGAAACCGCGGTCGACCAGCGCCTGCTTGAGGGCCGCGAGGTCGACGCGGTGGGAACCGAGCACCAGCACGTTGTCGTCGCCGAGCAGCTGACGCGCCGCGTCGAGCCCGGCGGCGACGCCGACGGTCGCGAGCAGCACCCGGCCCGGCTCGGCCTCGCGCATCCTCTCGGGCACGCTGCCGCTTCGCGACACCACGACCGTGGGCACGCCGAGGGGCGGGTAGCCCTCGGTGCGGGCCGTGCCTGCGCCGATGACCACACAGTCGGCAAGCTCGCGCAGGAGGTGGAACACCTGCTGGTCGGGATCGTTGTTGATCGAGGCGGTCAGGCCGGACTCTCCCGTCGCCGCGCCGTCGATCGTGGAGACCATGTTGACGCGCAGCCACGGCGTCTGCGGGGCGGCGTACACCTCGCGGAGGTCGCCGTCGGGTCCGAGCAGGGTCCTCATGTCGTTGGGGATCCTTCCGTGCTGGTCATCGGTCTGGTCTGGTCATCGGTCTGGTCATCGGATGGTCATCGGATTGGGCCTTCGCGCAGAGCTCCCTCACGCAAATCGATTCGGGCGCCTGGTCGCCCCCATAAGATCACGCGCATGCCTTGGTCCCTTCGGCGGAGGCGGTTCCTGCGCCGGATGGCCGGATATGCCACCAACCCCGCCGCCCGCCGCGCTCGCGTCCTGCTGCACCGCGAGCAGCACCACGTCGTGGCCGGTCTGCCCCTGGTGCTGCCGCCCGACCACGACCTGCCCTTCTACCAACGCCGCGACCCGACGTACGACGCCTACGCCGAGGTGCTGATCACCGAGCTGGCCGCCCGCGCCGAGCGGATGCTGGTCATCGACCTGGGAGCCAACGTCGGCGACACCGCCGTCGCCTGCCTGGGCGCTGCGCTCGAACGTGGACGTCATCGCAGTCGAGGGGTCGCCCATGTTCTTCCCCTGGCTGGAGCGCAACACGCAGGCGTACGGCGACCGGTGCCGGGTGGTGCCGTCGTTCGTGGGGCCGATCGCCGGCGTCACCGACAGGGGCTACATCGCCACCGGCACCTCGACCGGCCGGTTCGCCAACAAGGTCGAGAAGGGCGAAGCGGTCGACGACTTCGTGACGCCCGAGGAACTCCTCGCCGACGTGGACGGCTACGACCAGGTGACCTGGAAGAGCGACATCGACGGGCTCGACATCCACGTGCTCGTGCAGCACTGGGACGTCATCGACAGCCGCTGCGACACGTTGTGGTTCGAGTTCGACCCGCCTTCGACCCTCGGCGACCGCGACGACATCGGCCGACTGATCGACCT
The DNA here is from genome assembly GCA_963758885.1 of uncultured Actinomycetota bacterium. Lineage (GTDB taxonomy): Bacteria > Actinomycetota > Actinomycetes > Propionibacteriales > Nocardioidaceae > Nocardioides. The sequence continues at coordinate 20,834 of CAVWXS010000023.1, forward strand.
GCTCGCAGCCAGTCGGCGCACGGTCGAGGCCTACGACAACCTCGGGCGTCGTATCGTCACGCTGGCGCCCGGTGCCGCGGTCGCGACCGGGCTGCGGTCGCTGGAGGGATGGCTCGACGTGCAGCGCAGGGGCCACATCACCGTGCCCTACCTGGATCTGTGGGCGTTCTCCCCGGACTCCCAGCGCGCGACCCAGTAGGCCACCCCATAGGGGTCGCCGACGTAGTCGACACCGGCGGTGCGTGCGCCTCGCACCAGCTCGCCCAGCCGCACGAAACCGGCCGGGTTGCCGACCAGCAGTGTCTCGGCGAGGGCAGTGTCCAGCCGGGCCAGCGCGTCGGGGTCGGGGGCGCGGAGCGCTACCTCGACCGCGTCGTCGAAGGGCACCGCGCGGTCGTCGACATAGCCCGGCGCGGTGTCGTCGCGGCGGGCGGACCCGTTGGCGACGACGAGGTACGCCGGTCCGTCACCCTCGGGCGCCCCGCGCAGGAGGTGCCGCCCGACGCGCGCGCCCTGGTCGTCGGCGACGAGCGTGACGGGGCCCGCCTCAGCCACCCACGCGGCCGCGGCCACGGAGGCGGCCCGCACGTCGGCCACCGGGTCCTCGAGGCCGGCGTACTCGGGCAGGAACGCCAGCACCCCCGGCACCAACGCGACCCTCACTGGCTCTGTCATTGCAGGGCCCGGATCGCTCGCCGCGGCGGCCTGCGACCGGCGATCGACCACACCATGTCGACGGTCTGCCGGGTCTCGCGCACCTGGTGGACCCGGTAGATGCGGGCGCCGGCAAGCGCGCACACCGATGTCGCGGCCAGCGTGCCGGTGAGGCGCTGCTGGGTGGGCACGCCGAGGGTCTCGCCGACGAAGTCCTTGTTGGAGAGGGAGACCAGGACCGGCCAGCCGGTGGCCACCATCTCGCCGAGGCGCCGGGTCACCTCGAGGGAGTGGAAGGTGTTCTTGCCGAAGTCGTGAGCCGGGTCGATGACGATCGACTCGCGCGCCACCCCCGCGGCCACGGCCCGCTCAGCCAGCGCGGTGGTCTCGGCGATCGCGGCGGCGACCACGTCGTCGTACTCGATGCGGTAGGGATCGGTCCGCGGCGCGAGCCCGCCCGTGTGGGTGCACACGACCGCCGCGCCGAACTCCGCGGCCACCTCGACCAGTCGTGGGTCGTGGCCACCCCACGCGTCGTTGAGCAGGTCGGCGCCCGCGGCGCACACCTCGCGAGCCACCTCAGAACGCCAGGTGTCGACGCTGATCACCACGCCGGGATGGTGCTCGCGGACCCACGCCACGAACGGCACCACGCGCCGGATCTCCTCCGCGGCCTCGACGACGTCGCCGTACCCGGCGCGCACGCCGCCGATGTCGACGATCTCGGCGCCCTCCTCCACGACCTGGTGGACGCGCTCCTGCGCCGGCCCGTCGTCGTAGGTCGCTCCCCCGTCGTAGAACGAGTCGCGAGTGCGGTTGACGATCGCCATCATCAGCGTCGCGTCGGGTCCGAACGTGTGCCGGCCCAGCCGCAGCTCCATGTCGCCGATCCTTGCAGCCCCACCAGGGTCGTGCGGGTGAGGGAGCGCTCTAGCGCTCGCTCAGACACACGACTCAGGCGCGCGTCAGCCCAGGTGGCCGCGCACCGACACGTGGCCCGAGAGCAGGTTGCGGGCGATGGTGCGGCGCTGGATCTCGTCGGTGCCCTCGTAGATGCGCAGGACGCGGAGCTCGCGGTACCAGCGCTCGATCGGGAGCTCGCGGGTGTAGCCCATGCCGCCGTGCATCTGGAGCACCCGGTCGACGATCTCGTTGGCCTTGATACCGCCGTACAGCTTGGCCATCGACTGGGCATGCCGGGAGTCGGCGCCCTGGTCGACCAGCCACGCGGCCGAGAGCACCAGCCAGCGCAGCGCCTCGATCTCGACGGCCGAGTCGGCGAGCATCCACTGGATCGCCTGGCGGTTCGCGATGGGCTCACCGAAGGTGACGCGTTGGCGGGCGTGCTCCATCCCCATCTCGACGAGGCGTTCGCACGCACCGAGCGCGCGGGCGGGGAGCAGGTAGCGGCCACGGCCGATCCAGCGCATCGCGAGCTCGAAGCCCCTGCCCTCCTCGCCGAGGATCGCCGAGTGCGGCACCCGCACGTCCTGGAAGCTCAGCGAAGCGGGACCCCACTGGGCCATGGTCGCGATCGGGGCGGAGGTCCAGCCGGCGTCGCGGTCGACCAGGAAGCAGGTGACGCCGCCGTCGGCTCCTTTCTCCTTGTCGGTGACCGCGAAGACCATCACGAAGTCGGCAACGTCGCCGTAGGTGATGAAGGTCTTCTCCCCGTTGACCACCCACTCGTCGCCGTCGCGGACGGCGGTGGTGCGGATGTTGCGGGCGTCCGACCCGGCGCCGGGCTCGGTGATCGCGAAGCAGCTGATCTTGTCGCCGTTGATGGTCGGGACGAGATAGCGCTCCTTCTGCTCGTCGTTGGCGGCGTAGAGAATGTTGTCGGCGTCGCCGCCGAAGCTGAACGGTACGAACGACCGGCCGAGCTCCGCCTCCATCAACGCCGTCATGACCGCGCCGAGCGCCATCCCGCCGTACTCCTCCGGCGTCTGCACCCCGAAGAACCCGGCCTCCTTGGCCTTGCCGCGCAGCGCCCGCAGCTCCTCGCGGGTCAGTCCCCGCTCGCCGCGTCGCTCACGCTCGAGGACGGTCGGTTCCAGCGGCATGATCTCTCGGGTCACGAACGTGCGCACCCAGTCACGGATCTCGCGTTCTTCGTCGGTGAGGCTCAGGTCCATGCCCGCACCTTAGGAGAGGCCGACACAATGGCGCCGTGACCAGCGATCCCGACGGCGATGGATTCGAGCACTCCCTGTACGTGCGCGCCATGGGCGTCACGGTCGAGATCGCCGTCCCCGACCAGCAGACCCGCGACCGGCTGGCCCACCAGTGGTCCCGTGCCGTCGTCGAATCGCCCGACGAGCCCGCGCAGGCGCGTACGACGGCGGGGCCCGCGCCGGGGGACACCGAGACGTTCCGCGACTACATGGTCACCACCCAGGTCACGATGGAAGCGCTGAGGGCCACGGCCGGACGGCGGATCAACCTGCACGCGGGAGGGGTCGCCGACGAAAGCCGACGCGTGCTGGCCGTCGTCGGTCCGTCGGGCACCGGCAAGACCACCGCGACCCTGGCACTGGCCAGACGACTCGGCTACGTCTCCGACGAGACTGTGTCGATCGACCCTGACGGGACGGTCGCGCCGCACCCCAAGCCACTCTCGGTGGTCACCGACCCACAACGGCCGCGGGAGAAGAGCCAGCTGTCACCGGACGATCTCGGGCTCCTCCCGACCCCCGGCGAGGGACGGCTCGCCCGCCTGGTCGTCCTGCAGCGTGGAGCCGAGGGCCCGAAGGGCCTGGCCCGGCTCGACACCGCGCGGGGCATGCTCCAGCTCATCGAGCAGTCGTCGTCGCTGGCTGAGCTCCCTCGCCCGCTCCACGCCATGGTGGAGCTGATCGAAGGGTGTGGCGGGTTGTGGGCGCTGACCTACGAGGAGATCGACGACCACGTCGACGAGCTGGTCGGCCTGCTCGCCGACCCACTTGCGTACCCGCAGGCGAGCTCCGAGCCGACGCTGGTCTGGCACCCGGGCCGGAGTGAGTTCCGGCTCACGATCTCCGAGGGCGGTCCACTCCTCGCCCGACGCCCGTGGGCCGAGGCCGTGGAGATCGACGACCAGCTCATCGTGCTCAGCGCCTCGCGCGCCGTGCTGCTCGCCGAGCTGAGCGCCACCCTCTGGCTGCACCTGGCCCGCCCGTGCTCGGTCGAGGAGCTGATCCGCGCGGCCGAGCAGGCGCACGGCTCTCATCCGGACGCCGCGGCGATCGTCGGCAGGGCGCTGGCCACATTGGTCGAAGAGAACCTGGTGGCTCGCGGTTCGCTGGCATGATCGAGGCGTGACCGCTCTCGCCTTCTTGCTCGCGCCCGTGGCCACAGCCGTCGTCCTGCTCGTGAGCGGCTGGGCCAAGGTGGGTGACGTCACCGGCATGCGCCTCGCGTTCGTGGCGATGGGAGTGCCGGCCGCGCTCTCGCGACCCATCGTCGTACGTGCGCTGCCCTACGCCGAGCTGGCGCTCGGACTGGCTCTCCTGCTGACCTGGGGCTGGCTGCTGGCTGCCGTCGGTGCGCTGGCGACCGCGCTCTTCGTCGTCTACACCGTCCTGGTCGCGCGGGTCCTGCGAGACGGGTGACAGCGTCGAGTGCAACTGCTTCGGCAGCCTCGGGGGCGACCGGGTCACCTCGGCCACGCTCGCCCGCAACCTCGTGCTCGTAGCGCTGGCCGCGATCGCGACGGCCTTCGGCGTCGGCGGCTCGGGCGTGATCCCGGCGCTGGGTGACCTCGAGGGTGCCGAGTGGTGGTGGCCGGTGATGACGGGCCTGGTGGTCCTTGCCGCGGTGCTCGTCGTCCGCCCCAGCCCGGCCGCGGAGACGCCCGCCGAGCGACGAGCTCGACTACCTGCGCCAGCCGATCCCGATCGGCGTGCTGGTCGACCGAGGACGGCCGTCCCGTCCAGCTGCGCCACCTGGCCGCGCAACGTCCCCAGCTGCTCGTCTTCATGTCCGTGAGCTGCGGCTCGTGCCAGGTGCTCGCCGACCTGCTCCCCGGTCTTGCCGAGCGGCTCGGCCTCGTGGAGGTGGCGGCCGTCTTCTCCGAGTCGCTCGACAACGTGCCGGACACCTGGAAGGCGCCGAGCATCACGCTGTACCGCGACCCGGACCAGGCCGTCACCGACCTGTTCGCCAGCGCCCGGCCGGCGGCCGTGCTGTTCGGTGCCGACGGGCAGCTCGCCGGCGGGCCCGTGGCCGGTGTCAGGGAAATCGAGTCGTTCGTCGACGACATCGTGGCCGAGCTCGAGGACGCACCCGAGCTGCCGACCCCGGTCGAACCTCACGACCACGGGCACGACCACGGGCACGACCACGGGCACGACCACGGGCACGACCACGGGCACGGGCACGGTGACCAGGTCGACGCGTCCAGGAGCTCAGGCGCCTAGGGTGTTCGCGAGACGACCGCTCCGCGACTGGCCTTGGGCGACGTCGACCCACGCGCACGATCAAGACGACATTCGCAGCAGATGACTCGCCTGCAGGTCGTCGTCGTCGCACCGATGGTGCCCATCGACTCGCCTCCTCACGCCGGCGGGCATTACCTGCAGAGCGTCGTGCACTTCGCTGAGTCGGTGGGGGAGACCACCGTCATCGTGCCGAACACCCCCGTCAACCGCGCCACCGAGACCGCTCGTGGGGCCCCCCGGAGGCTGCACCTCGTTCGACATGACGTCTCGACCTTGCCCCGGCGTGTGATGAACCGCGTGGTCGCGGTTGCTGACAGGCAGCTGCGGCGGGTCGACCCGGGATCCGCCAACCTCGCCTTCGCACACGGACTGATCCGCCGCGGGCCCGCCCGGGATGCCATCGAGCAGGCCGACGTGATCGACCTCCAATGGTCCGAGTCGATCCGCCTCGTGAAGCTCGCCCGCCGCCTGAACCCCCGAGCTCGCGTGGTCGGCACCTTCCATGACGTCCAGTCACAGCTCTACTCCCGCGAGCCTGCTGCCACTCGGTTCGCCCGTGCTCGCCGGCGCATGGCCACCTGGCGTGTTGCGATGGCACGAGCGCCATGATGTCGGGGCGCTCGACGAGGTGGCGGTCTTCAGCGAAAAGGACGCACGACTGCTGGGCGACCCACCCAACCTCCGGGTGATCCGGCCACCGCTGGCCTCCGGCGACGAGACCATGCCTCCTCCGCCCCCCGGTGGGCCCGCTCTCGTGTTCGTCGCCCACTTCAAGCGGCCGGTCAACGACGACGCCGCACTGTGGTTCCTCCGCGAGGTCTGGCCATCTGTCGAGCTCGCCGTCCCGGGTGTTCGCCTCCGGCTGGTGGGCGCGGACGCCTCGGCCACGCTGTTGACGGAGGTGGCCCGGTGGCCCTCGGTCACACTGACCGGTTTCGTCGACGACCTGGGCGCGGAGTACCGCGCTGCCGCACTCGCCGTCGTACCCCTGCGACGCGGGGCGGGAGTGAAGTTCAAGACCGTCGAGGCGCTGCTGCACGGCGTGCCCGTGGTCACCACTCCCGTCGGCGCCGAGGGCGTCGAAGGTCCCGACCTCTTCGCCGTCGCGGAGCCCGAGCCGAAAGCCTTCGGCGCTGCGGTGGTCGCCTGTCTCGCCGACCCGGACGCCGTTCGCCAGCGCGCTCGCACGGCCATGTCCTGGGCGGTGCGCGAGTACTCCCAGGCGGCCTTCGAGGCCGGGGTCGCCCAGCACTACGGGTTGGAGCAACCTCCCGGCCCGAGCGCCTAGAAACTCCCCGCGAGGGCTTACCCAGCTCCCGGCTGTTCCCGGATGCGGGTACTGAAAGTCTCGTAGGATCGGTCGGTCACCCGTCGTCGTAGGAGGTACCTTGCTGGGCACTGCCCGCCGGCTGATCTCCATCCTGTCCGTGAAGTCCCGTCGGCGCCTGTTCCTGGCCTTGCTGGGTTCGGTGGTCGCAGCGATGCTGGAGGCTCTAGGCGTCGCCGCGGTGCTTCCACTCCTGCAGCTGGTCACTGGCGGGGACCAGGAGTCCGGTGTGCTCGGACGCATCGACGACGCGCTCGGCGGCGTCTCCGAGACCACGTTGGCCGTGGCTGTGTCCGTCGGCGTGCTCGTGGTGTTCTTGACAAGGGCTGCCTACTCGATCGCCTTTCGGTGGTGGCTGGCGAAGTTCTTGGCCGAGGAGGAGGCCGCGACGGCCGTGACCCTGCTGCGGCGCTTCCTCGCTGCGCCGTACTGGGTCCACTTGCAGCGCAACACCGCGTCCTTCGTCCGCAGCATGAGTGATGCGGTCGGCCAGACGTACGGGCTGGTGTTGATGGCGGGCATCACCGCTCTGACCGAGGTGGTGAGCGTGGTCGCCATCGCCACCGTGCTCGTCGTCCTCAACCCCCTGCCCGCCATCACTCTTGTCGCCTACTTCGTGGTGCTGAGCCTGGTGTACGAGCGGGTCATCCGCGGGCCCGCGACCCGCGCAGGTGAGCAGCTGCAGCAGTCGTCGCTTGCGATGAACGTCTTCACCTGGCAGGCGCTCGGCGCCACCAAGGAGATCCGGGTCCGCCGCACATCGGGTCACTTCGTCGACCGCTACGCCAGTGCCCGCGCCGACTTCACACGCTCGCGACGTACCGCCAGCTTCCTCAACGACCTGCCCCGCTCTCTTTTCGAGATCGCCTTCATCATCGCGATCTCCCTGCTCACGGTCCTGACGTTCCTGACCAAGGGCCCGGGCGAGGGCCTTGCCTCGCTCGGTCTGTTCGTGGCCGCCGGCTTCCGCCTGCTCCCGAGCCTCACCAGAATCGTCGCCTCGGGTCAGAACGTGCGCCTGGGCTCCCGGGGGGTCCAGATCCTCCTCGACGACATGACCGACCAGTTCCTCCAGGACACCAGCGTCGATGACCCGGGCAACACCCACAGGCGACCACTGAAGCGGACCCTGGAGGTGCGCGACGTCTTCTACCGCTATCCCGGTTCGGACCGAGACGTCCTCGTCGACATCTCGCTGACCTTGCGTGCCGGGCAGTCACTGGCCCTCGTAGGTGTGAGCGGCGCAGGCAAGAGCACTCTCGCCGATGTCATCCTCGGCCTGCACGTCCCGCAGTCGGGCGAGGTCGTCGTGGACGGCGTCTCCATCCTCGAGGATCTCCCTGGGTGGCAGCGCTCGATCGGAATGGTGCCCCAGGACATCTACCTGGTCGACGACACCATCCGCGCGAACATCGCGTTCGGCGACCCGCCCGACGACGACTCCGAACGTCGTCTGCACGAGGCCATCGCCTCCGCCCAGCTGACCGAGCTGGTCGACTCGCTGCCCCAGGGTGTCGACACCGAGACCGGCGAGCGTGGTGCCCGCTTGTCGGGGGGCCAGCGTCAACGGCTCGGCATCGCCAGGGCTCTCTACCACAACCCCGACGTACTGGTGCTCGACGAGGCGACATCTGCGCTCGACACCGACACCGAGCGTCGCATCGCCGAGACGGTCGCAGCCCTCACTCACAAAGTGACGACGATCATCATCGCCCACCGGCTGTCGACGGTCAGGTCATGCGACCAGGTCGCCTTCCTCTCCCAGGGACGGCTCGTCGCGCTGGGCTCCTTCGAGGAGGTGCGTCAGCGGGCTCCGGAGTTCGCCCACCTGGTGTCACTGGGCTCACTCGACCCGCACACCCTGGAGGCTGCCAGTCCGATCGGCTCAGACGGACCTGGCTCAGACGGCCGCTGACGACTCCGGCGACCGGAGCACTCTCCCCAACGGTCGAAAAGGCTGCGCGTGGTCGTGACCCCCTGTTGACTGAGACGCATGGGGAAGCTGGCCGAGGTGGTCTCGGCCTGGCTGCCGGCGCTTTCGGCAGGACTGACCACCTGCGCGATCCTGATCCTCGTGGGCTGGTTCCTGGGCCGCTCATTTCGCCTCGCCGCCCCGGATCGCCTCCTGGTGGCCCCAGCCCTCGGACTAGGCGTGTTCCTCATCAGCGGTGCTGTCGCCGGAAGGCTTGGTTACCCGTTCACCTGGTGGGCGGGAGGCCTGACGATCCTCGCCGTGGTCGGTGGACTCGCAGCAGTGGGAACCCGGGCGCACCGACCCGATGAGCTTGCGGCGAAGAGAGACGGCGACCTACCGCGACCACAGCGCGCGGCCTTGGTGCTCAGTGTGGCGGCTGCCTCGCTGATCGTCACGGCCATCCTCCTCGCTGCTGTCCCCTCGCCTACGGCCGTTGCGCCTGGACCCGACACCATCTTTCATCTGGGTGCTGCCCGCCACCTCGCTCAGCAGCCGGCAGCCGACTTCCTTCAGGCTGGCGACTTCGTCTGGACGCAGCCCATCATCTATCCAGGCGGATTCCAGTCCCTCACGGCCTGCATTGCGGCGTGGAGCTCTCTCCCGGTCGAGGTGGCGGCCCACGCTGCCGTGCTGACGATGACGGCGTGTGTGCTGCCGTTCGGCATGGTCGCACTGGCTCACAGCGTGACGGGGTCGAGACCGGTCGCGATCTGGGCGGGTGCGCTCGCGGGCGTGTCCTACCTGGTCTTCCCGTACAGCCAACTCGCGGCGGGCGTCGCCTGGTCCAACGTGACCTCGCTCGCACTCATGCCGCACCTGCTCACACTCGTGCTGGCTGCGTCACGTCGACGCACATGGGGCGAGGCTTGGCCGCTGCTGCTCCTCGGAGGGGTTGTTGCCGTGGCCATGGGGGCCAGCCAGCCCAACGGGCTCTTCGCGGCGGCACTCCTGATCATCCCCATGACGATTGCCTCGCGGACCCGAGCCGTGCAGGTGTTGGGCGTGGTGGGGGCTGTCGGCTTCTTGGCGGTGTTGCTGGTCCTGGCACCGTCGAAGTTCGCGACGTACGAGGTGTCTGGGCCGCGTTCCTTGCGCGAGGGAGTCCTTCTCGCGCTCAAGGCAGACGCGTTCCCACTCGAGGCACGGCACTTGGTCCTGGTGCCGCTCGCGTTGGTGGGACTGGCCGTGCTCCTGCGGCGCCGCGAGACTGCCTGGGTCACGATCGGATGGGGGCTGCTTGCCTTGCTTTGGTGCAGTCCGACCGTGGTGTCGGCGGACCTTGTTCCCCATCTCCTGTGGCCGTGGTGGAACTCCGGATTCCGGGTCCTGGCAGCGTTGGCGATCCCGAGCGCCATCGCGGTTGCGGTCGGAGTAGTCACGGTGGTCGACGCGGTGGCCAGAGTCAGCCACCTCCGTAGCGCGGCCAGGCAGGTGCTGATCTCGGGAGCGGGACTGCTCGTGCTGGGCGCAGTGCTGGCAGGCGTGCCGGGCAAGGTGGACGTCATAGCGGACGGCTATCGACCGGCTCGTCTTCAGGATCGCTGGGTCAGCCCGGACGAGCTCGAAGCACTGAAGGAACTCTCGACCTACGTCGATCCCGGCATGGTCGTCGCCGCCAATCCCTTCAGGGGTGGCCAGTTCATGTACGTCACCTCTGGCATCCGCATGCTGTTTCCCACCGAGAACGCACTTCAGAGTTCAGGACCGGCGCTGCTCGCCAGGTCGCTGAACATGGTGCGGTCCGATCCCCTCGCGTGTGCGGAGGTCCGTCGCTACCGGGTGGGCTACGTCCTGACTGGCGGGTCGGCACCTCAGTACGAGTACGCCGAGGACGGTGACGCCCTGTATCCCGGTGTCGACGCGGTCGACGGGTCGGCCGGCTTCACGCAGGTTGCCGAGGCAGGTGAGTACACGCTGTACCGCGTGCCAGCGTGCAGTCCCACCTGACGCCGCGAGTCACGGTGCCGGCGTCCCGGCTCGCCGGGCGCCGACCAGCTTGCCTGCCTCGAAAGCGACCTCCATCAGCCAGGAGAGCCGCGCCTCGCGTCCTCCCCGCCACGGGAACCTGCGGAGGAACCAGAGTTCACGGCGTACCCAGGCCCGACGAGAACGCAGCACGACCTCAGATGGGCGGAAGCGCCCATAGAGCTGCGCGGTGCCCTGGCCCGAGTTGAACTGCTGACGCAGCACGCCCCGGAGGTCGGAACGTATCCGGTAGTGGATCAGCGCCTCGGGAACGTAGACGGGCGTGAAGCCCGCCTCCCCCGCCCGCCATGCGAAGTCGAGTCTCCTCGGCTCCGGCAGGGTAGTCCTCGGCGAAGCCGCCGACTGCTTCGAACACCCCCCGATGCATCCCGAGGTTGCCGCCGAACGCCCAGCGTCGCCCGCCCCAGATCTGCGGCAGCTCCGTGGTCATCTCGGGAAACGGCACCCACGATGCCGACGGACCCGACAGCGTCCGCGTCTCCAGCGAGCCACCGACGAAGGGATGCGCACGCAGGGCGTCGCTCATGGCCTCCACCCACCCCGGGCTGACCACGTCGTCCGCATCGCAGAGAAGGACCAGGTCGGCGGCCGCTGCCTCGATGCCGACATTACGGGCGACCGAGACACCGCGGCCGCGCGAGGCGTCGACCACCCGGAGGTCCAAGCGGTCGCACCAGGCTGCAGCCACGCTCGCCGAGTCGTCCGTGGACCCGTTGTCGCTGATCACGACCTCGAACGGGGCCTCGATGGTCTGCGCCGCAAGAGCCGCCAGCTGGGCCGGCAGCGTCGCCGCCGCGTTGTAGGTCGGAACGACGACCGAACACGCCAACGCCGTCACAGGCAACCCCTCTCCGCGCCAGGCCGACCGTCGACCCGGGGGGCGGCTCTGTTTGGTGGCGACCCTAAGGCCTCGCGCTCTCGGCAATCCGGTTTCCGATCTCGCCGACCGCCCGACGGGGCCGTTTCGCTGTGGAACACTTGCTGGGCGGGTTCGCAGCGAGACGAACGGAGGACCGATGGTGAAACCACCACCGGTGACCGTCGTCGTCCCGCACTTCGGAGCTCCGGGCCTGTCGATGCCCCTGCTCGAGGCCCTGTTGCGCCAGCAAGGCTGCCCGGAACTCCAGATCGTGCTCGTCGACGACGACTCGCCCGACGCCTTCCCGGATCACCCCGGTGTGACCGTCATCCGCCGTGGGACCAACGGAGGCTTCGGGTCAGCCGTCAACACCGGCGCCGCAGTGGCCGACGGAGACCTGCTCCTGGTCCTCAACAGCGACCTCGAGATCGGCCCCACGTTCGTCGCCGACCTCGTGGCCGGGGCGCGCCCCTGGCAGCCCGCCGTGGTCAGCCCGCGCGTGGTGGGGCCGGACGGTCTCGAGCAGCCGACCGGACGACGCTTCCCCCGGGTCCGCCACCAGGTCACCGAGTGGCTGGTGCCGCTCGCCCGATGGCGCGACACCGACGCCCTCCACCGCGCCGTCGGCCACGACGTCGACGCGCGCGACAACGAGGCCGTCGTCGACTGGGTGGTCGGGGCCGCGCTCCTGGTGCCCACCGCCGACTTCCGCGCAGTCGGTGGCTTCGACGAGCGCTTCTTCATGAACTCCGAGGAGGTCGACCTCCAGCGCCGACTCCGTGAGCGGGGGCTCCCGTCGGTCGTGCTGGCCGAGCCGACCGCCGTCCACGCCGGTGGCGGCTCGAGCGACTCCGCTCAGCGTCGCGAGTGGCTCGTGCAGTCACGTCTGGCGTACGCCGACAAGTGGGGTGGCCGACGACGGCTGCAGGCCGCCCTGGGCGCGGCCACCGCCGCCAACCTGGCGTGGAACACCGGCCGCCGCCTGGCCGGACGCGACGTCGCGCCGCTGCGCACCGTCAGCCAGGAGGCCGCTTTGCTGCGACGCGGCCGGCCACGTGGGGTGCGCCGATGAGCCCAGCGGTCTCGGTCGTCGTGCCCTCGCGCGGCGGCGCCGAGCGGCTGCCCGTCCTTCTCGGGTGCCTCGAACGCCAGACCCACGACGACTTCGAGGTCGTCGTGGTCGTCGACGGCGACATCGACAGCAGCGAGCAGATCCTGGCCGCGTGGGCCGACCGCGTGCCCGTGCGACCCGTGGTGTTCCCCGTCAACCGCGGCCGGCCGGCCGCGCTCAACGCCGGCCACGCGGACGCCAAGGGCGACGTGCTGGTGCGCTGCGACGACGACCTGGCGCCCGGTCCTGACTATGTCCGGCTCCACGCCGCCGCCCACGCGGCCGGCCCGGCCGGGGTGGTGGGCATGTGCCGCAACGTGTTCCCGGAGACGGCGTACGCCCGCGTGTACGGCCGTCCGGCCTACGAGCGGTTCCGCGAGGGCGCCCACGCCGCGCCCCCCGACACTCGCTGGCGCTACTGGGGCGGCAACGTCTCGGTCGACCGCGAGACCTGGGACCGCGTCGGCCCCTACGACGAGAGCTACCGCGGCTACGGCTGGGAGGACGTCGACTGGGGCTACCGCTTGCACAAGGCCGGCGTGCCGATCACCGTGGTCCCCGACCTCGAGACCGACCACCACATCGCCGCCACCACCACCGCGGGACGGGCGCTGCGCGCCTACTACTCCGGGTCGGCCCGACGCCGCTTCGAGGCCAAGCACGGCTTCCAGGTGGTCGCGCCCACCGGACGCGACCCGTGGAACCTTGCCGTCAAGGCCGCCGCCCGCCTGCTCAGCGAGCGGGGCATCGGCCGGGCGGGCCGCGGCGTCGACCGTCTTGCGGACCGCCTCCCGCGGTGGGTCGCGGAGAAGGCCGTCTCGCTCACCGTGGAGGCCGGTGCCCTCGCGGGCTACCGCCGCAGCGACGCCGGGCGGACCATCTGAGATGGACGTCACACCACCAACACCACGGAATCGGTGGCTCAACCCCAGGCGGCATAGACATTTACCAGGGGGTTCCGGCCTTTCCTTCCGAAAAGGCACCCGGACGGGCAGAATCCTTGCTGGGTCGCGTGGGGGCGCGTCCCAAACGTTCGGGGGGAACAATCACATGACGTTGCTCGACAACGCCGTCCGCAGGATGGCGGGTACGCAGCCGTCTCACTCGGCGCGCCTGATCCCGCTCGCGGCGGCGATCGGCGACTTCGCCATGCTCGCCATCGCTGTGTTCGTCGCGATGATCGGCCGGCAGGAGCTGACCTTCTTCGACCCACGCGCCGACGTCGTCGACTTCGTGAGCGTGGCGATCGGCCCGCTACTGGTCGGCTGGGCGGCGATGCTGCTCGCCGTCGGCGCCTATGCCCGCGACATCTTCGGGGCCGGCACCGAGGAGTACAAGCTGGTCCTCAAGGCTTCGCTGCTCAGCGCGGCCCTGGTCGGCATCGGCTGCTATCTCACCGGCTTCCCGCTCTCTCGCGGCTTCTTCCTGCTGGCCTTCACGATCGGCACGCCGCTGCTCCTGGGGTGGCGCTTCGTGTTCCGGCGCTCGATCCAGCACACCCGCCGCCACGGCCACCTGCGCCAAGGCGTGATCATCGCCGGCAACCCCCGTCACGTCGACGAGGTGGCCGCCGTGCTGCGCCGCGAGTCGTGGCTCGGCTACACCGTGCTCGGCGCGCTGACCACTCGAGCGCGAGATCGTGGAGACCCCGGCGGGCATCCCGATCCTGGGCTCCACCACCGACGCAGCTCGCCGCCATCGACGGCGTGAGCGCCGACGTCATCCTCTTCGCCGACGGCGCGTTCTCCAGCGCCCACGACCTGCGCCGCGCGATGTGGGCCCTCGAGAGTCACCCGGTCCAGTGCATCGTGGTCCCGAGCCTCACCGACGTCTCGACCGAGCGCCTCAAGGTCCGCCCGGTCGCCGGTCTGCCGCTCGTCCACGTCGACGCCCCGCGCACGCTGCACGCCTCTCACTGGGCCAAGCGGACCTTCGACGTCATGGGTTCGCTCGGCATCATGCTGCTGATCTCGCCGGTGTGGCTGGCCACCGCCCTGGCGGTCAAGTTCCACGACGGCGGCCCGGTGCTCTTCCGGCAGACCCGCATCGGCCGCGACGGCCGCCCGTTCAGCTGCCTGAAGTTCCGCAGCATGGTCGTCGAGGCCGAGCAGCTGCGCGCCGAGCTCGAGGTCAACCACGAGCGCAGCGCCGTGCTGTTCAAGATGGCCGACGACCCGCGCGTGACCCGGCCCGGCAGGCTGATCCGCCGGCTCTCGATCGACGAGCTGCCGCAGCTGTGGAACGTGCTGCGCGGCCAGATGAGTCTGGTCGGCCCACGCCCGCCGCTGCCGCACGAGGCGGCCCGCTACGGCTCCGACATGAGCCGTCGCCTGCGGGTGCGCCCCGGGATGACCGGCCTGTGGCAGGTCTCCGGACGCTCCGACCTCAGCTGGGACGAGACCGTGCGCCTCGACCTCTACTACGTCGACAACTGGTCGATGGTCCAGGATCTCAACATCCTGGCCCGCACCGTGTCCGCAGTCCTCAGCAGCCGCGGCGCCTACTGACCGAGCGGCGCTCACCGCTGGTTGAGGAAGGCGCGCAGCGCCTGTCTCGAAACCACCGTCTCGTAACCGCTTGCCTGATCGGGTCACGGGGTTTCGAGACGGTTGCTGCGCAACCTCCTCAACCAGCGGTCAGCGGGCCTGGCAGGATGTTCCGGTGTCCGACTCCGCCGACCGGTTGCAGGTCTTGTTCGTGTGTACGGCGAACATCTCGCGGTCGCCGTACCTCGAGCTGCGCGCCCGGTCGCTCGCCCGGGACGCCCAGGTCGACTTCGCCAGCGCCGGGGTCCATGCTCGCGACGACACCCTGATCGACCCGGCGATGGCCGTGGAGCTGGCAGCCCGCGGGATCTCGTCCGACGACTTCCGCAGCCGGCGGGTGACCGGGTCGATCCTCGCCCGCGCCGACCTCGTGCTCACCGCGGAGGCAGGGCACCGCGCCGCCATCCTCGACGAGCACCCGATCGCCACCCGCACGGTGCTCACCGTGGGCCAGGCCGACCGCGCCCTCGACCGGATCGACCCGGGCACTCCCGCCTCGGGGCTCGCGGCCGCGCTCGTGGCCGCCCGCGGCGGCGCGACCACCGACCTCGACATCGTCGACCCCTACCGTCGCGGGCCAGAAGCGGCACGGGCCTGCGCGCTCATCCTCGACAAGCTCGTGGACCGCCTGCTCGCGCGACTGGTGCAGGCGGAGGCCCGGTGATCCCGCAGTGACCAGGATCCTGGTCTTCACCCCTGCCTTCCACGGCTACGGCGACTCGATCGGCAATGCCTTGCGCAGACGCGGCCACGACGTCACCGTGCACCCCTACGACGCGCACGTCCGGGCCTGGGACAAGGCCCGCCACAAGCTGACGGTCGAGCTGCCCGGCCAGCTCGGCGCCGACCGCGCCGCCAGCGCCGCGCGGCGTGCCACCGACGCAGCCCTCCGGGTCCACGCCGCGACCCGGCCCGACGCGGTGGTGGTGATCCGGGGCGACCTGTTCGAGCCGCGCTTCTGGGACCGGCTCGACGAGTCCGGGCGCCCGTTCGTCGTCTGGCTCTACGACGAGGTGCGCCGGATGCGCCACGACCTCGCCACCCTGGCCCGGGCCACGGCGGTCACCAGCTACTCGCCGCTGGACGTACGGTGGCTACGCGACCAGGGCATCGACGCCCACCATCTGCCCAATGCCTTCGACCGCGACCGTCAGGTCGTGCGGCCGATGGTCCGGCGCGACGAGATCAGCTTCGTCGGCGCGCGATACCCCGACCGCGAGCAGACGCTCGTCGCGCTGCACGAGGCCGGCGTGCCGGTCCGCGCCTACGGTCGTGAGTGGTCGCGCCACCCGGCCGACCGGCTGCGCACCTGGGGATGGCACCGGCCGGCCGTGCCCGCTGAGCGCGACGTCGACCGCGACACGGCGTACGCCGTGATGGCGGCGTCGGCGGCCACCCTCAGCATGCACACCGACCAGGACGGCTTCGCCATGCGCACCTTCGAGGCGTGCGGCTCCGGCGCCGTACAGCTGATCGACCGCCGCGACCTGACCGGGCTCTACGACGACGGCGTCGAGGTCGCCTGCTGGGAGACCTTCGAGGAGCTGCTCGAGCTCTGCGCGCGGGCCCGCACCGACCTCCCGTGGGCAGCGGGGCTGCGCGCGGCGGGACGCCGGCGCACGCTCGCCGAGCACACCTTCGACCACCGGGTCGCGGTGCTCGAGGCGCTGTGGTGAGCTTCCGGCAGTATCCTCGACGGCGGTCTCGCTCACATGGCGGAAGGGGTCTTGGGTGAATGTCGCCCAGCGGCTGAGCGAGGTTGGGCCTGGGCTGCGCTGGCACCTCGCCCGGCCCCGCACCGCCCTGCTCTACCGTCGGGCCTTCGCGCACGTGGGTCCGCGGACCGTGATCGTGGCCGCGCGTGTGCTCCGGGGCGTCGACCGGATCTCCGTGGGCGCCGACTGCGCCGTCTACCCCGGCTGCTGGCTGGCCTGCGAGGGCCCCGACTCCGGCTCGAGATCGGCGACGGCTGCTACTTCGGCCACGATGTCCACGTCCACTCGATCGACCCGGTCATCATCGGCGACGGCTGTGTCTTCGCCGACGGCGTGTACGTCACCTCGACCGACCACGGTCGTGCCGACCGGTCAACGACGCAGGGCACGGGCGCCGTCACCATCGGTGACCACGTCTTCCTGGGGCAGCGGGCCGTGGTGCTCGGCGGCGTGACGATCGGCGACGGCGCCACGGTAGGGGCACACGCAGTGGTCACCAGGGATGTGGCGCCGGGCTCAGTCGTCGCAGGCGTGCCTGCTCGTCCGTTGCACCGGGACGAGAGCTCGTGAACGGCTCGGGATTGCTCTACCCGACCGATCTGGCGGCCTGGCAGGCCTGGCAGACGTCCCGCACGCCCCTGCGAGCCTTGGTGCGCCGACTCCGGCCGACGTGTCCCGCCCCCAGGGGTGCTGGCCGTGTTCGGGCCGTCACCCCAGGTGCTCGTCGTGCTCGACTCCATGGCACCGACGAGCCTGCTGGCGCTTCTCGAGGTGACACCGCATCTGTCCGCGGCCTTTGCCGTCCTGTCCCCCGCACCGCTGCCGAACGGACGGACCGGATCGCCACAGCTGCTCGACGCATCCGTGGTCCCCGAAGCGCTGAGGTCGGTGCGCGTGGTGGCGTCGACAGGCCCCTTCCTTCCCCTGGGCGCGGTCGGCCTCGAGTGGGCACGTCGACTGGGGGCGGAGTTCGTCGCCGTCCAGCACGGCCTGCTGACCCCGCACGCGCCGCCCCTCGCGCCCGACTCCCATCTGCTGGCATGGTCGAGCGCCGACGCCGACTTCTGGCGGTCGGGGCGGCCAGATGTGCAGACCCGGGTCGTCGGCTCGCAGCTGCTCTGGGAGGCGGGCCTCGGTCACACCCACGTGACAGACGACCGGCCGACGTTCCTCGGCCAGCTGCACAGCGCCGAGATGGGCCGCCGCGAGATGGCACGCTTCACCGCGGCGTTCTGCCGCACCGAGGACACCCGATACCGCCCACATCCGGGCGAGCGAGATCGCCTCTCGCGGTGGCAGCATGCGCGCTGGCGGCGCCAGGGGATCGAGTTCGACGACGGCTCGGTTCCGCTGCGCCAGCTGCCGACGCCGGTGGTCAGCGTGTTCTCGACGGGCATCCTCGAGGCCGCAGCGCGCGGGGTGCCCGCCTGGGCGGCGTACGACCGTCCGCCTGCGTGGCTCGAGGAGTTCTGGCAGCGTTACGACATGTCCCGCTACGGCGCCGCGCCCACGCCCGCGCCCGCACCGCCCGATCTCGAGCCCGCGGTGGCCGTGGCCGCCGCCATCGAGGCCCTGCTGTGACGGCCGTCTGCGTGATCCCGGCCCGCGCCGGCAGCAAGGGAGTGCCCCGCAAGAACCTCCGTCGAGGTCGCGGGCAAGCCGCTGATCGTCTGGACGATCGAGCAGGCCCTCGCCGTGAGCACGCCACTGGAGGTCGCTGGTGTCCACCGACGACGACGAGATCGCGTCGGTGGCCCGGGATGCCGGCGCGTCGGTGCCGTTCCTGCGTCCGCCCGAGCTCGCCCAGGACACGACCGCCACCGAGCCCGTCGTCCGCCATGCGCTGGCGAGCCTCGACCGGCTCGGCACCCAGGCGTCCACCGTGATGCTCCTCCAGGCCACCTCGCCCGTACGCCTTCCCGGCACCCTCGACCGCGCGCTCGCGGAGTTCACCTCCACAGGCGTCGACTCGATGGTCGGCGTCGTCCCGCAGCCGCCGTTCCTGTGGTGGGCCGGCGACCCGCCCACCGCGGCGACTACCCGTCGATGCCCGCCCACGCCGCCAGGACCTCACCTCCGAGACGCTTCGCTACCGTGAGACCGGGTCGCTCTACGTCACCAAGCGGTGGGTGTACGACGATCTCGACAACCGCCTCGGCGGTCGGATCGGTCTGTTCGTGATGGACGAGGTCGAGGGCATCGACGTCGACACCGAGCTCGACCTCGCCTCCGCTGAGCAGCACCTGCGCTTCATCAGCGGCCTGCCGCGGTGACTTGCTCGTCCCCGCCACCGCGGAGGCTCACCGCCGCTGCTTGAGGTGTCCGGCGTTGACGCGGGCGCCGTGCCGGGCGAGGGTGGCGGGGTACCGCGACAGCCACGACACCACAGGAGGAACTTCATGACAGGCAGGGTCGTCCACTTCGAGATCCCCTTCGACGACGGGGACCGCGCCCGCTCCTTCTACAGCGACGCCTTCGGCTGGCAGCTGATGGAGATGCCCGAGATGGGCTACACGATCGTGATGACCGGACCGACCGACCAGGAGAGCGGTCCGACCGAGCCCGGGTTCATCAACGGTGGCATGTTCGAGCGGAGCGAGCAGTTCCCCGGCAAGGCGCCCGAACCTGGTGATCGACGTGGCGAACGTCGACGACGCGCTCGCGAAGGTCAAGGACGCCGGCGGCACGGTGGTGCACGACCGGATGCCCGTCGGTGAGATGGGGTTCACCGGCTACTTCACCGACACCGAGGGCAACCTGATCGGGCTCTGGGAGACCGCGCCCGCCAGCGACTGAACGACGCCTGGCGCACTCGCCGTGGGCATGCCTCAGCGCCCGCCGGGGGTACGGCGGGCTGTGGGGCGGGGTGGTCAGGTCTCGCCGGTGTGGTGGGGCGTCGGCTGTCGGGTGGGTTGGCAGCGGTGTCGGTCGCGGGAGACGTCGAGGGTGCCGGTGTGGTCGCGGAGGTATTGGTAGCCGTGGGGGCTGGTCCACAGATAGGTGCCGGGTTCGAGGACGTAGTAGGTCCAGCGGCCGTGGGTCTTGAGCCGGTGGTGTCGTCGGCACAGGGGTGCGATCTGGCAGGAGCAGGTGGGTCCGCCCTGGTGGTAGGGGACGGGGTGGTCGTTGTCGCAGGGGTGTTCGTCGGGTCTGAGTTTGCGGGCGGGTCTGGTGCACCAGGGGAAGACGCAGGAGACGTCTCGGAGGGCGACGGGTTCGGCGATCCGGTCGGGGACTTCGTAGGCCTCGACCGAGACGTGCTCGGCGAGGTCGATGACGGGTTTGACGGTGACCTGCAGGTCGGGGCGGCCGACCCAGTCGCGGATGGTCTCGGCGGTGACCGGGGACCGGGTGTTCTCCACCCGGCCCGATGCTGTGGCGCCGCCGTTGCCGCGGACGGCGGCCTCGGAGAGGTGCAGGTGCAGGACGGTGGTCCGGCGTGGTCGGCTTCGACCTGCCGGCCGCCGGTGTCTGGCCGGAGGGCCGCTGGTCATGTCGCTGGTGCGCGGTGGGGTAGTCGAGGGTGAGGTCGCGGCGGGCGATGTTGCCGATGGCGAGGGCGCGGCGTTGGTCGAGGGTCTTGGTGTTGCCGAGGTCGCCGAGGCGTTGGGCTTCGGCGCGGACGGCGTCGTCGAGGTCGAGGGCGTCGAGGTAGGTCGATCTCGCCGGTGATGATGCTGGTGCCGGCGATGCCGACGCCATGGTGGTCGATGGTGAGGTGGGTCTGGTCCCACGCGGCGCGGCGACGTTCTTCGGCTTCTTCGGGCATGTGCCGGGCGATCGCTTCCTCGACGAGCCGGTCGACCTGGCTGGGACGGACCTTGTGGGCGACCGGGGCGAGGTGCCGGTCGACGTACCTGGCGGCCTCGAGGCTCAGGTGCAGTGGTCTGGTCGGCGATCCGGCGGGCTTTCCAGGCGGCCAGGTCACCGGCGACGACGCGTTTCCAGAGGCGGGGGAGCCGGTAGCGCAGCTCGAGGGCGTGGCCGAGGTAGCGTTTGCCGGCCTCGGTGGGGAGGCCGATGGCGGCGGCGTACTCGGCGATGGAGAACTCTGCGACCAGGGGGGCGCCGGGTCCGGCGATGGGGATGGCGGTGTCGCCGAAGGAGCGCAGGTGGATGGTCTCGGCCTCCTCGATGGATTCGGCGGGGTGGGTGATCGCCCACTGCACGGCGGCCTGCAGCAGGTCGGCCTCGGCCTGGTCGGCTTGCTTGCGTCGTTCTCGGGCGAACGCCAATAGCTCGGCCGGTGCGTCCGGCAGCTGCGCTTCGTCCCGAGAGGTGGTCATGGGTCTATTCCAGCATCGAGCACCGACACTCCAGACCCGGAAATCGGCTCGAATCCCCTGTATTCACAGGGGTTTGCAGAAACTCTGGTGCTCGATCCTCGGGTTGAGGCCGCTGGCTGATCTCGCGCGGGTTTCGTGACGGGCCTGGCGGCCCTCCTCAACCAGCGATGGCGGTGGCTCGCGGGTGCGTCGCTGGTTGAGGAAGGACGAAGTCCTGTCACGAAACCCCGTGAGCTGGGAGTGCCTGACAGTTGCCGGGGTTTCGTGACGGGCCTGACGGCCCTCCTCAACCAGCGTCTGGCTGCGCCTCACTTCAGAACGCTCACGGCGGAGCCCAGTCTCCTCGAACAGCTCGCGCGAGGCGGCCTCCGCGTCGCTCTCCCCCGGCTCGACGCCTCCGCCGGGCAGGGTCCAGCGGTCGGGGTCGATCGGCGCCTGCGAGTCGCGCTCCTGGAGCAGCACCTGACCGCGGCCGTCCATCAGTCCCAAGAGCACCACCTGAGCCACGTCCGCACCGTAGCGTCCGCCGCGCTCGCTTTGCCCAACCTCCACCCCCGCAACGCCCGAAGTGGCAGGATTCTGTGGTGATCATCGAGCGCAACCTGGCGGCGTACCTCGTGTACGCCGAGGACCCGGTCCTGCGCGCCCTCGAGAAGATCACGGCCAACCAAGCCCGGATCATCTTCCTCGTCGACAGCCACGGCCATCTCGAGGGCTCGCTGTCCGACGGCGACTTCCGGCGCTGGGTGGCCAACCAGAGCCCCGTCGACCTCAACCGCCCCGCCCGCGAGGCGGGGCACTCCGCGGTCCGGTCGGCGCCGGTCAGCACCACGCCGTCCGAGATCGCGCTGCTCTTCGGCCCCGGCATCGACCACGTGCCGCTCGTCGACGAGCGCGGCCGCCTGGTCGCCATCGCGATCAACCGCGACAACGAGATCCGCATCGGCCGCTACCAGGTCGACCGCGACAGCCCGGCGCTGGTGATCAGCGAGATCGGCATCAACCACCAGGGCTCCGTCGACTTCGCCAAGGAGCTCGTCGACCGTTCGGTCGAGGCCGGCGCCGACGTGGTGAAGTTCCAGCTCCGCGACATGGAGGCGCTCTACCGCCAGGGCGTCCGGCGGCAGCGGCGGCGAGGACCTCGGCCCGCAGTACACCCTCGACCTGCTGGCGAAGTTCAACCTCACCGCCGACCAGCTCTTCGAGGTCTTCGACCACTGCGCGGACGTCGGCGTCGAGGTGATGTGCACGCCGTGGGACCCGCCCAGCGTCGACCGCCTCGCGGACTACGGCATCCCGGGCTTCAAGGTCGCGTCGGCCGACATGACCAACCACACGCTGCTGCGGCACATGGCGAAGTACGGCGTCCCGATGGTGATCTCGACCGGCATGTCCACCGAGGCCGAGATCATGGAGACCGTCGAGCTGGTGCGCGGCACGGGCGCGTCGTACGCCCTGCTGCACTGCCAGTCGACCTATCCCGCGCCGTTCAAGGACGTCAACCTGCGCTACCTCGAGCGGCTGGCCGAGATCGGCCAGTGCCCGGTCGGCTACTCCGGCCACGAGCGCGGCTTCCACGTGCCGCTCGCGGCCGTGGCGCTCGGCGCCAAGATCGTCGAGAAGCACTTCACCACCGACCGCACCCTCGAGGGCAACGACCACAAGGTCAGCCTGCTGCCCGGCGAGTTCAAGGACATGGTCGCCCGCATCCGCGAGCTCGAGGAGGCGCTGGGCAGCGCGACCCCGCGCGGGGTCTCCACGGGCGAGATGATGAACCGCGTCAACCTCGCCAAGTCGCTGGTCGCGGCGAAGCGCATCGAGGTCGGCGACACCATCGACCGCGAGGCCGTCGACATCAAGAGCCCCGGCCGCGGCCTCCAGCCCAACGCCCTCGACCGCCTCGTCGGCCGCACCGCCGCGCGCGCCTTCGAGCCCGGCGACTTCTTCTACGCCAGCGACCTCGGCGACGCCGCGCCGCAGCGGCCGCCAGTACGACTTCAAGCGCCCGTGGGGCCTGCCGGTCCGCTACCACGACATCGACACGATGACGCGCGACTGCCTGCCCGACTTCCTCGAGTTCCACTTCTCCTACAAGGACCTCGAGATCGACCCGAAGCGACGTCTTCGACACAGTACGACGGCCGGCTGGAGACGGCGTTCGCCTGCCACTCCCCCGACCTCTTCGCCGGCGACTTCATCCTCAACCTCGCCAGCGAGGACGACGCCCACTGGGAACGCTCGATCGAGGAGCTCCAGAAGGTCATCGAGCTGACGCGGTCGCTCAAGGCCTACTTCCGCAGCCCTGGTGACACGCTTGGGCCCGACCCGGTCGTGATCGCCAGTCTCGGCGGCTTCACCAAGGACGCCCACGTGCCCGACCACGAGCTCGGCGACATGTACGCCCGGGTCGCCGCCGGGCCTCGACCGCATCGACGACGCGGGCGTCCGGCTGTGCGCCCAGACGCTGCCGCCGTTCCCCTGGTACCTCGGCGGCCAGCTGTTCTGCAACCTCTTCGTCGGCGCGACCGACACCGCCGCCTGGGCCGAGCGCTACGGCCGCCGGCTGTGCCTCGACGTCTCCCACTCCAAGCTGGCCGCCAACTTCAAGGGCCAGCCGTTCTCCGAGGCCATCGACCTGCTGGCCCCGCACGCCGACCACCTCCACCTCGTCGACGCCACCGGCGTCGACGGCGAGGGCGTCCAGGTCGGCGACGGCGAGGTCGACTGGGCGTTGCTCGCCCGCCAGCTCGACGAGCACGCGCCCGGGCGTCGGCTTCATCCCCGAGATCTGGCAGGGCCACGTCAACGACGGCGAGGGGTTCTGGATCGCCCTCGAGCGGCTGGAGCAGTGGTTCTGACCGATGTCCACGCGCCTCCCGCCCGGCCCACCGCCCTCTGGACGATCCCCGTCAGCGAGCTGGGCGGGGTGGCCCGCCACGTCCTCGACGTGGTGCGCGCCGGCCTGCCCGGCTGGCGCCTCGTGGTGCTGTGCCCTCCCGGACGCCTGGTCGACGAGGTGCGCGCCGCAGGTGGTGCGGTGGTCGCGGTGCCGTTCGGCCCGCGAGCACGGCCTGACCGCCAGCCTCCGCTCGCTGCGCCGCGCGATCGAGCGGTTGCGCCCGGCCGTGGTGCACTCCCACCTCTCCTACGCCGACATCGCGGCCGCCCTCGCCACGCCGCGAGACGTCGCGCTGGTCACGACCGAGCACGGCATCGCCGCCGACGACAGCGTCTACCACGGCAGCACCGCGAAGTCGGCCCTGATGGCCCAGGTCCACCGCGCCCGGCTGCGTCGCTTCGACGCGGTCGTCGCGGTCTCCGAGGCGACCCGCCTCGCGATGGCGGACAAGTGGCACCCGCGACAGGAGGTGCGCGTCGTCCCCAACGGCGTGGACCCCGTGCCCGGCCTCTTCGCGTGCGAGCGGGGCTCCGGGTCCTGTCGCTCGCCCGGCTGGCCCCCGAGAAGCGGCTCGCCGACCTGGTCGCCGCCTTCGCCCTGGTCGCCCGCGACCACGACGAGGCGACCCTCACGCTCGCCGGCGTGGGTGAGCTCGAGGCCGACCTGCGCCGCCAGGTGGCCGCACTCGGCCTCGACGCAGCGCGTCTCGATGCCGGGCTACGTCGACGCGGCCGGCAGCGCTGGCCGAGGCCGACGTGCTGGCGATGCTGTCGGTCTGGGAGAACTGCCCGTACGCCGTCCTCGACGGCCTCGTCCACGGCACCGGAGTCGTGGCCGCACCGGTCGGCGGGATTCCCGAGATGCTGCCCGACCACTGCCTGGTCGACCCCGCGGACCACGTGGCCACGGCCGCCGCCCTGGTCGAGCAGGGGCGTACGCTCGACGCCCGGCCCAAGGTGCCGGCCGGCTGGCCGACGGTCGCCGACATGGCGGCCGCGATCTGCGAGATCTACGCGGAGGCCCGGAAGTGAGGGCCCGGCGATGAGCACCACCGACTGGAAGCCGTCGGGCGCCTGGAGGGACCTCCCACCCGACGAGAGAGCCATCCGTCGCGACCACAACGACGGGCGGATCGTCGACTTCGTCCTGTTCGCCGCGCTCCCGATGGCGCTGTTCACGATCCGCGGCCTGCCTCTTTCCGAGGTCGCCATGGGATTGGCTCGTGTGCGCCGCGCTGCTGCGTCCCAAGCAGGTGCGCGCCCCGGCCTGGCTGGTGGTGCCGCTCCTGGCGCTCCTGGCGCTGATGTTCATGTCGGCCCAGCTCAACCCGTTGATCGACCCCGGCCGCCGGTTGCTGCACCTCGCGCTCTACGTCGCGTTGGCCCTGGCGGCGGCGCAGGGCCGCTTCCACACCCGTTCGATGGCCAAGGGCCTCGGCGTCGGACTCCTGGTGTCGGCCGCTGCCTACTACGCCGGATACGGCACCGAGCTACCCCGGCCGTCTCGCCGGCCTGATGGCCGACCCGAACTCCGCGGGCTACATCCTCACCACGCTCGGGTGCCTCGCCCTCGCCGGCCTGCGGGGCCAGCCGGTGGCGGATACCCCTCGGCCTGCTCCTGTTCGTCTGCGTGGTCCTCACCTACTCCCGCACCTCGCTGCTCGCCGTGGGCCTGATCGCGCTCTGGGTCGTCATCGGCCGACGGCTGGCGGCCTCCCTGGGCTCGGTGCTGCTCATCGGGATGATCTGGATCGTCACCAACGTGCCGGTGAGCCTGCAGACGCTCGGCCCGTTCAGCGACCGGGTCGGCAGCGACGCGCTCCGCCTGCGCATCGCCAAGCTGGAGCTGCTGCAGATCGCGAACGCGCCTTGGTACGGCTACGGCCCCGGTACCAGCACGGTCGAGGTCCAGGGCCAGCTGTTCTTCTTCCACAACAGCTACCTGTCGCTCCACAACGAGGCGGGGCGGGTCGGCCAGGTGCTGCTCATCGCTGCGGGCGCGTTCACGCTGTTCGCCCTCCTGCGTCTGCTCCCGGAGCGACGCAACCCCTGGTACGAGGCGGCGATCATCGCCGTGTCCGTGTGCGCGGTGAACCTCGGCGAGGTGCTCCTGGAGCTGCCCGCGGCCCTTGCGCTCGGGATGGCCGCCCACTACGTCCAGACCGTCCGTGAGTCCCCGCCGGACGGCGTCAGTCGGCCATCGCCGTCGACCCTGGCCGACCTCGACTCGGTACAGCTGCGATGACCCCCATCTACGTCGCGGCCAACCGCGGCGACATCGGAGGCGGTGAGGTGATGCTGCTACGGCTCGCAGCCGCTCTCACCGATCTCGGCTACGACGTCACCGCCGTCGTCCCGTCGACGCCGAGCAACCTTGCGGTCCAGGCACGGGCGGCCGGACTCACCGTCGAGGTGGTGTCCTGCCACGACCGGCCGTCGTACGCGCGGGCCCTGCGCCGCTGGGACCGCGGCCGCGACGGCGTGCTGTGGTGCAACGGACTCCTCCCAGCGCTCGCCACCGCCGGACACCCACGCCGGATCGTCCACCTGCATCAGATGCCTGTCGGGCTGAGGAGGCCCCTGGCCCGGGTCGGCCGGACCGGCGCCGCTGCGACCGTGGTGCCGTCCCGCTACCTCGCCGACCGCCTCGCCCCGGCCGAGGTGCTGCCCAACTGGACCGATGCGTGGTCGGGAGAAACCCGCCGACGTGGCAGCGGCGAGCAGGTCGCGATCGGCTTCATCGGCCGGGTCGGGCTGGAGAAGGGCGTCCACGTACTGGCTTCGGCCTGCGCCCGGCTGGACCCCGCACTGCGTGCTCGGGTGCAGCTCGTGATCGCCGGCGACGACCGGTTCGTCCCGGCCGCCGACCGCCGCACGGTGCAGGCAGCGTTGGCCTCCTCGGGCGTCCGGGTGGAGCAGGCGGGCTGGATCGAGCCGCGGGAGTTCTTCTCCCGGGTCGACCTTGCGGTCGTCCCGTCGGTCCGTGCCGAGTCCTTCGGGCTGGTCGCCGCCGAGGCGATGGCATCGTGTTGCCCGGTCATCGTCACCGACGCGGGCGGCCTGGCCGAGGTCGCCGGTCCTGACCACCCGTGGGTGGTGCCCCGCGGCGACGCGGCCGCGCTGGCCCGCACCCTCGCCGAGGCGATCCGCGCGCTCCCCGCCGACGACGTGACCGCGGCCCAGCACCGGCGATGGGAGGTCGAGTTCTCCCCCGCGGCCGGCCGTCAGCACCTACTGGCCCTCGTCGGCCGCCTCGTGGATCGCGGCGCCCTCGACGCAGCGCTTCCGCGGGCCGAGCACCCCACCCCCGAAGCCGGCTCCGACGACCGTCCCGAGGCCTACGGGGAGGCACCGCGGTGACGCGCCCCCGCGTCGCCATTGCGCACGACTACCTCACGCAGCGCGGCGGTGCCGAGCGCGTCGTGCTGGCTCTGATGCGGGCGTTCCCCGACGCCGAGGTGCACACGCTGCTGTACGACGCCGACGGCACGTTCCCGGAGTTCCGCGACGCCCGGGTGGTGACCTCGCCCCTCAACCGGATCGCGCCGCTGCGCCACCACCACCGCGCCGCACTGCCACTCCTCGCCGCGGCCGCCTCGAGGATGACCGTCGACGCCGACGTCACGGTGGTCTCCACGAGCGGCTGGGCCCACGGCTTCGACGTGCGCGGCCGCAGCGTCGTCTACTGCCACAACCCGGCCCGGTGGCTCTACCAGGGCGAGGACTACCTCGGTGGCCGCTCCCGCTCGCTGCCCGGCCTCGTTCTCGGCGCCCTGGCCCCCCGGCTGCGCCGCTGGGACCGCGCCGCGATGCTGGGCCACGACACCTACCTCGTCAACGCGACCGTGGTGCGCGAGCGCGTCAAGGCTGCCTATGACATCGACGCCCGCGTGGTCTTCCCGCCGACGGTCGTCACCCCCGACGGCGGGGACGAGCGTCTCGGCCCGTTCGACCCCGGCTTCCACCTCGTGGTCTCACGGCTGCTGCCCTACAAGAACGTCGACAAGGCCGTCGACGCCTTCCGCACGATGCCCGACGAACGACTGCTGGTGATCGGGCGCGGGCCCGAGGAGGACCGGCTGCGCGCCCAGACTGCCCGCCAACGTCGCCATCGTCAGTGACGTCAGCGACGCCCAGCTGCGCTGGGCCTACCGCCACGCGGTGGCGCTGGTGGCCCCCAGCATCGAGGACTTCGGCCTCACCCCGCTCGAGGCCGGCGCCTTCGCCAAACCCACGCTCGCGCTGCGCGGCGGTGGCTACCTCGACACCGTCGCCGAAGGCGTCAACGGGCTGTTCTTCGACCGCCCGGAGGCCACCGCGATCGCGGCCGCGGTGGCTGCCGGGCGCCGTACGGCGTGGGACGAGGCCGCGATCGTGCGCCACGGGCGCGCCTTCGACGAGGAGACCTTCAGGGCGTCGATCCACGCGGCCGTCGACGGGGTGCTGGCCGGGCGCGTCTGTAGGACCCGGCCCCGGCGTCAGGAGGCGGCTGCGGACGAGCTCTCGCTCGGCGGGGGTTCGCCGACCAGATCGAAGTCACCCCTCGTCGCGGCTGACCCTGAGGTCGTTGCCGAGCTGGATCACGAGCAGGTCTCCCGCCGAGGCGATCGCCAACGGCGCCTTGTTCTCGTCGAAGCACTTCATCTCGTCCAGCGTCCTGCCCTCGGCTGGGCACGGCGATCGCGACGGAGGCCGTGCACTGCGCAGTTGCCCCGAACACGAAGTAGGTGCCCTCGTCGAACCCTGTCGTGGCACTCAGCTGCTCGTAGTCGCCTGCGGTCAGAGCCTCAGGTCGGCGCTCACCGATGGTCAACGGGAAGAACGTCTGCGACGTCACAGCTGGCGATCGCCTTCTGGCCGGGGAGGTTCACGATCTGGCTGGCGGGGCAGGGCGCTCGGACGGCCTCGCCGGCGGGACCGGTGACCGGAGTGGCCTGGACGTCGGGGAACAGACGCCAGACCTTCGAGACGTCACTGGGCGCCCAGCTCGACCCGGAGTCGGTGGAGTCGAAGGTCACCGGCTCGCAGTCCTCGTCGAGCCCCGAGACGCGGAGCGTCCCGTCGGCGTACACCATCAGGCCGAGCACCTCGTGGATGGCCGGTGGGTCGACTGGCGTCAGCGCGACGCCGTCGCCCACGTTCCCGGTCCAGATGCGGGCCGGGTTGTCGAACCTCGCCTCACAGGCGCCCCGTGTCGCTCGCAGGACGTCGCCCGCGGCGTTGACGCCGAGCAGCACCGGCCCGACGACCGCGTCGTCGTCGGTCGGCACACCGGTCGGCAGCTCGCCCGAGGTCGGGTCAACGTCGAAAGCAGAGGCCGAGCGCTGCAGCGGGGGGAGCGAACCCGTGTGGGCGCGGTAGCCGAGGACGAGGACCAGGATGTCGACGACGAGCAAGGCCACCAGCGCGGCCAGTTCTCTGCCCCGCATCACTTTCCTCGGCTGGCGGTCTTCGCGAGGGTCGGCTTCTTGCGGGCACCCGGCTTCGACGCGCGGGCCCTCACCGTAGCTGGAGGTGTAGCTGCCGTAGCCGTATCCGTAGACCACGGCGCCCAGACCTCTCAGGGGTGCCCGGTTGAGCACGACCCCGAGCATCCGGCCGCCGGTCTGGCCGAGGCGCCGCTTCGCGAGCCGGGCCTGCTCCTTGTAGGTCTGGCCGATGGCGAAGACGACGATCGCACCGTCGGCGATTCCCGCCAGCAGCGCCGCGTCGGTGACGGGCAGCAGCGGCGGGGCGTCGAGCACGACGAGGTGGTCGTGGGAGAGCTCCTGCAGCAGCAGCTGCATGCGGTGGGACCCCAGGAGCTCGCTCGGGTTGTGGGGCACGCGTCCCGCGGACATCACCAACAGGTTCTCGATGCCCGACTCCTGCAGGGCCTCGTCGGCGGTGACGTCGCCGACCAGCACCTGGGCCAAGCCGATCTGCGCGTCGACGCCGTAGACGCCGGCGACCACGGGCCGGCGCAGGTCGGCGTCGACCAGGATGGTCGCCTGTCCGGCGTTGGCGAGGACGCGGGCCAGGTTGGCCGCCACCGTGGACTTGCCCTCGCCCTCGTTGGCGCTGGTGATCACCACGCTGCGGATCGGGTTGTCGACGTCGACGAAGCGGAAGTTGGTGCGCAGCTGGCGGAAGGCCTCGGCCGCGGGGCCGCGGTTGGAGACGTCGATGCTCTCGGTCTCACGGCGGTCGAGGTCCTTGACGTCGGGCACGATGGCCAGCACCGGGGTCTCGATCAGCTCCTCGACCTCGTCGACCGAGCGCAGCTTGCGGTCGAGGTTCATGCGGATGAACGCCGCGAGGTAGCCGAGCAGGATGCCCGCGAGCCCGCCGAGGAGGAGGTTGCGGGCGTAGTTGGGTGTGAACGGCGCCACGGGCAGGCTGGCGTTGTCGACCGACTCCAGCCGCACCAGGGTGCCGGTGGTAGCGCCTTGCGGCAGCGACTTGCTCTCCGGTCTCCTTCGCCACCACGGATGAGCGCCTCCACGCCGGCCTTCGACAGGGCCTGCGCGGCCTCCGGGGTGCCGGCGTAGCCGGTGACGACGACCGCGGACGTGATCGGGTCGGAGCTCCCGCTCAGGCTGACCATGGCCGGCGAGATGTCGAGGGTCTCGGCCACCCGGTCACGGACGCCCGTGGCGCCGACGTACGCCGCGTAGATGTCGGCCTTCTTCTGCGACAGGCCGAGGGAGGCGCTCATCGCGCTGAGGTCGTTGGAGATCGCCGACGTAGACCTGGGCGGCTGGCCGTGCTCGCGTACATCACCGGTCGGGTCAGGGTCCACAGGAACGCGGCGATCAGGGCCAGGGAGGCGACCACGAAGATCAGCCGCCAGTTGGCCCGCGTCATCCGGACGAAGTCGAGAAGTGTCACGCGATCCTCAGCTCGGGAGCCGCGCGAAGGCGCGCGGGTCTACCCGAGAACCGTAACTGTTCCGGCAAGCCGACACGGGGAGATCCCTCCTTTTGGCAGGCTCGCTAGCCGCGCCGCATCGAGCGCAGGAGGGCCACGGCAACCACTCCCACGGCGGCGCCGACCGCGTTGCAGGCGATGTCGTCGAGGTTGGCGTCACGTCCGATCCTGGAGACCAGGTACTGCCCCACCTCGAGCGTCACCGAGAGCCCCACGGCGAGGGGCAGCGCCCAGCCCCAGTGGTCGCCCAGCCACCACGCCAGTGACGCCCCGATCGGCACGAAGAACGCGATGTTGAGCAGCAGGCCGATGTCCGCCGGGCTCGTGCCCGCGGGAACGATCGGCACCTGGTCGCTGAAGAAGTTGAGAACGCGCACCGTCAGGCCGTCCAGGGGCGAGGCGAACGGCCCGAACCCGATCACGAGGGCACCCACGACGCACAGCAGCAGAGCGGCCGCCGCGGCGCCGCGCGAACGTCCGGTCATCCGGCCGCCAGGAAGCGCCGCACAGCCGCGGCGAGGGCGCGCGCGTAGCGTTCACGCCCCCGGCCGCTGGTCATCACGGCGGCGTCGCGAGGGCTGCGCATGTTGCCGAGCTCGACCATCGCGGTGGGCACGTCGGACAGGTTGAGGGTGCCGAGGTCGCGGCGTACGTCGAGACCGTCACCGCCCGCGACGTACGTCGCCCTGGTCAGCCCACGGTCCGCCAGTGCGGCACGGGTCACCAGCGCGAGGCGGCGCGAGGAGCGGTAGATGTCGTGGGTCCACGGTCGGCGGTCGGCGGGCGCGATCACGTGGAAGCCGTGCGCCCCGCGTGTGAAGGAGCCGTCGGCGTGGATGCTGATCTTCAGGTCGGCCGCGCCGCCGCCTTCGAGCCGGTTGCCGGCCCGGCCACGCTCGTCGACGCAGGGGCCCCAACGGTCCTGCCGGTTGCTGTGCCGGGTCATCCGGACCACCGCGCCGAGCGTCTGCAGCCGGTCGCGCAGCCGGAGGGCGACGTCCCAGGTCAGGCTCGCCTCGGGATAGCCGCCGTTGGTGGCCGTTCCGGTGGTGTTGCACGGCTTGCGGAAGCCGCCGGCCGGCACCAGCCGGTGGATCCGTCGCGGGAAGCGGTGGTTGCCGAGCTGGTGCCCCGGGTCGATGACCACCACCCGACCCGCCAGGGACGGGTGGACCGCCGAGGTCCTCGCCGGTCCAGCTTGTCGAGACCCCGGCTCGTCGTCCGCAGCGACGGCCACGGTGCCGCCAGCGCCGTCGCCGCCAGCGAGATGGTCGCGAGCAACGCGACCGCGAGACGGCGGATCACTCGTAGCCCAGGATCTCCTGGCGCTTCTCGGACCAGGCCAGGGCGGAACGGATCGCGTCGTCGATGCTCTCCTCGGCCCGCCAGCCGATCAGCTCGGTGATGCGGTCGACGTTGGCGTAGGCGCCCACGGCGTCACCGGGACGCGGCGGCGCCTCGCGCACCGGCACCTCGCGACCGAAGACCCGCTCGAAGGTGGAGACGAGCTCGCGCACGGACACGCCCTCGCCGCGCCCGATGTTCATCACCACGCTGGGCTCGCCGACGCGGTCGATGACCTCGTCGAACTGCTCGATGGCGCGGACGTGGGCCCGCGCGACGTCCCAGACGTGCACGTAGTCGCGGATGCCGGTTCCGTCGGGCGTCGGGTGGTCGACCCCGGTGATGGTGAAGGCCTCCTGCTGGCCGAGGGCGGCCCGCACGAGCTGGCCGAGGACGTGGGAGGGCTCCTTGGCGTAGACGCCGGTCGTCAGGTCGGGGTCGGAGCCGATCGGGTTGAAGTAGCGCAGGATCACCGCGCGCAGGTCGGTCGCCGACGCGACGTCCTGCAGGACCTGCTCCATCATCCGCTTGGTGCGGGCGTACGGCGACGGCGGGTCGAGGACGTCGTCCTCACGCACCTCGAAGCCGTCGGCCGGGGCGGCGTACAGCGACGCTGACGAAGAGAACAGCACGCGGTGCTTGCCGAGGCCCTCCAGAGTGTCGAAGAGCTCCAGCGACTTGGCGACGTTGTCGCGGTAGTACTCATAGGGCAGCTCGACCGACTCGGGCACGATGATGCGCGCCGCCATGTGGATGGTGGCGTCGAGGTCGGGGTGCTCCTCCACGATCCGGGCCAGCAGCGCGCGGTCGGCGATGTCGCCCTCGTAGAAGGTCCGGTCGCCCACGAAGACCCGCGGGCCCGTCAGCAGCGAGTCGAGCACGACGGGCGTGTGGCCCGCCTCCTCCAGAGCCTTGGCCGTCGTCGAGCCGATGTAGCCGGCGCCGCCGGTCACGAGAACCTTCATGCCGGCCAGGGTATTCGGTGACCAGAGCCGCGTGGTTGAGGAGGGCCGTCAGGCCCGTCACGAACCCCGGAACGGGAATGCCTCGTCTCACCGGGTTTCGAGGACAGGCCTAGACGCGCCTTACCTCAACCAGCGATGGGGGCCACGAGCGCTGGCACAATGCCCGGCATGCCCTCTGCGCTGATCACCGGCATCACCGGACAGGACGGTCTGTACCTGGCCGAGCTGCTGCTCTCCAAGGGCTACGACGTGCACGGGCTCATCCGGGGTCAGAACAACCCGCGTCGCGGCCTGGTCGAGAGGCTGCTCCCCGACGTGCGGCTGCACGACGGCGACCTGACCGACATGTCCAGCCTGATCCGCGCGCTGAGGGACTCCGGGCCCGACGAGGTCTACAACCTCGGCGCCATCAGCT
The DNA here is from genome assembly GCA_963758885.1 of uncultured Actinomycetota bacterium. Taxonomy (GTDB): domain Bacteria; phylum Actinomycetota; class Actinomycetes; order Propionibacteriales; family Nocardioidaceae; genus Nocardioides. The sequence goes on from CAVWXS010000023.1 coordinate 54,242, forward strand.
TCGTGGCGTTCTCGTGGCAGAACGCCGCGTTGACGACCGACGTGACCGGCAAGGGCGTGCTGACGATGCTCGAGGCCGTGCGCCTGCACGCGGGCGACGACCCGTCGGCGGTGCGCTTCTACCAGGCCTCGAGCTCGGAGATGTTCGGGAAGGTGCAGGAGGTGCCGCAGCGCGAGACGACCCTGCTGTGGCCGCGCTCGCCGTACGGCGTCGCCAAGGTCTTCGGCCACTACATGACCATCAACTACCGCGAGTCCTACGGCATGCACGCCTCCTCGGGGATCCTCTTCAACCACGAGTCGCCTCGCCGTGGGCCGGAGTTCGTGACCCGGAAGATCAGCCAGGCAGTGGCGCGGATCCACCTCGGGACGCAGAAGGACGTCGTGCTCGGCAACCTCGACGCCGAACGTGACTGGGGCTTCGCCGGCGACTACGTCGAGGCGATGTGGCTGATGCTCCAGCAGGAGCAGGCCGACGACTACGTCATCGCGACCGGCGAGACACACTCGATCCGCGACTACCTCGCCACCGCGTTCGGTCACGTCGGCATCGACGACTGGGAGCGCTACGTCAAGCAGGACGAGCGGTTCATGCGTCCGGCCGAGGTCGACCAGCTGATCGGCGACGCCTCGAAGGCCAGGCGGGTCCTGGGATGGGAGCCCAAGGTCAGCTTCGAGGAGCTCGTGGCGATGATGGTCGACGCCGACATCGCGGCCCACAAGGCTGGCTGGTGACGCGAGCCTTCGTCACCGGCATCGGCGGCCAGGACGGCAGCTACCTCGCCGAACGGCTCCAGCCGACGGAGCCGAGGTGCACGCGCTGGTGTTCACCGCCGACGGGGCGCCCGACCACTGCCCCGAGGGCGTGGTCCTGCACCGGGGCGACCTCACCGATCTGGCCGCCGTACGCGCCCTGCTCCTCGATGTCGACCCGCACGAGGTCTACAACCTCGCCGCCATCAGCTCGGTCGCCCAGTCCTGGTCCGAGCCCGACCTCACCGCGCGCGTCAACGGCCTGGGCGCCGCGGGGCTCCTGGAGTCCGCGCTCGCGGTGCAGGAGAACGGCGGGCACGCCGTCGCGTTCGTCCAGGCGTCGAGCGCGGAGATGTTCGGCCAACCTCCCACCACCCCGCAGGACGAGTCGACGCCTCTCGCGCCGGTCAGCCCGTACGGCGCAGCGAAGGCCTTCGCCCACCTCGCCGTCGGCGTCTACCGCGTCCGCGGTCTGCACGCGAGCAGCGCGATCCTCTACAACCACGAGTCACCGCGACGGCCCGAGCGCTTCGTGACCCGCCGGATCACCTCGACCGTCGCCGCCATCGCCCGTGGCCGCGCCGACCGACTCGTCCTCGGCAACCTGGAGGCCCGCCGCGACTGGGGCTGGGCACCCGACTACGTCGACGCCATGGTGCGCGCGGCCCGTGCCCCGACCGCCGCCGACTACGTCGTGGCGAGCGGTGAGGGCCACTCGGTGCGCGACTTCGCCGCCGCCGCCTTCGCCCGGGCCGGCATCGTCGACTGGGAGCCGCTGCTGGTCAGCGACCCCGCCCGCCTCCGCCCCGCCGACGCGGCGGACCTCACCGGCGACGCCTCCAAGGCCCGCCGCGAGCTGGGCTGGGAGCCCACCGTGACGTTCGAGGAGGTCGTCGGCCGCATGGTCGACCACGACCTGGCTCTTATCGGTGGTTGAGGTGCGAGGAGCAGAAGCGCTTGTCCTGAGGTGCGAGCTTGCGAGCCTCGAAGGGACGAGCCTCGAAACCTCCGATCCGGGACTGGTGGTTTCGAGGCTCGGGCGTGGCCGCCCTCACACCTCAACCAGCGAGATCCGGCTAGCCGTGCTTCAGCAGCTCCATCAGGTACGTCCCGTAGCCGCTCTTCAGCAACGGCTGCGCGACCTCGACGAGCTCGTCGTCGGTGAGGAAGCCACGTCGCCACGCGACCTCCTCGGGGGCGCCGATCTTGGTGCCCTGACGGCTCTCGATGGTGCGCACGAAGTTGGAGGCGTCGTTGAGGGAGTCGAAGGTGCCGGTGTCGAGCCAGGCGCTGCCTCGCGGGAGCACCTCGACGAACAGCCGGCCCTGTTCGAGGTAGATCCGGTTGAGGTCGGTGATCTCGAGCTCGCCGCGGGCCGAGGGCTTGAGATCCTTGGCGAGCTCCACGACGTCGTTGGAGTAGAAGTACAGGCCGGGCACGGCGTAGTCGCTCTTGGGCTCGGCGGGCTTCTCCTCCAGCGATACGGCGCGGAAGTCCTCGTCGAACTCCACGACGCCGTACTCCGTCGGGTTCGCGACGCGGTAGCCGAACACGGCGGCGCCGTCGATCTCGGAGAAGCGCATCAGCTGGGAGCCGAGCCCGCTGCCGTAGAAGATGTTGTCGCCCAGCACCAGGGCGGCCGGGTCGGAGCCGATGTGGTCATCGCCGATCAGGAAGGCCTGGGCGAGACCGTCCGGGCTCGGCTGCTGGGCGTAGCTGAGGTTGATGCCGAACCGTCGAGCCGTCGCCGAGCAGCCGTACGAAGCCGTCGGCCTCGTGGGGCGTGGTGATCACCAGGATGTCGCGGATGCCGGCCAGCATCAGCGTCGAGATCGGGTAGTAGATCATCGGCTTGTCGTAGACCGGCATCAGCTGCTTGCTGATCCCTTGGGTGATCGGATGCAGGCGTGAGCCCGTGCCGCCGGCCAGGATGATCCCCTTCATGGGCGGCCATCCTAGGATGACGCCCATGTCTCGCCTGCTCGTGACCGGTGGTGCCGGCTTCATCGGCTCCAACTTCGTGCACTACCTCGTCGCCAACACCGACGCCGAGATCACGGTGCTCGACAAGCTCACCTACGCCGCCACGCGGGAGGCCATCGACGGCCTCGACCGCGTCAGCCTGGTCGTCGGCGACATCGCCGACGCCGACGTGGTCGAGCCCCTGGTGGCCCAGCACGACGCGGTCGTGCACTACGCCGCGGAGTCGCACAACGACAACTCGCTCAACGACCCGAGCCCGTTCATCAAGACGAACATCCTCGGCACGTTCACGATCCTCGAGGCAGTCCGCAAGGCCGGCGTCCGGATGCACCACGTGTCGACCGACGAGGTCTACGGCGACCTCGACCTCGACGACCCGAAGCGGTTCACCGAGGACACGCCGTACAACCCCAGCAGCCCGTACTCCGCGTCGAAGGCCGGCTCCGACCACCTGGTCCGCGCATGGGTGCGCAGCTTCGGCGTGCAGGCCACGATCTCCAACTGCTCCAACAACTACGGGCCCTGGCAGCACATCGAGAAGTTCATCCCGCGCCAGATCACCAACGTGATCATGGGCGGCCGTCCCAAGCTGTACGGCGACGGGCTCAACGTCCGCGACTGGATCCACGCCGACGACCACTCCAGCGCCGTGTGGACGATCCTCAACAAGGGCGAGATCGGCGAGACCTACCTGGTCGGTGCCGACGGCGAGAAGAACAACCTCGAGGTCGTGCAGCTGATCCTCAAGCACTTCGGCCGTCCCCAGGACGACTTCGACCACGTCACCGACCGCGCCGGCCACGACCGCCGCTACGCCATCGAGTCCGGCAAGCTGCGGCAGGAGCTCGGCTGGCAGCCGACGTACCAGGACTTCGAGGCCGGCCTGGCCAACACCATCGAGTGGTACCAGGCCCACGAGGACTGGTGGCGGCCCGCCAAGGAAGCGACCGAGGCGGCGTACGCCGCGAAGGGCCAGTGAGCGGTGGTGGTTTCGAGGCTCGAGCTCGCACCTACGACCCAGGCCTCGACGCGCCTCGACAAACCACCCCAGGAGAAGGTCATGAACGACCTGTCGCTCGAGGTCACGCCCATCCCGGGGCTCGTGGTCCTGCGGCTCGATCTCCGCGAGGACTCCCGCGGCTGGTTCAAGGAGAACTGGCAGCGCGAGAAGATGACGTCGCTCGGCCTGCCCGACTTCGGCCCGGTGCAGCACAACGTCTCCTTCAACACCGCCCGCGGGGCCACCCGCGGTGTCCACACCGAGCCCTGGGACAAGTTCGTCTCGATCCTCACCGGCCGGGTCTTCGGCGCGTGGGTCGACATGCGCGAGGGCCCGACGTTCGGCACCGTCTTCACGATCGAGATGGACCCGCACACCGCGGTCTTCGTGCCACGGGGGGTGGGCAACAGCTACCAGACCCTCGAGGACGCCACGACCTACAGCTACCTCGTCAACGAGCACTGGCGGCCGGGGACGTCGTACCCCGCCCTCAACCTCGCCGATGGCACCGCCGCCATCGCGTGGCCGATCCCGCTCGCCGAGGCGGAGATCAGCGACAAGGACAAGAGCACCCCGGCGATGGCCGACGTCGTGCCGATGAAGCCGCTGAAGACGCTGATCGTCGGCGCACTCGGCCAGCTGGGCCGGGCCCTCCAGGCCGACTTCCCCGACGCGGTCCTCGTGGACCTGGTCGAAGGCGCCAGGGACGGCGTCCTCGACGTGTCAGACCCGGTCCAAGTGGCGGCGTTCCCGTGGCACGACTACCAGCTGGTGCTGAACGCCGCGGGCTACACCGCCGTCGACAAGGCCGAGACCGAGGAGGGCCGGGCGGCCGCGTGGGCGGCCAACGCCTCGGCTCCCGCAGCGCTGGCGCGGATCGCGACCGAGCACCGCCTCACGCTGGTGCACTACTCGACCGACTACGTCTTCGACGGCACGGCCGAGGTGCACACCGAGGACGAGCGCTACTCCCCGCTGGGGGTCTACGCGCAGACCAAGGCGGCGGGCGACATCGCGGTGGCCACGACCCCTCGTCACTACATCGTCCGCACTTCCTGGGTGATCGGAGACGGCCACAACTTCGTGCGCACGATGCAGAGGCTCGCCGCCGACGGAGTGGCCCCCACGGTGGTGCACGACCAGGTCGGCAGGCTGACCTTCACGCCCGACCTCTCGGGGGCGACCAGGCACCTGGTCGATGTCGGGGCGCCGTACGGCGTCTACAACGTCACCGGCTCCGGCCCGGTCACGTCGTGGGCCGACCTGGCCAAGGAGGTGTTCCGGCTGAGCGGCCGCGACGGAGACGACGTCACGCCCGTGACCACCGAGGAGTACGTCGACGGGCGCTCGGGCATCTCGCCGCGGCCGACGAACGGGGTCCTGGACCTGTCGAAGATCGAGGCGACCGGCTTCACGACCGGCAACCACCTCGACCAGCTCAAGGCCTACTGCGAGGAACCCGCCCGGCCGTAGTCGTCGTCGAGGCGGCAGATGTCGTCCTCGCCGAGGTAGTCGCCCCGCTGGACCTCGATGATCACCAGCTCCTCCTCGTGGAGGTTGGCGATCCGGTGCGGGGTGCCGACGGCGATCTCGACGCAGCCGCCGGACTTCACCTCGACGGTCTCGCCGTCGACCGTGCAGGTGGCCGTGCCGGCCACCACGACCCAGGTCTCAGCGCGTTGCCGGTGGGTCTGGTAGGACAGCCGCTGCCCGGGGCTCACCTCGATGCGCTTGACCTGGTAGCCGTCGCCGCGGTCGAGCGCGTACCACGCGCCCCATGGCCGCTGGTCGGATTCCATGTCCTGCTACCCCCGAAGTTCCGGGCCTCCGGCCCGCCTGGCGCCCGTCCGGTCAGCGCCGGGTGAGCGAGCTGAGGGCGGGCTTGACATCAGCAAGGTAAACCAGGGCCGCGACGGTGAGTGCCAGATTGATCAGATTGAGAGGCGAACCCGCCAGCACGATCTGGGCCACCACGCCCAGCCCGAGAATGATGGTCCAGGCCGCCTTGTTGAGCTTGCCGGCCACCCGGTAGGCCTCGTCGGAGAACCGCAACGAGCTCACGAACGCGTAGAGCTTGACCGCCAGCAGGCCGATCTCGACGATCAGCATGGTCAGGCCCTCGACGGCGAAGACGTCCAACACGCGGGCCAGCCTACCTGCATCCACAGGGCGGGACCTTCGGCGTTGCAGGTACCGGCGCAGCGATGTTCCGCGCTCGTTCCTCAGGTGCTCGCAGGTGACCGCGCGACATCGTCGCGGACTGCTGGGATCGCCACGTGGATCTTCGGGCGTGACCATCTCTTCGACGTCAGTGCGGCGTGGTTTCAGACGCAGTCCTGGATGCCGGCGGCACGGACAGCGACATCGAACGCATGGTGCGGCGACGGGAAGTGAGCTCACGAGGGTTTTCGAGGGCGTCTACGTGGATCACACCGGGCCACTGAGCTGCGAGCAGCGAGCGTGGGCGGCAGTCCTGTACGCCGCGCCAGCCGCCCTCGCCGGCAAGGACGCACTCCACGCCACGGGGTAAGGGGCTTCGAGCGCTCATCGAGACCGACCCCGTGCAGCCTGGTCGTGCGCGCCTCATCGACGCGTGGCCTCGCAGCCGGGACTCCGGGTTGCACGGACTGACGGCCTTCGACACCCAGGTCCAGCACCACCTGTCCCCGCCCCGGGTGAGGCTGGAACTGGCAGCCCTGCAGGTGGCGTGCGCGGGCTCGCAACGAGGACGGCGCCGTCGGCGTGCTCGCCGACGTCTGCCAGACCGACCGGACGACAGCCAGAGCCGGTTGCTCGGATGCCTGCACGACTCGCCTCGGATCAGCCCGCCGGGCCCTGCTGCTGAACGTTCTCGATGACCGATGTCGCATCTGGCGCCTACTCGGCGCTGGAACGCCGGTTCCTGGTCAAGGTCGAGCGTGCACACCGGCCTCCCCACCGGCACGCAGGCAACGTCGCGTGCAAGATCGGGCGCCGCCCGTACTACACGGGACGTGACCTACGTCGGCCTCGACGCCAACGTGGAGCTCGACGGCCGCCTGGGCCACGACCGCGCCGTCGACCGGTGGGCCGATCTGGAGCGGGACCTGGTGTCAGCGCAGACCGGGGAGCTCACCGTGCGGGTGGGCTGGCTGCAGGTGCTGGAAGCACATCGCCTGGCCGCGGCCCTCGGTGCGATCCTCCAAGCGCGTGGTTGGCGCGGCCGCCCTCACCCGTGCGGTCCCGACTGCTCGATCACCTGAGAAAACGGAAGATCCCCGGCACCAGGTGCTGGGGATCTTCCGTTTCGTTCGCGACGGCGGCAGAGGCCGCCGTGCGCCATCGGTCAGTCGCCGACCTTGGCGGCGGCGTCGGTCAGCGCCCGCGACGCCGACGACACGGTCTTCTTGGCCGAGGTGCGGGTGGCCTTGGCGCTGCTGCGCGAGGGGCCGGTGCTCTTCTTGGCCGTGGTGGTGGTCTTCTTCGCGGTCTTCTTGGCGGCGGTGGTGGTCTTCTTGGCCGCCTTGGTGGCCTGGGTGCGGGTGGTCTTGGCCTTGGTCACCGTGGTCTCGGCCGCAGCGACGGCGTCCTTGGTGGACTGCTGGCGACGGATGCGGCCGACCAGGGTCCTGCCACGCGTGACGAGGTCGCCGTAGGCGTCGCTGGCGACGGCCACGTTGGAGTCGACGGCCTTCTGCACACGGGCCGGAACGGCGAGCACCTGGTCGTTGACCGTCTTCACGGTCTGGACACCGAAGGCGCGCGGCTCGAAGTCGACCACGCTCTTGCTCACGCCGGCGACGCGCTTCTGGGTGCCGGCGACGTAGTCGCGGACGACCTCGACGGCGAAGTCGGTCACGCCGACGCCCGCGTGGAACGCGCGCTTGGCGGACTGCTGCGCCAGCTTCTGGGCCTCGGTCTGGACGGTCTTGATGTCGAACTTGGCCTTGGCCATGTCCTGCTCCTTCTGGTGGTGGGGTTGGGTCATGCGGTCGTCTGGTCCGCGTGGGCCTCGTTGCTCAGCCCGTCGTTGAGGCTGATGAACGACGCGTAGACGTCCAGCAACGTCTGCTTCTGACGCTCGGAGAGACCGGCGTCGTTGAGCACGGCCAGCTCGACGGACCCGCCGACGCCGTCGTCGGGACTGACGATGCCGGCACGGATGTAGAGCTGCTCGGCGGAGATCCGCAGCGCCTTGGCGAGCTGCTGGAGCACCTCGGCCGACGGGCGGCGCAGGCCGCGCTCGATCTGGCTCAGGTAGGGGTTGGAGACGCCGACCTGGTCGGCGAGCTGCCGGAGGGAGAGCCGCGAAGCGGTCCGCTGCTCCCTCAGGTAGTCACCGAGCGACCCGACGGTCCGCCCGACCTTTGTTCTGGCCATCCCCCCATCGTGCTAACTGTTGTTAGCAGATGCAAACTGAGGCGGCGTGATCCGAGTCACTCCGCCCAGGAAAATAGGCGCAATCTCGGGCCAACTCGCTGCTAGCAACTAGTACGTCGCCCGGATCTCCCCCACGGGAATTCCACCGCCGAGCACGTCGACCTGCCCGGTCGCGCGTACGGCCGTCGGTGTCGACCCCCGGCTCCGTGTCGACCTTGCTGCGGCGGAGAGCGGCCGCCATCAGCACCGGCCGGACCCGCGGGTGGCCGTCGTCGGCCTTGAGCGCGAACGCGCGGCCGTCGCGCAGCGCGACCGCGTAGCAGGCCTCGGCACCGGCCTTGCCGATCGCGCCGGGGATCGCCGTCAGCAGGGCCCGCTCGTCGCGACCGGTGCCCGACACGTACGCCGGGTGGGAGCGGATCGCGTCGGCCACCCGGCGTTCGGGGCCGTCGTCCGCGACCGCGAGGGTCCGGAAACCCCGGGCCAGGCCCGTGAGCGAGGCCGACAGCAACGGTGCGCCGCAGCCGTCGACGGCCACCACCTCGACGGGCTCGCCGGTGAGCTCGGCGAAGGTGTCCTTGATCGCCATCTGCAGCGGGTGGTCTGGCTCGCGGTAGGTGGCGGTGTCCCAGCCGTTGACCACGCAGGTCAGCAGCATCGCCGCGTGCTTGCCCGAGCAGTTCATCAGCACCGGCTGCTTGGCCCCGCCGGCCCGGATCACCGCGTCGCGCGCCGCGTCGTCGAGCGGGTAGTCGGGCGGCGTCTGCAAGGCGGACTCGTCGAGGCCGCCCAGCGCCAGGATCCGCCGGACACCCGTCGACGTGGAACTCCTCACCCGAGTGCGACGCGCACGCCAGCGCGAGCAGCTCCGGCTCGAGGTCGAGCCCGAGGCGCACCATCGCCAGCGCCTGGAGGGGCTTGTTGCACGACCGCGGCAGGATCGGCGAGGCCACGTCGCCTACCGACCAGTCGACCTCGCCAGAGGAGTCCAGGGCGACCACGGCACCGTGGTGGTGGCCCTCCACGAACCCCGAGCGGACGATCTCGGCGACCACAGGCAGAGACACGGGGGGCATGCGGCGAACGCTAGCGTTGCCGCATGCGCGTGCTGTTCGCGACGACGGCCAACGACGGCCACTTCGGTCCGCTGCTGCCCTTCGCCCGCGCCTGCGCGGCGGCGGGGCACGAGGTGCGGGTCGCCGCGCCGGAGTCGTACGCCGAGGCGGTGCGCCGCGCGGGCTTCGCGCACGAGCCCTTCGGCGACGCGCCGCCAGAGCTGATCGGCCCGGTGATGGCCAGCCTGCCGGGCCTGCCGTTCGAGGAGGCCGACAACACGGTCATCCGCGAGGTGTTCGCCCGGATCGACGCCCAGGCCGGGCTGCCCGCCGTCACCGAGACCGTCGAGCGCTGGCGCCCGGACGTCGTGCTGCGCGAGTCGGCCGAGCTGGCGTCACTGGCGGCCGCCGAGCGCGCCGGGGTGCCGCATGTGCACGTCTGCATCGGCATGCACGAGGTAGCCGACCGCCTTCGCCATCGGGGTCGCCGAACCGCTGGAGGAGCTGGGCCGGCTGGCCGGGCTCGCGGACGGGCAGGCGACCGCGGCGCTGGCGGCCGAGACCGTGTTCAGCTTGGTGCCCGAGGCCCTCGACCACGCTGCGGGCGACTTCCCGCCCGAGGCCGCGACGTACCTGCGCTTCCACGAGCCCGCGCTCGCCGACGGGCGCCGGACCTCCCCGTGTGGGGCGACCCCGACCGGCCGCTGGTCTACGTGACGTTCGGCTCGGTCACCGGGTCGCTCGGGCACTTCGACAGCGTCTTCCGCGATGCGCTGGACGGCCTGGCCGGCCTCGACGCCCGGGTGCTGATGACCGTCGGGCGACGCATCGACCCCGCCGACCTCGCGCCCTGGCCGCGCGAACGCCCGCGTGGAGCAGTGGTGGCCACAGGGCGACGTGCTCGCCCACGCGGCGGCCATGATCGGGCACGGCGGCTTCGGCACCACCATGGGCGCACTCGCCGCGGGCGTGCCCCAGGTCGTGGTGCCCGATCTTCACCTTCGACCAGGTCGTCAACGGCCGCCCACGTCGCCGCCGTCGGAGCCGGCATCGCGGTCCCGATGGGGCCCGGCTCGGTCGCCGCGCGCGTGCGCCGAGGTACGCGCCTGCTCGACGAACCGTCGTACGCCGAGCGGGCGCGCGCCGTCGCCGCCGAGTTCGCCGCGCTGCCGCACCCCTCAGATGCCGTGCCCCCTCGACTGGAGGCGCCTCGTAGGCTGACCGGCGTGGAGGCAGCGAGCGCAGCGCCCCCGTCATCGCGACGCGGGGGCTGACCAAGGACTACGGCGCCGTGCTCGCGCTCGACGACCTCACCATCTCGATCGGGCCCGGCATCACCGGCCTGGTCGGCGCCAACGGTGCGGGCAAGTCGACCCTCATCAAGATCCTGCTCGGCCTCGTGCCGCCGACGTCCGGCGAGGCGTCCGTGCTCGGTCTCGACGTGGCCGCCGACGCGGCCGCGATCCGGAGCCGCGTCGGCTACCTCCCCGAGCACGACTGCCTGCCACCCGACGTCAGCGCGAGCGACTTCGTGGTGCACCTCGGCGATGATGTCCGGCCTGCCCCGGGTGGCCGCCCGCGAGCGGGCCGCGGAGGTGCTGCGCCACGTCGGGCTCGCCGAGGAGCGCTACCGGCCGATGGGCGGCTACTCCACCGGCATGAAGCAGCGCGCCAAGCTCGCGCAGGCGATCGCCCACGACCCGCGGCTGGTGCTGCTCGACGAGCCGACCAACGGCCTCGACCCGGCGGCCCGCGACGACATGCTCGGCCTGGTGCAGCGGGTCGGCCAGGACTTCGGCATCTCCGTGCTCGTCACCTCCCACCTGCTCGGCGAGCTCGAGCGGGTCAGCGACCACGTGGTGATCCTCGACAGCGGCCGTCTGCTGCGCGCCTCCGAGACCCGCGACTTCCTCAACGCCACGGGCACGCTCCTGGTCGAGGTGCTGGGCGACGACGCGCAGGCCCGCATGGGCCGGGCCCTCGCGGCGGCCGGCGTCCCGGTGCAGCCACGGGGCGGGCTGCTCGCCCTCGACCCGCCACCAGACGACTGGCCCGACGGTGGCGTCGACGTCCACGACCTCGTGCGCGACACCGCCCTCGAGCTCGGCCTCGGCCTGGTCCGCATCCAGGCCGACCACCGCCGCATCGAGGACGTGTTCGCCGATGGCTGAACGCCACGCCGGTGTCATCCACGACCTCGGCTACCGCCCGTACGACGGCCCGCGCGCAGGCGCGGGAGAGATCGCCCTCGCGCTGTTCCTCATCGGGTTCCGCAACGCCTTCGGCCTCGGCCGTTCGGGCAAGTCCAAGGTGCTGCCGTTCCTGCTGCTGGGCATCAACCTGATGCCCGCCGTGATCATCGTGGGCGCGATGACCCTGTTCGGCCTCGACGAGCTGCCGCTCGCCTACGCGCGCTACGCCTCCGCCACCCAGATCCTGCTGAGCATCTTCGTGGCGGCGCAGGCGCCCGTGCTGTTCTCGCGCGACCTGCGCCACGGGTCGATCGCCCTCTACCTGGCCCGGCCGCTGTCGTCCGCGGCCTACGCCGTCGCGCGCTGGGCCTCCCTGCTCGCCGCGACCCTGGTCTTCTTGCTGGTGCCGATCATCGCGCTGTACGTCGGCGCGGTGCTGGCCGAGCTCGACTTCAGCGAGCAGACCCGAGAGGCCGCCAAGGCGGTGCTCCTCGCAGTGCTGCTGGCGCTGATGCTCACCGGGATCGGGGGGCTGATCGCGTCGATCTCGGTGCGCCGGGGATTCGCGGTGGTCGCGACGATCGCCGTACTGCTGCTCGGGAAACGGCGTCGTCACCGCGATCCAGGGCATCTCCGAGGAGCAGTCGCAGCCGGACGTCGGCGCAGTAGCCGGGTTGTTCTCGCCGTACTCCCTCTACCGCGGCGGCGTTTCGGCACTCACCGACGAGCTCTTCCTCACCCCGCCGGTCGGCACCACCCAGACGACTGCCTACTTCGCGGTCATGATCCTGGTCGCGGTGGCCGGGCTGGCCGCCATCGTGATCCGCTACCGACGGATCGCGGGCCGGTGAGCCGCGAGTGAGCACGATCCACCTCGACGCGGTCAGCCGCTGGTACGGCAACGTCGTCGCCGTCAACGGCATGACCATGACCGTCGGGCCGGGCGTGACCGGGCTGCTCGGCCCCAACGGTGCCGGCAAGACCACGCTGATCGCGCTGATGGCGGGCTTCCTGTCGCCCTCGGCCGGCACCGTCACGCTCGACGGCGCGACGATCTGGCGCAACACCGAGGTCTACCGCACCATCGGCCTGGTCCCCGAGCGCGAGATCAGCTTCGGCTACCTCACCGGCCGGCAGTTCGTGCTCGCCAACGCCGAGCTGCACGGCCTGCCGGACCCGGGCGCAGCCGCCGAGCGAGCCCTGCAGGTGGTCGAGATGGTCGAGCCCGCCGCGCGGCGGATCGGTACCTACTCCAAGGGCATGCGGCAGCGGGTCAAGCTCGCGTCCGCGCTCGTGCACGACCCCGGCGTGCTGCTCCTCGACGAGCCCTTCAACGGCGTCGACCCGCGGCAGCGCCTGCACCTGATGGCGTTGCTCCAGCGGTTCGGCGCGGAGGGCCGCACGGTGCTGTTCAGCTCCCACATCCTCGAGGAGGTCGAGCAGGTCGCCCGCCAGATCGAGGTGGTGGTCTCCGGTCGGCACGCCGCCTCCGGCGACTTCGGCGAGATCCGGCGGCTGATGACCGACCGGCCGGTGCAGTACGTCGTGGTCAGCGACGACGACCGTCGGCTCGCCAGCGCGCTGATCGCCGAGCCTGCCGTCGTAGCGGTCAGCCTGCGCCCACAGGTCCGCGGCCGGGGCGGGGTCGACGTGTCGGTGTCCGACCTGGGCGGCTTCGCGCTGCGCCTGCCGCGACTGTCGCGTGACGCCGGCGTGCGGCTGCTGGAGCTGGCTCCGACCGACGAGTCGCTCGAGAGCGTCTTCTCCTACCTGGTGGGGCGGTGAGCACGCCCCGATGAACGCCACGATCCTCCGGCTCTCGACCCAGGCGCTGCTCGGCCGCCGACGAGGCCTGGTGCTCGCCCTGATCCCGGCCGTGGTGGTGGCGCTCGCGATCGTGGTCCGCGCGCTCACCGAGGCCGGCACCGGCTACGAGATCATCGACGCGGTGGGCTTCACGCTGGCCCTGCCGCTGGTCGCCCTGCTCGCCGCCTCCGCCGTGCTCGGCCCCGAGATCGACGACGGGTCGATCGTCTACCTGATCGCCAAGCCCGTGCCCCGCCGCGTCGTCGTCCTCAGCAAGTACGCCGTCGCCTGGCTCGCCACGATGGCGCTCGGCGCGCTCCCCCTGCTGCTCGCCGGCCTGGTGCTCGACGCGGCGCACCCGGCCAAGGCGCTCGCCTGGGCCCTCGGCGGCGCCGTGGCCGGGACGGCGTACACCGCCCTGTTCCTGGGCCTGGCGGCCCTGACCCGCCACGCGGTCGTCGTCGGTCTGCTGTTCGTGCTGCTCTGGGAGGGCCTCCTCGGCGGGCTGCTCGACGGCATCCGATGGCTCGCGATCGGCGCCTGGGGACAGGAGGTCGCCGCCGCCGTCAGCGACGCGGTGGACGACCCCGGCACCGGCCTGGTCTACGCCGTGCTCGCGGCGGCCGTGCTGACCGCCGGCTCGCTCTGGTTCGCCAGCGACCGCCTGCGGTCGTTCACGCTGCGCGGCGACGAGTAGACCGATCCGCTGGTTGAGCGAGGTCGCGCAGCGACCGTCACGAAGCCCGGCTGAGGGCGAGGGCTGACCTGGTCGCGCCGGCGTGACGGGACTACGTCCCTCCGCAACCAGCGGGCGGCCGGCGCTGGCACGATGAGCCCATGCCCGACGCGCAGATTCCCCTCAGCGCACGGGTGCACCTGAGCCACGCGGCCATCGAGACCATCGCTCTCGACGCGGGCGTCGACCTGCTCCACATCAAGGGCCCGGCCCTGCTGCCGGACCTGCGCGCCCGAGACCGCGGCAGCAGCGACGTCGACGTCCTGGTCGCGCCGGCGCACCTGGCCAGGCTTCGAGCAGGCGCTCGCTCGGCACGGGTGGGACCGCCGCAGCGGCTACGCCTCGGGATCCGCGTTCCGCCACGCGGCCAACTGGTTCCACGACAACTGGGGCTACGTCGATGTGCACGCCCACTGGCCGGGTCCCCGGGTGGGTCCCGACGAGGTGTTCGCCGCGTTCAAGTCCGGGGAGCACCGTCAGGACATCGCCCACGTCCCGTGCCGCGTTCCGAACCGGACCGCGCAGATCCTGATCCTCGTCCTGCACGCCGCGCGCTCGCACGGCACCTTCGACGACCTCGAGCTCGCCTGGAACCGCATCACCCAGGAGGACCGCGACGCCGTCCGCGCCCTGGCCGACCGGCTGCAGGCCGGCACGGCCTTCGCCGCGGGTGTCGGCGAGCTGGACACCGTGGTCGGTGACCGCTCGGCCGACGCTCTGGCGCTACTACTCCCAGGAGGGGGGCGGCCGGCTCGGCGAGTGGCGGGCCCGTTGGCGAGCGGCCGAGACCCGCCGCGAACGTCTGGACGTGGTCGCCAGCGCCCTGGTGGTCAACCGCGACCATCTGCGCATGGAGCTGGGCCACGTCCCCTCCCGCCGCGAGGTCGCCTCGCGCCAGTGGCAGCGGTCCGTGGTGCTGCGCGCGAGGCGCGCGAGGTACTGCGACGCCGTGTCCGCCGGAGGGGCACGCGGTGAACGATCCCGGCTCGGACCTGGGCGTCCGGCACCGTGACAGCCGGGAGCCGGGTGGCCTGGCTCGACCTGGCCGACCGCGGTCAGGACGCGGTGTACGCGAGCGCCCTGCCCGACGGTCCGCCCGTGGTGCTGACGCGGGACGGCGGCCCTGATCTTCCTGGTGGCCGCCAGGGGCGGCTCCCTCGACGAGGTCGTCGCGGGCGTCGCCGAGGAGTCGGGCCACCGGTGGAGGAGATCCGGGACGACGTGGTCGGCTTCGTCGACGAGCTGGTCGGGCTCGGCCTGCTCATCCGCAGCTGAGGCCTTGACGGCCCTCCTCGACCAGCGGGGAACGGGTGGCAGGATGGCCGCCGTGCCGCTCCCGTCTCAACCGGCCCCGTCTCAACCGGCCCACCGTCTCAACCGGCCCAGTACCACCCCGG
The DNA here is from genome assembly GCA_963758885.1 of uncultured Actinomycetota bacterium. GTDB lineage: Bacteria > Actinomycetota > Actinomycetes > Propionibacteriales > Nocardioidaceae > Nocardioides. Next base: position 69,522 of record CAVWXS010000023.1, read on the forward strand.
CCCGCGCGAGCTCGACGACCTCGAGCTGCTGACCTCCGGGGCGCTGCACCCCACGACGCGCTTCAACGAGCCCGGGTCACCGGTCACCCTGACGCTGCCCGACGACCTCGCGGCGCAGCCCGAGGTCGAGCTCGTCGACCCCGAGGGACTCCCCCTCGCGCGGGTCTCGGCCGACGGGTCGGTCACGCCCTTGACCCACGCCCAGCACGGCCCGTTCCGCCGGCTCTACCTGACCCCGACCCAGGCCAGGGAGGCCTCACGCCGGCGCCACCTGGGTGCCGGTCACCGACGCTCTCGACGAGGAGCAGATCGCACCGCCTCGCAGCGCGTCGACGGCCGGGTGGTGCTGGTCGCCCTGGTCGGCCACGGCACCGCGGCCCTGTCGCCCGTGGGGCTCCTGCGGGCCAGCCTCGCCGCCGCGAGCCGGCTCGCGGACGCCGCCGTGGTCGCCGTACCCCTGGCGGCGCACGGCGACGCCGAGGCCGACCACGAGCTCGGCGTCCGGGTGCTGCGCGCCTACGCCGGCGAGGACCCGGTCGTCGCCCTGACCGAGGACACCAGCGCGACGGGAGCCTCGCTCAGCGACGAGATCGCCGCCATCGTCGACCACGACCGGCCCGCCGCCCGGGGAGCAGGGCGTGGTGCTGTTCTTCACCGGCCTGTCGGGCAGCGGCAAGTCGACCCTCGCCCAGGCGGTGATGGACCGGATGCTCGAGGAGGGCAGCCGCACGATCACCAGCCTCGACGGCGACGTCGTACGCCGCCACCTGAGCGCGGGGCTGACCTTCTCCCAGGAGGACCGCGAGACCAACATCCGCCGCATCGGCTGGGTGGCCGCGGAGATCTCGCGGCACGGCGGGCTGGCCGTGTGCTCGCCCATCGCGCCCGTTCGACGCGACCCGCAAGCAGGTGCGGCAGATGGTCGAGGACGCCGGCGGCGCCTTCTTCCTCGTGCACGTCGCGACGCCCCTGGAGGAGTGCGAACGCCGCGACCGCAAGGGCCTGTACGCCAAGGCCCGGCGCGGCGAGATCCCGGAGTTCACGGGCATCTCCTCGCCCTACGAGGAGCCGGACGACGCCGCCTTGCGCATCGACACCACGGGACGGACGATCGAGGACTGTCGCGACGAGGTGCTGGCGCGAAATACGCGAGAGCCACGTGATTCAGTAGAGTTTGCCTGACAGTTTGAGTGCCTAGTTCGAGCCCCCACGTCTGAGCCCACCCGAGGAACCGATGCAGGACCTGATCACCGACGCCTTCTTCTCGATCCTTGCCGCCGGCTTCTTCGTCGGCGTGGTCGTCGGGTCTGACCGGGATGGGCGGCGGCGCGCTGATGACGCCGGCCCTGATCTTCCTCGGCGTCGGCGACGCCGCGACCGTCGTGACGGCCGACCTGACCGCCGCGGCTGTCTACAAGACCGGCGGCGCGATCGTGCACAAGCGCGAGGGCTCGCCCCACATGCAGCTGGCCAAGTGGCTGATCCTCGGCTCGGTGCCGATGGCCCTGCTCGGTCCCTACCTGGTCGCGTGGTTCGTCGACCCCGAGGACCTCGACAGCACCCTCAAGCTCTGCATCGGCTTCGCGCTGCTGCTGGCGGCGGCCACCTACGCGCTGCGCCTCTACATCAACCTGCGGCGGGTGCGCAGCGGCGCACCCCGAGGCCGACGAGAACCCGCCGGTCCGCCCGATCCCCACGCTGCTCGTCGGCGCCATGGGCGGCCTGCTGGTCGGCATCACCAGCGTGGGCTCGGGCTCGGTCATCATGATCGCCCTGCTGATGCTCTACCCCGGCCTGGCCGCGGTGCAGCTGGTCGGCACCGACCTGGTGCAGGCGGTGCCGCTGGTGCTCGCGGCCGCGATCTCCAACATCGCCCTCCACGGCCTGGACTGGTCGATCCTGATCCCGCTGGTCATCGGGTCGGTGCCCGGCACCCTGATCGGCAGCAAGATCGCGCCGAGGGTCCCGCAGTCGTTCATCCGCCGCGGCATCGTGGTGGTGCTGACCATGTCCGGCGTCGCCCTGCTCGACAAGGCGGGCTGGGCCCCGCTCGGCGCCGGCGACGACGAGACCCACCCGATGCTGGTGGCTGTCGTCGGGCTGGTGATGATCGTGGTGGTCCCGCTCGTCTGGGGTGTGCTCCGCGAGCAGCAGGGCCTGCCGATGTTCGGTTCACCGACCGTCGCCGAGCTCGAGGGCGAGCACCACGACCGCGTCGCCACGCGGCGTACCACCGAGCTGACGGAGTGAGCGCGCGCACACCGTTCGCGATTCGCCGAGGCCCCCCGAGCCCCGGATAGCATGCTGAACTCCACACCCGAGAGGTACCTGACGAGACGATGACGACCGCACCCCCGACCCACGTCGACTACCAGCTGAGCCAGCTCGACCAGCTGGAGGCCGAGTCGATCCACATCTTCCGTGAGGTGGCGGCGGAGTTCGAGAAGCCCGTCCTGATGTTCTCGGGCGGCAAGGACTCCATCGTGATGATGCGGCTCGCCGAGAAGGCCTTCTACCCCGCGAAGATCCCGTTCCCGGTGCTGCAGATCGACACCGGCTACGACTTCCCCGAGGTGCTCGAGACCCGCGACCACTGGGTCAACCGCCTCGGCGTCCGGCTCATCGTCGCCAGCGTCGAGGACGCCATCAAGAACGGCGTCGTGGTCGACGACGGCAAGACCAGCCGCAACCGCCACCAGACCGGCACCCTGCTCAACGCCATCGAGGAGAACGGCTTCACCGCGGCGTTCGGCGGCGGCCGTCGCGACGAGGAGAAGGCCCGCGCCAAGGAGCGCGTCTACTCCCACCGCGACGAGTTCGGCCAGTGGGACCCCAAGATGCAGCGCCCCGAGCTGTGGAGCCTCTACAACGGCAAGATCCACGGTGGCGAGCACATGCGGATCTTCCCGATCTCCAACTGGACCGAGCTCGACGTCTGGGACTACATCGGCCGCGAGGGCATCGAGATCCCGTCCATCTACTTCTCCCACCAGCGCCGCGTCTTCGAGCGCGACGGCATGCTGATGTCGGAGAGCGAGCACAACCCGCTGCGCTCCGGCGAGACCGTCGAGGAGCGCACGGTCCGGTTCCGCACCGTCGGCGACATCACGCTGACCGGCTGCGTGGAGTCCGAGGCCGACACGATCGAGAAGATCATCGAGGAGGTCGCGGTCGCCCGGATCACCGAGCGCGGCGCGACCCGTGGCGACGACCGGTTCTCCGAGGCGGCCATGGAAGACCGCAAGAAGGAAGGCTACTTCTGATGGACCTCCTCCGCTTCGCCACGGCGGGCTCGGTCGACGACGGCAAGTCGACCCTCATCGGCCGGCTGCTCTACGACTCGAAGTCGATCTTCGAGGACCAGCTCGAGGCCGTCGAGGCCACCAGCGTCTCCAAGGGCCACGAGTACACCGACCTGTCGCTGCTGACCGACGGCCTGCGCTCCGAGCGCGAGCAGGGCATCACCATCGACGTGGCCTACCGCTACTTCGCGACGCCCAACCGCAAGTTCATCATCGCCGACACCCCCGGCCACGTGCAGTACACCCGCAACATGGTCACCGGCGCCTCGACCGCCGACCTCGGCCTGGTGCTCGTCGACGCCCGCCAGGGCCTGACCGAGCAGTCCCGTCGCCACGCCGTGCTGCTGTCGCTGCTGCGGGTGCCGCACCTGGTGCTGTGCGTCAACAAGATGGACCTCGTCGACTGGTCGGAGGAGGTCTACGAGCGGATCCACAAGGAGTTCACGCCGTTCGCGACCAAGCTCGACGATCCCCGACCTCGAGGTCATCCCGATCTCGGCGCTCAACGGCGACAACGTGGTCGACCGCGGCGAGAACTCGCCCTGGTACCACGGCCCGACGCTCATGCACCACCTCGAGCACGTCCACGTCGCCTCCGACCGCGACCTGGTCGACACCCGCTTCCCGGTCCAGTACGTCGTCCGGCCCAAGTCCGACGCCCACCACGACTACCGCGGCTACGCCGGCATGGTCGCCGGCGGCGTCCTCAAGAAGGGTGACGAGGTCGTCGTCCTCCCGAGCGGGATGACCTCGACCATCGAGGGCATCGACCTGTTCGACAAGGAGGTCGACGAGGCGTTCCCGCCGATGTCGGTGACCGTGCGGCTGGCCGACGACGTCGACGTCTCGCGCGGCGACATGATCGCCGCGCGTCAAGAACGCCCCGAAGCCCAGCCAGGACATCGACGCGATGATCTGCTGGATGACCAACGAGCCGCTGCGGCCGCGGGCCAAGCTCGCCATCAAGCACACCACGCGGATGGGCCGGGCGCTGGTCAAGGACATCCAGTACCGCCTCGACGTCAACACCCTCCACCGCGACCAGGAGACCAAGGAGCTCGGCCTCAACGAGATCGGCCGCATCCAGCTGCGCACCACCGTGCCGCTGCTGTGCGACCCCTACTCCAAGAACCGCACCACCGGCTCGTTCATCCTCGTCGACGAGGCGACCGGCGTGACCGTCGGCGCCGGGATGATCAACAACGCCAGCTGACTCGATCGTCCGCTGGTCGAGGAAGGCCGTCGGCCTGTCGCGAGCCCGTGAGCGCACGCGGCCCACCGTCACCGGGTTTCGGACGCTCGCAACTCCTCGACCAGCGGTGCCGCACCTCAGCGCAGGTTCGGTCGCACGTGCAGGCCGACCTCGGGGTCGACCACGACTTCCTGCGCCGCGGGCAGGCCGTCGGCGTCGAGGGTGGCGTCGAGCGGCACGTTGCGCTTGACCAGCGCGAGGGCGATCGGGCCCAGCTCGTGGTGGCGCGCGGAGCTGCCGACCATGCCGACCGCGCGCCCGTCGTGGAGCAGGTCGGTGCCCTGGCGGGGCAGCCGGTTCTCGGTGCCGTCGAGGTGGAGCAGCGTCAGCCGCCGGGGCGGGCGGCCCAGCGTGTGGACCCGGGCGACGGTCTCCTGGCCGCGGTAGCAGCCCTTGTCGAGGTGGACGGCGGGGCCGATCCAGCCGACCTCGTTGGGGATCGTGCGGTGGTCGGTGTCGAGGCCGAGCCGCGGCTCGCCACGCGCGATCCGCAGCGCCTCGAAGGCCCAGGTGCCGGCAGGGCTGGCCGGCCGCGGCGGCGTACGCGGTCGAGCCGGTCGCGCGGCACCAGGTCGTACGGACGCGTCGTCGCGGTCCTCGGTCGGGCGCCAGGCCACGGCGAGCGTCGTCGGTGACGTCGCTGACCTCGACGCGCATCATGAAGCGCATCCGGTCGAGGAACTCGACCAGCGCCGCGGCCCGGCCCGGCTCGGTGTGGGCGGTGAACGCCTCGCCGTCGTCGACGCCGGCGAAGGCGTGCTCGACGTGGCCCTGCGGCGAGAGGATCAGCGCCTCGGTCCAGACGCCCTCGGCGAGGCCCTCGAAGTACTGGGTGGTCAGGGAGTGCAGCCAGGTCAGCCGGTCGGGGCCGCTGATGCGCACCACGTCGCGGTGGGACAGGTCGACGAACCCGTCGTGGGCCTCGAGCGCGCGCTGCTCGGCGTTGAACGAGCCGTAGTGGGCGGCCACGCCGGCGTCCACGCCGTCGCCGGCGACCGCGCCCGGCAGGTCGAGGAGCGGGCTGGTCATGAGTGGTCCTCGTGGTGCGACTCGGGCGGGCACTCGACGCAGGTGCCGAAGACCGTGAGGTGACCCACGTCGACGGCGAAGTTGTGCTCGGCGCGCAGGCGGTCGGTCAGCGGTTCGAGCATGTCTGGTCCAACCGAGTGACCCGCCCGCAATTCCTGCAGACCAGGTGGAAGTGCTCGTGGTCGGTCACCGAGTGGTAGGTCGGCGCGCGGTCGCTGAGGTGGGCGTGGCGGACCAGGCCGAGGTCCTCGAGCACCTCGAGCGTGCGGTAGACCGTGGAGGCGTTGACCGCCGAGGACTGCTGGTGCACCTCCGCGAGCACCTCGTCGGGCGTGGCGTGACCGAGCTTCTCCACCGCGGCCAGGATCAGCTCGCGCTGGGGGGTCAGCCGGTAGCCGCTGTCGCGGAGCCGGTCACGCAGGTCGGTCACCCCGGCGCCTCGCGCATGATGACCCGTGTGGCGGCCGCCGGCCACCGTCGCGCTGCAGCCGCGCCCAGGTGTGCGGCTGGAGCTCCTGGCCCATCGCGGCCATGTCGTAGGCGTAGAGCAGGTCGCCGTCGACGTACCCGTAGAGCCGCTTGCCGGCCGTGTAGGCCTTGGCGGTCGCCGTGCGCGCGACGGTGTCGGTGGCCATCTCGAAGCGGGGCTGGTCGGGGTGGATCTCGCCGTGCCAGACCTCCACGAAGCCGGTGTTGTGGGCCATCACCACCTCGACCGTGCGGTCGGCCTGCGGGCGCAGGAAGCCGGTCTCCTGCGCGGCGTTGCGCACGAGGTCGCCGTCGTCGTCGACGATCCAGGCCCGGCTGAAGTAGTGGATGAACGGCCGGCCGTCCTGCTGGAAGACCAGCTCCTGCCCGAACTGGAACCCCTCGATCGTCGGGTAGTCGCCGTGGCCGTTGCCGTGCCAGCTGCCGATGATCCAGGCGAGCGGCGCGCACAGCTCGTGGATGTTCTCGGGGATCTCGAACGGCATGACCTTCACTCTAGTGTTGGCGCATGCCGTCCGAGCCGAGCCGAAGACTGGTCGTGAAGGTCACCTGCGGGGCCGAGGACGCCGAGCGCTGCAACCAGGCGTTCACGGTCGCCGCCGCGGCCGTCGCTGCCGGCGCCGACGTCGGGCTCTGGCTCACGGGCGAGGCGGCCTGGTTCGCGGTCCCCGGACGGGCCGAGGCGTTCGACCTGCCGCTCGCCGCGCCGCTGGCCGACCTGCTGGCGGCCGTCGTCGCCGAGGGCCAGGTGACGGTCTGCACCCAGTGCGCCCAGCGCCGCGGGATCGTCGAGGCCGACCTGCTGCCGGGCGTCCGCATCGCCGGCGCGGCCACCTTCGCCGAGGAGGTCCTGGCCGACGGCGTCCAGGCCCTCGTCTACTGACCACTCGTTGAGTTGGTTGAGGTGCGCGTTGAGTTGGCCCGAATGGTTCATTCAATTGGCCCGTACGGCGGCCTCACTTGACGCATTCGGGCCAACGCAACGCGCCATTCGGGCCAACGTCAACGACGGTCCTTGACGCCGAGCAGCTCGCGGGCCTCGGCGGTGGTCATCGGGGTGCGCTGGGCCAGGCGGCCGACCTCGACGGCGCGCTCGACGAGCTGGGCGTTGGACTCGACGGGTACTCCCCTGCTGATGGTCAGCACGTCCTCCATGCCGACGCGCAGGTGGCCGCCCTTGGACAGGCTGGCGTACATCACGGCCAGCGTGGAGCGGCCGATGCCGGTGGCCGACCACGAGGTGACCGCTGCGGGCAGGTCGCGGACGGCCGCGACCAGCGCGTCGGCGGTGCCGTTCATGCCGCCGGGCACGCCCATCACCAGGTCGCAGTGGACCTTCCCGCCGTACGGCGGCCCGTACTTGTCCAGCAGCCGCGTCAGGGCGTGCACCTGGCCGAGGTCGAACAGCTCGAACTCCGGCACCACCTCGCGCTCCTGGCTGAGCTGGTAGAGCTCGGTCACGAACGGCCACGGGTTGGAGAAGACGTCGTCGCCGAAGTTGGTGGTGCCCATGGTCAGGCTGCACGAGTCGGGCTCGGCGTCGAGCACCTTCAGCCGGAGGTCGAGCGGGTCGTGCACCGAGCCGCCGGTCGAGAGCTGGACGACCAGGTCGGTGCTCTCGCGCAGCGCGGCCACGGTGTCCTTGAGCCGCTGGCCGTCGAGCGTGGGCCGGTGCTCGTCGTCGCGGATGTGCACGTGGATCATCGCCGCGCCGGCCGCCTCGCACGCGACCGCGGTCTCGACCAGCTCCTCGAGCGTGGTCGGCAGCTGCGGGCAGTCGGCCTTGGCGGTCTCGGCGCCGGTCGGCGCGACGGTGATCAGGAGGCGGTCGGCTGGGATCAGTCACGGGCACATCCTGGCAGCCGTGGATCTTCCGAGCAGCCTCGTCGACTCGCTGGTCGAACGTCCGGCGCAACGCGCTGCGCGCTGGTTCGAGGAGGGCCGCCAGGCCCGTCACGAAACCTGCCTGTCGACGTGACGTCGCTCGTCGCACCGGGTCCTCGTGACGCCGTCGCTGCGCCGACCTCGCGGCTCGACCGAGTCGGTCAGGTCACGAACCGCCCCGCGTTCAGGTCGGGCTGGGTGCCGTCGAGGTCGGTGAAGCCGTACTCGCGCGCGAGGACCGCGACGTCCATCGTGCGGCCCGTGAAGCGGATGGCGTCAGGGTCGGCGGCCAGCGCGACGACGGCCCGGGCACCGTAGTGAGGGGTCTCGGTGCGTCCGTCGAGCTCGCCGGGTGAGTGGTGGGCCTCCATCAGCTCGGTGCGCATCCATCCGGGCGCCACCGCGACGCACGCGATGCCCTTCTCGCGCAGGTGGTGACCCAGCGCGTAGACCAGGCGGTTCTTGGCCGCCTTGCTCGACTCGTAGGGCACCCAGGCCGGCGGCTCCGGCGTGTGCCAGGTGGTGGTGAGGATGATGCCCCGGCCCGCGGGGCCCATCGCGTGCTTGAGCACCGTCATGTCGGTGACGAAGTCGGAGTAGGCGCCGGCGAGCAGCATGTCGCGGAACTGCGTCATCGGCTCGTCCCAGACCTCCTCTCCGCTAGCGTCATCACTGGCCTCGTCGTGGTGGTCGTGACCGCCCCACGCGTTGTTGACCAGCACGTCGATGCGGCCGTGACGCGCCAGCACGTCGTCGACCAGGCGGCGTACGGCGTCGGGGTCGGTGTGGTCGCAGATCACCGCCTCGGCCGAGCCGCCGGCCTCCGCGACCAGCTCGACCGTGCGCTGCACGGTCAGGTCGGGCACGCTCGTCTGGGTCGCGGCGCCCGGCTTGCTGCGCCCGGTCGCGACCACGTGGGCGCCTGCGGCCGCCAGCTCGAGCGCGACGGCCCGGCCCAGCCCGCGCGAGGCGCCGGAGACCAGGGCGATCTTGTCCTTCAGCGTCGTCTCTGCCATGACGACACAGCATCACGCGGACCACCGACAGCGCTGGATCGCCCTTGCGCTCCGCACCGCTGGTTGAGGAGGTTGCGCAGCAACCGTCTCGAAACCCGGTGACCTGACATCTGGCGCTGGCTTCGTGACGAGCCCCTCGAAGGTGAACCTGACTTCGTCCCTCCTCAACCAGCGCTACCTGCCAGACTGCGCGCGGTGAGCGAGACCTTCGACGTGCTGGTGGTGTGCCTGGGCAACCTCTGCCGGTCCCCGCTGGCCGAGCGGCTGCTCAGGCTGCGCCTGGCCGACGCGCCCGGCGTACGGGTGAGCAGCGCAGGGGTGCGCGCGGTCGTCGGCGCTCCCATGGACGCCTCGGCCGCGCTGGAGCTCAGCCGGCTCGGCGGAGACCCCACCGACTTCGTGGCCCGCCAGCTCACCGCGGAGCTGGTGACCGACGCCGACCTCGTGCTGACCGCCACCCGCCAGCTACGCAGCCAGGTCGTGGAGCTCGCACCAGCCGCGCTCAGGCGCACGTTCACGCTCCGGGAGCTGGCTGCCCTGCTCGAGGAGCGCCCGTGGCCCGGCGACCCGGCCGACCTGCGGGCGGTGGTCGCCGCCGCCGCCGACTGGCGGGGGTCGGTCGCAGGCCGCGGCGACGCCCTCGACGTACCGGACCCCATCGGCGGACCTGCGAGCCTGCACCGCGAGGCGGCCGACCTGGCGCACGCGGCGACCGACGTGGTGGCCGCGGAGCTGGCCCGGGGCCTCCACCTATCCTCCTGACGAGAGGAGGCGACGTGGAACCGGTCTCGGCCAGGGCCTGGAGCGAGCTGCTGCACGCGGAGGTCGGCACCCTCCTTCGGCTCGCCGGCGTGCCGTGCCTGCACATCAAGGGGCCCACCGTGGCGACCTGGCTGTACGACGAGGGTGAGCGCCCGTGGGGCGACGTGGACATCCTGGTGTCCCCGGCCCGCATGGACGACGCCCTCGAGGTGCTGATCGACTCCGGCTTCGCCTACCGCGACCGCGGGCTGCGCTGGCGCACCAGCGAGGACCACGCACTCACCCTCTGGCACGACCCCGCCGGCGTCCAGGGCCCGTCCGGGGCCGCCGAGGTCGACGTGCACCACCGCTTCCAGGGCATCGAGGCCGACCCCGAGCGGGCCTTCGAGGAGCTGTGGCGCCGGCGCGAGCCGGCCACCTTGGCGCAGCTCGACGTCTGGTTCCCCGACCTGACCACCCGGGCGCTGCTCGTCGTGCTGAACGTCGCTCGCGACCCGCGCAGCGGCCGCGCCCGCGAGGACCTGCGCCGGCTGGTGGCCTCGGGCGACGACCGCGACTGGGGACGCGCGATCGCCCTGGCCACGCGTCTGGACGCCCTGGAGTCCTTCCGGGCGGGCCTCGAGCTCGACCCGGACGGCGGCGACATCGTCGCCCGCACCGCGCTCGCCGACGTGACGATCTCGGCCGTCACCCGGCTGCGGGTCCAGGGCTCGAGCCGCACGGCCCTCAGGATCGAGGAGCTGCGCGACCTCGGGCCGGCAGCCAAGGTCAAGGCGGTCGCGGGCTGGGTGGTCCCGTCACCCGCGGTGATCCGCTACCGCGACCCCACCGCGGCGGGGAGCACCTGGCGAATGGCACGCGCGTACGCCGTCCGCTACCGCGACGGGTTCCGTGGCCTGCGGCGCTCGTGGCGCGAGCTGCGCGAGGTACGACGTCAGCCGTAAAGGACCGACGTACCGGATCCTTCTCCTATCCTGGGGCCCATGACCGAGCTGGTGGCCGTTGCGCGCCTTGTTCTCGCGGGCGTCTTCGTCGTGTCGGCGATCGCCAAGCTTCGCGACCGTTCCGGCGCACGTGAGGCCGTCGTCGCCTTCGGCGTACCGACCGCACTCGTCGGTGCGGTGGCGGCGGGCCTGCCGTTCGCCGAGCTGGCCGCTGCCGTCCTGCTCGTGCTGCCCGACCCGGCGGCCACGACCGGCTCGGTGCTCGCCCTGGTGCTGCTGGCCGCCTTCACGGCCGCGATCGTGACCAACCTGGTGCGGGGCAACCGCTTCGCGTGCCACTGCTTCGGCTCGATGAGCGACACCGCCGAGATCGGCTGGGGCACCGTCGCCCGCAACGGCGCGTTCATCGTGCTCGCGCTGATCTCGCTGGTCGGCGCCGGCTCCCAGAGTGCCGTGTGGTCGGTCGCAGCCGACCTCGACGGCGACGAGGCACTGCTCTGGGTCGGCGGTCTGCTGCTCGTCGGCGCCGTGGTGTTCCTCGGCTACGTCGTGCAGACCTTGATGAGCAAGTACGGCGAGGTGTTGCTGCGGCTCGAGTACCTCGAGGTCGCGACCGGGCTGGCCGAGGCGCCCGAGGCGCCGCCGTTCCGGTTGCCGGACCTCGACGGCAACGAGACCGAGCTCCAGGAGGTCCTCGACGAGGGTCGGCCCGTGATGGTCGTCTTCATCAGCCCGTCGTGCGCCATCTGCACCGAGCTGCTGCCCGAGCTCGAGACCTGGCAGACCGACGCCGACCACGCGATCGGCGTGCTCGTGCTCACCAACGGCCCGGTCGAGGCCAACCGCGAGAAGCTCGCCGACTTCCCAGGGCTGCGCATGCTGCTCCAGAGCGACGACGACCTCTTGGCAGCCGCTCGGCATCCAGGGCACTCCCGGCGCCGTCCTCATCGGTACCGACGGCCGCCTGATCGGCCCTCCCGCCCACGGCGCCGAGCCGATCCGGCTCATGCACGGCTCGATGGTCAACTCCCTGGCCGGAGCCGCCAGCGCTCACGACGGCCACGACCACGTCCACCAGATCGAGGAGCGCCCGGTCTCCCCGGGCGACCCGGTTCCCGAGGTGGCCTCCCTGACCACCGAGTCGGGCGAGGAGTGGGCGACCGTCGACGCGCTGGCCGGCGACCCGGTGCTGCTGTTCTGGCGCTTCGACTGCGGCTTCTGCTCGCAGATCGTCGACCAGGTCCGCGACATCGAGGCCGACCTGCCGCTGCTCATCGTGACCACCTCGACCACCGAGCAGATCCGCGAGACCGGCCTGACCAGCCCGATCCTGCGCGACCCCTTCGCCGACCTCGAGTCGTGGCTGCACGTCCCCGGCACCCCGTCGGCCGCGCGCATCCGCGACGGTGCCCTCGCCTCCGACGTGGCTGTGGGCGGTCCCGAGGTGATGGCCCTGCTGAGGTCGGTCTCCAGCGAGGCAGCCCTCCGCGACTAGCCGATCGGCCAATTCTGGGATCGCGGATGTGGTGTCACCGGAGCCTCGTGTTAGCGTTCCAAACACGGTGCCAACGGGAGACGCCGCTATTGGGGGTTCGTTAACAAATGGGTAACAACTGGCTCGACAGCCACGCTCGCCGCAGCGCCGCTCGCCGACAGGGTCCGCAGCTCGGGATGAACCGACGCCAGGTCCTGGTGCGCGGCACCGCCGTCGCCGGTGGCGCCTGGGCCGCGTCCAGCCTCGTCTCCGCTCCGGCCTACGCCTTCGGCGTCTCCGGCTGCTCGGCCGCCGAACACCTGTGGCACCAACGCCAGCGAGCAGCAGGTCTGCTGCGCCAACGCCTTCCAGTGCACCTCGACTCCCGGCGCCGCGAGCAACACGTGCGTCACCGACGGTCAACGCGCCCGGGGGCAACTGCAGCAGCGGCGGACGGCACATGCACCGGTGGGACCGCTGTGTTCTTCGACCACTGCAGCGCTCGGGCAGTGCGGCGGCCAGGGCGCCAGTCTGCCAGGGCGACGCGGTCTGCGCCCCGGGCTTCGCGCGAGGCCGGTAACGGCAGCGGTGAGTTGCCGGTGCCGGAGGATGTGCGACGGCACGCACCCCTGCCCGGGTGGCGCCGCGTGCAACGTCCCGCTCGAACGACAGTGCATCATCCTGACCTGTGCCGCGTGAGGCTTCTGACGACCCTCTCGCTCGAGGTGCTCGGCCGTGGGCTACTGCTCGACTTCGACACCGACGAGGCGCGCGACCACGCACGGCTGGTCCTCGCAGACCTGGTTGTCTGACCTCGACGACGATCGACCAGTCCGTCCGCGCCGGCGGCCCCGACGCGGCGACCATGCTTCATGCCCTGGTCGGCACGATCAACCTCGCCGCCGTGCGCCTGGGCGCCGGGACCCTCATGCCGCACGCCGCAGCGATGGCCCGATGCTGACGGCGTCCGTGGCGCTCCTGTGCGGGCAGTCCGGCTCCGGGAAGTCGACGCTGGCCGGCGAGCTCCTGCGACGCGGTTGCGCCTACCTCACCGACGAGACGTCCGTGCTCGACCCGGACACCCTCGAGGTGCAGCCCTTCCCGAAGCCGCTGTCGTTCAAGGTCGGGTCCCACGCCGTGTTCGCGGACGTCAAGCCCGCCTGGGCGGCCGACGACGACGTCTGGCTGGTGCCGAGCGCCGACATCGCCGACGTCGCCGTCCCGACCGCTCCCCTCGACCCGCGACTCCTGGTCTTCCCGACCTACGACCCGGAGGCCCCCGGCGCCGTGGTGGAGGAGGTCTCGCCCGGCGAGGCGGCGTACCTGGTCGGCACCCAGTCCTCCCGGCTCAGGGACGTCGAGGGCGGCCCGCTACCGGCGCTCGCCCGCCTGGCGCGTCGCGTCACGGCCTACCGGCTGCGCTACTCCGACAGCGCTCGAGCATCCGAGGAGGTGCTGCGACTGTGGCCGAGCTGAACCACGTCCCCCACCTCGGTCCGGACGTCGTCCTCGAGAACGTGGGCGACGACGTGCTCGCCTTCGACGGCGAGACCCTGACCCACTTGACGGGGGCAGCCGCAGCGGTCTCCAGGGCCGTCGACGGCATCCGCTCGGTGGCGGACCTCAACCGGGCTCTCGGCACCGACGTCACCGAGGCGCTCGACCTGCTGGTGGAACATGGGCTGGTCAACCTGGAGGGGCCCTCGCCCGGGCGCCACTACCGCCGGCCCGACCACGTCGGCGCCTGCGTCGACGGAGATCGAGTGGTCCTCCTCGACCTCGCCACCGGCGACCGGCACGTGCTCGAGGGCGGCGGGTCGACGATCTGGGAGCTGGTGACCTCGGGCCTTTCGCTGTCGAGCGCGATCGACGAGCTCGAGCAGCGCCTATCCAGGCTCCGGGGTGGCCGAGGAGGCCACCCGGCTGGTCGAGCAGCTCGTGGATCTCGGACTGCTGGGGGAAATGACTACGTCGCGTTGACCGATCGTGCATTTCTGGCGATTCGCTTAGTCGAGACGACCGACTCGCCTTTAACCTGGGCACGACCCGGGAACAGCCCGGTCCATCGACGGGGGTTCCCTACACATGCCTGGTTGGTTCGACACCCACGCCAAGCGCTCGGCCCGAGCCTCCGGCGTCAAGGCGCCGAGCGTCTCGCGCCGCCGCGTGCTGACCGGTGGCTCCGCCGCCGTCGCCGGCGCCTGGGCCGTACCGCTCCTGACCAGCGCCCCCGCCTACGCGTACGGCGTCTCCGGCTGTGCGAGCAACCAGATCTGCGGCGCGTCGAACGAGCTGCAGTACTGCTGTCCCGGCGTGGTTCAGCCGAACGGTGGTGCCACGCACGAGTGCCGGGTGCGAGGGCGGCCTCAACACCTGTTACCCCATCAACGGCAACGGCGCCTTCTGCGTCAACCTCGGCCAGGGCAACTGCGGCACTGGCGGGAAGTGCAACGGCAACGCCGACAACTGCAACTGCGGCACGGGCACCTCAGCCCCGACGTACTTCCCGCACACCTGCGGCGGTTACGGCGCGACCTGCAGCGGTGTCGGCGCGCACGTCGCCCTGTGCGCCCGGCTACGCCTGCGGCGGCTCGGTGTGCTACCAGGTCTGCGGTGGTTCGGTGAGCTGCCCGGCCGGCTTCACCTGCCAGGCCACCGGCGCGACCTCGACGTGTCGCAAGACCTGCACGAACGACACCGCCGTGCCCCAAGTCGACCACCTGCAACACCAGCGCCGGCTACTGCAACTGACCTCCCTCGCCACAGGGCGCCGTCCGCTCAACGTGCTAGACCACCGAGGCCGTCGCGCACAAGGGCTGTTCAGACACCAATTTCCTCCCTACTGTTGCCGCAGAGGTCTGGATGGGGGTCCGGACCCTTTGGGGGGTAGTTCTGCATGTCTAGCTGGCTCGATGCGTACGCCAAACGCGCCGCTCGCACGTCCGCGCCTGTGAAACACAGCGTCTCGCGACGTCGCGTGCTCGCAGGCGGCTCGGTCGTCGCTGCTGCCTGGGCGGCGCCGATGCTGACCAGCTCGCCGGCGTACGCGTACGGCGTGTCGGCGTGCGCCGCCGACCAGATCTGCGGGCCGCCGAACGAGCCGCAGTTCTGCTGCCCTGGCCACGATCGGCACCGGGGAAGGTCAGTACACCTGCAGCCAGGACGCGAACAACGCCTGGGTCTGCGCGCAGAACGGCACCCTCGGCGGCACCTGCACCAACGTGGGTCAGGGCACCGCCGGCTGCAACTCCGGAGCCGCCCAGAACATCTACTGCAACGGCAACTCGGTTCAGTGCACCTGCGACACGCGAGGCAGCGCCCACGTCCCTTCCCGACCACATCTGCGGCGGCTACGGCGTCGCAGTGCGAGGGCAACGCCCAGTGCGCCTCCGGCTACACCTGCGTCAACGCGCACTTCTGCGCGCCGACCTGCAGCTCGAGCGACCCTTGTGGCGCCAACCTCACCTGCGTGGGCGGGGTGTGCCGCCAGTCCTGCACGCACGACAACCAGTGCACCTCGCGCGCCGTGACGTGCACCGGCGGCTTCTGCTCCTGACGACCGCGCGCCGTCACGCCCTACTTCGCGGCCCGGCGGCCCTTCGACTTCGAGGGCTTGACCTTGGTCGCCTTGGCGGCCTCGGCCTTCTTCATCGTCTCTTGGTAGCGGTAGTAGCCGTGCCGGTAGGGGTCGGACTCGTTGATCGGCACGAAGTTCAGGGCGAACCCGGCGAGCTTGGCCTCGACCGTCTCGAGCTGCTTGACCGCACTGGCGACGTCGCGCTTCTTGGTGCGGTGTGAGGCGACCACCATCAGGGTGCCGCCGGTGAGCCGGTCGAGGAGCACCGCGTCGACCACCGGTACGACGGGCGGGCTGTCGACCAGGATGAAGTCGAAGTCGTGGGTGAGCTTGTCGAAGAGCTCACGCATGGGCTCGGAGCCCAGCAGCTCGCTGGGGTTCGGCGGAATCTGCCCCGCCGCCAGCACGTAGAGGCGTGGTGTCGCGCCACCGCTGGATGACGTCGGCGACCTCGGCGTTGCCGAGCAGCACCGTCGTGAGACCCGCACCGCCCTCCAACCCGAGCGTCCGGGCGACCGAGGGGTTGCGCAGGTCGCCGTCGACCAGCAGGACCTTGTTGCCGGTGGTGGCCATGGCGATCGCGAGGTTGACCGTGGTCGTGGTCTTGCCCTCGCTCGGGGTCGCGGAGGTGACCACGAACGAGTGACGTCCGGTGGTGACGTCGACGAACTGGAGGTTGGTGCGCAGCCGCCGGATCGCCTCGGAGTAGCCGCCGTGCGGGTCGCGGTCGAGGGTGACCTCTTTGGTCTTGCTGCGGTCGATCGGCAGCTCGCCCAGCATGGGACGCGACGAGAAGGCGCGGATGTCGCTCTCGGCCCGCACCTTGGTGTCGAGCGAGTGACGCACGAAGGCGATGCCGATGCCGAGCACCAGACCGGCGAGGACGCCGAGGGTGAGGTTGCGCGACGGCACCGGCGAGGTCGGCGTACCGGGCACCACCGGCCGGCGTCACCACGGTCGGCCTCGATCTCCTGGCCCGTCGAGCGCAGGAGCACGTTGAACTCGTCGGCCACCTCGGCCAGTTGCGGGCCCGTGGCGTTGGCGATGGCGGCGGCCAGTTCCGGGTTGGAGGACTGTGGCCGTGATCAGGAGGATGCTGGTCTCTCCGGTCACCTCGGCGCTGACGTCGATGGGGGTGCCGGGCGGCGAGGCCGAGGCGCTCACGCAGAGGTTCCATGACTTCTGGCGAGCCCGAGCACCGCGACGTAGGTGTTGAGGTCGTCGATGGTCACGACGTAGCGTGCCCGCGCTGTTCTTGCTCGGCTGTCGTCGCTCGCCGCGAGGAAGAACTTCGCCTGGGCGGTGTAGACGGGCGTCGCGGTGTAGGTGTAGGCCGCCGCGATGCCGGTCACGATCGAGTGTGACGCCGAGCACGATCAGCCAGCGGGTGCGGAGCACCAGCAGGAAGTCGCGCAACTTCACGGCACTCACCCCGTTCCTCGACGATCGCGCCAACCCAGCGTGACGCGGGACGGATGGCCGTTATCCGGTCCGTCGCACCGGTCCACGATAACCTGAGCACGGTCGTCGTCGCGGGGAGTGAGACTAAATGCGGGTTCTCCGGGTCTTCCACAGCGCCGTCGTCGACGCCTGGCGGGAGCGAGAACGACACCTCCGCTCAGGGGGTGTCGAGGTCGACCTGCTGACCGCCAAACGCTGGAACGAGGGCGGTTCGGACGTCCGGCTGAAGCCCCGTCCAGGCGAGCCTGTCACCGGTCTGCGCACCTGGGGACGGCACCCCGCGCTCTTCGTCTACTCCCCGCTCCCCCTCTGGCGCGCTCTCGGCCGCCCCTACGACGTCATCGACGTGCAGGAGGAGCCTTTCGCGCTCGCCACCGCAGAGATCCTGCTGCTGCGCCGGCTGCGCCGTCAGCGGGCGCCGTACGTCCTCTACTCCGCGCAGAACATCGACAAGCGCTATCCCGTGCCGTTCCGGTGGCTCGAACGCTGGGCGCTGCGCAACGCCGCCGGGCTCAGCGTGTGCAACGAGGAGGCCGGCCGCATCTGCGAGCGCAAGGGCCTGCCGGGCCGGGCAACACTGATTCCGCTCGGCGTCGACACCAATTTCTTCTCCCCGGGCGGGTCCACCCGCCGCGACGAGGCGCCCGTCGTCGGGTACGTCGGCCGCTTGGCCGCCCACAAGGGCGTCACGGTGCTCCTGGACGCCGTGGCGCAGCTCGACGGCGTGCGGCTGCGGATCGCCGGCGCCGGCCCGGACGAGGCGGCTCTGCGCGCTGCGATCGCGGCCGCAGGCATCGAGGACCGCGTCGAGCTCGCCGGATCGCTGACCCAGGAGCAGCTCCCGGACTTCTACCGCGGCCTCGACGTGCTGGCCGTCCCGTCGCTGCCGACTCCCGGCTGGCTCGAGCAGTTCGGCCGGGTGGCCGTGGAGGCGATGGCGTGCGGCGTGCCGGTCGTGGCCAGCGACACCGGGGCCCTGCCCGACGTCGTCGGTGACGCCGGCGTCCTGGTGCCCCCTGGAGACGCCGACCAGCTGGCCAAGGCGCTGATGAGCGCGGTCGACGACACTCCTGAGCGCGACGAGATGGTCCGCCGAGGTCTGGAGCGGGCGCGCTCGTGCTCGTGGCCCGAGGTGGCCGCCGCCTACCAAGGGCTGTACGAGCGGGCGCTGCGGCCCTCGGCGACGCCCCGCGCGGCGTCGAGGTGGTCGTGGTGGCCTACGGGCGACCCGACCTCCTGGCCGCTGCGGTCGAGCCGCTGCGCTCGCTGCCGGTCACGGTCGTCGACAACTCCTCCTCGCCCGAGGTCGCCGCGGTGTGCGACGAGCTGGGCGTGCGCTACCTCGACCCCGGCCGCAACGGTGGCTTCGGGGCGGGCGTCAACCACGCCCTGGCCCGCCGCCTCGACCCTCGAGCCGACGTCCTGCTGCTCAACCCCGACGCCGTCATCGGGCGCGAGGAGGTGGACCGCCTCCACGACGCGCTGCTCGCCGACGTCACGCTGGCCTCGGTCGGGCCCGCCCAGGTCGACGAGCACGGTACGGCGGGCCGGGTCTCCTGGCCGTTCCCGACGCCTGGGCGCGCCGTGCTCACGGCCGCTGGACTGGGTCGTTTGGGTGCACGCCCCGGATTCGTGATCGGATCGGTGCTGATGATCCGCAACGAGGCCCTGGCACAGGTGGGCGGGTTCGACGAGGACTTCTTCCTGTACGCCGAGGAGACCGACTGGGCCTACCGCGCCCATCGCCTCGGCTGGCGGCACCGCGAGATCCCCGAGATCCGTGCCCAGCACCTCGGCGCTGCCACCAGCGGCGACCGGACTCGTCGCGACACCCACTTCCACGCCTCCCAGGAGCGCTACCTGCGCAAGCACTACGGGCCCGTGAGGTGGCAGCTCGCGCGCGGAGCCGTCGTACTCGGCTCGGCGGCCCGAGGCGTCGTCCTCCCGGGCGAGCGCGGACGTGAGGCTCGTCAGCGTGCCGCTCTCTACGTGCACGGACCCCTGAAGGTCGAGGCGGGCCTGTGACCTGGTCCCAGTGGCAGGTGTTGCGCGTCGTCGGGCTGGCGACGCTCATGCTGATCGGCGTCGCGCTGGTGCTCGGCGTCGGCTACTACGTTCCCCAGCGACCGGCCATCGCGCTGCTCGCGGCCCTCTTCGTCTGTGCTCTTCGGCCTGACGCTGATGGACTCCGCCATCGTCCCGCTGTCTGATGGCGCTCCCGGTGCTCGTCAGCATGCGCATCGCGGCCGGCGGTGTGGACCTCAGCCTTTCTGATGCCGCCTTGTTCTTCGCCTTCTTCCCGGCCCTGTTCTTCGCCGAGCGGCCTTGGTCGCCGGCCATGCGCTCCATGGTCTGGTTCGGCGTCATCTACCAGGCCTCGATCCTCTTCACGGTGATCGCCAACCCCTACACGGCCAACGTCGTCGAGTGGTTCCACTCCGGCCTGCTGACCGTCGGGGCGCTCGTGGTGGGCTGGAGCATCGGGCGGGAGGGGCACGCCCGGCTCGGCATGACGCTGCTGCTGCTGGGCAGCTCCGCCATCGCGGTCATCGCCATCGTCACGGCGCTGATCCAGTACAGCCACGGCAACTTCGACGCGGTCTACCCCAGCTGGCCCTACTCCCTGCACAAGAACGCCATCGGCTGCCTGTGCGGTCTCGCAGCGGGCATCGCCTACGCCCGCCCGCCATGGGTCCGCTGGCCGACGCTCTTCGCCCAGGTGAACTTCTGGATCGCCATCGCAGGGATCCTGGCCGCGCAGTCGCGCCAGGCCCTGGTCGGGCTCGCCGTCGCCCTGGTCGTCATCACCCTGCGCAGCCAAGGGTCGAGCAAGGAGCGACGCTCCAAGATCATCCTGCTGGCCGCGCTCCCCGCTCTGGGCATCGTCGCGTCCCTCGTGCAGGGCCAGATCGCGAGCGGCAAGGAGTACAACTCCTTCTTCCAGCGCATCGACTGGTTCAAGCAGTCGATCGACATCTGGCAGACCGACCCGCTGTTCGGGGTCGGGCTGCGCTGGTGGTACACCGACCGTCTCCGAAGAGAGGTTCCAGCCGCCGAACGTGGTCATGGAGCAGCTGAGCACCGCCGGGCTCTTCGGGCTCGCTGGCTTCGTGCTCATGATCGCCGGGTGCCTGGTCGTGCTGTGGCGCATCGACCCGGCGTACGGCGTCGTCGCCTTCACGGTCCTCCTGAACCGGCTCGTGCAGGGGCAGCTCGATCTCTTCTGGGTCGCCGTGCAGACCTCGATCCCCTTCCTGGTGGCGGGCATCGCGCTGGGAGCGCTGGCGCGGGACAAGCCACCGCTGCCGCCGGGCCTGGGCCAGCGGGTCCCGGCCAAGCACGCAGCCGAGGCGACCGAGGCGGCCAGGGCATGAGGATCGTCCAGATCGCACCCGACATCGGACCCGGCTCCGGTGTCGCCGGCGTCGCCTACGCCCTGGAGCAGGAGTGGCTCGCCGACGGCCTGGAGGTGTCCCGGTTCACCATGTCGGACGCCCACGGCGGCTGGATCCCGACGGGCGTCGGCGGTCTCCGCGGCCGCCTCGCCCATGTGCTGAGGGTCGTGTGGTTCTCCTCCGTCGGGACCGTCGCGGCACGACGCCACCTCGCCCGGCAGCCGGACGCCGTGTCGGTCTGCCACAACGACGCGCTCGCCGGTGACGTCTACGTCAACCACGGCATCCTCGAGGAGGCCATGCGGGCTCGTGGCCACTACGTGCTCAGGATGGTGCGCAACCCGCTGCACGTGGTCACGTGGGTCCGCGACCGGTGGCGGTACGGCGCCCACGGCCCGCACCGCCTGGTCGTCAACCTCAGCAGCCAGGACGACACTGCGCTCCATCGCAGACACCCGCGGCTGAGCTGCGGAGACGACCGTCATCGGCAACGGCGTCGACATCGACCGCTTCACCCCCGCTTCGTCCGACGAGCGCAGCCGCGCACGCTCCGAGCTGGGTCTGGCCGACGACGACGTGGTCCTCGCGTTCGTCGGGCACGAGTTCGACCGCAAGGGCCTTCGCCACCTGGTGGCAGCGCTCACCGGGCTGCCTGACGTGGTTCGCGTGGTGGTCGTCGGGGGCGACGCCGACATGGTCAGGGCTGCGGAGGAGCACGCCGCCGGGGTCGGCGTCTCGGGCCGGGTCCACTTCGTCGGCCGGGTGCCCGACCCCCGGCCCGCGCTCGCCGCCGCCGACCTCTTCGCCCTGCCGTCGGCCTACGAGGCCTACCCGCTCGTCGTGCTCGAAGCCTTGGCCTGTGGCCTCCCGGTCATCGTGACTCCCACGGGCGGCACGACCGACGTCGTGGTGAACGGCACGAACGGATGGGTGGTCGAAGCCACGGACGTCGCGATCGCCGCTGCCGTCCGCTGCGTACCTCGACGCCGATCGCTCAGCGATGCGGGTCCAGGCCCGCGAGACCGCCGAACGACTCACCTGGGACGCGGTGGCCGAGCGCTACCTCGGCGAGCTGTCCCGACTTCGCTCCTTGGTCCCGGCCCACGGATGAGGATCGTGCACGTGATCCGGTCCGACGGATGGGCCGGGGTCGAGCGCCATGTCTCCGAGCTGGCTCGCGCCCAGGTGGGCCTCGGCGACGAGGTGACCGTCATCGGCGGCGACCCGGACCGGATGGCCGCCGCACTGGGGCCCGACATCCGGGCGCTCCCAGCCGCACGAACGGCGGGGGTGACGCTCGCGCTGACCCGGCTCGGCGGACCCTTCGACGTCGTCAACACCCACATGACCGCCGCCGACCTGGGTGCGTTCCTGTCGCCGCGCCACCATGCGGCCGCGATGGTCAGCACCCGCCACTTCGCGGCCGCTCGCGGCGCCGTACCCCTGCTCCGGCCCGTCGTCCGCGCCGTCGGACGCGGACTGGCCGGCCAGATCTCGGTGTCCCGCTACGTCGCCGACCACGTCGATGGGGCCAGCACGGTCGTGCTGAGCGGCGTGCCCGTCGACGAGGGCCGGGTGCCGGCGGCAGATCGCCAACCGTGGATCCTGCTGGCCCAGCGCCTCCAGGTGGAGAAGCGCACTGACGTCGCGGTGCGCGCCTTCGCCGGCTCGGGTCTGGCCCAGGAAGGGTGGCTGCTCCGCATCTGCGGCGACGGGTCCATGCGGTCCGAGCTCGAGCGGCTGGCCCGCGACCTGAACGTGGAGGGCTCGGTGGAGTTCCTCGGTCACCGCAGCGACGTCCACGACCTGATGCGCAGCGCGGCCATCTTCGTCGCAACGCGGCCGGACGAGGCCTTCGGGCTCTCGGTCGTCGAGGCGATGGCCCGCGGCCTCCCGGTCGTGGCGGCCGGGTCGGGAGCACACCTGGAGACCGTCGGCTCGGTTCCAGGAGCTGCGCTCTTCGGTCCCGGCGACTCCGACGGAGCCGCACGGCTTCTCAAGGACCTGGCAGCGGACGTCGTGGGGCGCGACGACTACGGCCGCCGGTTGCAGGCGGCCCAGCGCGAGCAGTTCACCGTCGACATCCAGGCCCGCAACACCGACGCGGCCTACCGGGGCTTCCTGTGACCGACCTCGTCGTGGCGAGCCTGGAGGCCTGGGACGGCGTCTGGCGGCGCAACCAGCACCTGGTCTCGAGGCTCCTGGCTCGCGACACCGGCCTGCGCGTGCTGTTCGTCGAGCCGCCCGCGGACCCGACCCACGCACTGAGCCGCCGGAGCCTGCCCCGGAGGGGCCGCGGACTGCGGCCGGTCGACCTGCCCGGCGCCGTCGGTCGGCTGTGGGCGCTCCAGCCCACCAAATGGCTTCCACGGCGCCTCGACCCGGGTGCCGACGGCCGGCTGGCGACGTCGGTTCGCAAGGCGGCGGCACACCTCGGGATGTCCGCGCCGGTGCTGTGGGTCAACGACCCGGCCGCGGCCGAGCTGTTGCGGCAGTCGGGTTGGCCGGCGCTCTACGACATCACCGATGACTGGCTGGCGGCCGACCGCTCGCCCCGCGAGCGCGAGCGGGTGGTCGACGACGAGACCTACCTCCTGCAGCACTGCCAGGAGGTCGTCGTCTGCTCGCCGCGACTCCTGGAGACCAAGCACGCTCGCCACGTCACCCTGATCCCCAACGCCGTCGACGTCGACGCCTACCGCGCGGGCCTGCCGCGGCCGGCCGACCTGCCGTCCGGACGCGTCGTGCTCTACCTCGGGACGCTGCACCGTGACCGGCTCGACGTCGAGCTGACCGCCGAGCTCGCGCGATCGCTCGGGAACCAGGCTCGCGTGGTCCTCGTCGGCCCCGTCGCCCTGGACCCGGCCGACCAAGCGGCGTTGTCCTCCGCGGGAGCAATGCTCCTCGGACCCCGCGAGCACACGGCTGTGCCGGCGTACCTGACGAACGCCGACGTGCTGGTCGTGCCGCACGTCGTCACGCCGTTCACCGACAGCCTCGACCCCATCAAGGTCTACGAGTACCTCGCCGCGGCGCGTCCCGTCGTGAGCACGCCCGTCGCGGGTTTCCGGGAAGTGGCGGGTGAGCACGTGCGCGTGGTGCGTGCAGAAATGTTTGCCTCGACGGTGCGCGACCTGCTCGCCTCGCCGCCCGGCGTGCCTGCGGCCACGAACGTCGCCACCTGGGACGAACGCGCCGACGCCATGGCCGCCATCATCGCCGACCTCATGCCAGCACAGGCTGAGGTGCGAAGAAGCGCACGCGATTGTAGGTCGAGCTGTGAAGAGCGCTACCAACGAACGCGAGATGTGCCGGTCGTCCCTTCTCCACGCGGACTGGGACGCCGCCACGCAAGCAGTCAGATCACCCGCCGGGTTGTTGACGCGATGGCTGTCGGTAGCTGAGGCCGCTCGATCGACAACAAGGTGCTGGCGCTGTCGTAGGCTCCCAGCATGCCGCTGGGTCGCGATCACGTCGTCTATCACGCCGAGCCGCTGACGACGCCTAAGAAGCGCCTCATGCGTCGGGTCGCCGGCGTCAACGAGTTCCACTCCCACATTCGCTGGTCGGCGATCAAGGGCTGGATCGACCCGACGGCGCAACGAACCCTCGAGGTCGGCTCCGGGGAGGGGCTGGTCACCGTCGAGGTGGCTCGCATGGTCGCCGGGAGCGTGCTCGCCAGCGAGTTCGACCCGCGGCTCATCGACATGATGCGGCTGGCGCTCGCCGAGGCCGGCGTCGGCAACGTCGAAACCAGCGAGGACGACCTGCGGACTCTCAGCGTCGGCAGCGACTTCAGACCAGGTGCTGATGATCGACGTGCTGGAGCACATCGACGACCACGAGTTGGCGCTGCGGCAGCTCGCCGCGACGGTCCGCCCCGGCGGGCGGCTGCTGGTGTCGGTTCCGACGCCGCTCTATCCGGTCGTGTTCGGCTACAAGTTCCACGAGAGCATTGGCCACGTCCGCGACGGCTACCTGCTAGACGACCTCCGGCCGCTGCTGCAGCGGGTTGGGTTCGAGGTCGCCGAGCACCGCTACTACACCGGGCCGCTCGCCTCCAGGTTCTGCTCGGCGATCTACCGCGACCGTCTATGGGACGACCTGGAACCGCTATGCCTCCTGATGCCCCTCCACGTCGCCGCTTCCGCGCAGTCGAGCGGTTGGCGACCGAGCAGAACGCGGCAAGCCTGGCCGTGCTGGCTTTCCGCGGCTAGAGGAGCAGGCGCTCGTTCGATCTGGAACCACAGATCCTCGTCTCCGAGGACAGTCGCCAGGTCGGACAAGCGGAGCTCGCCCGGCGGCCGGCCTGGCCACACGACGCGCAGAGTGGCCTCGGGCACTAACTCTTCCTCGACGCCGTCGGGGCTCGTGAGAACGAAGGCAGCGATACGCGCAGCCTGCGAGACGGTCCACCTGGGAGTGTCAGTGCCGGGCGTGCGTCGGGTTAACGTACCCGGCATGTTGCGACGGGGGCAGTCTCTGGCACCGTCGCCACGTCCTCAGAAGATCCGGTTGAGGTTGTAGGTGCTCCGGTTCCGAGCGACGACGCTGGAACCCCCGGCCGCGACGTTGCCGGCGTCGGCGGCACACCGATGGGTTCACATCAAAATCCAGTTCGCGCTGTCGGAGACCACGGTGTGCAAGAGGTCTCCTCACGCGGAACATCGGGTAGCGGTCGCTGCAGCGAAGCAGGAGCCGGGCCGAAGCGCCCGCTGAACCAGATCTCCCAGAGCACGCCCGAGCACGATCGTCCGGCGCAGGGACTCCACGACCTCACCCCGTCGTCCCGGGCCGAGCACGTGAGGCAACACGTGACGTCGGAGGAAGCGGAGGTTCTCCGGGAAGAAGCTGTGGCCGTGCTCCCGACCGAAGAGCAGACCGTTGCGGGCGTAGTAGTAGAGACCCAGGTAGGAGTAGGCGCCGGTGAATGACGCAGACACGGCGTGCTCGATCGTCACGCGTGTGTCCACCACGAGCGGTACTCCGACGGCATGGGCCCGCATGCTCCAGTCGGAGTCCTCGAAGTTGAGGAAGTAGCGCTCGTCGAGGAACCCGACCTGTCGCCACGTATCGGCCGTCGCCGTCACACAGCAGCCGGCCAGGACGTCGGTGGGGCGCAGGCCGTCGGCGGCTGGAGATGACAGGGCGTCAGGCGCGACGTGGTGGGGCAGGTTGGTCGCCGGGTCGACAGCGCCACCGCCGAACCAGACATCGTCCGGACGGTCGAGGTAGCGCACCTCCGGGGACACAGCCGCGCCGGCCACCGCCACCTCTGCCAAGGCCGCGATGGCGCCGGGAGAGACAACGGTGTCGTTGTTGAGGATCGTCACGGTGTCGGCGTCCATCTCGAAGGCTGCGCGGAGACCGGCGTTCATGCCGCCGGTGAAGCCGAGGTTCCGGTCGTTGCGCAGCGTGGTCACGCCCGGCCAGCGCTCGGCGACGTCGGCGGGAACCCCGAGTCGGACCCGTTGTCGACCACGAGCACCGTCGCCTCGGGCGAACCCTTCAGCAGCGACTGGACGCATCGCTCGGTGTCGACCCAGCCGTTGAAGTTGAGGACCACCACGAAGTCTCGTCGCATCAGTCACTCCCCGGGCCGATCGTCTCTGGTGCGTGCGATGCGAGACTACGGGAGTCCGGCCACACCAGAAGGAGCGCGTCTTTGAGGTTGACCAAGGCCCAGATCAAGGCCCACGCACCCGACAGCGCGCTCCGGATGAACGCCTGGCGACGGACATGTGGTCGGACCTCCGGCTTCGACTCCTGGCCGAGGTGGGCCACTTCCCTTCGCACCGCGTGCGCAACGCCTGCTACCGCGCGTCGGGCATGACGCTGCCCGAGTCGTCCTCCATCCACTGGCGTGCGGAGTTCTACGCGCCCGAGCGGATCGTGGTGGGCGAACACGTCATCATCGGCGACTCGGCTTTCCTCGACGGCCGTTCGGGCCTGACCATCGGCAACAACGTCAACCTCGGCAGCCACGTATCGATCTACACCCGCGAGCACGACGTCAACTCCCCCACGTTCGCCGAGACCGGTGGCCCCGTGACGATCGGCGACCGAGCATGGGTATCCAGCCACAGCGTCGTGCTCCCTGGCATCGCGATCGGCGAAGGCGCCGTGGTCGCTGCAGGGGCGATCGTCACCAAGGACGTCCGCCGTACACGATCGTGGGCGGCAACCCGGCCAAGCCCATCGGCACGCGCAACCGGGACCTCACCTACGAGCTGGCTACGCCAAGCGCTTCGTGTGGGAACGCCGGTCCGCGGGGAGCAGCAACCCGGTCGGGGCGGTCGACCGGACCCCAGTCGAGACCACAGCCCGCTCGCGAACGGATGAAAGTCACGCATCCATCGCCACGTCAGGGGCGCTGGGAGCCAGCGGGTGAGGTAGTAGACCGTGCCCCTCAGTCCTGCTTCGTGACCCCAGGTCCTGGTCTTGCGCCAGACCTCACGCCGTGACTTCGCCCACGAGTTGTGAATGATCGCGTGTTCTGCCGCGACGCCTTCGAGGCGGGTCTCGTCAGGGCCGGAAGGCTGCTTGAGCTGGAACGACTGGGCGTCGCCATCGACCACCCGGCGCACGAATGGTCCGGAGACCCGGCGCGCATCGACGAGCTGGCTCCCGGCGCGTACCGCGATCGAGCCCGGATACTCGTAGACCGCCTGCCCGTCTCGA
>CAVWXS010000024.1:0-206047 GCA_963758885.1 uncultured Actinomycetota bacterium
GTCGTCAGGTCGAGCCGCCGCGGCAGGGAGATGCTCTGGAGAACCTTGAGCTTCTCGGCGCGGAGGTTCGCGGCCTCGAAGGAGATCGGCTCTTCCATGGCGACGAGCGCCAACAGCTGCATCAGGTGGTTCTGGATCACGTCGCGCGCCGCGCCGATGCCGTCGTAGTAGCCGGCGCGCCCGCCGATGCCGATGTCCTCGGCCATGGTGATCTGCACGTGGTCGACGTAGTTGGAGTTCCACAGTGGCTCGAACATCTCGTTGGCGAACCTCATCGCCAAGATGTTCTGCACGGTCTCCTTGCCGAGGTAGTGGTCGATCCGGAAGATCGAGTCGGTGGGGAAGGCCGCCGAGAGGTGCGCTGCAGCTCCTTGGCGGACGCGAGGTCGTGACCGAACGGCTTCTCGACCACGACCCGCCGCCACGCGCCAGGTCTTTTGTCGACCATGTCGTGCTCCTTGAGCTGGTCGACGACGATGCCGAAGAAGCCCGGCGGGATGGCCAGGTAGAACGCGTGGTTGCCCCCGGTGCCGCGCACCACGTCGAGCTCGTCGAGGGTGCGGGCGAGGTTGGCGAAGGCCACGTCGTCGTCGAAGTTGCCCGGCACGAACCGGAACCCCTCGGCCAGCTGCTTCCAGACCTCCTCGCGGAACTCCGTGCGGGCGTACTGCTTGACCGAGTCGTGGACGATCGCGGCGAAGTCCTGGTTGGCCCAGTCGCGCCGGGCGAACCCGACCAGGCTGAACCCTGGCGGCAGGAGGCCGCGGTTGGCCAGGTCGTAGATCGCCGGCATCACCTTCTTGCGCGACAGGTCGCCCGTCACGCCGAAGAGCACCATGCCGCACGGCCCCGCGATCCGCGGGAGCCTGCGGTCCTCGGGGTCGCGAGTGGGTTGGCCCACGCCACCCTGCCCGAGGAGGGCGGTGTCACTGGAGCGCCTGGCGTACGGCGTCGAGGTGCGCCGGCTCGTCGAGGTGCAGCCGCAGCACCGGTCGGCCCTTCTCGGCGAGCACCTGGCCGTCGCCGACTGCCTGGGCAATGAGGAACTCGTGGAAGGTGAACGGACGGTCGGGCACCGCGAGGTCGCGGTCGGGCTGGCTGGTGACCTGGAGGTAGACGCCGGTGGACGGGCCGCCCTTGTGGTACTGCCCGGTCGAGTGGAGGAAGCGCGGGCCCCAGCCGAAGGTGACGGGACGGCCGGTCGCGGCGGCGATGGTCGTGCGTACGTCGGCCAGGGCGGCGTCGCGATGACGGTCGAGGTAGGCCTGGACGGCGACGTAGCCGCGCTCGGGGTCGAGCTGGGCCAGCAGCGCGACGATCGCGTCGTGCACGGTCGACACGGCGTGGGTGACGACACCTGGAGAGGCGTAGACCGTGATCGCGCCGTCGGTGAACTTCGGCTCCGGCTGGGCGCCGCCGCCGTCGAGCAGGCCCCGGGCAGCGACCTTGGCACTCTCGACGTCTGGCTGGTCGAAGGGGTTGATACCGATGATGGCGCCGCAGACCGCGGTGGCGTGCTCCCACAGCAACAGCTGCGCCCCCAGGGGCGCGTCGACGCTGACACCCCAGCCCGACTTGGTGCGCACGTCGTCGAAGAGCCAGCCCGGTCCGAAGCTGGCGAGCACCTCGTCGGCGGGTGCTGGGGGAGAAGTTGGGTGCGGTCGGCGACTCGACGATCACCGGCAGCACTCCCTTGCCGTCCTTGCCGGTCGACTCGGCGACCAGCTGCTCGGCCCAGTCGCCGAAGCCGGCGTAGGGGGCCTCGGCGTTGCACAGCACGAGCTTGTCGACGCCGGCCAGGTTCGCCACCCCGATCAGGGCGCCCAGGCGCAGGCCGGGGTTGTCGACGGAGTCCTGCTCGAGGACGCCGCGGATCGTCTCGGCCTCCGCCAGCAGTCCGCCGATGTCGGCGCCGGCCAGCCCGCTCGGTACCAGGCCGAACGCCGTCAGCGCCGAGAAGCGGCCGCCGACCGTGGGGTCGGCGCGGAAGACGCGGTAGCCGGCCTCGGTGGCGGACTGGTCGAGCGGGGACCCCGGGTCGGTGACCACGATGATCCGCTCGCGCGCGTCGATGCCGGCGTCCGAGAACGCCTTCTCGTAGGCGCGGCGCTGACTGTCGGTCTCGACGGTGCCGCCGGACTTCGACGAGACGACCACGACGGTGTGGGCCAGGTCGTTGTCGATGGCCGTGCGCACGAAGTCGGGGTCGGAGGAGTCGAGCACGTCGAGCTCGACACCGGCCGCGCCGCAGATCACCTCCGGGGCGAGGGAGGAGCCGCCCATGCCGCAGAGCACGATCCGGGTCAGGCCCTGGCCGTGGAGCTCCCCGCGCAGGGCCGCGACCTGGGCGACCAGCGGCTGCGAGGTCCTGGACAGGTCGACCCAGCCGAGCCGCTTGGCCGACTCGTCCTCGGCGGCCGGGCCCCACAGCGTGTGGTCCTTCGCGGCCAGCCGGCTGGCGAACCGGTCGGCAACCAGCTGCTCGACCTGGGCGGCGAAGGCCGCCTCGTCGCGGTAGCCGAAGAACAGCTCGTAGTGGGCGCCGTCGGTGTCCAGCGGGTCACCAGCGACGGTGTTCCAGGCGACGCTGCTGGCGGCGTGGCTCACGCCTCGTCCTTCGCCGAGTCACCTGTGGGGGCCTTCTCGAGCTGTCCCTCGATGGTGTCGACGAGCTCCTGCCAGGACTTCTCGAACTTCTCCACTCCCTCGCGCTCGAGCACCTCGAGCACGTCGGCGAAGTCGATGCCGACGTCGCGCAGCCGGTCGAAGACCTGCTCGGCGTCGGCCGCGCGGCCGGTCACCCGATCGATGACCCGGCCGCCCTCGACCTCGCCGTGGTCGGCGAACGCCTCGAGGGTCTTCTCCGGCATCGTGTTGACGGTGTCGGCGACGACGAGGTCGGTGACGTACTTGGTGTCGGGGTAGCGCTCGTCCTTCACGCCGGTGGAGGCCCACAGCGGCCGCTGGGCATTGGCCCCGGCGTCGCGGAGGGCGGTGAACCGGTCGCTGCCGAACACCTCCTCGAACGCCGCGTAGGCCAGCCGGGCGTTGGCGACCGCGGCTTCGCCGCGCACGGAGTCGGCCTCGTCGGTGCCGATCTTGTCGAGCCGCTTGTCGACCTCGGTGTCGACCCGCGAGACGAAGAAGGAGGCGACCGAGTGGATCGTCGAGAGGTCCTTGCCGGCTTCCTTGGCGTCCTCGAGGCCGGCCAGGTAGGCATCCATCACCTTGCGGTAGCGGTCGATGCCGAAGATCAGGGTGACGTTGACGCTGATCCCGTCAGCGGTGGCCTGCCTGATCGCGGGTAGCCCGGCGTCGGTGGCCGGGATCTTGATCAGCACGTTCGGGCGGTCGACGGCGGCCCACAGGTCCCGGGCCGACTTCACGGTGCCTTCGGTGTCGTGGGCCAGGAACGGGTCGACCTCGATCGAGACCCGACCGTCCTTCGGGTCGGCCTGGTAGACCGGCAGCATCACGTCACACGCGTTGCGGACGTCCTCGGTGGTCAGCTCGAACGTCGCCTTCGACACGTCGGCGCCCTCGCTGGCGAGCTTGCGCACCTGGTCGTCGTACCGCT
Source organism: uncultured Actinomycetota bacterium (assembly GCA_963758885.1). Taxonomy (GTDB): domain Bacteria; phylum Actinomycetota; class Actinomycetes; order Propionibacteriales; family Nocardioidaceae; genus Nocardioides. The sequence continues at coordinate 3,578 of CAVWXS010000024.1, forward strand.
CGCCGTCGGCCAGCGCCGTCGCGAAGATGGTCGGGTTGGTGGTCACGCCGACCACGTTGCGGTCCTTGACCAGGTCGGTCAGGTTGCCGGTCTCGATGCGCTCGCGCGACAGGTCGTCGAGCCAGATGGATACTCCGGCGTCGGACAGGGCTTGCAGTCGTTCGGACATGTGGGTCCTCCTGAAATAGAATCAGCTGGTGGAGACGCGGATGCTGTCCTCGGCGGCGGCGGCCACCGCCTCGTCGGTGACCCCGAACTCGCGGTAGATGCGCGCGAAGTCGGCCGAGGCGCCGTAGTGCTCGATCGACACGATGCGGCCGTGGTCGCCCACGACCTCGCGCCAGCCTTGGGCGACGCCCGCCTCCACGGAGACCCGCGCCTTGACCGTCGGCGGGATCACGGTCTCGCGGTAGGAGGCCGGTTGCTCGTCGAACCACTCGCGGCACGGCATCGAGACCACGCGGGCACGGATGCCCTTCTCGGCGAGGATCTCGCGGGCTCGTACGGCGAGCTGGACCTCCGAGCCGGTGCCGACCAGGACCACGTCGGGCGGGCCCTCCCCGGCGTCGATGCCAGGGGCGTCGATCAGGACGTAGCCGCCGCGGCTCACGTTGCCCGTGTCGTTGAAGCCTTCCTCGCCCCGCGGGAACGTCGGGACGTTCTGGCGGGTGAGGATCAAGCCGGCCGGGCGGTCGGTGTGCTCGAGGATCGCGTGCCAGCAGGCGGCGGTCTCGTTGGCGTCGGCCGGACGGACCACGTCGAGGCCGGGGATCGCCCGCAGCGCGGCGAGGTGCTCGATCGGCTGGTGCGTCGGGCCGTCCTCACCGAGGCCGATGGAGTCGTGGGTCCACACGTAGGTCACCGGCAGGCCCATCACGGCCGCCAGCCGGACCGCGCCGCGCATGTAGTCGGAGAACGTCAGGAACGTGCCGCCGAAGACGCGGGTGCCGCTGGAGACGGCGATGCCGTTCATGATCGAGCCCATGGCGTGCTCGCGGACGCCGAAGTGCAGCACCCGACCGGCGTACGGATCGCCCTTCCAGAGCCGGGCGGACCGGTCCTTCGGCAGGAACGACAGCGCGCCCTCGATGGTCGTGTTGTTGGACTCGGCCAGGTCGGCCGAGCCGCCCCAGAGCTCGGGGACCTTCGGGGCGATCGCGTTGATGACCTCGCCGCTGGCCTTGCGGGTCGCCAGCCCCTTCTCGTCGGCCGGGAAGGTCGGCAGGTCGGAGTCCCAGCCGGCCGGGAGGGTCCGCGTCTGGAGCCGCTCGTAGAGGTCGACGTCGGCGGACGGCTTGCGCGACCACGCGTCGTACGTCGTCTGCCACTCGGCGCGCGCGGCCTGGCCGCGCTGGATCGACCTGGCGGGTGTGCTCGATGACGGAGGGCGGCGACCTCGAAGGACTGGGCCGGGTCGAAGCCGAGGATCTCCTTGGTGGCGGCCACCTCGGCGTCGCCGAGCGCGTTGCCGTGGGCCTTGAAGGTGTTCTGGAGGTTGGGGGCCGGCCAGCCGATGATGGTGCGGAGCTGGATGAAGCTCGGCCGGTCGGTGACGCGCTGGGCCTTGAGGATCGCGTCGTACAGGGCCGGGACGTCTTCCTGGTAGCCGGAGCTGTTGCCGTGGCCGCCGTGGGTCCAGTCGACCGTCTGTACGTGCCAGCCGTAGGCCTCGTAGCGGGCGGCGACGTCCTCGGTGAACGCGATCTCGGTGTTGTCCTCGATCGAGATCGCGTTGTCGTCGTAGATCAGGATCAGGTTGCCGAGCCGCTGGGTGCCGGCGATCGAGGACGCCTCGCCGCTCACGCCCTCCTCGAGGTCACCGTCGCTGGCCATCGCGTAGACGAAGTGGTCGAACGGCGACTCGCCCTCGGCGGCGTTGGGGTCGAGCAGGCCGTGCTCGCGGCGGGCGGCCATCGCCATGCCCACCGCGTTGGCGACACCCTGGCCGAGGGGACCGGTGGTCGTCTCGACGCCGGCCGTGTGGCCGTACTCCGGGTGGCCAGGGGTCTTGCTGCCCCAGGTACGCAGGGACTTGAGGTCCTCCAGCTCCAGGCCCCAGCCGCCGAGGTACAGCTGGATGTACAGCGTCACGCTCGAGTGGCCGCACGAGAGCACGAACCGGTCGCGGCCCGGCCAGTGCGGGTCGGACGGGTCGTGGCGCATCACCTTCTGGAAGAGCAGGTACGCCGCGGGGGCCAGGCTCATGGCCGTGCCCGGGTGTCCGTTGCCGACCTTCTGCACGGAGTCCATCGCCAGCACGCGCACGGTGTCGACCGCCAGGTCGTCGGTCTCGCTCCAGTCCAGCTTCGCCACGTGCTTCCTCTCGCCGTCCTGCCACCATTTGCCCAGGTCATGAGCTGTTGCTGCCGGCCTGGGAGTACCCGCTCGGGCGTTTCTGAGCCTACTCATGCCGAGGTCTAGACTCGACCCCGCTGCCACCAGCCAATACGTCGCCAGACACGTCACCAGCGACACGCACCATGAGGAGCCCCGTGACCCACGTCGAGCAGACGGTCGGCTCCTCGGCCGACCACTCGACGGGCGGGTCGACGCGCGAGCCCGAGCCCGCCACCTGGCGCGACGTCGTCGCGGCGTACGTCGGCCTGACCAAGCCGCGGGTCATCGAGCTGCTGCTGCTGACCACCGTGCCGGTGATGTTCTTCGCGGCGCGCGGCGTCCCGCCGCTCGGCCTGGTCGTCGCGACGGTCGTCGGCGGCACGCTGTCGGCCGGGTCGGCGTCCGCGCTCAACTGCGTCTACGACCGCGACATCGACGAGCAGATGCGGCGTACCCGCCGCCGGGCGCTGCCGCGGCACATCGTCTCGCCACTGTCGGCCACGGTCTTCGGCGTGGTGCTCGGCGTCCTGGCGACCGTGGTGCTGCTCGTCTGGGTGAACGCGCTGTCGGCCATGCTGGCGCTCGCGGCCGAGGCGTTCTACCTCGTCGTCTACACGATGATGCTCAAGCGCCGGACCACCCAGAACATCGTCTGGGGTGGGCTCGCCGGCTGCTTCCCGGCGCTGATCGGCTGGACGGCGGTCACCAACTCACTGTCGTGGGCGCCCGTCGTACTGTTCCTCGTCGTCTTCTTCTGGACGCCTCCGCACACGTGGGCCCTCGCGTTGCGCTACCGCGAGGACTACGCCGGAGTCGACGTGCCGATGCTCCCCGTCGTCGCTTCGGCCGCGGTCGTCGGTCGCCAGATCGTGGCCTACTCGGTCGTCATGGTGGCCGTCTCGATGCTGCTGTGGCCGGTCGCCTCCACGGGCTGGTTGTACCCGCTGGCCGCCGCCGTGCTGGGCGCGGCCTTCCTCGTCCAGGCCGTGCTGATGTGGCGGCGTTCGATCGGCACCGAGGACCTCTCCGTCATCCGCCCGATGGAGCTCTTCCACTCCTCGAACCTCTACCTGTCGCTGCTCTTCGTCGCCGTCGCCCTCGACCCGCTCGTCACCCGCTGACCGCTGGGTCCGCCGGGTCCCGGGGCAGCGGTGAGCCTAGCCACCGTTCCGAGCGGCTGGACGGTGGCCCCCTCACCGCTGCCTGGCGTAGTTGCGGGGGCCGAGCACCTGGCTGACCCGCGCGAACAGCGTGGCCCAACGCTCGCCGAAGACCGGTGGCGGGCCGTCGTACCCGCGGCTCACCAGCTCGGCGAACACCTCACCCACGAGGGATCGAGGGTGGCGCAGCTTCTCGCGCGTCGACTGGACGTAGCCGACGTCGTTGCGTCGCATCCAGGCGTAGCGGCCGAGGTCGAGGTTGTACTGCCTGCGGTCCTCTTGGTGCTGGGCTCCCTCGTGCTCGACGACCGTGCGCCAGCGCCGGTAGACGAGGTCGGGGATGACCTGAGCGTCCGGGCCGTCGTCGATCGCCACGTTGAGCTCGGGACGGGGAAGCCCGGTGAAGACAAGGAGGACGCGAACCTCCGACTCCGGCAGCGAGCGCGCGTCTGCGTCGAGGTGCTCGAGGATCCAGATCGCTTCGTGGGCCCCGTCGCGCCAGAGCTCCCGAAGGGCCAGAGCGCGCACCTCGTCGATGGTCATGTGACCGTGATGGAGCAGCCAGTCGCCCACCTTGATCGCGTCGATCACTCGGGCTCGGGCGCAGTACGCGATGAACGCCGCCGCCGGCGTGACCCCCACGTCGTCGGTCGGAGGGAGCCGTTTGGTGCGGTGGAGGAAGACGCCTTCGATGGCGATGTGCAGATCCCCCCGTACGACGAATCGGATCGGGTCGGTCGGGCCGAAGTCGAGACCGAGCTGCTGGATCCGCGAGATGCCGGTGAGTCTGGCGTGCTCCGGCATGCGCCAGTGCGGCAGCCATGCGACGGTCTGCCGCTGTCAGCTGGTGGTCAGGATGGCACCAGACGCGCGGGTGGACCCGGCGAACCGGCGTTCGAGGACGCGGTCGGTCACGCCCAGCTGTCGTGCGTACGACCTCAGGAACGGCCCGGTGAGGAGCTCAGGCGGCAGTCTCGTCATGGCGCAACGAGATCGCTGACCAGCGTCCATCCGCTGTTGACAACAGTCCGTCTGGGGACAAGGCCCGTGGGAACCGCCCTTGTGGACGCAACCCGGGCCCCCGGCAGCGGTGACCCTGCCACCGTTGCCTCGGGCTGAACGGTGGCTAGGTCACCGCCGCCACGGTGAGGCCTGGGTCGCCGGTGACCCTTCCACCGTTTCGTCGACCGGAACGGTGGCTAGGCTCACCGCCGCCCCGGGAAACCTCGGCACGGGCGACAGCCGGCTCGCGGACGCTGAGCAGCACCCAGGTGACGGCGGCAGACACGAGGGCGGCGCCGAGCATGTGGAAGCCGACCAGGACGATGGGGAGGTCGGAGAAGTACTGGACGAAGCCGATCGCGCCCTGGGCCACGATCACGCCCAGCAGCACCGCAACCGGCCGGCCGGGCAGGCCGACTGAGCGAACCGTGAAGTACAGCCCGATGCACAGGCCCAGGAACAGGAACACCGAGTCGGCGTGCAGCTGGCTGACCTGGAGCGGGTCGAGGCCGTTGCGGGCGGCGTCCTCGTCGCCGGCGTGCGGGCCCGACCCGGTCACCACCGTGCCGAGGTAGAGCACCACCCACGCCGACCCGAAGGTCAGCCACGCGAGCACGAGCGCCGGCCCGCGGACCACGGACGACGGTGCCGGGTGGGAGAGCCGGTGGAGGAACAGCACCGACAGGCCGATGATCGCCAGCGAGCACAGCAGGTGGAAGGAGACCACCCACGGGTTGAGGTCGGTGAGCACGGTGAAGCCGCCGATGATCGCCTGCGCGGGAATGCCCAGGGCCAGCACGAAGGCCAGCACCCGTACGTCGCGCCGCGGGCTGCCCCACGCGGCGACGAAGGTGGCCACCGCGACCGCCACGAGCACGAAGGTGAGCATCCGGTTGCCGAACTCGATCGCGGCATGGACGTCCAGCGCGCCATGAGGGGTGAACGACGACTCGGTGCAGCGCGGCCAGGTCGGGCAGCCGAGGCCCGAGCCGGTCAGGCGCACGGCGCCGCCCGTCACCACGAGCACGACGTTGGCGACGAGGGTCGCCCACGCCAGCGGTCGAAGCCACTGCGCGAAGGTTGCGGTCACTCCCACTTGAAGGTCCGGGACGTGAGGAAGCCGCCGACCGCCGCCCAGACCAGCAGACAGGCGAGGGCGGCGACGTCGATCGTGCCGTCCAGGAACGCCGCCCGTACGGCGTTCCCGAGCGCCCCCGAGGGCAGCCAGCGGGCGACGTCGCCGAACGCGCCGTACGACGAGGTCGGCAGCACCACGGCCCCGCCGGCGAGGAGCAGGAGGTAGACGAGGTTGGCGACCGCCAGCGTCGCCTCCGCGCGCAAGGTGCCGGCGAGCAGGAGACCGAGAGAGGCGAAGGCCGCGGTCCCGAGCACGACCGCCAGGACGAACCCGATCAGGCCGACCACCCCCGCGGACGGCGACCAGCCGAGCGCGAACGCCACACCCGCGAGCACCACCAGCTGGAGGACCTCCACGACCAGCAACGCCAGCACCTTCGCGGCCAGCAGTCCCGACCTCGGCAGCGGCGTCGCGCCCAGCCGCTTGAGGACGCCGTAGCGGCGCTCGAAGCCCGTCGCGATCGCCAGCGACGTGAACGACGTCGACATGATCGCCAGGGCCAGCACACCCGGGGTCAGCGCGTCGACCGGCTCGTGGGCCAGGTCGAGCCCGACGCGTTCGGCACCGACCACGCCCCCGATCAGCACCAGCACCGGGATCACCACGGCGAGCAGCAGCTGCTCGCCGTTGCGGAGCAGCAGGCGGACCTCCATCGAGGCCTGGGCGCGCACCTGTCGGGCCAGCGGCGCGGCGCCGGGAGCGGGAGACAGGTCGAGACTCATCACAGAGCGACCGACCGGTGTTGTCGAGGAACACGTCCTCGAGGCGGCGTACGCCGTCGTCGGTCAGCTCCGCGGGCGTCCCGCTCATCACGAGCCGGCCGCGGTCGATGATGTGGACGCTGTCGGCCAGCCGTTCGGCCTCCTCGATGTAGTGGGTCGTCAGCACGACCGTCACCCCGGCCGTGCGCAGCTCGCGCAGCAGGTCCCAGGTGGTGTGCCGGGCCTGCGGGTCGAGCCCGGCCGTCGGCTCGTCGACGAAGACCAGCTCCGGCCGCCCGACCACCGCCATCGCCAGGCCGAGCCGCTGCTGCTGGCCGCCGGAGAGACGGCGGTACGGCGTCCGGCCGCAGGGACCGAGCCCGAGCCGCTCGCCGAGGGCGTCGACGTCGAGGGGGTGGGCGTGCAGGGAGGCGACGTGCCGCAGCATCTCCATCGCGTGCACCCCGCTCCACGCGCCGCCCTGCTGGAGCATCACGCCGATGCGGGGGAGCAGCTGCCGCCGCTGCGCGACGGGGTCGAGGCCGAGGACGCGCACGCTGCCGGCCTGCGGCCGCCGGTAGCCCTCGCAGGTCTCCAGCGTGGTCGTCTTCCCGGCCCCGTTGGGACCGAGCACGGACGTGATGGTGCCGCGCTCGATGACCAGGTCGAGACCGTCGACGGCGACCACGTCGCCGTAGGTCATCCGGAGTCCGCGGACCTCGACAGCAGGCGACGAGGGTCCGGGCACCCGGCAAGTCTAGGAAGGCCGCCCCGTTGGCGGCGCTCAGGCCCTGTCCGAGGCGGCGATCGAGGCAAGTCGGGTCAGGCTTCGATGTCCTCGGGCTCCTCGTCCGACTCCGGCTCCTGGTCGAAGACGGCCGGCGGCTCGCGCCAGAGGTCGGGTCCCTGGCCGTGGATGGCCCGCCAGACCCGCTCGGGCGTGCAGGGCAGGTCGACGTGCCGCACGCCGAGGTGGCGCAGTGCGTCGACGACGGCGTTCTGGACGGCTGGGGTCGACCCGATGGTGGCGGACTCGCCGATGCCCTTGGCGCCGAGCGGGTTGACCGGGGTCGGCGTCTCGGTGTTGCTGGCCTCGAGCATGAAGGTGTCGGCGGCCGTGGGCATCGCGTAGTCGACGAAGGTCGCGGTCAGCGGCGTGCCCTGGTCGTCGTAGACCATCTCCTCCCACAGCGCCTGGGAGATTCCCTGCACCGCGCCGCCGTGCTGCTGGCCGGCGACCAGGAGCGGGTTGAGGACCCGTCCGCAGTCGTCCACGGCGACGTGGCGCAGCGGGCGGACCCGGCCGGTGTCGACGTCGACCTCGACGATCGAGACGTGCGCGCCGAAGGGGAAGGTCGCGAAGGGCAGCTTGTAGTCGGTGGCGACCGCCAACCCGTCCTCGTGCTCGTGGGCGTGGGCCGCGAGCTCCTTCCACGTCAGCCGCGAGTCGGGAACGCCCGCGACCGAGAACGCGCCGTCGTCGAGGACCACGTCCTCAGGTGCGGCCTCCAGCATGCGTGCGGCCAGCTCGACAGCCTTCTCCTTCAGCTCGTCGGCGGCCTTGCCGACCGCGTTGCCGCCGATCTGCAGCGAGCGCGAGCCGCCCGTGCCGCCGCCCCTCGGGATCAACGCGGTGTCGGACTGCTCGTAGGTGATGTCCTCCATGGGGATCCCGAGCCGGTCGGCGGCGATCATCGAGAAGCTCGTCGCGTGGCCCTGGCCGTGGGACGAGGTGCCGGAACGCACCGTGGCGGTGCCGTCGTCGTGCACCACGACCTGGCCGTACTCCGAGCCGGCGAACCCGGTGATCTCGACGTACGTCGCCAGCCCGATGCCGAGCAGCCGGCGCTCGCCCGCCTCGATGCGGCGCCGCTGCTCCCGCCGGACAGGCTCGATGTCGGCCACCCGCAGTGCCTCGGTGAGGGCCAGGTCGTAGTCGCCGATGTCGTAGGTCGCGCCCGTCTGGGTCTTGAACGGGAAGGCGTCGGGCCGGATGAAGTTGCGCCGCCGGATCTCCTCCGGAGCGAGCCCCAGCTCGGCGGCCGCGACGTCGATCAACCGCTCGATGCAGGCGGCCGCCTCGGGCCGCCCGGCGCCGCGGAAGGCGCCGACGGGAGCGGTGTTGGTCATCACGCCCACGGCGTCGAAGCGCAGCTCCGGGATGTCATAGACGCCCTGCGCCATCCGGTACGTCGGCCCCACGGCCAGCGCGCCCCCGAAACCGGCGTACGCCCCGCACTCGCCGAGCACGCGCAGTCGCAGGCCCACGATCCGGCCCTCCGAGGTCAGGCCCAGCTCGGCGTACTGCACCTGTCCACGGCCGTGCATCGAGAGCATCGCCTCGCTGCGGGTCTCGGTCCACTTGACGGGGCGGCCGAGCCGGACGGCGGCGAGGGCGACCGCCGCGTGGTCCGTGCCGATGCCGGCCTTGCCGCCGAACGCCCCGCCGACGTGCGGCGCGACGACGCGGACGTCGTCATTGGCGAGACCGAGGGCCTCGGCGAGCAGGTCGCGTGCGAAGTGGGGGTGCTGGGTGGAGACCCAGACGGTGACGCGCTCGCGCTCGAGGGGCTCGACCAGGTTGGGCTCGACGAGGATGGCGTTGCCCTCGATCGGCGCGACGGCGACGCGCTGGTTGACCATCCGCACCCGCACGACGTGGTCGGCACCCTCGAACGGGTCGGAGCGGTCGGTGTCGTGGCGGCGGGCGGCGACGTTGGAGCCGAGAGCCTCGAACTGCAGGGGAGCATCGTCGGCCACGGCGGCCTCGACGTCGGTGACGACCGGCAGGTCGTCGTAGTCGACGTCGACCAGCTCGGCGGCATCGACCGCCTCGGCGCGGGTCCTCGCGATGACGAGCGCCACCGGGTCGCCGACGAAGCGGACCTTGTCAGAGGCCAGGGCGCCGCGCGGGCACTGCTCGTTGACGTCGGCGAAGGACTTCAGGGGGCCCTCGCCGAGGTCTTGCGCTGTGTAGACGGCCAGCACACCGGGCGCCTGCTCGGCCTCCGAGGTGTCGATGCCGGTGACGGTCGCGTGGGCGAACGGGCTGCGCACGAAGACGGCGTGCGAGACGTCGTCGCCTCCGCTGTCCGTCTGACGGTTGTCGACGAAGGTGCCGGTACCGACGAGCAGCTCGCGGTCCTCGACGCGGCGTACCTGTGTCCCCAGCAACGAACCCGGCATGCCGCCCACCCTAGTGACGTACCGGAGGAGCCCTCCGCGACGGCCGCCGCTCCGTGGCCGAAGCAGTGTCGGGGCCCCCCTTTAGGGTGAAAGCATGAACGCCGCTCCCGCCGTCGAGGCACTCCACCTGGTCAAGCACTTCGAGGACACCGTCGCGGTCGACGACATCAGCTTCGAGGTGCCCCAGGGCACCGTGCTCGGCCTGCTGGGGCCCAACGGCGCCGGCAAGACCACGACGGTCCGGATGATGACGACGCTGAGCCGACCGACCAGCGGCACCGCCCGGGTCGCCGGCCACGACGTCGTCAAGGAGCCCGACGCGGTCCGCCGCTCGATGGGCCTGACCGGCCAGACGGCGACCGTCGACGAGCTGCTCACCGGCCGGGAGAACCTCGACCTGATCAGCGCCCTCTACGGCCTCGACCGGGTGACCGCTCGACGTGTCGGCGGCGACCTGCTCGAGCGGTTCTCGCTCACCGACGCGGGCGACCGCGTGGTGAAGACCTACTCCGGCGGCATGCGCCGACGCCTCGACCTGGCGGTCAGCCTGGTGGCCACGCCGCCGGTGCTGTTCCTCGACGAGCCGACCACGGGGCTCGACCCCCGCAGCCGCGTGGAGCTGTGGGAGGTGCTCCGCGAGCTCGTTCGCGACGGCACGACGCTGGTGCTCACGACTCAGTACCTCGAGGAGGCCGACCAGCTGGCCGACCGCATCGTGGTCATCGACCACGGCCGGATCATCGCCGAGGGCACCCCCCTGCAGCTGAAGGACCAGTCCGGCGCCGCCGCGGTCGTGGTGACCGTCTCCCACGCCCACGACCTGGGCCGCGCCCAGGACGTGCTCCGCGCGGTGACCCCCGAGTTCCACGTCGACGAGGGCGCCCGCCAGCTCAGTGCGCCCGCCGCCGGTCTCGGGGACATGACGCGGATCGCGGCCGCCTTCGACGGCAGCGGGATCGACCTCGACGACCTGGGGCTGAAGCGACCCAGCCTCGACGACGTGTTCCTCCGCCTCACCGGCCACCGGGCCGAGGAGCAACCGGAGCCCGAGGGAGAGGAGGCCCTGCGATGACCATCGCTCCGACCCGCCTCGAGCGCCCGGAGATCCGCCGGACCAGCCTCCTGACCCAGTCGCTGGCGATCACGCGTCGCAACCTGATCCACATCAAGCGGATGCCCGAGATGCTGATGGACGTCACCATCCAGCCGGTGATGTTCGTGGTGCTCTTCGCCTTCGTCTTCGGCGGCTCGATCGCGGTCCCGGGCGTGGAGGGGGGCTACAACGAGTGGCTGATGGCCGGGATCATGGGCCAGACGATCGCCTTCGCGTCGTTCGTCGTGGCCATCGGCCTCACCGCCGACATCGACAAGGGCATCGTCGACCGGATGCGGTCGCTGCCCATCCACACCAGCTCCGTCCTCGTCGGGCGCAGCATCTCCAGCCTGATCCACTCCAGCATCGGCATCTTCGTGATGTCGCTCACGGGCCTGGTGATCGGCTGGCGGATCCGCGGCGACCTTCGCCGAGGCCGTGCTCGGCTACCTGCTGCTGCTGCTGTGGGGCTTCGCGATGATCTGGGTCGGCATCCTGGTCGGCTCGGCGTTGCGCTCGGTCGAGGCGGTCCAGGGCGTGATGTTCACCGCGATCTTCCCGTTGACCTTCCTGGCCAACACCTTCGCGCCCACCGAGAACATGCCGACCGTGCTGCGCACGATCGCCGAGTGGAACCCGATCTCGGCCCTGGTCCAAGCCGTCCGGGTGCTCTGGCACAACGGCCCGCCCGCCCCCGCCGATGCCGCCTGGCCCCTGCAGAACCCGGTGATCGCGACCCTGGTCTGGACGATCGTGATCACCGCCGTGATGGCGCCGCTCTCGTTGCGGGCCTTCAAACGGCGCACCGACGTGTGAGACCGGCGATCCGAGAGGAGCGAGGGTAAGGCCAGCCTTACTTGAACCGGCCAAAACAATAACGGCACACTGGCGTTGTGGAATTCGAGCCAGGCGACGAGATGGGCCAGCCGACCCGTGAGCGGGTGGCCCGGTCGATCCTCGAGCAGGGGCCCTCGACCGCGGCGGCGCTCGCCGCCCGGCTCGACCTGACTCCCGCCGCCGTACGCCGCCATCTCGACCACCTGGTGGCCGAGGATGGCCGTCGAGGCGCGCGAGCCCCGACCCGACGGCGCCGGTCGCGGCCGGGGCCGTCCGGCCAAGGTGTTCGCGATCACCGACACCGGTCGCGACCGCTTCGACCAGCGTACGACGACCTCGGCGCTGCAGGCGCTGCGGTTCCTGGCCGAGACCGGCGGCGACGACGCGATCCGCGCCTTCGCGGACCGACGGATGTCGTTCATCGAGGAGCGGTTCGCCGACGTGGTCGCCGACCAGCCCGAGCTGACGCCCGCCGAGGCGCTGGCCCGGGTGTTCACCGCCGAGGGCTACGTCGCATCGGTGCGCGAGCTCCCCGTGCGTGGGACAGCAGCTGTGCCAGCAGCACTGCCCGGTCTCCCACGTCGCCCACGAGTTCCCCCAGCTGTGCGAGGCCGAGACGGCGGCGATCAGCCGCGTGCTCGGCCGCCACGTGCAACGGCTGGCCACCATCGCCCACGGCGACGGGGTGTGCACGACCTGCCTCCCGGCGCCCAGAGAAGTGACCAGAGACATGAGCAGCACCGACAACAGAGAGAAGGTCACGACGTGACGTCGATCGAAGACCTCAACCCCGAGCTCAAGGGCATCGGCCGCTACGAGTTCGGCTGGGCCGACAGCGACGAGGCCGGCGCGACCGCGCAGCGCGGGCTCAACGAGGACATCGTCCGTGACATCTCCTCGAAGAAGAACGAGCCGCAGTGGATGCTCGACCTGCGCCTGAAGGGCCTCAAGCTCTTCCGCCGCAAGCCGATGCCGACCTGGGGCGCCGAGCTCGACGGCATCGACTTCGAGAACATCAAGTACTTCGTGCGCTCCAGCGAGAAGCAGGCCGCCTCGTGGGAGGACCTCCCCGAGGACATCAAGAACACCTACGACCGGCTCGGCATCCCCGAGGCCGAGAAGCAGCGCCTGGTCGCCGGCGTCGCCGCGCAGTACGAGTCGGAGGTCGTCTACCACTCGATCCGCGAGGACCTCGAGGAGCAGGGCGTGCTCTTCCTCGACACCGACACCGCGCTCCGGGAGCAGCCGGAGCTGTTCCAGGAGTACTTCGGCACCGTCATCCCGGTGGGTGACAACAAGTTCGCCGCGCTCAACACCTCGGTGTGGTCGGGCGGCTCGTTCATCTACGTGCCGAAGGGCGTGCACGTCGACATCCCGCTGCAGGCCTACTTCCGGATCAACACCGAGAACATGGGCCAGTTCGAGCGGACGCTGATCATCGTCGACGAGGGCGCCTACGTGCACTACGTCGAGGGCTGCACCGCGCCGATCTACTCCAGCGACTCGCTGCACTCCGCGGTCGTCGAGATCATCGTCAAGAAGGGCGGCCGCTGCCGCTACACGACCATCCAGAACTGGTCCAACAACGTCTACAACCTGGTGACCAAGCGCGGCGACCTGCGAGGCCGGCGCGACCATGGAGTGGGTCGACGGCAACATCGGCTCCAAGGTGACGATGAAGTACCCCGCCATCTACCTGATGGGCGAGCACGCCAAGGGCGAGACGCTGTCGATCGCCTTCGCGGGCGAGGGCCAGCACCAGGACGCCGGCGCCAAGATGGTGCACGCCGCGCCCCACACCTCCAGCTCGATCCTGAGCAAGTCGGTGGCCCGCGGCGGCGGCCGGACGTCCTACCGCGGCCTGATCCAGATCAACGAGGGCGCCTACGGCTCGAAGTCCAACGTGCTGTGCGACGCGCTGCTCGTCGACCAGATCAGCCGCTCCGACACCTACCCCTACGTCGACATCCGCGAGGACGACGTGTCCATGGGCCACGAGGCCTCGGTCTCGAAGGTCTCCGAGGACCAGCTGTTCTACCTGATGTCGCGCGGCATGGCCGAGGACGAGGCGATGGCGATGATCGTGCGTGGCTTCGTCGAGCCGATCGCCAAGGAGCTGCCGATGGAGTACGCCCTCGAGCTCAACCGCCTCATCGAGATGCAGATGGAAGGCGCGGTCGGCTGATGGGTCTGGCAGTCTCCTCCCACCTGCACCCGGTGGGCTCCTTCGACCTGGCCGACCACCCCGTCCCGACGGGCCGCGAGGAGGTCTGGCGGTTCACCCCGCTCAAGCGCCTCCGCGGCCTGCACGACGAGGCGGCGCTGACCGGTGACGACTACGAGTTCAAGGTCGAGACGCCCGAGGGCGTCCGCGGCCGAGGCCGTCGAGGTCTCCGCCTCGGAGCGCGGCCTGAGCGGCTTCGTGCCGACCGACCGGGTCAGCGCCCGCACCTGGGCCGCGGCGCCGCGCGTGTTCACGGTGGACGTGCCCGCCAACGCCGAGGTGGCCGAGCCGGTCTTCATCACGATCACCGGCAACGGCGGCGCCGAGGCGATCGCGCGCCAGCTGCTGGTCAAGGTCGGGGCGCACGCGACGGCCACCGTCGTGGTGCGCTTCCAGGGTTCGGCGACGTTCGCCGACAACGTCGAGATCGTCCTCGGCGACGGCGCCCGCCTGACCTACGTCACGCTCCAGGACTGGGCCGACGACGCCGTGCACCACAGCACCCAGCGCGCGGTGGTCGGTCGCGACGCCTCGCTCAAGCACGTCGCGGTCACCTTCGGCGGCAGCGTGGTCCGCCACGACGTCACCGCGACGTACGACGGTCCCGGCGGCGACATCGAGATGCTCGGCCTCTACTTCGCCGACGCGGGCCAGCACATCGAGCACCGCCTCTTCGTCGACCACAACGCACCCAAGACCCGCAGCCGCGTGACCTACAAGGGTGCGCTGCAGGGGCAGCGTGCGCACACCGTGTGGATCGGCAACGTGCTGATCCGCAAGGAGGCCGAGGGCATCGACACCTACGAGGAGAACCGCAACCTCGTGCTCACCGACGGCTGCCAGGCCGACTCGGTGCCCAACCTCGAGATCGAGACCGGCGAGATCGTGGGCGCGGGCCACGCGTCGGCGACCGGCCGGTTCGACGACGAGCAGCTGTTCTACCTGCGCTCGCGCGGCATCGAGGAGAAGGAGGCGCGCCGCCTGGTCGTGCACGGCTTCTTCAACGACCTGATCCGCCGGATCGCCGTGCCCGAGCTCGAGGAGCAGCTGGCCGCCACGGTCGAGGCCGAGCTCTCCAAGAACGTCCTCAAGGACGCCTGATGGCCTTCCTCCGCGCCTGCGCGCTGACCGACATCAAGGACGACGCCGCACTCGGCGTGACCGTCGACGGCCAGGACGTCGCGCTCGCCCGCCACGGCGACGAGGTCCTCGCCATCGAGGACATGTGCAGCCACGCCAAGCGTCGCCCTGAGCGAGGGCGACTACGAGATCAGCGACGGCGACTGCACCGTCGAGTGCTGGCTGCACGGGTCGCGGTTCGACCTGCGCACCGGCAAGCCCACCGGCCTCCCGGCGACGGAGCCCGTCGCCACCTTCCCGGTCGACGTACGCGATGGAGATGTGTACGTCGACGTCGAGACCTTCCTGAACGGAGTCACCCCGCAATGAGCACCCTGGAGATCAAGGACCTGCACGTCACGGTCGAGACCGAGGACGGCGCGAAGGAGATCCTCAAGGGGGTCACGCTCACCGTCCGCGACGGCGAGACGCACGCGATCATGGGCCCCAACGGCTCGGGCAAGTCGACGCTCGCCTACTCGGTCGCCGGCCACCCGAAGTACACGATCACGCGCGGCACCGTCACGCTCGACGGCGCGGACGTTCTCGCGATGACCGTCGACGAGCGGGCGCGGGCCGGGCTCTTCCTGGCCATGCAGTACCCCGTCGAGGTGCCCGGCGTCTCGGTGTCCAACTTCCTGCGCACCGCCAAGACGGCCATCGACGGCGAGGCGCCCAAGCTGCGCACCTGGGTCAAGGACGTCAACGCGACCCTCGACGCCCTCAACCTCGACCCGTCGTTCGGGCAGCGCTCGGTCAACGAGGGCTTCTCCGGCGGCGAGAAGAAGCGCCACGAGATCGCCCAGATGGAGCTGCTCGACCCCGGCATGGCGATCCTCGACGAGACCGACTCCGGCCTCGACATCGACGCGCTGAAGATCGTGGCCGAGGGCGTCAACCGCTTCCGCGCCAAGGAGGGCAAGGGCGTCCTGCTGATCACCCACTACACGCGGATCCTGCGCTACATCCAGCCCGACTTCGTGCACGTGTTCGTCAACGGCCGGATCGCCGACCAGGGCGGCCCGGAGCTGGCCGACGAGCTCGAGGCCAGCGGCTACGACAAGTACCTGAAGGCTGCGGCGGTCTGACCATGCTGCCCGGCCTGCTCCCCGACCTCGACGTCATCCGCAAGGACTTCCCGATCCTTTCGCGGACGGTCGCCGGCCGGGCAGCCGCTGGTCTACCTCGACTCGGCCAACACCAGCCAGAAGCCGCAGGTCGTCATCGACACGATGGTCGACCACCTCGAGCGCCACAACGCCAACATCGCCCGCGCGATGCACACCCTCGGCGCCGAGTCGACCGAGGCCTTCGAGGCCGCCCGCGACAAGGTGGCGGCGTTCATCGGCGCACCCGAGCGCGAGGGCGTGGTGTTCACCAAGAACATCACCGAGGCGCTCAACCTGCTGGCCAACACGTTCGCGTGGGCCGAGGGCGACCTGCGCGTGGGTCCCGGCGACGAGGTCGTCATCACCGAGATGGAGCACCACTCCAACATCGTGCCGTGGCAGCTGCTCACCGAGCGCACCGGCGCGACGCTGCGCTGGTTCGGCCTCACCGACGACGGCCGCCTCGACCTGTCGAACCTCGACGAGCTGGTCAACGAGCGCACCAAGGTCGTCTCGCTGACCTGGGTCTCCAACATGCTCGGCACCATCAACCCGGTCCGCCAGATCGCCGACCGCGCCCACGAGGTCGGCGCGGTCGTGGTCGTCGACGCCGCCCAGGCCGTGCCGCAGCTGCCGGTCGACGTGATCGCGTCGGGCGCCGACTTCCTCGGCTTCACCGGCCACAAGACCGTCGGCCCGACCGGCATCGGCGTCCTGTGGGGTCGCCCCGAGCTGCTGAACGCGCTGCCGCCGTTCCACGGCGGCGGCGAGATGATCGAGACCGTCGCGATGGAGCGCTCGACCTACGCCAAGGCCCCGCACCGGTTCGAGGCCGGTACGCCGCCCATCGCCGAGGCGATCGGGCTCGGCGCCGCGGTCGACTACCTCGGCCACCTCGGCATGGACGCCGTGCACGCCCACGAGCAGGCCATCACGGCGTACGCGCTCGAGGGCCTGGCCTCGGTGCCCGGCGTGACCGTGCTCGGTCCCGCTCGACGCCGCGTCCCGCGGTGGAGCGATCTCCTTCGAGCTCGCCGGCGTGCACCCCCACGACGTGGCGCAGGTCCTCGACTCGCGCGGCATCGCGATCCGCGCCGGCCACCACTGCGCCAAGCCGGCGCACGCGCGCTTCGGCGTGCAGGCGTCGTGCCGGATGTCGTCGTACCTCTACACGACGCCGGCTGAGATCGACGCGTTCGTCGAGGGTCTGGAATACACCCGCTCGTACTTCAAGTTGAGTTGAGAGAGATGACTACCGAGCTCGACGCGCTGTACCAGGAGATCATCCTGGACCACTACAAGAACCCTCACCACAAGGGCCTGCGCGACCCCTTCGAGGCCGAGGTGCACCACGTCAACCCGACCTGCGGCGACGAGGTGACCTTGCGCGTGCACGTCTCCGAGGGAGTGGTCGAGGACGTGTCGTACGACGCGCTCGGCTGTTCGATCTCGCAGGCGTCGGCGTCGGTGCTCACCGACCTCGTCATCGGCAAGCCGGTCGACGAGGCGATGGAGATCCACGAGGAGTTCCTCACCCTGATGCAGGGCAAGGGTCAGGTGGAGCCCGACGAGGAGCGTCCTCGAGGACGGTATCGCCTTCGCCGGCGTCGCCAAGTTCCCCGCGCGCGTGAAGTGCGCCCTGCTGTCGTGGATGGCCTGGAAGGACGCCACCGCACAAGCACTCGAAACCTCAGGAGACAAGCGATGACTGACACATGTGTCCAACCATGGCGACCTGCCCGACGTCCCCGAGGCGAGCGGGTCGGGCGGCAGCACCACCACCATCGACGACGTCACCGAGGCGATGAAGGACGTCGTCGACCCCGAGCTCGGCATCAACGTCGTCGACCTCGGCCTGGTCTACGGCGTGCACCTCGACGACGACACCAACGCCGTCATCGACATGACCCTGACCTCGGCCGCCTGCCCGCTGACCGACGTCATCCGGACCAGACCAACCAGGCCCTCGAGGGCCTGGTCAACGACGTGCTGATCAACTGGGTCTGGATGCCCCCGTGGGGCCCCGACAAGATCACCGACGACGGCCGCGACCAGCTGCGCGCGCTCGGCTTCAACGTCTGACGACGCGATTCGTCTGCAGGCCTGAGCGGGAGAAGTCGCGGCAAACCGCAGACGAATCGCTCCGGCGCGGCCGTCGACGACCAGGGGCCGGTCAGCTCCAGCGTGCGACCGCTGAGTCGGAAACCCACACCCATGGGCTCATGATTTCACGAGGCGGATCTGAGCTGAGTGGTTTGACGGCCTCGACGAGGTCGGCGATCGAGTCGACCACCCGGGTCGGCCGGTAGGGGAACTTCTCGATGTCGCCGGGCAGCGTCGACCCGGTCGTCACCAGGACGGTGCGCAGGCCGGCCTCGAGGCCGCTGATGATGTCGGTGTCCATGCGGTCGCCGACCATGACGGTGGTCTCGGAGTGGGCCTCGAGCCGGTTCAACGCGCTGCGCATCATCAGCGGGTTGGGCTTGCCGATGAAGTACGGCGACCGGCCGGTGGCGGTGCTGATCAGGGCCGCGACGGAGCCGGTGGCGGGCAGCTTGCCCTGGTGGCTCGGGCCGCTCACGTCGGGGTTGGTGGCGATGAAGCGGGCGCCCGCGTCGATGAGGCGGATGGCCCGGGTGATCGACTCGAAGGAGTAGGTGCGGGTCTCGCCGAGCACGACGTACTCGGGGTTGCGGTCGGTCATCACGTAGCCGACGTCGTGCAGCGCCGTGGTCAGCCCCGCCTCGCCGACGACGTACGCGGTGCCGTGCGGCCGCTGGTCGGCCAGGAACTGGGCGGTGGCGAGGGCGGAGGTCCAGATCGCCTCCTCGGGCACGTCGATGCCGCTGGCGAGCAGCCGGGCGCGCAGGTCGCGCGGGGTGAAGATGGAGTTGTTCGTCAGGACGAGGAAACGCAGGCCGGACGCCTTCAGCGCCTCGACGAACTCGGTGGCACCCGGGATCGGCACCTCCTCGTGCACGAGCACGCCGTCCATGTCGGTCAGCCAGGTCTCGACGGGGCGGGGGGACTCGTCCTCGCTTGCGGGCATGCCGCCATCCTCGCAGCAGCGCTAGGGGCCGCCGTTCCAGGCAGGGAGGGGCGGTGACCACCTCAGCCCGAGCGTGTTGGACGTCGGAGGAGCCAGGTCGTCCGGCCACTGACCGGTGCCCGTGTACGACCGGCCGTCCATGGTCAGGCGGACCTCGTAGGAGTACGGCGGCTCGCCCAGGTCGGGTAGCTCGACAGGTTCGGTGGGCTGCCTCGCCTGCGAAGGAGACGGCACCGTCTCCGGGGCAGCCGTCCTTGCGCGACGGGATCATCGCGTACGTCGCGCTGGCGCTGCCGTCGGAGAGCTCCAGCTCGGCGGTGGCTTCGGTCCGGTTCGTCGGTCAGAGCCCGGTCACGTAGAGGGATGGCCCGTAGGCCTCCCGGTCCCGGTGGTCACTCGTAGACCGACGGCGGCCCGAGGAAGCCGACCTGGCCATCGGCCACCGGTGTCTCGGTCGAGTCGCTCGGTCGTGGTCCAGTCGAAGGCGTGAACAGGTCGCCGCCCTCGTCTGCCTCACCCGCTGATCGTCGCACCTCCCAGCGCCCGGCCGGGCCGAGTGGCGGCCATCACGTAGGTGCCGTCACCCTGCGGCACGGCCGATCGGAGTGCTGCAGGTACCGGTCGCAGTCTGTCCGTAGGGCCCGGCACGCGGAAGGCCGCGGTGAACGACCAGCCGTCCAGCGGGAAGGAGAAGGTCAGGGGTCCCGCCGCCTCGGTCGCCGGGCGGTTGCGCGGGCCGGGCTCCGTCGGCGCAGCCGCTGGCGCCGGACTCGTCGTGGTAGCACCAGGTGTACGCCTCGAGGTCGACGTCGCCCTCGGGTCGATGCAGCGTCAGCGGGGGAGGACCCGGCGATGGCTGCGGCTCCACCTGGGTCGTCTCCTGCGCGTCGTCGGGCTCGTCGGTGGACGTCGGGGTGCTCGCTCTCCTGCCCGCACGCGGCCAGCGAACCGACCAGCAGCAAGGCGGCGACACGGGCTCCGACGCTGGAGCCTCACGGCGACAGTGTGTGGGGCTGCGAGCATGTAGAAACAGACGTCGTGGACATCGTGACGGTTTCGGTACCCGCGGCACGCGTGGAGCGGTGGGTGGCGAACTTCGAGTCGCGCCACGGCCCGACGACGTACGACGTCCGCGACGGCGCGCTGACGGGGACGGCGGCCGACGGGTCGACGTTCGCGGCCCGGCTGCCCTTCGCGACGGCGTACGACGGCCCGCTCGATCCGGCCGCGCTGGCCGCCGCGGCTGCGGCGCCGGCGACAGTGGGGCGTGCTGCTCGTGCGCAAGGGCGGCTTCGCGATCGCCCGGATGGCCGGCGAGACGATCGCCGAGCACAAGATCGGGCAGCGCCACGTCCAGGGCCGGACCAAGGCCGGTGGCCAGAGCCAGCAGCGGTTCGCCCGGCGGCGAGACAACCAGGCGCGGCAGGCCAACGAGGCCGCCGCCGACCACGCCGCGCGGATCCTCGGTCCGGTCGTCGGACGCGGGCCGGTCGTCACCGGCGGCGACCACTCGGCCATCGACGAGGTGCTGGCCGATCCGCGCCTGCGTGGGGTGACGGTCGTCGAGCCCTGGCTCGCGGTCCCGGACCCCAAGCGGGCGGTGCTCGACCAGGCGCTCCGCGACGCGGTCGCCGTCCGCGTCGAGGTGGTCAACGCCTAGGAGCGCCTGGAGTGGTGCTCCCCGAACCCCAGCGGCTCGCGCATGAACAGGTACGTCGCCCAGTGCAGGCGGTCGACCCGCCCGGCGTCGTCGCGGGTGACGCGCAGCATCTCACCGCGCTCCCGGCCCGACTCCGTGCGGAAGCGGTCGGGGCCGTCGGCGACGAAGACCGACGGTGCGCGGGTGGCCGGGGCGCCGTCCATCCGGGCCTCCAGCCGGCCCTCGCGCACCGAGAAGGTGAAGCCGTGCCCCTCGGAGTACCAGTGGCCGATGATGCCGGCCAGCTCCTCAGGCAGGGACGTGCCCGGCTCGCCAGGGCTCCTCCTTGACGGGGACGTCGTCGACGACGCGGTCGGCCAGCTTGATCGCCAGCGCCGTGGGGTCAGGGGACGAGGTGTTGTTCATCAGCGCGATGCCCCCGGTGCCGCTCTCACGGTGGGTCAGCAGCGCCGTGCTGTGACCGGGCATCCCGCCGTCGTGGCCGACCCAGGTCCGGCCCGAGGCCGAGCGGTGCACGAAGAACCCGAGCCCCATGCCCGTCGTCCAGCGGTCGACGTCGGTGAGCACCTGGGGCTGGCACATCTCCTCGATGGTGTCGGGGGAGAGGATCTCCGCGTCCGGCTGCGGCGACGAACGCCGACCAGCGGGCCAGGTCGCGGGCCGTGCTGGCCAGGCCACCGACCGCCGACATCGCCTTCATCTCGAGGACCGGCTCGGGACGGGGGACGTCGTGGAACGGCGGCACGAAGTAGCCGGTGACGTGGTCGTCGTCGACGAAGCCGACGGTCGTGCGCGACATCTCCAGCGGCCGCAGCAGGCGGGCCTGGAGCGACTCGAACCACGGCCGGCCCTCGAGCTTCTCGACCACCTGGCCGAGAACGGCGTACGCCAGGTTGGAGTAGTGCCACCTGGTGTGCGGGCGGCCGACGCGCTCCGCCTCCGCGAAGCCTCTCATCAGCGACACCGCGTCCGGCTGGTCGAGGGTGTCCCAGATGTCGCCGAGAGGCTCGCGCTGCATCCCGGAGACGTGCGCGAGGGCCTGGCGGACGGTGACCGCGTGCGGTACGTCGGGCAGGTGGTCACCGAGAAGGTCGTCGAGCGACAACCTGCCCTCGTCGCGCAGCTGCATGACCATCACGGCGGTGAAGGTCTTGGTGTTGGAGGCGATGAGGTACTGGTCGTCGGGTCCGGGCGTCCGCTTGGTCCCCGCCTCGCTGGTGCCGATGCCCGCGAACCAGAGGAGCTCGCCCCCGCGCGACACGGCCGCCGCCAGGCCCGGCACTCGGCCCTCGCGCTGCTGCGTCAGGGCCGTGCGGTGGAGGAACTTCTTGGTGTCGTCGGGCAGCGAGCTCACGGACGGCACCGTACGCCGCCCTGACCAGACCTCTAAGAGCCGCGGTGGCGCTGGATCTGGTCGCGGAGGAGGCGGACGTTCGCGGTGGCCGCCGTCATCCGGGCCTCCAGGTCCCAGACCCAGGCATGCGGGTCGCTGTCGTCGTCGAGGACCTGCTCGATCTCGGCGCGCAGCAACGACGGGTCGGCGGCGTGCCTGCCGACCGCAGGGTCGCTGCTCCTGGTCGCCTGGCCCTGCGGCCAGCTGTGCAGCGGCGAGCGCAGGTTGGGCAGCGGCACGGAGTGCAGCCGCAGGTCGCTGGCGGCCATCACCACGCCGAAGGACAGCTGGTCGCGCCGCGAGAACCTCAGCACGTGCTCCCACCAGGTCGTCATCGCGACCTCGACCCTCGGCGTACGACGCCGGGCGAGCAGCGCCGTCCAGTGCGGGTTGGCCTCGATCGCGGTCGGCGAGGAGTCGACGTAGTGAGCCAGCTGCTCGAAGACGCGAAGGTGGTCGTCCTTGCCGAGGTCGATGGTGGCCTGGGCCTCGTCGAGGACCGAGCGGTAGAAGGTGTGCACCGGCGCGGCGACGTCCGCCTCCTCGAGCCAGCCGTCGACGAAGGTCTCAGGCAGGGCGCGCAGCTCGACCGCGTTGTCGACCCAGAGGGTGCGGTCGTAGCCGGCCAGGGCGGGGTGCCCCACGATCTTCAGGAAGCGCTCGCTGCGCACGGGATCCGTCGGGAGGCGCGGCTCGACCGGGATCACCTGCCAGGTGTCGCTGCGCAGGGTCGCGTCGTCGGTGAAGCAGACGAAGTCGGCCGACGACTCCGCGGCCAGCGGTGCCTCCCTCAGCGGCTGCCCGCCACCCAGGACAGCGGTGTAGACGGCCAGCCGAGAGGCATGACGGGGGCGATGGCGCTGTACGTGTTCGGCCACGAGCTCGGCCACCTGTTCGGCCAAGTGCTGGGCGACAGGTGGGGCCACGTGCTGCGCCATGGGCGTCTCCTGCGGAAGTGATCGCTCCCGAGTTTCGTCGGCGGTCGGGATGACCCGCTCGACGGCAACGTACCGAACCGGGACCCCCAGGTCAGCGCGCCACGTCGGATGTCGTGCGCGTGTCGTCCTCGAGCTCGCGGCGGTGAGCCAGCCACCGCTCGGCCAGGCCGTCCATCTCCTCGTCGACGAACGCGAGGAACTCCCGCATCAGCCACAACCGGTGGGCGGCTGGAGCCTCGGCCCCCAAGCCGCCCAGCGCGCCGTCGAGCGCGGTCATCATCGGGGCGTAGGTCTGGTCCTTGCGCATCATGGCGCCCAGCCACGCGTCGTCGTCGACGACGTAGACGTCCTTGCGCGACCCGCGCTCGCGCTCGCGGTGCAGGAACCCGATCTGGGCCAGGAAGTTGACGGCACCCGACACCGCCGCCGGGCTCACGGCGAGCGTCTCGGCCAGCTCGGCGGCCGTCATCCGGCCGTCGTCGTCGACCACCAGGGCCGCGAAGACGCGGGAGGGGAGGCGAGGAAGTCCGGCGTCGGTCAGCGCCCCGCCCATCCGCTCGACGAAGCGGGCGGCGACGGCGGACGGGTCGGCCGCGGTGGCGGAGGGCCGACGTGACGCACGAGACATGGATCGGAGTGTAACAATATTCAGGAAATACTGAATCTTATGTATGGTGAAGGGCGTGAGCGACCCTGTCATCGACATCCACGACCTGGTCAAGACCTTCGGCGCCACCCGCGCACTGGACGGCCTCGACCTCAGCGTCGCAGCGGGGGAGGTGCACGGCTTCCTCGGGCCCAACGGCGCCGGCAAGTCGACCACCATCCGTGCGCTGCTCGGCCTGCTGCGCACCGACTCGGGGTCGATCTCGGTGTTCGGCATGCGGCCATGGGCCGACAGCGTCCCGATCCACCGCCGGCTGGCGTACGTGCCGGGCGACGTGACCCTGTGGCCCAACCTCTCCGGCGGCGAGACGATCGACATGCTGCTGCGCATGCGCGACATCGACCCGCGCAAGACGCGGCGCGAGGAGCTGCTCGAGCGCTTCGACCTCGACCCGACCAAGCGGGGGCGTGCCTACTCCAAGGGCAACCGCCAGAAGGTCGCTCTGGTGGCGGCGTTCGCCGCCGACGTCGACCTGCTGGTGCTCGACGAGCCGACCTCGGGGCTGGACCCGCTCATGGAGGAGCTGTTCGCCGACTGCCTGGCCGAGCGAGTGGCGGCCGGCACGACGGTCCTGCTCTCGAGCCACATCCTCAGTGAGGTGGAGCGCCTGGCCGACAGGGTCACGATCATCAGGGCCGGCCGCGCGGTCGAGACGTGGCTCCCTGGCCGAGCTGCGGCACCTCCGCCGTAGCAAGGTCGTCGCCGAGGTGGCTGGTGCGTTGCCGGACCTGGTGGGCATCGCCGGCGTGAGCGACGTACGGGTGGACGGGGCGACAGTGAGCTGTTCGGTCGAGCCGGAGGCCATGACCGCGGTGCTGGGGGCGCTCACCGCGGCCGGCGTCCGTTCGCTGACCAGCGCGCCGCCCACGCTCGAAGAGCTGTTCCTCGAGGCCTACCGTCCCGTGGTGGCCCACGGCGCGATGACGTCGTACACCGGCACCTGGCCGCTCGCCCGGGCAGCACTGCGGCGCGACCGCGTGCTCGCGTCGGTCTGGGTGCTCCTCCTGGTCGTGGTGGTCTACGCCTCGGCTGCCGCGACCGAGAGCCTCTACCCGACGGCCGCGGACCGGGTGTCGGCCGCCGAGGCCATCAACGGCAGCCCCGCGATCGTGGCTCTCTACGGGCCCATCCTCGACGTCACCAGTGCGGGTGAGCTCGCGATGACGAAGCTGACGGTGCTGTACGCCGTCTTCGTGGCCTTGCTGTTCCTCGTGCTGGTCCGGCGCCACACGCGCACCGAGGAGGAGTCCGGTCGCGCCGAGCTGCTCGGCGGCACGGCCGTCGGCCGCGACGCCCAGCTGGCGGCCGCCGTGCTCGAGTCGGCCGTGGTCGCGCTGGCCCTCGGCGTGCTGGCCGCGCTGGCGTGCGTGGCCGGAGGGCTTCCGGTGACGGGCTCGGTCGCCTTCGCCGCGTCGTGGGTCGGCATCTCGTGGGTGGCCATCGGCATCACCGCGGTGGCCTGCCAGCTGTCGGCGAGCGCACGCACGTGCGCCGCCCTCGCGGGTGCGGGCGTCGGCTTCTTCTACCTGTTGAGGGTGGTCGGCGACACCGGGCCCGGCTGGGTGTCGTGGCTCTCGCCGTTCGGCTGGTCCACGCGGCTGAGCGCGTGGTCCGACCCGCGCTGGTGGGTGCTGCTGCTCGATCTGGCGCTGGGGCTGGTGCTGGTGGTCGCCGCCCAGCGGCTGCGCCAGGTCCGCGACCTCGGGTCCGGGCTGGTGGACGCCCGTCCCGGGCCGGCGGTCGGCTCGCCGCGGCTGGCGGATGCCTTCGCGCTGACATGGAGGGTGCACCGCACGATGGTCTGGTCGTGGACCGCGGGCGCCGCCGCGATGGGCCTGGTGATGGGCGCGATCGCGCCCGGCGTCGGCGACCTGCTCGACACCGAGGCCGGACGCCGGGTCATCGAGAGCATCGGCGGTGTCGGCCGCCTGCAGGACGCCCTGGTCGCGGCCGTGCTCTCCATCGCCGCGGTGGTCGTGACGTGCTTCGCCGTCGCCGTGATCGGCCACGGTGCGGGCGACGAGCGCGACGGCCGCACCGAGCAGGTGCTGGCCACCACGATGTCCCGATCGCGCACCTTCCTCGCCACCGCGGCGATCGCCCTGGGCGGCGCCACCTGGCTGCTGCTGGTGACCGGCGTCGGATGCCGCCCTCGGGCTGGGCCTCCAGGCCGGGGACGGCGCGGGCGAGCTCGGGCGCTTCGTCGGCGCGGCCGTCGCCCAGTCGCCGGCCGTGTGGGCCGTGGCAGCGCTGGCCCTGCTGCTCTACGCCGCGGGGAGCCGCTACGCCGTGCTCGGGTGGGCGGCGCTGGCCGGGTTCTTCGCCCTCGGCCAGCTGGGCGAGCTGCTCGAGCTGCCCGGGGCGGTGACCGGCCTCTCGCCGTACACGCACCTGCCGGCCATGCCCGTGGAGCACTTCGCGGCGTCGCCGGCCCTGCTCCTGAGCGCGGTGGCCGCCGCGCTCACGGCTGCTGCGTGGTGGCGCTTCCGGGAGCGCGACATCCGTTAGCGTGCGCGACATGCCCCCCGACAGGTGGCCCGAGACGTGGGAGCCCCAGCCCGGGTGGCTCTCGGTGCCCGGCGGCACGGGACCGTCCACCGTGGGCGTCTGGCGTACCGAGCGGGGCGGCCAGCCCCTCGCCGTCAAGCGCCTGGCCCGTCCAGCGGCCGGGCGACCCCGCCGAGCTGGACGACCCGACTCACTTCGCCTACTGGAGGCGCGAGGCCGACGTGGCCGAGTCGGGCCTGGTGCTCTCGACGCCCGGAATCCGGGGGCCGGTCACGGGCGTCGAGGAGGACGACGCCGGCATCACCCTGACCTCCGACTGGGTCGAGGACGCCGGCACCAACGGCTTGTTCGTCGCCCACGCCCTCGGCCGGTTCGCCGCCGCCGACCTCGGCGACCGCCCGTGGCTCGCTCGCGGGCTGCTGCGGCGGCGGCTCGCACGCATCGAGCGGCGCGGCGGCTGGCCGACGCTGGCCCGGACGGGCGCGGCCGACCTCGCCGACAGCCTGTGGACTCGGCGCGAGCACTTCCTGCAGGAGTACGACGCCCTCCCGCCGGTGGCCCATCACGGCGACGTGGCGTCCGGCAACCTCCTCGGCCGCGACGGCGACCTGGTCGTGGCGATCGACTGGCAGAGCCTGGGCCTCGGGCCCGTCGGCACGGACCTCGGACTGCAGATGGCCGGCG
Source organism: uncultured Actinomycetota bacterium (assembly GCA_963758885.1). Classification (GTDB taxonomy): domain Bacteria; phylum Actinomycetota; class Actinomycetes; order Propionibacteriales; family Nocardioidaceae; genus Nocardioides. The sequence goes on from CAVWXS010000024.1 coordinate 30,383, forward strand.
CACGCGAGGCCCCCGAGCCGCTGCTCGACGCCTACCTGCTGGGCATGTCCGACGGCGAGGCAGCGGACGTCGCCACCGCCGACCAGGTGCGCCTCGGCGCCCGCATCGTCGCGGCGTACACCGCCGTCAGCCGCGCCGAGTGGGCACTGGCCCGGGTCGCGGGCGGCGAGGGCGCGCTCGCGGCCAAGTTCCGCCACCCCAGCGTCGCGCCGTACCTGCGGGCGCTCGAACGCGTCGCCGGCGAGATCGAGGCGCTCCTGTAACGCCGAGTCGGCACATCGCTGGTTGAGGTGCGAGGGCGAGCGCTCGCCTGAGGTCGAGCTGCAGCCTCGAAGGTTCGAGGGCCGAGCTCGGCGAGCAGAGTCGCGGACTCGAGGCTCGGGCCTGGCGGCCGTCGCACCTCGACCACCGAGTCGGCGTTACCGGGGCTGGCCGTCGCCGTCGCAGGGGAGGGTGGCGGGGGCGGTTCTCTGCATGACGCCGAGCGAGGCGGACATCCGGTTGTGCGGGATGGCGGCGCCACGGTCGTGGAAGGGCCGGTCGAGGACCCACACGAGCGTCAGTGCCGAGAAGAACGCGAGCGCCATCGCCACCATCGCCGTCACCTGGCCGAGCCGCCGCGCGGCCGGGTCGGCGAACAGCACCTGGAAGGCAAGCACCACGACGGTGATCAGCAGCAGCACGGCCCACAGGAAACCTGGCACGAAGGGCTGGGCCTCGGCTAGCCGGCTGCGCCGTGCCTCCTGCCGGGACTCGTTGACCTCCAGCCAGTGGGCGAACGCCTCGATCTGCTTGGTGTCCACGAGGGGCGGGGTGGCACGCATGTCCGCGCTCGTGCGGTCGACCCAGTACTGCACGACCTGGCCCTCCTGGCCGCGGGCCATGGCCGGGAAGTCGTCGCTGACGACGGCCCGGCCGTAGCAGAGCACGTCGCCACGAAGCTGGTCGGCGTACGGCTGGTCGAAGTACAGGGCCGTCGAGTACAGCTGCTGCACCTCAGCGGCTTCGGTCCCCGTCGCGGTGCGGGCGGTCTGGTAGCTCTCGAACGTTCCGATGATCAAGAAGGCGAGCAGCACCGCCAGGCCCGTGGCGGCGGTGCTGTAGATGGCGCCGGCGGCCGGCATGTCGCCCACCCAGCCGCCGGGCGGGGCGAACTTGGCGCGGACCAGCAGCAGCACGAGCCACGAAGATGGCGGTGGGCACGACGATGAAGACGAAGGACGTCAGCACGCGCGTGACCCTTGCTCTCACTCGACGGTCGAGGGTGCGAAGGTGTCGCAAGCCTCGAGACTGCCCTCGCTGTAGCCGACCTGGAACCACTTCATCCGCGCCGCCGCCGAGCCGTGGGTCCACTGCTCCTTGTTGACGCGACCGGTCGTCTGCTCCTGGATGCGGTCGTCGCCGACGGACTTCGCCGCCTCGATGGCCTGCTGGATGTCCTGCTGGGTCAGGCCGAGGATGAGGGCCTCGCCGACCACGTCGTCGGTGGAGGTGGCGTTCTTGGCCCACATGCCGGCGTAGCAGTCTGCCTGCAGCTCGAGCCGTACGGCGTCGCTGTTGGGACCGCTCTGGGTCTGGACCTGGCCCATGGTGCCGAGGACGTTCTGGATGTGGTGGCCGTACTCGTGGGCCAGGACGTAGGGCTCGACGAACTCACCGGCCGGCCCGTTCAGCTGTTGCTGGAGCACCTGCTCGAAGAACGTGGTGTCGAGGTAGATCGTGTCGTCGGCCGGGCAGTAGAACGGCCCGACCTCGGCGGTCGCGTCGCCGCAGCCGGTGGAGGTGCCGCCGGTGAAGGTCTGCATCGCGGCGATCGGTCGGAAGGTCGCGTTGCTCTGCGCGGGGAGCGCGTCGGTCCAGTAGTCGGTCAGCGAGTTCTCGACCGCCACGCGGGCGCAGTCGGTGCTCTTCTCCGCGTCGGCGCCGGTCTTGCAGTTGGCGTAGCGGCCGGTGTCGGTGCCGGACATCCGCGAGGCGTCGAGGCCGGTGTCGGGCAGGGACGGGGTGTTGCCGCCCACGCACTGGGTGAGCACGATGAACAAGACGATGATCAGGATGCCGCCGAGGCCGCCGCCGGCCTTGGTGCCGCCGGGGATCGGGATGCGCATCCCGCCGCCGCCCATGCCACCGCCGCCACCGCCGGACGAGCCGACGTCGCGAACCCGGGAGGTGTCGAGTCGGGCCTTGGGGTTGAAGCGCAAGGTCGCTCTCCTGTCAGCTCGACGGGCAGGTCCGTCAGCGTGGCCGCCCTGCCGACTGAGTACCCGGGGTGGGCTGGCCAATACACTAGCCAGCCTGATGATCACCGCCCAACACCTCGAGGTGCGTGCCGGGGCGAGGCTGTTGATGCAGGACGTCAGCTTCAGGGTCGCGCCGGGCGACAAGATCGGGCTCGTCGGCCGCAACGGCGCCGGCAAGACCACCCTCACCAAGATCCTGGCCGGCGAAGGCCTGCCCGCCTGCCGGTTCCGTCCACGCGTCCGGCGAGGTCGGCTACCTGCCGCAGGACCCACGCACCGGCGATCCCGAGGTCCTCGCCCGCGAACGGATCCTCTCGGCGCGCGGCCTCGACGACGTCGTACGCCGTCTTCGGCAGGCCGAGACCGAGATGGGCAGCGAGAAGCCCTCGGTGCGCGAGCGCGCGATGCGCCGCTACGAACGCGCCGACGCCGAGCTGCACGCCGGCGGCGGCTACGCCGCCGAGTCCGAGGCCGCGCAGATCGCGTCGAGCCTCGGGATCGAGGAGCGCGTGCTCAACCAGCCGCTGCGCACGCTGTCGGGTGGTCAGCGACGTCGCGTCGAGCTGGCGCGCATCCTGTTCTCCGGCGCCGAGACGCTGCTGCTCGACGAGCCGACCAACCACCTCGACGCCGACTCGATCATCTGGCTGCGCGAGTTCCTCAAGGCCCACAAGGGCGGGCTGGTGGTGATCAGCCACGACACCGGGTTGCTGGAGACGACGGTCAACAAGGTGCTCCACCTCGACGCCAACCGCGCCGAGATCGACGTCTACAACATGGGCTGGTCGGCCTACCTCGCCCAGCGCGAGACCGACGAGCGCCGCCGCAAGCGCGAGCGCCTGAACGCCGAGCGCAAGGCCGACGCACTGATGGACCAGGCCAACAAGATGCGGGCCAAGGCGACCAAGGCGCAGGCCGCCCAGTCGATGATGAGGCGGGCCGAGAAGCTGATGGCCGGCGTCGACGCCGAGCGCCGGTCCGACCGGGTCGCCCGCATCAAGTTCCCCGCGCCGGCGCCGTGCGGCAAGACGCCGCTCACCGCGACCGAGCTGTCGAAGTCCTTCGGCTCGCTCGAGGTCTTCACCGACGTCGACCTGGCCATCGACAAGGGCTCGCGCGTCGTCGTCCTCGGCCTGAACGGCGCCGGCAAGACCACGCTGCTGCGGCTGCTCGCGGGCGTCGAGCGGCCCGACACCGGCGGGGTCGTCCCCGGCCACGGCCTCAAGATCGGCTACTACGCCCAGGAGCACGAGACGCTCGACACCTCGCGCACGGTCCTGGAGAACATGCACTCCGCGGCGCCGCAGCTCACCGACACCGAGGCTCGCTCGGTGCTGGGCTCCTTCCTGTTCAGCGGCGACGACGCCAGCAAGCCCGCGCGGGTGCTCTCCGGCGGCGAGAAGACCCGGCTGGCGCTGGCGATCCTGGTCGTCTCGAGCGCCAACGTGCTGCTGCTCGACGAGCCGACCAACAACCTCGACCCGGCCTCGCGCGAGGAGGTCCTGGCGGCGATCCGCTCCTACGAGGGCGCGATCGTGCTCGTCACCCACGACGAGGGCGCGGTCCACGCCCTCGAGCCCGACCGGGTCCTGATCCTCCCCGACGGCGTCGAGGACCTCTGGAACGCGTCGTACGCCGACCTCGTCTCGCTGGCCTGAAACCCCGATTCGTCTGCGGATCGCTGCGACTTTCGCCGCTCAGGGCCGCAGACGAATCGGTGTTCCGGCGGTTCGTAGACTCCCGCCATGGACCACGAGGAGCTGCTAGGCCGCCGGACTCGCGTACGACGTCCAGGGCGAGGTCGCGACCGTCACCCTCGACCGGCCCGAGGTACGCAACGCGCAGACCCCGCGGATGTGGCGGGCGCTGGCGGCGATCGGCGAGCAGGTGCCCGACGAGGTGCGAGTGGTCGTGGTGCGGGGGAGCGGGCAGTCGTTCTCGGCCGGCCTCGACCGGGCCATGCTCGACCCCTCCGGCGGTGACGGTCAGGAGACCGTCGCGGGGCTGCTGGCGTTGCCCGACGAGGAGGCCTCGGCCGCGATCGAGCAGTTCCAGCGCGGGTTCACGTGGTTGCGCGACCCGCGGTTCGTCTCGGTCGCGGTCGTGCAGGGTTACGCGATCGGAGCGGGCTTCCAGCTCGCGCTCTCCTGCGACCTCCGGGTGCTCGCCGACGACGCCCAGCTGTGCATGAAGGAGTCCGCGCTCGGGCTGGTGCCCGACCTGACCGGCACCCAGCCGCTGGTCGAGGCCGTCGGCTACGCCCGCGCCCTCGAGATCTGCGCGACGGCCCGGATGGTGTCGGCGCAGGAGGCGATGGCGATCGGCCTGGCAAACCTGGTGGTGCCGGTCGCGGAGCTCGAGGACACCGTCACCGACCTCGCGGCCGCGCTGACCGCAGCCCTGCCGGGCGCCGTACGCGAGACCAAGGCACTCCTGCTGGCCGCGACCAGCCGGTCGCTCGACGAGCAGCGCAGGTACGAGCGGGAGGCGCAGCTGAGGCGGTTCCGCGAGCTGGCTTCGCTGCTGACGAAGTGATGCTTCCGGCCGTAGGTTGAACCATGGGCCAGGTCACCGAGGGCGTCTTCTCCACCGGCGTGCCCTACCTCCGCACCGGCCAGGGTCCGCCGCTGCTGATGGCATCCGGCCTGACCTCCCAGCACGCGAACCCGACCGGAGTGTGGCGGCGGATGGCGCTGTCGTGGGTCGCGCCGTTCGCCGAGCACTTCACCGTCTACCTCGCCAACCGACGGCCCGGAGCTCGAGCCCGGCACCACGATGGCCGACCTGGCGGCCGACTACGCGGGTGGCATCCGGCACGACATCGGCGAGGAGACCCACGTCCACGGCACGTCGACGGGCGGCTCCATCGCGCTGCAGCTCGCCATCGACCACCCCGACCTGGTGGGACGACTCGTCGTCTCAGCCGCGGCCTGCCGGCTCTCCGACGAGGGGCGCAGGGTCCAGCTCGAGCTGCTGCGACTGACCGAGGCGGGCGACGCGCGCGGAGTGGGTTCCTTCCTGATGGGCACGATGGCGCCCGGCCCGCTGACCTACCCGGCCCGCGGGTTCGGCTGGCTGGCGGGCCCGGTGTTCGCCTCTGAGGACCCATCCGACACGGTGGCCGTGCTTCGTGCCGAGGACGCGTTCGACGCCGAGGCCGATCTCGGCCACATCCGGGCGAGCACGCTGGTGCTCGGCGGTACGGACGACGCGTTCTACTCCGAGGATCTCTTCCGGCGCACCGGCGACGGAATCCCGGACGGGCGAGCCGTGCTGTTTCCCGGCAAGTCCCACATGTACGTCGCCGGGTCGGCCGTGCCGGCCGCCGTGGCCCTGGGCTTCCTGGTCGGCGGCTAGGAGTCGTCCTACAGAAGGATGCCGCGGCTGGTCAGCTCGACCGACCGGCTCAGGCCCTCGCGGAACATCCGGTCGAGGCGCTCGTTGCCGGACAGCTCCCAGAGCACCTCCGAGGTCTGCCAGGCGGCCGCCCGGGCGACGTGGATGCCGAACGTGGCGAACCCGTCGTCGACCTTGCCGCCCAGCTCGTCGACGGTCGCGATGATCCCGCTGCTGAACCAGCCCTTGATCTGCTCCTGCGCATCGGCGAGCACGTCGTTGGTGCGGGTGAAGTCGCTGTGCTCGGGCGAGTCGTCGAGGGGCGCGCGCTCCAGCTCGACGCAGGTGTCGACGACGGCGTGGGGCAGGTCGTGGGAGATGTGGGCGTTCATGCCGGCCAGCGCGAACTGGATCGGGTGGGTGTGGTCGCGCGCGCGGGACTCGAACAGCGGCGCCCAGGCCGGGCTGACCGGGGTGCCGGCGAGGTCGGCGGCGTACGCCGAGAAGTAGAGGTTGGCGAAGTGCACGTCGAGGCGGGCCAGGAACTCACCCGCCTCGAAGGCGCTCGCGTCGACGGCCGCGTCGACGAGGCGCGTGACCTGCCAGTACATGCGGTTGAAGTAGGCGACGCCGTCGTTCTTGGGGAGCGCGGCGTCGATGTCCGCCATCCGCTCGAGGACGTCGTCGATGCTGGCCGCCTGGTCCCATCCGGCAGTGGCCATGCTCAGGGTAGGGCCGGGGCACCCCGCGGTCGCGGCTGGCGGACGGGCTGTCACGACGCCCGTCTGACATTTCCGCTTCTCCGAGCATCCGGCGGGAGCAATACGCGGATACGGGGTTAGCGTCGCAGTCAATCTCGGGAGACCATCGCGGTGCCGTAGAACTCCGGGGAGGGCAGCCGATGAGGCGCTGGTTCTTGTCATGGCCGCCGTGATCGCAATGCTGAGTTCTGCGGCGTACGGCGGGTTGGTGATCTCGGCGAATGCCGGGTCGTCGGCGCTGGCGGAGACGCCGGCGAAGATCCTGGTGTACGGACCGACTCCGGAGGCCTTGCCGAGACCACGCCGAACACCGAGGTGACCGTGTGGAGTCGGACCGAATGGTCCGCAGCCACCACGTCGGAGTTCCGGCAGTTCGACGCGATCGTCTTCGGAGACCAGCCGATCTGCTTCGGCGACGGCCGTCGGTGTGGGACGCGGCGATCGCGAACCGCCAGGTGTGGAGTGCCGCGATCACGGGCAACCAGATCATCAACGGCACCGACCCTGACTGGCACGGCAAGGACCAGTTCGTCCATCAGTCGGTCGCGTTCGCAGCTGCCGACGAGGCGGCCGGTCCGGGCCTCTACGTGTCGCTGAGCTGCGCCTACGAGAGCGAAGCGCCCGAGACCGTGGAACTGCTTGCCGGCATCGGCCAGTTCACGGTGCGCGGTGTGCAGAACTGTCCCTCCGACGCCCACAAGATCGCCGCGCACCCGACGCTCGACGGCCTGGACGATGCCTACCTGTCCGGATGGAGCTGCTCGGCGCACGAGGTGTTCGACGAGTGGCCGGGCAACTTCCAGCCGTTGGTGATGATCAAGGACGCCGCGCCGGAGCCCTACGACCCGGTGTACCAGGCTCCCGACGGCACCGTGGGACACGTCTACGTGCTGGCGACGGGTGCCACCTTGGCCTGCGACGAGGCGAACGACACCGACGGTGACTGCCTCACTGACGATGACCGAGACCTCGATCGGGACCGACCCCGACAACGCCGACACGGACTCCGACGGACTCCTGGACTCCTGGGAGGTCGACGCCGGCGTCCCGGGTGCCGGCGTGCGCACCCCCGCAGGCGACGTCGTGACCCGCGACGCGGCCTTCGGTCCGTTCACCCCGCTCCCCTGGGAGCTCAGCTTCACGTGCAGCGGGCTCTTCGGCAGTGCCGTGGACGAGCAGCGCCGCGTGATCCAGCGGCCACTCGAGTGCCTCAACGAGCCTCCGGACCCGCTCCACAAGGACGTGTTCCTCGAGATGGACTGGCAGGACTGCACCATCGAGTTCGCCTGCCCCGAGGTGATCAGCGAGAAGGACGACCCGCTCCACCACGCGCCGAGCATCAGCGGCCTCCAGAGCGCGATGAGGGGCTTCGACGCGGCTTCCGTGGCGAACCCGGATGCCATCACGGGGGTCAGCCTGCACATCCTGGTCGACGAGGCCATCCCGCATGCTCCGAACTGCGACCAAGACTCCTCCATCGCGCGGAGCGAGAGCTTCGGCACCGTCGCCCAGCGGGGCGACGGCGCGGTGATCGACGCCCGCACCCTGGGTGTGCGCTACGTGTGGTCGGGCCACTCCTCGGCCCACGAGGGCATCGTTGCCTGCCCGAACCCCGGGCGCTTCGACTTCCTCCTGCAGGGGTTGGACCTCGCGCCACTGGCGGAGTACGACTGGTCGCCGTTCGGGGATGCCAACGTCGACGGACGCGACATCTTGGTGACCATGGGCCCGGCGTGGAGCTGCTCGTCGGAGATCGGCGAGCCGCGCCTCGGCTACCTCGGGCCATGTTTCCGGGAGACCATCATCACCGCCGGCCAGGCGCAGGGCATCGTGATCCCCGACCCGGGCATCTTCCCGGGCAAGTTCCCGGTCGACGGCACCGACAAGCGCATCAACTGGCCGATCTCCCGGCTGCTGGGGGAGACCGAGCGGACCGCGATCTCCCAGCTGTGGGGCCGCAGCCTCACCCACCTCCTGGGCCACTCGCTCGGGATCGCGGACGAGGCGGACGTCCACAACAAGCCGGCCCCGGCCGGACGCAAGCAGGCCGACCACGACCACTCGCTGACGGCCCTGCCTCCGGACCAGTACGCCACCTGGGCCGGACTCTCGCTCGCGCCCACGGGGGTCGGTACGCCGATCACCGAAGAGAGGCCGAACTACGTCGAGCTGGCGGAGACCGACACCGCGCTGTCCGACCCGGACGACGACGAGGTGCTCGAGCACGACGACAACTGCCCCGGGGTGCACAACCCGGACCAGGACAACACCGACTTCGGCCCCTGGTACGTCTTCGGGAACCAGCCGAACACGATCGAGTTCGGCGACGCCTGTGACCCCGACATCGACGGCGATGACCTCGAGGGCTCGGCTCCGGGCCTGGCAGAGCGTGGAGCCGGCTTGACCGCCGCCGCTGCCGCGGACGACCCGATGCCCTACGACACCGACAACGACGGCATCGACAACGCCCAGGACACCGACGACGACAACGACGGGGCCCTCGACGCCGCCGACAACTGCCGGATCCATCCGAACCCCGGCCAGGCCGACCTCGACGGTGATGGTCTGGGAGACGTCTGCGACTTCGATGCCGACGGCGACGACTTCATCGGGGTCGTCGAGGTGCTGCTCGGCTCCGACCCGATGTCGGCGCCCAGCACCCCCGAGAACGCCGCCGTGGACGGCGTCTGCTCCGACGGACAGGACAACGACAAGGACGGCACCGCCGACGCGGCGGACTCCGGGTGTGTCGACGGAGACGACGACGCGGTCCCGGACGAGGACGACAACTGCCCCGCCGTCGCCAACGCCACCCAGGTCGACCGTGACGCGGACGGCATCGGGGACGTGTGCCAGACCCAGGTGCGCGTCGCCCAGGCGACTCCCACCGTGCTCCGGGCCGGAGCCTCGGGCTCGCAGCTGGCCTGGACGTCCACGTCCAGTGGCGCGTACGAGGCTCGTCTGGGTAGCTGTGACACCGGGGTGCTGCTCGACTCCGGTCTCTACGACACGGGCTCGGGAGACCGGCCGGAGGCGGCGGTCACGTTCGTACCTGCCGGCGCCCTGGCCGAGGGTCAGAACGACGTCAGCATCTGCCTCACGGCGCCGGACCGGTTGGCCAGCGACAAGGTCACCTTGACCAAGGACAGCGTGGTTCCCGACACGACCATCGTGCAGGGCCCATCCGCGGGCGCGACCACAGGTCCCGACGTCACCTTCGGCTTCGACGCCAGTGAGAGCCCGGTGCTCTTCGCGTGCCGGGTCGACGACGCCCCGTTGTCGCTGTGTGACCCCACCACGCAGCTGACCGGTCTCGCGCCGGGCTCGCACACGCTGACCGTGGCCGCGGTCGACAAGGCCGACAACATCGACCAGAGCCCGGCGACCCGCACGTTCACGGTGCAGTCGCAGTCGCAGTTCGACTTCACTGGCTTCTTCACCCCGGTCGACAACCCTCCTGTCACCAACGCGATGAAGGCGGGGTCGTCGGTCCCGGTGAAGTTCAAGCTCGGTGGAGACAGGGGGCTCGACATCTTCGCGGCGGGGTCCCCCGCGTCGTCGACCTCGCCGTGCGGATCCGGGTCCGTGGACCAGCTGGAACAGACGGCAAACCCCAACAGCTCGGGCCTGACCTATGACCCCGTGACGCAGATCTACACCTACGTCTGGAAGACCCAGAAGTCCTGGGCCAACACGTGCAGGACACTTTCCCTGACGTTCTCCGACGGATCCGAGTCGCGAGCATGGTTCGCCTTCCGCTAGCACCAACACTGGCTCGTGACTCGGTCGCCAAGTCGGCGGCCGTGGTCGCGGCCTGCCTCCTGCTGACGGCTTGTCAGCAACAGGATCCAGGCAGCTCGGCCACCGACTCCGCGGGCACTGCTAGCCCCACGTCGACGAGCAGCTCCTCAGGCCCGTCTCCGTCCGACACGCCCGTTGACACCGTCCTCGACATCGAGTCCGTCGCCGAGACCACCAGCCGCTCCGGGCCGGTGCGGTTCCGGTCCGACGTACTGGTCGAGGGCGACACCGAGCAACCGCTGTCGCGCCAGGACGGGGTCGTGGACTGGGAGGCTTCCCGCGGGGCCGCGACCTCATCGCTGGACAACGGTCTTTTCCACGGAAAGCCGGCTTCCGGGCTGCGCAAGATCTCGCAGCTGTGGGCAACCCCTGACGGCCTCGTCGAGCTGGGGCTGGACGCCCAGGGCGAACCTGACGGCGACCCCCATCCGGTCGCCGGAACGACGACCGGCTTCGTCGGCTGGAGCGACACGGCCGCGACCGAGCCGGGCACGGCCGGCGTCGCGCAGGTCATCGTGGCGCTCCTTGAGAGTCAGGACTTCGCGGCGGGGACGTCCGACGTGCTCGACGGTGAGCCGGTCACCCACTACGTGGGGGCCACTCGCGACGACGACACCGGGTCCGTCGAGATCTGGGTGACCGACGAGGGGACCATCGCCCAGCTCTCGCAAGGACCTGCCGCGAAGGCGAGCCCGGTCACCCTGGTCATCCGGCTGACCGACTACGGGACGGACGCCGAGATCGAACCGCCGCCTGCGGTGCCTTGACAGGGGCGAGACCGGCCCGTCAGCTGGTGCCGACGCGGTAGCGGATGTGGGTCGCCAACGGTGACTCGAAGACCTCGACGGGAGTCAGTCCCGGGTCGGCGACGCCGTCGAAGAGACGCTCGCCGGCGCCCAGCAGGATCGGCGCCACGTCGAGCACGATCTCGTCGAGCACCCCGGCGGCCAAGGCCTGACGGATCGTCGAGGCGCCTCCGGCGATGAGCACCTCGCGGTCGCCGGCCGCCTCGGCGGCCCGCGCGTACGCCGCATCGAACCCGCCGGTGACGAAGTGGAACGTCGTGCCCGCCCTCCATCTCGACCGGTTCGTGCTCGTGGTGGGTGAGCACGAACACCGGCGCGTGGTACGGCGGCTCGTCGCCCCACCAGCCACGCCACTCGCCGTCCCACGTGGCCCACTCGCCCCGGACCGGGCCGAACATGTTGCGGCCCATCACGTAGGCACCGCGCGGCTTCGCCAGGTGCTCACGGGCGGCGACATCTCCCTCGTGGAGGCTCCTCGTCGGCGGGGAACATCCACCGGTGGAGGTCCTCGCCGCCGACGCCGAGAGGTTCTTCGAAGGTCTGGTCGGCGCCGGCGAGGAAGCCGTCGAGCGAGATGGTCACGTGGCAGGTGGTGTGGGTCATGGCCCTCAGACTCCCTCAGTCATGGCGACTCATCGGTCGGGTCCACCTAGTCTCGCCCCGTGGGTGACCAGGGGAGCAGCGCGCTCGCTGCCCTGATCCTCGGCTCGGTCGTCGCGGTGCTGCTGTTCATCCCGGTGGCGGCCGTGCAGTACCGCCGCGACGGACGTCTCGGCCCGGGCGACCTGATGGTGCTGGTCGGCGCGGCGGTCTACGGCGTCTCGCTGTGGACCTACACGCTGCTGCCCCTGCCGGACGCGAGCGACTACACCTGCCAGCACGCGCAGACCCAGCTGATGGCGTTCGCCGACGACATCCGCAGGGCTGCCCAGCAATCGGCACAGCAGTCCGGGTACGCCGGCCTCGGCACGCCTAGCGAGCTGCTCAGCAACCCGGCGTTCCTCCAGGTCGTCCTCAACGTCGTGCTGTTCCTGCCGTTCGGGGTGTTCGTCCGGCTGATCACCCACCGCGGCGTGGTGGTGGCGACCGCGCTCGGGTTCGCCGTGTCACTGCTGATCGAGGTCACGCAGCTCACGGGCGTCTGGGGCGTGTACCCGTGCGCCTACCGCCTCTTCGACGTCGACGACCTGCTCACCAACACGCTGGGCGCCTTCCTCGGAGCGCTCGTCTCCTATCCGTACGCCGCCCGCCGACGCCGCCGGCTCGGCACGGCACGCCGTCGGCTGCCGACCACGGTGTCGGTGGGCCGGCGCCTGGCGGCGACGCTCAGCGACGTCCTGTTCGTGGTGCTCGCCGGCACCGCCGCAGCGGCTCTGTGGCGCGGGTACCTGGTCTTCGCCCAGGACCAGCGCCCGGCGACCGACTCGGCCTCGATGATCGCGCTGCGGGCGGGCGTGCCGCTCGTGGTGGAGGCGCTGATGGTGCTGCTCGCCGGCAAGACCCTCGGCGAGCTCGTCGTCGACCTGCGCACCAGCCCGGCGTCGTACCCGAGCCGGCTGGTCAAGCTGCTCGTCGGTGTGGTCCCGCTGGTCACCCTCGCCGTCGTCACGGTGCCGGCGGCCCAGGTCGCCGTCGGCGTCCTCGCGGTCGCGGCGGTCGCCGGCGCCTTCCTCACTCGCGGCCACCGGGGCCTCAGCAACGCCGCCGCACGTCTGGAGCTGGAGATCGACGACTGAACTTCATCGCTGGTCGAGGAGGGCCGCTCAGGCCCGTCACGAGACCCCGGAACCAGGTCGAGCTGCCTTCTCACCGGGTCTTCGAGACAGGCGCTAGCGCGCCTTCCTCAACCAGCGGGCGCGCGCCGCTGTCGGTGGTGCGCGGAACAATGGCAGGTACGGGCAGGTTGAAGCCCCAGAGAGCGAGGACAAACGTTTGTCAGGCATGAGCGGGATGGGTCAGGTGTGGCGTCACATGCGCACCGACCGCAGCATCGTCAACAGCAAGCTGGACCGGGGCACGGTCCGGCGGGTGCTGTCGTTCGCGCGCCCGCACCGCCGCCTGATCGCCGTCTTCCTGGTGCTCACGGTCGTCGACGCCTGTCTCGTCGTCGTCACGCCGCTGCTGGTGCAGCGGATCGTCGACGACGGCATCCTTGCCAAGGACACCGCGCTGGTCTTCGAGCTGGCCGGCCTGATGGCGCTGACCGCAGTGTTCGGGGCGGTCCTGGGGGTGGTCGCGGGGTGGCTGTCCTCGCGGATCGGTGAGGGCCTCATCTACGACCTCCGCACGCAGGTCTTCGGCCACGTGCAGCGGCAGTCCCTGGCCTTCTTCACCCGCACCCAGACAGGCGCTCTCGTCTCGCGCCTCAACAACGACGTGATCGGCGCCCAACGCGCCTTCACCTCGACCCTCTCCGGCACCGTGTCCAACGTCATCTCGGTCCTCGTGGTCGGTGTCGCGATGTTCGCGCTCAGCTGGCAGGTCACCTTGCTGTGCCTGTTGCTGTTCCCGCTTCTGCTCATCACCTCGCGCATCGTGAGCGGCAAGCTCGCCGGCCTGACCCGCGAGCAGATGGACGGCAACGCCGACATGGGCAACGTGATGACCGAGCGGTTCAACGTCGGCGGCGCGATGCTCCTCAAGCTGTTCGGGCGGCGCGCCGACGAGGACGCGCTGTTCGCCCGCAGGGCCGCGACCGTCCGCGACCTCGGCGTCCGCATCTCCCTGATCACTCGCATCTTCGGTGCGGCGATGATGACCATCCCGGCCTTGGCCACCGCGCTGGTCTACGGCGTCGGCGGCTACCTCGCCATCCAGGGCGAGCTCACCGTCGGCACCCTGCTGGCGCTGACCGCGCTGCTGTTCCGGCTACTGGGCCCGATGCAGGGGATCTCCAACGTGCGCATCGACGTGATGACGGCACTGGTCAGCTTCGAGCGCGTCTTCGAGGTGCTCGACCTGCCGTCGTCGATCAGTGAGAAGCCCGACGCCGTCGTGCTGCCGGTGACGGCGTCCAGGGTCGAGTTCGACCACGTGTCGTTCCGCTACCCACGCGCCGACGAGGTCTCCCTCGCCTCCCTCGAGTCCGTCGCCCGCACCGAGACCGTCGACACGGGCGAGGTGCTCCACGACATCACCTTCACCGCCGAGCCCGGCCAGATGGTCGCGCTGGTGGGTCCGTCGGGCGCGGGCAAGACCACGATCACCCACCTGGTCGCGCGCCTCTACGACGTCGGCTCGGGCGCCGTCCGCGTCGGTGGCCACGACGTGCGTGAGGTGACGCTGGAGTCGCTGGAGGACGTGGTCGGCTACGTCACCCAGGACGCCCACATGTTCCACGACACCATCCGCGCCAACCTGCTCTACGCCCGCCCCGACGCCGACGACAGGGCCGTCTGGGCCTCGCTCGAGGCGGCCCAGGTCGCCGGCCTGGTTCGCGCTCTGCCCGAGGGCCTCGACACCGTGGTCGGCGACCGCGGCTACCGCCTCTCGGGCGGCGAGCGCCAGCGGCTCGCCATCGCCCGCCTGCTCCTCAAGGCGCCGGCGGTCGTCGTGCTCGACGAGGCGACAGCCCACCTCGACTCCGAGTCGGAGTACGCCGTCCAGCGCGCCCTCGACGCCGCCCTCGAAGGCCGCACCAGCCTGGTCATCGCCCACCGGCTCTCCACCGTCCGCCAGGCCGACCAGATCCTGGTCGTCGACGAGGGCCGCATCGTCCAGCGCGGCACCCACGCGGGCCTGCTCTCCGAGGGCGGCCTCTACGCCGACCTCTACCGCACCCAGTTCGTGACGTCGGGACGCGACGAAGTAGCCGTGTAGCGCCGTCTGCGGGCCTGACACGGCGCGGGACACACCCGACCGGGCCTGTGGCCCGGGTCCCACACGCAGCGCGTTCGGGGCCCTACATTGCGGTCATGGCCGACATCATCCTGGGAGTGCTGGCGATCCTGGCCGGCGCCTTCATGCTCTTCGCAGGCCAGTTCGTGCTGCGGATCGCCCTGCCCATCTGGGGCTTCTTCGCCGGGTTCGCCTTCGGCGCCGGCATTGTCGCGTCGTGGGCCGACGAGAGCTTCCTCGGGACCGTCACGGGCTGGATCCTCGGCTTGGTCTTCGCCGTGATCTTCGCGATCTTCGCCTACCTCTACTACGCCGTCGCCGTCGTGCTCGCCTTCGGTGCCTTCGGCTTCGCGATCGGCTCTGGCCTGATCGTCGCCTTCGGCATCGACTGGAACTGGCTCGCCGTCCTCGTGGGCATCGCGATCGGCCTGGCGTTCGGACTGATCGCGGCCTTCGGCAGCATGCCGATGCTCGTCCTCATCTTCTTGAGCTCGGTCGCGGGTGCCGTGGGTGTCGTCGGCGGCCTGATGCTGCTGGTGGGCTCGCTCAACTCCTCCGACTTCACGCGGGGCGCGTTCACCGATGCCGTCGAGGACAACTGGTTCTGGTACCTGCTGGTGGTGGTGCTGGCCGTCGTGGGCATGGTCGCGCAGGGTCAGGCGGCCATCAGGATGCGCCGCACCGTGCGGCAGGTCTGGTACGCCGAGAGCGTCTGACCGCCCGGCGGGTGCGCTGCGCCGGCTGGGGCGGCACCTCCGCAGGGGCGTGCCATGGACAGGCCCGCCGGTGGCAGGATCGAGGGCATGGACCTGCAGCTGAAGGACCGTGTCTACATCGTCACCGGAGGGGCTCGCGGCCTGGGCCGGGCGACGGCCGACGTACTCGTCGCCGACGGTGCGAAGGTGGTGATCTCGGGGCGCAACGCCGAGTCCCTCGCCGAGGCATCGGCCGCGCTCGGCGACGCGGCGGTCACCGTCGAGGCCGACAACGCCGACCCGGCCACCCCGACGCGGCTCATCGAGGCGGCCCGTGAGGCGTTCGGCCGTCTCGACGGCGTCCTGATCTCGGTCGGCGGGCCCCCGACGGGCACGGTGTCGAGCACCTCCGACGACGACTGGTCGAGGTCGTTCGACTCGGTGTTCCTCGGTGCGGTCCGCATCGCCCGCGAGGTCTGTGCGGAGCTGGAGCCAGGCGGGTCGGTCGCCTTCGTGCTGTCGTCGTCGGTGCGCTCGCCGCTACCCGGCCTGGCCATCTCCAACGGGCTGCGCCCGGGCTTGGCAGGGGTGGCCAAGACCCTGTCCGACGAGCAGGGGCCGCGAGGGGTGCGCGTCAACGGGCTGCTGCCCGGTCGCGTCGGCACCGAGAGGGTGGCTGAGCTCGACGAGTCGACCGGTGACGCCGAGGCCGCCAAGGCGAAGGCTCTCGCGCAGATCCCCCTCGGCCGCTACGGCGAGCCGGAGGAGTTCGGCCGGGCGGCGGCCTTCTTGCTCTCGCCGGCGGCGTCGTTCGTCACCGGCGTGATGCTGCCCGTCGACGGCGGGATGCTGCGCACGTTCTGACGGCGGTTGCGCGCCCCGCCGCTCCACTCGTCGTAGACCAGGTAGAAGAAGCCGAAGACGGCCAGCAGCCCGAAGAACCACCACTGCAGCCCGTAGAAGAAGTGCGGTCCGTTGCCGAGGTCGGGCAGCTCGGCCTTCATCAGCGGCGTCTCGGGTTCCGGTTCCTCGGTCGCGAGGTCGACGAAGCCGCCGTACACCTCTCGCCCGATCGCCGGCCCGATCCGCTCGCTCGAGATGGATCGCGTCGAGCCGTCGGTGACCTTCGCGGAGTCGCCGGTCGCGTCCTGGCGTACGTAGCCGGTGACGGTGACCTCGCCGGACGGGGGAGCGGGTACGTCGTCCGGGGTCGCGCCGCTGTTGTCGGTGGCCAGCCAGCCGCGGTCGACGAGCAGCGCCGGGCCTTCAGCGGTCTGGAGCGGGACGACCACGTCGACGCCCGAGGAGCCGTCGCGGGTGCGGTAGCGGACGATCACCGTCTCGTCGGGGAGGTAGGTGCCCGTGGCGGTGACTGCGCGCCACTCGTCGTCGGGGTCGACGTCGCGGCCCGGGGCGAGCACCTCGCTCGCCGCCACCGGGGCGGCGCCCTCGTTGCGCTCGACCACGGCGTTGTCGTGCTTGCGGTCCTCCAGCCGGTGGAACTGCCAGCGCCCCAGCCACCAGGTGGCGTAGCCGAGGACCACGACGACGAGGAAGAACGCGACCCACCGCCGGCTGAGCAGGAAGCGCAGGGACCGCACCCGTCGAGGCTATCCGGGCGTCAGGAGCCGTCAGAGCAGGCGGCCGAGGGCCTGCGACCTAGACTGGTTCGGTGCCACCTAGACTGCCGGGTGCCCGCTCCTTGGGCGACCGCTTCGGCCGGGTCGCGACCGACCTCCGGGTCTCGCTGACCGACCGCTGCAACCTGCGCTGTTCCTACTGCATGCCCGCGGAGGGGCTGGAGTGGCTGCCCGACGAGAGCGTCCTCACCGACGCCGAGATCGTCCGTCTGATCGACATCGGGGTGCGGCTGCTGGGGATCCGCGAGGTGCGCTTCACCGGAGGTGAGCCGCTGGTGCGCCGCGGGCTGCTCGACATCGTGGCCGGCACCCGCGCCGTCTCGCCCGACCTCGAGATCTCGATGACCACGAACGCGCTGGGGCTCTCCCGCACCGCCCACGCGCTCAAGCAGGCAGGCCTCGACCGCATCAACGTCAGCCTCGACAGCGTCCGCCCCGAGTCGTTCCACGCGGTCACGCGGCGCGACCGGCTGCACGACGTCGTCGAAGGCCTCGCGGCGGCCGCGGAGGCGGGCCTCGGCCCGATCAAGATCAACGCGGTGCTGCTGCGCGGCCTCAACGACGAGGAGGGCCCAGAGCTGCTGCGCTGGTGCCTCGACCACGGCTACGACCTGCGCTTCATCGAGCAGATGCCGCTGGACGCCCAGCACAGCTGGAGCCGCATGGAGATGGTGACGGCCGACGAGATCCTCGCCAGCCTGGAGAAGGAGTTCGTGCTGACCCCGGCGACCGAGCCGAGGGGGAGCGCTCCGGCCGAGCTGTTCCTCGTCGACGGCGGCCCGGCGACGGTGGGCGTGATCGCCTCGGTGACCCGGCCGTTCTGTGGTGACTGCGACCGGGTCCGGCTGACCGCCGACGGACAGGTCCGCAACTGCCTGTTCGCCCGCGAGGAGTCCGACCTGCGCGCCGCCGCTGCGCAACGGCGCCACGGACGAGGAGATCGCCGACCGCTGGGTGGCGGCGATGGCCACCAAGCGCGCCGGCCACGGCATCGACGACCCGCTGTTCCTCCAGCCGGACCGGCCGATGTCGGCCATCGGCGGCTGAGTCCGGCCCGCTACGCAGTGAGGTCCCGGGTCGGCCGGCGCCTCGGCGGCCGGGACCACCTCGAGCAGGAACCCCCGCGCGGCCAGGAAGTCGGACAGGTGCTGCCGGTGCTCCTCGCACGCGAGCCAGGACTTGCGGCGGTCGGGTGTGTGCAGCTTCGGGTTGTTCCAGACCAGGGCCCAGACGGCCGGCTCTTGGCAGCCCTTGGCGGAGCAGATCAGCGGGTCGGTCACGCGGTCGAAGCCTTTCGGATATGACGCACGAAGTGCCGGACAGCCACGGGGGAAGCTGTCCGGCACTTCAGGAGCAGTCTGACACTTTTTGGGCAGTTGTCAAAGGTGGTCCGGACCGGAATCGGTGTCGGAACCAGGGGCCTCGGGCAGCTCCTTGGCGCCGGATGGGCCGTTGACCAGGGCGAATCCGTCGGATTTCGAAGCCCCGGCATTTGCCATCACGACAGCGACGTACGGCAGCACCAAAGCGGCGATGACCAGCAGGATCCGCAGCCCAGGTGATGGTCACGAAGATCGCGGCCACGAAGCAGACCGTGCGGAAGCCCATCGCGAGGATGTAGCGCTTCTGTCGCGCTGCGATGTCCTCGGCGGCGCTCCTGCTCGCGGTCGTGATGCGGACCGCGTCGCCGGTCTGGTGACGGGCCATGCTGCCACTGTACGTCGGTAGCATCGGCCACCCACGCGCGCGCCTGTCGGGCCGCGCTCCCTCTTGGAGGTCCCGTGTCCAACCGCACCTACCGCGTCACCGAGATCGTCGGCACCTCACCCGACGGCATCGACCAGGCGATCCGCAACGGCATCAACCGGGCCGCTCGTACCCTGCGTCACGTCGACTGGTTCGAGGTCACCCAGGTGCGCGGCCAGGTCAAGGACGGCGACGTCGAGCACTTCCAGGTCGGCATGAAGGTCGGGCTTCCGACTCGAGGACGACTGAACACCGACCGGGCGGCCCCGGCTTTCGCCTACCGCGCGGTAGTCGCTAGCGTCGGGCGGGTGACCCAGCAGGAGGACCAGCAGGAGGAGCAGTCCGGCCGATCGGTCCTGGTCACCGGCGGCAACCGTGGCATCGGCCGGGCCATCGCCGAGGCGTTCCTCGCCCAGGGCGACCGGGTCGCGGTGACCACCCGCAGCGGTGGCGCCCCGGACGGCTGTCTCGACGTACGCTGCGACATCACCGACGCCGCTGCGGTCGAGGCGGCCTTCGCCGAGGTCGAGGCCGCCCACGGGCCCGTCGAGGTGCTGGTCGCCAACGCCGGCATCACCGCCGACACCCTGCTCGTCCGGATGTCGGAGGACGACTGGGCGTCGGTCATCGACACCAACCTGACCGGTTCGTTCCGGCTCGCCAAGCGGGCGGTCTCGAAGATGATGCGCGCCCGGCGCGGCCGGATCATCTTCATCTCCTCGGTCGTCGGCCTGCTCGGCTCCGGGAGGGCAGGTCAACTACGCGGCCTCCAAGGCGGGGCTGGTCGGGATGGCGCGCTCCATCGCCCGCGAGTACGGCGCCCGCGGCATCACCGCGAACGTCGTAGCGCCGGGCTTCGTGGAGACCGACATGACCGACGCGTTGAGCGACGACCTCAAGGCGACGTACAAGGCGCAGGTGCCGCTCGGACGCTACGGAACGACCGAAGAGATCGCCGCGGCGGTCACCTGGCTGGCGTCGGACGGCGCGGCCTACATCACCGGGGCCGTGATACCGGTCGACGGCGGACTCGGAATGGGCCACTGAGACATGGGAGCGACATGGGCATTCTCGACGGCAAGCGGATCCTGGTCGCGGGCGTGACGATGGACTCCTCGATCGGCTTCGCGGTGGCGCGGGTCGCGCAGGAGCAGGGCGCCACGGTGCTGATCTCCAACTTCGGCCGCGCGCTCGGGATCACCAGGCGGATCGCCAAGCGGCTGCCCACCGAGCCGCCGGTGCTCGAGCTCGACGTGACCGACGACGACCATCTCGCCGGGCTCGCCGACGCGGTGCGCGAGCACGTCGACGGCCTCGACGGCGTGGTCCACTCGATCGCCTACGGCAACCCCGAGACGTTGCTCGGCGGGAAGTTCCTCGAAGGGCCGTGGCCCGACGTCGCGCAGGCGGTGCAGGTCTCGGCCTACTCGCTCAAGTCGCTGGCCATGGCCTGCCGGCCCCTGATGTCCAGCGGCTCGTCAGTGGTGGGCATGACGTTCGACGCCACGGTCGCGTGGCCGGCCTACGACTGGATGGGCGTCGCCAAGGCCGCCCTGGAGTCGACCAACCGCTACCTGGCTCGCGACCTCGGTCCCGATGGCATCCGCTCCAACCTGGTGTCCGCAGGGCCGCTCAAGACGCTGGCCGCCAAGGCCATCCCGGGCTTCGAGGACCTCGAGTCGATGTGGAAGGACCGCGCGCCGCTCGGCTGGGACGAGAGTGACCACACCCCCACGGCACGTGCGGTGGTGGCGCTGCTCTCCGACTTCTTCCCGGCCACGACCGGCGAGATCGTGCACGTCGACGGCGGCTTCCACGCGATGGGCGCCTGAGGCCATTCAGGTCACGACGAGTCGCGGCTCTCGTAGACGGCGAGCGCGGTCTGCCGGCTGCCGGCATAGGAGTCGGCAGCCAGGTCGACCGAGGTCTTGAACGCCAGGCCCCCACCGGCCCATCGATGGTCCGGAGGGAGCCCCTGGAGCTGACGCAGGGGAGCGGTGAGCGCAAGGAGGGCGGCCGCGACCGACGTCGTCAGCAGATCCGCGTCGCGCGGTTTCTGCTCACCTCGCCGTCCAAGCCGCCCCGCGAGGGCGATCTGGGCGACACCCACGTGCCGAGCAGCCAGCTGCCCTGCCAGCCGAAGTACGTCGGTCGCCTGGATCAGTGTCGGAAGAGATGCCGCGCAAAGGCGGGTAACCCGCGACAACCGAACCCGTCAGCTCGAAGCAGGCGAGCGCTGGGCGGACTAGGTGACGATGATCTTGAACGTCATCTGGGCGTAGACCAGCGGAGGGCACGCGTCCCTGACCCGGCACGTGACGGTCCGCTTCTGCACCTTGACGGGCATGCCGGTGATCAGTCCTTCGGCGGAGGCGCTGAGACCGTCGGGCAGCCCCTGGACGTTCCAGGTGTACGGCGGCCAGCCGCCGGTGCAGTCGAGCTGGAGCGAGAACGGTTGGCCGAAGCGTGCCTTCTGGTCGCGCACCTCTTCAACGGTGAGGGGGGTCTGCCGTTCGACGGTCGCGAGGTAGTTGGCGTTGTCCTCCTGCCACTTGTGGGCCCAGATGTCGAGGGCCATCTTGAGCGGGTACAGCGCGCGCGCCAGGGGGTCGGCTGCGACCAGCCAGGCGCGCGTGAACGCCGTGGCGTCGGGAAGGGCGCGGATCACGCCTGACAAGGACTCGTTCCAGGAGTAGTCCGACTTCGGACTCACCGTCCACAACAGGCAGCTCAGCCACACCCGGGTCAGGCCGAGGAAGCTCAGGAACTTCACCCCGTGGGCCCCGTTGTTGAGGTTCAGGTAGTTCAGGCTCGACCCGAGCGAGAACGCCATGTACGTCTCGATCAACGCGGTCAGGATCTCCACGCCGGCCAGGGCCCAGCGGGTGTCGTCCACGTTGTTGTCGCCCCAGGACGACCCGTACAGGCTCAGGGCGCTCAGGGCGCCGTCAGCCAGGCGGTAGATCGCGAAGGTGCGCATCTGGTCTTCGAAGAAGGCCTGGCCGAGCGGCGGCAACGAGTTGACTAGGACGTCCCCCGGGATGCTGTCCTGCGCCAGTGAGGCCCTGATCAGGTTGACGATCCCCCAGAGGGACGGTATGGCCGGCAGCCCGCCCGGGGGCGGCGGCCCGCCGGCTGAGGCGGTGAGGGGTGGGAAGGTGCCGTGGGGGAACGGCCCGACACCCGTCCTGCTGGTGAACCACAGCGTGAGGGGGTAGGCGACCTGGAGGATGGCGAGGTCGGCCTGGGTCGGAGGGGGCGGGGAGGACTGGCCGGCGGCGGCTGCGACCCAGCGATAGAGGTCTGCCTCGGGCCCGGGCTCCAGGGGTGTGTCGAGCCACTGGGTGAGGGTTGTCGCCATTGACTCGACCAGCGCGAGGAGGTCCTGGCGCAGGGTGTCGGCGAGCACGAGCAGGGCGCGGTTGCGGTCGAGGGCTCCGATGGGGCCAGTGAGGGGACAGGCCTCGAGGGTGGCCGCGTCGTCGGGGTTCAGCAGGGCCTCGACGTCGCTGCCCATCGCGTCGACCGCCTGGTCGAACGAGGCTCCGGCAGGGGAGCCGGTGAAGCTGTTCCACAGGGTGGTCCAGGCATCGTCCGGCGTCGACGTCGGCTGGGGGGAAGCGGCGGGGGAACCGATGCCGGCCGCGAGGCGGGCGACCTCGAGTCGAAGCCAGTCCAGGTGCGGGCTTCGCAAGGCCTCCTCGCCTTCGACCATGGGCGCCACCACGGCAAGCTCGACGACCGCCGAGCACGGGACCGTCCCGGAGGCTGCCCGTCGTCATACCGGCGAGCTCGTCGACGACCGGCGGAAGGGCTCGGTCCAGCAGGTCCTCGTGGTCGGCGAAGTAGTCGTCGGGCAGATCGGAGAGGAAGTGGTCGGCCAGCTCGGTGACGAGGGTCGGCAGCTTCCCGATCCCCTGTCGGAGGGCGGTGGCGGTCTGCCACACCTGGTCGAGACCGAGGCCCCAGGAGAGCCAGGAGACCAGGCTGTCGCGACTGGCGCCGAGCTGCTGGAAGGTGGCCTCCACGTAGCGGGCAGCGCCCGCGTCCTCGGCGATGGAGAGGCTGACCTCGAAGTGCGAGGGGAGCCCGTCGACGAGCCAGGAGAAGAAGACGTCGGCAGTCTGGGCGGCCTTGTCGTACTGGGTCATCTGGACCTCGAGGGCGCCGTCGGCGATACCCTGCCAGATGTCCTGGACGAAGACGTCCAGGACTGGCAGGACCCCCCTGTAGGACGGCAGCTCCCT
Organism: uncultured Actinomycetota bacterium; assembly: GCA_963758885.1. Taxonomy (GTDB): domain Bacteria; phylum Actinomycetota; class Actinomycetes; order Propionibacteriales; family Nocardioidaceae; genus Nocardioides. Next base: position 53,492 of record CAVWXS010000024.1, read on the forward strand.
GAAGGCGGCGAGGTGCGCGGCCAGGTCCCCGTCCGTCTCGTGCCGGAGCAGCCGGTCCTGGCCTGTCGGTGCCAGGCCCGCGGTCGCGGCGCAGGTCGAGGGTCCAGCCCCCGGTCTGGCCGGGGGTGGTGGGGGACAGCACCTCTCGGCACCAGGTGACGATTTCCTCAGGGGTGGGCAGGGTCGCCGGCTCTGGCGGGTCGTGCCAGCCGGGGACCAGCCAGCCACCGTCGACCTTGGCGTCGAGGAGCGCCGGCGCATTGAACCCGCTGTTGTGGTTGGGCAGCGGCCGCTCGCCCGCCAGGAAGGTCCGGACCGACGCGCCGGGGTCGATGGTGGCGCCGTCGGCGACCCCCGGGACGTCGACCTGGACAGCGGGGAGGGTCAGGCCGGCCGGTGCCTGCCGCACCGTGACCCTGCCGAGCGCGTCGGTGGTCACGGGAACACGGGTGTCCGGTCCCAGCAACCAGCTGGTCGTCGACGCGCCGACCTCGACCTGGGTGCGTGACCGGGCGGAGAGCGTGACCTGGGTGTCGGCGACCGGGACGCCGTACCTGTCGCGGACCGTGATGGTGCTGACATACCGGTCGACGATCCTGCGGTCGCCGCCGGCAAGGGAGATGGCCTCCTCCGACCACCAGGCGGTCGCGGTGTCCTGGGTCTGGATCGAGTACGTCGCCTCGGCGCCGGCCTGGTCGCGACGGACGAGCTGGCTGGGGAAGGCGTCGGGGTAGGCATCGACGGAGAACATCTGGACGCCGGCACTGAGCGGCAGGGTGATGTTGACGTAACCCGCCCCACTGGTGAACACCGACAGGAACGACGGGAGGACCAGGCCGTCGTCCGTGGTGGTCCAGCTGGTCTGGTGGGCGACCCGGAGCTCGCCATTGCTCACGCCGTAGACGTGCAGCATCGCCCGGGCGTCCTGCCAGACGACGGCGTCGTGGAGGGCGAAGTCCGTGGCCAGCGCGACCGGCTGCATCGGGGCTGGCTGTTGGGAGGGGGACCAGACGTGGACGGTTGCCCCCTGCTCGAACAGCACGCCGAGGTTGTCGTTCATGCCGGACCAGACGCCGATGATCCGGTCCACGCCCAGCGCGACCTGGACCGGCGCGGCCCACGCCCGCTCGACCAACGGGTAGCAGGTCAACGTCTGCTCCTCGTCGACGACGTACAGCTGCAGGACGGGCACCGGACCGGCCAGCCCCAGCTCGGGGGTCTGCCAGCCGCACGCGAACTGCGCGGTGGGAGCGGGACCCTCGGGCAGCGTCTGTTCCACCCAGCGGGATCCCTCGGGGTCACCGGCCTCGGGGATGACCGGAGAGAGGGCGCGCAGCCTCGGGTGGAGCTCGTCCCTCCCGAAGACCCATGCGGTCGTCGGCCGGTCGCGGAGGTACTGCACCTGGAGACCACTCCAGTTGCCGAAGTCCCTCAGGCGCACCGGGCCGGGACGCCAGGTCGAGTCGGCCTGGAGCTCGAAGACGTGGATCCGGTTGTCCATGGTCAGGGCGAACGCCCACGGCGTGCCATCCAGGTAGGTCGCGACCACGACCTCGACGTAGACGCCGTCGTCGGCAACCTCGACCTGCTGCCACCGGGCCTGGGGGCTGCGGGCGACCTGGGTCAGCCGCATCCCGGCATCGATGACGAGCAGCTCCTCGGCGGCGTCGGCGAACGGGTTCGCGTAGAGAGCGAACTGTCGGGGTCCAGGCGTCGGCGACACCGAGAACGCCGAGTCCGACACCGTGGTCTGGCACAGGGACGACACCACCGACACCGACGCGGGCTGCGGCAGCACCTGAGGGTTCGCAAGCGCCTGCTCGTCCGACTTCGAAATCAACACAGCCGACACCATGTCCTCGAGATCTCCTTGGCGGCGCGTGCGAAAGCCCGCCTCGCGACGCTACGGCGCGCACCGGGGCCCAGCGAAGAACGGCCACCAGTTCCGAGGCAAATGGTGGGTGTCAGAGCCGCGGGTCGACCGGCTCCGACTCGAGCGCGAGGACGGCGAAGACGGCCTCGTGCACGCGCCACAGCGGCTCGCCGCGCGACGAAGCGGTCGAGCGACTCCAGCCCGAGCGCGTACTCGCGCAGCGCGAGCGACCGCTTGTGCTGCGAGGTTGCGCTCGCGCAGCCGGTCAGGTTGTCGGGGCGCAGGTAGTCGGGGCCGTAGATGAGCCGGAGGTACTCCGGCCGCGCACCTTGAGGCCGGGCTGCACGAGCCCCTTGGCGGAGCGGGTGAGGTTGGCCAACGGCTTGACGACCATGCCCTCGCCGCCGGCCGACGGTGAGCTCCTCCCACCAGTCGACGCCGGCCCGGCGTGACGCGTCGTCCGTGGCGTCGACCACCAGCCGCCGCGTGGTGCGGAAGCGCTGTGGTGCCTGCTCGACGAGCCGGTCGGCGATCTCCAGGTGCCAGCCGTGGTCGCGGTCGGCCCAGTTGCGTCCCTCGGTCGCGAGCACCTGGAACGGCGCCAGCAGCACGCCCTCGACGCCGTCGGTCGGCCAGCAGTAGCGCCGGTAGACCTCGGTGAACGCCTTCGCGTCGGCCGCCCGGTCGCGCGTGCGGCCCAGCAGGTCGGCGACGTCGACGCCGCGCGCGGCCGCGGCCTCGAGACCGGCGACCGCCGGCGGCAGCGCGGCTCGCGCCGCAGCGCCCGTGGCGGCGTACTGGTCCTGCAGCAGTCCCTCGGCCTTGGCGGACCAGGGCAGCAGCTCGCAGTCCAGCAGCAGCCAGTCGGTGTCGAGCTCGCTCCACAGGCCGGCCCCGGTGACGGCCGTGCGGACATCGGTGAGCAGCGTCGTGGTCGCGCTCGCGCGCCGAAGAACGAGCGGCCGGTGCGGGTGTAGACGACCCCGCGGCCCGGTCGTCGAACGGTCCTCACGGCGTCACGCCGCACCACGGCTCGCGAGCCCATGTGCTTCTCCTCGCACACGAGCGCGGTCGACGCCCAGCTCGGCGTACGCCGCGAACGCCTCGTCGGGGTGCTCGAGCAGACCGTCGCGCCGGGAGGTGGCGACCGGGGCCATCGTCGGCGGCAGGTACGGCAGCCAGCGCGGGTGCAGCGCGAAGCGGCTCATCACCTCGAGCGCGCCGGCCGCGTTGTCCTCGCGGATGGTGACGCGGCCGTGGTGCGCGGTCTCGACCACGCGCTTGCCGAGGACGTCCTCCAGGTCGAGCTGGTCGGGGTCGCGCCGGTCGGCCGCTCGATCGGATCGGGCGCGACCGCGAACGGCTTGACGGGCTCGTACCAGACGCGCTCGGCCGGCACCGAGACGAGCTCCTTCTCGGGGTAGCGCAGCGCGGTGAGCCGACCGCCGAAGACGCAGCCGGTGTCGAGGCACAGCGTGTTGTTGACCCACTCGGGCTCGGGCACGGGCGTGTGCCCGTAGAGCACCATCGCCCGGCCGCGGTAGTCCTCGGCCCACGGGTAGCGCACGGGCAGGCCGTACTCGTCGGTCTCGCCGGTCGTGTCGCCGTACAGCGCGAAGCTGCGGACCCGCCCCGACGCCCGGCCGTGGTAGGCCTCCTTGAGGCCCGGCGTGGGCGACGACGAGCCGCCCGTCGTCGAGGACGAGGTGGGAGACCAGCCCGTCGCAGAACTCGGCGACCCGCTGCTTGAGACCGTGGTCCTCGGCCTCTGCGTCGTCGAGCTGGGCGAGGGTGCTCTCGAGGCCGTGGCTGACCGTCACCTTGCGGCCGCCGAGGGCGCGGACGAGCTTGTTCTCGTGGTTGCCGGGCACGCAGAGGGCGTGGCCGGCGGCGACCATCCCCATGACGAGCCGCAGCACGCCGGGGGAGTCCGGGCCCGCGGTCGACGAGGTCGCCGAGGAAGACCGCGCGCCGTCCGTCGGGAGGTACGGCGTCCACGGGACGCCCGCGGTCGTCGCGGACCAGGCCGTAGCCGAGCTCGGTCGAGCAGGGACTCCAGCTCGGAGCGGCAGCCGTGCACGTCGCCGATCGACGTCGAAGGGCCCGTGCTCGTCGCGGCGGTCGTTGAGCAGGCGCTCGCGGACGATGGTGGCGGCCGCGACCTCCTCGACGCCGCGCAGCACGTGGACCTGGCGGAAGCCCTCGCGGTTCGCCAGGTCGCCGCAGCGACTTGCGCAGCTGCGCCGCCTGGCGCTTGACGACGCCCGGCGCCGAAGTCGCGGTCGGGCCGCTCGGCGTTGCGGGCGATGCAGACGCCGCTCGGGGACGTCGAGCACGATCGCGACGGGCAGCACGTCGTGGGCCTTGGCGAGCGCGAGGAGCTGCTTGCGAGCGGCGGGCTGGACGTTCGTGGCGTCGACGACCGTGAGCCGGCCCCGCGTCGAGCCGCTTGCCGACGATGACGCCGAGCACCTCGAAGGCGTCCTTGCTGGCGTCCTGGTCGTTCTCGTCGTCGGAGACCAGGCCGCGGCAGAAGTCGCTGGAGACCACCTCGTAGGGGCCGAAGTGCTCGCGCGCGAAGCGTCGACTTGCCGGAGCCGGAGACGCCGACCAGGACCACGAGGCTCGGCGACGGGATCGCGTAGCGTCGTCATGCGCCGCCTCCGTGCGCGTGAACACCGCGAGCTGGGTCGGCGGCCCGACCTCGGGGTCGTCGGCGCCGATCGGCGCGAACCGGACGGCGTAGCCGTGGCGGGCGGCGACGGCGTCGGCCCAGGCGCGCAGCTCGGCGCGGGTCCACTCGAAGCGGTGGTCGTGGTGCCGCATCTCGCCGGCGGCCAGGCCCTCGTAGCGGACGTTGTGCTCGGCGTTCGGGGTGGTCACCACGACCACCGCCGGTCGCGCGGCGGCGAACACGGTGTCCTCGAGGGCGGGGAGCCGGTCGGGGTCGACGTGCTCGACGACCTCCATCAGCACCACGGCGTCCCAGCCGGCCAGCCGCCGGTCGCGGTAGGTCAGGGACGACTGGAGCGAGCGTGATGCGGTCGCGCTGTCGCTCGGGCATCGGTCTCCAGGTGCAGCCGTCGCTCGGCGAGCTCGAGGGCGCGCGCCGAGACGTCGACGCCCAGGATCTCGGTGAACGCCGGGTCGGCCAGCAGCGCGCGCAGCAGCGAACCCTCGCCGCAGCCGAGGTCGACCACGCGTCGGGCGCCCGCGTCGCGCAGGGTCTCGACGACGGCCTCGCGCCGCAGCGCCACGAGCGGGCCGAGCGGCTCGCCGTCGATCCTCGGCGTCATCGTCCGCGTCTGCCGGGGGGCAGGTCGTCGAGCTCGGCCAGGCGCGCGACCGCGTCGTCGACGAGGCGACGCTGGCCGGCGAGCGCAGCGCCGCAGCGACCAGCTCGCGCTCCGGGTGGGCGGTGAGCCAGTCGCCGCCGGCGCGCACGAGCTTGTCGACCTCGTCGCCGCTGACCCAGTAGTGCTTGCGCGCCGTCGAGCACCGGGAGCAGCACGTAGAGGTGGGACAGCGCGCGGCTGAGCACCTGGCTGCCGGTGAGCCTGAGGTCGACGTAGCGCGAGTCGCCCCAGTCGCGGCACGGTCTCGTCGAGCGGGAACGGGGTCGGCGGACACGGTCCAGCCCAGGGGTTCGAACAGGCCGCCGGACCAGGTCGGCGTCGCCGTCGCACGGGACGGCCGGGACGTGCGACCTCGAGGTCCAGGGGTACGCCGACCAGCTCCGGCCGGGCGTCGCACCGGCCGGCGAGAGCGGTGCGGAACGCCTTGCCCAGCGCGACCGCCAGCATGGACGACGCGGCGTACGGGCGGTCGTTGACGTACTGCCCGAGCAGCTGACTCGCCCGCCGCCGCGGCGCCCGCGCCCGCGCACGAGCGCGACCGGGTCCACCTCGAGCAGCAGGGCGACCGTGCAGCGCTCCGCCGATGCCTCGGGGTAGAACACGTGCGCCCGCCCGGCGGTCACCTCGAGACTCTGCGCGCGCTCGGGGTGCTTGTGCAGCAGGTAGCCGAGGTCGGTCGCGTCAGGCCCCGTCGAGGAGCTGGTCGAGGTGATGGTCAGGTACACCCGGAGCATTCTGGGCGATGGGGGTGTCGGGGGCCCGCGGATATCCGGGGCGGCGGTGAGTGAGGGTTGGTCTGTCGGGGTCTCCGGTGTCCAGCTGTTGTTTCGTGCGCCCAGAAACAACCCACATACACCGCCACCCAAGTGCTGATCCACAGCCCAGCTCGACTGCGCAGCCGGGCGGGTCTCTCGACCCGTGTCATGGTCCGCATGCGACCGATCCCTCAGGAACTCCATCATCGTCCCTTCACGCGGGCCGAGGCCCTGGACCTCGGCGTCACACCCCAGATGCTGCGGGGGGCGAGGTTCGTGCGGGTCTACGAGGGGGTATGGCGCCTGCGGGACCACCCGTTGTCATTCGAGGGCCGCCTCGATGCGGCTCGACTCGCCCTCCCAGCCGACGCGCGGCTCACCGGCATCACCCGGATCCAGACAGCTGGGGCTCGACTTCGGCCCGCGCGACACCTCGTCCGCTTCGTGGTCGCCCGCGACCTGCACCTCGATCTGCCGGATGTCTTCCTTCACCGCACCGTGCGGCATGCCGCCGGTCGACGAGGTCGGGCGTCGCCCCGATGGCGGCGTTCGTCGCCTACTGCGCCACTGGCCCGCGTCATCGACGCCGATCAAGGTCGGCGACTGGCTCTGGCCAACGGTCATCTGGACTGGGTCGAGACCTGCATGCCTTCTGCCTGGACCAACGATGGCGAGCCGGTGCACATGAGGCGCTGTGGGTGCTCGCGCTGGCTGGACGGCGACTCATGGTCGTTGCGGGAGTCCGAGGTCGCGCTCGATCCTGATCTTCGCCGGCCTGCCGTGCGCCCGAGGTCGAACGTGGGCGCCGCGTTGCAGCCGACGACCCGAGCACGCATCGGCGACCTCGTCTACCGCAAGTGGGGCGTGGACGTCGAGTACGAGGGGGAGCACCACCAGCTCGACCGGGCGCAGTACCTCAAGGACATCGACCGCTACGCCTCCATGCGGCGAGAGCAGCCACGGCGTACGTGCAGATCACCAAGGAGAAGCTCGCCGCGTCCGCGGCGTCATGGTCCACGAGGTGTACGCCGCCCTCGTCGTCACGCGGCTACGACGGTCCCCGCCCCGAGTTCGGGGAGCGATGGCTGCCGGCTGTTCGCCCGCGTCTCCGACGTGGTGGCGGCGGAGCGGCGGTGCCTGAGGGCTCGGTTCGAGATCGTTGAGACCGACCTTGAGCTCACCGCCAGCCCGCAGAAACCGACCCTCACTCACCGCCACCCCGCGACGCCCGCTAGCGTGCGGACGTGACGTCCCTGGTCGAGCTGCGGGTCCTCGAAGGTCCCAACCTGTACTTCCCGCGGGCGGCGATCAAGCTGACCCTCGACATCTCCGGACTGGCCGACGTGCCGACCGAGAAGGCGAGGCGGTTCGCGGCGCGGATCGGGCTCAGGAACGCCCGGCCGGGGGAGCCGGGGACGGGCTTCCGGCAGCGGTTCGCGGCGCGGGCGGTGGCGCGGCTGGTCCGGGCGGTCGCGCAGGAGTCGGGCACCAGCCGGCTCGCGGTCCGCGTCCGGCCCACGAGCGACCCGCACCAGGTGGTCGTGGCGTACCCGTGGCGTCACCGCGAGCGCGCCCAGGAGATGGGGTGCGCGGTGGCCGACGTGCTCGACGAGCTGCCGGGCGCCGACACGGACCGTGAGGACGTCGACGAGGCCGTCGGCCGCGCGGCCAAGCGGGTCGCCGACAGCCCGGACGGCGCGTCACCGACCACGATCACGCCGAAGATCCCGGTGGTCGCGGTCACCGGCACCAACGGCAAGACCACGACCAGCCGGATGATCGCCCACATCGCCCGCACGTGGGGCAAGCACGTGGGCTGGTCCAACACCGACGGCATCTACATCGACGGCGAGCTGGTCGAGGCCGGTGACTACTCCGGCCCGAGCGGCGCGGGTCGGGTCCTCGCGCACGAGGAGGTCGAGATCGCCGTCACCGAGACCGCCCGCGGCGGCATCCTGCTCAAGGGCATCGGGCTGACCCGCAACGACGTCTCGGTGGTGACCAACGTCAGCGCCGACCACCTCGGCCTCCAGGGCATCGACACCCTCGACCAGCTCGCCGAGGTCAAGGCGGTCGTGCCGCACATCACCCGCAAGAGCGGCTGGGCGGTCCTCAACGCCGACGACCCGCGGGTGTTCGCGATGCGGCAGGTCGTCCGGGCGCAGCCCTGGGTGTTCTCGCGCGACCCCGACTCGCCCGCCGTCCGCGAGATCCTCAACCACGGCGGCCGGGCGACGAGCGTCATCGACGGCTGGGTCTGCGTGCTCAGGGCCCACGCCGATCCCCTCCCGCTGGTCGAGCTCGTCGACGTCCCGATGACGCTGGCCGGGCTGTCGCGGTTCAACGTCGAGAACGCCCTGGCCGCCGCGTCGGCCGCCCTCGCCGTCGGCATCCCGCAGGACAAGGTGGTCGAGGGTCTCAAGACCTTCCGCCCGGACGCCGAGCACAACCCCGGCCGGATGAACTTCTACAGCATCGGCGAGATCTCGGTGGTCTTGGACCTCGCCCACAACGAGGCCGGGCTCGAGGCGATGGTCGAGATCATGAACGGCGTACGCCGGTCCGGTGCGCGGATCATGCTCGGCCTCGGCGCCGTCGGCGACCGGCAGGACGACCTGCTCGAGCGGCTCGGCGAGATCGCCGGCATGAACGCCGACGTGGTCGCCATCGGTCACAAGCGGCACTACCTGCGCGGCCGCAGCCAGCAGGAGCTCGACGACCTGTTCCGCGTGGGTCTGGACCGGGTCGGCATGACCGACGTGGCGTCGTACGACACCGAGGTCGAGTCGCTGGCCGCCCTGGTCGAGCAGGCACAGCCCGGCGACGTCGTCGGGCTGATGTGCCACGCCGAGCGCCAGGAGGCCTACGACTGGATCGCCGAGCACGGCGGCACACCGGACGACCCGCAGACCCTGGCGGCCAAAGTCCGGACGGCCCAGGGGCGACTGAGCCGCGGAAAGGAACACTACGAACGTGACCGACCTGCTGGAGCTCAGCGCCGACCGCCCTGAGCTCGTCGTGCGCGACGGCGAGGTGCTGATCGAGGAGGGCACGACACGCGACCGGATCTACGTGCTCGTCTCGGGGGAGGTCGTGATCGAGCACGACGGCGTGCCGTTCGCCCGGGTGGACACGGTGGGCGCGGTCTTCGGAGAGATGTCGGCGGTGCTCGGGAGGCCGGCCACCGCGACGGTGCGGGCCTCGGGCGACGCCACGCTGCGGGTCATCGACGACCCGCTCGACTTCCTGACCGACCAGCCGGGTGCGGCGCTGTCGGTGCTGCGCACGACGGCGTCGCGACTCGACGGGATGACCCAGTACCTCGTCGACGTCAAGCGGCAGTTCGCCGACGCGGGCGGCCACCTCGGCATGGTCGACGCGATCCTCGACCAGCTGGTCCACCACCAGGGACCCAAGCCGCGCACCGGCTCCGCCCGCGATCCCGAGGGCGACCACGGCGACTAGGAGCCGCCGAGGGTCTACTCGAAGGCAAGCACCAGGCTGTCCCTGTCGGTCACCCCGAACCAGTCGGCCGTGCCGGCCTCGACGTCGAGGGTGATGTGCGCGGGGACCGGGCCGATCTGCTTGCCGGCGTTGAAGACCCACGTGTCGCCGAGGCGGGCGTGCCACGAGCCGCCGGTGGCCCAGGGTGACTGGTGGATGTGGCCGCAGAGCACGAAGTCCGGGCGGTGCTGGGCGATCCACTCGGCCAGCTCGTGGTCGGGGAAGGTACGGCGGCCGTCGTGGCACAAGGGCGTACCTGCGGGGGGCGCGTGGTAGGTCCACACCCACCGGGCGGGCCGGTCGACGGCCGCCCTGGCCAGCTGGATCCCGACCTCGTCGCGCGTCACCGGCCCGTCCCACCACGGGCACACGGTGAAGCGCGTGTCGCCCACGTCGACGGACGAACCGTCGACGTGGAGGCCGGTCTGCTGGAGGCGGCGCAGCCACGTGGCCACCTGCTCGCCGTGATGCCCCGGTCCGTCGAGGTCGTGGTTGCCTGAGGCGACCACCACGGTGGTGCGCTCGGCCAGCCGCTTGAGGTAACGCGCGATGACGACGGTCTGCACGTCGTGCGGGACCATGCCGGCGACGTCGGCGAGGTCACCGGCGATCACCACGACGTCGGCCTGCTGGCTCGCCTCGACCAGCCAGTCGAACTGGGGCAGCCGGTAGTGGAGGTCGGAGACGACCAGGATGCGCACACCGTGATCCTCCCTCACCGCCGAGTGCGGTGCAGCGGGCGTCCATCGAGTCCTCAGGGCACCGTGGAGCTGACTTCCGCCGGGTACTCAGCGACGTCGCCGTCGACCGCGGGCGCCATCGACATCAGTGCGCTGAGGGTGGTCTCGTCGCCCGAGGAGACCAGGACGAGTCCGCGCTGGTCGACACACCAGGTCGGATGCCCGTCCGGAGGCTCGCTGCGGCGAGCACGAGCGTCTTGCCTTCGAGATCAGCTGGCGGATGCCTCCGGCCAGTCCACGGCACACTCCAGCGGGCCGGCGGGCGAGTCGACCCGGGCCAGGAACACGTGCTCCGGATCCGTGGGAGGCACGTCGAGGGGGTGCTGCGTGGTCTGGCTCGCCGCCAGGCGCCCCGCCATCGGCGCGAACACGTCCGTGTAGTCGCCGAGGAGGCTCGTCAGCTCGTCCGCGGTCTCGTCGCCGGTCACCCGCACACACTCGGGCCCGTACTGCCCCTGCTGGCAGACGACCATCGGCACCGGTTCCCCGGGCCCGAGCAGCAGCCCGGCATCCACGTGCACCTCGAGCGCCCACCCGCCGTCGTCGGCGTACAGGCGGACCCTGTCGTGCCCCGGCGAGTGAGCCAGCTCGAGCGGCAGCTCGTCGACGGTCGAAGGTCGCGGTCCACTCGCGTGCCTGGGCGTCGTCCACCCGCGCGGCCAGCGTCGCTGACTCATCGGCGGACCAGGGGCGGACACCGGTCAGCGTGGGGGTCCAATGGGCGTACGCACCGGCTGGGACCGTGATCGCGTCCCACGAGTCGCCGCTTCCTGACGAGGCAGAGGAGGCGGTCGCGGGGGAGGGTTCCGGGGTCGGATCGAGTGCCGTCGGAGCGTCATCGCGCTGGCACCCGCCGAGCGGCAGTGCGGCGAGGACCGCGGCGACGGCCACGCGGGTGCGCCAGGTGCTCATGCCCCTCCTCAGGAGGCGGCAAGTGAACCACTGACAGGCGCCAGGTCGGGGCCGAACGGCCGTCCTGGTCAGGACACGCGCGGCGCCACCCGTCCTGAGGAGTACAGCTGGCCCGACCGTCCGGCAGCGCCGCGAACGTGACGGGCCACCACTCCTCAGCCGGGTCGGAGCGACCCACGAACCGGTCGCCGCTGTCGTCGACCGGCAGCAGCTCGATCGTCTCGGCCTCGTCCTCGACGCCGGGGAGGCCGAAGTCGGGTAGCGCAAGGACCGTGAGCCGGTCGTCGGCACCGGCGGTCACGTCGAACGCGACTCCCTTGCGCTCGTAGCGGCCGGCGTGGCGCTCGAGCCCCGCGGGTGCGGCCTCGGGGTCCGGGACAGGCAGCGCCGGCATCTCGACGTCCGCGACCTCGCGCAGCACCTCGGCCAGCAGCCGGTCGTTGAGCGTGCCGCCGTTGTCGCCGTTGGTGAGCACGCACACGGCGATCCCGCGCTCCGGAAGCACCCGCAGCGCAGCACACTGCCCGATGGTGCCGCCGTCGTGGCCGATCACCTCGGTCCCGGACCACTGCGCGAGCCGCCACGCCAGGCCCACGGCCGAGAACGCGGAGCCTGGTGGCATCTCCCGCCGCGGCTGCCGCATCGCGCTGAGGGACGCGTCGTCCAGGTGCGTCCGCGCGTAGGTGAGCAGGTCGCCCGCGGTGGCGGTGATGCCGCCGGCCGGGCCGGCGGACCGCGGGATCGCCCAGGCCTCGTAGGGGACGCCAGGATCCTTCGGCCCCTTGTGGCCGACCGCCGCCCTGCGCAGGATCGCCTCCTCGGGCAACGTGACGGTGTCGGCCAGCCCGAGCGGCTCGACCAGTCGCGCCCGGAGGGACTCGTCCCACGTCCGGCCGTCGAGTACCTCGATGATCCGGCCGAGGACGACGAAGCCGCTGTTGCAGTACGACGACGCGTCGCCGGGCTCGAAGTCGTGACCGGCGTCGGCCAGCAGGGCGACGTACTTCTCCACGCAGTCATCGCCGCGACCGGTGTCGTCGAACATGTCGCCGTCGATGCCGCTGGCGTGGGTGAGCAGGTGCTCCAGGGTGACCCGGTCCGCGATGTCGTCGCGACAGAGGCGGACGCCGGGGAGCAGGTCGGCCACGGTGGCGTCGTACGACGCCCGGCCCTCGTCGACGAGCTGCGCGACCATGGTGGCGGTGAAGGTCTTGGTGATCGACCCGATCTGGAAGACGCTGTCGGCCGTCGTCGTGACGCCGGTGCGCGTGCTGAGCACGCCGAACGGCACGACGGTGGCCTCGCCGTCGGCCCAGACGCCGAGCACGGCGCCCGGCACGGAGGTCTCCGCGGCCAGTGCTCCCAGTCGTTCGGTCCAGTGCCGGACGTCCATCGGCGTCAGCTCGTGGTCTCGGCCGGCACGTAGTCGGGGTCGGCGGCGGGAGCCGAGGGGCTCGCGCCGGCACCGGCCTGGGCCTGCTGAGACCAGTTCTCGAGCTCGGCCATCACCGCCTGGTGCTTGTCGACGCAGATGACGAGGAGGTCGCCGGCGTTGGCGCGGGACATCGCGTGACGGACCGCCGCGATCTCGTCGTGGACCTCCTCGACCTGCTTGCACCGCCCGCCGGCGGCCATCCCCGCCTTGACGCCCTCGGTGACCAGCCGGGATACCTCGCCGGCGCTTGCGCCCGCGACTGTTCTGGTCCTCGCGCACGATCACCACGTCGAAGTGGTGGGCGGCGATCTCGCCGAGCTCACGCATGTCCTCGTCGCGCCGGTCACCCGCCGTGGCGATGACGCCGATGCGCGAGGGCCGGGCCAGGTCGTGCGAGAGGGACTCGCCGACGCGGTCCACGAAGTCGCCGAGCTGCCGCATGGCCGGCGCGTTGTGGCAGTAGTCGACGATCACGTTCACGCCGTTCACGTCGACCTCGTTGAGGCGACCCGGGGCGAGGTAGTAGTTGGTCGAGAAGGTGCGCAGGCCCTGGCGGATGTCGTGGAGCGGAGCACCCGCCGCGAACGCCGCCGCGGCGGCTGCGAGGGCGTTCTGGACGTTCATCCGGGCCCGCCCGCTGAACGTCGCCGGCAGCAGGTGGGTCCAGGCCAGCTGCATCTCGCGGCGGCCGTGCTTGACCACGATCATCTCGCCGCGCTCGGAGGGGTTCAGGACCAGCGCCTTGCCGCCGCGACGGCAGTGGGCCTCGATCATCTCGCGGGTCTCGGAGCCGGGTTCGTCCATCGAGAACCAGACGACCTGGCCCGAGCAACGCCGGCGCATCTCGCGGACGAGGTGGTCGTCGGCGTTCAGGACGGCGTGGCCGTCACGAGGCACCGCCTCGACCAGCACGGCCTTGACGTCGGCGAGCTGCTCGACCGTGTCGATGCCGCGCAGCCCGAGGTGGTCGGGCTGCACGTTGAGGACGACGGCCACGTCGTTGCGCTCGTAGCCGAGGCCCTCGCGCAGGATGCCGCCGCGCGCCACCTCGAAGACGGCGAAGTCGACACGTGGGTTCTGCAGCACCATGCGTGCGCTGCGGGGACCGGAGGCGTCGGCGCGGATGAGCAGCCGCTCGTCGATGACCACGCCGTCGGTCGAGGTCATCCCGACCTTGCGGCCCATCCCCTTGAAGATGTGGGAGATCATCCGCGCGGTCGTGGTCTTGCCGTTGGTGCCGGTGACGGAGACGATCGGGATCCGGCTCGGCGCGCCGGGCGGGAACAGCATGTCGACGACCGGCTTGGAGATGAACTGCGGCTCCCCGATCGTCGGGTGGGTGTGCATCCGGAAGCCCGGCGCGGCGTTGACCTCGCAGATCGCGCCGCCGGTCTCGCGGACGGGCTCGGTGATGTCGGGGCAGATGAAGTCGATGCCCGCGATGTCGAGCCCGATCATCCGGGCGGCCTCCTCGGCGATCTCGACGTTCTCGGGATGGGCCTCGAAGGTGCGGTCGATGGAGATGCCGCCGGTCGACATGTTGCCGGTGAGGGCGAGCTTGACCATCTCGCCGTTGTCGGGCACCGAGTCGAGGCGGTGGCCCTGCGCGGCCAGCACCTCCTTGGCGCCCGCGTCGACCTTGATGCGGGTGAGCACCTTCTCGTGGCCGACGCCGCGGCGCGGGTCGGCGTTGGTGAGCTCGACGAGCTGCTCGACCGTCGACTGGCCGTCGCCGACCACGTGGGCCGGGACCCGCTCGGCGATCGCGACCATCCGGCCGTCGATGATCAGGCAGCGGTAGTCCTTGCCGGTCACGAACGACTCCACGATCACGTTGCCGCGCCGGCTCTGCTCCTGGGCGATCGGGTAGGCCTCGCGGACGTCGTCGTCGTCCTTCAGGTCCAGGCACACGCCGCGGCCGTGGTTGCCGTCGAGCGGCTTGACCACGACCGGGAAGCCGATCCGCCTGGCCGCGGCGACGGCGCCGTCGACGCTGCGCACCGACTCCTGCTTGGGCACCGGCAGGCCGGCGGCGCCGAGCAGCCGGGTGGTGAGGTCCTTGTCGGAGGCGACGTCGACCGCGATGGCCGACGTCGCGGACGTCATGGTGGCGCGGATGCGCTTGGCGTGGACGCCCTGGCCCAGCTGCACGAGGGAGTACTGGTTGAGCCGGATCCACGGGATGTCGCGCGAGACCGCCTCGTCGAGGATGGCCTGGGTGGACGGCCCGAACGCCGTCCGCTCGGCACGCAGGATGAAGCTCTCGAGCTCGGCGTCCCAGTCGAACTCCGGGTCGGCCTGCACCAGGTGGTTGACCAGGCGTACGGCGAGACGTCCGGCCGCGAGCCCGACCTGCTCGTCGGCGTAGCCGTAGATGACGTTGTAGACGCCCGTGCGGCCCTTGACCTGGCGGGTCTTGCCGCGGCGGATGTCGTGGCCCACGACCTGCTGGAGTGCCAGCGCGCAGTGCTCGGTGACGTGGCCGAGCCAGGTGCCCTCGTTGAGCCGCTCGACGAAACCACCGCGCCGGCCGCGCGAGCAGGAGTGGTGCTGGAGGCCGGGCAGCATCTCGAGCAGGTGCTCGGTGAACCCCGGCAGCGTGTTGGTCGGGTGGTCCTCGAGCCGGCCGAGGTCGACCACCAGGTGGATGGCCTGCTCGTAGGACCAGATGTTGGCCCCGCGGTAGACCCGCGTCTCGAGGATGGTCAGGTCCGGCGTGGGGCGTTCGGTCACTTCTGGTCGGCTCCGTCCTGCCTGAGCGTCTGATCGGGATCCCGGTCGGGTGTCGTGTCGATCTTGGTGCGTGTGCGGGCCAGCCGTCTACGCAGGGCGGCCGGGCTGGCGTCGGCAGCGGCGATGTCGCGGGCCAGCTGCTGCATGTCGCGCTGGGCCTCGGCGATCTCGGCGGCGTCCTCCGGGTCGATGGTCACGGGTTGCGGCATGAGCGTGCGCGTGGTCAGGTCGAACGCCGCCCCCGCCGGGAGCACGTGGAGGACGACGCCGCTGGCCAGCAGCGGCGAGGAGCGCTTGGCCTCGTGGGCGTTGGACACGATCCGGGCGGGGTCGAGGATGGTCACGCAGCCACGACCCATGACGCGCAGCACCTCTCGGGTGAGCTCGCCGTCGGCCTCGTGGGTGATCACCGCGCAGGTGTCCTCGTCGACGCCGATGCCGAGCAGCTGAGGAGACTGCGCCACGATCATCAGCAGGCGGCCGTAGCGGTTGCGCTGGTCGAAGTGCTGGTCGATGACGGCGGTGCTGACCAGGCCGAGTCCGGCCGCCACCTGGGTCATCCGCTGCTTGGGAGTGGCGCCGCCGACGCCGAAGGCGACCATGTGGGAGGACTGGATGCTGGCGCCGGCGGACGTGCCGGCGACCACCGCCCCGCGCCGGTGCGCCTCGACGATCGCGTCGCCCAGCGGGGTGCCGCAGACGATCGCCGAGAGCTTGAGCTGGTTGCCGCCGGTCATGAAGATGCCGGTCGCCTCACCGACGGCCTTGACCAGGTCGGGGTCGTGGGCCTCGTCGCGGCTCTCGGGGCGCACGGGCACGACCTCGCCGGCCCCCAGCCGCCGGAACAGGGCGTCGTACACCTCGACGACCTCGTCGCCGAGCGAGGAGGCCGTCGGGATCAGGGCGATCCGCGCATCGGCTCCGCCACTGGCTCCCACGAACTCCTTGAGGATCGTGCGCTTGCGCAGCTTGTCCTCGGCCCCGCCGATGACCAGGAGGGTCCCGGGCCCGGCTGATGGACCGGCTGACAGACCGGCAGACTGATCCGGCAGATAGACCGGGCCCGCCGGTGGTCATGGGCATGACACCGCAGGCTAGCCGGTGCCAGAGTGAGCGAGTGCAGGAAGAGGGGAGTACGGACGGCGCAGACGGGGCGAGCGCGCCCCGGCGCATCGCGGTGATGCGCCACGGCAAGGCCGAGCAGTCCGGCCGCACCGACTTCGAGCGCGAGCTGGCCGACCGTGGACACCACGACTCCGAGGACACCGGTGCCTGGCTCACAGGGCAGGGATTCGTGCCCGACCACGCCCTGGTCTCGGCCGCCCGCCGCACCATCGGCACGTGGCAGAGCGTGGCGTCCGGCGGCGACTTCGACGTGGAGCCCCACCTCTCGCAGGTCCTCTACGGCGCCGGCCCCGAGACCGCCCTCGACCTGCTCCGCGAGACGCCCGACGACGCGACCGCCGTGATCGTGGTCGGCCACAACCCGACCATCGCCTACCTCGCCTCCCTCCTCGACGACGGCGACGGCGACCCCGCCGTGTCGTCGGAGATGATGTCCGGCTACCCGACCAGCGCCGTCGCCCTGTTCGAGTACGACGGCGAGTGGTCCGGGCTCGCCGAGGGCAGCGCCCGCCTGGTCGGCTACCACGTCGGCCGCGGCTGACCCGCGAGTCGGCGCAGATCGCCCTCCCGCTGCGCCGAGTCGGCGCGATCGCCCTCCGGCGGTCGGCGCTCGCGAGTCGTCGTCGTGAGTCTGCGCCGACTCGGCTGACGTGGGGGCGATCTGCGCCGACTCGGCTACGTGTGGGGCGATCTGCGCCGACTCGCGCTAGACGGGGGGTGCGGGGGTGGTGAGGCCTTCGGCGGCGTCGGCGGCCTCGATCTCCTCGCGGCTGATGCCGAGGATGTACATGATCGCGTCGAGGTAGGGCACGTTGACGGCGGTGTCGGCCGCCTCGCGGAGCACGGGCTTGGCGTTGTAGGCGATGCCGAGGCCGGCGGCGTTCAGCATGTCGAGGTCGTTGGCGCCGTCGCCGATCGCGACCACCGCCGAGAGGGGTACGCCGACATCGGCGGCGAACTGGCGCAGTGCGGTGGCCTTGCCGGCGCGGTCGACGACGTCGCCCACGATGCGTCCGGTCAGCTTGCCGTCGACGATCTCGAGCTCGTTGGCGCGGGAGTAGTGGATGCCGAGGTCGGCGGCGAGGCGGTCGGTGATCTGGCTGAAGCCGCCCGACACGATCGCGAAGCGGTAGCCCAGCCGGCGCAGCGTGCGCACCATCGTGCGGACGCCGGGGGTGAGCACGATCGACTCGTACACCTGGTCGAGCACCTTCGCGTCGAGGCCCTCGAGCCGGGCGACGCGGTCGCGCAGCGCGGACTCGAAGTCGAGGTCGCCACGCATGGCGGCGTCCGTCACGGCCGCCACCTCCGCCTCCAGGCCGGCGTGGGCGGCGAGCAGGTCGATGACCTCGCCCTGGATCAGCGTGGAGTCGACGTCGAGCACGACCAGGCGCATGCCGTGGCGGCTGAGGTTGGCCGGCTGGACCGCGATGTCGAGGCCCTGGACCGCGGCCTCGATCGAGAGCACCGAGCGGAGCGTCTCGGTGTCGGCTCCGGACACATGGAGGTCGATCGCCGTCACCGGGTATCGCGCCATCCGCTCGATGCGGTCGATGTTCGCGCCGGTGTCGGCGATGCGGCCGGCCACGGCCGAGAAGGCGCGGGCCTTCAGCGGGGCCCCGATGACGGTCACGTGGGAGCGGCCTTCGAGCCGTTGCCGGTTGTCGCCGGTGCCGCGGTCGACGTCGACGCTCATGTCCAGCGCTGCAGCGGTCTCCTCGATGCGCGTGCGCAGCTTCTTCCAGTCGCGCGGCGCCGTGACCAGGACACCCAGGATGAGGCGGCGCCGCAGCACGATCTGCTCGATGTCGAGGACCTCGACGCCGGAGTCGGCGAGGGTCGAGAAGATGGCCGACGTGACGCCGGGCCGGTCCTTGCCCACGAGGGAGATGAGCAGGGTCTCGGGTCGTTCCGGCACTTCGGTCATCGCGGACCCGAGGCTATCGGTCGCCGTACCTGCGACCGGCGCGCTGTCCATGCCCAGGTCTACCGTCGGACGGCATGACGCACATCCACCACACGATCGACTACATCGAGCTCAACGTGAGCGACCTCGACGCGTCCAAGGCGTTCTACGAGCAGGCCTTCGGCTGGCAGTTCAACGACTACGGCCCGGAGTACGCCGGCATCCGCAACCGGTCCGGCGACGGGGAGGTCGGTGGGCTCGGCGTCGGCCGGCCGCCCGGGCCGGGCGGCTCGCTGGTCATCCTCTACTCCGACGACCTCGAGGCGAGCGTCGCAGCGGTCGAGGCGGCCGGCGGCACCGATCACCGAGGGTCCCTACGAGTTCCCCGGCGGCCGGCGGTTCCTCTTCACCGACAACAGCGGCAACCTGCTCGCCGTGTGGACGCCCGCTCCCGCTGGTTGAGGAGGTTGCGCGCACCGTCACGAAACCCGTGAGTGAACTGGTCTGCTGACCGTCACCGGTTTCGTGACAGGCGCGCCTTCCTCAACCAGCGGAGGGCGGCCACACCTCGGGCGAGCAGGCCGCGACCAGGGCGTGCCGGGCCGCCGCTGCCGAGCCCGCGCAGCGCCAGCCGGCGCTGGTCGGCCTCCTCGGCGCTGAGGGCGCCGCCGTCGTCGGCCAGTGCGAGCTCGACGATCCCCGCCGCTTGGAGGGCGCGGGCAGCGAGCTCGACGCAGCGCGGCGGGACGCCTGGAGGAGCCTCCAGACGAGGGGGACGGCGCACGTTGCTGAGCTCGTCCGCGACGTCGGGCCGCCACCGGGCGACGTCCAGGGCGGCCAGCGCGTCGGCAGCGCCGATCAGGGCGCTCCGCAGGGCGCGGTCCGCCTCGCCGACGTCGGTCAGCGGCCGCGGGCGGGCGACGTAGGCGTGCCAGAAGACGACCGCGCCCTCGCGGCGCGGCACCAGCCCGAGCCCGGCTCCGACCACGGCTTCGCCCGCCTCGAGAGCCGCGGCGTTGAGCTCGGGCGGACCGCCCAGCCCGGCCGGGTCACCCTCCGCCGGCCACGCCAGGCCGAGGTGCTCGACGCCCGCGGATCGCAGGCTGCCCAGGGCGGTGGCCAGGCCCTCGGGGACGTCGGAGCCGTCCAGGCCGACCACGCGGTGGGTGGCGTCGTCGCCGATGATCGCGTCGACCGCGAGGTCGGCGACGACGATGCCGCGCAGCCACGCGGTGCCCCACCAGGCCAGCCGGGCCGACGCAGGAAGTGGGCCGAGCTCTGCTGGTCACGGGCCGCGAGGATACGCCGGAACCGCCTGGGCCCTTCGCTACGGTGGGCGCCATGCCCGCCGTCCTGGAGTTCGCCGACGTGTCGGTGCGGCGGGGACAGGCCACCTTGATCGACCGCATCTCCTGGCGGGTCGAGGAGCCCGACCGGTGGGTGATCCTCGGGCCCAACGGGGCCGGCAAGACCACCCTGCTGCAGGTCGCGGCCGCGATGATCCATCCCACCGACGGGGTCGCGGGCATCCTCGGCGAGGTGCTCGGCACGGTCGACGTCTTCGAGCTGCGGCCGCGCATCGGCGTGACGAGTGCGGCCCTGGCGGAGCGCATCCCGCGCGAGGAGAAGGTGCTCGACGTGGTGGTCTCCGCGGGCTACGGGATCATCGGGCGCTGGCGCGAGAGCTACGACGAGCTCGACTACGAGCGGGCCGACGAGCTGCTCGCCGAGCTCGGGGCACAGCGGCTGGCCGACCGCACGTTCGGCACCCTCAGCGAGGGGGAGCGCAAGCGCGTGCAGATCGCCCGCGCGCTGATGACCGACCCCGAGCTGCTGCTGCTCGACGAGCCCGCGGCGGGCCTCGACCTCGGCGGCCGCGAGGACCTCGTCTCGACCCTCTCGTTGCTCGCCAGCGCACGATCGTCGCCGGCCACGGTGCTGGTGTCCCACCACGTCGAGGAGATCCCTCCGAACTTCTCCCACGCGATGCTGCTCCGCGACGGGCAGGTGGTGGCGTCCGGACCGATGGACGAGGTGATCACCGAGGCCAACCTCACGGCGACGTTCCGGATGCCGCTGGTGCTCAGCCACGAGGCGGGCCGGTACGCCGCCCGGCGGCGGTCGCGACGCCACCGCGCCTGAGGCGTCGTTCGAACGCCGGCGTTCGCGCTGGTCGCGCCGGATAGGGTTGTGGTGTGGACTGGCTGAGCGACAACCTCTGGGCAGGATGGCTCGCACTCGCCATCGCCCTCGGCGTCGCCGAGCTGGCCAGCCTCGACCTGGTTCTGCTGATGCTCGCGGCGGGCGCTATCGTCGGCGCCATCAGCGCGGGGGTCGGGCTGCCCTTCGTCCTGCAGATCCTGCTCGCAGGAGGTGCGTCCGTCGCGATGCTGGCGCTGGTCCGGCCCAGTGTCGTCAAGCGGCTGCACTCCGGCCCCGAGCTCCAGCTCGGGCCACGGCAAGCTGGTCGGCCGCCAGGCACTCGTCACCGAGGACGTCACGAGCCTCGCGCCCGGCCGCGTCAAGCTGGCCGGCGAGATCTGGATCGGCCGGCCCTACGACGAGTCCCTCACCATCAAGGCCGGCGAGACCGTGGAGGTGCTGGCCATGAAGGGCGCCACCGTCTACGTCCACCCCCTGAACTCCACGCTCGATCCGTGAACGCCCATCGACCTGGGAGCCATCCGTGACGCCGTACCTTGCGGGATTCGCAGTCCTTCTGTTCCTCTTCGTCGTCCTGGTGCTGGTGAAGACCGTGCGGATCATCCCGCAGGCCCGGGCCGGCATCGTGGAGCGCTTCGGGAAGTACAAGGAGACGCTGCCGGCCGGACTGAACGTGATCGTCCCGTTCGTCGACCGGGTGCGCTACCTCATCGACCTGCGTGAGCAGGTCGTGAGCTTCCCGCCGCAGCCGGTCATCACCGAGGACAACCTGGTGGTCTCGATCGACACGGTCATCTACTTCCAGGTCACCGACCCGGTGTCGGCGACCTACGAGATCGCCAACTACATCCAGGCCATCGAGCAGCTCACCATGACCACGCTGCGCAACATCGTCGGTGGCATGGACCTCGAGGAGACGCTGACCAGCCGCGACCAGATCAACTCCGGCCTACGCGGGGTGCTCGACGAGGCGACCGGCAAGTGGGGCATCCGCGTCAACCGGGTGGAGCTCAAGGGCATCGACCCGCCGCCGTCGATCAAGGACTCGATGGAGAAGCAGATGCGCGCCGACCGCGAGAAGCGCGCGGTGATCCTGACGGCCGAGGGCCAGCGGCAGGCGGCCATCCTCACCGCCGAGGGCAACAAGCAGTCCATGATCCTGAACGCCGAAGGTGACCGTGAGTCGCTGATCCTGAGGGCCCAGGCCAATCGAGAGTCGGCGATCCTGCGGGCACAGGGTGAGGCCCAGGCCATCACCAACGTCTTCCAGGCGATCCACGACGGCCAGCCGGACCAGTCGCTGCTGGCCTACCAGTACCTCCAGATGCTCCCCAAGATCGCCGAGGGCGACGCCAACAAGGTGTGGGTCATCCCGAGCGAGATCACCAAGGCGCTGGAGGGCCTGGGCTCTGCGGTCCACGAGGTGGCCGGCATCCCGCTAGTCCACAGGCGGCGTGCGGCACCGGGTGGCCGACTACGGCTCCACCGAGCGCATCGAAGCGAGCTCAGACCCCGAGCTCTCGAGCACCAACAAGGCTGTCGAGGACGCCATCGCCGCTGCCGAGCACGCCGCCCACCCGGGCGCGGACACTCGCCCGCCGGTCCTCCCGGCGGACGACGCGAGCGCGGACGACGCCCCGCCGACCGCGCCCACCGCCTAGGGCGTGACGCCGTTCGAGGTCGTGGCGATCCTGCTCGCCGGCGTCGCCGCGGGCACGATCAACACCATCGTCGGCTCGGGCACGCTGATCACCTTCCCGACGCTGCTCGCCTTCGGCGTCCCGCCGGTGACGGCCAACGTGTCCAACACCGTCGGCCTCGTGCCGGGATCGCTGTCGGGGGTCTTCGGCTACCGCGCCGAGCTGGCCGGGCAGCGGGGGCGGCTGGTGCGGCTGGCCTCGGCGTCGCTCATCGGTGCGGCCCTCGGCGCGGTGCTGCTGCTGTGGCTGCCCAGCGAGGCGTTCGACGCGATCGTGCCGGCGCTGGTGGCGCTGGGTGTGTTGCTGGTGGTGCTGGGCCCCCGCATCCAGCGCGTGGTGGTGGCCCGCGCCGAGTCGCGCGGCGGTCTGCCCGACCACGGGGCCGCCTGGGTGTGGCCCGCGGTGCTCGTCGCCGGTGTCTACGGCGGCTACTTCGGCGCGGCGCAGGGTGTGCTGCTGATGGCCATCCTCGGCATCGGTGTGGCCGACCACATCCAGCGCCACACCGCCACGAAGAACGTCCTGGCCCTGATCGTCAACCTGGTCGCGGCCCTGGTCTTCATCGCCGTCGCCGACGTCGACTGGGCCGTGGCCGGGTTGATCGCGATCGGCTCGGTGGTCGGCGGCCAGGTCGGTGCGACGGTCGGCCGGCGGCTGTCGCCGGCCGTGCTGCGCGGGGTGATCGTGGCGGTGGGCACGACCGCGCTCGTCGTCCTGCTGTGGCCGTGACCACGGGTCAGTCGACGGGGTCGACGTAGGCGGTGAGCCAACGGCCCAGGTCGTCGTACGCGCGGGCCCGGGCGGCGGGGCGCGACAAGAAGATGTCGTGCATCGCCCCCTCGACGCCGATGTAGGTCACGTGACGGCCGAGCGAGGTCGACCACCGGCGGATCTGGGCGACGTCGAGCACGATGTCGTGGGTGTGGGCGTCGTCGTTGAGCTCACGCGCGTCGATGGTGGCGCCCGAGCTCTGCACCAGCACCGGGCAGGCGATGTCGAGGCCCGCGTGCACCTCGGCGTGGGCGTTGCGGATCGCCCGCAACCACCCGGCGTACACCGGCCACGACTCGAGGGTCTTGAGCTTGAGGTCGTAGTCCCACTCGCCGGCGTAGTCGCGGTGCAGGCTCTCGCCGTAGATCGTGGTGATCTCGCGCGGGATCTCGCGCATCGGCTGGCGCACGCCGAGCTGGCGGACCACCGCGGTGCCGGCCGTGCGCAGCCAGACCGAGCCGCGCATGTCGAGCCAGGGGGAGTTGAGCGCGACCCCCTTCAGGTACGCCGCCCCCTCGTCGGCCCACAGCGCCAGGGTCAGCCCGCCGGTCGAGTGGGCAGTGGCCACGACGTGGTCGTGGCCGTCGCGGTCGACGATCCGGCCCCAGGCGGCGTCGACGTCGTCGAAGTACTCACGGATGTCGGTGACGAAGTTGGGCGTCTGCCACTCGCGCAGGCTGCGCCCGTAGCGGCGCAGGTCGATCGCGTAGAAGTCGTAGCCGCGGTCGACCCACCAGTCGGCGTACTCCTTGTTGAAGAAGTAGTCGTTGAAGCCGTGCACGTAGAGCACGGCCTTGGTGGTCGGCTCTGCGGCTCGCCGCCGCACGAGGGTGGTGACGACGGGCCCTGCTCGTCCTCGTCGAAGTCGATGGTCTCCGCGGTGTACGGCGGCCCGAGGACGTCCGGCTCGGTCGGTCATGCCCCGATCATCGTCAGCCGCTGGTGCCGTCCGTCCTCGCGGTGGCGAACTGCCGACGCCGCCCGGACCAGCGCGACCAGCAGGCCTGGTCGCGGCGGTCTCCGGGTGCCACTGGACGCCGACGCAGAAGCGCTCGCCGGCGGCCTCCATCGCCTCGACGGTCTCGTCGGCGGCCCACGCGGTGGCCTCGAAGCCGGGGTGCGCGCGGACCGACTGGTGGTGGTGGCAGTGCGCCTGCGACCGACGTCGCCCTCGGCCGCGCGACCCGGCGAGCCCGCGCGGTGCGGACGGCGACGGCGCCGAAGGCGTCGCCGCCGGGGGAGTGCTCGTCGTGGCCGACCACGTCGGGCGTGTGCTGGTCGAGCGAGCCGCCGGCTGCGACGGCCATCAGCTGCATGCCGCGGCACACGCCCAGCACCGGCAGCCCTGCGTCGCCTGCTGCCGTCGAGCAGCGCCAGCTCCCACGCGTCGCGGTCCTCGCCGCCAGCCGCGTCGTCCGCTCGTGGGGCGTCCTCGCCGTAGCGGCGCCGGGTCGACGTCGGCGCCGCCGGAGATCACCAGGCCGTCGATCCGCGCCACGACCGAGCGGGCGGACCCGTCGGAGCCGGAGGCGGGCGGCAGCAGCACGGGTACGCCGCCGGCGGCGACGATCGCGTCGGCGTACTCGGCGTGCAGCACGTCGGCGCGCTTGCGCCACACGCCCCATGCGGCCTCCTCGCGGTAGGTGGTCAGGCCGACCAGCGGCCGGCTCGTCGTCGCGGCCTCAGAGGGGCGTGACGTAGGCGCCGGAGATCCCGCCGTCGACCAGGAACGTGCTCGCGGTGATGAACGACGACTCGTCGGAGGCCAGGAACAGCACGGCGTTCGCCATCTCGTCCGGCTCGCCGAACCGGCCCATCGGCACGTGCACCAGCCGTCGCGCCGCGCGCTCGGCGTCCTTGGCGAACAGCTCCTGCAGCAGCGGGGTGTTCACCGGTCCCGGGCACAGCGCGTTGACGCGGACGCCCTCGCGGGCGAACTGCACGCCGAGCTCGCGGACATCGACAGCACGCCGCCCTTCGAGGCGGAGTAGGAGATCTGCGACGTCGCCGCGCCCATCACGGCCACGAACGACGCGGTGTTGATGATCGAGCCCGTGCCCTGCTCGAGCATGTAGGGCAGCGCGGCCTTGCAGCACAGGTAGACGCTGGTCAGGTTGACCCCCTGCACCCGCCGCCAGGCCTCGAGGTCGGTGTCGAGGATCGAGTCGTCCTCGGGTGGGCTGATGCCCGCGTTGTTGAAGGCGATGTCGACCGAGCCGTAGGTGTCCTTGGCCGTCGCGGAACATGGCGTCGACCTGGTCCTTGTCGGTGACGTCGACCTGCGACGAACGTCGCCACGTCCGGGCCGCCGAGCTCCTCGACGACCTCGTGCGCCGCGGGTCGTCGTTGAGGTCGCCGATGACGACCTTCGCGCCCTCCTCGACGAAGCGGCGTACGGTCGCCAGGCCGATCCCGGAGCAGCCTCCGGTGACGACGGCGACCTTGCCCTCGATGCGTCCTGCCATGTGCTTCCTCGTCCGGTGAGCGAGCGAGTTCAGCGGTTCGAGTGCCTCGCCCTGCGGTCGGAGAAGAAGACGTTCTTCTCCTCGGTGAAGGCGTTCGGGGCGTCGGGTCCGAGCTCGCGGCCGAGCCCCGACTGCTTGAAGCCGCCGAACGGCGTCCAGTAGCGGACGCTGGCGTGCGAGTTCACGCTGAGGTTGCCGGCCTCGACGGCCCGCGGCGACGCGCAGCGCGCGGCCGAGGTCGCGGGTGTAGATCGACCCCGACAGCCCGTACTCGGTGTCGTTGGCGAGCGCGACCGCCTCGTCCTCGTCGTCGAAGGCCATCACCGCCACGACCGGGCCGAACACCTCCTCGCGCCACACGGGCTCGTCGGTCGACGCGCGACTCGACCACGGTCGGCGGCAGCCAGTAGCCGTGGCCGCCGGGAGCGTCACCCTGGAAGGCGACCGTCGCGCCGTCGATGTAGGCCTGCACGGAGTCGCGCTGGCGCGCCGAGACCATCGGCCCCATCTCGCTGTCTCGTCCGGCCGGGTCGACGACCCTCATGGCGCGCACCGCTGTCTCGAGGCGGCCGACGAACTCGTCGTACGCCGGCCGCTCGACGAGGATCCGCGAGCGCGCGCAGCAGTCCTGGCCGGCGTTGTCGAACACGGCGTACGGCGCCGTGGCCGCGGCCTTGGCGACGTCGGCGTCGGCGAACACGACGTTGGCGCTCTTGCCGCCGAGCTCGAGCGTCACCCGCTTCACCTGGTCGGCGCAGCCGGCCATGATCTGCTTGCCGACCTCGGTGGAGCCGGTGAAGCAGACCTTGCGCACGAGCGGGTGGGTCACGAAGCGCTGGCCGACGACCGAGCCCTTGCCCGGCAGCACCGTGAACACGCCCTCGGGGAGACCGGCCTCGAGCGCCAGCTCGGCGATCCGGATCGCGGTGAGCGGGGTGATCTCGGCGGGCTTGAGCACCACCGTGTTGCCGGCCGCGAGCGCGGGGGCGAACCCCCAGCCGGCGATCGGCATCGGGAAGTTCCACGGCACGATCACGCCGACGACGCCGAGCGGTTCGTGGAAGGTGACGTCGATGCCGCCGGCCACCGGGATCTGCCGGCCGAAGAGCCGCTCGGGCGCCGCCGGAGTAGTAGTTGAGGCAGTCGCGGACGTTGCCGGCCTCCCAGCGGGCGTTGCCGATGGTGTGTCCGGAGTTGCTCGACCTCGAGCCGGGCCAGCTCCTCGAGGTGCGCGTCGACGACGGCGGCGAAGGAGCGCAGCAGCCGGCGCCCGCTCGCCGGGGGCGACGGCGCGCCACGACGTGAAGGCCTCCTGGGCGCGCTCGATCGCGGCGTCGGTCTCGCGCCACCGAGGTCGACGGGACCTCGCGCGAGCGGCGCCCCGTCGCCGGGTTGATCGAGCGTCGGTGGTCACGGTCGTCACATCCGCTCGAAGGCGCGCGCCAGCTCCCAGTCGGTCACCGCGGCGTCGAAGGCGGCGAGCTCGACGTCGGCCATGTTGACGTAGTGGTCGACGACCTCGTCGCCGAACGCCGCGCGGGCGATGTCGGAGGACGCGAACAGCTCGCGCGCGTCGCGCAGGGTGTGCGGCACGTGCGGCTTGTCGGAGTCGTAGGCGTTGCCGACGAGCTCGTCCTCGAGGGCGAGCTCGTTCTCGATGCCGTGCAGGCCGCCGGCCAGCATGCCGGCGAGCGCGAGGTAGGGGTTCACGTCGCCACCGGGGAGCCGGTTCTCCATCCGGGCGCTGGGGCCGTGCCCGACCAGCCGGACCGCGCAGGTGCGGTTGTCCAGGCCCCAGGCGACGGCCG
Source organism: uncultured Actinomycetota bacterium (assembly GCA_963758885.1). GTDB lineage: Bacteria > Actinomycetota > Actinomycetes > Propionibacteriales > Nocardioidaceae > Nocardioides. Next base: position 80,738 of record CAVWXS010000024.1, read on the forward strand.
TCGGCGCGAACGACCCGGCCGCGAACCGCTTGTAGGAGTTGACGTTCGGCGCGTAGAGCAGGGTGAAGTCGCGCAGTCGTCGCCAGCACGCCGGCGATGAACTGGTCGTAGAGCGGCGTGCGCTCGTCGCCGTCCCAGAAGACGACGTCGACCGTCGTCGCCGCGCAGCGACAGGTGGATGTGGCAGGAGTTGCCCTCGCGCTCGTTGTACTTCGCCATGAACGTGATCGACTTGCCGCTGCTGGGCCGCGATCTCCTTGGCCGCGGTCTTGTAGACGCTGTGGTTGTCGGCGGTGGTCATCGCGTCGGCGTAGAGGAAGCCGATCTCGTGCTGGCCGAAGTTGCACTCGCCCTTCGCGCCCTCGACGTCGAGGCCGGCGGCGTACATGTGGTTGCGGATGTCGCGCAGCAGCGGCTCGACCCGGCTGGTGCCGAGGATCGAGTAGTCGACGTTGTACTGGTTGACCGGCGTCAGGTCGCGGTAGCCGAGGTCGGTGGCCGTCCTCGTAGGAGGTGTCGAACGCGATGAACTCCAGCTCGGTGCCCGCCAGCGCCGCCATGCCGCTTCTCGGCGACCCGGTCGAGCTGGTGCTGCAGGATCGTGCGCGGCGACTGGAGCACCGGGCGCGTGGTCGAGCCAGACCAGGTCGCACTGCACCATCGCGGTGGCCGGCAGGTGGGTGAGCAGCCGGAGCGTGTCGCTCGTCGAGGCACGAACTCCATGTCGCCGTACCCGCGCTCCCACGAGGAGATCGCGTAGCCGTCGACGGTGTTCATGTCGATGTCGACGGCGAGCAGGTAGTTGCAGCCCTCGGTGCCGTGCTCGAGCGCGACGTCGAGGAAGTAGCGCCCGTGCAGCCGCTTGCCCTGCAGCCGGCCCTGCATGTCGGTGAAGGCGAGCACGACCGTGTCGATCGTCGCCCGGCGTCGATCGGCCGCGCAGCCGTCCATGGTCAGGTAGCGGTCGTTGGGTGCGGTCATCGGTGTCCTCTCGGTACGTCGTCCAGTCCGGTGTTCATCCCAGCGAGGCCGCGCAGCAGCGCGGCCGTGTCGTCGCAGTGTTCCTCCATCACCGCGCGGGCCCGGTCGTGGCTTGCCCGGCCAGGATCGGCCGAGACCAGCGCGGCGTGCTGGCGGTCGGAGTGGGCGATGTTGGCGTCCAGCACCGGGATCGCCAGCAGCATCTCGTGCAGCGACGCCTGCACCGAGGTGACCGCCTCGATGATGCGCGGCGAGCCGGTCAGCGCGGCCACGGTCAGGTGGAAGCGCGAGTCGGCCTGCCGGTGCTCGGCGGGCTTCGGGCCGTCGCCACCGCGTCGTGCGCCTGCTCGAGCTGGGCGAGGGCGACGTCGTCGAGCTCGGCGCGCGCCGCCAGGCTCGCCGCGCCCGGCTCGACGATGCGGCGGAAGTCCAGGGCGTCCAGCCAGTCGCGGCGCTGCTCGTCGGTGATCCGCGCGGCCGCGCGGCCGGAGGCGTGCCGCGGCTTGAGCGTGACGACGGTGCCGCCGCCGCGGCCGCGGGTGGTCTCGACCAGCCCGGCCTGCCGCAGCGCCGCCATCGCCTCGCGCAGCGTCGCCCGCGAGACGTGGAGCCGCTCGGCCAGCTCGCGCTCGGCCGGCAGGGTGCTGCCGCGCGGGTAGACGCCGAGCCGGATCGCGGTCGCCAGCTGCTCGACGCACGCCTCGAACGCGTGGTGTCCGCGCACCGGCCGCAGCACCGCCGCGGTGAGGTCGTGGGCGGACCGGGCGGCATGGCAGACAGCGCCGAGTCTGTCATCGCGAAGTCAATGGCGGCCGGAGGTCAATGGTCGGAGTTCATACCAATTTCGGCGTGCGGGCATCTGCACGCGCGGTCCGGGCGGGTCTAGCTTCCGAAGCTCGGCCATCCGTCGGCGTCACGAGAAGGTGCCGATGCCTGAAGCACACGACCATCGACCGACGCACGAGATCTCACCGACGACGAGAAGCACCTCGCCAAGCTCGGGTACAGCCAGGACCTGAACCGCTCGTGGTCCGGCTTCTCCAACTTCGCGATCTCGTTCTCGATCATCTCGATCCTGGCCGGCTGCTTCACGAACTTCGGCGCCGGCTTCAACAACGGCGGCCCGATCTCGATCTCGTGGTCCTGGCCGATCCTCAGCGCTCTTCATCCTGATCATCGGCTTCACGATGTCCGAGCTGGTGTCGGCGTACCCGACCTCGGGCGGCATCTACTGGTGGGCGTCCAAGCTCGGCGGCCCGGCGGCCGGCTTCTTCACCGGCTGGCTCAACCTGATCGGCCTCGTCGCCGTGACCGCCGGTGTCTCCTACGGCTGCGCGACCTTCATCGACCTGACGATCAGCACCTACTCGGAGTCCTACGCCGGCGGACTACTCGCTGACGCGGGTCTTCATCATCTTCGTGGTCGTGCTGGCGCTGGCCGCGGTGCTGAACATCTTCAGCAGCCACCTGATGGCGATCATGAACAACGTCTCGGTGTGGTGGCACGTGGTCGGCGCCTCGGTGATCGTGCTGATCCTGATCGTCGTGCCCGACCAGCACCAGTCGTTCAGCTACGTCTTCACCGAGCGGTTCAACAACTCCGGCTACTCCGACGGCAGCACGAGCAGCTGGCGTTCTGGTTCGCGATCGTGCCGTTCGGCTTCCTGCTGACGCAGTACACGATCACCGGCTTCGACGCCTGCGCCCACCTGTCCGAGGAGACCGCGTCGGCGTCACGGCCGCCGCCAAGGGCATCTGGCGCTCGATCTTCTACTCGGCCATCGGCGGCTACATCCTGCTGCTCTGCGTGGTGTTCGCGGTCCCGAACAACGCCGAGGGCCAGCCCGACAACGCCTGGCCGGCGCGCGGCGTCGCGCGCGATCTTCGTGAGTCGCTCGGCAGCAACTGGGCCACGCTGGTGCTGTTCATCTCGGCGTCGGCGCAGTTCTTCTGCGCGACCTCGTGCCTGACCTCGGCCTCGCGGATGACGTTCGCCTTCAGCCGCGACGGCGCCATCCCGGGCTCGGAGACTCTGGTCGAAGCTGACCGCCAAGCGGGTGCCCGCCAACGCGGTGATGATGGTGCGCGGTGCTGCGCCGCCATGGTCACGCTGCCGGCCCTGATCGAGGTCGACGTCGGCACCGGGAGGCGCCGGTCATCCGCCGGCGCGTTCTACGCCGTCACCTCGATCGCGGTGATCGGCCTCTACCTCTCGTTCGCGATCCCGATCTGGCTGCGCTGGCGGCACGGCGACAGGTTCGAGGTCGGGCTCGTGGAACAACGGCGTCGAAGTACAAGTGGATGAACCCGATCGCCGTCGCCGAGATCGTCATCGTCTCGCTGTACCTGATGATGCCGACCAACCCGGCGGCGAACCCGTTCAGCGACGATTCGAGTGGAAGTTCGTCAACTACTCGCCGATCGTCACGCTCGGCGCGCTGCTGCTGCTGACGATCTGGTGGAACGCCTCGGCCAAGAAGTGGTTCACCGGTCCGAACCACAACATCGACCCGGCGGTCGTCGAGGCCTTCGAGGCTGAGCACTGACGCTCGAGCCGGCCGCTCCTCGACCAGGTCCCCGTCCTGGCGGGGCGGTCCTGGCGAGTCGAGGACCTGCCGGGCGGGCTGACCAACCGCAACCTCCGGGTCACGACCGCCGAACAGGGCGACTACGTCGTGCGCTGCACGCCGAGCGACGCCGGGCTGCTCGGCATCGACCGGGACGCGGAGCACGAGAACACCCGGGCCGCCGCGGAGGCCGGCGTGGGCGCGCAGGTCGTCGACTACCGGCCCGACCTCGGGATGCTGGTGATCGGCTTCCTGCCGGGCACGGCGCTCGAGAACGAGACTTCGCGGACGCGGGCGTGCTGCCGCGGGCGGCCGACGCCGTGCCGCCGGCTGCACGCCGGTCCGCGGTTCATCGGCGACTTCGACATGTTCGCCCGCCAGGCGGCGTACCTCGCCACCGTGCGCGAGCACGGCTTCGCGCTGCCCGACGACGTACGACGACCACGCGCCGCAGTGGGCGCGGGTCCGCCGCGCGCTGGCCGTCGCGCCGCGGCCACGGTGCCGTGCAACAACGACCTGCTGGCCGGGAACTTCATCGACGACGGCGAGCGGGTCTGGCTGATCGACTACGAGTACTCCGGCAACAACGACGCCTGCTTCGAGCTCGGCAACACCTGGACCGAGTGCGAGCTCGACGCCCGAGCAGATCGACGAGCTGGTCGACCGCCTACTTCGGTGAGCGCCGACCCGGCCCGACGTGGCGCGGGTGCGGCTCCAGGCGCTGTGCTCGCGAGTACGGCTGGTCGCTGTGGGGCTTCATCCAGGCCGCCACCAGCCCGATCGACTTCGACTTCCACGGCTGGGGGATGGAGCGCTTCGAGAAGGCCGTCCGCACGCTTCACGCGCGACGGGTTCGACCGCGCTGCTCGACGAGGTCGCCGCCGGTGGTTGAGCTGCCCGGCCCGCGCGCCGGGTCGTCGTCATCGGCGGCGGCGTGATCGGCTGCTCGACGGCCTACCACCTCACCAAGCTGGGCTGGACCGACGTGCTGCTGCTCGAGCAGGGCACGCTGTCCGTGCGGCACCACCTGGCACGCCGCCGGGCTGGTCGGGCCGCTGCGGGCCACCGAGAGCGGCACCCGGCTGGTGCAGTACTCCGCCGAGCTCTACGCCGGCCTCGAGGCGGAGACCGGGCTGGCGACCGGCTACCGCAACGTCGGCGGGCTGATCGTGGCGCGGACCGAGGACCGGATGGTCCAGCTGCGGCGCACGGCCGCCAACGCGGCGGCGTACGACCTGGACTGCGAGCTGCTCACGCCCGAGCAGGCCCAGGAGCGCTGGCCGTCGATGCGCGGTCGACGACCTGCTCGGCGCGATCTGGCTGCCCGGCGACGGCAAGGCCAACCCGACCGACCTCACCCAGTCGCTGGCCAAGGGCGCGCGGCTCGGCGGCGCGACGGTCCTCGAGCAGCGTGCGGGTGACCGGGCGTCGACACGGTCGAGACGGCCGCGCGGACGGCGCGTGACCGGCGTGCGCACCGACGACGGCGACGTCGAGTCCGAGGTCGTCGTCAACTGCGCCGGGCCAGTGGGCCAAGGCGCTCGGCGACCAGGTCGGCGTGACCGTGCCGCTGCACTCGGCCGAGCACTTCTACGTGGTGACCGACCAGGTCGAGGGCGTCCACCCCGACCTGCCGATCATGCGCGACCCGGACGGCTGGACCTACTTCAAGGAGGAGGTCGGCGGACTGGTCGTCGGCGGCTTCGAGCCCGAGGCCAAGCCGTGGGTCGCGCCCGGACGATCCCGTACCCGTTCGAGTTCCAGCTGCTCGAGGAGGACTGGGAGCACTTCTCGGTGCTCATGGACGCGGCGCTGCGAGCGGGTGCCGGCGCTCGAGCGAGACCGGGATCCGCAAGTTCTACAACGGTCCCGAGTCCTTCACGCCGGACAACCAGTTCCTGCTCGGCGAGGCGCCCGGGCTGGCCGGCTTCTTCGTCGGCGCCGGCTTCAACTCGGTCGGCATCGCCTCGGCCGGGCGGCGCCGGGCGGGCGCTGGCCGAGTGGATCGTCGAGGGGGAGCCGCCGAGGGACCTGTCGGCGGTCGACGTCCGCCGCTTCGCGCCGTTCCACGCCGACGACGACCTGGCTGCGCGACCGCGTCGCCGAGGTGCTCGGCCTGCACTACGCGATGCCGTGGCCGAACCGCGAGCCCGAGACCGCGCGCGACGTCCGGCTGCTCGCCGCTGCACGAGCGGCTGGCCGCCGCCGGGCGCGATGTTCGGCACCAGGATGGGCTGGGAGCGGCCGACTGTACTTCGGCGCCGGCGCCGGCTGGACTACACCTGGGGCAAGCCGGCCTGGCTGCGTGGACGCGCCGCCGAGCAGGGCGCCTGCCGCACGGCGGTCGCGGTCTTCGACCAGACGTCGTTCTCGCAAGTACGCCGTCCACGGGCCCGACGCGCTCGGCGCGCTGCAGTGGGTCTGCGCCGCCGACGTCGACGTCGCCGGTCGGCGGCGCGTCTACACGCCGTGCTCAACGCGCGCGGCACCTACGAGGCCGACGTGACCGTCACCCGGACCGCGGCCGACGAGTTCCTCGTCGTCTCCAGCTCGGCCACGACCGTGCGCGACCTGGACTGGCTCGGCGGCACGTCGCGGACGGTGCGCGTCGACGTCGACGACCTGACCGAGCGACTTCGCGGTGCTCGGCGTGATGGGGCCGCGCGTCGCGCGAGCTGCTGGCCCGGCTGACCGACGCCGACCTCGGCGACGAGGCCTTCCCGTTCGCGACCAGCCGCGACGCTCGACCTGGCCGGCGCCGGGTGCGGGCCACCCGGATGACCTACGTCGGCGAGCTCGGCTGGGAGCTGCTCGTCCCGATCGACGCGGCGGCGGCGGTCTACGACGCGCTGCGAGCACGGCGCCGACTCGGGCTCGCCGACGCCGGCTACTACGCGATCGAGTCGCTGCGGCTGGAGAAGGGCTTCCGCGCCTTCGGCCGCGAGCTCACGCCCGACTACACCCCGGTCGAGGCCGGCCTGCTGTTCGCCACGGCCTGAAGGGCGACAAGGACTTCCTCGGCCGTGCCGCGCTCGAGCCGAGCGCCGGGAGCGCCTCCGAGCGCGCGGACCCCGGCGGCGGCTGGTGTCGTTCGTCGTCGAGGACCCCGAGCCGATGCTCTGGGGCGGGGAGCTGCTGCTGCGCGACGGCGAGCCGGTCGGCCAGGTCACCAGCGCGGCGTGGGGCGCGACCGTCGGCGCCAGCGTCGGTCTCGCCTACCTGCGGCGCGACGAGGCGGTCACCTCCGACTGGCTCGCCGAAGGCGGGTTCGAGGTCGACCTGGCGGGGGAGCGGCTGCCGGTCACCGCGACCCTCAAGGCGCCGCTGGCGCTGAGCCAGCGGTGAGCCTGGCACCGTTCCGCGAAACGGTGCCTAGCTAGTGCCCGCCGTGCCTCAGCGGCGGACGAGCCTGACGCCACCGCGCCAAACGGTGCCTAGCTCACCGCTGGGTGTTTTGATGGGCCGCGATGGCTCGGTGGACCGAGCAGCGGGTGGTGGGCTCGCGCCGGACGACCGGTCGGTGGCCGCGGCCCGCAAGCTGGTCAGCCCGGCGCCGTGGTCCGAGACCGGGAGCACCGACACCCTGGTCTGGGGCAAGTGCCAGGGGAGCGGCAAGACGCCCTACCAGGTCAGCGTCGACCTCACCGGGCCGGCGTTCCGGTGCTCGTGCCCGAGCCGGAAGTTCCCGTGCAAGCACGCGCTGGCGCTGCTGCTGCTGTGGGTGCGGGGCGGCGGCGACGGTCGCCGACGTCGGCCAGGCGGCCGGCTTCGCCCAGGAGTGGGCCGACGAGCGCGCCGAGCGGGCCGACGGTCGCAGGCCCGCGAGGCCCGGGCCGACACGCCGCTCGACCCGGCCGCGCAGGCCAAGCGGCTCGAGGAGCGGCTGGCGCTGATGACGGCGGGGCTCGACGACTTCGGCCGGTGGCTGGGCGACCTGGTGCGCAGCCGGCATGGCCGCCGCCCGCCAGCAGCCGTACGCCTTCTGGGACGCCACCGCCGCCCGGCTGGTCGACGCGCAGCTGCCCGGGCTCGCCGAGCGGGTCCGCGACGATGGGCTCGCGAGGTGCACCGCCGCGACGACTGGGCCGACCACCTGCTGGCCGAGCGGCCGGTGGTGGACCGCGACGCGGGCCTGGACGAGGCGCGACGCGCTCGACCGCGACGCGATGGCCGACCTCCGGGCCTTCCTCGGCTGGGCCCAGCCGACCGACGACGTCCGGGCGGCCGACAGCGTCGACCGGGGCCTACCTCGTGCTCGGCGCCCACCGCACCGACGACGGGCGGCTGCAGCAGCAGCGCACCTGGCTGCGCGACGAGACGACCGGCGAGACGCTGGTCGTGCTCGACTTCTCCGCCGGCCTGGCGCCGCTGGCGACGCCCAGCTGGCCGGCACGGTCGTGTCCGACGACGGTCGGCCGCTACCCCGGCACGGCGCCGCGCCGGGCGCTGTTCGCCGACCGACCCGGTCGTCACCGGCACCGCCGGCGCGCTGCCGCGCGCCGGTGCAGCATCGCCGCGGCCCAGTCGCGCGCGGGCCGAGCGCCTCGCCGCCAGCCCGTGGCAGCGACCGCGTCCCGGTGGTGCTCGGCGAGGTCGTCGTGCGGTCACGGCGACGCGGCCGTCGGTCGCAGATGCCGCGCGGCGACCGGCTCGACCTGGTCGACGACGCGCGTCGCTGTGGCCGGTCCTGGCGCTGACCGGCGGCCGGCCGGCCGACATGTTCGGCGAGCTCGCGGGCGGCCGGTTCCGGCCGCTGTCGGTCGCCGTCGACGGCCGACTGGTGGCCCTGTGAGCCGCACGGTCGACGGGCCGACTGGTGGGACGGGCTGCGGCCGCGTCCTGGTCGGCACCGCCCGCCGGGAGGTCCCGCCGCTGCCCGCCCTCGGCGTCGCGGCCCGCGTGACGGCGCCAGCCGCGAGGAGGCCCTGCTCGACGCGGCCGCCCTGGGCGCGCCGTACGCCGCGCGGGTGCCGGCTGTCGAGACGGCCCGGACCGCTCGACGACCCGGCACCGGCCGACGACCCGCGCCGGCGGCGCCCGTCGCCGGCCGTGCAGCTCCTCGAGCTGCTGCTCACCCAGGGCGCCGGTGGCGGCGGCGGCCCGCGACCTGCTGGCGCGTCACTGGCTCGACGACCGCGGCCGCTGCCGACCGGCGCGTCCCGCCCCGGCTGCTGCCGGCGCTGCTCGAGCTGGGCACGACGCGCCCGGCCGCCGTACGCCGCGCCTCGCCGCCGCGCGCTCGGCGAACGCGGCGCCTGGCTGGCCGCCCGCAACCCCGACGTGGCGTGGCTGGCGCGCCCGACGACGTCCGCGAGAGCGGCGTCGGACGGCGCTGGCCGAGGTCCTCGCCGACTCCGGCGCACCGACCCGTCCGCCGGCCGAGCGCTGGTCGAGCAGACCTGCGACCGACGGCGCCCAGGCCCGCGCCGCGGCCGTCGCCGCTGCTTGCCGAGGCCTCGGGCCCGACGACGAGGCCCTCCTCGAGCGCGGCCTCGACGACCGGGCCAAGTCGGTGCGCCAGGAGGCCGCGCGGCTGCTCGACCGGCTGCCCGGGTCCGCCCGGGCCGCCGGATGGCCGAGCGGCTGCGGCCGCTGCTGCCGTCACCGGCGCCGCTGCGCAAGCACCTCGAGGTCGGCCTGCCCGACGACCCGACGCGGCCGGCGTCCGCGACGGCCTGGTCGAGCCGCCCGCGAACGCTCGGCCGCGGCGTCTGGCTGCGCCAGCTCGTCGCGGGCGCGCCGCTGGCGGTGTGGACCGACGCCGTCCGGCGGCGACCCCCGCAAGGTGCTGGCGATGCTCCGCGCCGACGACGCGCTCGACGTGCTCGGCCCGATCGGCGACGCGGCCGCCGTCCGGGGCGACCCCGCCTGGGCGCCGGCCCTGCTCGCGACCACCTGCGACCCCCGGCTGCTGGCCCTGCTGCCGCCGGCGAGCGCGACCAGCAGCTGGCCGCGCGGCTGCCGCGCGACGCTCGTCAAGCGCGCGCCGGCTCCGCGGCGCCGCGACCCTGGGGGCCTGGCCTGAGCAGGCCGTGCTCGGCCGCGCTCGGCGCGCGAGAGGACGCCGGGCCACGCGGTCCCGTGCTGCGCGACACTGCTCCCGCTCGGCCCTCCACCCCGACACGCTGCCACCTCGACGGCTCATGCGCTCGGCCGGGCGTCGAGGACGCCTACCTGCGCAGCGCCCTGCGCGACTCCTGCAGTACCAGTCCCTCCACCGATCCATCACCGAGGCCTTCAGATGACCGACCGACCGACCGACCGCCGACGTCCTGCGCGCCCACGCCGAGGAGCAGTACGCCGACGAGCTCGCCGCGCTCGCGGCCGCCGACGACCGGCCCCGGCCGCCGAGCTGGCGGCTCTCGCCGTGGGCGGTCGCGACCTACCTGCTCGGCGGCGAGCTGGCCGACGGCACCGCGATCACCCCGAAGTACCTCGGCTCGCGCCGGCTCATGGAGATCGCGGTCGCGACGCTGGCCACCGACCGGGCGCTGCTGCTGCTCGGCGTGCCCGGCACCGCCAAGACCTGGGTCGGCGAGCACCTCGCCGCCGCGATCAGCGGGACGTCGACGCTGGTGGTGCAGGGCACCGCCGGCACCGCCGAGGAGTCGCTGCGCTACGGCTGGAACTACGCCCGGCTGCTCGCCGAGGGCCCGAGCCGCGGCGGCGCTCGTGCCCAGCCCGGTGATGCGCGCGATGGAGACCGGCGCGCTGGTCCGCATCGAGGAGCTGACCCGCATCCCCGCCGACGTGCAGGACGCGCTGATCACGATCCTGTCGGAGAAGACCCTGCCGATCCCCGAGCTCGACGCCGAGGTGCAGGCGCGGCCGGGCTTCAACGTGATCGCCACCGCCAACAACCGCGACAAGGGCGTCAACGACCTGTCCTCGGCGCTCAAGCGCCGCTTCAACACGGTCGTCCTGCCGCTGCCGGACACGCTCGAGCAGGAGGTGGAGATCGTCCGCACCGCGCGTCGCCGCGCTCGGCGCGCAGCCTGGAGCTGCCGGCCGACCTCGAGGCGCTGTCGGAGATCGAGCGGGTCGTGACGGTCTTCCGCGAGCTGCGCTCCGGCGTCACCGCCGACCAGCGCACCACGATCAAGTCGCCGTCGGCCACGCTGTCGACCGCCGAGGCGATCTCGGTGATGACCAACGGCGTCGCGCTGGCCGCCCACTTCGGCGACGGCGTGGTCCGGGCCGACGACGTCGCCGCCGGCCTGGTCGGCGCCGTGGTCAAGGACCCGGTGCAGGACCGCATCGTCTGGCAGGAGTACCTCGAGACCGTCGTCAAGGACCGGCGCGAGTGGGCCGACCTCTACCGGGCCTGCCGCGAGCTGGGCTGACGGCGTCCGATGACGACCATCGACGCACGCGTCGAGGTCCTCGGCATCCGCCACCACGGGCCGGGCTCGGCCCGGTCGGTGGCGCAGGCGCTCGCCGAGCTGCGGCCCGACTGCGTCGCTCGTCGAGGGCCCTCCCGAGCTCGACGCGGTCGTGCCGCTGCTCGCCGACCCCGACCTCGTCCCGCCGGTCGCCGGGCTGGTCTACGCCGTCGACGAGCCCCGGCGGGCGCCTTCTACCCGCTGGCGGCGTTCTCGCCGGAGTGGGTCGCGCTGCGGTGGGCGCTGGCCACGGCGTCGAGGTGCGCTTCGCCGACCTGCCCGATCACGCACCAGCTCGCCGACGCCGAGCCGACGGTGCCGACGAGCCGGACGCGACGACCGACGGCACCGACGCGACGCCGGCCGCCACGGCCGCGCCGCGCCCCGACGCGATCGGCACGCTCGCCGCCGCGGCCGGCTACGACGACCCCGAGCGCTGGTGGGAGGACGCCGTCGAGCACCGCGGCACGTCCTCGCCTCGAGCGGTTCGCGCGCCGTCGGAGGCGATGGCCGCGGTCCGCGAGGCCGACGACCGCGGCCGCCGACGACCCCGACGTCGTCGACAACGACCGCCGCGAGGCGGCGATGCGCCGGGTCGCTGCGGGCCGCCATGAAGGAGGGCCGAGCGGGTCGCCGTCGTCTGCGGCGCCTACCACGCCCCGGCGCTCGACCCGGCGGCCTTCCCGCCGCGACCCACGACAACAAGCTGCTCACCGGGCTGCCCAGGACCAAGGTCGCGGCCACCTGGGCGCCGTGGACCTCGGGCCGGCTCGCCTGGCCAGCGGGTACGGCGCCGGCGTCACCTCGCCGGGCTGGTACCAGCACCTGTTCGACCACTGGTCGCGCGACGACGACGGACGACGTGGTCGCCACCAGCTGGCTGGTCCGGGTGGCCCGCGCGCTGCGCGACGAGCGGCTCGACGCGTCGCCCGCCGCGGTCGTCGAGGCGACCCGGCTGGCCGACGCCCTGGCCGCCGTCCGCGGCCGGCCGTCGGTCGGGCTCGCCGAGCTCGACGACGCCACCCAGGCCGTGCTGTGCGACGGCTCGCGCGTGCCGCTGCGGCTCGTCCACGACGCGCTCGTCGTCGGCCACGAGCTGGGCGCGGTGCCCGAGGCCACGCCGATGGTGCCGCTGGCCGCCGACCTCGCCCGCCAGCAGCGATCCCTGCGGCTCAAGCCGGCCGCGCGAGTCGCAGACCGTCGTGCTCGACCTGCGCAGGCCAGGCGCAGCTCGCCCGGTCGGTGCTCCTCCACCGGCTCCGGCTGCTCGGCATCGCCTGGGGCACCAGGCCGACGCCGGCCGCACGACCGGCACGTTCAAGGAGGCCTGGGAGCTCGAGTGGCGGCCCGAGCTCGCCGTCGCCCTCATCGAGGCCGGGCTGTACGGCACCACCGTCGCGCGCGGCCGCCGCGACCAAGGTCGCCGAGCGGGCCGAGGAGGCCGACGACCTGGCCACCCTGGCCGCGCTGGTCGAGGCGTGCCTGCTGGCCGACCTGCCCGACGGGCTCGCGGCCGTCGTGGCCAGCCTCGACCGAGCGCACCGCCCGGCAGCACGACGTCCGCGCCCTGCTCGGCGCCGTCGAGCCGCTGGCCCGGACCTGCCGGTACGGCGACGTGCGCGGCGTCGACCTCGGCGGCGTGGCCGACGTGCTCCAGACCCTCGTGGTCCGGGCCTCGGTCGGCCTGCGCGCCGCGTGCCCGGGCTCGACGACGACGCGCGCCACGCGATGCGCGCCGGCATCGAGGCCGCCCACCGCGGCGTCGCCCTGCTCGACGACGCCGAGCTGCGCGACGCGCTGGACCGAGGCGCTCGTCTCGGTCGCCGACCGCGACGGCGTCCACGGCTCGGTCGCCGGCCGGGTCAACCGGCTGCTGCTCGACGCCGGGCCGGATCGACCGAGCGAGGCGGCCGCCGGCTGAGCCGGCGGCTCTCGGTCGGCGCGCCGGCCGCCGACGCGGCCGCGTGGCTGGACGGCTTCCTGGCCGGCGAGGCGGTGCTGCTGCTGCACGACCCGGAGCTGCTCGCGATCGTCGACGACTGGGTCGACGAGCATCGCCGAGCACGTCTTCGAGGACCTCCTGCCGCTGCTGCGCCGCACCTTCTCGCGCTTCCAGCCGGCCCGAGCGCGCTCGATCGGCCGAGCACGTACGCCGCCTCGGCGGCGGCGGCCGACCCGGCGCCGGCGCCGACGGCCGACGCGCCTCGACCTCGAGCGAGCCCGGCCGGCCGTGGCGACGGTCGCCGGAGCTGCTCGGGCTGGAGGTGACGCGATGGCTGACCCTACGAACGACGGGGAGACCGCCCGCGACCGGCTCACCCGCTGGCGGCTGGTGCTCGGCGGCGGCCGCGGCCGAGGGCCTCGGGCTCCGGCGTGCCTGGCCAGGGCATCGAGCTGAGCGACGACGACCGAAGCGCGACGAGGCCCTCGAGGCGCTCTACGACGGCGACCGCCGCGGCGGCCTCGGCGGCTCCGCGCCGCAGGGTGGCCCGCTGGCTCGGCGACATCCGCACCTACTTCCCGTCCTCGGTGGTGCAGGTGATGCAGGCCGACGCCATGGACCGGCTCGGCCTGCGCCAGCTGCTGCTCGAGCCCGAGATGCTGGGGTCGGTCAGCCCGACTCTGGCTGGTCACGACGCTGGTCGGGCTCGGCCGGGTGATCCCCGAGCACTCCCGCGAGACCGCCCGCGCGGTCGTCCGCGCGGTGACCGACGAGCTCGAGGAGCGGCTGCGGCCGCGGACCGTCCAGGCGGTCACCGGCGCGCTCAACCGGGCGGCCCGGACCCGCCGGCCCAGGCTGCGCGACGTCGACTGGAGCCGGACGATCGCCGCCAACCTCGAGCACTACCAGCCCGAGCACCGGACGGTCGTGCCCGAGCGGCTGGTCGGCTACGCCCGGCGCACCACCAGGTCGAGCGCCACATCATCCTGTGCATCGACCAGTCGGGCTCGATGGCCGAGTCGGTCGTGTACTCCAGCGTCTTCGGCGCGGTGCTCGCCTCGCTGCGGTCGGTCGCGCACCAGGCTGGTCGTCTTCGACACCGAGGTGGTCGACCTGACCGACGAGCTCGACGATCCCGTCGACGTGCTGTTCGGGGTGCAGCTCGGCGGCGGCACCGACATCAACCGGGCGCTGGCCTACTGCCAGGGCCTGATCGAGCAGCCCGACCGACACGGTCCTGGTGCTGATCAGCGACCTGTACGAGGGCGGCATCGCCGAGGAGATGCTGCGCCGTGCGCCGCGATCGTCGACTCGGGGGCCACCATGGTCGCGCTGCTGGCGCTGAGCGACTCCGGCCGCCGTCGTTCGACGCCGACCACGCCGCCGCGCTCGCCGGCATCGGCGTCCCCGCCTTCGCCTGCACGCCCGACCTGTTCCCCGACCTGATGGCCGCCGCCATCGAGCGCCGCGACATCACCCAGTGGGCGGCCGCGCAACGACATCGTCACCACCCACGAGCCCGGCTGACCCGAGTCGGCGCAAGTCGCCCTCGTGGGGTCGCCGAGTCGGCGCAAGCTGCCCTCCGCCGAGTCGGCAAGTCGTTACCCGACTCGGCTCGCGGCGGCATTGTCGCCACCGCGGTGCTGGAGAGGCCGATTGGCGCCGAACTCCGGTTGACTGGCGTCGACTCGCCGGTGCTGGAGAGGGCGATTGGCGCCTACTCGCGAGTAGAGCTCGCGGATCACGTCCTCGATGTCGGGCTCCTGGATGGACAGGTCGGCGACGTCGTACGACGCGGCGACGGCGGCCACGATCGGTGCGGCGCTGGCGTCGGTCGGGAACGACAGCCACTGGCGCGGGCCCTCGACCCGCCGGGTGGTCGCGCCCGGCACCGAGATCGGCGGGCGCCTCGTCGACCAGGTCGACGACCAGCGTGCGGGTGGAGCCACCGTGGCGGTGCAGGTCGCGAGAGGGCCGTCGAAGACCGCGGTGCCGTGGTCGATCACGATCACCCGCTGGCACAGCGCCTCGATGTCCTGCAGGTCGTGCGTGGTGAGCACGAGCGTGGTGCCGCGGCTCGCGTTGAGGGTGCGGAGGAACTCGCGCAGCCGGCCCTTGCTGATCACGTCGAGGCCGATCGTCGGCTCGTCGAGGAAGAGGATCTCGGGGTCGTGCAGCAGCGCGGCCACGATGTCGCCGCGCATCCGCTGGCCCGAGGCTGAGCTGGCGCACCGGGGTGTCGAGCAGGTCGCCGAGGTCGAGCAGCTCGACGAACTCGGCGAGGTTGGCGCGGTGCCGCTCGGGGTCGGTGCGGTAGATCTTCTGCAGCACCTCGAAGGAGTCGCGCAGCGGCAGGTCCCACCACAGCGTGGTGCGCTGGCCGAAGACCACGCCGATCCGCCGGGCGAGCTCGGTGCGCCGCCGGCTCGGGTCGAGCCCGGCGACACTGAGCCGCCCGCCGGTCGGGACCAGGATCCGGTGAGCATCTTGATGGTGGTGGACTTGCCCGCGCCGTTGGGGCCGATGTAGCCGACCATCTCGCCGGCCTCGACGGCGAACGTCAGGTCGCGCACGGCGAGCACCTCGTCGCGGGTGCCACGGAACCGGCCCGGCCTTGCGCCGGACCACGAACGTGCGGCTGGAGGTCGTCGACCTCGATCAGCGCCGGTGACATGGGTCAGCTCCCCGTCGAGGTGTAGTGGCGGACGCCGGTGCGCCAGACCAGCCAGGCAGCGACCGCGAGCACGAGCGCCGCGAGCGGTGAGGCGAAGTGGAGCCACTCGGGGAAGCCGAACGGGTCGGGCTGTCGAGGATGTACAGGGCGGGGTACCAGTTCACGAACGCCAGCGGCACCAGGAACGTCAGCCCGGTGACGATCTCCCTCGGGAAGACCGTCATCGGGTACTGGGTGATGGTGTTGCCGCCGTAGGTGAAGGCGTTGGCGACCTCGTTGGCGTCGATCGTCCAGAACTGGATGCACGCGAAGCCGACGAACACCGCGAAGAAGATCACCGATCCGGAGACCAGCATCGACAGCGTGACGAGCCCCTTGGCCGGCGTCCACGACACGAAGTCGCAGGCGAGGCCGAGCACGACCGGGCCTGCGTGATCCGGGCGAAGCGGCGCAGCGCGAACTCGTCGGCGCACACCTGCGTCAGCAGCGGCAGCGGCTTGAGGAGCATCGCGTCGAGCCGGCCGGTCCGGATCAGTCTGGCCGAGCCGCTCGACCTGGCCGACGACCAGGTCGGCGACGCCGAGGCCGAAGCCGGTGGCGCCGTACAGGAAGGCGATCTCGGAGAGGCTCAAGCCGCCGAGGGCGTCGACGGTGTGGAACATGATCCAGATCCCGACGAAGTCGAGCAGCGCCGATCGACGAACTCGCTGACGGCCATCATCCAGAACGACGCTGGGTAGGCCATCGCGGCGCGGATCCACATCACCGCGATGTCGTGGTAGCCGCGGATGCTCGTGACGACGCCTCAGCCACCCTGGACCACCACCTTGCGGGTCGCCTGGCGCAGCACCAGCCAGCACACGCCGAGCAGCACGGCGGCCCAGACCGGCCCCGAACGCCGAGGCCCGAGCACGACGTCCCAGCCCTCGCGCTTGCCCAGCCAGATGTCGGCCGGCACCTGGAGGAACGTCGCCCAGGGCAGCGCCATCACCACGTCGCGCGCCCAGCCGGGGAAGATCACCAGCGGCACCGTCAGCCCGCTGAAGAAGGACGCCAGCACGAACACCACCGCGTCGGCCCGGTCGCATCGAGCAGCCAGAACGCCGTGCTGGCCACGAGGAAGCGGATCCCGAAGCTCACCAGCACCGCGATGCGGGATGGCCGCGGCGAAGCCGAGCCACGCCGCCGCGTCTCCGGGAAGTGGATGTCGAACAGCACCGCCCCGACGAGGGTCGGGCGCGACGCCGCGGGTCAGCAGGTGGTACGCCGCGCGGCCGAGGTCCTGGGCGACGTACCAGCCGATCAGCGGCACCGGCCGGTAGAGGTCGATGGAGACGTCACCGCTGCGGATCCGGTCGGCCAGGTCGGCGGTGGCGCCGCCGCCCCAGACCATCACCGTCATGATCATCGCCTGGCCGAGCCACACGTAGGTGACGGCGTCGGTGGCCGTGTAGCCGCCGGCGTGCGGCTGCTCGTCCCACAGCGCCAGGTAGACGTAGCAGATGATCACGCCGAAGACGCAGTTGGTGAAGATGCCGGCCAGGGTCGCCGCGCTGTAGGTCGAGTAGCGCCGGAACGAGCGCGTCGCCACCGCGGCGTACAGGCCGAGCACGGAGTGAGGGTCGCGTCAGAACTGGTAGGTGCCGTGGATGATCGCGCGGCCGAGCGGTCTTGAAGGCGAGGTTGAACGACACCACCGCGGGCGACGCGTCGGAGTCGACGCCGAGGGACTCCTCACCGACCGCGTGCACGACGAAGTAGTAGCGGTGCACCTGGTCGCCCTGCGGGCGGGTCGGCGCCCACGAACGCCTTGGGCCCGTAGTCGTTGCGGCACATGAACGCGCTCGCCGGGCAGCGTCGCGCCCTCGGCACCGGCGCCGGTGTCGAGCGAGGTGACGTCGGCCGGCAGGTCGACGAGCACCCAGTGCCAGAAGCCGCTGGGGGTGGGTGCGTCGGGGTCGAAGCAGGTGACCGTGAAGCTCTTGGTGCCCTCGGGCGCGCCGCTCCAGGACAGCTGCGGCGACGTGTCGCCCTTCGCGGCGACCTGGTCGTCCTTGAGCGGCTGGCCGTCGGTCGACGTCGTCGCTGCTGACGTGGAAGGACGGCCGCGGCCGGGAGCAGGTCGTAGGGGTTCGGGGCTGACGGGTCGGTCGATGCTCACCGCGCCAACCTAGTCCGGTCAGTGGTCCGCCTCACGGCCCCTCGCGGCGGATCGGGGAGATGGGCCGATGGACTCCCTACCCGCCGTACCCCTCGGGACTGCGTCTCGCCGGGCGACGGGTGGTGATGGTCGGCGGCGGGCACGTGGCCCAACGCCGGGTGCCGGCACTGCTCTGCGCGGGGGCGGTCGTGTGGGTCGTCTCGCCGGAGGTGACGCCGTCGATCGAGGCCCTGGCCGACGCGGGGGAGATCACCTGGGAGCGGCGCCCGTTCGCCGACCACGACCTCGACGAGACCTGGTACGTCGTCGCCGCCACCGACGACAAGGCGGCCAACGAGGCCGTCAGCGCGGCCGCCGAGGCGCGCCGGATCTTCTGCGTGCGAGCCGACGACGCCACCGCCGCGTCGGCGTGGACGCCCGCCGTGGGACGCTCATCCGGCGTGACGGTGGCGGTGCTCGGCAAGGGCCCGCGACCCCCGCCGCTCCGCCGCGGTCCGCGACGAGATCCTCGAGGGACTGCGCGAGGGCACCATCGCCGCGCCCCACCACCGCGACAAGACCCCCGGCGTGGTGCTGGTCGGTGGCGGGCCCGGCGACCCGGAGCTGATGACGGTGGCCGGCCGCAAGGCGCTGATGGAGGCCGACGTGGTCGTCGCCGACCGGCTCGCCCCGCGCGACCTGCTCGGCGAGCTGCCCAGCACGACCGAGCTGATCGACGTCGCCAAGATCCCCCGCGGCCGGTTACGCGCCGCAGGAGGCCATCAACCGGGTCATCGTCGAGCGGGCGCTCGCCGGCAAGCGGGTGGTGCGGTTCAAGGGCGGTGACAGCTTCGTCTTCGGCCGCGGGTTCGAGGAGGTGCTGGCGTGCCGCGAGGCCGGCGTAGCCGGTGACGGTGATCCCCGGGCTGACCAGCCCGATCGCCGTACCCGCCGTCGCCGGCATCCCCGTCACCCACCGCGGCGTCGCCCACGACTTCACCGTCGTCTCCGGCCACCTGCCGCCCGGTCACGCCGGGTCGCTGGTCGACTGGGACGTCGTCGCCAGGCTGACCGGGACGCTGGTGCTGATGATGGCCGTCGAGAACGCCGCCGCGATCGCCGAGGTGCTGGTCAAGGGAGGCCGCGACGCCGACACCCCGGTCGCGGTCGTGTGCGACGGCACGATGGCCGCCGAGCGCACCGTGCTGGCCACCCTCGGCACCCTGGGCGACGAGCTCGCGGCCAAGGCCGTGCGGCGCCCGCGATCATCGTCGTCGGCGAGGTGGTCCGCGGTCGCCCACCCGGCACACTTCGCGTGATGGCACGACCTGATCGAGGTCGACGACCCCGCCGACCCGCGGCTCGCCGACTACCGCGACCTCCGCGACGTCTAGCTGCGCAAGCACCTCGAGGCCGAGCACGGCCTGTTCCTGGCCGAGGGCGAGAAGGTCGTACGCCGCGCGGTCGAGGCCGGCTTCGCGCCCCGCTCGTTCCTGATGGCGCCGCGCTGGCTCGAGGGGCTCGCCGACGTGCTCGTCGCGTCCGACGCGCCGTGCTTCGTGGTCACCGAGGCGCTGGCCGAGCAGGTGACCGGCTTCCACGTGCACCGCGGCGCGCTGGCCTCGCTGCGCCGCACGCCGCTGCCTTCGGTCGCGGCGGTGCTGGACGGGGCTAGGTCGGTGCTGGTGCTGGAGGACGTCGTCGACCACACCAACGTCGGCGCGATCTTCCGCAGCGGCGCCGCGCTCGGTTTCGACGCCGTGCTGCTCTCGCCGCGCTGCGCCGACCCGCTCTACCGCCGTTCGATCAAGGTCGCCATGGGCGCGGTCTTCACGATGCCCTGGACCCGCCTGGCGTCCTGGGAGACCGCGCTGCCCGACCTGTCGTCCGCGGGCTTCACGACGGTCGCCCTGACCCTGGCGCCGGACGCCGTCGAGCTCGAGGACGCCGTCGCCGGGCTGGACAAGGTCGCGCTCGTGCTCGGCGGCGAGGGCCACGGCCTCTCGTCCCGGTGGGAGGCCGCCGCCGACCGCCGCGCCACCATCCCGATGCCCGCCGGCATCGACTCGCTCAACGTCGCCGCCGCCACCGCCGTCGCCTGCTACGTCACCGCTCGGCGCTGATCCCACCTGTTGGTTGAGGAGGCGCGTCAGCGCCGTCACGAAACCTCGCTGGCTCGGTTTCGTGACGGTTGCTAGCGCAACCTCCTCAACCAGCGGAGGCGGTCGCGGATCTCGAAGATCCACTCGAGGCCGTCCTCCTCGTCCCACTGCTCGCCGTTGCGCTCCAGGCCGAACGACGCGACCAGGTTCAGCGACGGTTCGTTGTCCGGGGAGATCGAGGCCCGAAGCACGCGGACCGACGGGTCGGCGATCGCCCGGTCGAGCAGCACCTGCATCGCGGCGCGGGCGTAGCCGCGGCGCCGGTGCGCCGGGTCCACCGAGTAGCCGACCTCGACCATCCCGTCGGCGTCCGGCGAGCCGTGGAACCCCGCCGCACCGACCGCCACGCCGAGGTCCTCGTCCCAGATGATGCCGGTGACCCAGGGCTCGTCCTCGGGGTGCTCGAGGAGCTGCGTGGCCCGCCTGGCGAACGTCGACCGGAAGTCCTCGGTGACGAAGACCGGGCCCAGCGGCACGGGGGAGGGCGGTTGGCCTCCTCCAGGTCCTCGGCCGCCAGGGCGGCGTGCGTGGGCTGGGACGAGGTGGACGATGCGGACGCGAGGTGAGAGCACGCCCGGAGGCTAGAGGGCGAGACCGTGGTCGCCGCAGTCAGGTATTCGGCCGGCCACCCCGGCGGGAAGTCGTCGGCCACCTTGGCCTGCGCCTTGTCGAGCTTCTTGCGGGCCTTGGCCGAGAGCCGGTCGGCGAAGACGGTGCCGAGGGTGTGGTCGGTCTCGTGCTGGAGGCACCGCGCGAGCAGGCCGTCTCCCTCGAAGGTCACCGGCGACCCGTCGACGCCGGTGCCCGTCACCCGGGCGCGGTCGGGCCGGGCGCAGTCGACGAAGGCGCCGGGGAAGGACAGGCAGCCCTCCTCGGCCTCGTCGAGCTTGCGGTCCTTGCCCTCGGGCAGCTGCACGACCGGGTTGCACACCACGCCCACCGTGTGCTCGCCGGACGAGTCGGGGCAGTCGAAGACGAAGACCCGCAGGTCGACGCCGATCTGGCAGGCGGCGAGACCGACGCCGTCGGCGGCGTACATCGTGGCCACCATGTCGGCGACCAGCGTGCGCAGGTCGTCGTCGTACGCCGTCACGTCGGCCTGCGGACGGTGCATCACCGGCGTGCCCCAGCGCGTCATCGGCCGGACGGTGCCGCCCTCGGGCAGCCGCCCGTACGGCGCGTGCAGGGACGTCGGAGGTCATGGCCCGGAAGCCTATGGGACCGGCGTGCGACCACTCCACTTACCCCCCAGTAGGTGTGAGTGGCGACACGCACGCCGGCCTGCCGCCAGTGTAACTCGTAGTTACAGTTGCTTCATGCCCGCCTCGACAGGCCGCCCGGCCACGGAGTGTCGCTCCCGCGAGAGCCGCGACCCGATCGGCTACGCCGTCGCCGCCATGAACCGGCTGGCCCAGAGCGACCTGCTCGACCGGCTCGGCATCCGCAAGCAGACCGAGAAGGCCGTCTTCGCAGTCACCCGCAGCGGCTTCCGTACGGCGACCACCGCCGGCCGCGCCTTCGCCCGGGCCGGCAGGCGCGGCCGTGCCGGGCGCCCGCCCCGGCGCGTCCCCGAGCCGCGGCGTCTTCGACCTGACACCCACCGACGACGAGCAGATGCTCGTCGACGTCGTCACCGAGCTGGCCACCGAGGTGGTCCGCCCGGCCGCCGCCGACGCCGACGCCGCCTGCGCGACCCCGGAGGCCGTGCTGCGGGCCGGCAACGAGATCGGCCTCCCGATCCTCGGCGTCCCCGAGTCGCTCGGCGGGCTCTCCGACGAGCGCACGGCGATGGCCGGCACCCTCGTCGCCGAGGCGCTCGCCAAGGGCGACCTCGGCATCGCGGTCGCCGCGCTGGCGCCCGGCTCGGTCGCCACCGCGATCTCGCTGTGGGGCACCGACGAGCAGCAGGCGACCTACCTGCCGGCGTTCACCGGCGACGAGCCGCCGGTGGCGGCGCTCGCGCTGACCGAGCCGACGGTGCTCTTCGACGTGCTCGAACCGGCGACCACCGCCACCCGCACCGACGACGGCTATCGTCCTCGACGGCGTCAAGTCGCTCGTCCCGCGCGGCGCCGACGCCGAGCTGTTCGTGGTCGGTGCTCGCATCGAGGGCGGCGCCAACGCGCTGTTCCTCGTCGAGGCCGGCGTCGCCGGGCTCGGCATCGAGGGCGACCCGGCGATGGGCGTGCGCGCCGCGTCACTCACCAGGCTGTCGCTCGACGGCGTGGACGTGTCGCCGAACACGCCCTGCTCGGCGGTGCCGACGGGGACGACGGGACGACGTACGCCGAGTGCGTGCGGCTGTCCCGGCTGGCCTGGTGCGCGCTGGCGGTCGGCACCGGCCAGGCCGTCCTCGACTACGTGACGCCGTACGTCAAGGAGCGCGAGGCGTTCGGCGAGCCCGTCGCCCACCGCCAGTCGGTGGCGTTCATGGTCGCCGACATCGCGATCGAGCTGCAGGCGATGCGGCTGCTGACCTACAAGGCCGCCGGCCGCGTGGCCGCCGGCAAGGACGCCGGCCGCGAGATCGGGCTGGCCCGTCAGCTGTGCGCGAGCAAGGGCATGAAGATCGGCCTCGACGGCGTGCAGCTGCTCGGCGGCCACGGCTACGTCAAGGAGCACCCGGTGGAGCGGTGGTACCGCGACCTCAGAGCCATCGGCGTGATGGAAGGCGGTGTGCTGGTCTGATGATCAGCCTCGACGACCCGAAGAAGCTGGTGCCGCTGCGCGACCAGGCGCACCAGGTGGCGATGAACATGCTGCGGCCGATCTCGCCGCAAGTACGACGCCGCGGAGCACGCCTACCCCAAGGAGCTCGACCTCCTCGCCGCGATGATCGACGGGCTCTCCGAGTCCGGCGCGAGCAACGGCGCCGGGGCCGCCGGCGTGAAGCGCGACGACGAGGCAGAAGCAGGACGACGGCGAGGGTCAAGAACGGCACCAACCTCGCCTCGGTGCTCGGCATCGCCGAGATGTGCTGGGGCGACGTCGGGCTGCTGCTCTCGCTGCCGCGCCAGGGCCTCGGCAACTCCGCCATCGCGTCGGTGGCGAGCCCGGAGCAGCAGGAGCGGTTCGCCGGCGTGTGGGCCGGCATGGCGATCACCGAGCCCGGCACCGGCTCCGACTCCGCCAACATCTCGACGACCGCGGTGCTCGACGGCGACGAGTACGTGCTGAACGGCGAGAAGATCTTCGTCACCTCCGGCGACCGCTGCGACGCCGTCGTCGTCTGGGCGACCCTCGACAGGTCCCAGGGTCGCGCCGCGATCAAGAGCTTCGTGGTGCCCAAGGGCACGCCCGGCATGACCGTCGAGCGGCTCGAGCACAAGCTCGGCATCAGGGCCTCCGACACCGCGACCATCCGGTTCGAGGACTGCCGGGTGCCGGCCGACAACCTTCTGGGCTCACCCGAGATCGACGCCGGCAACACGGGCACCGGCTTCGGCGGTGCGATGGCCACGTTCGACAACACCCGCCCGCTCGTGGCCGCGATGGCGGTCGGCTGTGCCCGCGCGTCGCTCGACCTGACCCGCGACCTGCTCGAGCAGGCGGGCGTGACGATCGACTACGACCGTCCGGGCCACGTGCAGTCGGCCGCCGCGGCCAAGTACCTCCAGATGGAGGCCGACTGGGAGGGCGCCCGGCTGCTGATGCTCCAGGCCGCCTGGATGGCCGACAACTGCAAGCCCAACTCGCTCGAGGCCTCGATGGCCAAGGCGAAGGCCGGCCGGGTCGGCTCCGACGTCACCCTGTCGTGCGTCGAGCTGTGCGGCAGCGTCGGCTACTCCGAGGGCGAGCTGCTGGAGAAGTGGAGCCCGCGACTCCAAGATCCTCGACATCTTCGAGGGCACCCAGCAGATCCAGCAGCTGATCGTGGCCCGCCGCGTCCTCGGCCTGACGAGCGCCCAGCTCAAGTAGCGCCCACCCGATTCGTCTGACGGATCGCTGCGACTTCCTCCGTTCGACCGCAGACGAACGGTTCTAGGCGGTCAGGCCGGCCAGGGCGAGCACGTCGTCCGGGCCGTTGAGGTCGGGCGTGGAGACGAACACCGTGCCGACGCCGCGCTCGGCCAGCCCGGCCCAGCGGTCGCGCTGCTGGGCGACCGTGCCGGCGTGCTTCTTGCTGGCGTACGCCGCGGCGTCGCGTGCGGCCGCGCAGCCTCTCCACGCGGGCCCAGACGTCGTCGCGGTCGCGCCGACGACCGGCAGGTCGAGCACGGTGACCTCGAGGTCGTCGTACGGCCGTCCGATCGCGTCGAGGTGGGACCGTGCAGCACGGCCAGCTTGTGGTCGAGGACGCTCGAACGTCGGACGGCAGGTTGCAGCGCGTCGCCGAGCCGGGCCGCGATCGCCAGGGTGCGGCGCTCGCCGTTGCCGCCGACGATCACCGGGATCGCGCCGGCCGGCCGGGGGTACGCCGGTGGTCTCGGGCAGGCTGACCCGCTCGCCGGCGTACGCCTTGGTGCCCGGCGCCCACAGCGCCCGCATCGTCTCGATCGCCGCCTCCAGCGCGTCGAGGCGCTCGCGGCCGGCGGGAACGGGAGGCCGTACGCCGCGTGCTCGCGGTCCCACCACCCGGCGCCGACGCCGACGAACGCCCGGCCGCCCGTCAGCGCGTCGAGCGTGGCCGCGGCCTTGGCCGTGATGCCGGCGGGCCGGAAGGTCACCGGCGTGACCAGGGTGCCGAGCCTCAGCCGCGTGTCGAGCCCCGCGACCAGCCCGAGGGACACCCACGGCTCGGGGATCGGCTCCCAGGCCCGGTCGACCTGCGGGATCTGGATCAGGTGGTCCATCAGCGCCAGCCCGGCGAAGCCGGCCTCGTCGGCGCCAGCGCCATCGACCGCAGCCAGCCGGCCGGGTCCTCGCCCCAGGGGAAGCGGGACAGCTGGAGCATCACGGCCAGCCCCTGCGACGAGCGGCGGTCGGCCGGCGCGTCGACGGACGCCTCCGGAGGAGCCTCGGCGCGGCGGCGGCGGGTCGGGCGTGACGACGTGGACGAGGTCCCAGCCCTCGTCGTCGACGCTCGACGCGCGCGCCTCCTGGAAGCGACGCAGCTGCTGGGTCAGCGCGGTGCGCCGGGACGACGTACGCGCGGTCGGCGTTGCGGCGGCGGGTCTCCTCCGGCGGGGTGTCGATGACGACGGCGACGGCGGGGAGACCGGCGGCGCGGGCGGCCTGCGAGCCAGGCCCGGCGGCGGCCGCGCGTCGAGGCCGAGGGTGTCGACCACGGTGGTCAGCCGCGGGACAGGCGGCCGGCGACGATGCGCTCGAGGAGGGCGAAGGCCTCGTCGGTGGCGCCGAGGTCGTGCTCGCCGCTGCCGACCACGCGAGCGCAGCTCGTCGGAGGAGACGATCTCGTGGCGCCGGAAGTGGGCGGCCGGCGAAATGCGACTTGCCCGATCCCGCGGGTCCGACGAGGACCACGAGTGCGGGATCGGGCAAGTGCTGCACGAGGCGCGAGCCATGGCTCGCAGTCTGGCAGCAGTCAGCTGGCGACGCCCTTGTAGGGGTCGTGGGTGGCGAGGGCCTTCTCGAGCCGGGCCTGGTCGAGGCGGCTGAACACCATCTCGTCCTCCTGGCGGTCGCGGATCACCTTGGCGAGCGTGAAGGACGACGTCACGAGGTAGCAGATCGAGAGGGCGAAGAAGGCCTTGATCCACGGGTCGGCCGGCAGGTAGTACACGGCCACCAGGACGGCGAAGAGAGCGACGCCGAAGGAGACGATGGCCTGCATGTAGAAGGCGCTGGAGTTCTTGGGGTTCGCGTTCTGGGTAGTAGGCATGGCAGAAGCCTGCTCGCGATCGGCCGCGGCGGCGTCCGCGTAGGTACCCGTCCGCCCCTGAGTACCCCTACTCGACCGTTCCTGGTCCGAAGGGCCGAGCGAGTCCATGGGTTCACTGCCAGACGGGACTATCTCGGCGATCGGGCTCAGCAGAGCCCGGCGGCGGCCGAGGGTTCGGCGAGGAGGAAGGCGGGGCGGCGGAAGCCCTGCTCGTCGAAGGCGCCGTCGACGGCGGCGGTCACGGCGTCGATGTCACCGGTCGGCGACCAGCGCCACGGCCGAGCCGCCGAAGCCGCCGCCGGTCATCCGCGCGCCCACCGCCCCGGCGGCGAGGGCTGCCTCGACCGCGGAGTCGAGCTCGGGACAGGAGATCTCGAAGTCGTCGCGCATCGAGACGTGCGAGGCGACGAACAGCTCGCCGACCGTGGTCCAGTCGCCGCTCTCGAGCGCCTCGACGGCCTGGGCGACCCGCTCGATCTCGGTGACCACGTGGCGTGCCCGACGCCGGATGCGGGCGTCGGTGAGCGCCTCGACGCGGTCGATCGTCGCCTCGCGCAGCGACGGGACGCCGAGCTCGCGGCACGCGGTCTCGCAGTCCGTACGCCGGCTGGCGTAGCCGCCGTCGACCAGCGCGTGTGACACGCGGGTGTCGACGACCAGGATGGCCAGGCCCGCGTCGGCCAGGGGCAACGGCACCGGCCGGGTGGAGTGGTCGAGGAAGTCGATGAGCAGGGCCGCGCCCGGCTCGGCGAGCAGCGCGACCGTCTGGTCCATGCCGCCGGTGGGTGCGCCGGCCACCTCGGTCTCCGCGCGCATGCAGGCCTCGACGAGGCGGCGCCGCTGCGGCTCACCGTCGGCAGAGCCCGACGAGGTGGGCGACGGCGACCGCCACCGAGCACTCCAGGGCAGCCGACGACGACAGCCCGGCGCCCAGCGGGACGGTGCTGTCGACGCACACGTCGAGCCCGGGGACCTCGACCCCCGCCTCGCGCAGGGCCCAGGCCACGCCGGCCACGTAGCTCGCCCAGCCGGTCACCTCACCCGGACCGATGCGCTCGCCCTGCCACTCGTCGTCGGCCTGGGCGCTGCGCACCCGGACCAGGTTGTCCTCGCGCGGTGACACGGCGGCGTACGTCGCGTGCGGGAGCGCCACAGGCAGGCAGGTGCCGGCGTTGTAGTCGGTGTGCTCGCCGATCAGGTTGACCCGGCCCGGTGCCCGCCCGACCGCAGCGGGGCCGGCGCCGTACGCCGCCCGGAAGGCCGCCGAGGCCGACTCGGCGAGGTCTTCGGGAGCTCCGGGGGAGAGGAGTGACACGACCGCCACTCTGTCATCTCGCCGTCAGCGGCTGCTTCGGGTGGTCCGCCCCCTGACGACGCCGACGAAGCGCTGGGTTCGGTCGTCGTCGCGCTCGACGAGCCAGGCGAGGGCGACGGTGGTCGGGGCGAGGTCGATGACGGGGCGGCTCACGACGTCCTTGCGGTGGTGGAGCCGCGCCACCGACATCGGCAGGATCGCGATGCCGGTGCCCGCGGCGACCGTCTCCACTGCCTCGCGCTCGGTCATCGGCGGCCACTCGAGCTGGGGGGCGTCGGGGCGCCATCCCGAACGGTGCGGGAGGACGAGCTGCTCGTCCACGAGATCGGCGAGCGTCACCTCGTCGGCGGCCGAGACCAGGTGGTCGCGCGCGGCGACGACGACCGGCAGCTCGTCGTACAGCGAGATGGCGTGCAGCCCCTCGCGTTCGACCGGCAGCCGCACCAGTGCCATGTCGAGGCTGCCGTCGCGCAGCAGGGTCTCCTGCTCGGGCTCGCTGACCGGGACGAGGTCGAGCGGCTCGCGCGGGTAGCGCTCCCGCCACGCGGCCGCCCACTTGTCCGGGGTCGCGCCCGTCACGAAGCCGACGCGGAACGGGACGGACGCGCTCACCGGGCCGATACTGCCAGCCCCTCCCTCTACTGCTTGGGGAGCGTGATGGTGACCCGGCGGTTCTTCTGCCGGCCGGCCTCGGTGGCGTTGCTCGCGATCGGGTCGGCCTCGCCGTGGCCGAAGGCGGTGATCGCGATGTCGTAGCTGCCGAGGGACTGCCGGAGGTACTGCCTGACCGCCTCTGCCCGCTGGCGGGAGAGCTCCAACCCGTGCGCTGCCGAGCCGAGGCTGTCGGTGTAGCCGTGGATCGCGATGGTGCCCTTGAGCTTGGCCGCCCGGACCTGGTCGGCGAGCTTGGCGACGGCGACCTTGGCTGCGCCCGAGAGCTCGGCGCTGTTCTTGTCGAACGCGAGGTCGGACTTCAGCGTCACGTCGGGCTTGGGAGTCTTCGTCGCCGAGGGCTTCTTGGTGGGTGAGGGATCGGGGGAGTCGGAGCTCGGCTTCTTCGTCGGCTTGTCGCTGTTCCTGGTCGCGGACTGTCCGGGGTTGCGGTCCTTGGTGTCGGCGCTCGCGGCGTTGTCGTCGCGGCCGAGCCACCAGGAGCCGGCAGCGATGCCGGCCACCAGGACCATCACGAGCGGGACGACGACCAGTGCCCGGCGACGGCGCGGCTTGTCCTCCTCGTCGTCGTCCGGGACGAACGGCGGGGGCGTCCAGGGCTCCTCCGCGACGGGCTCGGGCTCCGGCTCGAGGTCGGGCTCGAGGTCCACCTCGGGGTCCGGTTCGGGCTCCGGTTCGGGCGCCACTCGCGCCAGCGGCACGGGCAGCGCCGCGGCGTACTCGGTGTCGAACTTCGGCTTGGAGCCCATCTGGTAGGTCTTGAAGCCGGAGCCTGCGGGCGCCACGAAGGCCGACTGGATCTCCGAGACGGCCATGTCGAGCGGGTCGACGTGCTGCCCCATCGCAGCACGGAGCAGTGGGCGCGGGTAGCTGGCGATGATCTCGTGGACGAAGCGGTCGTCGTGGAGCACCGTGACACGCACCGGCATGTTCAGCTGCGGGCCCTCACGCTTGCCGAAGTCGCGGTCGAGGACCAGCGCGCCGCCACCCTCGGCCCTGGCCTGGAACTCGCCGGACTCGCCGGAATGGTCAGCGTTGTCGCCTGGCTCGCCGAGCGCGGGAGGCGGAGGGCCGATGTCGCGGACCCTGGCCTCCTCGATCACCTGCCCGTAGCCGACGTGGCGGGCGTGGGAGTCGAAGACCAGTCCGGGGAACTGCTCGAAGGCCTCCTCGAGCCAGAAGAGCACCTCCTCCTCGCCCTGCACGGACCAGCTGTGGTCGTCGGTGCGGACGATGGTGGTGGGGCGGAACTCCAGCAGGAGGGCGTTCAGATCGCCTCGGCCGAGCGCGTCCAACATCCTGGTGGCAGGGGAGGACGTCTCGAGGTCGTCCTGGTCGTCCATACCCGACCCTTCCGGCACCTGCGGTGTCATCGTCGTGGCCTGGCGCCCCCATGCGCCGGGCCTGCGGGGAAAGTGTGCCTCCTGGGACGGGGGTGACCGGCCGCGTCACAGGTTCAGGCGGTGACTGGTCCAGACCAGTCGACCTGGGGTCGGCGGCTCTCACGGGTCGACAACGGGACCGGAATGGGAGAGGGAGTTCGATCGTGTGTCCGAGGGGGGACTTGAACCCCCACGCCCGTTAAAGGGCACTAGCACCTCAAGCTAGCGCGTCTGCCAATTCCGCCACCCGGACGAGTGCGGCTGGAAGCGTAGCAAAGGGATTCGGCGTTCTCTGCATCGCCAGAACGGCCCCTGACGGGTGCTTTGATGAGCAGCATGGCCGACGACGCGGACCGCACCGAACGAGCCGTCTACGACCCCGCGGGCGAGGTGGTCGAGGTCTGCCGGGACCTGATCAGGTTCGACACCTCCAACTACGGCGACGAGGACGGACCGGGGGAGCGGAAGGCCGCCGAGCACGTCGCGGCGCTGCTCGACGAGGTCGGTATCGAGTCGCTGGTCGTCGAGGCCGAGCCCGGTCGCACGAACGTGATCGCCCAATGGGGCGGGACCCCTCGTGGCGGCGACGGCCTGCTGCTGCACGGCCACCTGGACGTCGTGCCCGCGGCGGCCGAGGACTGGCAGGTGCACCCCTTCTCGGGCGAGATCCGCGACGGCTTCGTCTGGGGCCGCGGGGCGATCGACATGAAGGACTTCAACGCGATGGTGCTCTCGGTCGTCCGGGCGCGGACCCGCGCGGGAGCAGTGCCCGGAGCGGCCGATCACGTTGTGCTTCACCGCCGACGAGGAAGCCGGCGGACACCGCGGCGCCCAGCGCCTGGTCGAGGACCACGCCGACGAGCTGGCGCACTGCACCGAGGCGGTGGGCGAGGTCGGCGGCTTCAGCACCAACGTCCGCGGACGGCGCCTCTACCTCGTCGAGGCGGCGGAGAAGGGGATGGCGTGGGTCAGGCTGACGGCGCGAGGCCGCGCCGGGCACGGGTCGCTGATCAACCGCGACAACGCCATCACCGCCCTGACAGCGGCCGTCGCCAGGATCGGCGCCCACGAGTGGCCGGTCCGGCTGACGCCGACGATGCGGACCCTGCTCGCGGCCGTGGCCGAGCTGGCCGGCACCGAGGCCACGCCCGAGAACACCGAGGCGTTGGTGGAGGAGTTCGGCGACGCGGCCACGATGATCGGCGCCGTCCTGCGCAACACCCTCAACCCCACGATGCTCAATGCCGGCTACAAGGTGAACGTGATCCCCACCGAGGCGACCGCCCACGTGGACGGGCGCTTCCTGCCCGGCTACGAGGACGAGTTCTGGGCGACGTTCGCGGAGCTCTGTGGCGACGACGTCACCTACGAGGCGGTTTCTCACCAGCCACCGTGGGAGACGCCGTACGACGGTGGGCTGGTCGACGCCATGACCCGATCGCTCGTCGCGGAGGACCCGGACGCCCTGGTCGCACCGTTCCTCCTGAGCGCCGGCACCGACGCCAAGCACTTTCGCAAGCTCGGCATGCGGTCCTACGGCTTCGTGCCGCTCCGGATGCCTGAGGACGTCGACTTCTCGACCCTGTTCCACGCGGTCGACGAGCGGGTGCCGGTGGACGGGCTGGAGTTCGGCGCGCGGGTGCTCGACCGGTTCCTGGACGAGCTCTGAGCACCTCGACGAGAGTGTGCGCTCGACCACACCCCGAACTTCCTGCGAACATTTCGGGCGCGGTCCGCATCGGACCCCATGACACCTCCATCCGACCCCTGAGGAGGGCCTGAGCCATGTCACCGCGCCGTCACGCGCTGGCGACACGCAAGGGTGCCGTTCTCGGCGCCCTGCTGCTGGCCGCCACCACGGCCCTGAGCGGCTCGTGGGCCGGTCC
The DNA here is from genome assembly GCA_963758885.1 of uncultured Actinomycetota bacterium. Taxonomy (GTDB): domain Bacteria; phylum Actinomycetota; class Actinomycetes; order Propionibacteriales; family Nocardioidaceae; genus Nocardioides. Next base: position 111,623 of record CAVWXS010000024.1, read on the forward strand.
CGCGCGCGCCGGAGAGGTGCGCGATCTCGGGGCCACGCTGTGCAACGGGCTCACGCCGACCCAGACCGGCGAGCCGGGGGTCACCTTGATCGGCACGGCGGGCAACGACGTGATCGTGACCAGGGGCGCGGCGCGCGTCGACACCGGCGCGGGCGACGACTCCATCTGCGTCACCGGGCGGGGCAGTGCCGTGGTCAACGCCGGTCCCGGTGACGACTTCGTGGGCGCCCGGGCCCACAAGGGGAAGACGTTCGTGAGCCTCGGTTTCGGCGACGACATCTTCTTCGGCGGCAGCGGCGACGACCGGGTGTGGAGCCAGGAGGCGTCCAACCAGAGCTCGCCCGACGACCAGGACCGCATCGAGACCGGCGCCGGCGAGGACTACGTCATCAGCGGCAGCAGCGCGGCGCCCAACACCGACGTGGTCAGCCTCGGTCCCGGGGACGACGCGTTGGTGACCTACGGGTTCGCAGCCGGAGCGACGCTGCTGGGCGGTCACGGCACCAACACCTACCAGCCGCTGCCCGGCCCGGACGTCAGCGGCGACTGGACCTTCGACAACGTCACCGGCCAGGCAAGCCTCGACTCGGTCACCAGGCTGGTGTGGACGTCGTTCCAGCGGTTCGACCTCAAGGGTCTGCACGGCTCGACGTCGCGCTTCCTGGGCAGCAGGGCCAGCGAGTGGGTCGTGATGGGCGGCACCTGCCGTGCGGTCCTGCGCGGCCGCGCCGGGCGACGACCGCCTCACCGTCGACGTCGAGGGGTGCAGCAGCCTGCCGGCCGGCGACGCTCTGCTGGTCGGCGGCCCGGGTGACGACCAGCTCAACGGGTCGGACGGCGACGACGTCCTGCGCGGCGGAGGGGGCCGCGACAGGGCGGACGGCGGAGACGGGACCGACCTGTGCACCGCCGAGCGACCGGCGAGCTGAGCGGTGCGAGCTGACCACCCGGCTCGAGCATCTAGCCGACGCCGGAGTGGTAGAGGGTCGGGCGGACGCGGATGATCTTGCGGCGCAGGACGACGCGGCGGGTGCCGTCGGGGGCGACGTGGACCCGGTCGAGCTCCCAACCGCCGTGCTCGGCACGCTCCACGAGCATCTTGGTGACGACCGAACGCGAGAAGTCGCGCGCGATCGTGATCCGCTCGAACTCCCACTCCACCCCGGGTGTGGGCGGACGCCGGAGCGCGCGGGTCATCTCACTCGCCCCCGTCGTCCGATCCGTCGTACGCCGCATCGGTCGGTCCTGAGACGTCGTCGAGAGCCTGGGAGATCTCGTCGGGCAGCGTCAGCTCCTCCACCCCGAGGGCGCCGCGGAGCTGCTGGGCGGTGCGGGCGCCGACGATCGGGGCGGTCACCCCTGGCCGGTCGCGCACCCAGGTGAGCGCCACCTCCAGCGGGCTCCAGCCCAGCCCCTCGGCGGCACGCACCACGGCCTCGACGACCCGGTGTGACCGGGGGACGAGGTAGGCGCCGACGAAGCCCCCGAAGTGGGACGTCGCCGCTCGCGAGTCGGCGGGCGTGCCGGTGCGGTACTTGCCGGTGAGCACGCCGCGGCCGAGCGGAGACCAGGCCAGCAAGCCCAGCCCGAGGGCCTCAGCAGCGGGCAGCACCTCGTCCTCGACCGTGCGGTTGAGCAACGAGTACTCCATCTGCGTCGACGCCAGCGGCACCCGTCCCGGGACGGCGCGCTGCCAGGTCGCTGCCTGTGCGGACTGCCAGCCGGAGTAGTTGGACACCCCGACGTACGACGCCCGGCCTGTCGCGACGGCGGTGTCGAGCGCCGAGAGCGTCTCCTCCAGGGGCGTGTCGTCGACCCAGGTGTGCACCTGCCACAGGTCGACGTGGTCGACGCCGAGCCGCTTGAGGGACCCGTCGAGGGAGGTGAGCAGGTTGCCGCGCGAAGCGTCGGTGACGCGGGTGCCCGTGCGGCGCGAGATGCCCGCCTTGGTCGCGATCACGATCTCGTCGCGGGCCACCACGTCGCCGATCAGGCTGCCGATCAGCTCCTCGGACGCGCCGTCGCCGTAGCCGGCCGCGGTGTCGAGGAGCGTGCCGCCCGCCTCCGCGAAGGCGATCAGCTGGTCGCGCGCCTCGTGCTCGTCGGTGTCGCGTCCCCAGGTCATCGTGCCGAGTCCGAGTCGGGACACCTTGAGGCCGGTGGCACCGACTCGACGCGCGTGCATGCGGACAACCTAGCCGTCACCGCCGAGGGAGCACGGCACCCCCTGCGGGTCGGCCGCGGCCGGTCTGAACCAGCCACTAGGCTTCGTCGGCGGCCCGCTCCCGACCGTCTCCGACACCGATTGGCACACGCGCCCCATGGACTACCTCGACGCGGTGATCCTCGGCATCGTCGAAGGACTGACCGAGTTCCTCCCCGTCTCCAGCACCGGCCACCTGACGATCGCCGAGAAGGCCCTCGGGCTCGATGTCGACGACCCGGCCGTGACGGCGTACACCGCGGTCATCCAGATGGGCGCCATCGCCGCCGTCGTCGTCTACTTCGCCCGCGACATCTGGCGGATCGCCAATGCGTGGGTCCGGGGCCTGTACGACGCCCAGTGGCGCGGGCACCGCGACCACCGGATGGGCTGGTACGTGATCGTCGGCAGCATCCCGGTGGGGATCGCCGGGCTGCTCGGCAAGGACCTGATCACCGGCCCGCTGCGTTCGCTGTGGGTGGTGGGCGTGGCCTTGATCGCCTGGAGCGCGGTGATGTGGCTGGCCGAGCGGGTCGCCACCCAGGAGCGCGGCGAGAAGCAGCTCACGCTGCGTGACGCGATCGTCGTGGGCCTGGTGCAGATCACCTCCCTCGTGCCCGGCGTCTCACGCTCCGGCGCGACCATCTCCGCCGGTCTGTTCCTCGGCCTGGACCGCGTCACGGCCACCCGGCTGAGCTTCTTCCTCTCGATCCCCGCCCTGACGGCCGCCGGCATCTACGAGCTCCCCGACGCCCTGGACGGCTCGCTCGCTGTCGGCCCGATCGTGGTGGGAACGGTCGTGGCGTTCGTGGTGGCCTTCGCCAGCATCGCTTGGCTGCTGAGGTTCGTCGCCCACCACTCCGTCGCCTGGTTCGTGCCCTACCGCATCGCCTTGGGCCTGGCCATCTTGGTGCTGCTCAGTGCCGGAGTGATCACCGCGACTTGACCCGCGTGTGAGGATTCGCGGCATGGCGGACGACTCGGACACCGGCTCGACGGAACCCTCGAGCGAGAGGCAGCCGGCGCGCACCCGCACCGCGCTCACCGACATCAGCTCGCGCGCGTGGGAGCACCCTGCCGACAAGGGCGCCCTGGTGGCGCTGCGCAAGCTCAAGGGCTTCGACACGCTGCTCAAGGCCATGTCGGGGCTGATCAACGAGCGCTCGGTCCGGCTGCTGCTCCTCGGGTCGGCCGTGCGAGCCGACGAGCGCAACTTCGCTCGGTTGCACCACCTGCTCGCCGATGTCGGTTCCGTCCTCGACGCCGCTGACCTGCCCGAGCTCTACGTCCGGGCCAGCCCGATGTTCAACGCCTACACGATCGGCCTGAACACCCCGATCATCGTCGTCGACTCCGGGCTCGTCGCCCTTCTCGACGACGACGAGGAGATGCGCTTCCTGCTCGGCCACGAGCTCGGGCACGCCCTGAGCGGGCACGCCGTCTACCAGACCCTCCTGCGCCGCCTGCTCGGCCTGACGGGGGTCCTGTACGCCGTCCCGGGCGGCGCCCTGGGCGTGCGGGCCATCACCGCAGCGCTGTTGGAGTGGTCGCGCAAGGCAGAGCTGTCGGCCGACCGTGCCGGCCTGCTCGCGGGCCAGAACCCGGCCGCTGCCACCAGGGTGCACATGAAGCTGGCCTCCGGCGGCGACCTCGACGACCTCGACGCCACGTCGTTCTTCGCGCAGGGCAGCGAGTACACCGAGACCGAGGACCTCCGCGACTCCGTCCTGAAGCTCTTCCTGGTCGAGACCCAGAGCCACCCGTTCGCGGTCGTCCGCGCAGGGGAGCTGCGCCGGTGGACCGAGTCGGGCGAGTACACCGCGATCCTCGGCGGGAGCTACCCACGCCGCGAGGCCGACGCCACCGCCAAGGTCAGCGACGCCGCGCAGGAGGCGGCCGCCAGCTACAGCCAGGCCTTCGAGCGCACCCAGGACGCCCTGGGCCGCCTGGTGCACGACGTCGCGGGCTTCCTCGGACAGGCCCGGATCTGGCTCGACGAGCGCTTCCGCCCGCCGCCGGCGCCGCCAACAGACCCCTAGGACTCCTAGAGCCAGCCGGACCTCTTGAAGAAGACCCAGAGGGCCCCGACGGTGACGGCCATCAGCGCGATGGCGTAGGCGTAGCCGAACTGCCAACGCAGCTCGGGCATGTGGTCGAAGTTCATCCCGTAGATCCCGGCGATCAGCGTGGGGACGACGACCAGCGCGACGCCCGCGGAGATCTTGCGCATGTCCTCGTTCTGCTGCACCGAGATCCGGGCCAGGTGCCCTTGGAACGCCGCCGTCAGCAGGTTGTCGAGCCCGTCGATGGTCTCGGCCGTGCGTGCCACGTGGTCGTAGACATCCCGGAAGAACGGCCTCGCCTCGCGGTCGATGCCCTTGACCGCGCCCTCCGCGAACTGCCGCATCGGTTCCTTGAGCGGGACCACGGCCCGGCGCATCTCGGCGATCTCCCGCTTCAGGGTGTAGATGCGGACGGAGTCGTTGGTGCGGTCCGGTGAGAACACCGAGGACTCCACCTCGTCGACGTCCTCCTCCAGCGACGAGGCGACCGCCTCATAGTCGTCGACGACGCGGTCGCACACGGCGTACACGACCGCCGAGGGGCCGTGCAGGAGCACCTGGGTGTCAGCCTCCAGGTCGATCCGCCGGGTGTGCAGCTCCGAGCCCGCGCCGTGCCGCACCGTCACGACGTAGTCGTCGCCGACGAACATGTTGATCTCGCCGGTCTCGACGGCGTCGTCCTCGTCGACGTACCAAAGCGTCCGCAAGGTCAGGAACAGGCTGTCGTCGTAGCGCTCGAGCTTGGGGCGCTGGTGTGCGTTGAGCGCGTCCTCGACGGCCAACGGGTGCAGCGCGAACGCATCGGCCACATCAGCGAGCTCTGCCTCCGTGGGCTCCGACAGGCCGACCCAGACGAAGTCGTGCGCTTCACCGGCAGCAGCTCGAAGGGCGGCGTAGTCGTGGTTTGCGCAACCCACGGGTACGCGCTCGGCCCTTGCGGTACACCGCGCTGTCGACGATCACGGGGGCCACGCTAGTCCGGCTAGTGGTCGGCGAACTCACGGAGATGACCACTAGCCTGCCCGACGTGGCAACGGTGATCCTGGTCCGGCACGGCCGGACCTCGGCGAACGTCAGTGGCGTGCTCGCGGGTCGGACGCCCGGGGTCCGCCTCGACGAGACCGGTCTGGCGCAGGCAGGACGCACCGCAGCCCGGCTGGCCGCGGTGCCGCTGTCCGCCGTGGTCTCCAGCCCGCTCGAGCGCTGCAAGCAGACCGCGCAGGCGGTGCTGCGCGCTCAGCGGGAGACGGGGCGAGAGCTCCGGATGCTCACCGACAAGGGCCTGACCGAGTGCGACTACGGCGAGTGGCAGGGCCGTCCGCTGAGGGAGCTCGCCAAGGAGCCGCTCTGGAAGGTCGTGCAGTCACAGCCGTCGGCGGCCACCTTCCCGGGCGGCGAGTCGCTCGGTGCCATGCAGGCGCGCGTCGTCGACGCCGTACGCCGCCGGGACGCGGCCGTCGAGAAGGAGCACGGCCCCGGCGCCGTGTGGGCCGCGGTCAGCCACGGCGACCTCGTCAAGGCGCTCCTGGCCGACGCGCTCGGCATGCACCTCGACCTGTTCCAGCGGCTGCACGTCGACCCGGCGTCGGTCTCGATCGTGCGCTACACCGCGACCCGGCCCTTCGTGCTGGCCACCAACACCCACGACGGCGACCTGTCCTGGCTCGCGCCGCCAGCCAAGAAGGGCCGCCGGCGATCGGCTCCCGCTACCGACGCGGCCGTCGGTGGCGGGGCCGGACCGGCTGGCCCTGGGCGCGTCATAGGGTTGGCGCCGTGCCTGTGATCCACGAGTTCGACCCGCCGGAGCGGTTCGTCGTCGGCACCGTCGGCGAGCCGGGCCAGCGCACCTTCTTCATCCAGGCCCGCAGCGGGCACGCGGATGGTCAGCGTGGCCCTGGAGAAGCAGCAGGTGGCGGCCCTCGCGGAGCGGGTCGACGAGCTGCTCGACCAGGTCCTCGACGACGGCTCCTCAGCGACGATCGTGCCCGCGGTCGCGCCGCGCGAGCTCGACGACCAGGCGCCGCTGGAGCAGCCCATCGAGGAGGAGTTCCGCGCGGGCACCATGACGCTGTCATGGGACCCGTCCCTCAACCGCGTGGTCATCGAGGTCTTCCCGATCACCGACGAGGTCGAGGTCGCGCCCGAGGCCGACGAGGAGGCGTTCGAGGAGCCCGAGCCCGAGGAGGTGCTGCTGGTGCGGATCACGCCGGGCGCGGCGCGCGCCTTCGCCCTGCGCGCCGGGCGCGTGGTCGAGGCCGGCCGCCCCAGCTGCCCGTTCTGCGGGGGTCCGATCGACCCGGCGGGCCACCTGTGCGTCCGGGCCAACGGTCATCGCCGGCGCGAGGCCTGAGTCCGGGCGCCGGTGCACATGCGCCCCGACGGATCGTTCGTGAGGGAGCCGAGCGCCGGAGCTCCTCGGCGGCGAGCTGGCGCTGCACGGCCGGGTGATGCCGGCGTCCAACGCGACCTTCGTCGGCGACGTGTCAGGCACGACCGTGGTCTACAAGCCGATCGCCGGGGAGCGGCCGCTGTGGGACTTCCCCGACGGCACCCTCGCCGACCGCGAGCGGTCCGCCTACCTGGTGTCCGAGGCCCTCGGCTGGGACGTCGTGCCCTTGACGTTCCTCCGTGACGGGCCCCACGGCCCCGGGATGGTGCAGGTCTGGCAGGAGCCCGCCGACGACGAGGAGGCCGTGACCGTCGTGCGGTCGCTGGCCGAGCGGCCGGGGTGGCTGCACGTCTTCGACGGCGTCGACGACCGCGACCACGACGTCTCCCTCGTCCACGAGGACTCCGGCGCGCTCCGTCGGATGGTGGTCTTCGACGCCGTGGTCAACAACGCCGACCGCAAGGGCGGCCACGTGCTGCCGATGGCCGGCGGGCACCGCTACGGCGTCGACCACGGCGTCAGCTTCCACACCGACCCCAAGCTCCGCACCGTCTTGTGGGGCTGGGCCGGAGAGGCGATGGCGGACGACGAGCTCGCCGGGCTCGAGCTCGTCGGCGCGGCTCTCGACGCCGACCTCGGCGAAGCCCTCGGTCCGCACCTCACGCCGTACGAGATCGAGGCGACGCGGCGCCGGGTCGCCCGCCTGCTGCGCACCCGCACGATGCCGATGCCGCGCGGCGACTGGCCGGCGATCCCCTGGCCGCCATTTTGATGGACGATCGCAACCACCTCCGCGCCACCTTCGACACCGTCGCGGCGTCCTACGCCGGCGCGCGGCCGGCGTACCCCGACCAGCTGTACGACGCGCTCGTCGCCGCGACAGGGATCGGGCCGGGCTCACGGCTGCTCGAGGTCGGCTGCGGTCCGGGCACGGCGACGATCCCGCTCGCCCAGCTGGGCTGCCGGATCACCGCGATCGAGCTGGGTGGGGCGCTGGCGGGCGAGGCCCGACGCCGGCTTGCGGCGTACCCGGACGTCGAGGTGGTCACAGGTTCCTTCGAGACCTGGCCCCCGGCCGACCGGTCCTACGACCTGGTCTACGCCGCCACCGCCTGGCACTGGGTCGACCCGGAGGCGCGCTACCGACGCGCCCACGAGGTGCTGCGTCCCGGCGGTCACCTGGCCTTCTGGCGCGCCGACCATGTCGTCCCGATCGGCGGCGACCCGTTCTTCGCCGAGATCCAGGAGGTGTACGACGAGATCGGGGAAGGCCTCCCGGCGGACCACTCGTACGTCGCGCCCGGAGGGCTGCCCGACCAGCGCGACGACATCGAGGCGAGCGGACTTTTCGAGGTGACCGAGGTGCGGCACTTCGACTGGGAGACGACCTACGACGCGGACGGCTACCTTGCGTTGCTCGACACGTTCTCTGGACATATCGCGATGGACGCAGCTGCCCGCCAGCACTTGTACGGCGAGATCCGCCGGCGCCTGGCCCTGCGGCCCGACGGTCTGCTCCGCCGACACTGGGGTGCCGTCCTGCACGTGGCCCGCGCGCTCTCCTGAGAGAGCGCGCCGACTACGCTGGCCGGCATGCGTTCCTGGCCCTCTCCGGACCTTCCCCGGTTGTCCGTCGCCGGTCCGGAGGTGGCCCTCCACGACACCTCGACCAACGCCCTGGTGACCACGCGCCCGGACGGCCCGGCGCGGATGTACGTCTGCGGGATCACGCCGTACGACGCCACCCACATCGGCCACGCGGCGACGTACGTCGCCTTCGACCTGCTCCTCCGTGCGTGGCGCAACGCGGGGCACGAGGTCAGCTACGTGCAGAACGTCACCGACGTCGACGACCCGCTGCTGGAGCGAGCGACCAAGGTCGGGGTCGACTGGGTCGAGCTGGCGGAGCGCGAGACCGAGCTGTTCCGGCAGGACATGACGGCGCTGCGGGTGCGTGCCGCCGGCCCACTACGTCGGCGCGGTCGAGTCCATCGTCGCTCGTCGTCGAGCTGATCGCGCGGCTGCAGGCTGCCGGCGCCGTCTACCAGGTGGAGGACGACCTCTACTTCTCGGTCACCAGCGACCCGGCGTTCGGCGAGGAGTCCCGGATGTCCCGCGAGGAGATGCTCCGGCTGTTCCCCGAGCGCGGCGGCGACCCCGAGCGCGCGGGCAAGAAGGACCCTCTCGACTGCGTCGTGTGGCGCGGCGAGCGGCCCGGCGAGCCTGCCTGGGAGAGTCCGTTCGGCCGCGGCCGCCCGGGCTGGCACATCGAGTGCACCGCGATCGCCCTCGACCTGCTGGGGGAGACGTTCGACGTCCAGGGCGGGGGATCCGACCTGGTCTTCCCGCACCACGAGATGTGCGCCAACGAGGCGCAGGTCGCGACCGGACGGCCGCTTCGCGCAGGTCTACGCGCACGCCGGGATGGTCGGCCTCGACGGCGAGAAGATGTCGAAGTCCCGCGGCAACCTCGTCTTCGTCAGCGAGCTGCGGCGCAGCGAGGTCGATCCCATGGCGATCCGGCTGACGTTGCTGCGTCATCACTACCGCTCCGACTGGGAGTGGGACGACGCCGAGCTCTGGGCGGCCGTCGACACCTTGGCCGAGTGGCGCCGCGCGTTCGCGCTGCACGCCGGCGCGCCGTCCGCCCCCGTGGTCGCCGAGGTGCTCGCCGCGATGGCCGACGACCTCGACGCCCCGCGCGCCTGCGCCGCGGTGGACGCCTGGGTGAAGGCGACGCTCGGCGGCAACGGGATGGCCGACGCGAGCGATCCCGGCGCCGCCGACGCGGTCAAGACCCTCGTCGACGCCGCCCTCGGCATCGTCTGATTCCGCGAGTCGGCGCAAGTCGCCCTTGGATCTGCGCCGAGTCGGCGCTAGTCGCCCTTGGGTCTGGCCCGAGTCGGCGCTAGTCGCCCTTGGATCTGCGCCGACTCGGCGTGTTGGCGAGGGCGATCTGCGCCGACTCGGCGTGTTGGCGAGGGCGATCTGCGCCGACTCGGCGTGATGGCGAGGGCGATCTGCGCCGACTCGCGCTAGGGCTGCTCGTCGCCGCGGCGCTTGAGGTAACGCTCGAACTCGCGGGCGATGGCCTCGCCGGAGGCCTCGGGGAGCTCGGTGGTGTCGCGGGTCTCCTCGAGGGACCGGACGTACTCGGCGATGTCCTCGTCCTCCTCGGCGAGCTCGTCGACGCCGCGCTCCCAGGCGCGGGCGTCCTCGGGGAGGTCGCCGAGGGGGATGCTGACCTCGAGCAGGTCCTCGATCCGGCCGAGCAGCGCGAGGGTGGCCTTCGGGCACGGCGGCTGGGCGACGTAGTGGGGCACAGCGGCCCAGTAGGACACCGCCGGGATGTCGAGCCGCACGCAGGCGTCCTGGAAGACCCCGACGATGCCGGTCGGGCCCTCGTACGTCGACACCTCGAGCTTGAGCCGGTCGACCAGCTCGGGCTCGGTGGCGGTGCCGCTCACCGGGACCGGGCGGGTGTGGGGGGTGTCGGCCAGCAGGGCGCCCAGGGTGACCACGATCTGGCCGCCGAGGTCGTCGGCCGCGGCCAGCAGCTCGGCGCAGAACTGCCGCCAGCGCATGTTGGGCTCGATGCCGCGGATCAAGATGACGTCGCGCCTGAGGTCGGGCGGACTGGCGATCGCGATCTGCGTGCTGGGCCAGGTGATCTGCCGGTGGCCTCGCTCGTCGGTGCTGACAAGGGGCCGGTTGACCTGGAAGTCGTAGAACTCCTCCGGGTCGATCGCCCCGATCGTGCGGGCGCGCCAGACCCTGATCAGGTGGTCGACGACCGAGGAGGCCGCGTCGGCGGCGTCGTTCCAGCCCTCGAACGCCGCGATGACGACCGGGTCGACCAGGTCCGGCACGTCCTCGATCTCGATCACGCCGACCACCCTATGACTCCCCACCTGGCCGCCGACGGCCCTCCGCGATTTCTTGGCGCTTCCGCCCCGGTGTCACCATGCGATAACCCCGTCCGCCACCTGGACGACGTTCCTAGGCTGGTGTCCCAGCCCCGGACCCGAGGAGCAGCCTTGCCCGTCGACATCCGCCCGGACGCCACCGAGGAGCTCACCGCGCTGCTCCGAGAGCGGATCCTGGTGATCGACGGCGCGATGGGGACGGCGATCCAGCGCGACCGGCCGTCCGAACAGGGCTACCGCGGGGAGCGCTTCGCCGACTGGCCGTCCGACCTCCAGGGCAACAACGACCTGCTCACCCTCACCCAGCCCGACATCATCGCCACGATCCATCGCGAGTACCTCGACGCGGGCGCCGACATCATCGAGACCAACACCTTCAACGCCAACGCGGTGTCCCTGGCCGACTACGGCATGGAGGAGCTTGCCTACGAGCTCAACTTCGAGGCGGCCCGGCTCGCCCGCCGGGCGGCCGACGAGGCCACGGCGCAGACGCCGGACAAGACGCGGTACGTCGCGGGGGCGCTCGGACCGACCACGCGGACGGCCTCCATCTCGCCCGACGTCAACGACCCGGGCGCCCGCAACGTGAGCTTCGACCAGCTCGTCGCGGCGTACTCCGTCGCGACCAACGGCCTGCTCGACGGCGGCGCTGACCTGCTCTTCATCGAGACCATCTTCGACACCCTCAACGCCAAGGCCGCCATCTTCGCGGTGGAGACCGTCTTCGCCGAACGCGGCCGGCGCTGGCCCGTCATCGTGTCGGGCACCATCACCGACGCGAGCGGCCGCACGCTGTCCGGCCAGGTCACCGAGGCGTTCTGGAGCTCGATCCGCCACGTCGCGCCACTGGCCGTCGGGCTCAACTGCGCGCTCGGCGCCCAGGAGATGCGGCCCTACATCGCCGAGATGTCGCGCGTGGCCGACTCGTTCGTCTCCTGCTACCCCAACGCCGGCCTGCCCAACGCGTTCGGGGAGTACGACGAGGCGCCCGACGAGACTGCCGCGATCATCGCCGAGTTCGCCGAGGCCGGCTTCGTCAACCTGGTCGGCGGCTGCTGCGGCACCACGCCCGACCACATCGCCGCCATCGCCCGAGCCGTCGAGGGCAAGCCGTCGCGCAGGATTCGCGAGATCGAGCCGGCCATGCGGCTCTCGGGGCTGGAGCCGTTCACCGTCACCGACGAGAGTCTCTTCGTGAACGTCGGTGAGCGCACCAACATCACCGGTTCGGCGCGCTTCCGCAACCTGATCAAGGCCGGCGACTACGACACCGCGCTGACCGTGGCGGCGCAGCAGGTCGTCAACGGCGCCCAGGTGATCGACGTCAACATGGACGAGGGCATGATCGACGGCGTCGCCGCGATGGACCGCTTCCTCAAGCTGGTCGCCAGCGAGCCCGACATCAGCCGGGTGCCGGTGATGGTCGACTCCTCGAAGTGGGAGGTCATCGAGGCCGGCCTGAAGTGCGTCCAGGGCAAGCCGATCGTCAACTCCATCTCGATGAAGGAGGGCGAGGACAAGTTCCGCGAGCACGCCCGCCTCTGCCGCAAGTACGGCGCCGCGGCGGTCGTGATGGCCTTCGACGAGGACGGCCAGGCCGACAACCTCGAGCGCCGCAAGGCGATCTGCGAGCGGGCCTACCGGATCCTGGTCGACGAGATCGGCTTCCCGCCCGAGGACATCATCTTCGACCCCAACGTCTTCGCCGTCGCGACCGGCATCGAGGAGCACGCGTCGTACGGGCTCGACTTCATCGAGGCGACCCGCTGGATCAAGCAGAACCTGCCCGGCGCCAAGGTCTCGGGCGGCATCTCCAACGTCAGCTTCTCGTTCCGGGGCAACAACCCCGTGCGCGAGGCGATCCACGCGGTGTTCCTCTACCACGCCATCGAGGCCGGGCTCGACATGGGCATCGTCAACGCCGGCGCGCTGGCGGTCTACGACGAGGTCGAGCCCGAGCTGCGCGAGCGGATCGAGGACGTCGTCCTGAACCGTCGCCCGGATGCCGCCGAGCGGCTGCTCGAGATCGCCGAGCGCTACAACAAGGAGGCCGGCCAGGTCGAGGAGTCCGAGGAGGAGTGGCGAGCGCTGCCGGTGGGTGAGCGGATCACCCACGCGCTCGTGAAGGGCATCGACGCCCACGTCGAGACCGACACCGAGGAGCTCCGCGCGGAGATCGCCGAGCGCGGCGGCCGGCCGCTCGAAGTGATCGAAGGACCGCTGATGGACGGCATGAACGTCGTCGGCGACCTGTTCGGCGCCGGCAAGATGTTCCTGCCGCAGGTCGTGAAGTCGGCGCGGGTGATGAAGAAGGCCGTCGCCTACCTGATCCCGTTCATCGAGCAGGAGAAGCTCGACAACCCCGAGCTGGCCACTGTCAAGGACACCAACGGCACGATCGTGATGGCGACGGTGAAGGGCGACGTCCACGACATCGGGAAGAACATCGTCGGCGTCGTGCTGCAGTGCAACAACTACGAGGTGATCGACCTCGGCGTGATGGTGCCGGCGCAGAAGATCCTCGACACCGCCCGCGAGATCGGTGCCGACCTGATCGGCCTCAGCGGCCTGATCACGCCCTCGCTCGACGAGATGGTCAACCTGGCCTCCGAGATGCAGCGCCAGGAGTTCACCATCCCGCTGCTGATCGGCGGCGCCACGACCTCACGCGCGCACACCGCGGTCAAGATCGACCAGAAGTACGACGGCCCCGTGGTGTGGGTCAAGGACGCCTCCCGCTCGGTGCCGGTCACCGCTTCCCTGCTCAGCGACGACCGCCGGCAGAAGCTGCTCGACGACGTCCAGGCCGACTACGACGCGCTGCGCGCCCGCCACGCCGCCAAGAACGACCGGCCGATGGTCACCCTCGAGCAGGCCCGCGAGCCGGGCCACTCCGGTCGACTGGGCGTCGTACCGGCCGCCGCGCCCGCACCTGCTCCTCCAGCAGGACCACGCCGTCTCGCCCATCGTCGGCCTCCGCGGCGGAGACCCAGCACGTCCGGGTGTTCAAGGGCTACGACCTGGGCGACCTGCGCCGCTACATCGACTGGCAGCCGTTCTTCAACGCCTGGGAGATGAAGGGGTCGTTCCCCGAGATCCTCAACAGCCCGGCAACGGGCGAGGCGGCGCGCAAGCTCTACGACGACGCCCAGGCGATGCTCGACCAGGTCGTCGACGAGCGGTGGCTGACCGCCAACGGCGTGGTCGGGTTGTTCCCGGCCAACAGCGTCGGTGACGACATCGAGGTCTACCTCGACGAGACCCGCGACGCAGCCGCTGACCGTGCTCCACCAGCTGCGCCAGCAGGGCCAGCACCGCGAGGGCGTCCCGAACCGGTCGCTCGCCGACTTCGTGGCGCCGAAGTCCACCGGCCTCAAGGACTACGTCGGCGCGTTCGCCGTGACGGCAGGTCTCGGCGCCGCTGACCGGGTCGCCGCCTTCCGCAAGGACGTCGACGACTACAGCGCGATCCTGCTCGAGGCGCTGGCCGACCGGCTCGCCGAGGCGTTCGCGGAGCGGCTCCACGAGCGCGTCCGCCGCGAGCTGTGGGGCTACGCCCCCGACGAGCGGCTCGACAGCGTCGGCCTGATCAAGGAGCGCTACGCCGGCATCCGGCCCGCGCCGGGCTACCCCGCCAGCCCCGACCACACCGAGAAGCAGACGATCTGGGACCTCCTCGACGTCGAGGCGCACACGGGCATGGGGCTCACCGAGTCGATGGCCATGCAGCCCGGCGCCTCGGTCTCGGGCTCTACTTCAGCCACCCCGAGTCGCAGTACTTCGTGGTCGGCCGGGTCGCGCGCGACCAGGTCGAGGACTACGCCAGCCGCAAGGGCTGGACGCTCGCCGAGGCCGAGAGATGGCTGTCGCCGAGCCTCGGCTACGACCCCGATGAGTGACGATCCCGCGTCTCCGCAACCAGCGGTGACGCCGTACGCCGCGGTGCTCTGGGACATGGACGGCACGCTGGTCGACACCGAGCCCTACTGGATGGCCACCGAGCGCCAGCTGGCCGAACGCCACGGCGGCAGCTGGACCGAGCAGGACTCCCTCAACCTGGTCGGCAACGACCTGCTCGAGTCGGGCCGCTACATCCGCGAGCACATGGGGATCGACCTGGAGCCCGCCGAGATCGTCGAGCAGCTCCTCGACGGGGTGATCGAGCAGATCCGGGTCGCCGTGCCGTGGCGGCCGGGCGCCGTCGAGCTCCTCGCCGACCTGGCCCGGTCGGGCGTGCCGTGCGCCCTGGTGACGATGTCCTACCGGCGGTTCGTCGAGCCGATCCTGGACGGACTCCCGGAGGGGACGTTCGCCGCTGTGGTCACCGGCGACGCCGTCGAGCGGGGCAAGCCGTACCCCGACCCCTATCTCAAGGCCGCCCGGCTGCTGGGCGTCGATCCCGGCGACTGCCTGGCGATCGAGGACTCCAACACCGGTGCCCGGTCCGCCGAGAGCGCCGGCTGCCCGGTGCTCTGCGTCCCCAACCACGTGCCGATCCTGGAGGGCGAGCGGAGGATGTTCGCCGACTCGCTGGCGGGGGTCACGGCCGCAAACCTTCCGGTCCTGAGCAGGCTGGCCACCGAAATCGTTGCGGGATCGCGACCAAACCGGTAGGCGCCCTCCGTGGACCCGGAGTCGAGTGCGGGGTAAGTTGCGCGCGGTACCGACCCCGGCGTGCGGCCGGGGCCCCAAACCTCAAGGGGTGTAAGTGAAGCGCAACAAACTCTGGTCGCTGCTGGCGGCGGGTGCCCTGGTGGGCACGCTGGCCGCGTGCGGCAGCGAGGACGACAGCTCTGGCAGCGGTGACGGAGGCGACGGCGGCGACGGCGGAGATGCCGCCACCGGTGCTCCCTGGATCCTCGGCACCACCGAAGCCGTGACGTCGATCGACCCGGCCGGTTCCTACGACTTCGGCTCGTGGAACCTCCAGTACAACATGTTCCAGCAGCTGATGACCGTCCCGGCCAACGGCACCGAGCCGGAGCCCGACCTGGCGGAGTCGTGCGAGTACGACGACCCGACGACGATCACCTGCAAGCTGCCCGAGGGTGCGACGTTCTCCAACGGCGACGAGCTCACCTCCTCGGACGTGCTGTTCTCGTTCCAGCGCAACATCGAGATCGCCGACCCCAACGGCTCCGCGGTGCTGCTCGGCTCGATCAGCAACGCGTGACCCCGAGAACCCCGACTGCCCGCTCTGGCCGACGGCGCCATCGAGACGCCCGACGACACGACGGTGGTCTTCCACCTGAACCAGCCCGACCAGACGTTCATGTTCATCCTGACGTCGGCCACCACGTCGATCGTCGACGAGGAGACCTTCCCGATCGACGACAAGCTGGCCGACGACGACATCGAGAACATGATCGGCTCCGGCCCCTACAAGCTGAGCCAGTACAAGGCGGGCGAGCAGGCGGTCTTCGAGGCCAACGAGACCTACGCCGGCACCAAGACCCCGCAGAGCGCCCAGGTCTTCGTCCAGTACTTCAGCGACCCGGCGCCGCTCAAGACGGCCGTCGAGAACGGCCAGGTCGACATCGCCTGGCGCACTCTCAGCCCGACCGACCTCAACAGCATCGAGGAAGGCGGCAAGGCCGAGGTCATCCGTGGCAAGGGCTCGGAGTTCCGTTACTGGGTGTTGGCAGTTCTCCACCGACGTGGGCAAGAACAAGGCGATCCGCCAGGCCGTCGCGCAGCTCATCGACCGCCAGGCCATCTCCGACAACGCCTACGACGGCACCGTCACACCGTCGTACTCCATCGTCCCGCCCGGCTTCGGTGGCCAGAAGGACTCCTTCAAGGAGAAGTACGGCGAGCCCAACGCCGACGAGGCCAAGCAGATCCTCGACGCGGCCGGCGTGCAGACCCCGGTCAAGATCAAGCTCGGCTACCCGCCGGAGCACTACGGCCCCAACGCGGTGGACGAGGCCACCGAGCTCGCGGACCAGCTGAACTCCAGCGGCCTGTTCGAGGCGACGACCGACGATGCGGCGTGGGAGGAGTACCAGACGCTCGCCAAGGAGGGCGCCTACGACCTCTTCATCTACGGGTGGTACCCCGACTTCCTGGACGCCGACAACTACCTGTCGCCGTTCCTGCGTGACGGTGGCTTCTACGAGAACAACTACACCAGCGAAGAGGCCAACAAGCTCCTCGACCAGGAGATCGGCGAGACCGACGAGACCGCTCGCAACGAGCAGATCGGCCAGCTGCAGGACATCGACGGCCGAGGACGTCCCGACTGATCCCGTCGTGGAACGGCCAGAACGTCGCCGTGGCCAACTCGTCGATGACGGGTGTCGAGGAGACGCTGGACCCGACGTACATCTTCCGTTTCTGGATGATCAGCAAGGAAGGCTGATCGTTCAAGCTCTGACGCACCCCGCCGCTGGCGCGGCGGGTGCGTCAGTCCTCGCACTCGGTCGGTTCGCAAGCTCACCGCCGACGCTCGGAGGAGGGCGCCCACCTACGCGTGCGGCGCCCTCCTTCGATGCTGTAGACAACTCTGGATGCCCTCGAACGTCAGGAGGCCCGCGGCGTGAGCTCAGGATCGGGATCGCTGTCCCGCTACATCCTGGTCAGGATCCTGCTCATCATCCCGATGATGTGGGTGGTGCTGACGGTGGTCTTCTTCCTGCTGCGGGTCGCTCCCGGCGACCCCGTCAGCGCAGCACTGGGCGGCCGGCTCAGCGAGGAGGCGCTCGACGTCCGGCGCGCGTCGCTGGGCCTGGACCGGCCGATCCTCGTCCAGTACTTCGAGTACCTCGGCCAGGTCGCCCGGCTCAACTTCGGCCAGACGATCTCCGACAACCGCCCGGTCACCGACCTGATCCTCGACAACGGGGGCGCCACCCTCACCCTCACGGTCGGCGCGTTCCTCTTCGCGCTGCTCATCGGGCTCCCGCTGGGCCGGCTGGCCGGCCGCTACCGCGACAGCGGCGCCGACATCGGGATCCGCCTCTTCGGCGTGATCACCTACGCCGCGCCGATCTTCTGGGTCGGCATCATGCTGGTGGTGCTCGTGGTCGAGCTGTTCCCCACCTGGCCGACCTCGAGCATCGCCTCGCCGATCACCGTCTTCACCGTCCCGACCAAGACCCACATCCTGCTCGTGGACGCAGCGCTGTCCGGCGACGGAGCCGCCACCTCCGACGTGCTCAAGCACCACCTGCTGCCGTGCTTCACCCTGGGCCTGCTGCTGTCGGGCGTGATCATCCGGCTGGTGCGGGTCAACGTGATCCAGGCGATGAAGGGCGACTACGTCGAGGCGGCCCGGGCGCGGGGCATCGCCGAACGCCACGTCGTACGCCGCCACGCCTTCCGCAACGCGCTGGTCGCCGTGGTCACCGTGGTCGGGCTCCTGGTGGCGATCACCCTGGCCGGCGCGGTGCTGACCGAACGCACCTTCAACTGGCCGGGCCTGGGCAACCTGCTGGTCGACTACACGATCAAGCGCGACTACGTCGCCGTCCAGGGACTGGTGATCTTCTTCGCGATCATCGTGGTGCTGGTGAGCGTCATCGTGGACGTGGTCAACGCCTTGATCGACCCCCGAGTGAGGTACTGAGGATGAGGTACTGACATGCGTGGGTTGCTCAAGACGATCTGGAACACCAAGGGACTGGCCCGCTACATCCTGCTCGTCGGCTTCGTCATGCTGGTCGTCTTCGTGGTCTGCGCGATCTTCGCGCCGTGGATCGCGCCGTTCGACTTCAACCAGACCCGAGACGCGTCCGGCGTGAAGTTCCCGAAGCTCGCCCCGCCCGGTGGCGACCACCTGCTCGGCACCAACGACCAGTTCTACGACATCTTCTCCCGCATGGTGTGGGGCGCCCGCACGGCCCTCGAGGTGGTCGTCCTCTCCGTGGTGTTCTCGGTGCTGATCGGCGTGCCGCTCGGCCTGGTGTCCGGGTTCCTGGGCGGCTGGGTCGACCGCATGCTCGTCTTCGTCACCGACGCCATCTACACGATCCCGTCGCTGCTGCTGGCCATCGTGTTCGCGTTCCTCCTCACCGGCAAGCTCGGCAGCGGCATCGTCGCCGCGGCGATGTCCCTGACGGCCATCTACATCCCGCAGTACTTCCGCGTCGTGCGCAACACGACCGTCTCGACCCGGGAGACGACGTACGTCGAGGCGGCGCGTGCGATCGGGGCGAAGCCGACCACGATCATGCGCAAGTACCTCTTCGGCAACGTCGTGCAGTCCGTGCCGGTCATCGGCACCCTCAACGCCGCCGACGCGGTGGGCACGCTGGCCGCGCTGGGCTTCCTCGGGCTCGGCATCCAGCCCAACGAGGCCTCGGAGTGGGGCTACGACCTCAGCCGCGCGCTCGACGACGCGCAGGCGGGTGTCTGGTGGCCCGCGCTCTGGCCGGGCATGGCGATCATCCTGCTGATCACCGCGCTGACGCTGGTGGGCGAGGGCTTGAACGAGACCCTCAACCCGGCCCTGCGCCGCCGCCGTCTGCAGAAGGTCGAGTTCCCCGACAGGCCCGCGACGCGAGAAGGAGGTCGCCTGATGACCGACACGGTCGACGAGCAGGCCGAGCCGCGCTCTGTTCCTGGGGAGCCGGTGCTGGAGGCGCGCGACCTGCGTGTCTGGTACGGCACGGAGCGAGGCCCGGTGCGCGCGGTCGACGGCGTGAGCTTCGACATCCGGGAGGGCGAGATCCTCGGACTGGTGGGGGAGTCCGGCTGCGGCAAGTCGACCCTCGGCCGGGGGTTGATCGGGCTGCTGCCCGAGGGCAGCGCCCGCGACGGCGAGCTCCGGTTCCGCGGCACCGACATGCTGAAGCTCAAGCCGAAGGAGCAGCACGCCATGCGCGGGCGCGACCTCGGGATGATCTTCCAGGAGCCGCTGACCCGGCTGAACCCGCTGATGCGGATCAGCGAGCACTTCTCCGAGACCCTCAAGACCCACGACAAGTCGATCAGCAAGAGCCGAGATCGACCGTCGCTCGCTCGAGGTGCTGCGGGTGATGGGCATCCCGCCCACCCGCTACCACGCCTACCCGCACGAGTTCTCCGGCGGCATGCGCCAGCGGCTGATGATCGCCCTGACGCTGGTGCTGCGTCCGCCGTTCGTGGTCGCCGACGAGCCCACCACCGCGCTCGACGTGCTGGTCGAGGCGCAGATCATCCGGATCCTCCACGACCTGCGTGCCAACTACCGCACCGCGCTGCTGCTGATCACCCACAACCTCGGCATCATCGCCGAGGCGTGCGACCGGGTGGCGGTGATGTACGCCGGCGAGATCGTCGAGATCGGCGACGCGCGGGAGGTGTTCTCCCGGCCCAAGCACCCCTACACCCGCGAGCTGCTGCGCTCGACCATCTCGTTGCGGACCACGGGTCTGAACTTCATCGCGGGCGCCCCACCCGACCTGGTCGAGCCGCCGTCCGGGTGCCACTTCCACCCGCGCTGTCCCGACGCGATGAAGATCTGCGCGAGCCGGCACCCGATCGAGCGGGAGCACCAGGGCGGCAGCCGCGCCCAGTGCTGGGCCGCCGACTTCAAGGACGGCCTGGCGGCCGACGTACCCGAGTCCGAGCGGGCGCCGCTCCAACGGGAGGAGATCTCCGTTGCCGACGAAGCCTGAGGTCGACCGGCTTGTCCGGCCCGCTGTCCGACACCGTCCTCGACATCGACGACCTCGCCGTCCACTTCCAGCTGCAGGGCGGGGCGTTCTCGCGGCTGTTCGGCCTGAAGGCGCGGGTGGTGAAGGCCGTGGACGGCGTGAACGTCTCGCTGCGCCGCGGCGAGGTGCTCGGCCTGGTCGGCGAGTCCGGCAGCGGCAAGTCCACGTTCGGCCGCGCCCTGCTGGGCCTGGTGCCGGCCACCGAGGGCCGCATCACCTACCACTCGGCCGACCGCGGCGAGCGCCGTGTCTCCGAGATGCGAGGGGCCGAGCTGCGCCAGCTCCGCACCGACCTCCAGATGGTCTTCCAGGACCCGCACGCCGCGCTCAACCCCTCGATGACCATCGAGGACGCCGTCGGGCACCCGCTCGTGATCCACAAGATCGCCTCGGGGGCCGCCCTGAAGGGGGCGGTGGCCGAAGCCCTGGAGCGGGTCGGGCTCTCGCCGGTCGAGCGGTTCCTGACGAAGTACCCCTCCGACCTCTCCGGCGGCCAGAAGCAGCGGGCCGTGATCGCCCGGGCGATCATCCTGAACCCGGAGGTGCTGGTCGCCGACGAGCCGGTGTCGATGCTCGACATGAGCGTGCGGGCCAAGATCCTCCAGCTGATGCTCGACCTCAAGCGGGAGATGGGGCTCACCTACGTCTACATCACCCACGACCTGGCCTCGGCGAAGTACTTCTGCGACCGCATCGCGATCATGTACCTCGGCCGGATCGTGGAGATCGGGCCCACCGAGGAGATCTTCGCCAACCCCCGGCACCCCTACACCAAGGCGCTCCTCAAGGCGATTCCCGAGCCCGACCCCGACCGGATGGTGCCGCGGGACCTGCCGCGCGGCGAGATCCCGGACGCGGCCGAGCCGCCGCTGGGGTGTTCCTTCCACCCGCGGTGCCCCGAGGCGATCGCGGAGTGCGGCTGGGAGTCGCGCGACCTCCGCGCCCTGCTGGAGGAGCACTGGACCCGCAAGGTCGAGGCGTACGACGACGAGAAGGCCGTCATCGGCGATCTCGAGGGCCTCGACCAGCCGTCGACCACGGCGACCATCGGCAAGGGCGGCGCGGGCGAGGTGCGCGCCCTGCTCGACCGGATCAAGGCGGAGAACCCCGACGAGCCCCTCTGGACGGGCGTCCGCGACATCGAGCCGGCCGGCAACGGCGTCGAGGTGCAGTTCCAGCCCGCCGACTCCCCGAAGCTCCGCCGCGCCGGCGGGGTCGACGTCGCCTGCGTGCTCTATCCGGCGGAGCCGGAGTGATTCCGCTGCGCGGGGCTTGGGTCGTGACGTTGGCCGGCTGCACTCGGTCGCTCCGCCGGCCATCGGCTCGCGGCCCGGTGATGGTCCGTAGTACCTCTTGCGCAATGGTGCGGCTGGAGCCGGTGCGCGGCGGCAGGCTGGGCGCGTCCTGAACCGACGGAAGGAACCACGATGAAGACGACCCGCACCGCTGGCTGCCGCCCTGACCATCTCCACCCTCGCGCTGACGGCGCTGACCGCCGCCGGCCATCGGCGGGCGACGATGACGACGACCGGGTCGAGCGCAACGGGTCGTGCAGCGCCGGGACGGACTGGAAGATCAAGGCGAAGTCGGACGACGGCCGCATCGAGGTCGAGGCCGAGATCGACAGCAACAAGGTGGGCCAGACCTGGAACTGGAAGTTCAAGGACAACGGCAACGTGTTCGCCAAGGGCCAGTCCACGACGACCGGGCCCAGCGGGTCGTTCGAGGTCGAGCGCAAGCCCGCCAACCTGGCCGGCACCGACCACTTCGTGTTCCGCGCGGTCAACCCGAGCTCGGGCGAGGTGTGCCGCGCGACCGTCGCGTGGTGACGGGCCGGCTGGCTCTCCGGCTCGACTCCTCGTCGGGGCGGCCACCGCCGTCATCGATCGTGATGCTCCCGGCAAGCGTCAGCGCCTCTGACGACGAGGTGCGCAAGACCGGCTCCTGCTCCGGTAGGGCCGGCTGGGAGATGCGAGCGAAGTGGGACGACGACCAGCGCATCGAGCTGCGCGGCCGGGTGGAGGACACCCGGGCAGGGCAGACCTGGACCTGGAGGATCAAGCACAACGGGAGCGTCTCGGCGCAAGGCCGGTCGGTGACCGGTTCCAGCGGGTTCGAGGTACGCCGGGCACTGGTCGACCTGGCAGGTGTGGACCACTGCGTGTTCCGGGCCGAGCGGGTCAAGACCGGCGAGGTGTGCCGCGGCCGGATCGACTGGTGACACCGCCGAGCGGGACTCGGCTGGACTGCCTGGCGGATCTCCCTAGGCTGACCGGGTGAGGCTGCTCCGCAACCCGGTGGCGCAGTACCTCACGCTGGCAGTCCTGTTGTTCATCGCGCTCTCGGTCGCGACCTCGATCCTCAGCGCGCGCGTGGCGGCCGACGAGTCCAGCGCGGACGCCCGCGCGCTGACCCGGGTGCTGGCCCGTTCGGTGGCGCAGCCGGCGATCCCGCGCGGACTGGTCGACGGTGAGGCCGGCGCCATCGACAAGCTCGACCGCGAGGTCCTCGACCGGCTTCTGGTGGGCGACGTACGCCGGGTGAAGATCTGGCGCGGCGACGGCACGATCGTCTACTCCGACGAGAGCAAGCTGATCGGCGCCCGCTACCCGCTCGACGAGGAAGAGACCGAGGTGCTCGAGAACGGCGGCACCGAGGCGGAGGTCTCTGACCTCTCCAAGCCCGAGAACCGCTTCGAGACCGACTCCGGGGGGCTGGTGGAGGTCTACACCCGGATCCGCTCGCCGGAGGGCGACGCCGATGCTGTTCGAGGTCTACTACTCCGCCGACGACCTGGCAGCCCGTCGCAGCGCGGTGTTCGCGCCCATCCAGCGGATCACCGTCGGGGGGCTGCTCGCGATGCTGGTGATCGCCACGCCGATCATCTGGGTGCTCACCCGGAGGCTGACCCGCAACGCGCGGGAGCGCGAGCGGCTGTTGCGCGCCTCGATGACGGCCTCGGAGGCCGAGCGGCGGCGGATCGCCCGCGACCTCCACGACGGCGTCGTGCAGGACCTGGCCGGTACGGCGTTCTCGCTGACGGCCGTCGGCCGCGACCAGCGCGTGCCCGACGAGCTGCGCGAGGACCTCGACAGCGCGGGGAGGTCGCTGCGCACGAGCCTGAAGGCGCTGCGCTCGTTGCTGGTCTCGATCCACCCGCCCGACCTGCACGCCGACGGGCTGGCCGCCGCTCTCACCGACCTGACGGCGCCGGCCGCCGCGGCGGGGATCGAGGCGCACGGTGCGGGTCGACGACATCGGCCCGTTGTCCGACGACACGGTCGCCCTGGTCTGGCGGGTGGCGCAGGAGGCGGTGCGCAACGCCATCAGGCACGCGCGCGCGACGACGCTGGAGGTCGAGGTGGCCCGGCGGGACGGGACTGCTGGTGCTCCGCGTGGCCGACGACGGTCACGGCTTCGACCCCGCGGCCGAACGTGCCCCGGAGAGCTTCGGCCTGCGCGGACTCGCCAGCCTGGTGGCCGACGCCGGCGGGCGGCTCGACGTACGGTCGACACCCGGCGAGGGGACCGAGGTCCGGATGGAGGTGGCGGTCAGGTGAGCCCAGAGGTGAATGCCGGGAAGAGCGCGGCCGAGGGTGGTGAGCAGATCACGGTCGTCGTGGTCGACGACCACGCGGTCGTGCGCGGTGGGCTGACCCAGCTGCTGGCCGGCGTCGAGGACCTGCGCGTCGTGGGCACCGCCAGCGACGGCACCGAGGCGTTGGAGGTGGTGCGGTCGACCCGGCCCGACGTCGTGCTGATGGACCTGCAGATGCCCGGCGTCGACGGAGTCAGCGCCACCCGGTCGATCGTGGCCGAGGAGCTCGCCGACGTGCTCGTGCTGACGTCGTACGCCGACGCGGAGCGCATCGTGGGCGCGCTCGACGCGGGCGCGGTGGGCTACCTGCTCAAGGACGCCGAGCCCGACGACATCCTCAACGGCATCAGGGCCGTGGCCCGGGGCGAGTCGCCGATCCACCCGCGCGCGGCGCGCGAGCTGCTGGACACCCGCCGCCCTCGGCCGACATGCCCGACCTGACCCCGCGCGAGCGGGAGGTGCTGCAGCTGGTGCGCGAGGGCCTCGCCAACAAGCAGATCGCCCGCCGGCTGGGCATCACCGAGCGCACCGTCAAGGCGCACCTCACCTCGATCTTCGCCACCATCGGCGTAGCCGACCGAACATCCGCAGCCCTGTGGGCCGAGCGTCATCGGGTGTGACCTCGGTGCGCCTCGGCGGCACCGGCGGGGGAGTGCCGCCCCAGGCCGGGCAGATCGCCTTGAACGAGCACCAGTCGCAGGCGCGCGACCGGTTGGGCTGCCACTCCCGCAGCTCGTCAGCCTGCCGGATCGCCTCCCACAAGCGCGTTGACCTTGCGCTCGGTGGCCAGCAGGTCGGCCTCGTCGGGCTCGTAGCGGAGGATCTCGCCGTTGCCGAGGTAGACCAGCTGGAGCTGCTGGGGCACCACGCCCCGCATGCGCCAGATCACCAGCGCGTAGAACTTCATCTGGAACAGCGCCTTGGCCTCGCCGGCCTCGACGCGGGCTGTAGCCCGTCTTGTAGTCCACCAATCGGATAGCACCTGTCGGGCGCGACGTCGAGCCGGTCGACGAAGCCGCGCAGCAGCAGCTTGGAGTCGAGCAGCGTCTCGACGTAGAGCTCGCGCTCGGCGGGCTCGAGGCGGCGAGGGTCCTCGAGCGTGAAGTATCGGTCGAGAACCTCGCCCGCGGAGCGCAGCCACTCCAGGAAGCCGGGCTCGTGAGCGGCCTCGGCGTCGTCGAACATGGCGCCGAGCGTCGGGTCGTCCTCGACGAACCTCTCCCAGGTCGGCACGAGCATCTCGCGGGCCGCCTCGGGAGTGCGGTCGGCGGCGGGCAGCGAGAACAGGTCCTCGAGCACCTTGTGCACCAGCGTGCCGCGCACGGCGTCGACGGAGAACGCCTCGGGCAGCCGGTCGACGGTGCGGAACCGGAACATCAGCGGGCAGGTCATGAAGTCGGCCGCCCGGCTCGGGGAGATCGCCCCCAGCACCTCGACGCCGTCGACCCGTCGCCGGGAGGCCCGCTCGGCCGGTGAGGCGTCCTGGTCGACGGTCATGAGCCGACCCTAGGCGAGCGCACCGACAGTCCGGCGGACAGTCATGTCGGATAGCCTCGACACGTGTCCGAACACCCTTCCGAGGCGTCCCGGACACCGTCGCGCCCTCCCCGGCCAGCGCCCGCAGCGCCCTCCTGGGACGTTCAAGGTCGGCACCATCGCCGGCAGCGACGTGCTCGTCACCAGCTCGTGGTTCCTGATCGCCGCCCTGATCGCGTGGGTCGTCGCACCGCGCGTCGACCAGGTCGCGCCCGGCCTCGGCGGCCTGAAGTACGTCGCCGGGTTCGCGTTCGCGGTGATCCTCTACCTCTCGGTGCTGCTCCACGAGGCCTCCCACGCCTACATGGCGCGCCACTACGGCTACCAGGTCAGCTCGATCACCCTCCACTTCCTCGGCGGCGCCACCGCGATCGAGGGCGAGGCGCGCACTCCCCGCCAGGAGCTGATGATCGCGGTCGTGGGGCCGCTCACCTCGATCGGCGTCGGGCTGGCCGCGCTGGCGCTGTGGTTCGTGACGCCCGACGGGCTGCTGCTGATGGCCGTCGAGGGGCTGGCCGGCGCCAACCTGATCGTGGGCGTGCTCAACCTGGTCCCCGGGCTCCCGCTCGACGGCGGCCGGGTGCTGAAGTCGATCGTCTGGGGTGCCACCGGCGACATGCTCAAGGGCACCGTCGTGGCCGCCTGGACCGGCCGCATGACCGCCGTCGCCGCGCTCGCCTGGCCGCTGCTGCAGGAGCCGCTCCTCGGCACCACCCCCGATGTCTTCGACGTGCTGCTCGCCGGCATGGTGGCGCTGTTCCTCTGGACCGCCGCCTCGTCGGCCCTCCAGTCGGCCCGGGCCCGCAGCTCGCTGCCGGCCCTGGTCGCGCGCCAGCTGGCCCGTCGCGCGCTGGCGGTGCCCGACGACCTGCCCCTGGCCGAGGCGGTCCGCCGCGCGAGGGAGGCCGAGGCCGGCAGCCTGATCACCGTCACCGGAGCCGGTCGGCCCATCGGCCTGGTCAGCGAGGCCGCGCTCGTCGCCACGCCCGAGGAACGCCGGCCCTGGGTGGCCGTCTCCACGGTCGCGCGCACCATCGAGCCGGGCATGAGCCTGCCGGCGACGATCGAGGGCGAGCAGCTGGTGCGCGCGATGGCCGACATGCCGGCCCACGAGTACCTGCTCGTCGAGGACGACGGCAGCATCTACGGCGTGCTGTCGGCACTCGACGTCGAGCGCGCCTTCCGCCAGGCCCACGGCCGCTGAAACGACCGGCGGTCAGGGCTGGCACTAGGTTTGCGCCATGTCTCAGCCCGACGTCTCTCCCGATGCCTGGGCGGGCGTACACCGCGGGCCGCTGCGGGCGGGCGAGTGGGTCCGGCTGGTCGACGCCAAGGGCCGGCGCCACAACTTCTGCCTCGAGCCCGGCAAGCGCTTCTTCTCCAACCGCGGCCACCTCGAGCACGACGACCTGATCGACCGTGAGGAGGGCTTCACGGTCACCTCGTCCCTGGGCGGCGAGTACCTCGTCTTCCGGCCGCTGCTCTCGGAGTTCGTCGTGTCGATGCCACGCGGCGCGGCCGTCGTCTACCCCAAGGACTCCGCGCAGATCGTCGCCATGGCCGACGTGTTCCCCGGCGCCCACGTCGTCGAGGCGGGGGTCGGCTCCGGCGCCCTGACCTGCTCGTTGCTGCGTGCCGTCGGACCACACGGTCGGGTGCTGTCCTACGAGCGCCGCGAGGAGTTCGCCGACGTGGCGCGACGCAACGTCACCCAGTTCTTCGGGAGGCGAGCCACCCCGCGTGGGAGCTGCGGCTCGGCGACCTCGCCGAGGAGCTGCCGGCGTCCGGCGAGCGCACCGACCGCCTCATCCTCGACATGCTGGCTCCCTGGGAGTGCCTCGACGCCGCTGCCGCCGCGCTGCTCCCGGGCGGGATCCTGTGCGCGTACGTCGCCACCACGACGCAGCTGTCCCGCATCGTCGAGGGCATGCGCGTGCACGGCGGCTTCACCGAGCCGCAGGCCTGGGAGTCGCTGGTCCGCGACTGGCACGTCGAGGGGCTCGCGGTGCGGCCGGGCCACGCGATGATCGGCCACACGGCGTTCCTGGTCACGGCCCGCCGGATGGCGCCGGGGGAGCGGCCGCCCCTCAAGCGCCGCCGGCCCGCGCCAGGCGCCTACGGTCCCGACTACACCGGGCCGCGACCACCCGGCGTACCCGTCGAAGAGCGCCGAGTAGCAGTGAGTGGCCCGAACGGGCTATACCCGCTGGTTACAGATGTATCAATTCGTGTCCAACACCCTCTTGTTCACACTCGCGCGACCACCTGACGCGGGTAGGGTCGATTTCAGGAGGTGACGCACAGATGGCCACATCACAGGACGCCTCGAGTTCTGACGGCCGCGGCCGCGACGAGCTCGCCAACCAGGTCAGGTTCCTGGAGGCGGAGGTCCACGACCTGCGCCGCCGCCTGAGCGACGGACCGGCCCACAGCCGCGGCCTCGAGCTGCGGCTCGCCGACACGCAGCGCTCGCTGTCGGCGGTGACGGCCCAGAACGAGCGCCTCGCCCAGACGCTGCGCGAGGCTCGCGACCAGATCATGAAGCTCAAGGAGGAGGTCGACCGGCTCGCCCAGCCGCCGGCCGGCTTCGGCACCTTCCTCGCCCGCAACGAGGACGACTCCATCGACGTCTTCACCGGCGGCCGCAAGCTCCGGGTCAACGTCAGCCCCTCGGTCGAGCTCGACTCCCTCGTGCGCGGCCAGGAGGTGATGCTCAACGAGGCGCTCAACGTCGTGGCAGCGCTCGACTTCGAGCAGGTCGGCGAGGTCGTGATGTTCAAGGAGCTGCTCGCCGACGGCGAGCGGGCCCTGGTCATCGCCAACGCCGACGAGGAGCGCGTGGTGCGCCTCGCCGAGCCGCTGCGCAACGACACCATCCGCGCGGGCGACTCGCTGCTGCTCGACACCCGCGCCGGCTACGTCTACGAGAAGGTGCCCAAGTCCGAGGTCGAGGAGCTCGTCCTCGAAGAGGTGCCCGACATCGACTACACCCAGATCGGTGGTCTGGTGTCCCAGATCGACGCGATCCGCGACGCCGTCGAGCTGCCCTACCTCCACCCCGAGCTGTTCAAGGAGCACCGGCTCAAGCCACCGAAGGGCGTGCTGCTCTACGGCCCTCCCGGCTGCGGCAAGACCCTGATCGCCAAGGCCGTGGCCAACTCGCTGGCCAAGAAGGTCGCGGCCAAGACCGGCCAGGAGGGCAAGTCCTACTTCCTCAACATCAAGGGCCCCGAGCTGCTCAACAAGTACGTCGGCGAGACCGAGCGACACATCCGGCTGGTGTTCCAGCGGGCTCGTGAGAAGGCCAGCATGGGCACGCCCGTGATCGTGTTCTTCGACGAGATGGACTCCCTGTTCCGCACCCGCGGCTCGGGCGTCTCCTCCGACGTCGAGAACACCATCGTGCCGCAGCTGCTCAGCGAGATCGACGGCGTCGAGACCCTCGAGAACGTGCTCGTCATCGGCGCCTCCAACCGCGAGGACATGATCGACCCCGCGATCCTGCGGCCCGGCACGACTCGACGTGAAGATCAAGATCGAGAGGCCCGACGCCGAGTCGGCGCGCGACATCTTCAGCAAGTACCTCATCCAGGAGCTGCCGCTCCACGAGGACGACCTGGCCGAGTTCGGTGGCGACCGGGTGGCCTGCGTGGCGGCCATGATCCAGGCCACCGTCGAGCGGATGTACACCGAGAGCGAGGAGAACCGCTTCCTCGAGGTGACCTACGCCAACGGCGACAAGGAAGTCCTCTACTTCAAGGACTTCAACTCCGGGGCGATGATCCAGAACATCGTCGACCGGGCCAAGAAGATGGCGATCAAGGACCGTCTCGAGCACGACCAGTACGGCATCCGGGTCTCCCACATGCTCCAGGCCTGCGTCGACGAGTTCAAGGAGAACGAGGACCTCCCCAACACCACCAACCCCGACGACTGGGCGCGGATCTCCGGCAAGAAGGGCGAGCGGATCGTGTTCATCCGCACGCTCATCACCGGCAAGCAGGGCACCGAGCCTGGACGCTCGATCGACACGGTGGCCAACACCGGTCAGTACCTGTAACCCTGCGCCAGGAGAGTTGGCCTGTGCCGGACGACGAGCTCGAGCGCCGCGACTTCGAGGCCCTGCTTGCCACCCGTGGCGAGCTCGGTCCCGTCTACGACAAGGCGCTGGTCGACTCCTTCGCCGACCGCATGGAGAGGGAGATCCAGCGTCGCGCCGCCGCGGCCTCCGGCGGGAGGAGCATGGAGCAGAAGGCCGCCGAGGCGGCCGGCAAGCGTCAGCTGGCGCTCGGCATCGTCTCCTTGGGCGTCGGCATCCCCATCTCGGCGATCTCAGCCGGGATCGCCGACCTGCCCGGCCTGATCGTCGCCTGGACGGGCATCGCCGCCGTCAACGTCGCCCACGCCCTCCAGAACCGCCGTCGTTAGCCCGATCCGCTGGTTGAGCCTCGAAACCTCCTCAACCAGCGGGGTTACCCGGTTGGGTGACGTCGGCGACCGTCGCCTGCAGTACGCCGAGCAGCTCGGCGGCGTCGACGGTGAAGGCCACGCCGTGGTCGCCGCCGCCGATCGAGATCGTGCCGGTGACCCGCTCGTCGGCGATGACCGGCAGGTCCGTGGCGCTGCCGAGCGGCGTGATCGTGCCGCGCCGGTATCCGGTGACCGCGAGAGCTTCCTCGGCCGACGGCATCGAGATGCGGTTGACGCCCAGCAAGGCCCGCAGCTTGGGCCAGGCGATCTCGCGGTCACCGGGCACGAGCACGAACCGGTGGTCGCCCTCTGAGACGCGCACGACCATGGTCTTCACGACCTGCCGCGGCTCGATGCCGCGTGCGGCGGCCGCCTCGGCGAGCGAGGAGACCGGACCGTGGCGGGTGACGTCGTACGCGAGACCGAGCGACTGCGCTGCGGCGGCGGCCCGCCCCGCGCCGCCGGCGTCGGGAGTTGCAGGCGTCGCGCTGCTCACGCCTTGACCGCCTCGCCCAGGAAGCCCTCGGTGAAGGGCCTCGGTCCGCCGGGGAGACGCACCTGCTCGACCGCGGTGACGCTGAACCCGGCCTCGACGGCCAGCACCGCCGGGTCTCGGGTCAGGTGGCAACCGCCCGCGAACCGTCGCTGCAGGGGCTCGAGGCGGCGCTGCCACTTGACGACGTCCGGGTCGTCGGAGATGCCGTGCTCCAGGAAGTGGAGGGAGGCACCGGGCTTGAGCACGCGGCGCACCTCGCTCAGCACCGCCTCCGGGTCATCGACCGTGCACAGCGTGAAGGTCACCAGCGCGGCGTCGAAGGTCCCCTCGCCGACGTTGAGCCGTTCGGCGTCGCGCGAGAGGCGCCCGACGGGGACCGTGGTGTCCAGTCGCCGGTCGGAGGACTTCTTCCACGCGATCTCGGAGGGGTCGACGACGTCGACCTGCTTGATCGTCGACGGGTAGTAGGGGACGTTCAGCCCGCTGCCGAAACCGACCTCGAGCACGCGGCCGTGCAGTCCCTCGCACGCCCGGCGCCGAAGCTTTCCGAGCTCGCGACCTCGAAGGCTCACCTCGACGATGTGCGGGACGACCTCCTGCTTCCACCAGCCCATGGCGTGCCTCAGCCCAGCAGCAGCACGCGGGTGATCAGCCCGTCGGCCACCTGGTAGGCGACGAGGAGCTCGCGCGTGTCGCCGTCGCGCTCGACCCGCTCGTGGTCGACGGTCCAGGCACCACCCGAGACGCGGCCGAGGATCTCGGCCCGCAGGTCGGGGGAGGCCTCGAAGAGCGCGCCGTACTCGTCTCGGATGGTCTCCTGCCCCGACATGATGGCGCGGCCGCTGGCGTCGGTGATGACCACGTCGGCGTGGTAGGCAGCCGTGAACGCCTCGATGTCACGGGCGTTGTAGGCGTCGACCTGCGCCTGGACCGGGTCTTCCATGGCCTTCCTCTCCCTGCGGGCGGCGAGCGCCGTGGGCAGTAACTCGTGACGGGCGTCGTAGGCTCTACGGGTGAGCGTACGGCGGGTGATGGGCACCGAGGTCGAGTACGGCGTGACCGTGCAGGGCCAGCCCATGGCCAACCACATGGTGGCGTCCTCCCAGGTGGTCAACGCCTACGCGACCGCGACGGCCAAGGCGCGGCGCGCCCGCTGGGACTTCGAGGAGGAGTCGCCGCTGCGCGACGCCCGCGGGTTCGACATGTCGCGGCAGGTCGCCGACCCCAGCCAGCTGACCGACGAGGACATGGGGCTGGCCAACGTCATCCTCACCAACGGGGCCCGGCTCTACGTCGACCACGCCCACCCCGAGTACTCCACCCCCGAGGTCACCACCCCGCTCGACATCGTGCGGTGGGACAAGGCCGGTGAGCTGGTGATGCTCGACGCGTCGCGGATGGCCGCGCAGGTGCCGGGCACCCAGCCGATCCACCTCTACAAGAACAACACCGACAACAAGGGCGCCTCCTACGGCGCCCACGAGAACTACCTGATGCGGCGCTCCACGCCGTTCGGCGACATCGTGCGACACCTGACGCCGTTCTTCGTCTCGCGTCAGGTGGTCACCGGCGCCGGCCGCGTCGGCATCGGCCAGGACGGCCGCGAGCACGGCTACCAGCTCAGCCAGCGCGCCGACTTCTTCGAGGTCGAGGTCGGCCTCGAGACGACGCTGAAGCGCCCGATCATCAACACCCGCGACGAGCCCCACGCCGACCCGGAGAAGTACCGCCGCCTCCACGTGATCATCGGCGACGCCAACCTCGCCGAGGTGTCGACGTACCTCAAGGTCGGCACCACCGCGCTGGTGCTCGCGATGATCGAGGACCGCTTCATCACCCGCGACCTCGGCGTCGACTCGCCCGTGGCGTCGCTCCGTGCGGTGTCCCACGACCCCACCCTCAAGCACCAGGTGACGATGGACGACGGCCGCAAGCTGACCGCCGTACAGCTGCAGCTGGAGTTCCTCGACCTGGCGCGCAAGTACGTCGAGGACCGCTACGGCGACGACGCCGACGCCCAGACCAAGGACGTGCTGGCTCGCTGGGAGTCGGTGCTCGGCCGGCTCGAGCGCGACC
This sequence comes from uncultured Actinomycetota bacterium, assembly GCA_963758885.1. Classification (GTDB taxonomy): domain Bacteria; phylum Actinomycetota; class Actinomycetes; order Propionibacteriales; family Nocardioidaceae; genus Nocardioides. The sequence continues at coordinate 144,018 of CAVWXS010000024.1, forward strand.
CGATGCTGTGCGCCAAGGAGCTCGACTGGGTGGCCAAGCTCTCGTTGCTCGAGCAGTACCGCCAGCGCGACGGCCTCGAGTGGAGCAACGCCAAGCTGCAGCTGATCGACTACCAGTACTCCGACATCCGTCCGGAGAAGGGCCTCTACCACCGCCTCCTCGGGATGGGCCGGATCGAGCGGCTGCTGACCGACGGCGAGGTCGAGCGGGCCATGCACGAGCCTCCCGAGGACACCCGTGCCTACTTCCGCGGCCGCTGCCTGGAGAAGTACGCCGACTCCGTCGCCGCCGCGTCGTGGGACTCGGTGATCTTCGACCTCCCCGGTCGCGAGTCCCTCCAGCGGGTGCCCACCATCGACCCCCTCCGCGGCAGCAAGGCCCACGTCGGCGACCTGATCGACCGCTGCGCCACCGCCTCCGAGCTGTTCAACGAGCTCACCCACGGCTAGCCGAGTCGGCGCATCTTCCTTCTCGGGAAACGCCGAGGTGGCGCATCTTCGCCTCACGTCTACGAAGATGCGCCGACTCGACCCGTTCCTCGGGCGAAGTTGCGCCGACTCGGCGTCTGGCGGGAAGGTGCGCCGACTCGGCGTGGGTGCGGCTATAGGGTCGAGGCATGGCCCAGGAGCAGAAGCAGCCAAAGAAGAGCAGTGAGGAGGCCGCCCCCCAGGAGGAGGTGGCTCCCGAGACCGATGTCGCCGAGCGCAAGGAGGCTCTCGATGACGACATCGACGCGATCCTCGACGAGATCGACGAGGTGCTGGAGTCCAACGCCGAGGACTTCGTGAAGTCGTTCATCCAGAAGGGCGGCCAGTGACCCCGGACATGTCCAACCCGTCCGGCGCCTTCGGCGGCGCCCGCCTGCCCGCGTCGTTCATGGTGCCGGGCACCTCGTCGTTCACCGACTTCCTGGCCGGCCAGGCGCCCGACCTGCTTCCGTCGCGCCGTTCGCTGCCGCCCGGGCAGGCCGCCGACCTCGCGCCCCACGGCACCACCATCGTCGCCGCGACCTACCCCGGCGGAGTGGTGATGGCCGGCGACCGCCGGGCCACGATGGGCAACGTCATCGCCCAACGCGACATCGAGAAGGTCTTCCCGGCCGACGAGTTCTCTGCCGTCGGGATCGCAGGCTCGGCAGGCATCGCGGTCGAGATGGTCAGGCTCTTCCAGACCGAGCTGGAACACTACGAGAAGATCGAGGGGATCACGCTCTCGATGGCCGGCAAGGCCAACCGGCTCGCAGCGTTGATCCGCTCCAACCTCGGCATGGCCATGCAGGGCCTGGCCGTGGTGCCACTGTTCGCGGGCTTCGACCACGCGACCGGGGGCGGCCGCATCTTCTCCTACGACGTGACCGGCGGCCGCTACGAGGAGACCGCCTTCCACTCCGTCGGCTCCGGCTCGCTGTTCGCCCGCGGTGCGCTGAAGAAGCTCTATCGCGACGACCTCTCCGAGACCGACTGCGTGATGGCGATCGTCCAGGCCCTGTACGACGCCGCCGACGACGACTCCGCTACCGGCGGGCCCGACCTGACCCGGCGCATCTTCCCCGTCGTGCACGTGATCACCGCCGACGGCGGCCGCCGGGTGAGCGACGCCGAGGTCGCCGATATCGCCGACCGCATGATCGCCGGCCGCATGGAGCGCCCCGACGGACCTCAGGCGGCTGTGTCATGACGGGAGCCCACCGATGAGCATGCCGTTCTACGTCTCGCCCGAGCAGCTGATGAAGGACCGGGCCGACTACGCGCGCAAGGGCATCGCCCGTGGCCGGTCGGTCGTCGTCGTGCAGTACGCCGACGGCGTGCTGTTCGTCTCCGAGAACCCCTCCCAGGCGCTCCACAAGGTCTCCGAGATCTACGACCGCATCGCCTTCGCCGCGGTCGGCCGTTACAACGAGTTCGAGAACCTCCGCATCGCCGGCGTCCGTCTCGCCGACATGCGCGGCTACTCCTACGACCGCCGCGACGTCACCTGCCGGGGCCTGGCCAACGCCTACGCCCAGACCCTCGGCACCATCTTCTCCAGTGGCGGCGAGAAGCCCTACGAGGTCGAGCTGTTCGTCGCCGAGATCGGCGACGGCCCCGAGGACGACCAGATCTATCGCCTCACCTACGACGGCCAGGTCGCCGACGTCCAGCGCTACGGCGTGATGGGGGGCGCGGCCGACATCGTGGCGTCGTACCTCGAGGAGCACCACACCGACGGTGCCTCGCTCGAGGACGCCGTACGCCTGGCCGTCTCGGCCCTGGGTCACACCGAGGAGGGCGACCGCGTCATCCCGGACGACGACCTCGAGGTCGCCGTCCTCGACCGCACCCGCAGCCGGCCGCGCAAGTTCAGCCGCATCATGCCGTCTCGCCTGCGCGAGCTGCTCGGCGAACGCGGCCCCACCGAGCCCAACCCCGAGCCCGAGGTCGAGCACACCGTCCCGCCGCCCGGCCCCGAGAACCCGCCCTCACCCTCGTCCGGCGACGACGACGCCCCGATCGCCCCGCCGGGCTGAACTTCGGCGCGACTGGTCAGGCTCTTCCTGCAGCTTGTCAGGCGTTGCAACCCCTGACGAACTGCAGGAATACCCGGATGATCCGGGTACTCATCCCGACTCACACCGGCAGGTCGAGGGCCAGGGAGGTGGGGTGAGGGACGGCGCCGTCGGCGGCCTCGAGGGTCCGCGAGACGTCGGGGTGCATGGCGAGGTAGTCGCGGAATCCCAGCTCGCTGAGCGAGACGTAGTCGAAGCCCTGCTCCCACAGCGCGCGGCGGAGCGTCACGCTGATCCCGTCGGCGACGAGGAGCCCGTGGACGCAGGCGGAGGTGAAGCGCCGGCGCAGGGTGTAGACGTGGCGCATCAGCCGTTCGAGAGCCGGCGCGTCGACGGCGGTGGCGGCGAGGTCGACGACGACCAGGTCACCGGTGCCAGCCGCCCCCAGGGGACGAGTCACCCGGCCGACGAGGTCGACGGTGCAGCGCTCGTCGAGCCGCACCTGAGGACCTACCCACCGACCGCCGGACATGGTGTCGAACGAGACGGCGTACCCGAACGGCTCGAGGCGCGCCGGCGCTGACAGCAGCCACTTCTCCACCGCGCCGACCGGCCCGAGCGGGGTCACCTCGTAGGAGCGCCGGGCGCCGGAGACGTCGGGTCCGTACGTGCCGAGCCACCGTTGGATCCGGGCCAGCTCGCGTTCGCGCTCGCCGTGGGGGAAGCCCCACAGCCGCTGGACCTCGGCCAGCAGGTCGGTGCGCCCGCGCACCGGGTAGGCCTCCAGCGTGAGCTCAGGCAGCTTGAGGAGGGCCTGCACCTTCGCCGGGTTGCCGACGTCGTCCCAGTAGTCGAAGCCGCCCTCCCTGACCAGCCGGTCGTCGGGGTGCCGCGCGCGCACGTGCTCGGCCAGGGCCAGGAACACGGGGTGGTCGGCCGCGCCGAGGTACAGCGGCGGCGCGAGCACGAACGTGCCGGCGGTCACCCACCCGTCGACGACACGGTGCAGGTCGGCCAGCCGCTCGGCGACGAGGTTGGCGGGCAGGAACCACTGCGACGAGAGCTCGTGGACGACCCACGGCGGCTCGACGCTCAGCGGGCTGGCCACGCTCATCCCTGCATGGTGCGGCAGCCGGCCGACCGCCGATGCCGGTTCGGGCAACACCGCCGTACCGGCATGGACCAGTGCTGTCACGCGGCCCTGGCAGCCTCCGACCCGTAGGCTGGGCATCGTGGACCGGCGGATCTTCGGGATCGAGAACGAGTACGGCGTCACGTGCACGTTCAAGGGACAGCGCCGGCTCAGCCCCGACGAGGTGGCTCGCTACCTGTTCCGCAAGGTCGTCAGCTGGGGTCGCAGCAGCAACGTCTTCCTGCGCAACGGCGCCCGCCTCTACCTCGACGTCGGCAGCCACCCCGAGTACGCCACCCCCGAGTGCGACGACATCGCCGAGCTGGTCACCCACGACAAGGCGGGGGAGCGGGTCCTCGAGGGGCTGCTCCTCGACGCCGAGCAGCGCCTCCACGACGAGGGCATCGCCGGCGAGATCTACCTGTTCAAGAACAACACCGACTCGGCCGGCAACTCCTACGGCTGCCACGAGAACTACCTGCGTCAGCCGCTCCGGGGAGTTCAGCCGGCTGGCCGACGTGCTGATCCCGTTCCTGGTGACGCGGCAGATCATCGTCGGCGCCGGCAAGGTCACCCAGACACCGCGCGGGGCGTCGTACGCCGTCTCGCAGCGCGCCGAGCACATCTGGGAGGGCGTCTCCAGCGCCACCACCCGGAGCCGGCCGATCATCAACACCCGCGACGAGCCCCACGCCGACGCCGAGAAGTACCGCCGCCTCCACGTCATCGTCGGCGACTCCAACATGAGCGAGACCACCACGATGCTCAAGGTGGCCTCGTGCGACCTGGTGCTGCGGATGATCGAGGAGGGCGTGGTGATGCGCGACCTCACCCTCGAGAACCCGATCCGCGCCATCCGCGAGATCTCCCACGACATGACGGGCCGCCGCACGGTCCGGCTGGCCAACGGCCGCGAGGCCAGCGCGCTCGACATCCAGGGCGAGTACCTCTCCAAGGCCCGGCAGTTCGTCGACCGTCGCGAGATCTCCACCCCGATCATCGAGCAGGCCCTCGACCTGTGGGAGCGCGGGCTCAAGGCGGTCGAGTCCGACGACCTCGGACTGGTCGACCGCGAGATCGACTGGGTCATCAAGTGGAAGCTGATCGAGCGCTACCGCGCCAAGCACGGCCTGCCGCTCGGTCACCCGCGGATCGCCCAGCTCGACCTGGCCTACCACGACATCCACCGCGGCCGGGGCCTCTACTACCTCCTCGAGAAGCGCGGTGCCGTGGCCCGGGTGACCACCGACCTCAAGATCTTCCGCGCCAAGTCGGTGCCGCCCCAGACGACCCGCGCGCGCCTGCGGGGCGAGTTCATCCGCAAGGCCCAGGAACGCCGCCGCGACTTCACCGTCGACTGGGTGCACCTCAAGCTCAACGACCAGGCCCAGCGCACGGTGCTCTGCAAGGACCCGTTCCGCGCCTACGACGAGCGCGTGCAGCGACTCATCGACGGCATGTAAGACGCTCACCGGCGCCCCGGATAGGGTGTCCGGGCACTTCTGATCCGACCCCGAGGATGCTCCCTGTGTCTCGACGCTACCCGACTTGCGCTCGCGCTCGTCACCCCGCTCCTGCTGACCGCTCTCGCCGCCTGCGGCGACGACTCGGGAGGCGACGACGGCACCGAAGGTGCCGGCCTCGACTCCCTGACGGTCGAGGGTGAGGTCGGCACCTCGCCCGAGGTCACCTTCGACGGACAGGTGTCGGTGTCCGAGGTCGAGACCGAGACCCTCATCACCGGTGAGGGCGACGAGGTCGAGGAGGGTGACCAGGTCCTCACCCACCTCTGGATCGGCAACGGCTACAGCCAGCGAGTGGCCCTCGACACCTACGAGGAGAAGAAGCCCGAGCTGCTCACCGTCGACGACTCGGTCAGCAAGGTCTTCCAGACCGCCATGGAGGGCCAGACCATCGGCTCGCGCGTCCTGGTCGCGGCACCGGCCGAGGACGCCTTCGGCGAGGCGGGCAACCCCGCACTCGGCATCGCCAACAAGGACACCGTCATCTTCGTCATCGACCTGGTCAGCGGCGTCCTCGACGGCCCCCAGGGCACCGACAAGGACGCTCCCGACTGGACGCCCGAGATCATCGAGAAGGACGGCGTGCCCACCGGGTTCGACTTCAAGGGCACCCCCGAGCCTTCCGACCGGCTGCGCATCGCGCCACTGGTCCAGGGCGACGGTGCCAAGGTCGAGAAGGGCCAGACGATCGTGGTCGACTACCTCGGCCAGGTCTACGACGGCGAGGCACCCTTCGACGACAGCTACTCGCGCGGCGAGCCGGCGTCGTTCCAGATCGGCACCGGCAACGTGATCAAGGGCTGGGACCAGGCCCTGGTCGGCCGGGCCGTCGGGAGCCGGGTCGTGCTGTCGATCCCGCCCGAGCTCGGCTACGGCAAGGAAGGCAACAAGGACGCCGGCATCAAGGGCACCGACACGCTCTACTTCGTGATCGACATCCTGGCCGCGGGCTGAGCGGTCCAGCAGGCTAGGGGCTGATGGCCGAGTTCACCGCGAGTCAGACGTCGGGGCAGGCGCCGACGAGCAGGAAGAGCGAACGACTGCTCAACCTGCTCATCATGCTGCTCGTCCAGCGCCACTACGTCTCCAAGGAGCGGATCCGCGCCATCCTCTATCCCGACTCGCGTCCCGACGCGTTCGAGAAGATGTTCGAGCGCGACAAGGAGGAGCTGCGGTCCCTGGGCGTGCCGATCGAGGTCGGCAGCATCGACCCGCTGTTCGACGACGAGCCGGGCTACCGCATCTCGCCCGACGAGTTCGCCCTGCCCGACGTCCGCCTGGCCGCCGACGAGGCGGCCGTGGTCGGCCTGGCCACCCGCGTCTGGGAGCACGCCCGCCTGGCCGAGGCGACCACCGACGCGGTCCGCAAGCTGACGGCCGCCGGCGTCGAGGTCGACGTCTCGGCCCTCGACCTGGTCGAGCCCCGGCTGAGCGCCGACGAGCCGGCGTTCGACGTGTTCTGGGACGCCACGCAGGCGCGCCAGGCGGTCGAGTTCGACTACCAGCGCCCGGGCTACCCGGGTCAGGACGGCCAGCTCAAGCGGCATCTCCAGCCGTGGGGCGTGGTCCGCCACGCCGGACGCTGGTACGTCGTGGGGCTCGACACCGACCGCGGCGAGGAGCGGGTCTTCCGGCTCTCCCGCGTCGTCGGCGACGCCCGGCGCGTCGGTGCGCCCGCGTCGTACGACATCCCTGACGGGGTCGACCTGCGCGAGACCACCCGCCGGCTGGCACCGCCCGTGAGCGTGGTCGAGGCGACCCTGCTCCTGCGCAAGGGCGCCGGCGCCACCCTCCGGCGGGGTGCGGCGAGCATCGAGCACGACGTGACCGGCCCCGACACCGACAGCCCCTGGGACCGCGTGGTGCTGCGGCGCGACCGGCTGGCCGAGGAGCTGCTGGCGCTCGGTCCCGACGTCGTGGTCGAGTCGCCTCCCGAGCTGCGCGACGACATCGTCTCGCGGCTGCGGGCCACGGTCGGGGGCCACTGATGCCGGCGCCCGTCAAGCCGGTGCCCCCCGGCGCCAAGGACCAGGTCGCCCGGCTGCTCACGCTCGTGCCCTATCTCCACTCCCACCCGCAGGTGCGCCTCGACGAGACCGCGCGGGCCGTCGGCAGCACCCCCGAGCAGGTCGTCAAGGACCTCGGCGTGCTGTTCATGTGCGGGCTGCCCGGCGGCTACCCCGACGACCTGATCGACGTCGACCTCGACGCCCTGGAGGACCCCGAGGAGGGTGGCCTCCGGCTCGAGGGCGTGATCCGGATCTCCAACGCCGACTACCTCGCCCGCCCGCTGCGGCTGACGCCGACGGAGGCGACCGCCATCATCGTCGCGTTGCGGGCCATGCGCGGCACGGCGCCGGCCGACACCCGTGAGGTCGTCGACCGTGCGCTGGCCAAGCTCGAGGCCGCCGCCGCGTCGTCCACCTCCGGCAGCCCGCTGGTCGAGCCGGGGGAGGACGACGACGCCGACGCCACGCGCCTGCGCGCCTCCCTCGAGGACGCCGTCGCGCGGGGGCGGCAGGTGCGGCTGACCTACTACGTGCCCGCCCGCGACGAGGAGTCCGAGCGCGTGGTCGACCCGCGCGGGGTGGTCACCTCAGGCGGCGTCGCCTACCTGGACGCGTGGTGCCACAGCGCCGAGGCTCCGCGTCTGTTCCGCCTCGATCGCATTCACGAGGCCGCGGTCCTCGACTCTCCGGTCGAGACCGCGCCCGAGCCGCCGCGCGACCTCTCCGACGGGCTCTTCCAGCGGTCCCAGGAGACCACCCTGGTCACCCTGCTCCTCCAGCCCCAGGCCCGCTGGGTGGTGGAGTACTACCAGGTCGAGCAGGTGCGGCCCGGCCCCGACGGCACCGTCGAGGTGGACATGCAGGTCGCCGACGAGCGCTGGGTGCGCAGGCTGCTGATGCGCCTGGCGCCCTACGCACGGGTCGTCTCGCCCCCCGAGCTGGACAGCCGACTTCCGGGCGACGGCACAGCGAACTACTCAGCCTGTACGTCGTCCGGCGGCGCAACCAATCCGGCGTAGACTCGGCAACGAACAACACCAACGTGAGGAACTTTGAGATGCAGCCCCAGATCGCCGGACTCGGCACGCCAGAGGTCCTCATCATCCTGGCCATCGTGATATTGCTCTTCGGCGCCTCCAAGCTGCCCGAGCTCGCGCGGGGCAGCGGCCGGGCACTGCGGATCTTCAAGGCCGAGACCAAGGGCCTCATGGACGACGACGATGACGACGACGTCAAGCCCGCCGCCGACCCCACGAGGGGCGACAACGCCCAGCGCTCGCCCGAGCAGCGCGAGCTCCAGGCCGGCCCGCCCGTCGCTCGACGCCGAGACCGAGCGTCAGGCCGCCGAGCGTCGCGCGGCCGACCACCGCGACGACCCCGCCTGATCACCAGTCCGGCCGAGCGCGAGTAAACCGAGTTGTCTTCCGTCGGGTGGGTCTTCGACTTCCTGCGCGGCAAGCCCAAGTACGCCGTCGGCCCCGACGGCCGGATGGCGCTGACCGACCACCTCCGTGAGTTCCGGGCACGCCTGGTCCGCTCCGTGCTGGTGCTGGTCGTCGCCTTCGTGGTGGCGCTGTTCTTCTACGACCCGCTGCTCGACTTCATCTCCAAGCCCTACTACGACGCCGTGGCCACCTTGCAGAACGACGTCGACGCCGAGCTGGTCGCCACGGGCATCGGCGCCGGTCTGCTCCTCCAGCTCAAGCTCTGCGGCGTCGCTGCCCTGGTCGTTCTCCGCGCCCTACTGGATCTACCAGATCTGGGCGTTCATCGTCCCCGGCCTGCACCCCCACGAGCGCAAGTGGTCGCGCGTGGTGGCCGCCATCGCCGGACCGCTGTTCTTCGGCGGCGTGGCCCTCGGCTACTACGTGCTGCCGAAGGGCATCCAGGTCCTGATCGACTTCGTGCCCCAAGACGTCACGAGCCTCGTCGACTTCGGGGCCTACTTCTCGTTCGTCACGCGCATGCTGCTGATCTTCGGCGTGGCGATGGAGATCCCGTTCTTCGTGATCCTGCTCAACCTGGCCGGCGTGGTCTCCGGCAAGACGCTGGGCCGCTACCGGCCGTGGATCGTGATCGGCGTCTTCGTCTTCGCGGCGGTGGCGACCCCGTCCACCGACCCGTTCTCGATGCTGATGCTGGCCATCCCGTTGCAGATCCTGTTCATCCTCGCCGAGATCGTCGCCCGCATCGTCGACCGAGCCCGCGGGCGCGGACCGACAACCGCACCGACCAGTGGGGCGACGACGAGATCTCGCCGATCTGATGACCACTCCATGAGCGTCGACGTCGATCCCTTCGACCTGCCGGAGTGGCTGGGCGACGGCGCGGTGACCTGGACCCCCGACGGCGGCATCCATGACAGCCACCTGGTGGTCGGTTCGCTGTCCGGTGGTGGGGAGTCCCTGACCTGCGCACTGCTCGCCGTCGACGAGGCCTATCCCAAGCCGGTGGCCGACGACGAGCTGCGACACCAGGCCCACCAGGCCTGGCGGCATGGAGAGGTGCTCCTGGTCGCCTACGACGACCGGTTGACGCTGGCCGTCCCCGGCACCGACTTCACCGCCGAGCGGGTGCTGGAGACCATCGCCCGGCTGGCGAAGGCCGTCGGGGCCAGGCCCGAGTCGTTCTCGGTGCTGCTCCGGCTCGGCGCCTAGGCCTGAGGTTCGCGCTGCCCGATAGTCTCGGCCCGTGAGCCACCGGGTGCGGGAGATCGCCCTGATCACCAACCCGACCTCCGGGAAGGGCAAGGGCGGGCGGGTGCGCGAGGTGGCGCTGACCCGTCTCCGTGACGCCGGGCTCGTGGTCCGCAACCTGGCCGGCCGCGACGCGGACGAGGCCCTCGACCTGGCCCGCCAGTGCGTGAGCGACGGCGTCGAGGCGCTGGTCGTCTGCGGGGGAGACGGCATGGTGAACCTGGCGGTGCAGGCCCTGGCCGGCAGCCCCACCGCGCTGGGCATCATCCCGGCAGGCACCGGCAACGACGTCGCCCGCTACTTCGACCTGCCGCGCGTCGACGCCGTCGCGGCTGCCGACCTGGTGGCCGAGCGACTGGCCGCCGGGACGGTCCGCAAGGTCGACCTGGCCCGCAGCGGCTCGAGGTACTTCGTCACGGTGATGGCGGCCGGCTTCGACGCGATCGTCAACGAGCGCGCCAACCGGATGACGTGGCCGAAGGGCCAGATGCGCTACAACATCGCCACCCTGGCCGAGCTGCGCACCTTCCGTCCGCTCGCCTACACCCTCGACCTCGACGGCGAGCAGCGGCGCCTGGACGCGATGCTGGTCGCGATCGGCAACGGACCGTCGTTCGGTGGAGGCCTGAGGATCACCGAGGGTGCGCTGCTCGACGACGGGCTGCTCGACGTGGTCATCATCAAGCCGATGAGCAGGGCCGGCCTGGTGCGCACCTACCCCAAGCTGTTCAAGGGCACCCACGTCACCCATCCGCAGTACGAGCACCACCGCGTGCGCAGCGTGACCGTCGCCGCGCCCGGCATCGTCGCGTACGCCGACGGCGAGCGGTTCGGCGCGCTGCCGGTCACGGTCGACTGCGTGCCCGGAGCTCTGAACGTCCTGGCATGAACGAACCCTCTCCTTCCGAGCGCTACGCGTCGTACAAGTCATCGACCTGGGCCGACAAGGCCCACCCGGTGCTGCGCGACTTCGCCTCGCACTACCCCTTCCCGCTCGACGGCTTCCAGGTCGCGGCCTGCCGACGGATCGAGGACGGGCACGGCGTGCTCGTGGCCGCGCCGACGGGCTCGGGCAAGACGGTCGTGGGCGAGTTCGCCATCCACCTGGCGCTGCACACCGGCCGCAAGTGCTTCTACACGACTCCGATCAAGGCGCTCTCGAACCAGAAGTTCCACGACCTCGTCGAGCGCTACGGCGCCGACAAGGTCGGCCTGCTCACCGGCGACAACACCATCAACGGCGAGGCGCCGATCGTGGTGATGACCACCGAGGTGCTGCGCAACATGCTCTACGCGGGCTCGCGGACGCTGCTCGGGCTGGGCTTCGTGGTGATGGACGAGGTGCACTACCTCGCCGACCGGGCCCGCGGCGCGGTCTGGGAGGAGGTCATCATCCACCTCCCGGAGTCGGTGGCCCTGGTCTCGCTTGTCGGCGACCGTGTCCAACGCCGAGGAGTTCGGCGAGTGGCTGCAGACCGTGCGCGGCGACACCACCACGATCGTCGAGGAACGCCGCCCGGTGCCGCTCTACCAGCACGTGATGGTGGGCAAGCGGCTGCTCGACCTCTTCGCCTCCTCCGACATCGACGCCGCCGCCGGCTTCGTCAAGGAGGGGGCGCCGGTCAACGACGAGCTGGTGCGGCTGGCCCGCGACGACTGGGCGAGCATCGCGGATCCGCGACCGGCGGACGCCCAAGGACCGGCGCGGGCGGGGCAAGCAGGGCCAACAGATGGGTCAGCGCCGGCAGGTCGGCAACGGCCGGCGGGTCTGGATCCCGAGCCGCGTCGACGTGGTCGACCGGCTCGACCGCGACGGCCTGCTGCCGGCCATCGTCTTCGTGTTCAGCCGGGTGGGCTGTGACGCGGCCGTCCGGCAGTGCGTGCAGGCCAACCTGCGGCTGACCTCACCCGAGGAGCGCGACGAGATCCACGACCACGTCGAGCAGGCCCTCGAGCACCTGCCTGCCGACGACCTCCACGTGCTCGGCTACCACGACTTCCTCGACGCCCTCACCCGCGGCGTCGCGGCCCATCACGCCGGGATGCTGCCGGCCTTCAAGGAGGTCGTCGAGGACCTGTTCACGCGGGGACTGGTGAAGGCTGTCTTCGCGACCGAGACGCTGGCGCTGGGCATCAACATGCCGGCGCGCACGGTCGTGATCGAGAAGCTCGACAAGTGGAACGGCGAGACCCACGCCGACATCACCCCGGGGGAGTACACCCAGCTGACCGGACGGGCCGGACGTCGTGGCCTCGACGTCGAGGGCCACGGCGTCGTGCTGTGGCAGCCGGGCATGAACCCGCGCGAGCTCGCCGGCCTGGCGTCCACCCGCACCTACCCGCTCCGGTCGAGCTTCGCCCCGTCGTACAACATGGCGGTCAACCTGGTCCACCAGTTCGGCCGCGAACGGGCCCGCGAGCTGCTCGAGCTGTCCTTCGCCCAGTTCCAGGCCGACAAGGCCGTCGTCGGGCTGGCCCGGCAGGTGCGCAAGGCCGAGGAGGCCCTCGACGGCTATGCCGAGGCGGCGACGTGCGACCGCGGCGACTTCATGGAGTACGCCCGGATGCGCAACCAGGTCTCCGAGCTCGAGAAGGGCGCCGCGAAGGCCCGCCGGGCCGACCGGCGCGAGGAGGCGCTGACGTCGCTGGAGAAGCTGCGTCCCGGCGACGTCATCGAGGTGCCGTCGGGCAAGTTCGCCGGGTACGCCGTGGTGGTCGACCCCGGCACGTCGGGGGAGGGCCCGCGGCCGCTCGTGGTGACCGCCGAACGGCAGGCCCGCCGCCTGTCGCTCGCAGACTTCCCGACCCCGGTCGTGGCGCTGACGCGGCTGAAGGTGCCGCGCAACTTCAGCAGCCGCAACCCGCAGATGCGCCGCGACCTGGCGTCCGCGCTGCGCTCCCGCACCCACGACCTGGCCCCGCCGCCTCCCACGCTCGTCGGTCGAGCCGGGCGAGCGCCGGTCGAACGCGTGTCGAGACCCAGCGACGAGGTCGACCGCCTGCGCGCGGCCCTGCGCGACCACCCCTGCCACGACTGCCCCGAGCGCGAGGACCACGCACGCTGGGCCGAGCGGTGGTTCAAGCTCGACAAGGAGGCCCGGACACTGCGGCGCCGGGTCGAGGAGCGGACCAACACCGTGGCGCGGCAGTTCGACCGTGTGTGCGAGGTGCTGACGGAGCTGGGCTACCTCGAGGGTGAGACCGGCGAGGTACGCGTGACCGAGCGCGGCCAGCGGCTGATGCGGCTGTACTCCGACCTCGACCTGGTCACCGCCGAGGCGCTGCGCACAGGGGTGTTCGACGAACTTCCCATGTCGGGTGTCGCCGCCGCGCTGTCGGTCCTGGTGTTCGAGGCCCGTCGGCCCGACGACGACGCCCCGCGAGTGCCCGGCGGGCCCACCCGTGAGGCGATCGACGAGCTGGGCCGGCTCGCCGGGCGCGTCCAGAACCTGGAGAAGCAGCACCGGCTCGACTTCACCCGGCAGCCCGACCTCGGCTTCGCGTGGGCGACGTACCGCTGGGCCGAGGGCGACGACCTCGACGAGGTGCTGAGCGGCCCAGGTGGTCTCGGGCTGGCCGCCGGTGACTTCGTGCGGTGGATGAAGCAGGTCATCGACCTCGCGGGCCAGGTCGCCGACGCGGCCGGCGACACCCCTGTCCGCAAGGCCGCCCGCGATGTGGTGCACGCGCTGCGGCGCGGCGTGGTGGCCTACACCGCCGTCGAGTGAGCGAACCAACCCGGTGCCGGCGGCGTCGCACGGGCATGAAGAGGTTCTCGGTCCTGGTGGCACTGGCGCTCGTGACCATGCTCGTGCCTTCCGCCGCCGCGGCTGCCGACACATCGGTCACGCGCACGGTGCACCGCTCGTACGGCGACGGGCCGGTGCGGCTGGGCAAAGCGACGTACCTCAAGGTGCAGTTCGACGGACGCCGCGGCGACCAGGTGCGGCTCGGCCGGACGGCGGGCTGCCTGGTCTCGTTGCGCGGTCCCGACGGCGCGTCCATCCGTCGGATGCCGAGCGGCTTCTGGCGACTGGCTGTCCGTGGGCAGCATCTCTTCACGCTCACCCGGTGCGAGGACCTGGAGAGCTCGACGCGAGTGCTCCTGGAGAAGGTGCGCTACGTCGCCGTGCGGAGCAACGCGGTCGAGGGTACGTCCCTTCCTGCCGAACGTGGGTTCGTCGATGCCTTCCGGGTGCGGGTCCCGGCCGACGGTCGGCTCCAGGCCAAGGTCCTCGGCAGCACCAGCCCTCGGTGGCATCGCGGGGATGGTGCTGCCGAACGGCGGCTGGTACCCCTTCAACGGCCTGATCAGCGGTGACACGCTCTACCTCGAGGACGGCCGCACCATCGCTTCGGCGTTCGGCCGCGCTGCGCGGGGCAGGCGGCGGCGGCGCCCTGGTGACCCAGGCGGGAGACCGCGTCACCCTCGTGGCCCGTGGGCGGCTGACCGCCTTCGCGTCGGTCGCCCAGCCGGTGCCGGTCGCCGTCGACGCGCCCGCGACGGCGCTCGGGCCGAGTGCGGTGCCCTACCGGCCGTACCAGGTGGAGTTCGATGCGCGTTGCGGGCGACTGGGTGCACGCCGAGGTGGTCGGCCCGACGGCCGCGGCGGGCGGCAACTACGACCCGCAGGTCCTGCTCGGGCCGAACGGCCACCGGTTCGAGAGGTGCCAGCTACTGGCGCATCCCGGCCGACGGGACGCTACCGGTTGATCGTGCCGACCGCGCCCACCACGGAGACCATCCAGGTTCGGATCCGCACGATCCGCCAGGTCGCCCCGGTGCCGGCCGACGGGACCCACGTGACCCTGAGTGCGCACGACGCCGGGGGAGTGGGTGCTGGCGCCGTGGACGTCGGACGCCGCCACGTCTACGCCATGACCCGCCACGCCGCAAGCGCCACCGGCCCCTGGGTGGTCGAAGCCACCTTGGCGTCGTGAGCTGAACTGCCCGCGGAGGTCCAACGGCTGCGGTGACTACAGCAACGGCTTCGTGACACCCGATCAGGCTGTCTCAGGCCCGCTCGGGTTCTGGGGCACTCAGTGGGTGATGCTGTTGATGACCCCTCCCGAGGTCACCGCCAGCGTCGAGCTGAGCGTCTCGCCGGCGTCCTGGCGCCCTTCGCGACGAGTGGCGAGCGGCGACGGGCCTCGATAATCGGTGAACTTCTGACTCCCGGTAGCGTCCAACGGGACCTGAGGGAGGTCATCGATGAACAGGTTCGTCTCGGGTGGCATCGCGCTCGCCTTGTTGCTGACCGTGGCGGGCAGCCCGTCTCCGGCGCCGGCCACGGTGCCGTCTGCAGGCCGGGTCACAGGCGGGCACACTGAAGGTGCACCGCGAGTACGGGCAAGGGCCGGTGACCATCCCGCCGGCGTGGAGCGGGTCCGGCTCACCTTCCACGGGCGGAAGGGCGACAAGGTCGCTCTCATCGAGTCGGCCACTTCCGACGACTCGTGCGGCAAGGTGTCGCTGCGCGGCCCGTCGGGGAAGGTCGCGCGTGGCTCGGTGGCGCCTGGAGACTTCCGGCAGCCGGACGCTACTCCTTCGTGCGTCACGCGCTGCGAGGCCAAGCGGACGAGGCCTTCGCCCAGCTGACGAAGATCCGTCTCCGGCCGCTGCCCGTCGACGGCGACGCCGGGGTGTTGAAGTCCAGCGAGCGCGGGGCGTACGAGGACTGGGCAACCGTGGTGGTGCCCCGACGCGGCCGCGTGCAGGTGCGGCCCACGGCGCGACCCGTCGGAGGCGCCGTGGGGCGCCCTCTACCTCGAGGGCTATCCGATGCTGGACATCGCGAACTGGCACCAGGAGATCGAACGTTCGCCGCAGGCCATCTACCTCGAGGCCGGCGCGCCGGTGGCCAACGAGCTGGGCACGATGGCGCTGGCGACCGGCGAACCACTCGTGCCCCGAGCGGGACAACGGGTCATCCTGGTTCCCGCCGAGAACCGGGTCCGCGCCCGCGCCACCAAGACGCGCGCGGTGCCCGGCATGCTCGACGGCGCGGCCGTGAGCGGTGCGCGCCGAGCGGCGCTACCAGGAGGTCGGCGTCCGCATTCCGGTCCGCGGGCGACCAGTGGGTGACTGCCGCGGTGGACGGGCGGCTGGCGTCGCGCACGTTGCGCGAGCTGGCGCTCACGGGGCCGGACGGCTCCACGTTGGTCGGGCTGAACCACAGCACCTTCGGGGGGTTTCCGGACCTCTGGTACCTGCCGGAAGCCGGCAGCTACCGGCTGACGGTGCGGACGGACCCCGAGCACCAGTCCGGGACCGTCCGGCTGTCGACCGTCCGCGAGCTGGAGGCCGAGATGCCGGCGGACGGCCAGGCGCTGGCCTTCACCGCGCAGAAACCGGGGGAGTGGGTGCTGGCGACGGGCCAGCTGGACCGACCCGCCGTACGCGCTGTCCGCGGAGGCCGTGGGCGCCACCGAGTGGCAGGCGTTCGCGAACATCCTGCCCTTGCAGCTGTGCCGTGGCGCCTTCTGCGCCGATGGCACCAGTGCGTACCTTTCCCCCAAGTCGCCGTCCAGCAACTACTTCCCGCTCGCGGACAGGGGCGCTACCTCTTCCTGGTCACCTTCGGGCCCGGCCAGACCGGCACCGTCTCGCTGCGGCTGGGTCCCCCGAGCTGCGCCGTAGTCAGCCCGCGAGGACAGCGGTCAGGCGCTTGACCGGGCCGTCGAGGTTGAGCTTCTCTGCCATCTGGGCGAGCACCTGCGGGTGGGCAGGAGTGCTCGGCAGCGTCGCGTCGTACCTGCCGAGCTTGATGTCGCGAGCCACCTCGACGACCTTCGGGGCCACCTTGAGGTAGTCCTCGGCCGCCAGGATCTTCTTGCGCGGGTTGGGGGCCATGTCGGACTCGGGGTCCTCCGCAGCGGCGATGATGCCGCGCAGGTCGCCGTACTTCAGGAGCAGTGCCGAGGCGGTCTTGTCGCCGACGCCCGGGACACCCGGCAGCCCGTCGGAGGCGTCGCCGCGCATGGTGGCGAAGTCGGCGTACTGGCTGGGGAGGACGGCGTACTTCTCGACCACGACGTGGTCGGTGATCCGCTCGTGGTTGGCGACGCCGCGGGCGACGTACAGCACCCGTACGTCGGTCTTGTCGTCGACGAGCTGGAACAGGTCACGGTCGCCGGTGACGACGTCGACGGGCTGCGTGGCCTGCGTGGCGAGGGAGCCGATCACGTCGTCGGCCTCGTAGCCGTCCTTGCCGAGCTTGCAGATGCCGAAGGCCTGCAGGACCGCCTCGATGAGGGGCACCTGGACCTCCAGCGGGTCGGGCACCTCCTCGACGTACGGGTGGTCGCCCTTGACGACGTACTGGACGCGGTGGCCCTTGTAGCTCGGCACCAGGTCGACGCGCCACTGCGGGCGCCAGTCGTTGTCCCAGGCGCAGACGAGGTGGGTGGGCCGGTACTGGCCGACGAGACGGCTGATGAAGTCGAGCAGGCCCCGGATGGCGTTGACCGGCGTCCCGTCGTCGGCGAGCACCTCCGGGATGCCGAAGAAGGCGCGGAAGTACAGGCTCGCGGTGTCGAGGACCATCAACCGGCCTGGCTCCGGTGCGGGATTTGGCACGCGAGCATCGTGCCATGCCCGGCGCTAGTCTTTCGCCGTGGAGAAGACCGACCGGAAGATCCTTTCGTTGCTGGCGGCCGACGGACGCATGTCCTTCACCGATCTCGGCAAGGCCACCGGACTGTCCACGTCGGCCGTCCACCAGCGGGTCAAGCGCCTCGAGCAGCGCGGCATGATCCGCGGGTACGTCGCCACCGTCGACCACGAGCAGATGGGCCTGCCCCTGACGGCGTTCGTCTCGATCACCCCGATCGACCCCTCCGAGCCCGACGACTACCCCGACCGCCTGCGCGGCGTGAAGGAGATCGAGTCCTGCTGGTCGGTCGCCGGCGACGAGTCCTACATCCTCAAGGTCCGCGTCGCCACCCCCAGCGCCCTCGAAGACCTCCTCGCCCGCATCCGCTCCGCCGCCAACGTCTCCTCGCGTACGACGATCGTCCTCTCCACGCCGTACGAGAACCGCCCGGTGTCGTAGGGGGTGGATGAGTACCCGGATATCCGGGTACTCCTGCAGATGTCAGGGGTTGCAACGCCTGACAACTGTCGGAACAGCCTGACCAGTGGCGCTCACCCAGCGGTCGTACGACGGGAGTCGATGGCCGCACGGATGCGGCGGGCGAGACGTTCGGGATGCACGAGATCGGCCCAGGTGATCCGAACACAGACCCACCCCGTGAGGGAGCAGATGAGCGCCTCGCGGCGCCGTTCCTCGAGGAGCGACCTCCTCGAGCGACCTTGCCTGCGAGTCCCTGGTACTTGATGCGGCCATCGAACTCCAAGAAGACCCCCAGCGCCGGAGCCGCGAAGTCCACCCGGGCAATGACTCGCCCACTCTCGTCGAGAATCTCGTACTGCGGCTCGAACCACGGCAGCCGCTGGGACCAGAGGACGTGCGCTGTGCGGCTCTCGCCAACACTCTCGATCCGTCTGTCGGCGAGCCCGACGACGATGCGCGTGGCGAGGGAGTTGGGCCAACGGTCGCTCTTGATCGCCTCTGCTGCGACGAGATCCAGTGTCGTCTCGCCGCGGTGGAGCAAGCTGTTTGCCACGACCAACGTGTGCTCCACATTGCACCGGGTACTGACTTCGACGATCGATCGGGCGGGCGACACGACCATGACACCGTCGACCAGCCGCGCCTCGTTCTCGGCCAGAATCCCTCGATGTTGCTCGACACCGGCCTCACGCCGGCCGGCCCGGCCGTCCAATCGGGTGATGTGCACGACTGACAGATCGATGTCCCACACCTCTGCACCGTGCTCGATCGCAGCGGAAATGTGGGAAAGCACGGCTGGGCACTCCGCCGTTCGCAGCACGGCTCTGGCGAGGACGCGGTGGCGATCCTAGCGGATGCAGCTCGTCCCACAGACTCTTGTCGACATAGGCACCGCGGCGCACCTTGTGCCAGACGCCATCGGCGACCAGGCGTGCGATTGCGCGGTCGTTGAGGCCCATGGCGATCGCCTCGCGCCGCAGAATCACCCCGCCTGTGGCGCCGAGCTCGCGAACCTCCCTCTTCATGCATCGAAGGATGCCGACGCAGCCCGTGTCTCAAACTGCCTTCGTCGACGCCTGTGGACGAGCGAGTGAGCAGTAAGCGCTGACGCAGCGCGTACCGGTAACTGGTCAGGCTCTTCTGGCAGTTGTCAGGCGTTGCAACCCCTGACATCTGCTGGAGTACCCGGATATCCGGGTACTCAACCGGCCGACGCTCAGTAGGCCTGGAGGGCGGCGGTACGGCGGGAGGCCTCGGCGACCTCGGCGGCCTTCAGGGCGGACTCGTCGAGGTTGCCGTGCTGCTGCCACCACTCCTGGCCGGCGGCCGGGAGGGTGTGGATCGGGTCGTAGTACTCGTAGGTGCGGGAGAGGGCCTCGGGGTCGGCGGCCTCGATGGAGGTGCGGTAGTTCTTGGTCCAGTAGGAGATGCCGCGCTCGGTGTCGTAGTCGGCGATCTGGTGGACCCAGCGCTTCCCGACGAACGGCACGTCGCAGACGATGCGCGGGGTGGCGAAGCCGGGGAGGTAGCCCATGATCGCGTGCTGGAGCTTCTGGGCGTCGGCGACCGAGATCCGCCAGTGCTCCGAGAACGGGATCATGTCGCACATGTAGAAGTAGTACGGCATGATCTGCGCGCCATCGAGGAGCGCGAAGCAGAGGTCGAGCAGCGCGTGCGGGTCGGCGTTGACGCCGTTGAGGATCACGCCCTGGTTGCGTACGTCGCGGATGCCGGTGTCCAGCATGGTCCGGGCCGCCTTGGCGACGAGCGGCGTCACCGACTGCGCGTGGTTGACGTGGGTGTGGATCGCGATGGACACGCCACGCGACCGCGCGATCGAGGAGACCCGCTCCATCCCGGAGACGACGTCGTCCTGCAGCCAGTGCTGGGGGAGACCCATCAGCGCCTTGGTCGCGAGGCGGATGTCGCGGATGTTCTCGATCTCGAGCACCGAGGTCAGCCACGCCTCGAGCCGGGCCCACGGCATGTTGGCGACATCGCCGCCGGAGACCACGACGTCACGTACCTGCGGGGTGTTGCGCAGGTACTCCATCATCGACTCGAGCCGGTCGTTGGGCTTGGCGACGAACTTGAGCTTCTCGATGACTGGCGTGGAGTTGCCGACGAGGTCCATGCGGGTGCAGTGGCCGCAGTACTGCGGGCAGGTCGGCAGCAGCTCGGCGAGCACCTTGGTGGGGTAGCGGTGGGTCAGCCCCTCGGCCACCCACATGTCGTGCTCGTGGAGCGAGTCGCGGGTGGCGTGGGGGTGCGAGGACCAGTCGGTACGTCGGTCGCTGAAGACCGGGATCATGTACTGGCGGACCGGGTCGGCGTAGAACGCGTCGGTCAGCGAGCCCGGCCCGGCAGGGGACACGGCCGGTGCCATCGTGTTCATCATCTGCGGCGGGATCAGCATCGACATGGTGGCGCGCTCGGCCTGGTCGCGCTCGAGGTCGGCGTAGAACCGGTCGTCGACGAGGTCGCCGAGCAGCTCGCGCAGCTGCTTGACGTTCTTCACGCAGTGGGCGCGCTGCCACTGGACGGACTCCCACTCCGCGGTGGTGACGTCCTTCCAGCCGGGAAACCGGGTCCAGTCGGGCTCGACGAGCTCGACGCGCCGGTAGGGATAGGGCTGGCCCGTGTAGTGACTGGTGTCGCCGATGGACGATTCGATGCTCACTGTGCCACTGTAGGCGGAGGATCTCCGGTCTGTCCAAGCACACACCGGACTTTGTCCTGTCTGACGACGAGAATTCGGAGGAGCACCCCCGTGCGAGCCAGCGATCCGACCGGGTTGCACCGCGTCCTCGACGACGCGACCGTCCTGCCTCAAGCCGCTGAGCGGCTCGACACCCGCAGGGAGCTGTGGCCCGACGAGGTCCGCATTCGCGTCGAGCGCCTCAACCTGGATGCCGCATCGTTCCGCCAGCTCGAGCGCAAGCACGACGGCGACGGAGACAAGGTGCGCGCGGAGGTGCTCGACATCGTCGCCACCCGCGGCAAGATGCAGAACCCCGAGACGGGCTCCGGCGGCATGCTCGTGGGCACCGTCGAGGAGGTCGGCCCCGAGTCGCCCCTCGGCCTGCAGGTCGGTGACCACGTCGCCACCCTCGTCTCCTTGACCCTGACCCCACTCGTCATCGAAGACGGCCTGGCGGGGTGGGACGGGAAGTCCGAGCAGGTTCCCGCCGACGGGTACGCCGTGCTGTTCGGCCGCTCGATCGCCGCGGTCATCCCCGACGACCTGCCCAGCGAGCTCAGCCTCGCCGTGATGGACGTCTGCGGCGCCCCGGCCATGACCAAGCGGATCGTCGCCCAGTACGCAGTGACACGGCCTGGGCCCGTCGTCGCTGTCATCGGTGGTGCCGGCAAGTCGGGCTCGCTCAGCCTCGCCGCCGCCCGCGACGCGGGAGCCCAGCGCACGGTGGGCGTGGTTCCGACCGAGGACGAGCGCAAGCTGCTCGAGGACGCTGGTGTGGCCGACGAGGTCGTGGTCGCCGATGCCCGCGACCCGATCGCCCTGCGCGACGCCGTCCACGCGACCGGCGATCGTGCCGGTCATGGGGCCGACGTCACCGTCGTCTGCGTCGACGTCCCCGGCTGCGAGGGCGGCGCCATCCTGGCCACGGCCGAGCGCGGCACCGTCATCTTCTTCTCGATGGCCACCTCGTTCTCGGCCGCCGCACTCGGCGCCGAGGGCCTGGCCGCCGACGTGCAGATGCTCGTCGGCAACGGCTACACCCCCGGCCACGCGGCGTACGCTCTGGAGCTGCTGCGCGCCGACGCCGGCGTCCGCGGGCTCTTCGAGCGGAGGTTGTGATGGCGACCACCAGCAGGCTGGGTCTCGACAAGACAGACGTACGCCGCGCACGTACTCTCGCCCGCCAGGTCGGGCGCCCGATCGTCAGGCTCGCCCAGCAGCACACCACCGTCTCCGTCGAGCGGGCCACGCTGCGGCTGGCCGGCCTCGCCGGTGCCGACCCCGACGGCACGCCGTGGGTCAACCGGCTGCTCGACGTGGTCCGCGCCGACGTCGGCCTCGAGCACGGCGTCGCCCTGCCCGTCTGGCACGCGCTCCGGCGCGGCCACGCCGACGACCTGCTTACCCTGGCCCAGAAGGCCAGCGCCGGTTCCGTCACCTTCGAGCTCCCCGACGGCAAGGACGCGACCGCCGCCGGCCGAGACGCCAAGAAGGCCGTGGGCGCCGGCATCAAGCGGATCGACGCCAACCGCCGCGAGCGCGAGCGGATGATCAAGAAGATCGGCGACGCGCCGCGCAAGCCGTGGATCTACCTGATCGTCGCCACCGGCGACATCTACGAGGACATCCCGCAGGCCCAGGCCGCAGCCCGCGAGGGCGCCGACATCATCGCGGTGATCCGGTCGACCGGGCAGTCGCTGCTCGACTTCGTGCCCGAAGGCGCCACCCGTGAGGGGTTCGCCGGCACCTACGCCACCCAGGAGAACTTCCGCCTGATGCGGGCGGCCCTCGACGAGACGTCGCAGGAGCTGGGCCGCTACGTCCGGCTCACCAACTACGCCTCCGGCCTCTGCATGCCCGAGATCGCCGCCCTGGCCGGCCTCCAGCGGCTCGACATGATGCTCAACGACTCGATGTACGGGATCCTCTTCCGCGACATCAACCCGATCCGCACGTTCGTCGACCAGCGCTTCAGCCGCCAGGTCCACGCCCGCGCCGGCATCATCATCAACACCGGCGAGGACAACTACCTCACCACCGCCGACGCCATCGAGGCCGCCCACACGGTCACGGTCAGCCAGCTCCTCAACGAGTACTTCGCCAAGGAGGCCGGCCTCGAGGACTGGCAGCTCGGCCTCGGCCACGCGTTCGAGATCGACCCCGACGTGCCCGACTCGTTCCGCCTCGAGCTCGCCCACGCGATGCTCGCGCGCGAGCTGTTCCCCGACGCCCCCCTCAAGTGGATGCCGCCCACCCGCCACATGACCGGCGACATCTTCAAGGGCTTCCTGCTCGACGGGTTCTTCAACCTCGTCGGGGCGCTGACCGGTCAGGGCATCCTGCTCGTCGGCATGATGACCGAGGCGGTCGTCACGCCCTGGATCTCCGACCGCGACCTGGCGCTCCAGAACGTCCGCTACGTCATGAACGCCGCCGGCAACCTGCACGAGGACTTCCGCCCCGCGCCCGACGGCTTCATCGCCAACCGCGCCCGCGAGGTGCTCGGCGAGAGCATCGACCTGCTGCAGACGATCAAGGACGACAAGGACTCCGCGGGTGACCCGCCGCTGCTCGCCGCCATCGCCGACGGCACCTTCGGCCTGATGAAGCGCCCGCCGGACAAGGGCCGCGGCCTCGAGGGCGTGGCCCGCAAGGCCCGCGACTACTACAACCCGGCGTCCGAGATCCTGGAGGGCGGAGCAGTGCAGCAGCCCGATCCGCCCGTACGGCGACACCACCGGCGACGGCATGGTGCAGCTCAGCTTCACGCTCCCCATCGAGCACTCCAAGGTCGCCGAGGGCGCGGCCGCCCAGCTCGCCAACAAGATGGGCATGGACCCGGCGCTGGTCGTGCACGCCAAGCCGATGGGGGAGGGCTTCACGTTCTTCGTCGTCTACGGGCGCGTCAACCACCTGGTCGACCCGAGCACGGTCGAGGTCGTCGAGCGCGACTACCCGCTGCTCACGCCCAAGGAGGCCAACACGGCCATCAAGAGCGCCCTGCGGCGTCGCCTGGTGGTCGTGGGCGGCTGCATCGGCACCGACGCCCACACGGTCGGCATCGACGCGATCCTCAACATCAAGGGGTTCGCCGGCGAGAAGGGCCTGGAGTACTACCGCGAGCTCAAGGTCGTGAACCTCGGCGCCCAGGTCTCCGTGCCCCAGCTCGTCGAACGCGCCCGCGAGGAGAAGGCCGACGCCGTCCTGGTCTCCCAGGTCGTCACGCAGCGCGACGCCCACCTGCTCAACACCCGCGAGATGTCGGCCGCCTTCCGCGAGTCCTACCCCGAGGACAAGCGTCCGCTGCTCGTCGTCGGCGGCCCCCGCTTCGACGAGACCATGGCGTCCGAGCTCGGCGTCGACCGCGTCTTCACCCGCGGTACGACGCCCGGTGAGGTCGCCTCGTTCATCGTCCACCGCCTCGTCAACCGGAAGGCATCGTGACGCCCCACCACGCGCACAGGTCGGCACCCGCGTGGTGCACCGCCGCTACGTCCCGTACTCGCACGCCCACTACGCGGGCAACCTGGTCGACGGTGCCTACAGCCTCGGGCTGTTCGGTGACGTGGCGACCGAGATGTGCATCCTCACCGACGGCGACGAGGGCCTGTTCGCGTCGTACTCCGACGTCCAGTTCAAGCAGCCGGTGCGCGCCGGCGACGTGCTGGAGATCGTCTGTGAGATCACCCGCGTCGGCACTCGTTCGCGCACCCTCGACTTCACCGTCCACGTGGTTGCCCGCGGCGCCGCGACGAACGACGCGCCCGGTGCCGCGGCCATGCTCGACGAGCCGCTCCTCGCCACCTCGGCGACCGGGGTCGTCGTCGTCCCCTGACCCGTCCAGGTGGTCTGAACCAGTACCCCGGCGTGTCGCCAGCAGACACGCCGGATCCGTGAGAATTTCGGTGAACTTCTGGTGACGGGACGACCACATCTGACCTGCACGTTCTCGCGTCGCCGCAGGTCAGGCGACGGTTGACACCACCGCGTCGAGGAACAAGTCTCTCTCCTCGTTCGCCCATGCAGATCGTGTCGGCGGACCGACGTCCGAGTGGCCGAGTCGGATGGTGGGGGCGCCACCCACCAGTCCGACATGGTTCGCGGAGGTCGGTCCCGCCCCGCGATGGGTGGATCCGGGAGAGGCCTGGCTCGTTAGACAACTTCCCGCACGCGGCACCCGGTCGCGGAAGGGTCGGTCCGAAGTGTCACCGCCTCTCCCGGTGCCCTGCAAGGCTTGATGCCTCGCTCCGCTCGGCCCTCGTGGCCGCGCCGAGGCCCCCCGCGGCCCCCGTACCCTGGGTCCGTGCTCCTGCGGACGTTGCTCGCTGGTCTGGCCGGCGTCGCGCTGAGCCTCTCGGCCCCGCCCGTCGGCTTCTTCTGGGTGCTGCCTGTCGCGGTGGCGGCGTACGTCGTGATCACCGCCGGGATGACCCCTCGCCGGGCCTGGGTGCCGGGCCTCGCCTTCGGCGTCGGCTACTGCTACGTCCTGATGTGGTGGATGCGCGAGGTCGACGTCTACGCCTGGGTGGCCCTCAGCGGGCTGGAGGCGCTGTTCTACGGCCTGCTGGGGGCGGCCGTGCCGGTCCTCCGGCGCCTCCCCGTCTGGCCGCTGTGGGTGGCCATGGCCTGGACCGCGATGGAGGTGCTGCGTAGCGGATGGCCGTTCAGCGGCATGCCGTGGGGTCGGCTGGCCTTCGCGGTGGTCGACACGCCCGTGGCGCCGGCTCTCGCGTACGTCGGGGCGACCGGGGTCAGCCTGCTGCTCGCGCTCGTGGGGGCGTGGCTCGCTGCCCTCGTCCTGGGCGACATCCGCCGGCTGGTGGCCGGAGCCGCGCTGGCAGCGACCGCTGCGCTCCTGCTGGCTCCGGCACTACAGCCCTGGGAGCCCTCGCCCGACGGCTCCGTGAGGGTCGCCTCGGTGCAGGGCGACGTGCCGGGCGATGGCACCGAGGTGCTGGCCGACTTCCGCCAGGTGACCGACAACCACGTCCAGGCCACGGTCGACCTCGCGTCCGACGTCGAGGCGGGGGAGCGGCCACGTCCCGACTTCGTGCTGTGGCCGGAGAACTCCACCGCCGTCGACCCGTTCGCCGACGCGCAGACCCGGACCGGCATCGAGACGGCGGCCGCGGCGATCGGCGTACCGATCCTGGTCGGCGCCATGGTCGACGCCGGCCCCGACCACGTGATGAACCAGGGCATCGTGTGGGACCCGGTCCTCGGCGCGGGCGACCGCTACACCAAGCGTCACCCGGTGCCGTTCGGCGAGTACATCCCGTGGCGCAACGTCTTCGGCGACAGCTTCGGCAAGCTCGACATGATCCCGCGAGACATGCTCAGCGGCACCCGTGAGGAGCCCCTGCGAGTGGGCGGAGCGCTGGTGGCCGATGCGATCTGCTTCGACGTCGCCTACGACGACGGTCTCTACGACCAGGTCGACCACGGTGCCCAGCTGGTCGTCGTGCAGACCAGCAACGCGATGTTCATCCACACCGCCCAGATCGAGCAGCAGTTCGAGATCTCCCGCGTGCGTGCGCTCGAGCTCGGGCGGGCGCTGGTCGTGGCGTCGGTCAACGGGCGCACGGGAATCATCGGCCCCGACGGCGCGGTGATCGACTCGGCCGAGCCACGGACCACGGCCGTCATCGACGCCGAGGTCAGCCTCGACTCCTCCATCACCCCCGGCACGCGGGTGGGTCACTGGATCGGCCGGCTGGCGGGTCCGTTGACGGTTCTGGCCCTCGCGGTGGCGTTGCTCGGCTATCCTCGGCGCCGCGCGTTGGGCGGTCCTGACCGCACGCTCGAGCCCCCCGACCGCTCCGACCGCGACCTTGCCTCCGCCTCCCGTTGACCGACAGGACCGCACCGATGAGCCCGTCGGCCGTCACGAGCCGATCATGAGCCGATCATGAGTTGGGGCGACCTCGGCCGTGTCGTGATGGTGGTCCCGACCTACAACGAGGCCGAGAACCTTGCGTGGATCGTCGGCCGGGTGCGCGCGTCCCAGCCCGAGCTCGACGTGCTGGTGGTCGACGACGGCTCTCCTGACGGCACCGGCCGCATCGCCGACGAGCTCGCGGCAGCCGACCCGCACGTGAAGGTCGTGCACCGCACGCAGAAGGCCGGCCTGGGTGCGGCCTACCGAGCCGGCTTCCGGGTCGCCCTCGACGCCGGCTACGACGTGATCGGCGAGATGGACGCCGACGGCTCCCACCAGCCCGAGCAGCTGGAGCGGCTGCTCGACGCCATCCGGACTGCCGACCTCGTCATCGGCTCGCGCTGGGTCCCCGGCGGCTCCATCGTCAACTGGCCGAAGTCGCGCGAGGCGCTCTCGCGCGGCGGGAACCTCTACGTCAGGCTGCTGCTCGGCATCCACGTGCGCGATGCCACCGCCGGCTTCCGCTTGTTCCGCCGCGCCACACTGGAGAAGATCGACATCGACTCGGTGCACAGCACGGGCTACGTCTTCCAGACCGACATGGCCTACCGAACGCTCCAGGCCGGCTTGAAGGTCGTCGAGGTCCCGATCGAGTTCATCGAACGGGAACGCGGCGACTCGAAGATGAGCAGGGACGTCGCCACCGAGTCGCTGAAGTCGATCACCACGTGGGGTCTGCGAGAGCGGGCCCGGCAAGTGCGGCGGAAGTTCCGCCGCACCTAGAGGAGAGGTCCCGGCAGATGAGTGGGCCCCGGCCGACGACGCGGCGCCGCCGCTGGGTCACCTGGCTGCTGGTGCTCGCCTTCGTGGTGGTGCCGCTGGTCGAGATCTACGTGCTGATCCAGGTCGGCCAGGTGATCGGGCCCTGGTGGACGATCCTGCTGCTCATCGCCGACAGCATCCTGGGTGGCTGGCTGATCCGGCGTGAGGGTCGGCGAGCGTGGCTGGCGTTGACCACCGCGCTCAACAGCGGACAGATGCCCGCCAAGGAGCTGGCCGACGGTGCGCTGATCCTCGTCGGCGGGACGTTGATGCTCAGCCCCGGGTTCGTCACCGACGGCCTCGGGATCCTGCTGATCCTGCCCTTCACGCGACCGGTGTTCCGACGGTTGCTCACCAAGGTCGTGGGCAAGCGACTCGCGGCCGGCCTGATCGACGTACGGATGGACGGACGCCAAGGACCCCGCCCAGGGCCGGGTGGACCGGTGATCCGGGGCGAGGTCGTCGACGAATAGGTTTCGAGACCGCTAGGCGGACTTGACGCGCTTCTTGGCGGTCGACCGGCTCTTCGCCGCACCGCGGTGCAGGTGGGCAGGCCCGATCTCGCCGCCCCGCAGCAGCTCGAGGCGCTCCTTGAGGATGTCCTCGAGCTCCTTCTCCGACCGCCGCTCGAGCAGCATGTCCCAGTGGGTGCGGGCCGGCTTCTCGACCTTCACCTCGGGCTCGATGCCGGACGTGCTCAGCCCTTCGGCCCCGCAGCGTGGGCATTCCCAGACCGCCGGCACGTCGGCCTCGACCGACATGGTGATCTCGAAGGAGTGTCCTCGCGAGCACAGGTAACCGACCTGCTGACGGGCCGCGAACTCGATGCCGCGCTCGTCCTCGAAGCTCTGGCCTCCTAGGCGCGCCCCTCGTAGTGTGCGCTCAGCCACTTGGCCACCGTCCTTCCTGTTCCCCCGTGGGTGAGACGTACGGCGAGCCGGTTCGGTTCATCCGGACGCACGTCGCCTCGGGCTTTACCTTTGCCAACGCTACCGGCTCGGGCTTCGTTCCCTCGCTTCGCGAGAGCGACGTCACCCGAACGTGACCTTTGCCCCTCAGGCGGTGTCACACCACCTGTCACACCACTTGGGGGACCGTGTTGCCGGCCTCGCGGATGCCACGCGCCGGGTCGACGCGGCGCAGGAAGAACGCGCCGAGGATGAAGAAGATGATCAGCGCCACGATCGCGGGCCGGTAGGACCCGGTGATCTGGAAGACCACGCCGAACAGCAGGGTGCCGAACCACGACGTGCCGCGCTCGGCGGCGTTGTAGAGGGCGAAGTACTCGCCCTCACGGCCGCGGGGGATGAGCAGGCTGAAGAACGAGCGCGACAGCGCCTGGGTGCCGCCGAGCACGATGCCGATGCCGATCGCGACGGCGAGGAACAGGGCGACGTTCTTCTCGGGCAGGAAGAGCGCGATGACGACGATGGCCATCCAGGCGTACAGCCCCCAGAGGATCGAACGGTAGGCGCCGTGCTTGGCCGCGAGGCGGCCGAAGAACAGCGCGCCGCCGAACGCCACGAACTGGATGAGCAAGATGGTGGCGATGAGCACGCTCTGGTCGAACTTCAGCTGCTTGGACCCGTAGGTCGAGGCGGCGTAGATCACCGTCTGGATGCCGTCGTTGTAGAACAGGTAGGCGATCAGGAAGGTCAGCGTCATCGGGAACCCACGCATCTCCTTCAGCGTGGTGAAGAGCTGACCGAAGCTGCGCTGGAACAGGCTGCCCTCGGCTGCGACCAGGTTCTGCGGGGCGTAGTTGCGCAGGCGCACCATCGGGATGATCGTGAACCCGGCCCACCACACGGCCGCCGACAACAGCGAGAGCCGCACGGCCATCCCCTCGCCGAGCCCGATCGTGTCGTGGCCGAGGTAGACCGCGAGGTTGAGCGCCAGGAGGATGCCACCGCCGAGGTAGCCGAAGGCCCAGCCGCGCGAGGAGACGTGGTCGCGCTCGTCCTCGGTGGAGATGTCGACCAGGATCGCGTAGTAGCTGACCAGCGAGCAGCCGCCGAGGATGCTGGCGAGCACGATCGCGACGGCGCCGAGCTGCCAGCTCTCGCCCTGCATGAAGAAGAGCAACGAGCAGAAGAAGGCCCCCGCCCAGGCGTAGCGGCCCATGTGCCACTTCTTGCGCGGCGACCGGTCGACGAACGCACCGACCACTGGCAGCACCAGTGCGCTGGTGATGGTCGCGAAGCTGGTGAGGTAGAAGGGCAGCGAGCCGGCGGCGAGGTCGAGGCCCAGCAGGCTGACCGTCTTGCTGCACGTGTCGTCGGGGTCCACGCAGCCAGCGGCCTCGCCGGCGATGGTGATCATGTACGGCGCGAAGAGGACCGAGAGCACGGTCGTGTAGAACGCCGAGTTGGCCCAGTCGTACCAGTACCAGGCCTTCTGGTCCTGCGAGCGCCACAACGGCCTCAGGTCGGCGATGGGTTCGGGCCCCGCACCTGAAGTCATTGACGTGTCCTCCATCGTCCGCTCTCGGTGAGCACCGCCCTGAGTATGTCCGTCCGGTCCGTCATCAGGCCATCGACACCACGGTCCAGGAGAGCCTTCATCTCGTCGGGGTCGTCGATGGTCCAGACGTGCACGTGCACCCCCGCCCGGTGCGCACGTCGTACGAGACCGGGGGTGACGATGGTGAGGCGCCCGCGCTTGTGGGGGACCTGGAGCACGCGGGGGCGGCCGCGGGTGAGCAGGCGGGCGACGCGTGCGGGGAGCACCCGGTACGCCGCGACCTCACCCGGCGATGCCGACGTGGCGACCCGCCCTCCGGTGAGGCGGCGGAACCGGCGCAGCCGGCGGCCGGAGAAGGAGCCCACGCAGACCCGGTCCCAGGCCTCGCGCTCCTCGAGGAAGCGAGCCAGCGGTGCGACGGCCCCGGGCGCCTTCAGGTCGATGTTGAACCGCGCCTCGGGGAACGCCTCGAAGAGGTCGGCCAGCGTGGGGACCCGGTCGGAGCCGTTGATGAGTGCGCGCTGCACCTCGGCGTAGGTGCTCTCGGCGATCCTCCCGGTCGCGTCGGTGACGCGGTCGAGGACCGTGTCGTGGAAGGCGAGCAGCACCCCGTCCTTGGTCAGGTGGACGTCGGTCTCGAGGTAGTCGTAGCCGAGGTCGACGGCGTGCTGGAACGCCTGCAGGGTGTTCTCCAAGCCCTTCGATCTCGGGGTGGAACGCGCCGCCCCGGTGGGCGAACGCGACCACCGCGCCAGGCTGGTCGAGATGCTCGTCGAGATAGGCGAATCCGGTCCGGGGTGCGTGCCATGACAGCAGTATGGTCGGGGCATGGACTCCGACGAGGCTCGCCCGTGCCCGCAGTGCGGTACCGAGATGGCCGTCCGTCCGCTCGGGTCTGGACACCTGTGGTCCTGCCCGGAGGGCCACGGCGTGTTCCTCGCCCGGATCGACCTCGGCTCCCTGGTGGAGTCCGAGACCGACTGGCACCGCCTCGCCAGCCAAGGCACCATGCCGATCCCGCGGATCACCGCCGACATGGAGAAGCCCCGCACCTCCAAGGTCCACGCGCGGGCCTGGATCGAGACCCTCTTCCACTGACGCCGAGTCGGCACATCTTCACGTGGAGTGAAGGCCGAGTCGGCGCATCTTCCGCGCCGTGTCTCCTGCGCCCGCCACGTGTCGATGGTCCGGGCCGGAAGATGCGCCGACTCGGCCCCGAACGGACGTGAAGATGTGCCGACTCGGCGTCAGATGTCTCTGAAGGGCTCGATGTTGGCGCCGAGCTGGTTGAGGCGCTCGGCGAGGTCCTCGTAGCCGCGGTGGATGACGTAGGTCGACCGCAGCACCGAGGTGCCCTTGGAGGCCAGCATCGCCAGCAGGATGACCACGGCGGGGCGCAGCGCGGGCGGGCAGACGACCTCGGCGCCCGACCAGTGGGTGGGGCCCTCGATCATCACCCGGTGCGGGTCGAGGAGCTTGACGTCGCCGCCGAGCTTGTTGAGCTCGACCAGATAGATGGCGCGGTTCTCGTAGACCCAGTCGTGCAGCAGGGTCTGGCCGTCGGCGACGGCCGCGATGACCGCGAAGAACGGCAGGTTGTCGATGTTGAGGCCGGGGAACGGCATCGGGTGGATCTTGTCGAGGGGCGCGCGCAGCAGCGACTTGCGGGTGGTGATGTCGACCAGGCGGGTGCGGCCGTTGCGGGCCTCGTACTCCTCGGACAGGTCGTAGTGGAAACCCATCTCCTCGAGGGTCGCGAGCTCGATCTCGAGGAACTCGATCGGCACCCGCTGGATGGTGATCTCGGACTCCGTGACGATCGCGGCAGCGAGCAGCGACATCGCCTCGATGGGGTCCTCGCTGGGGGCGTAGTCGACGTCGACGTCGATCTCGCGCTGGCCGGTGACCGTGAGCGTCGTCGTACCGATGCCTTCGACCTCGACGCCGAGCTTCTGCAGGAAGAAGCAGAGGTCTTGGACCATGTAGTTGGACGAGGCGTTGCGGATGATCGTGGTGCCCGGGTGGAGCGCGGCCGCCATCAGGGCGTTCTCGGTGACGGTGTCGCCGCGCTCGGTGAGCACGATCGGCCGGCCCGGGGTGATCGCCGCGTCGACCCGCGCGTGGTAGGAGCCGTCGGTGGCCTTGACCTCCAGGCCGAACGGTCGCAGCGCGGCCATGTGCGGCTCGACGGTGCGGGTGCCGAGGTTGCAGCCACCGGCGTACGGCAGCTCGAAGGACTCGGTGCGGTGCAGCAGCGGGCCGAGGAACATGATGATCGAGCGCGTACGGCGGGCCGCGTCCTCGTCGATCCGGCTCAGGTCGAGCTCGCGCGGGGGCACGATCTCGAGGTCGTTGTCGGCGTTGATCCAGCGGGTCTGCACGCCGAGGCTGCTCAGCACCTCGAGCAGGCGGTTGACCTCCTCGATGCGGGCGACGCTGCGCAGGATCGTGCGGCCGCGGTTGAGCAGCGTGGCGCAGAGCAGGGCGACGCCGGCGTTCTTGGACGTCTTGACCTCGATGCTGCCCGAGAGGGTCGTCGGGCCCGTCACCCGCAGGTGCACCGGGCCGGCGCCCAGCGCGACGATCTCGGAGTCGAGCGCGGCGCCGATGCGGGCCAGCATCTCGAGGGAGAGGTTCTGGTGGCCCTTCTCGATCCGGTTGACGGCACTCTGACTGGTGGCCAACCGCTCGGCCAGCTGCTGCTGGGTGAGCCCGCGGTGCTTGCGCGCGTCGCGGATGAGGTTCCCGATCCGGCCCTTGTAGTCGTCAGTCACCAGTTCACGGTATCTCATGTGTGAGATAACGCAAGGGAGGTGGTCGGCGGGTCCTGAGAGGATGCCGGCATGTACGAGACGGACGCCGAGGTCGCCGCGCTGCAGGATCTCCTGGACCGCTCACACGCCGGCGCGACCGACCACCTGCAGTCCATCATCCACGACGACCGGATGCTGTCGGCGGCCGACCTGGTCGCCCTGCTCACGGGCATGAAGGTGCTCAGCGTCGCCACGGTGACCGCCGGGGGAGAGCCGCGCATCAGCGCCCTCGACGGGCACTTCCTCCACGCCACGTGGAGCTTCAGCACCAGCGGCACCGCGGCCAAGGCTCGGCACCTGGCGGCGCGTCCCCAGACCAGCGTCGCCCACGTCGACGGGGAGGAGATGGCGGTGTTCAGCCACGGCCGCGCGCTGCCGCTGACGCCAGGCCATCCCCGGTGGGAGGAGACCCTCGACCACTGGACGCGTCACTACGAGGGCTCACCGCTTGGAGTGGGGGCCTGACATCCGCCTCTACGACTACCAACCCCACTGGATGGTGGCCTACGCCTGGAAGCGCGACGAGCTGCTCCGCGCGCGGGGGATCCCGGTGTGACAACCAACGGGGGAGTGGGGGAGTCCCAACGCCCATGACGATCAAGGCAGTCGTGCTCGACATCGGCTCGGTCCTGGAGGTGATCGACGACTCGGTCTTCCCGGAGCCGTTCGAGTCGCGGCACGGCCTCGCACCTGGCGCCACCCGTGCGATCCCGGAGTTCGGTGGTGACCCCGGCATCGGAGAGCTGACCGAGGCCGAGGTGCGAGCCCACATCCAGCTGCACCTCGAGCTGAGCGAGGAGCAGGCCGACGACTACATGCGCGACTACTGGGTCTGGTACTGCGGCACCCTCGACCTGGAGCTCTTCGAGTGGTTCGCTGCGCAGCACGGCCGCTTCAGGACCGGCATCGTGAGCAACTCGGGTCCAGGAGCTCGTGAGGCCGAGCGCCACTACGGGTTCGAGGACATCACCGACGACATCGTCTACTCCCACGAGGTCGGCCTGGCCAAGCCCGATCCGGCGATCTACGCCCTCGCCGCCCATCGGCTCGGCGTCGAGCCCCACGAGATCGTCTTCCTCGACGACTCCCAGAAGTGCGTCGACGGCGCCCGCGCCGCCGGCTGGCACGCCGTGCTCCACGTCGACACCGCGACGTCGATCCGCGAGCTGGAGGCGATCATCGCGTGCTGAGAGCGTCGGTCGAGTTGAGGTCGCGAGCGACCGTCAGCGACGACCTCGGAAACCAGTCCGCGATCCACGTCGACCGAGTGTTTCTGACGACGGCGTAGCGGCCTTACGCTCAACCAGCGAGGAGGGAGTGGCTCGACCGCCCCGGACGCCCCCGGGTCAACGTCCGGGACGGTCGCGCCTGATGCCGGCCGTCACGGGCCGGCCATCACCCCGATCGGTTCGCGCACGAACCCCGGGAAGACCGATGCGGTGCTGACGCCGAAGCGTCCTGCGACGACCTCGGACAGCACGCTTCGGTAGTCGGTGGTCACCAGGAGGTCGGAGTCGAGCTCGTTGGTCAGGCCCGGCCACTTGGCGTAGTAGCCACCCCTGACCCCTGCGCCGGCGACCATCATCACGTTGCCGTAGCCGTGGTCGAGGCCCATGTTGATGTTCTCCTGGACCCGGCGGCCGAACTCGCTGAGCGCCACCAGGGTGACCTGGTCGCCCAGCGCGCCGAGGTCGGTGAAGAAGGCCGCGATCGCCTGCGACATCTCCGTGGCGTTCTCGAGCATCTGGCCCCACTTCAGGTCACCGAGACCCGAGTGCATGTCCCACTTGCCGTAGTCGATGGTGATCACCTCGACGCCGACGTCGCCGCGCACGATGCGAGCGGCGTTCGCGAACGCCTTGCCCAGGTCGCCCTTGGGGTAGTTGCCGGAGGGCGCCTTGTTCGGGCCGCGGTTGATGCGCTCGAAGGTCTGGACGACCGAGAACGCGCGGCGGGTGGCGTCGCCGAGCGGCGTCCGCTGCTTGCCCCACAGGGTGTCCAGCGCCTTGCGGCGCTTGTCGTGGCGGTCCTTGGCGCCGGCGAGCCGGATGTCCTCCACCCTGCGAGGCGTTCATGTACGGCGCCGGGCCGGCCAGCGCGGCCGGCGGGACGCCGGTGCCGATGTTCATCGCCTGGAGGGGCGAGCCGTCGCCGTCGGGCAGGCCGATGAGGCGGTTGAGCCAGCCGGTCCGGGTCGACGACCCGGGCGCGGCGTCCTCGAGCTCCTCCATGGCGGAGAAGTGCGAGCGATTAGGGGCCGGCAAGCCGGAGGCGTGGACCCAACCCAGCTTGCCGGAGCTCCAGAGCGGCAGCAGCGGCGCGAGCGCCGGGTGCATGCCGAAGAAGGCGTCTGCCGCGATCAGCTGGTCCTTGGGGACCGCGATGCGGGGACGTGCCTCGTAGTAGACGGGGTCGCCGTGGGGCACGACCAGGCTCATGCCGTCGGCGGCGCCTCGCAGCGACAGCACGACCAGGACGCCGCGGGCCTTGCGCCCGGCGGCGGCGGAGGCGGTGCCCATCACGGCGTCGCCGATGACGGTGGTGGTGCCGGCGACCAGGGCGCCGCGCAGCAGGTTTCGCCGCGACGTCGACAGGGCGGCGTACTCCTCGCAGCACTCGGTCTCCAGGATGGTCATCGGATCACCGGTGGAAGAAGTCGGGGGAGTCGAGGATCGTGGTGAGCAGCGGCTGGATCCCGAAGGCCCGCACGGGGTGCATCCGCGTGATCTTCTCGTCACGGTCGTAGCCGACCGCCTTGCAGCAGGCCTTCACGAGCACAGGAGTGGCGTGCTGGTGCAGCAGCTGCTGGCTGAGGTGGTCGATGAGCTCGTCCAGACGCATGGGGAGCTTGGGGATCCACGTCTTCTGGTTGCGGTAGACCATGCCCTGGGCCGCGCTGGGCCACCAGCCACCGGACATGGAGTGGTGCATGTCGAAGCTGGCGATCATCCGCGACGGCGTGCACCACGGCTCGTTGACCAGCGGCGCGCCGTCGGGCCGGGGCCACATGAAGGGCATCAGACCGAGGTTGTTGGCCTGCCACAGGCAGGTGTTCGCCGCGGACTCCGGGCCCGTGGGCCGGCGGACCTGAGCCCCGAGCACACGCCAGGTGGCCACCACGTCCTCGGTCGCGTCGCGCACCTTCGCGCCTGCCGAGCCCGCGAACTCCGGCGAGGCGATGAGCGCGCGGAGGACCGGCACGATCGCGGTGTCGTTGTCGAGGTAGACCTGCGCCAACCGGTCGACCAGGCTCTGGGGGACGTCGTCGCGGACGAACTTCAGCGCGAGCTTGGTGGCGATCCGCCGAGCGGTCAGCGGGTGGTGAGCCAGGTAGGCGATGAAGCGGCGGGTGAGGTCGCGGCCGTCGGGGGCGGGGTTCGCGTCGGTGAAGTCCATCACCCGAACCGGCCCGACGGAGTGGTCGCCAGGGACGTACGAGGCGACCCAGCTGGGGTTCTTGTTCCCCTGCTGGGTGTCGACGCGCCAGCCGGTGAGGATCCGGGCGGCGTCCTTGACGTGTTCCTCGGTGTAGGCGCCGATGCCCACGGAGTGCAGCTCGAGGAGCTCGCGGCCGAGGTTCTCGTTGGGGTGCTCGGCGGTGGAGTTGCTGTTGTCGAGGTACACCAGCATCGCCGGGTGGGTGACGGAGGCGAAGAGGATGTCCTCGTAGCGGCCGAAGGCGTTCGCGCGCAGGGTCTCGCCGTACGCACGGCGGAAGAGGTACGACGGCTCGCCGTTCAGCGGCACGTTCAGGTGGTTCTCCCAGAACTCGGTCATCACCTCCGAGACCTGGCGGTTGGAGTAGATCCGCCGCAGCAACACGTAGCGCTGGTAGTCCTGGCACACGCCGAAGGCGCGCATCATGCCCATCTTGTCCTGGGCCCACATCGCCTGCGGGCTCTGCGCCAGCGAGGGCCACCAGCCCTGCAGCTGGTCCGCGAACCCGTCGGAGATCGCCCCGGGGTTCAGCTGCTGCTCCCACCACGCGCGGGCGCCCCCGGCGGCGCGTACCTGGGCGGCCAGCGCCGGCGTGACGCCGTAGCTGAAGCGCGAGACCAGGTGCTTCTCACGCGACTTGAGCAGCTTCATGCCCTGGTACTTCTTGGGCTTGCCCTTGCCCCTGCCCGTGTCGTTGTCGAGGGCATAGGAGGGCGTGGCTGTGAGCACGACGCCGGTGCCGGCGATGCCAGCGGACGTCAGCAGAGCGCGACGGGACGCCTCGGGGGGGCCGAGTGCCATTGACCTCGCCTTTCGGGGGGATGCGATGTCAGCGGTATGGGGGGTGTGCAGCCAAGTTAGGCGGCTGCGCACCCGACATGTCAGGAATTTGCCGAAAATTTGTCCAACACCTACCGCCACGCCAGTGGCCTTCTCGGCGGTCGCGATCACCCCTCCACGGCCTCCTTGAGGCGCGCGACCGACACCGCCATGTCGCGCTCCAGGTCGTCGCTGTGCTTCGGCGCGCCGCCGAGGAACGCTGCGGCGAAGAGCCGGGTCAACAGCGTCAGCCGCCGCGGCACCGGACGGCGATGCACGACGAGGGTGGTCGCGCCGTCGGGGACCAGCTCCCAGACCCAGTGGGCGCCGCTGGTGGGAGTGTCCCAAGCCAGCAACCGACTCGCTTCGACATCGGTGACCGTGCTGCGCGTCGGCCAGAAGACCCACCCGCGGCGGTTGATCCCGAGGTACCACTGCCCGCGCCGCAGTCCACCCGGCTTCAGGGGCACCATCCGTACGAGCTCCGGAGACAGGCCGGGCATCCGGCGTACGTCGCCCAGCACCGCCCAGACCGACTCCGGCGTGGCCGCCACGTACGCCTCGACGCGCAGCTCGCGGTCCGCTGGTGCGCCCGCTCCCGGTGCCTTCATGGGAACCATGTTGGACCTTTGTACGACTGACACCGCGGCGGGGCCGACCTAGCGTGAGGAGATGAGCCCCCACGTCACCCCACTTCGTCGCCTTCTCGCCACGACCGCCGCTGGTGCCCTCGTCGCCGCGCTGCCGGCCGGTCTGCTCGCTCCTTCGGCAGCGTCTGCGCCCGACCGTCCGCCGGTGATGGAGCTGCCCGACAACTGGCTGCCCGAGGGCATCGCCACCGTCGGCAGCACGGCGTACCTCGGCTCGCGCGCCGACGGCGACATCCTCCGCCTCGACCTGAGGACCGGCGACTTCGAGGTGTTCAGCCAGGGGCCGGGCCCGGGAAACCCAGCGGTCGGCATCGAGGCAGCGCACGGCCTGCTCCTGGTGGCAGGCGGCTCGACCGGCAGCGGCCGGATCGTCGACCAGCGCAGCGGCGCGACCCTGGCGACGCTCTCGTTCACCACCGGCCCGTCGTTCGTCAACGACGTCGTCCACCAGGGCGAGACCGCGTGGTTCACCGACTCCCAGCAGCCGCAGCTGTACGTCGTCTCCCACCACGACGGCTCCGTCACGACGCTGCCACTGTCCGGTGAGTGGGCGCAGAACCCTGGCGTACCAACGCCAACGGCATCGAGACCACGCCGGACCGCAGCGCCCTGCTCGTCATCAACTCCTCCAACGGGACGCTCTACCGCGTCGACCCGGCCACCGGCTCCGCCACGGTCGTCGACACCGGAGGCGTCGTCCTGACAGCCGGTGACGGGCTGCTGCGTCGGGGCCGCACTCTGTACGTCGTGCAGAACCAGCTCAACAAGATCGCGGTCCTGGGGCTCGCTGACGACGGTACGAGCGCGGAGCTGACCGGGGAGATCACCTCCGACGACTTCGACGTGCCCACGACCGTAGCCCGATGGGGCCAGGCGCTCTACCTGCCCAACGCCAAGTTCCGGCCCGCCGGGCAGCCGCCCGCCACGACCTTCGAGGTGGTCCGCGTCCCGGCTCGCTGACACCCTCGGCGGCCGAGTTGCGTGAGTTGTCCCCGCGACTTGCTTGAGATGTCTCTCCGAGCTGCGTGAGATGTCCCCTCGACAGGGACATGGGGCGCAACTCGACGGTGCATTTGGCGCAACTCGACGGTGCATCTGGCGCGAGTCGGCTCAACGGGGGTGTAGTCGGTCGAGGGCGCGGGCGATCTCGCGGGCGCGGGCCTCGGAGGTGGTGGCCTTGAGGACCGGCAGCATCACGGCGTAGCGCTCGCTGCGGCCCAGGGCCTCGAAGGCCGCCCTGGCGGGGCCGTCGGCGGCGAGCGCGGCGGCGAGGTCGTCAGGTACCTCGGCCGTGCGCTGCGACTCGTACGCCGCGTCCCACCGGCCGTCGGCCTGTGCGGCCTCGACCTCGGCGAGGCCGGCCGGCCGCATCCGGCCCTCGGCGAGCAGTCGCTCGACCTTGCCGACGTTGACCTGAGACCACGTGCTGCGTGGCCGGCGGGGGCAGTAGCGCTGCAGGAACGACACCTCGTCGAGCCCCTTGCGCTGGCCGTCGATCCAGCCGAAGCACAGCGCCCCGTCGAGCGCCTCACCGATGGAGATGCTGCGCAGCCCGGAGCCCTTCTTGGCGATCCGCAGCCAGACCTCGCCGGCGGTCACGTGGTTGGCCTCGAGCCAGGCCTCCCAGGCAGCCCCGTCAGGCAGGTCGAGGACGTCGTCGGGGTCGGCCATGATCGCGACCCTAGGGTGTCTGCGTGAGCGATCTCCCCGAGGGTCGGCTGCGGCTCGGGCCCCTGCTGCGCTTCGTCGACGACGCCTCCGCCACCATCTGGGTCGAGACCGCCGAAGCCGCCACGGTGGTCGTCGAGACCAGTGAGGTGAGGGCATCGGCGCGTACCTTCGCGGCCCACGGGCACCACTACGCCCTGGTCGAGGTGACCGGTCTGCCGACCGGCACCGCGACGCCGTACCGCGTGCTCGTCGACGACGTGGTCGTGTGGCCGCCGGACGAGCCGGAGTTCGCAGACTTCCCGCCGTCGGTCATCCCGACCCTCAAGCCCGGGAAGCCGCTTCGGCTGGCGTTCGGCTCCTGCCGGAAGAGCCTGTCCCACGACGAGGAGGGCAACAGCCAGGTCGGCGTCGACGCGTTGCGCTCCTACGCCTTGCACATGGCCGGTCTGACCGGCACACCGGATCGCTGGCCGGACCTCGTCCTGTTCCTCGGCGACCAGGTCTATGCGGACGACACCAGCCCGCGGATGAAGGAGTTCATCGCCTCGCGTCGAGACCCCAGCGAGCCGCCAGGCAGTGAGCTGAAGGACTACGAGGAGTACGCCCATCTCTACCGGCTGGCCTGGAGCGACCCGGCCAACCGTTGGCTGCTGTCGACGCTGCCGAGCGCGATGATCTTCGACGACCACGACATCCGCGACGACTGGAACACCAGCTGGACCTGGCGTCAGCAGATGGAGGAGACCGACTGGTGGCACGAGCGGGTGGTCGCCGGCCTGGGGTCCTACTGGGTCTACCAGCACCTCGGCAACCTCGGCGCCGCCGACCGCGCGGGCGACAGGCTGTGGCGGATGATCGTCGAGCACGCCGGCGACGACGAGCTCGACATCAGCGACGGCGCTCGACGACCTGGCCGACCGCGCCGACCAGGAGCCCACGTCGTACCGATGGAGCTACTCGCGCGACTTCGACGACCAGGCCCGGTTGGTCGTGGTCGACTCACGTGCCGCCCGCGTGCTCGAGCCCGACCGGCGCTCGATGCTCGACGACGAGGAGATGGCCTGGCTCGACGAGCGGATGCGCGGCGACGTCGACCACCTGCTGGTCGGCACCTCGCTGCCGTTGCTGATGGCGCCGGGCCTGCACCACGTCGAGGCCTTCGGAGAGGCGCTGGCCCAGGGCGCTTGGGGCAAGCTCGGCAGCAAGGTGGGCGAGGTCTTCCGGCAGAACGCGGACCTCGAGCACTGGGCGGCCTTCCAGGGAGGCTTCGTGCAGGTGGCCCAGATGGTCGTCGACGTCGCGAGTGGGCGCCGAGGCAGGACGCCCCGGTCGGTGACGTTCCTGTCCGGCGACGTCCACCACAGCTACGTCGCGCAGGCCTGGCCCGACCCCGCGCTCGGCGTCACCCTCGACGGTGTCGTGGTGCAGGCCACCTGCTCGCCCATCCGCAACCCGCTACCGGGCGTGATGAAGGCCGCGATCAAGCTGGCGGCCAAGGGCAGGGCACGCCCGACCGGCCGGCTGCTGGGC
Organism: uncultured Actinomycetota bacterium; assembly: GCA_963758885.1. Taxonomy (GTDB): domain Bacteria; phylum Actinomycetota; class Actinomycetes; order Propionibacteriales; family Nocardioidaceae; genus Nocardioides. The sequence continues at coordinate 184,723 of CAVWXS010000024.1, forward strand.
GGCAAGGTCCCGCGGTCACCGCTGCGGTGGCGGCTCTCACGCGGCCCCTGGTACGACAACAACCTCGCGGTCGTCGAGCTCCAGGACGACCGGCTGCACTTCTGGTGGTCGCGGGGCGAGGTGGAGGGTGACGTCGACCGCCCCCGGATCGAGCGTGTTGCCACGGTCGACGTCCCCCTACCTCCTGCCTAGGCAGCGCTGGTCGCCCTCGCACGGGTCGGGAGGTGGTCCTCCGGGTGACCCTCGACGTGCAGCTCGGGGAGGATGCGGCCGAGCCACGCGGGCATCCACCAGTTGGCCTTGCCGAGCATGTACATCACGGCCGGGACCAGGAGCAGGCGCACCACGGTCGCGTCGATGAGGATCGCCGCCGCCATGCCGACGCCGATCACCTTGAGGACTACGTCGGGCGAGGGGATGAAGGCCGCGAAGACCGCCACCATGATGGCCGCCGCGGCGGTGATCACCCGGCCGGTGCCGGCCAGGCCGCCGAGGATGGCCTGCTCGTTGTCTCGCGTGCGCAGCCAGCCCTCGCGCATCCGGCTGACGAGGAAGACCTCGTAGTCCATCGAGAGGCCGAAGAGCACCGCGAACATCAACACCGGCACGAACGCCGGCAGCGGAGTGGGGGTGTCGATCCCGATCAGCTGACCGGCCCAGCCGCCCTGGAGGACGAGCGCCACGACGCCGTACGCCGCGGCGACGGAGAGCAGGTTCATCACGGCCGCCTTCACCGCCACCGCGATCGACCGGAAGGCCATGATCAGCAGCAGCATCGAGAGCAGCACCACGCCGCCGATCAGCAGCGGGAGCCGCTTGGCGATGTTGTCGGAGCTGTCGATCGAGGTCGCCGTGACGCCGCCGACGTGGACGGTCACGCCCGTGCCGTCGGTCGCGCTGGGCAGCACGTCGTCGCGCAGCGTGTTGACCAGGTCGACGGTCTCCGGGTCCTGAGGGCCGGTGGTCGGGATGACGGTGACCACGGCGGTGTCGCCCTCGGGGTTGAGGGTCGCGGGCGCGACGGCGGCCACCCCGCTGGTCTCGGCGACGGCGGCCGAGATCTGGTCGAGGGACTCGGCCGATCCTTGAGGAACCTCGGCGACGAGGAGGAGCGGGCCGTTCATGCCGGCGCCGAAGCCGTCGGCGAGCATGTCGTAGGCCTGGCGGCTGCTGGTCTCCTCGCGGTTGTTGCCGGCGTCGGGGAAACCGAATCGCACGCTGAGGAAGGGCAAGGCGAGCGCCAGCAGGATGGCGACGCCGACGATCGCGGCCACGACGCGGTGGCGGTCGACGAAGCGGCTCCAGCCGAGCCAGGCCCGCGACGGCTCGACGTGACCGCCTTCGGCGACGACGACGGTGTGACCGCGCCCGATGGGCAGGCGGAGCCGGTCGATGTGCTTGCCGAGGTAGCCCAGCAACGCTGGGAAGAGCGTCACGCTGGCGACCATCACGATCACGCACGCCGAGGATGGTCACCACGGCCGCGCCGCGCATGAACGACAGGCCCATGGCGAACAGGCCGAGCATGCTGATCACCACGGTCGTGCCCGCCACCATCACCGAGCGACCGGCGGTGTCGAGGGTCGCGACGGTGGCTGCCTCGGGGTCGAGGCCGGCGGCGCGCCACTCGCGGAACCGCGTCACCATCAGCAGCGCGTAGTCGATGCCGATGCCGATGCCCATCATGGTGGCCAGCGAGGTCGACCAGTCGGGCGCGTCGACGAAGGAGATCACGACCATCGTCAGCGTGCTGCTGACGGCGAGACCTGCGACGGCCATCAGGATCGGCAGCCCGGCTGCGACGAGCGAGCCGAACATGATCAGGAGGATGATCGCCGCCGCGGCCAGGCCGAGGCCCTCGGAGCCGATCTCACCCTGCTCGGCCTGCACGATGCTCTGTCCGCCGAGCCCGACCTGGAAGCCGTCGCCCGACGCCTCGTCGGCGATGTCGAGCATCTGCTCGCTGTCCGCGATCGGCATGTCGACGGGGTTCTCGACGTCCAGACGCACGTGCGCGACCAGGGTGGTGCCGTCCTGGCTGATGCCTGCGGGGTCCTGGAAGGGGTCGGAGACCGCGACGACGTGCGGGACCGCTCCGAGCTCGGCGAGCAGGTCCTGCACGGCCTGCTCCTGGCCCTGGACGCCGCCGTCGGCGCGCACGACCACGTCGACGGTGTCGCCGGCCTGGGCGGGGAACCGCTCCTCCAGGAGGGTCTGGGCCTCCTTGGAGTCCGACCCGGGCGCGGAGTAGTCGGCCGTGAACTCGCCACCTACCGACATCGACAGCAGCACGGCGACCACGAGGGTCCCGAGCCAGGCCAGGACGGTGCGGCCGCGGCGGCGGAAGGTGACGCGGGCCAGACGGCCCAGCGGGCCGATGCGGGGGGACGAGGGGACGGTGTCGAGCGGGCGCCCGGGCGACAGGGTGGTCATCGGTGATGCTCCTTCGAAAACGTGATGCTCCATAACGAACACTACGTTCGATCACTTGTCAAGTAACTTCACGTATGTGAAGATGCGTAACGCATTCCGCCTCGCCTAGTCCCTCTCGGGGAGGAGCATCCGTGACCGTCACCCACCCGGGCACCCTGACCCGCCGCGAGCGCCAACGCGCGGCCACCGTCGACGAGATCAAGGAGGTGGCGCGCGGGCTGATGCGTGACCAGGGCACCACGGAGGTCCGGTTCACCGACATCGCCAAGGAGATGGGGATGACCCCGCCGGCGCTGTACCGCTACTACGCCGACCGCGACGCGCTGCTCACCGAGCTGATCGCCGACGCCTACCGCGAGCTCGGGAGCGAGGTCGCCACCGCTCGCGAGCGGCGAGACCCCGACGACATCGGCGGTCGCTGGATCGCGGTCGGGACGGCGTACCGCAACTGGGCGCGCCGCGAGCCCCAGCAGTTCGCGCTGATCCTCGGGATGCCCGTCCCGGGCTACGTCGCCCCGGAGGAGGGGCCGACCACGGCGGCCGCCAAGGACGCGATGGCGCAGCTGTCGCTGCTGTTCATCCGCGCCGCCGAGCTCGGCGTACTCGGCCAGCCGCTCGTCCGCGACGTCTCTGACGAGATGGCCGCCTGCGCCGCGGAGAAGCACCCCGAGCTCGGCGGACTGGTGCCGCCGGAAAGCTTCCAGGCGATGATCCAGGCCTGGGCCACGCTGCACGGGATCACCTGTCTCGACGTCTACGGACAGTTCGACTGGATGTCCGACGAGGCCCGCGAGGCGCTGTTCGTCAGCACCCTTCGCACGGCCGCGCTGGCGGCCGGCATCCCCATCGGCTGACCCCGATGCTGAGGGCGGCCGGAGTCGTCTCGGTCCTCCTCGGCCTGGGCTTCGGGATCCCTGGCGTGCTCGGGGCGATCCACCTGGCCAGGACCGGCGAGGTGTGGACGTTCCTGGGCTTCCCGACCTACGGCGGCGGCCCGTTCGAACGCTTCGGGCTGACGACCTCGGTCCCGCTGCTCCTGGGCTTCGTGGTGGTCTGCGCAGCCGAGGTCGTGCTCGGCGCGCTGCTCTGGGCCGACGCTCCTCATGCCGCGCTGCTGAGCTACCTGATCCTGCCGTTCGAGCTGTTCTTCTGGATCGGCTTCGCGCTGCCGTTCGGCCCGCTGCTCGGGATCGTGCGAACCGCCCTGGTGCTGCTCGCCTGAGGCTTCGTACGATCGGAACGTGCCGACCGCGGTGACGTCGCCCCAGGCGTCCAACGGGCTGCTGACCGGCCCCGCGCCCGTCGCGGCCGTCGTCGCTGTGGCACTGATGGCCGGAGCGTTCGCCGGGGGTTTCACCGACCTCCACGTCTACGAGCACGCGGGCCGCGCGGTGCTGGAGGGCAGGCCGCTGACGGGGTCCGACCCCGAGACCGGGCTGCCGTTCACGTACCCGCCGTTCGCGGCCCTGTTGCTGGTGCCGCTCGCCCTGCTCCCGGCCGGGGTGGCCGCGGCGTCGTGGACGGCCGTGTCCGTCGCAGCGCTGGCGGCCGTCGTCGTCCTCGTGCTGCGGGAGGTCGGCCGTCCGTCCCCGGGCTGGCTGGTCGCCCTGCTGACCGCCGGGGCGGTCGCACTCGAGCCGGTGTGGCAGAACCTGACCTTCGGCCAGGTCAACGTGCTCCTGATGCTGGCGGTGCTCGTCGACGTGGTCCGCCCCGACCGCCGATGGTCAGGCCTGTTGCTGGGCCTGGCCGCGGGCGTGAAGCTGACCCCGCTCGTGTTCGTGGTGCTGCTGGTGCTCATCGGCCGGCGGTCGGTGGCGGCGCGGGCCGTGCTCGTCTTCGCGGCCACGGTCGCGGTGGGGTTCGTCGTGGCGCCGGCCTCCTCGACCGCCTACTGGAGCGACCGGCTGGTCGACGCGACCCGCGTCGGGCCGCCGGCGCTGGCCCACAACCAGTCGGCGTACGGCGCCCTCACCCGGTTGCTCGACGGCGAGCCCCCGACCCTGCTCTGGCTCGCCGTCGCCGGCGCGCTGTCGCTGGTGACCTTGCTCGTGGCGGCGCACTGGTGGCGGCGGGGCGACCGGGTGCTCGGCACCTGCCTCGCGGCGCTGGCGATGCTGGTCGCCTCGCCGATCGCGTGGTCCCACCACTGGGTCTGGGCCGTGCCGCTGTCGCTCGCGCTGTGGGAGCGCAGCCGGGTGGTCGCGATCGCCTGGGTAGCGGTCTTCGTGGCCCGTCCGTTCGTGTGGCTGCCCTACGGCGAGGGCCGCGAGCTCGCGTGGTCCTGGCCCGAGCACCTCGTCGGCAACGCCTACCTGATCTGTGCGATCGGCTTGGTGGCCTGGGCGGCGGCTCAGGCGGCCAGGCTCCAGGGGACCTCGGTGCTGCCCGGCATGACAGTGGGCGGGCACTCGCAGCCGTCGTCGCAGGGGAGGTAGGTGTGCACGGCGTGCCCGCACGCGGGGCACGGCAGGTCGTGCGTCAGGTGCCGCCCCGAGCTGTGAACAGTGGTCTGAACTGTGTCCCACATGGCCGTGCCTCTCGTTGTTCGTGTCGTGGTGTTGCCTCACCAACTCCACGAACGTCATCGGGGGATTCGACAGCCGCGGCGAAACGGATTCCCGATTGCCATGCAGACCGGCCCTGGTGGGATCGCACGATGCGCCTGCGCTTCCCGAAGCCCCTCGCGCCGGGTGACCGGATCGGCGTCACCGCGCCCTCGGCTGGTGTCGGGGCACGGGCGCGGCCGCGGATCGACTTCGCGATCGAGTGGCTGCGTGGACGCGGGTACGACGTGGTCGTCGGCGAGTGCATGAGCGCGGACCGCTGGGTCTCGGCGCCGAAGGAGGAGCGCGCGGCCGAGCTGACGGCGATGCTCCTCGACCCGGCGATCCGCGCGATCGTGCCGCCCTGGGGCGGGGCCGGCACGGCGCTGGACCTGCTCGACCAGCTCGACTACGCCGCCATCGCCGAGGCCGACCCGACCTGGGTCGTCGGCTACTCCGACTCCGCGACCTGGATGGTGCCGCTGACGTTGCGGGCCGGGCTGGCCACGCTGCACGGCGACAACCTGGTCGACACGCCGAACGAGCGTCCCTCCGGGCTGGCCCACTGGACCGACGTCGCGACGTCCGACGGGCAGCGTCCGCCAGGAGGACAGCGGGCTGGTCGCGACCTGGCACTCGTTCGACGAGCTCGCAGCGACCGAGTGGAAGGTGGTGGGCGAGGGCCGCTGGCGACTGCACGGCGCCGACACCCTCGACGTGCGCGGCACCTTGATCGGAGGGTGCACCGAGATGATGGCCGGCATCGCCGGGACGCCGTACGGCGACGTCCGGGCGTTCGGTGAGGAGCACGGCGACCTCGTGGTCTACGTCGAGGCCTGCGAGGACGACGCCTTCTCGATCTGCCGCTGACCTGCACCACCTGCGCTACGCGGGCTGGTTCGACCACGCCGTCGCGGTGCTGGTCGGGCGCACGGATGCGCCCGCGGGCACCGAGGACGGCGGCCTGACCCAGGAGGAGGCGGTGCTGGACGCTCTCGGCGGGCTGGGTGTCCCTCTCGTCCTCGACGTGGAGATCGGTCACGTGCCGCCGCACCTGCCGCTGCTCAACGGGCGCGTGGCGCAGGTCGTGGTGGACGGCGACCGGCACGAGATCACCCAGACCTGGCAACCCGGCGTCTGAGGCTCGAGAGTGCCTGGTGTCGGCCGTTCGCCGGATGCATAGTGGGTCATCACCCCTCGAGCCACTGGAGTCTCGGCCATGCTCTCCCGTCGCATCCTCGCCCGTCTGCTGGTCGCCGTCGCTCTCGCTGTGGGCCTGGCTGCCGCGCCACCGCTCGCGGGGCCGGCCGCAGCCGTCGAGGTACTGCACGACGGCGGGTTCGAGGAGAACTCCTCGGGCCCGGGCATCACCACCAACCCGTGGTGGGAGGGCTTCGACTCGGAGTACCCGCTGGGCCCCTGTGCCGGACGGACAACTACTGCGGGGACGGCGGCGGCGTGGCGACTGCCCGGTCGGGCGTGGGCTGGGTGTGGTTGGGAGATCGTCGGCGGCGAACCAGACCGGGTGGGTCCGTCAGACCTTCACCATCCCGGCGGGGCACCAGGCGACGTTGAGCTACTGGTACCGCTTCCCGATGGTCTCCGCGCCGTTCGACGCCACCTTGACCGTGTCGGTCGACGCAACCGTCGTGGCGACCCACAGCGAGCCTGACGCGGCCCAGTCCGAGTACGTGCAGCACGTGGTCGACGTGTCCGCGTTCGCGGACGGCGGCCAGCACGTGCTGGAGTTCGCCTACGCCAAGCCGAGCGACCCCTCGCCCGGGTGGACCGACCTGACCATCGACGACGTGTCGCTGGAGGCGGTCGACGTGACGCACCGCAGACGTCGATCACCACCACGACCGTCAAGGACGGCGTGGCCAGGTCGCTGACGGTGCCTGTCGGATTCGCAGCGTCGGAGAGCGGCTCGACGTTCACGTGCTCGCTCGACGGCGCGCCGTACGCGTCTGCACCAGCCCGGCCCAGCTGATGGTGAAGCCCGGGCACCACCAGTTCCGCGTGGTCGCGCGCGACGCAGCGGGCAACGCCGACCCGACGCCGGCCGTCGCCGCGTTCACCGCCTACGACTGCGTGACCCTGAAGGCGCGGTCGTCGAGCACCGGACCAAGGTCCGTGCGCTCAAGAAGCGGCTGCGCGTCATGCGCGCCGCGCTGCGCGAGGCGTGGGAGACCCATGACCACGAGGCCGCCGAACGCCTCCAGGCGAAGGTCCACCGGATCGAGAAGAAGCGGAAGGCGGAGCGCAAGGAGCTGCTGGAAGGCGCGGACGGCCTACGCCCCCTGCCTCTACCCTGACGACACCGCCTCCTGCGGCGCGGGAACCAGGTCGTCGGCGCCCGGCGTTAGTTTGTGCGCCGGGACGTCACGATCCGCGCGGCGTGGCCGTCATAGGCAGTGGACGCCGACGAGAGGGAGAGCTACCCGATGAGCCAAGGCCCAGGTGCACGCCGCCGACAGCCACGACCTGATCCGCGTGCAGGGCGCGCGCGAGAACAACCTCAAGGACGTCAGCGTCGAGCTGCCCAAGCGGCGGCTCACGGCCTTCACCGGGGTCTCCGGCTCCGGCAAGAGCTCGCTGGTGTTCAGCACCATCGCCGCCGAGTCGCAGCGGATGATCAACGAGACCTACAGCGCGTTCGTGCAGGGGTTCATGCCGAACCTGGCGCGGCCCGAGGTCGACCTGCTGGAGGGCCTGACCACGGCGATCATCGTCGACCAGGAGCGGATGGGCGCCAACCCGCGCTCCACCGTCGGCACCGCCACCGACGCCAACGCCATGCTGCGGATCCTCTTCAGCCGGCTCGGCAAGCCCTACGTCGGCCCGCCCACGGCGTTCTCGTTCAACGTCCCGACGCGCAAGGCGAGCGGGGTGATGAGCACCGAGAAGGCCGGCGGCCGGGTCGAGAAGACCGTCGTCCGCGACGCGGTCTACCTCGGCGGCATGTGCCCGCGCTGCGAGGGCATGGGTTCGGTCTCCGACTTCGACCTGACCGCGCTGTACGACGAGGAGAAGTCGCTCGCGCGAGGGCGCGCTGATGGTGCCCGGCTACAGCATGGACGGCTGGTACGGCCGGATCTTCGCCGGCTTCGGCTTCGACATGGACAAGCCGATCAAGAAGTTCACCAAGAAGGAGCTCGACGACCTCCTCTACAAGGAGCCGACCAAGATCAAGGTCGAGGGCATCAACCTCACCTACGAGGGCGTGATCCCCAAGATCCAGAAGTCGATGCTCTCCAAGGACGTCGACGCGATGCAGCCGCACATCCGGGCCTTCGTGGAGCGCGTCATCACCTTCCCGACCTGCCCCGAGTGCGACGGCACCCGCCTGACCGAGGAGGCGCGGTCCTCGAAGATCAAGGGCAAGAACATCGCCGACCTGTGCGAGATGCAGATCAGCGACCTGGCCGAGTGGGTCCGTGAGCTCGACGAGCCGTCGGTGGCGCCGCTGCTCACGGGCCTGCAGCACCTGCTCGACTCGTTCGCCGAGATCGGGCTGGGCTACCTCTCGCTCGACCGGCCCGCCGGCACCCTGTCCGGCGGCGAGGCCCAGCGCACCAAGATGATCCGGCACCTCGGCTCGTCGCTGACCGACGTCACCTACGTCTTCGACGAGCCCACGATCGGCCTGCACCCTCACGACATCGAGCGGATGAACGACCTGCTGCTGCAGCTGCGCGACAAGGGCAACACGGTGCTCGTCGTCGAGCACAAGCCCGAGACCATCGCGATCGCCGACCACGTCGTCGACCTCGGTCCAGGCGCGGGCACCGGCCGGCGGCGAGGTCTGCTTCGAGGGCACCGTCGAGGGGCTGCGGGCCAGCGACACCATGACCGGGCGCCACCTCGACGACCGCGCCTCGCTCAAGGACGCGGTGCGCTGCGCCATCCGGCGCCCTCGAGGTCCGCGGCGCCTCCACCCACAACCTGCAGGACGTCGACGTCGACATCCCGCTCGGCGTGCTGTGTCGTGGTCACCGGCGTCGCCGGCTCGGGCAAGAGCTCGCTGATCCACGGCTCGGTCGCCGGACGCGACGGCGTGGTGGTGGTCGACCAGGGCGCGATCCGAGGTTCGCGCCGCAGCAACCCGGCGACCTACACCGGCCTGCTCGAGCCGATCCGCAAGGCCTTCGCCAAGGCCAACGGCGTCAAGCCGGCGCTGTTCAGCTCCAACTCCGAGGGCGCCTGCCCCACCTGCAACGGCGCCGGCGTCATCTTCACCGAGCTGGGCGTGATGGCGACCGTCGAGTCGCACCTGCGAGGAGTGCGAGGGCAGGCGCTTCCAGGCCTCGGTGCTGGAGTACACCTTCGGCGGCCGCAACATCGCCGAGGTGCTCGCGATGTCGGTCGACGAGGCGGAGGAGTTCTTCGGCGACGGCGAGGCGAAGACCCCGGCGGCCCACAAGGTCCTCGACCGGCTCAGCGACGTCGGGCTCGGCTACCTCAGCCTCGGCCAGCCGCTGACCACGCTGTCCGGCGGCGAGCGGCAGCGGCTCAAGCTGGCCACCCAGATGGCCGAGAAGGGCGAGGTCTACGTCCTCGACGAGCCGACCACCGGCCTCCACCTCGCCGACGTCGAGAACCTCCTCGGCCTGCTCGACCGGCTGGTCGACTCCGGCAAGTCGGTCATCGTCATCGAGCACCACCAGGCGGTGATGGCGCACGCCGACTGGATCATCGACCTCGGCCCCGGCGCCGGCCACGACGGCGGCAAGGTCGTCTTCGAGGGCACGCCCGCCGACCTGATAGCCGACCGCAAGACCCTCACCGGCCAGCACCTCGCGGAGTACGTTCGCTGACACGCTCGCGCTCCACCGTTCGTCAGCGATCCTGCGGGTGCTGCGCGTGGAGCGCTCGCTGACGAATCTGCGACGCGCCGTAGCATCCGCGCGTGACCGAGCCGGCGTTCCTCGACCTCGCCGACCCGGCGTTCGACGTCACCTCTGCGGCCGTGCATCGAGGCGCGCGAGCAGGACTGGTACGCCCGCACGCCGTACGGCTGGGCCGATCCTGCGCTACGAGCAGGGCACGGCGGTGCTCAAGGACCGCCGCTTCCAGCAGGGCAACGCCAGGTGGCCGGCCCAGAACGGCGTCCACGACGGGCCGTTCGTCCAGTGGTGGGGCGAGACCCTGCTCAGCCTGGAGGGCGAGGACCACCTGCGGCAGCGGCGAGCTGCTCAGCCCGGCCTTCCGCAGCCGGGCGATCGAGGCGATGCGGCCACAGTTCCAGGCAGCTCGCCGGCGAGCTGATCGACGCGTTCGCGCCGCGGGGGCGGGTGGAGTTCGTGAGCGAGTTCGCCGAGCCGTACGCCGCCCGCGTGCTGTGCCTGCTGCTCGGGCTGCCGGAGGGGGAGTGGGCCGCAGGTCGCGCACTGGGCCGACGACCTCGGCAAGTCGTTCGGCATCAACCTGCGCCAGGACCTGCCGCGGATCGAGGCGGCGCTCGAGGGGCTGACCGGCTACGTCGAGGCCGTCGTCGCCGACCGGCCGGCCCACCCGCGCGACGACCTGGTCAGCACCCTGGTGCGCCGCACAGCACGACGACGCGCTGAGCCAGCGTGAGCTCATCGTGGGCCTGGTGTTCCTGGCGTTCGCCGGCATGGAGACGACCCGCAACCAGCTGGGCTGGCGCTGCAGACCTTCCTGCGTCACCCCGACCAGTGGGCGCTGCTGGCGCGAGCGGCACGAGCTGGGCGGGCACGGCCGTCGAGGAGATGATGCGGGTCAACCCCACCGTCACCTGGGTCACCCGCGAGGCGATCGAGGACGTCGACCTGTTCGGCCTGGCGATCCCGGCCGGCGGGATCGTGCAGGTGCTCTCGCACGCGGCCGGCACCGACCCGCGAGCCATGGGCGAGCACCCGGCGTTCGACATCACCGTCGCCGACCGCCCGCTGCACAGCGGCTTCGGCGGCGGCGTCCACCACTGCCTCGGCCACTTCGTCGCCCGCACCGACATGAGCGTGGCCCTGCCGCTGCTGGCCCGCCGGATGCCCGAGATCGAGGCCGACGGCCCAGGGGAGTGGCTGCCGGTGTCCGGCAACACCGGGCCGGTCCGCTTTCCGCTGCGGTTCCGGGCAAACAACCCCGGTGATGCCCTCGCATGACCGATGATGCCCGGCATGCGACGACCTGCCGGGCCCGCTCTGGCTCTCATCCTCGGCCTGGCGCTGGCCCTGGCCGGTGCGGTGACCGGGGCGAGCCGACCGCGGCGGCGGCGGGCGGCCCTTCGCCGACGGTCGCCACGACGAGCGCCGTTCCGCGGCACGCGGCCCAGCCCCACGGAGTCCTCGAGTGCCCCGGAACAGACAGTCAGTCCCGCGCCGTCCCAGGAGACCCGACCCCGACAGCCTCGGCCGCACCGACTCCGATCTCCACCGAGAGCATCCCGGCGACCCCCGAGACGCTGGCCGGCTACCAGGCGCTCACGACCGGGCTCACCGCGTTGTTCGCCGAGGCCGAGAAGATCGAGCAGGAGGACCCCGGCGCCGATCCCCAGGATGCCGATGACGTGAAGCGGCTCGTGGGCGAGGTGTTCCCCGATGGCGTGGACCTGGTCGTGTTCTCTGACCGTGACGACGCGTTCACGATGTGTCTGACCGGTCCGGCCACGACGTTCCTGCTGCTGGGTCCGGATGGCGACGGCATCAGGCAGGTGCTCGGCCCCGGGGACTGCAGCGACACCGAGAGCATCGATGCCGAGGCAGACGGCGACGTCGTCGTGGACATCACCTTCGAGATCGTCGGGGAGCGCTCGACCGTGCGGTACGTCGCGACCGTCGCCAAGGGCCAGAACCTCGCCGACCAGATCCCGGGCATCGACGACTTCATCGATGGCCTGAACGCCAGGGTCGCCGGCTAGCCCTTCGAGGCGACCGGAGCAATGTTGAAGTTGTTCCTGAAGACGTTGTCCGGGTCGTGCGCCCGCTTCACCTCGCGCAGACGGGCCAGCGTCGCCGGGGGATAGATCCGCTTCGACGTCTTCGGGCAGGTCAGTGGCTACGAAGCCGGGATAGGAGCCGACCCCGAGACCGTGGAACTCCTCGAACGGCTGCAGTCGCTCCAGCAGCTCGCCGTCGGAGGTGTCCTCGGGTGCGAAGAGGCCGCCGAGCACCAGGGCCTCCACGTTGCGGTGGGCGAAGGCCGTGGCGTCGGGGGCGACCCGGTTCATCGCGCCGCCCAGCTGGCGCACGAACATCATCCGGTCCGTGGTGCCGCCCGCGTAGTAGCGGTCGACCGCGTCCACGACCTGGTCGTCCACGCGCTCCACGAGGGTGCTCGACGCCATCGACCGGACACCCGGCGGCGGGTGGGCCTCCTCGAGCACGTCGGCGTACGGCTTCTCGTCGATCTGCGACATCCGCACCGTGCCGAGTGACAAGAGCGGCGCGAAGGCGGCTGCGGCCGCGGCCTCGTCGGCGCCCGCGTAGCAGACCAGGCCCATCAACCCGGCCGGCGGCATCGGGTCGCCGAGCTCGGGGAAGAACACCAGGGTCGAGTTGAGCTCCTCGGGCCCGTTGCGGTGGGCGTCCATCCAGCCGTGCAGCAGGCCGGGTACGTCGTCGGGGGCGTACATGATCATCCCGGCGTGCACGGTGGTCACCCGCTGCGGCACGAACTCGAAGGCGGTGAGCACGCCGAAGTTGCCGCCGCCGCCACGGATCGCCCAGAAGAGGTCGGCGTTCTCGGTCTCGGTGAGGTGCAGCGCACGGCCGTCGGCCGTGACGATGTCCGCGGCAACCAGGCTGTCGATGGTCAGGCCGTGGTTGCGCACCATCCAGCCGATGCCGCCGCCTGTCGTGAGCCCGCCGACGCCCACCGACTTGGTGTCGCCGGAGGTGAGCGAGAGCCCGTGGGCGCCCAGCGTGCTCGCCACGTCGCCCCACCGAGCGCCGGCACCCACGCGGACCCGGTCGCCGTCGAGCACCTCGACGCCGGCGAACGCCGACATGTCGATGACGAGGCCGCCGTCGTTGGTGCCCCAGGCCTGGACGCTGTGCCCGCCACTGCGGATCGACAGCGGCAGTCCGCTCGGCGATCGCATGCTGGATCGCGGCCGCGACCTGCTCGGGGGTCTGGGGTCTGACGACCAGCGCGGGTGAACCGGTGCGCACGTAGACCGTCGCAGCGGCGGCGTACACCTCGTCGCCGGGCCGGTGCGCGACGTCCGCCAGCTCGGGCGGAAGGGAGGACATCAGGTCTGCAGTCACAGGGGACTCCTCGAGATGGGAAACCAGGACGCCGACCACTCTGACGCGGACCGCCGACATGGCTCCACCCGGTTTCCCGGGATCCGACGCAACCAATGGTTGCGTATTGCTCGATCCGTGGGCTACGGTTCATGCAACCAAAGGTTGCGATCTAGCGAGGCAGGGGAGCGGGGCATGGAGATCGGCACCATCGAGCGGGAGATCCACATCGAGGCGTCGCCCGAGGTGGTCTACCAGGTCGTCAGCGAGCCGGAGCACCTCAGTGAGTGGTGGCCGGAGGAGGCGGAGCTCGTGCCGGTGCCCGGCGGGACCGGGCCGATCACGTTCGTCAGGCCGGAAGGTACGAAGGTCGAGGCGCTCACCGTGGTCGAGGCCGACCCGCCGCGTCGGTTCTCCTTCCGCTGGGTGTACGACGAGGGCGTCGACGCAGCCCCGGACAACTCGCTGCTGGTCACCTTCGACCTGGTCCCGTCGGGCTCCGGCACCCTGCTGAGGTTCAGCGAGGAAGGGTTCCGCGAGAAGGGCTGGGAGGCCGCGGTTCTCGAGGAGCAGTACCGCGACCACGTCGCCGGCTGGGACTACTTCCTGCCGCGCCTGGTCGCGTACGCCGGCCGGCTGGGGTCGGCGTCATGAGCGCCGTCGCGATCGACGACGACCTCTGGTCGGCGGTCGGTGACCCGACGCGCCGGCGGATGCTGGACCTGCTCCTGAACGAGGGCGGTGGCACGGCCACGACGTTGAGCGGCCAGCTGCCGGTCACCCGGCAGGCGGTCGCCAAGCACCTCGGCAGTGCTCGACCGGGTCGGGCTGGTCCACGGCTCGCTGTCGGGCCGTGAACGCCGCTACGAGGTCGACGAGGCCCAGCTCGGGCGGGCGGTCGCCCAGCTGGCGTCCGTGGGCGCCACGTGGGACGCCCGCCTCAACCGCATCAAGCGGATCGCCGAGGCCATCGAGCTCCCAGCGCAGCCAGGACGGCTGACCCTCACCACACGCATCGCCGTCACGCACGTGGCGGCGCTGATGAACCGCGCCCGGATCCGGGCGCCCTCACAAGGAAAGAGGTACTGACATGGTCGACATCCTGCACAGGGTCGGCGCCACGGTGTCGCCGGCGGACGTGTACGCCGCCCTGACGACGACCGACGGGCTCGCCGCCTGGTGGACCGAGGACACCAAGGCCGAGGGCGACGCCGGAGAGGTCGGCGGCATCATCCGGTTCCGCTTCGCCGGCGCTCCGGAGCCCGCCGGCTTCGACATGCTGGTCCTGGACGTGCAGCCGGGTGAGCGCGTGCTCTGGGAGGTCGTCGAGGGGCCGGAGGAGTGGATCGGCACCCATGTGGCCTTCGAGCTGTCCCAAGAGGACGGCTTCACCATCGTGATGTTCGCCCACACCGGCTGGCGCGAGGCCGTGCCGTTCATGAACCACTGCAGCACCAAGTGGGCGACGTTCCTGATGAGCCTCAAGCGCTCGTCGAGACGGGTACCGGTGAGCCCGCGCCCCACGACGTGCAGGTCAGCAACTGGCACTGAGGTCCGGCCCCCGGAACTTCATCCTGAGGTGACTTCGCTGATGGGGCGTTCAGACCTGCAGGCTGATCGCCCGATGGCCAACCGCCGATAACTGACATTATGTCAAGTCGTGGACGGGCTACCTCCCCTTCCCGCAGCGGAGGGTCGATGGGGACGGGCTCTCAGCGATCCGGTGCGGCACGGTGCGCACGTCGAGCCCGTCAATCCCGTCGAAGTCGCTGGGATTGCAGGTGTAGACCGGAATGCGTTCCGCGATCGCCGTTGCGGCGATGAGCGCGTCGTAGGCACGAGCCGTCGGCTTTCGTCCGGCGGATCGTAGCATGAGGTGTCGAGTCCGTCATGTCGGCCGTCAGTCGCCGATCGACTGGTGAGCGTGTATCCCGTCGAGGTCGTCGTAGTCCCGGTCGCCGCCAGGATCGCACCATCGCGATCGTCGTCACCGGTGAACTGCACGTCTGCGGTGTCGACCACCGCCGTGGTGCGACCGGGAACCTCGTGGAAGGACCAGTAGAGGTTGGTGTGGGCGATCACGGCCTCGGGCGGCGGGGCGCCGTACGACGTCAGGTCGCCGGTCGTGTGCGCGTCGCCCACCAGAGTCACGTCGTAACCGCGCGTGACGGCACCGTGGATCGTGCTGCGGATGCAGGCGTCCGTCGCGGCTCCGGCCACGATGAGGTGGCCGACGCCGGCACCTGCCAGGACGTCCTCGAGCTCGGTCTCCTCGAAGGAGTCGCCGAACTGCTTGTGCACCACCGACTCCCCCTCGCCCTGCGGCAGCTCGGGGACTAGGCCCACTGGTCGCTCCCGACCGGGAGGTCCTCGGCGTTGTGCTGCACCCACACCACGGGCACCTGGCCTGCGCGGGCGCGATCGACGAGGGTCGCGACGTTGGCGACGACCCGGTCGCGGTCGTGGGCATCGGCGACCACGCCGTTCTGCACGTCGACGACGACCAGAGCGGTGTGCGGGCGGTTGGTGAGAGTGCTCATGCCGGCCACGCTAGGTGTCGCCACCGACATCCCTGCAGAACCGGCCAGAACTCGAGGTCGACCCGGGTCCCGACGGTCTGCGGCACCGCCTTGACCAGCCAGCGGTCGACCACGACGTCGAACCATCCGGCTTGCACCGCCGGATCCTCCATCGCGAGCGTGCGCGCTTGGTCGACGTCGACGGTGTAGATCGTCAGCCCCCGCCAACCGCTGGTGTCGACCGCTCGGACCGGACCGTTGATCGCGACGA
The DNA here is from genome assembly GCA_963758885.1 of uncultured Actinomycetota bacterium. Lineage (GTDB taxonomy): Bacteria > Actinomycetota > Actinomycetes > Propionibacteriales > Nocardioidaceae > Nocardioides. The sequence goes on from CAVWXS010000024.1 coordinate 200,699, forward strand.
TCCCGCGCTCCTGGAGGGACCCGAGGTAGGCGAAGTGGGCGGCCTGGATGGCGTCGTCGTCCGGGCCGTCGGGCGGCGAGCCGCCTGAGGGGGTGCACAGGCGCACCACGCTGAGACGCTGGAACTCCATGCTGGCCCTAGACGGCACTCACCCGGTTGGCGCGTGCGTCGTCCTTGGTTCCGGAACCGCTCATGGCCGCAGCATAGGTAGGTTGGCGGCCGTGGTGGAGCCCTCGACACCGTTCCTCGTGGTCGACGTGGAGCGACTCAGGGCCAACATCGCTCGAGTGGCGGCGGCCGCCGCCGATGCTGGAGTCGCGCTTCGGCCACACGCGAAGACCCACAAGACGCTGGAGATCGCCCGGATGCAGCTGGAGGCCGGTGCGGTCGGGCTGACCGTGGCCACCGTCGGCGAGGCCGAGGTGTTCGTCGAGGCGGGTGTCGCCGACGTCTTCGTGGCCTATCCCCTGTGGGTCGACGACGAGAAGTCGAGGCGGCTGGCCGCCCTGGCTGAGCGGGCCACCGTCGCGGTGGGGGTCGACAGCGCGGAGTCCGCGGTCGAGCTCGGCCGTCGCGTCCCGGGCCTGGCTGTGCTCGTGGAGGTCGACTGCGGACAGCACCGCACCGGAGTCGCCCCCTCCGACGCGGGCGACGTCGCCGTCGCAGCGCGTGATGCGGGGCTCGAGGTGCGAGGGGTGTTCACCTTCCCGGGCCACGGCTACTCCCCCGACGCCCGGCAAACGGCGGCCGCTCAGGAAGCGGCGGCGCTGGCCGATGCCGCAGCCTCGCTGCGCACGGTCGGCATCGAGCCCCACGTGCTGAGCGGTGGTTCGACCCCGACCCTGGAGGCGAGCCTGACCACCGGGGTGCCCACCGAGCTGCGACCCGGCGTCTACGCGCTCAACGATGCCCAGCAGTGGGAGCTCGGCTCGGCGACGCCTGACCAGATCGCCCTGACCTGTCACGCGACGGTCGTCAGCCACGCCGGCGGACGGCTCGTCCTCGACGCCGGCGGCAAGGCGCTGGCCGCCGACCGGGCGGCGTACAACACCGGCGCCGCGCGGCTGCTCGACCACCCTGATGCGCGCGTCGTGCTGCTGTCGGAGCACCACGCGGTCGTCGAGGGGTACGCCGCTCCCCCACCGCCGCTGGGCAGCCGGGTCCGGGTGGTGCCCAACCACGTGTGCGCCGCGGTCAACCTGGCGGAGACGCTGTGGGCCGACACCGGCGACGGGCTCGAGCCGTGGGCGGTCGCAGCCCGGGGCCGCAACAGCTGACGGAGGGTCAGCGCCGGCTGATCTCCAGGGCCGACAGGTCCTCCTCGACGTACTCCACCGGCTCGCCCAGCGCGACGGTCCGGCCGACCGTGCACAGCCGGTCGCGGGTCTGCTGGATCGCACGCGGGAGCAGCTCGCGGGCGTGGTCGCCGTCGTCGCCGTCGGGGAACCGCACGTCGAGCTGGATGGTCAGCTCGACCAGGTGCGAGCCGTGCTCGTCGCGCACCTTGTGGCCGGTCGTTCGCATCTCGAAGGTGGTCGGCTCGACGCGCTTGCCGGTGATCAGGTCGATGTCGGCGGCGGCGCAGCCGCCCAGCGCGGCGAGCAGGAGCTCGACCGGGCTGAAGTCGGGATCGTCGCCGGACCCGATCGGGAGCACTCCCCCACGCCGGTTGGTCGCCTTGTAGCGCTCCTTGCCCATCCGCGTCAGGTCGACCCAACGCAACGTCTCGTCACCGGTGGGCTGCTGGTCCGCGGAGGTCATGGTCGCCAGCGTGCCAGACGGCATGCGCCGCAGGACCCGAGGGTCAGCGGGCGATGCGCCGGCCGCGGCGCACGCGGCGAGCCTCCAGCGCGCGATCTCGGCCGACCTCAACAGCGCGGGATCCTGGTCGGAGTGGATCATCCCTGCGGCGATCCCACGGGCCAGGTACAGCTGCGAGGTCATGGCTATCCATCCTTCGTGGGCCCTCGGGGGCCCGGTTCGACTGGGGTGTAATGAACAATTGCGCTTGCGCGACCCTTACATTCTACGGATGTCGAAACCCTGCCCAACTCCCGGCCGGGGTGATCTCGGGCACCTGTCGGGCACCGGGAGACAGTGGGAGGATCGGGCCCATGACGACTCCCACCCGGGAGATCCACCTGGCCTCCCGGCCCTTCGGCTGGCCCACCCACGACGACTTCCGCATCGTCGAGACCGCCCTGGCCGACCCGGGTCCGGGCGAGGTGCTGGTGCGCAACACCTACCTGTCGGTCGACCCCTACATGCGGGGGCGGATGAACGACGCCAGGTCCTACGTGCCGCCGTTCCGCGCTCGACGCGCCGCTCGAGGGCGGTGCGGTCGGCGAGGTCGTGGCCTCGGGGGACGACGGGTGCCCGTCGGCGCCACGGTGCTGCACCAGGCGCGGCTGGCGCGAGCACGCGCTGCTCCCTGCCGGCCGTGCGCGTCGTCGACGTGACGCGCGTGCCGGCGTCGGCCTACCTCGGGGTGCTCGGCATGCCCGGTCTGACGGCGTACGTCGGCCTGACCCGCATCGCGCCCGTGCGCGAGGGCGAGACCGTCTTCGTCTCGGGCGCCGCCGGCGCGGTGGGGTCCGCGCCGGGCAGATGGCCAGGTTGCTCGGTGCCGGCAGAGGTCGTGGGCTCGGCCGGCTCGCCCGAGAAGGTCGACTGGGTGACCCGCGAGCTCGGCTTCGACGCGGCCTTCGACTACCAGGACGGCCCGGTCACCGAGCTGCTCGAGCAGCACGCCCCGATCGACGTCTACTTCGACAACGTCGGCGGTGAGCACCTCGAGGCCGCGATCTCCGCGCTGGCCGACTTCGGCCGGGTCGCTGCCTGCGGGGCGATCGCGAGCTACAACGAGACCGATCCCTCCCCCGGGCCGCGCAACATGTTCCTCGTCGTCACCAAGCGGCTCAGGATCCAGGGCTTCATCGTCCTCGACCACGGCGACGTCCCGGCCGAGTTTACCAGCGGCTGGCGCATGGTTCGCCGACGGCAAGCTCGTCTACCACGAGACGGTGGTCGACGGGCTCGACAGCGCGGTGGACGCGTTCCTCGAGCTGCACCGCGGCGAGAACATCGGCAAGATGCTCATCCGACTCTGACCGCCCCTGCCCGAAACTCGCGAGGGGCAGGATCAGGCGGGCAGGTCGAGGAGGGCTCGGCCCAGGGCCGAGCGAAGCGAGGGAATGGGCTACCGTTCTCGAAACCAAGCTCCCCCGGCCATACCCCAGGAACGGGGAACCACTCGCCAAGTTGGGTATGGACGTAGTGCGCCCGGCGGGTAGATTGGTCAGGACAGCCTTTCCTGCATGGGGTCCCCCGATGTGCGCTCGTCGCCCGGCCCAGGGGTGCTGTCCCCCCCGACAACGGTGAAAGACCCAAGGCCTGACCCCAGGCCCCGTGGACGCCGCCGTTCGCGGCCACACCCCCTCCGCTGCGAACGGCGGTCCCCGGGTTCGTCCCCGCGTCGCCGTGGGCCAAGATGGGGGGGTGCCGCACCCCAGGCCAGATCGCCGACCAGGTTGTCGAGTGGCGGTGGCGGCAACCGGTCAGCAGGCCCTCGAGGCCGGCCTCGGCGTCGCCGCCGATGGCGGCAACGCGGTCGACGCCGCCCTGGCAGCGGCGTTCGTCGCCATGGCCACCGAGCCGGGGATGGTGAGCTTCGCCGGGGGCTGTTCGTCATCGGTGTGGCCCGCGGGCGGTGACCCGGTCGTGGTCGACGGCAACGTGGAGATGCCGGGTCGCGGGCCTCCCCCGAGCGGTTCGGCCACGGGGTCCGCGAGGTCTCTCCGACTACGGCGGCGGCGTCACCATGTAGCGGGTCAGGGTCCGTCGCCACCCCGGGCATCGTGCCGGCGTTCGGGATGGCCCACGAGCGCTACGCCGGGCTCCCCTGGGCCCGGCTGGTCGCACCGGCCGCAGCGGCGGCCCGACGGCTACCCGATGAGCCGCGCCGCGGCGCGCTACCTCTCGATCACCGCCGACACGCTGTTCGGGACCGACCCCGAGGCGCACGCGCTGGTCACCGGCCCGGACGGCTCGCTGCTGGCGGGCGGCGAGGAGGCCAGGAACGTCGCGCTCGCCGACGTCCTCGACGACCTCGCGACCAACGGGCCGGCCCTCTTCTCAGCGGGGAGGTCGGTCGCGGCCTCCTCGCAGAGATGGCGAGCACGGCGGGCTGGTCACCGCTGACGACCTCGCGGCGTACCGCCTGTGGTGCGGCCGGCGTGCACCCTCGAGTCGGGCGACTGGTCGATCGCCACCAACCCGCCGCCCGCCGTCGGCGGCCCGATGCTGGCCGTGATGCTCGGCGAGCTGGCCTCGGCGTGGTGACTGGACCTGGTCCGACGTGATCGCGATCCAGCACGAGGTGTGTCCTACCGCACCTCGGTCCATGACTTCTCCCGCGACCTCGACAACGACGGCAGCGCCCTGCTCGACGCGGTCGGCGAGCAGGGCCTCGCCGCGCTCCGGGGCTCCGCCTCGACCGCCCACATCTCCGCGGTCGACGACGACGGCACGGCCTGCGCGATCACGATGAGCAGCGGGTACGGCGCGGGGCTCTCCATCCCCGGCACCGGGATCCTGCTCAACAACGCCTGGGCGAGACCGAGCTCACCGGCACGGCCTGCACGCCATCCCGCCCGGCACCCGCCTGGTCTCCAACATGGCACCGACCACCGCCAACGCCGGGCGGGCCGGGCGCTGGCGATCGGGTGCCCCGGCGCCGACCGGATCGACCGCACTGATGTCGTCCTCGGGAAGGCGGCCTGCACGACGTCGACCTCCAGCCGGCGATCTCGCGAGCCCCGGCTGCACCTGCGTCCGGCGAGGACGGCTACACCGCGGAGTACGAGCGCGACACCCGACCTGGCGGCCGCCATCGAGGCCAGCGGGCTGCCCGGGCACGAGTACCCCGAGCCGCACATGTACTTCGGCGGTGTCGGCGCCGCCCAGCGGCGGCCCGGACGGCCGGCTCGAGGCCGCCGGAGACGCCCGTCGCGAGGCCGCGACGGGAATCTCCGGCTGACGCCGACCAGCAGTGCGCTCTACTCGACGATCACCTTGACCCGGCGCTGACCGGTGACCACCCGGTGGGCCGGCGCAGTCTTCTTGACCTTCTCGATGGAGCCGACCTCGGTGAAGAAGCTGAGCCTGCCCTCGAGCTGGTCGTTGCGGACGAAGGTGCGCAACAGCTTCTTCATCCCGGTGACCGTCGTCGGCATGTCGCCCGACTCGAACGGGAACGGGAAGCCGGGGTCGAGGAACAGCCGGCCGCGCTGTCCAGCCGCCTTCGCGGGGATCCGGTAGGCCAGCGGCACGATCTCGTTGCCGTCCGGG
>CAVWXS010000025.1:0-66138 GCA_963758885.1 uncultured Actinomycetota bacterium
CGCTGGCCGGCTGAGGCCTACCTGATCGACTCGCCTCACTGGGCGTTCGCGGTGGCCGTGTCGAGGACGACTTGAGCGACGGCTGAGGGGGACCACGCCTCGTACGAGAAGAGCAGCCCTCCCTCCATGGCGCCGTCCTCGGTGAACTCGAGGTGCACGAGCTCGCCGCCCTCGACCAGCAGGGGCGGAGCGGTGCAGCTGGTCGTCCCTGCGGCGATGGTGCAGTACGTATCCCCTGAGTTGGTCTGGAACACCGGGAACGCGTCCTCGTCCGAGGTGACCGTTCGCGTCGCGGTGAAGTTCAGGATCACCGACGTTCGCGGCATCGGCATCTCCACCGCGTCGATCCCGGGGTTGTCGCAGACAGCGGTCTCCGACAAGCCGATGGCCGGCCCGATAAGACACTGATAGACCCCGCCCGGGTCGGCGATCCGGCCCATGACGAGCGAAGGGCCGTCGGCCGGTGCGTCGCTGCCGGGCGTGCCAGGTGCGCCGGGCGTGCCCGGAGTGCCCTGCAGGCCCTGGGCACCCTGTGGACCTTGCGGGCCCTGGGGGCCGGGCGCGTTGAGCTGCTTGCGGACCTTCGGGGCGAGATCGGCCTTCTTGACCGTCCCGTCTTTGATGTCCTTGCCGGTGATCAGATCGGCGGCGGCCACCACGGCCGGCTGTGCGACGGCCAAGCCGACGGCGCCGACGACGAGCGCGACCGATCCGACAGCGATGCGGCGCGTGAGAGCGCCCGGGGTGAGTGTCATGCACGACTGTAGGCCTGTTCGCGCGCAAAGAGACCCGGCCGTTGTCGACGGGGGATACGACAACGACCGGGCCGACGAAAAACCTAACCGATCGTCACCAACGGAACAAAATGTCCACGTCCCATCCACAGACGTGGTCAAGGAGGGGCCAGGGCGAGGATCACACCGAGGTCGAACGCCACCGTGGTGAGCATGATGAGCCAGGTGCGCAAGGGGTTCCAGGGACGAAGAAGCGGGCCGAACAGGGCCGTCAAGGCACCCGTCATCGCAAGCACACCCACGGCCGCCCACGCTGCACGGTGGGCCGACAAGGCCTCGACCATCGCGACCAGGGAGAGCACCACCGTCAGGATCATGAGCTTCTCGCGCACCCAGCGCTCCGCCAGGACCGCGGTCACGAGTGCGGCCGTGACGAGCACGCCAGGCTCCTCAGCGTCAGGCGTCGTCATCAGGGATCTCCGCGTCGCGATCGGTGTCGCCGGGAGACGAGCCGACAGTCGCCATCGGTCGGCTGCGCACCCGGGCCAGCGAAGTCCGCGCGACCGCGAGCGCCTCGTGGAGATCGCGCCGCGCGGCCTCGAGCTCGTCGCTCATGCCGCTCGGGCCGGCAGCGCCGGCGCGGGAGGAAGCGGCTCGCCAGTGAGCGCGTCAGCCGCGCCGATGAAGCAGTCCTTGATGACCAGCAGGAAGTACCAGAAGACGGCGACCACCTTCTTGGCGTCCCACAGCAGCTTCACCACGTCGCGGAGCCGCTTGACGAGCTCGGCCTGGCCGAAGATCGGGATGTAGGCGTGGGAGTAGCCCGCGAGCACGATGGCGAGCATCTCCTTCACGGTGTCGACGACGAGCTGAGCCACGTCGACGGCCTGCTCGACCGCGTCGCGCAGGTGTGCGGCGACGCGGGCCATCGTGTCGCCCTGGAGGTCGAGAGCGCCGATCCAGTCCCGGCTGTAGGTGCGCGACGATTGTGCGGCGGAGCCTTCCCAGGTGCGAGCCACCCGCTGGGAGCCGTGGGACAGGTTTCCGCTGACCGCGGTCAAGGCCCGACCGGCGTGCTCCCAGGCGGACGCCTGGGACATCGCCTTGCCGATGTCACCGCCCACGAACTCGGTGGCCCATGATCGGACGTCCGGAGCGCCGAGCTGCACCAGCAGCTCGTGGGCCTGGTCGAACAACCCGCCGAAGCTGACCGTTGGCAACACCTCGCCGCCGCACTCGGGTAGCGGTGGCGTGGTCGGGCCGGTGTCGTCGAATCCTCGGGCGACCCGGCCGTCGTCGGTGCAGGCGGCTCTCACGTCGAGGTCCTGCGCGACGCGCGCATCGGTGCGCGCGTAGCCCGCGGCAGCGAGCCGCAGGGCGGCGCCGGTGTCACTCAACCGCCCGGCCTCGAGCGCGAGGACCTCACGCGCTCTGTCGCAGAACATCTCGTAGTCGGCCCGGATCAGTGAGAGGACCCGCCCGAAGTCGCCGTCGGGCGCGAACGTGGTGACGTAGTCGGCGACGTAGGCGCAGTCGTCACCCGCCCGGCCCACCTGGGCGGCCCAGCCGCGCAGGTCCGCGAGCTCCACTGTCAGCTGTCCGTCCATCGCTCTCCCCCGTCCGGACACCGGGTCTCGAGACGGGCCTGGCGGCCCTCCTCGACCAGCGGTGTGGTCGTGCCGTGCGTACGGCGGAAGGCTTCCCGGCTCCACGTACGCCGCGCAACCAGCTCGGCCGCGCCTGTGGACACAGGCGTGGCGCGCTTGTCAGCTCCGCAACGTGACCTGTCGGTTGGCCAGCCCCGCGCGTGCCGAGCGCTCCTCACTCGTCAACGGCGAGCCGTCGGCCAACGCCTCGGCCAGGTCGGCGGCGAACCTCTCGGCCGGCTCCTCGAGAGCCTCGGCGCCGGTGCCGACCGGCAGGTCCCAGACCGGCACCAGCAGCCCGTGGGCGCGGAACATCCCGACCAGCCGGGACTCGTCGGCGACGTGGTCGCGCCCGGCCGCGTGCAGACGCGCCAGGGCGTCGAGCAGCCCGGCCTCGGGCTGGGGCATCACCCAGCGCAGGTGCTCCTTGGTGCCGACGTCGGTCCAGTACGCCGCCTCGACGGTGGTCAGACGGGCCGAAGGTGATGCGGCGGCGTTCGCCTGCTCGAGCGCGGCCGCGGTCGCCGGGTCGTCAGCGGCGTCGGCGACCCAGAAGCCGAACCCGTCGTGCACCGTCACGTCGAGACGCTCGTTGGTCACGAGGTCCTGGAGCCGCGGACCGGGACCGGGCGCGTTGGTGAGGCCGACGATCCCCGGCTCGCTGTTCGACTCGGCCACGGCCAGTGCGTTCGTCAGCACCGCGGCCAGGTCGCGCGACGGGTCACCGAACTGGTGCTGCACCTGGAGACCCAGCCACACCTCGCCGCCCTCGCGGACCATGGCGGGCGCGGCCATCGGCAGCAGCGTGCACAAGGTGACCTCGCGGTCGGAGCCCTCCACCGTCAGCGGCGCGGTGGCCGCGGGAACCAGCTCGCGCAGGGCGACGAGGTCGCACTCCCAGGGCAGTCCCTCGAACGGCCGCCCGACGTACACCGCCGCCCCGTCGGCCGAGCCGTGGCAGCTCTTGTAGCGACGCCCGGATCCGCAGGGGCACGGCTGGCGTGGCCCGACCTCGCCCTCGGCACGGGGAGCTGCCTGCTGGCGGTGCTTGGTGCGGGACTTCTTGGCCATGACCGCGAGGGTATCTGGGGCGGGTGACACCGATTCGTCTGCGTCCCCGCGGAGGAAAAGTCGCGGGAAACCGCAGACGAATCGGCGTTCAGCCGCCGTCGAGCAGGTCGAGCATGAAGCGCGGCCGGTCGGTGATCACGGCTTTCGCCCCGAGGTCGAGGCAGGTGCGCAGGTCGCCCTCGTTGTTGACGGTCCACACGTGGATCTCGCGCCCGGAGTCGACCAGCCGGCGGGCGAACGTCGGGTGCTTGCGCAACGTGGTGATGCCCGGGCCGACGATCCAGTCGTCGTCGACGAGGGGTCGCAGCACCGGCCAGTGCCGCGCGTGCTCGAGCAGCATCACCACGGGCAGCGCGGGCGCCAGCCGCTGCACGCGCTGCAGGGCGACGTAGGAGAAGCTCATCACCCGCACGGGCGCGTCGGCCTCGTGCCAGCCGAACTCCCGCAGCATCTCGACGAGCTTGCGCTCGACCAGGCCGGCGTACCGGGTCGGGTGCTTGGTCTCGATCGCCAGCTCGACGTGCCGGTCGTACGACGCCACGGTCTCGAGCAGGCGACGCAAGGTGAGCACGCCGTCTCGCTCGGGGTCGCGGTCGGGGGCCTCGTCGTCCAGGTCGGCCCAGGGGTTCTTCCACGACGCGAAGTCGAGCTCGCCGAGGTCGGCCAGCTCCATGGCCGAGACCACGGCCTTGGTGCTCGCGGTGCGCCGCAGGTCACGGTCGTGCACGCACACGAGGTGGCCGTCGGCGGTCAGTCGCACGTCGCACTCGAGCGCGTCGGCACCCTGCTCGAGAGCCTTGAGGTAGGCGCCCAGGGTGTGCTCGGCGCTCTCGTGACTCGCGCCGCGGTGGGCGACGACCTGGGGCCGCATGCTGCGCATTCTGGCAGGCTGACGGGGTGGTGCGCGGGAAGCTACGACGCGAACGTCCGGGCCTGACAACCGATTCGTCTGCGGTTTACTGCAACTTTCTCCGCTTGGCCGCGCAGACGAATCGGTGTTCTACGGTCTTCGCATGAGCGCGCCGCACCTGACGCCGGAGGAGTTCCGCGAGCAGGGCCACCGGGTGGTCGACTGGATCGCCGACTACTGGGCGTCCGTCGACGACCTGCCGGTGCTCGCGCAGGTGCAACCTGGCGAGGTGGCGGCCGCGGTGCCGACCAGCGCCCCCGAGCAGCCCGAGCCCCTCGACGCGGTGCTGGCCGACCTCGACGCCCACCTGGTCCGCGGCCTGACGCACTGGCAGCACCCGCGGTTCTTCGCCTACTTCCCGGCCAACTCCTCCCCCGCCGGCGTGCTCGGCGACCTGCTCTCCAGCGGCATCGGCACCCAGGGGATGATCTGGGCGACCAGCCCGGCGGCGACCGAGCTCGAGCAGGTGGTCCTCGACTGGCTGCGACAGGCACTCGGCCTCCCCGACGCGTTCGGCAGGGACTCCCGGGGCGGCGGCGTCATCCAGGACACCGCCTCCACGGCGACGTTCACCGCGGTGCTCGCCGCACTGCACCGCGCGACCGGCGGCGCTGCCCGGCGCGACGGGATCACGGCGGGTGAGTTCGCGATCTACGGCTCTACGCAGGCCCACTCGTCGCTGCTCAAGGCGGCGATGATGAGCGGACTCGGCGAGCGGGCCGTCCGGTCGGTCGCCGTCGACCCGAAGACCCAGTCGATGGACGTCGCCGCGCTGCGCGAGGCGATGGCGGCCGATGCCGCTGCGGGCGTGCGGCCGGTGCTGGTGCAGGCGGCCGTCGGTACGACGTCCACGGGCGCGATCGACCCGACGGCGGCGATCGCGGAGGTCGCGGCCGAGCACGGCGCGTGGCTGCACGTCGACGCGGCCTGGGCGGGCGTCGCGGCGGTGTGCCCCGAGCACCGTTGGATCCACGACGGCGTCGAGCGCGCCGACTCCTACGTCACCAACCCGCACAAGTGGCTGCTCACGACCTTCGACTGCAGCGCCTTCTGGGTGCGCGACCGGGCCGACCTGGTCGGGGCGCTGTCGATCCTGCCGGAGTACCTGCGCAACCCCGCGTCCGAGTCCGGCGCCGTGGTCGACTACCGCGACTGGCACCCACAGCTCGGCCGCCGGTTCCGGGCGCTGAAGCTGTGGACCGTGCTGCGCACCTACGGGCTCTCGGGCCTGCGGGCCCACATCGAGGCAGGCGTCGCACAGGCCACGCGGTTCGCCGACCTGGTGCGCGCCGACGACCGCTTCGAGATCGTCACCGAGCCGGTGCTGGGGCTGGTGGTCTTCCGCGTCGGTCGGGGACGGACGAGCTCACGATGGCGCTGATGGAGGCCGTCAACGCCTCGGGGACGGCGTACCTCTCCCACACCAAGGTCGAGGGCCGCGCCGCCCTCCGGCTCGGCGACGGGTTCTTGGCGCACGACCGAGGCCGACATCGACCGGACCTGGGACGGCGTTGGTGACCATGCGCAGTGACGCAAGCAGCGGCGAAAGTCCGATGAAAGCCCGGAGACTGGTGGCCATGAAGATCGAGCTGAACCACACCATCGTCAACGCGACCGACCAGCAGGCGACCGCGGCCTTCCTCACCGAGATCCTCGGCCTGCCCGAGGCCGAGAACGAGCCCGCCGTTCCTGGGCGTCCACCTCACCAACGACGCCGTGCTCTGCGTGATGGAGGCGGGCGCGTGCACGCGCAGCACTACGCGTTCCTGGTGGGCGAGGACGGAGTTCGACGCGATCCTCGCGCGGATCACCGAACGCGGCATCACCTACTTCGCCGACCCGCTCCAGCGGCAGCCCGGCGAGATCAACCGCGACGACGGTGGCCGGGGCGTCTACTGGCTGGGTCCCGACGGCCACGTCCTGGAGGCGATCACCCGGCCGTACGGCGGCTGACCACCTACCATTCGGGCGTGCCCGTGACGTACGCCGCGTTCGGCGCGATGACGGTGACCGTCGACGGCGTCCACCATCCCCTCACGCGGGGCCGGGACCGCGGCGTGCTCGCGGTGCTGCTCGCCGCGCACGGCGTACCTGTCCCGGCCGACCGGCTGGTGGCCGAGGTGTGGGGCGCGGACGCGCCGCCGACGGCCCTCGGACTGCTGCAGGTCTCGGTGTCGCGGCTGCGTGGCATCCTCGAACCCGACCGCGCCAGCCGCGCCGGGATCCGCCTGGTCAGCACCGGGGCCGGGTACGCCGTCCGTGCCGGCCAGGACGAGGTGGACACGTGGGCGTTCGAGGACGCCGCAGCGGCGGTCGGCGCCGCCGGATCGCCGGCAGACGTGGTGATCCGGGCAGAGGAGGCCGAGCGGTGGTGGACCGGTGACCCGTACGCCGGGTGCACCGCTCCCGCGGTCGTCGCCGAGGCCGACAGGCTGCGCGAGCTGAGGTTGGTGGTGCAGGAGTCCTACGCCCGGGCGCTCGTCGACACCGGCCGCCCGACCGAGGCCGCACTGCTGCTGGCACCTCTTGCCACGACGCAGCCCTATCGCGAGGGGCTGTGGTGCCTGCTGGCCCTGGCTCAGTACCGGTCCGCGCGGCAGGCCGAGGCACTGGCGACCCTGCGTACCTTGCGCACCCGACTCGTCGAGGACCTCGGGGTCGACCCGTCCGAGCAGGCACAGAGTCTCGAGCGGGCAGTGCTGGCCCAGGACGTCGCCATCGCCGCGCCCGCGCACCGGCGCCGGCGCGGCAGACCACCACCGCTGTGTCGAGGGCGGCGACCCCGGGACGCGCCCGTTTCACGGCCTCCGCGGTCGCGCTGCTCGACGACGCGTCCGCGGCCGGGGAGGTCCGGTACCTCCTGGTCTCGGGCGAGGCGGGCATCGGCAAGACCCGTCTGGTCGGGGACCTGGCCGCCTTCGCCGAAGGGTCCGGGTTCGCGGTGCTCGTCGGGCGGTGCCACGAAGGCGACGACGCCCCGGCCCTGTGGCCGTGGGTGACGATCGTGCGCGGACTGCCAGGTGCGGACGACGCACCCGAGCTTGCGCCCTTGCTCGCGGACAGCTCGACGGCCGACCTCTCGGGCGGTTCGGGGATGCGGATGTTCGACGCGGTCGTCGCGCTGCTCGCGGACAGCGCAGGCCGACAGCCCCTGCTGGTCGTGCTGGAGGACATCCACTGGGCCGACGCGACGACGCTCCACCTGCTACGTCACCTGGCGTCGAGCGCACCGGCTGCGCCGCTCGTCGTGGTGACCACCCGACGTACCGCCGAGGGCCACCCGTCGGACGACCTGGTCGACACGATGGCCGCCCTGGCCCGCGCCGGCGCCGAACGACTTCCGCTCGACGGCCTGGACACCGGGGCGGTCGCCACCCTGCTGGGCGACGCGATCGGTGCGCACGACCCCGCGCTCGACGAACAGGTCGCGCGCGTCACGGGCGGAAACCCGTTCTTCGTGCTGCAGTACGCCCGCTTGTTGCAGGGTCTGCCCGATCTCGCGGGCGCCGATGCCGGCCGAGCTGCCGATGCCCGAGGGCGTGCGCGACGTGCTGCACCAGCGGCTGAACCGGCTGAGCGAGCAGACCGCGTCGACCCTGGCGGTGGCAGCCGTCGTGGGTTCGTTCGTCGACCCGGACCTGCTCGCCGAGCTCGCCGGCGAGCCCGTGACCGACCTGCTCGATCGCCTCGACCTCGCCGTCACCGCCGGACTGCTGGAGGAACGCGGCGGCGGCTACGCGTTCGTGCACGCACTCGCCCAAGAGGCCGCGGCCGCACGCCCTGACGGCTGCCCGCAGGATGCGCGTGCACGACGCGACGGCCATGGTGCTGGAGGCCCGTCTCGGGACCGACCCGGACACCGCCGCGACCATCGCCTACCACGCCCACCTCGCCGCCCCGCTCGGGTCGGCAGCAGGCGGACCGGGCCGCGCGATGGCTGGCCCGCGCTGCCTCGCTGGCCGCGTCGCGGCACGCGCACGCGGAGGCGCTCACGCTGTGGGACCAGGCCCTGGCCGACGCGCAGCCCGGGACCGAGGCGGCGTACGACGCCCACTGCGGGAAGGCGGCAGCCCTGCTGCGCCTGGCCCGTACTCCCGAGGCTCGCGCCGAGGCCCATCGAGCCGCCCGGCTCGGACACGAGCTCGGGAGGTCCGACCTGGTGGCGAGCGCCGTCAGCGTCCTCAACGGGGCCGGTGTCTGGTCGTGGCGCGAGCACGGCCGGCGCGACGACGAGTTCGTCACCCTGCTCGTCGACGCGGCGACAGGCTCCGCGCCCCGCGACGAGGCCCGGCTGCTGGCGGCCCTTCAGATGGAGCTGTTCTACGCACTCGATGCGCCCGCCGGGGAAGTGGCCGGCGCACGTTCGGTCGAGCTGGCCCGCGCTGCCGGCGACGTCGAAGTGCTCCAGGAGGTGCTGCTGGTCAGGGCCCTGTCGCTCTGGGGTCCTGGCTCGGCGCCGGTGCGCCTGGAGCTCCTGGAGGAGCTGCTGGCGCTCTCGCCCGTCGGCGAGGTACGCGCGCTCGTGATGTTCCGCTACGGCGCCGCGCTGTTCGACTGCGGCCGTTCTCAGGAGTCCGACGAGGCGATGCGCGAGTGCGCGGCCGTCGCGGCCACCCTCCGGCACACGGGCGTGGAGATCCCGCTGGCCTGGTGGGGCGTGGCCCGGGCCCGCGACCGCGACGACCCGAACAGCGCGCGGCTGACCCGGTCGGCCGTGGAGCTGCACACCTCCAGCGGCTACATCGGGTCACTCGAGCTGGAGAACCTCGCTGCCGTGCGGCTGCTGGGCCCTGGTGAGCAGGTGCCCGAGGAGGTGGTGGCGCGAGCCCGCGAGGGCAACCCCGCGGTCCGGGCAGTGACCTCTGTCGCCCTGCTCGAGTCCGGTGATCCCGACGGAGCCCGCGAGCTGCTCGGCCCGCCACCCAGCTCCGGCGCGAGTGACTACGGGGTGCTCGCCGCACTGTGCTTGCGCGTCGAGGTACTGACGGCCACGGGCCCGCCCGACGAGCTCTCCGCCGCTGTCTCCGCGCTCGAGCCGTACGCCGGCGCGGTCGCGTCCTACGGCACCGTCGACCACCTCGGCGCGGTCGACTACTTCCTCGCTGTCGGCCACCGGGCCCTGGGCGACCCGCGCGCTGCCGCCGAAGCCGCCGCAGCCGTCGAGCTGACCGCCGCGACCGGCGTACGGCCCTGGCACCGCAAGGCCCTCGCACTGCTCGAGCGCTTCCCGCTGGTTGAGGAAGGCGCCGCCAGCGCCTGTCACGAAACCCGCAACCGACCAAGGCATCGTCGACTGCCTCCTCACCGGGTTTCGAGACGGCGCTGACGCGCCTCCGTCGACCAGCGGGCACGGCGGTACGCGAAAGTCGGGCGCAAGTCACGGGGCAAGAGCGGTCCGCCACCGTGGAGCCATGACCACTCCAACCACCTCGACCGCAGAGCCGCGGGAACACCGCCCACGCCATCGCCGACCTGCGACGCCGCGTCGTCGGCACCGTGCACACCCCCGACGACCCGAGCTGGGACCAGGCCCGGACGGCATGGGTCGTCAACATCGACCAGCGGCCGATGGCCGTCCTCGAGGTCCACGACGCCGATGACGTCAGAGCGGCCGTGCGCTGGGCCGTCGACCACGGTGTCGACGTCAGCGCCCAGCCGACCGGCCACGGCGCGGCCACGGGTGCCGCCGCCGGCGTACTGCTGCTGCGCACCCGTGCCCTCGACGAGATCACGGTCGACGTGCAGCGCCGCAGCGCATGGGTGGGTGCGGGCGTCAAGGCCGGCGAGCTGCTGGCCGCGCTCGACGGCACCGGCCTGACCTTCCTCGCCGGCTCGAACCCGGACCCGACGGTCGTCGGGATGACCATCACTGGCGGCATCAGCTGGTTCGGCCGCGCGTGGGGCCTCGGCGCCGACAGTGTCCTGGCCGTCGAGATGGTCGACGGCCTGGGCAGGCTGCGCCGGCTCTCGGCCACCGAGGAGCCCGAGCTGTTCTGGGCGGTCCGTGGTGGCGGTGGCTCATTCGGGATCATCACGCGCATCGAGGTGGCCCTGCACCCGGCGCCGCACCTGTACGGCGGCCGGCTGCTGTGGCCGCTGGACCGCATGGCCGAGGTGCTCGACGCGTTCCGCAGCGGTCACCCGGACCGCGCCAGCGGAGCTGACGCTGTGGTTCCACGCCTACCAGTTCCCGCCGTTCCCCGAGCTGCCCGAGCCGATCCGTGGCAAGTCCTTCGTGTCGGTCGCCGCGGCGTACCTCGGCGTCGGCACGGACGCCGAGCGCTGCTGGCGCCGTTCCGCGCCGTGGGCGACCTCGTGATGGACCTGATGGGCGACGTGCCGATGGGCGCCCTGGGCTCGATCGCCGACGAGCCGACCGAGCCGATGCCCGGGATGCAGGCCTCACACCTGGTCACCGAGCTCGACGACAGCACGGCCGCGGCCCTGGTCGCGGCGGTCGGGCCGGGGTCCGGGTCGCCGCTGACGATCTTCCAGATCCGGCATCTCGGCGCCGCCTTCGCCGAAGACGTCCGCGAGACAGTGGCCGGCGCGCACGGACCCGTGACGGAGCCCTACTCGGTGCTGGCGGTCGGCGTACCCGCCGTGCCCGGGCTGGTCCCGGCGATCCAGGCCCAGTTCGGCCGGATCGCCGCGGCGGTCGCCCCCGTGGACAGCGGCCGCAAGCTGCTCAACTTCCTCGACGCCGACGAGGACCCCGCCCTGTGGTGGTCCCCGGAGACGCGCGCCCGGCTGGCCGCGGCCAAACAGGTCGCGGACCCGCTCGGGATCATCCGCAGCAACCGGCCGATCCGTCCCTGAGATGCCTGCGGCACGCAATGTCGCCTGCGGCGGGCTTTGCCTCCACCTCACCCCCGGCTGCACGGCGGAGGGCGCTGCGCCGCCAGAGTTCCCGCACGTCGCTCGTCCCTCGCGACGCGCTGCCAGACCCACCACCGTCGGCGCAGCCCCCTCCGCCGCTCCGCCGGCGGTCAGGTGCGGGCGGGTAGGGGGTTGAAACCCCCCTCCCACCGGTGAGCTTGGTCGGTGCGGCGGAGCGGGGAGGAGCTCCGGTGACGGTGGTGGGCCTGGCAGGCCGTCTGAGGGACGAGCGACGGGCTGGGATCCGGCGCCGGGGCTCCTCCCCGCGCAGCCGTCGGTGACCACGGACACCAAAGCCCGCCGCAGGCGAAAGCTCGCCTACCCCGAGATGCTCGTCGAGATCCGCGTGACGGCCGTCCGCTGAGCCCTTCGGATCGGGCTACTTGAGCCGCACGAGCAGCTGACCGTTGTCGAGGAGCCTTGGTCTCGAGGATCTCGTCGCGCGACTCGATGAACGCGCGGAACGACGGGTAGCCCGAGCGACTTCTCCTTGAAGCCAGGGTTCATCCGCTGCATCTGGCTCTTCACGCTCGAGCTGTGCATCCACTCGTCGTCGCTCTTCTGGAGCCCGACCCGCGCGGCGCGCAGCAGCAGGGCGGTGGCCTCGGACTGCTCGGGTGGTTCGGTCAGCTCGGGGGCCGCCACCGCCTTCTTGGCCGCGGCCCTCTTGCCCGTCGTCCTCTTGGCCGCGGCCTTCTTGGCGGGCTCGGACCGGTGCGGCTCGACCTTCGGCGGTGGCGGCGTCACTCCCGGCAGTGCCTCGTAGCTCTGGAACTCGTCGCACGCGTTGACCAGCGCCCGGCTGGTCGAGCCGGCCACGCCGATGCCGACGACGAACCGGCCCATCCGCTTGCAGCGCTGGGCGAGCGGCACGAAGTCGGAGTCGCCCGCGACCAGGGTGACGTGGGTGATGTCGGGGTGCCGGGAGAGGTCCTCGACCGTGTCGACGGCGAGCCGGATGTCGGCGCCGTTCTTGGTACCGGCCGCGGCGAACAGCTGCACCAGGTCGACGGCGCGGTCGACCAGCGCCTTGCGGTAGGCGGCAGTTCGCGGGCACCGACCAGTCGGCGTACGCGCGGGTCATCGCGACCACGCCGAACGACGCGGCGTAGTCGACGATCGCGCCGAGGTCGACCTCGGCCCGGGCGAGCTTGACGTCGACGGCGTCGGACGAGGTGGCGTCGGGGCGGTGGTGGCGGGCCTCGTCCTTGCGCCAGGCGCCGTCGCCGTGGATGTTGTCGTAGCGGGAGATCACGACGTTGTCGAAGTCGATGTACACCGCTACCCGGTCAGTCATGGTCGCGACCCTAGTCGCTTCGCTGGTTGAGGAAGGCGCGCTAGCGCCTGTCTCGAAACCCGGTGAGCGAGAAGGCTTCCGGGGTTTCGTGACGGTTGCTAGCGCAACCTCCTCAACCAGCGGCTGGGTCGAGACCGCCAAGATGGAGTCCATGCGCATCGCGGTCTTCCTGGGCTCCTCTCTCGGCCCGACCGATCACCAGCGGGCCACTGCCGAGCTCGGGCGGGCGATCGCGAGGCGGGGCACGGCATCGTGTACGGCGGCGCGCACGTCGGCCTGATGGGGTTGCTCGCCGACGAGGCGCTGGCGGCGGGCGGCGAGGTGGTCGGCGTACTTCCGCAGAACCTGGTCGAGCGCGAGGTCGGCCACCGCGGGCTGACCCGGCTCGAGCTGGTCACCACCATGCACGAGCGCAAGGCCCGGATGGCCGAGCTGGCCGACGCGTTCGTCGCCCTGCCCGGCGGCACCGGCACCCTCGACGAGCTGATCGAGATCATGACCTGGGCCCAGCTCGGCCTGCACGCCAAGCCGATCGCGCTGTACGACGTCGACGGGGTTCTGGGCGCCGTTCCTCGCTCTCCTCGACCACATGGTCGCCAACGGCTACGCACCTTCCTCGGCCCGCGCCGGGCTTCGGGTCGTGACCACACCCGAGGAACTGCTCGCGGCCGTCGGCTGACGACAGCGGCGAGGGCGGCGGGGCCGTCGCGCCGGTGGACGCCGGCGGCGTTGAGCCAGCGGTACCAGGGATGTCGCTGCGCTGTCGCGGGTTGAGGCACCCGTACCCGGAGCGGGATGCGCGCTCCGAGCACGGGCGGTTCGGGTCGGTAGAGCGGGGATCCGTCGTGGTGCGGGTCGAGGGGGTCCACCGCTCAGCCGCGGATGGCCTCGCTGGTCTCGGCGTCGAAGTAGTGCACCCGCTCGACGTCGACGGCGATCTCGATGTCGTCGCCCATGTGCACGCGCGAGCGCGGCGCGAACGACGCCACCCAGCGCACGCCCTTGTCGACGCCGACGTGCAGCTCCTCGCCGCCGGCTTCCTCCTCGATCAGCTTGGTGTCCTGGGTGACGACGGCCTCGCCCTGGAAGGTGAAGTGCACGATGATCTCCGAGCCCAGCGCCTCGGTCAGGTTGACCGTGCCCTGGATCCGTTGGCTCGCGTCGACCTGGCGCAGCGATGCGTCCTCCATGTCCTCGCTGCGCACGCCCAACGCGACCTTCTTGCCGACGTAGCTCTTCAGCGCCGGCCGCTCGGCGAGGACCGAGGCTGGGATCTGCAGCTGCGACCCGCCGAACTCCAGCGTCAGCCCGTCGCCGCTGCCCTGGCTGATCGTGGCCATCACCAGGTTCATCGGCGGCGAGCCGACGAACTGCGCCACGAAGATGTTGTTGGGACTGTCGTAGCAGTCGCCGGGGTGCCGAGCTGCTGGAGGATCCCGGCCTTGAGCACGGCCATCCGGTCGCCCATCGTCATGGCCTCGGTCTGGTCGTGGGTGACGTAGAGGGTCGTGGTGTTGAGCGACCGTACGACGGCCGAGATCTCGGCGCGCATCTGCACGCGCAGCTTGGCGTCGAGGTTGGAGAGCGGCTCGTCCATCAAGAAGACCTGCGGCTCGCGGACGATGGAGCGGCCCATGGCCACCCGCTGCCGCTGGCCACCCGAGAGCTGCGCGGGCTTGCGGTCGAGCAGCGGGGTGAGCTCGAGCATGTCCGCGGCCTTCTTGACCCGGGCGTTCATCTGGTCCTTCGGCATCTTCCGGAGCTTGAGCCCGTAGGCCATGTTGTCGGCCACGCTCATGTGCGGGTAGAGCGCGTAGGACTGGAACACCATCGCGATGTCGCGGCCCTGCGGGTCGACGTCGTTGACCCGCCTGCCGCCGATCCGCAGCTCGCCGGTCGAGATGTCCTCGAGCCCGGCCACCATCCGCAGCGCGGTCGACTTGCCGCAGCCCGACGGGCCGACGAGGACGAGGAACTCGCCGTCGTCGACGTTGATCGAGAGGTCGTGCACGGCGTGGAAGCCGTTCTCGTACAGCTTGTTGATCTTGTCCAGCTCAACGGTTGCCATCTGTGCTCCCTGGAGATGAATCGGCGCCTGGCTAGCGGGGTCAGCCCTTGACGGCACCGGCGGTCAGGCCGGTGACCAACGACTTCTGGACGAACAGGAACAGGGTGAAGAGCGGGACCGCCATCATCACGCCGCCGGCGGCCATCAGGCCCCACTCCTGGATCAGGGGGTTGGACACCAGGCTGGCGAGACCGACGGCTGTCGTGGTGTTCTGCGAGTCGGACAAGGTCACCGAGGCGATCGGCAGCTCGTTGAAGGTCGACTGGAAGCTGACGAAGAAGACCACCACCAGGATCGGCACGGCCAGCCGCATGATCAGGTCGAAGAAGATGCGGGCGTGCCCGGCGCCGTCGATGCGCGCCGACTCGTCGAGGTCGACCGGAATCGTGTCGAAGTAGCCCTTCATCAAGAACGTGTTCACGCCCAGGGCAGTACCGAGGTAGATCAGCAAGGTGCCCCAGATGTGCCCGAGGCCGAACGCCGGGAAGACGTCGAGGATCCGGGTCAGCAGGAGGTACACGGCCGTGATCGCCAGCACCGCCGGGAACATCTGCACCAGCATCAGGGAGAGCATGCCCATCCGCCGGCCGCGGAACCGCATCCGGCTGAAGGCGTAGGCCGCCGCCGCACCCATCAGCAGGGCGCCAATGGCGCTGCCGAACGCCAGGATGAGGCTGTTCTTCATCCAGGTCACGAACGGGTACTGGTCGCTGGACAGCAGGGTGCTGTAGTTGCTGAAGTCGATCGTGTTGGGCACCAGACAGCTCAAGGCCGCCACCCCGCTGCGGTCGGGCGGGCAGGCGGAGGTCAGCGTGTTGCCGCCCGAGAGCGACAGGCTGACGATGTAGAAAGCGGGAAAGAGCGCCCAGGCGACCATGATGACCGCGACGACGTGGCGCCAGCCCACCAGCCGCATCCACCGGCCGAAGGGCATCCGCTGAGCCTTGACCTCGCCGCCACCCGAGGCGTCCCCGGCCGCGCGCTCGGGTGGGGTGGCGGTCTTGACGGTGTCGGTCATCGTCCGATCTCCTCGAGCTTGCGGGTGAGGCGGAAGCCGTAGGCGGCCACGGTGCCGACGATCACGAAGATCAGCATCGCGATCGCGGAGGCCAGGCCGAGCTGCTGGTTGGCCTGGTTGAACGCCAGCCGGTAGGTGAAGTTGATCAGCAGGTCGGTCGAGCCACCGTCGTTGACGGTGCCCGGGAACGGCCCACCCTGCGTGAGCAGCTCGATCAAGGTGTAGTTGTTGAAGTTGAAGGCGAACGTCGTCACCAGCAGCGGCGCGGTGGCCACCAACAGCAGCGGCAGCACCACCGTCCTGAAGGCGTACCTGCCGGAGGCGCCGTCCACGAACGCCGCCTCCTTGAGGTCGACCGGGATCGCTGTCAGCGCACCCGAGCAGACCAGGAAGAAGTAGGGGAAGCCCATCCAGAGGTTCACCATCAGCACCGAGAACCTGGCCAGGTTCGGCTCGGTCAACCAGCCGATGTCGGACCCGAGCACCTGGTTGATGAACCCGAAGTCGGGGTTGAGCATCGCCTTCCACGTCAGGATGGCCAAGATGCCCGGGAGCCCGAAGGGGACGATCAGCAGCAGCCGGTAGATCCCCTGCCCGCGCATCCGCCGGTCGTTGAGCACCATCGCCAACATCAGACCCAGCGAGAAGTTCAGGAACGTCGTCGCGATCGCGAAGAAGAACGTCCACAAGGTGATCGGGATGAAGCGCTCGCGAATGCTGGCGTCGGTGAAGAGCTTGGTGTAGTTGGCGAAGCCGACGTTGACCTTCCAGCCGGGCTGGAGGCGCTCACCCGCCTCGTTGATGAAGTTGCCCTTGTCGCCGTCGGCCGGGTAGACCACGCCTTCCTCGGTCGTGGAGACCATCGCGTCCTGGTCCTCGTCGTAGACGAAGCCCGCGATGGCCAACGACGCCTGGGTGACCGACTTGGAGCGGAGGTAGGTGCCCTCCTCCTCGTCGAAGGGGACCGCCAGCTCCTTCCACTGCTTGTCGTAGTCGGGGTTGTTGGCGAACGAGCCGAGGTTGAGGGACTCGTAGCCGTTGACGCCGGTGACCGTGTCGCCGTCCTTGACGAGGTCGCCCTCGTCGACCTCGGTGAGCCCCTCGTTGGTGCCGATGCTGGTGACCCCGGTCTCGGGGTCGGTGACCAGCATCGCGACCGTGCCGTCCTTGACGATCGGGACACAGGGGTACGACGCGCCACCGGGGACCGGCACCACGTTCGAGTCCTGGATGGACGTGATCGCCTCGTCCTTGTCGCCCAGGTGGTTCCCCCCGTAGTTGGTGAACGAGGCGTAGCCCGTGAACACCATCGTGTAGAACTGGAAGGCGACCAGGAACACCAGGCCGGGCAGCAGGTACTTGAACGGCAGGGCCCGGCCGGTGAAGTAGACGAAGTTGACCGCGACGAACACGGCCGCGAAGAACACCGCCGCCAACCACCAGTCCGCCGAGACGGTCTTGGCGAAGGCGAGGATCAGCAGAGCGTCGACGAGGCCGACAAGGATGATCTTGACGATCAGTGCGGTGGTCTTCGGGGGGCGGGAGGACGTCGCAGTGACGTCCTCCCGCTCCTCGACCGCCGTGTTCGGCGCGGACATAGTGGGTGACCTCCCGGGTCAGCCGATGTCGGCGTTCGCCTTGTTGATGGCGTCGGCCGCCTTGGTGAGCGTGGCCTGCGGGTCCTCACCGGAGGAGATCTTGTACTGCGACAGTCCCGCATCCACGAAGACGTTGCCCATCTCGCGGATGTTCGGCATCGGCTCGCCTTCTTGGCCGTAGGAACCGAACGCCTCGATCACCGGGTCGGACGCCGCCTTCTCGAAGGACTCCAGCCAGGCCGGCGGCCGCGGGTCGACGGCGTACATGCCGTCCATGAACTCGGTGGTCATCACCGTGTCGTTGAGGAACGTCGAGGCGAGCGTGGCGTTCTTGGCCTTGGCGGTCTGGAAGAAGGTTCGCACCCCGAGGAACGGCCTGGCCGTGTTGTCGGAGCCTTCCCAGCCCGGGATCGGGCAGACCATCAGGTCGTCGCCGAGCGCGTCGGTCTGCTCGGGGATCTGCCAGGGCCCGGTGATGAAGTAGGGCGACTTGCCCTTGGCGAACGTCTCGCGGGCGATGTCATAGCTCACCGACGCCTTGAAGATGCCCTTGTTGGACAGCTCCTGCAGCCGCTCGCCCGCAGCGATCGCGCCCTCGCTACCGATGCCGAGGTCGTCGGGGTTGTAGCTGCCGTCCTCGTTCTGCGCGAAGGCGTAGCCGCCGTCGGCGGTGAAGAGCGGGTACCAGTGGTAGAAGTCGCCGGCCTCACCGATCTGCATCGCGATGCCGAGACCCTCGGTGACCTTGCCCTCGCCGATCAGCTTCTCGGCGTTGGCGACCGCCTCGTCGAGAGTGGTCGGGCACTCGGGCGCGAGCTTCTTGTTGGTCAGCATGGCGATGTTCTCGACCGCCCACGGGACGCCGTAGCTGTTGCCCTGGAACTGCACGGCCGCGACTGCGGGCTCGGAGAACGAGGCGGTGTTGGCGGAGATGTCGACGGGGGCGATGATGCCGCTGTCGACCATGAGGCCGATCGCGTCGTGCGGTCCCTCGTAGATGTCGGGCACGTCACCGGTGTCCTGGGCCCGGATCAGGGCTTCCTGGAGCTCCGCGCCGCCGTTGAACTTCTTGACCGTGCAGGTGACGCCGTTGGCCTCGGCCCACGCCTGGCACAGCGGCTCGACGGCCTTCGCGGTGTTGGCCGAGTTGTCGGCCCAGACGACGAGGGTCGAGCCGTCGCCGGCCGGCGCCGAGGACTCCCCTCCGTCGCTCTCCTCAGGCGTGCCGGTCGGGCTCGACGAGTCGTCGCTACCGCACGCGGTCAGCACGAGCGCGAGCACGCCCAGCGCGGCCCCCACCCGGATCCTGTGGCCCCTGGTCCTTCGCATGGGCATCCTCCATCTCTGCGAACTGTGGACTTGAAGGTGCAACCAAAGACGTGGCTCAGGTCACATGAGACGGCGACGATAGCCACCGGAATTCGTCCTGTCGAGACCCCAATTTCTCGCTCTCTCACATGTTGACAGCGGCCGATCCACGACGGCACCGTGTGAGAGAACGTGCAGGTCACAGGCGCTGTTGCGGGTCGACCCGGAGTGCGGGGTTGCCGGCAACTTTCCCGCGCCGCAAGTTCTTCGGTGTTTTTTGTGTATCGTTCAAGCGATTCCGGGTTCGAGGAGGTGAGTCGAACGGATCGCTGGCAGACGCATCCCCAGTCGTCGATGCGCCCACCAGTCCCCGCGCCGTCCGGGCCGGCCGCGGCTACCGTGTGCTCGCCGTCGTCCTGGCGAGCGCCCGGGAGGAGGGATGACGACGAGCGGCAGGCCGGACCGCACGGCGGTCAGCATCATCGACGTCGCCCACCTGGCCGGCGTCTCGCGGCAGACCGTGTCCAACGTGGTCAACGACCGCGGCGGGTTCAGCGAGGAGACCCGGTCGAAGGTGCTGCAGGTGATCGCCGAGACGGGCTACAAGCCCAACCGAGCGGCTCGCCAGCTGCGCACCAACCGGGCCCGCCACATCGGTTTCCCGCTGCACACCGGACACGTCGATCCGCGCAACCCGTTCACCATGCTGTTCCTCAAGGCTGTCGCGGATGCCCTGAAGCCACTGGAGCACAGCCTGATCGCGTTCGCGTGCGGCGACCACGACGAGGAGACCTTCCGCTCCTGGGCCCGCAGCGGCGAGATCGACGGCTTCGTCTTCGACCGGGTGGCCCCGGGTGACTACCGCACGGCGGTGTGCGCCGAGCTGGGGATCCCGTTCTCGGTGTTCGGGCGGACCGGCGCCGACGAGGCGCAGAGCTGGGTCGAGGTCGACAACCGGTCCGGGATGTCGAGCCTGGTCGACTACCTGGTCGGCCGCGGCCGACGGCGCTTCGCCTTCGTCGACCACGGCGGGTCCCAGCCATGGGTGGTCGAGCGCATCGAGGCTGCTCGCGACCGGATCGCCGAGCACGGCCTCGAGCTGCCCGAGTGGGCGATGCTCCGCGACGCGACTACGCCGACCTGGCCGCGCGTCTCGACGAGCTGCTGCGCCGCCCCGACCGGCCCGACGCGATCATCGGCGGCAGCGACGTCCTCGCCCTGCTCATCGCCACCCGCATCCGCGAGGCCGGGCTCCGCGTCGGCGTCGACGTGGGCGTGACCGGCTTCGACGGCGGCATGCAGGGCTGGCTGCTCGACGACACCCTCACCACCGTCCGGATCCCGGCCGCCCGCGTGGCGGAGATGCTGGTGAACCGGCTGATGGCGCTGCTCGACGGCGGCCCGCCCCCCGAGCGTGGGCTGGTCATCCCCACCGAGCTGGTGATCGGCACCAGCGGCTGAGCGCTGTCGCCTACGCGAGACGGCCTCCCAGGTGAAGTCGCTGCGTGTGGGGCACCTCGATGGTGGGCCCGGCTCGGGCCGGGGTCCATCTCCACCGCCTCCCCGTCGAGCCAGGCGCTGCGGGCTCGGGCGCCGTGGAGCACGAGTCGCGTCACCGGTGCGCGCGAAGTCGTCGAAACCGCTGCCGGCGACGGTCGTCTCGACGGTCAGCCGGTCGCCGTCGAGGGTGACCCGCACGGTGGTCCGGACGAACGCCCCGCTGTCGGCGGCGAGCGTGATGCCGTCGTCCTCCTGCACCTCGGACACGTGCGTGCCGTCGACGTCCGGCACGAAGACGTGCAGCTCCAGCGTCGGCGGCCGGTGCCCCGACGTCGACGCCGGCGCTTCCGGCCACATCGGCGATCACGCTGCCCGCCCTTGCGTAGAGAGGGATCCGGTCCATCGGCGTCGGCGCGATGACGAAAGCGCCTCCCGCGTGCACCTCGCCGGTGTGCCAGTCGTGCCACTCCCCACGCGGCAGGTAGACCTGGCGCGCCGTCATGCCCGGCTCCGTGACGGGTGCGACGAGCAGGTCCCGACCGAGGAGGTACTCGTCGTCGAGCTCGAGCACCGTCGCGTCGTCCTGGTGGTCGAAGACGAGCGGCCGCTGCACGGGCGCACCGGTGCGCGAGGACTCGAGGAACGCGGCGTACAGGTAGGGCAGCAGCCGGTAGCGCAGCTCGATGGCCGCGCGGATCTGCGACTCGGCGGGCCCACCCCACGACCAGGCGTACTGGTCGACGTTCCCGATGCCGGAGTGGTTGCGGAAGAACGGCGTCAGCGCGCCGTACTGCGTCCAGCGCACGCAGAGCTCGGCGTTCGCGTTGCCCATGAAGCCGCCGACGTCGGCGCCCACGAAGGGCTGACCCGACAGGCCCAGCCCACAGGCCATCGCCACCGAGAGACGGAGGTGGTCCCACCGGGAGAGGTTGTCGCCCATCCAGTTCGCGGCGTACCGCTGGATGCCGGCGAAGCCGGCCCGCGACAGCACGAAGGTACGGCGGTCGGGCATCGCGGCCCGCAGGCCTTCGGTCGTGCCCATCGCCATCAGCAGCGCGTACTGGTTGTGCCACCGCTCGTGACTGTCGCGTCCCCGGTCGAAGCGCATGGCCAGGGGGTCGATGGAGCCGGTGGCCGGCTCGTTCATGTCGTTCCAGATCCCGGCCAGACCCGAGGCCACATGGGCCGCGTTGAGCTCACCCCACCAGGCACGGGCCTCCTCGGTGACGAAGTCGGGAAAGACCGTGTTGCCCGGCCAGACCTGGCCGATGTAGTGGTCGCCGCCCTCGGTGCGGCACAGCACGTCCCGGTCGAGCGCCTGGTCGTAGACCCAGTAGCCGGGGTCGTGCTTGACGCCGGGGTCGATGATCGTGACGACGCGGAACCCCTCCCCGTCGAGCTTGGCCAGCATCCCGGCCGGGTCCGGGAACTTCTCCTCGTCCCACGTGAAGACGCGATAGCCGTCCATGTAGTCGATGTCGAGCCAGAGGGCGTCGCAGGGCACCTGCCGTTCGCGGTGCTGCGCCGCCAGCGCCTCGACGGTCTCCTGGGTGTAGTCGAACCAGCGACACTGGTGGAATCCCAATGACCACAAGGGCGGCGGGGCGACCCTCCCGGTCAGGTGCGTGTACGCCGCGAGCACATCGGGGAGCCGCGGCCCGGCGAACACGTACTCGACGTACTGCCCGCCCGCGGCGTGGATCCGGTACTCCTCCGGTCGGGAGAAGTCGAAGTGCGTGCGGTACCCGTTGTCCAGGAACGACGAGCCCACGGCCGAGGTCCGGGCGTCGAGGTGGTGGAACAGCGGGATCGACACGTAGTACGGGTCGAACTCCGTGCTGGAGCTGACCGATCGCGGGTCGTCGGGATCGCGCCCGGCCGTGAACTCGGCACTCCGCTCCGGGCTCAGCACGTCGAGGTTCCACATCGTGAAGTCGCGGCCCTTGCGGTTGTGCCGGCCGGTCTTCTCGCCCAGGCCGTAGACCGCGTCCTCCTGGCGGCACCGGCGGCGGACCGTGAACGCGTCGTTCAGGGTCGCGTAGGCCCACGGGCGCCCTTCGCCGTCGACGGCGGTCTCGACGACCGGTGAGCCGTCCGGACGGTGCACGTCGATGCGGAACGGGTCGAGCCCGAGGGTGAGCTGGAGGCCGCTCGTGCGCAGGCGGACGACACCGTCGCCGTGCTCGACCTGGTGCTCGACCGGTCCGGCCATCGGGTCGACGCAGACGGCGTACGTCGGCCGGTCGTCGAAGGAGCCGCCCCTGCTGATCCGGATCCGGACGACGTCGTCCGTCACGAGGTCCACCTGCAACCGCTCACCGTGGAGGGACGCCTCGATGCCGCGATCGGTCTCCCGCACCTCGTCGACCCGTCGAAGCGGAGGTAGTGGTCGGTGGGGATCATCGACGGGCCGTCAGGTCGACCTGGCGACTCGCGGCGGGTTCGGTGCCCATGCGCCCACGGTAGGACCGGCTCCCTGGCGGTGTCAGTCGGCGTCTCACCCGGGGTAGGTCTCCACCAGGTGGCGCCCGCGCTCGTGTCTTGACAGTGGCTTCGCTGCCCACGGACAGTCGGCTTCAACCGACGACCGGAGGAGCCATGCGAGAGCAGGGCACGGGCGAGCAGCCGGCGAGCCCCGCCGTACGCGTGCGGAACCAGCTCCTGGCCATGCTCGGCATCGTGGGTGCCGGGGCGTTGGTCGCGTACCTCTTCGTCGGCGACGGTCAGCCCTCGTCGGGCCGTCCCGGTGGCGACTCGGCGACCCCTCGCTCCTCGCCAGCGCGAGGTCGAGGTGCTGTCCGTGGAGACGATCACGAGCTCGCAGCCGACGGGGCAGTGGCGCGCCCAGGTCATCGGACGATCGAGTCTCCTGCGCAGTGGTGCGCGGGCGCCGCTCGACTACCGCCAGCAGCCGAACACGTGGACCTTCACCAGTGAGTCCTGCAGCGCGGACGGGTGCACGGGCACCGTGTCGAGCAGCAGCGGGCGCGACTTCCCCTACACCTGGGACGGGCGCGAGCTCGTGGTCGACCGGCGCCTGCTGACCGACGAGTCCGGCAAGCTCGCGTGCACCGACGAGACGGGTGACGCCGTGCCGATCTCCGAGGCCGCCGCGGTCCACACCTATCGCTACAGGTTCGGGTCCTTCGTGGGCTCCGCCGACCGCCTGGCCAGCAGGGTCGTCATCGAGATCTCCACCGAGTTCATCGGCTCGTGCCAGGCAACGCCCGACGACGCGATCACCTACGTCGAGGACCAGGTGCTCACGAAGCTGCCGGAGGGCTGACCGACCGCTCTGCTGCGGGCGGATCTGCCCGAAGCCGATCTGCTCAGCGCAGCACACCCTTCGGTCGCCGTACGCGATCGGTCACCGTTGGCGACATGACGATGACAACGCTCGACGACGAGCTGACCCGCCAGCTGATGCACCAGCGGATCGTGGTGCTCGGCGAGGCCCTCGAGGAGGGCAACGGCAACCGGCTGATGCACCAGCTGCTGCTGCTCTCGGCCGAGGACAAACGCGCCGACATCAGCCTCTGGATCAACTCCCCCGGCGGATCGGTGTCGGCGATGCTGGCGATCCGTGACGTGATGCGGCTGATCCCCAACGACGTGGCCACGCTGGCGATGGGGATGGCCGCGAGTGCGGGGCAGTTCCTGCTGTCGGCTGGTACGCCGGGCAAGCGGCATGCCCTGCCGCACGCGCGGATCCTGCTGCACCAGGGATCCGCGGGCATCGGCGGCACCGCCATGGACATCGAGATCCAGGCCAAGGACCTGCGCTACACCCGCGACACCGTGCTCGCCCTCGTCGCCGAGGACACCGGGCAGCCGGTCGAGATCATCGAGCGGGACTCGCGGCGCGACCGGTGGTTCAGCGCGCAGGAGGCAATGGACTACGGGTTCGTCGACCAGGTCGTCTCGTCGGTCGACGACGTGGCGCCGTCCGGCGGCCGCACCCTCGTCGGTCTGGGGGTGGCGCGATGAGCACCTACACGATCCCGTACGTCGTCCAGCAGACACCGCGCGGCGAACGTACGGTCGACCTCTACTCGCGGCTGCTCTCGGACCGGATCATCTACCTCGGCACCGAGATCGACGACGGCGTCGCCAACGCCGTGATCGCCCAGCTGCTGCACCTGGCCTCGGAGGCTCCGTCGACGCCGATCAGCCTCTACATCAACTCCCCCGGCGGCTCGATCACCGCGATGCTGGCGATCTACGACGCGATGCAGTTCGTCGTCCTCGCCCGTCGAGACGACGTGCGTCGGCCAGGCGGCCTGGACGGCCGCCGTACTGCTGGCCGGCGGCGAGCCCGGCCGCCGCCAGATGCTGCCGCACGCCCGCGTCGTGCTGCACCAGCCGGCGATGTCGCAGCGCGGCACCATCCCCGACCTCATCGTCGAGGCCGACGAGGTCGCCCGCGTCCGGGCGCTGCTGGAGGAGATCCTCGCCCACCACACCGGCCGCACGGCCGACCAGGTCCGCGAGGACACCGACCGCGACCTCGTCCTCCCCGGCCAGGCCGCCGTCGACTACGGCATCGCCGACGCGGTCCTCACCTCCCAGGTGCCGGCTGGGTGGATGAGTACCCGGATCGATCCGGGTATTCTGCACTTGTCAGGGCGTTGCAACGCCTCGACAAGTGACGGGAAGACGCCTGACCAGTCGGGCCCGATCAGGCGGCGAGGCAGAGGGCGCCGTACGGCGCGGGGTTGCGGGCGACGCGTACCGAGAGCTGGCGGACGGTGAGGCCGAGGGCGCCGGCGACGGCCGACAGGATCTCGGACGAGGGGTCCTTGAGGCCGCGCTCGACCTCGGAGAGGTACTGCGTCGAGACGCCGGCCCGTTCGGCGACGTCGGTCAGCCGCTCGCCGCGGTCCTGGCGCTCCCGCCTGAGCTCGCGCGCCGACCAGCTCACGCCACAAGGGCTCCTGCGGCGGGGCCTCGCGCAGCGGCTCGCGGTCGGGACGTTGCAGCGGCAGCACCTCACCCATGCGGCCACGGTAGGTCGCGTACCGGCCGGACGTCGCGCCGTTCTGCTCTGGGCTGAATAGGCTCGTCACGCGTGACGCTGCGCATCGTCTCGGCAACGCCCGGCCTCCTCGAGGAGTGGCGGGCGATCCACAACGCGATCATCCCCACCGCGCCGCTGAGCGCCGACGAGGTGGCCGAGCGAGCGACGCGGAACCAGCTGACCCTCGGCTACGACGACGGCTGCATCGGGGGTCCTGGTCGGCAACGCGACCGTGCGCCCGCCCGACGCGGACGGGCACGGCCACGGTGATCGTGCGGATCCTGCCGCAGCACCGACGCCGCGGCCTGGGGTCGGCGTACCTCGACCGGGTGCTCGCCGACGCGCGCGCCCTCGGGCCCGAGCACGTCGAGACGGTCGTGCTCGCCTCCAACGAGGACGGCCTCGCCTTCGCCCTGGCGCGCGGCTTCGTCGAGGTCGACCGCTACCTGCTCGACGGCGACACGATCCCGTTCGTGGACCTGCGCCTGACGACCTAACGCCCCCGCAGGAACTGGCCGAAGTGCGGCACCGTGAACGCGACCCGGCCGCGCTCGCCGGAGTACACGAGCCCCTTCTTGATCAACCCGTCGCGCGCGGGTGACAGCGACTGCGGCTTGCGGCCGAGGTGGCGGGCGAGGTCGGCGGTGCTCACCGGGCCGTCCTCCGACGAGAGACCGAGGTCGGCCATCGCCGTCATGTAGTCGCGCTCGGCCGGGGTCGCCCGCTCGTACCTCACCCCGAAGAAGCCGACGGCCAGCTCGGACTCGGCGTCCGGAGCCGCGGCGAGTACGTCGTCGCGGGTGATCGGCGAGACCGGTCGCGACGTCCCACGTGGCCTTGCCGTAGGCCTGGACGAAGTACGGGTAGCCGCCGGTGAGCCGCTGCAGCTCGTCGAGCGCCGCGTCGTCGAAGTCGACGCCCTCGGAGTCAGCAGGCACGGACAGCGCCCGGCGGCAGTCGGCCGGAGCGAGCCGGTCGACCGCGACGTAGCGGAACAGCCGCTCGGCGTACGACTTCGACGCCGACAGCGCGAC
Source organism: uncultured Actinomycetota bacterium (assembly GCA_963758885.1). GTDB lineage: Bacteria > Actinomycetota > Actinomycetes > Propionibacteriales > Nocardioidaceae > Nocardioides. Next base: position 26,081 of record CAVWXS010000025.1, read on the forward strand.
CGGCAGGTGCGGCAGGCCGGCGCCGACGAGGAGCAAGGGCGCACCCTGCTGGCTGATCTCGTGGCAGGCCCCGCAGATCGCGGCCAGCTCGTCGGTCGCGATGTCCTGCATCTCGTCGACGAACAGCGCCCACCCCCACGCCGAGGTCACCGGCCACCGCGGCGACGTCGCTGAACAGCTCGGTGAGGTCGAGCTCGAGGTCGCCGCTGTCGGCGCGGCCCTTGGCGGCGGGTACGTCGACCGGCGGCGTCCAGCGCAGGCCCTTGCGGTCGGCGACGGTCGTCCGCAGCGCGAAGCTCTTGACCACCCCGGCCAGCTCGTCGACCCGGTCGGGGTCGCGGTGCCGGTGGCTGACCTCGCGGATCGCGGCCGTCACCGCCTGGGCGACCGGGATCCGGATGCTCTGGTCGGGTCGCGCCTCGATCTTGCCGGTCCCCCACGCCCGCTGGACGGCCTGCCCGCGCAGCGCGTTGAGGAGCACGGTCTTGCCGACGCCCCGCAGCCCGCTGAGCACCATGCTCCGCTCGGGCCGCCCGGCCGCCACCCGCTCGAGCGTCACCGCGAACTGCTGCAGCTCCCGGTCACGCCCGGCCAGCTCCGGTGGTCGCTGCCCCGCGCCGGGTGCGTACGGGTTGCGGACCGGGTCCATGATCCGGAACGTATCGGCGTGTCTAGCGCGAACCGTAGACACCACACCGATTCGTCTGCGGATCACTGCGACTTCTTCCGCTAGGCGGTTCGCAGACGAATCGGGGTCTCAGCCGCCGGTGCGTCGACCACGCCCAGCGCGGGCTTGATGTCGAGGACGGGGGTGCCGTCGACGGCCTCGAGCCCCGCGACCCGTACGACGTTGCCCTCGACCGCCGTGACGGTCACGGTGTGCAGCCCGATCGGGTTGGGCCGGTCGGGCGAGCGGGTCGCGAACACGCCGGACAGCGGCCGCGAGGTGTCGCCTCGCGGGTACGTCGTCAGCGTCGAGCGGTCGCCGAGGTGCAGCCAGGTGAGCAGCTCGAGCCGGTCGCCGACCTCGATCCCGGCCAGGGCGGCGACGACGTCGTCGTCCAGCACCACCTCAGCACCAGGCGCGCCCTCGTCGGGCTGGCGTGGCGCATCGGCCCGGTCGACCAGCCCTGACCGAACCGCGCCGATCGAGCGGAGGACGTAGTCAGCCACTCAGCCGGCCTGGACCCGTCGACGCGCGAGCGAGGCGTCGTACGCCCGGTCGAGCCCGTCGCGCAGCATCTCGATCAGCTCCGGCACCTCGTCGACCGAGAGCCGGAAGGATCCGCTGCACACGTTGCCGTGCCACAGCGACAGCACCACCAAGCCCGGCCTCGGTGTGCCAGGAGACCCGCAGGGCGCGATCGCCACCGCGGGCGTCGAGGAACACCGACCCCGTCTCGGGGAGCGGTCGCGCGGTGGCCATGCTCCATCTTGCCCCCGACCGCCTGAGCATGTCACCGGTCGAGGGGAGAGGTTCAGTCCTCCCCGTCAGTCCTGCCAGGGCGGGGCGTCGTCCATCTTGCGGTAGTACTTCGCCAGGTGGCTCTTGACCCGGTCGCGGTCCTTGGCCGGGAGATCCACGCCGCCCCGGCCGCCGACCATCACGTTGCCGGCGGCCATCACTCCCCGCGGCACCGCCTTCAACCGGCCGTCGATCACGTCGGCCACGAGCAGCTTGTACGCCGTGAAGTTGTCCTTGCTGTCCGCGTCGTACCAGACGTGGGCGTCGCGGTACTTCTCGTTGGGCTCGTCCTCGGCCCCGGCCCAGGAGCGGACCCGCTTCTCAGCAGCGTCCCCGTCCCACGCCCGGTCGCGGTCGGCGAGCGGCAGGTCCTGGAAGGTCGTCACAGCCATGCCCTGTCCGTACCCAGCGAACCGGAAGACATGTCCGTGCCCGCGCCTAAACTGGCCCCCATGCCGGAGCTCCCCGAGGTGGAGGCCCTGGCCCTCGACCTCAAGGGCCGGCTGGCCGACCGCGCCATCGCCAAGGTCCACGTCGTCGCGATCAACGCGCTGAAGACCTTCGACCCGCCGGTCCAGTCGCTCGAGGGCACCCTCGTCGACGACGTCACCCGCCACGGCAAGTTCCTCGACATCTCCGCCTCCGGCCTCCACCTGGTCCTCCACCTGGCCCGCGGCGGCTGGGTCCGCTGGCGCAACGAGCTGCCCGCGATCCCGCCACGCCCCAACCAGAAGTCCGGCCTCGCGGTGCGCGTCATCCTCGACGACGAGTCCGGCCTCGACGTCACCGAGATGGGCACCAAGAAGCGCCTGGCCATGTACGTCGTGCGCCAGCCGCTCGACGTACCCGGCATCGCCAGCCTGGGTCCCGACCCGCTCGACGACGCCTTCACCATCGACGTCCTCGACGGCATCCTCCAGAAGGCCGGCCGCTCCCAGATCAAGGGGGTGCTGCGCCACCAGGGCACCATCGCCGGCATCGGCAACGCCTACTCCGACGAGCTGCTCCACGCCGCCAAGATGTCGCCGTTCAAGCCCGCCAACGGCCTGACCCGCGACGAGCTCCAGATCCTCTACGACGCCATCCGCGGTGTGCTCGGCGACGCGGTCGAGCGGTCCCGGGGTCTCGCGGCCAGCGAGCTCAAGGGCGAGAAGAAGTCCAACCTCGCCGTCCACGGCCGCACGGGCGAGAAGTGCCCGGTCTGCGGCGACACCGTGCGCGAGGTGTCGTTCGCCGACTCCTCCTTGCAGTACTGCCCCACCTGCCAGACCGGCGGCAAGCCGCTGGCCGACCGGCGGCTGTCGCGGCTGCTGAAGTAGCCGGACGACAGTCCGGTCATTGCCGGTCAGTTGCCCGAGTCGCTGCCCGACCCGCTGTTCGAGCCACTGTCCGACTCGGGGGCCCCATCACTGGGCACATCACTGGGCGCTAGCTGGCCCATGCACTTCTCGGTGACGTAGGCGGTCAGCGCCTGCAGGTCCGCCTGCTGCTCGTCGGTGAGGTCGGCGGCGATGGCGTCCATCTCCTTCTGCGTGGCGCCGTCGGGGATGGAGCGGATCTTCTCGATCGCGGTCTCGAAGGCGCGGCGCGCCTCGGCCGGCATGTCCTCGGGGGTGCCCACCTCGGACAGGCTGTCGGCGGCCTCCTTGGCCAGCTCGACCGCGTCGGCGTCCGAGACGTCGCTGCCCTGCTGCGAGGCCTGCTGGATCAGGTCGAGGAAGGTGCCGCAGAAGTCCTCGACCGACGCGTCGGTCGGGGGGCCACCAGCGGAGTCGCCCGCGTCGTCGGCGGCGTCGCCGCTCCCGCTGGAGTCGCTCCCGCCGCAACCGGCCACCAGTCCGAGCACCAGCAGCAGGGCGGCCAGGACGAGTGACGGCAGGGACGTGCGCTTCATGGGGCTCCTCGGTGGATGGGGGTCAGGACGCCGCCCACCACCATGCCGCATGGCGCCAACCCGGACCCAATGCCGACCCAACTGCCAGACCCAACTGCGTGCGTCAGCCCTGCGCCGTCCATGGCACCGGCCATCGCGTCCGCGCACTTCTCGGCGACGTACTGCGCGAGCGCGTCGGAGTACTCCTGCTCCTCAGCGGTGAGGCTCTGGGCCGCCTGGACGTCCTCCTTCGTGGCGTCGTCGGGCAGCGCGGCGAGCTTCTCGATCACCAGCTCCCAGCCCTTGCGGGCGTCCTCGGGCATGCCCTCGGGCGTGCCGGCCTCGCGCAGCTTCGTCCGCGGTGTCCTTGGCGATCGTCACCGCATCCTCGTCGGTGAGGTCCTCACCCTTGTCGACGACGTCGGTGTACATGTCCACGAACGGCTGGCAGAACTCCGCCACCGACGCGTTCGTCGGGGCGTCGGCAGCGTCGTCGCCACCGCCCTCCCCGCCGTCGTCGCCGCAGCCGGCGAGCAGGCCGAGCACGAGCATCGGGACGGCCAGCAGGGAGATGCGCTTCATTTCGCGGTTCCTCGATCTCCTCGGGTGGGTGTGCTCGCACACCCTGCCGCATGGCGACCGGGTCGTACATCGGACGGCAGTCCTAGGCGAACGCCCGGGGTACGGCGGCGGCGACGGCGTCCGGCAGCCTGCCGAGGTACTCCCGGCGAGGCACCTGCACCACCCCGAGCGAGGCCAGGTGGGGGGTCTGCCACTGGACGTCGAGCAGCCGTGGCTCGTCGGGGTCCTCCCTCAGGAGGTCGACCAGCGCGACCAGGGCGACCTTCGAGGCGTCGGTCTCGCGGTGGAACATCGACTCGCCGGCGAACAGCCCGCCGATCGAGACGCCGTACAGGGCGCCGGCGAGCCGGTCGTCGCGCCAGGCCTCCACCGAGTGCACCCAGCCGAGCCGATAGAGCTCCTCGTACGCCGCCCGGATCGACGGGTCGATCCAGCCTGCCGGCCGGCGGGGGTCGGCGCAGGCGTCGATCACCTCGGGCAGCGCGGTGTCGACGCGGATCTCGAACCTGCGCACCGACCGCCGCAACGACCGCGAGACCCGCAGGCCGTCCAGCGGCAGCACTCCCCGCCGTACCGGCGAGAACCACAGCATCGGGTCGCCGCGCCGTCCCGAGGGCATCGGGAACAGCCCGCGCCGGTAGGCCTCGAGCAGCGTCCCGGGCGCCAGGTCGGCGCCCGCCGCCACCAGGTCGTCGTCCGGGTCGAACCGCGCCGGCCCCGGGAACCGCCAGTCGCTCCGCGGCGGCTCGATGCGCATGGTGCCAACCGTAGGGCGCGCGCCGTTGGTCGAGGAGGGCCGTCGGCCCGTCACGAGACCCCAGGACCATGACCGCTCTTCGAGCACCGGGCCTCGTGACGGTGGCCCGACGGTGCGAGGCGACCTCCTCGACCAGCGGATCCGTACAGTCGAGGGCATGGGAGTGGCCAGGACCGTCAGCAGGCAGCTGGCGCCACGCATCGCCGAGCTGGCGCCTGGGCTGACCACGCACTTCGTGCGCGAGTCGCTCCACCGGGCGATCGAGGGCGTCGGGCCGCTGCCGCCGGCGGCCAAGGCCGCCGACAAGCAGCTGCGCGAGCAGAAGGGTGACGTCGAGCGGGCGATCCACGAGGTGATCGAGAACAACGTGCGGCTCGCCGGTGCCCAGGGTTTCGTCACCAACATGGGAGGGCTGATCACCGCACCCGTCGCGATCCCCGCCAACATCGCCGGCCTGGCCCTCGTCCAGTGCCGGATGGTCGCCGGCATCGCCCACCTGCGCGGCTACGACCTCGCAGACCCCAAGGTCAAGAACGCGATCCTGGTCTGCCTGCTGGGCGAGGAGACGATCAACTCCCACGTGAAGACCCAGAAGATCCCCGCACCGCCGATGGCGCTGGCTACCTCACCGGGCTACGACGCCGCCCTCGACCAGGACGTCGCGGCGGTCGTCGCTGCCTTCCTGATCGCCAAGGTGGCCGGCAAGCGCCTCGCCACCACCGTCGGCCGGCGGATCCCGGTCGTGGGCGGGGTCGTCGGCATGGGCGTCGACGGCTACGTCACCTGGCGGATCGGCCGCTACGCCGACCGCGAGCTTCTTCCCCTCGCCAGACGGTAGACGCCGAGCAGCCCACGCCCGACGCGGGTGCCGGCGAGGCCCTTCACCGCCTTCTCGCGCATCCGGTACGACGGCCGCAGGTAGGACCGCCGCAAGGCGTCGCGGGTCTCGTCGAGCTCCGCGCGCAGCTGGGCGTCCTCGGCGCGCATCCGGGCGTTCTCCAGCAGCAACGCCTTGATGGCGTCGACCGCGGCGCCGGCGACATCGCGTTCGCGCGGCCGGTCGGGGTCGACGTACGGGTGCAGGGTCGGGTTGCCGCGCAGGTCGTGGAGGTCGCCGACGACGTCGTAGCCGCGGCGCTCGATCTCGGCGGCGTACGCCGCCTCGCGCTCCTGCACCCAGGGCACCTGCTCGGGCGGCAGCGCCAGCCGCGGCGACAGCACCCGCCGCGACAGCGTCTGGTGGGCCAGCAGCTCGCGCACGAGCGGTCGGTAGTCGGCGGGTTCGAGCACGCGGTTGGCCGAGCGGTTGATGCGCCTGATCAGCGCCGTCTCGGGCACGCCCAGCGAGGGGTTGGTGCGCTCGTCGGCCAGCTCGAGGTCGATGCCTTCGAGCCCGAAGGCCTGCGAGAACCGCTTCCACAGCAGGTCGGGCGCGCCGCCGGGAGACGGCACGGTCACCAGGTGGACGCGCTCCGGCGGCAGGTCGGCCCCCCAGCGGTCGAGGATCTCGGGAATCTCCTGGACGCTCCAGAACCACGAGGCGATCCGGCTGTTGCGGCTCGGGTCGGCGATCCGGGCGAGGAACCGGGCGTAGCTCATCGCGCTGCGGTGCTTGACGTTCTCCTGCCACTCGGCCGGGATCTGGCGGACCAGGTCGCGCACCGACAGCACCAGGTGGACCTCGACGCCACCGCCGTGCTGACCCAGCTCGATGACCCAGCGACGACAGGGCCCGGCCGACCTGCGACCGCGACGCACCGGCGAGGATCTCGTGGCTGATGATCGCGGTGTCGCCGTGCCAGCCGCGGACCTCCTCGGCGAGCCGGTCCCAGGCGCCGACCGCCTCGCGCTCGAGGCCGCCCCAGGGCAGCCGCATCAGGTCGAGGGCCGCCAGGAACTGCGCGTCGAACCGGTCGGCGGCGTAGAGGATGCCGTGGCCGGCGAGGGTCCGCCGGTTGCGGAAGAGCACGTCCTGGAGGTACGACGTACCGGTCTTCGGGGTGCCGACGTGGAGGATGACCTTCTTGGTCATGGCGTCCTCCCCCCATCGGATCGGTGGTCGAGCAGGACCTGGATCGCCAGGTCCAGGGTGGCCCCGGGCGAGGGTCCGGCGTGGGCGGCTTCGTGATCCGCGTCGGCGGGCCAGCGCGGGACGAGGGCGTCCAGGTCGCCGTGGACAGCGTAACCAGCGCGCCGGATGCCCTGACGCATCTGCTCCGCGGCGCTCTCGAACCAGTCGCGCTGGGCAGCGGGTACGGCGAGGGGTCGCCCACCCGGGGTCCTGAGCGAGGCGGCCTCGATGCGCGGCCGCAACCTGGTGGTCAGCAGCGCCTCGCGGTCGTCGGGCAGCACGAGCAGCCCGAGCACCGAGCCCACCCGGCGGGCGAGCTCGCCGCCCTCGCCCGGCAGGGTCACCGGAGCGGCGAGCGGCCGCCGTTCACCGACGAGCCGGGACACGGTGCCCGTTGACCCATGGGGTTCGAGGACGACGTGCACGCGCTCCTTGCCCACCCGGCGTTCCCACGCGCGGGCGACGGCGAGGACGTCGGCGCGTGCGGGAACCTCACGGCGCTCCTGCAGCAGCCGCAGCCACTCGCGCCACGCGGTCACGCCCTCGGTGAACGCGCGATGGGTCCAGGCATGGGCGGCCATGGTCGCGAGGTCGGAGCCCAGCACGACGATGCGCGGTTCACGGCCGCCGGGAGGGCGTCCGCGCGCCACGAGCTGGGCGCGCAACAGGTCGGCGAGCTCGGGGTCGCCGACGAGGCGGTAGCCGCGCCGCCACCACGACGCCAGGACGCCCGCGGCTGGCTCGCCGCTGTCGGGGCGCACCGGCGTCGACGACCTGGTCGGCGAGCACGCTCGCCGCCACCCGCACCAGCTCGCCGGCCGGCAGCTCGGCGGGGTCGACGGGGGCGGGGCCGAACGTCGAGTCCGGACTGGCACCGACGAGCTCGAGGTCAGGCCTGCCCCGGCCCGCGGCGGAGGCGGCCAGCACGCTCTCGCCGAGCTCCCTGTCCGGGCTGCCTGCGGCGTTGAGCCGGCGGAGCAGCTCGAGCTGCTGGGCGCCCGGGAGGTACCTGCCGTGGGACTCGCCGCGCTCGTGCCACTCGCGCCAGGGCGTCGTACCGCCCTCGCGCAGGTGGGCCACCCAGCCCCAGGCGCGCTGCTCCCCGAGGGCTCGATCGACGGTTGGCCCGATCACGAGCGCTCGCGGAACTTGCGGAACCGCGCGCCGAAGGTACGCCGCGGGTCGGGCCGGGCGGCCGCCTCGCGGGTCATCGCCGAGAGCGCGTCGACCGCGGCGCCGAGCACCACGCGAGGTGGCACCTTGTCGGGGTTGACGTAGGGCTCGCCCTCGGGGAGCGGGAGCGGGCGCAGGTCGTCGATGTCGCCGACCACCTGGATGCCGCTGCCCTTGACCCACTCGATCCACTGCTCGGCCTGGTCGCTGGCCCACGCGAAGCGCCCCGGCGGCAGCCGCACGGGCGGGGACTCGCGGTGCACCAGACGGTCCTGGGCGAGCAGCTCACGGATCAGCTCGTCGTACTCCGCCTCGCGCCGGGTGGCGCGCTGCATCCGCCGGTTGAGCTGTCGGATCACCTGGGTCTCGGCGACGCCGAGCGAGGTGTTGAGCCGGTCGCTGTCGAGTGGTGCCCACTCGGGGTCGATGCCGAACGCCGTGCAGAACCTGCCGAACAGCTCGCCCGGGTCGGCGCCGCCCGGCCCATGTCGCTGGGGCACGGTGACCAGGTGGACGCGCTCGGGCGAGACGCCTTCGCTCCAGTTGGTCAGCACGCTCGGCAGGTCGAAGGCACGGTAGAACCACGGCTTGCCGAACTCGACGCGGTTGAGGAACCGCCGGTAGGCCCACCTGCGGCCCTGCTTGATGCTCTCCTGCCAGGCGGCGGGCAGCGCGCGGGCGAGGTCGCGGGCGGAGTAGACGACGTGCACCTCGCAGCCGTCGAGGTCGCGCATCGCCCTGGCGATCACGTCGGGCGACGCGGGCGCGAGGATCTCGTGGCTGACGATGCTGGTCCCGGTCTTGCTGCGCAGCCGGCGCACCAGCTGCGGCCACGCGCCGTCGGCGTGACCGGGCTGACCACCCCAGTCCTGGCCGAGCAGGTCGAGCGCCGCGCGGAACTGGAACAGCTCCGGCGAGACCAGCGGGCTCCTGGTGGGGATGTGGACGTCGTGCTTGGAAAGGGTGCGCACGTTGCGAGAGAGCCGGTGCTGGAGGTACGTCGTCCCCGTCTTCGGTGCACCGATGTGCAGGTGGACGACCCGGCTCATGCCCCCGATTGTGGCAGGCCGGTCGCAGGGCGGATGAGTACCCGGATATCCGGGTATTCCTGCAGATGTCAGGGGGTTGCCGCCCCGGACAAGTGACGGAAGAGCCTGATATCCGGGTACTCAACCAGCGGGGTCAGGGCACGTACGACGGCCGACGGGCTGGGGCGGCCGAGGTGGCCGGCCAGCCAGGTGCTCGTCTCGACCAGGGCGTCGAGGTCGACGCCGTGCTCGATGCCGAGCCCGGTGAGCAGCCAGACGAGGTCCTCGGTGGCCAGGTTGCCGGTGGCGCTCTTGGCGTAGGGGCAGCCGCCGAGACCGCCGGCGCTGGCGTCGAACGTCGTGATCCCCGCGCGCAGGGCGGCCAGGGTGTTGGCCAGCGCCTGGCCGTAGGTGTCGTGGAAGTGCATCGCCAGGTGGTCGGTACCGAGCCCGGCGGCGACGAACGCGTCGACCATCGCGGTCACGTGACCGGCCGTACCCACACCGATGGTGTCGCCGATGCTCAGCTGGCTCGCGCCGAGGTCGAAGAGCCGCTTGCCGACGGCGACGACCTGCTCGACGGGTACGGCGCCCTCCCACGGGTCGCCGAAGCACATCGACACGTAGGCCCGGACGTCGATGCCCGCGTCGCGCGCTCGACGTACGGTCGGCTCGAACATCGCGAACTGACCGTCGAGCGTGCTGTTGAGGTTCTTGGCCGCGAACGTCTCGGTCGCGCTGCCGAAGATCGCGATGTGGCGGCAGCCGAGCTCCAGGGCCCGGTCGAGGCCGCGCTCGTTGGGCACGAGGACGGGCAGGTCGCGACCGGCGTCGCCGAGGAGGTTCATCAGCTCGGCGGCGTCGGCGAGCTGCGGAACCCACTTCGGGTGCACGAACGACGTCGCCTCCACGATCGGCAGCCCGGCGTCGAGCAGCCGCGTGATGAGCTCCGCCTTGACCTCGGTCGGGACTAGTGCGGCCTCGTTCTGGAGGCCGTCGCGGGCGCCGACCTCGTAGATCGTGACGCGCTCGGGCAGCCCATCGAGGGGGACGACGGCGGGCCGCTCCATCAGGACTCCTTCTCGACCGCGAAGAGCTGATGGCCCAGCGAGACCTGGTCGCCGACCCCCGCGTCGACCGCGGTGACCGTGCCCGCGAAGGGCGCCTTGAGGGCCAGCTCCATCTTCATCGCCTCGACTACCCCGAGCACCTCGCCCTCGACGACGACGTCACCGGCCGCCACCCGAACGTCGAGCACGGTGCCGGGCATCGGCGCGACCACCGAGCCGTCACCCACGGCCGGACCGTGGTCGGCGAACACGTCCGGCTTCTCGAAGACGAACCGCTGGCCCCGGTAGGCGACCTCGGCGGTGTGCGCCTGCACGTTGACGACCGCGACCTCGCGCCGACCGTCGATGCTCAGCACTGCGACGTGGTTCTCGGCGGACAGCTGGCGCACCTCGTGCTCCCCCGACCGTCCCGGCGGCGCGGTCGACGAGCAGCGTCTGGTCGAGCTCGACGACCGTCGGGGACGGCGTACCTCCGAGCCGCCAGCCGTCGGACTGGAACGGGTGCCCGCTGTCCTGGACCGCGACCAGCAACGCCTGGATCCACGCCGCGAAGACACGCGGCACCTCGGGGCTCGGAGGCTCGACCACGGCCCCGGCATGGCACTGTCGAGCCAGGCCGTGTCGATCGTGGCGAGGCGGAACTCCTCGCTGGCGACCAGCGCACGCAGGAAGCCGGTGTTGGTGGTCAGCCCGAGGATGCCCGTGGCGTCGAGCGCCTCGACCAGCGCACGGCGGGCCGTCTCGCGGTCGGGGCCGTGGGCGATCACCTTGCCGAGCATCGGGTCGTACGACGTGCTGACGACCTGGCCGCTCTCGAGCGCCTGGTCCACGCGGACTCCGGTCGGCCAGCGCACCAGGTCGGCCGTGCCGGCCTGCGGGAGGAACCCGCCGAAGGAGTCCTCGGCGTAGACCCGGGCCTCGATCGCGTGGCCGGTCGACAGTGATGTCGTCCTGGCGGAACGGCAGCGGCTCGCCGGCCGCGACGTCGAGCTGGGCCTGCACGAGGTCGATGCCGGTGATGGCCTCGGTGACCGGGTGCTCGACCTGGAGGCGGGTGTTCATCTCCAGGAAGTAGGCCTGGTCGGTCTCGGTGTCGAGCAGGAACTCCACCGTGCCGGCGTTGGTGTATCCGACCTCGCGGGCGAGCGCGACCGCGCTCTCGGTGACCAGACGGCGTACGGCGTCGCTGATCGTCGGTGCCGGCGCCTCCTCGAGGACCTTCTGGTGCCGGCGCTGGGTCGAGCAGTCCCGCTCGTGGAGATGGACGACGTTGCCGTGGTGGTCGGCGAGGACCTGGACCTCGATGTGGCGTCCGTGCTCGACGTACTTCTCGACGAGCAGGGTGTCGTCGCCGAAGGCCGACGCCGCCTCGCGCTGGGCGGCCAGCACCGCCTCGGCGTACTCCTCCGGCTTGCGCACGATGCGCATGCCCTTGCCGCCGCCGCCCGCCGCGGCCTTCACCAGCACGGGGTACGGCAGCTCGAGACTGACGGTGACCCGCGCGTCGGTCATGGAGTACGACGGCACGACCGGCACGCCGGCGCGTACGGCGATCTCGCGGGCGGCGTCCTTGCGCCCCATCTTCTCCATCACCGCGGCCGTCGGACCGACGAGCCGGATCTCGGCCTCCTCGAGCGCCTCGGCGAAGGCCGCGCGCTCGGAGAGGAAGCCGTATCCAGGGTGCACGGCGTCGGCGTCGACCGACCGCGCGGCCGCGACGACCGCCTCGATGTCGAGGTAGCTGCGCACGTGCAGCGCGTCGTCGGCCGCGCGGACGTGTGGCGCCTCGCTGTCGATGTCGGTGTAGATCGCGACGCTGCGCCGGCCGGTCTCGCGGCAGGCGCGGATGACGCGCAGCGCGATCTCGCCGCGGTTGGCGACGAGCACGGTGCGGATCGGGCGTCGTACGGGCGTCATCGCGCTCACATCCTGAAGACGCCGTAGGAGGGCGGCGGGATCGGGGCGTTCGCCGCGACGGCGAGGCCCATGCCGAGCACGCGGCGGGTGTCGGCCGGCTCGATGATGCCGTCGTCCCAGAGCCGGGCGGTGGAGTAGTACGGCGAGCCCTGGTGCTCGTACTGGTCGCGGATGCCGGCCTTGAAGTCCTCGGTGTCCTCGCGGTCGGGGCCGCGCACCTCGGCCAGCACCGACGCGGCCTGCTCGCCGCCCATCACCGAGATGCGGGCGTTGGGCCACATCCACAGGAAGCGCGGGTCGTACGCGCGGCCGCACATGCCGTAGTTGCCGGCGCCGAACGAGCCCCCGATGACCACGGTGAACTTCGGGACGACCGAGCAGGCGACCGCCGTGACGAGCTTGGCGCCGTCGCGGGCGATGCCGCGGTTCTCGTACTCCTTGCCGACCATGAACCCCGTGATGTTCTGCAGGAACACCAGCGGGATGCCGCGCTGGTTGCACAGCTCGATGAAGTGCGCGCCCTTGAGCGCCGACTCGCTGAACAGGATCCCGTTGTTGGCGATGATCCCGACCTGGTGCCCCCAGACGTGCGCGAACCCGGTCACCAGCGTCTCGCCGTAGAGCTGCTTGAACTCGTGGAACCTGCTGCCGTCGACGATCCGCCGGATCACCTCGCGGACGTCGTACGGCGTCCGGGTGTCGGCGGGTACGACGTCGGCCAGGGTGCTCGGGTCCTCGTGCGGCTCCTCCACGGTTTCGGTGGTTGAGGTGCGAGCGGAGCGAGCCTCGAAACCACTGTGTTGAGGCAGCGTCCCGACGATCGACCGCACGATCGCCAGTGCGTGCGCGTCGTCCTCGGCGAGGTGGTCGACGACGCCGGACTTGCGGGCGTGCACGTCGCCCCCGCCCAGCTCCTCGGCGGTGACGACCTCACCGGTCGCGGCCTTCACCAGCGGAGGGCCGCCGAGGAAGATGGTGCCCTGGTCCTTGACGATCACGGACTCGTCGGACATCGCGGGCACGTAGGCGCCGCCGGCGGTGCACGAGCCCATCACCGAGGCGATCTGCGGGATCCCGCGCGCCGACAGGTTGGCCTGGTTGAAGAAGATCCGGCCGAAGTGCTCGCGGTCGGGGAACACCTCGTCCTGCATCGGCAGGAACGCGCCGCCGGAGTCGACGAGGTAGATGCACGGCAGCAGGTTGTCCGCGGCGACCTGCTGGGCGCGCAGGTGCTTCTTGACCGTCATCGGGTAGTACGTGCCGCCCTTGACCGTCGCGTCGTTGGCGACGACCACGCACTCGCGGCTGTTGATCCGGCCGACGCCGGTGACGATGCTCGCGGCCGGGACGGCGTACTCGTCACCGTCGTTGCCGTACATCCCGAACGCCGCCAGTGGGCTCAGCTCCAGGAACGGGCTGCCGGGGTCGAGCAGCCGGTCGACGCGGTCGCGGACCAGCAGCTTGCCGCGGTCGAGGTGCTTCTGGCGGGCGCTGTCCGACCCGCCCCGGCGGACGACCTCGGTGCGCTCGCGCAGCTCAGCGACGAGATCGCGACTAGCGGCGCTCCACGGTTCACGCGAGACACGGAGGTTAACGTTCGTTAACCCCAGGCGCTACCCTGAGCCCGTGGAACGCCCAGTCGATCGTCCCAAGGATCGGCACAGCCAGATCCTCGACGTGGCCGCCCGGCTCTTCGCCGAGCGCGGTTTCCACGGCGTCTCCGTCGGCGACATCGGCAAGGCCGTCGGCGTGAGCGGGCCGGCGCTCTACAAGCACTTCGACTCCAAGGACGCCGTCCTCGCCGAGATGCTGGTCGCGATCAGCGAGCGCCTCCTGACCGAAGGTCAGGAACGCGTGGCTCGCGCAGGCGGCCCCGGCGACGCGCTGGCGGCGCTCGTCGACTTCCACGTGGAGTTCGCGCTCGCACAACCCTCCCTGATCGTGGTCCAGGACCGCGACTGGCAGTCGCTGCCGGCCGAGGCCCGCGAACGGGTGCGCAGCCTCCAGCGCGAGTACGTCGACCTCTGGTCCGAGCAGCTGCGCCGTCGCCATCGTGAGCTGGCGCCGGACGAGGCGCGGGCCATGGCGCACGCGGCGTTCGGGTTGATCAACTCCACCCCGCACAGCAGCCGGCTGCCCGCGCAGGCCATGCACGGCCTGCTTCGCGAGATGGCGCTGAGGTCGCTCAATTGGTGAGCGAACGCAACCAAACAGGGCCTCAAGGCGTCTCTAGGGGTATGCGCTGGGACGCCCGGGGGACGATCGCGCTCCTCGTGTCGGCGCTCGTGGGGGTGACCGCGGGCGTCGTCGTCGGCTTCACCACCGGCACTCCTCGTGACGCCAGCGCCGACAATCCCGACCCCGGCTCCACCTCCTCGTCCAGTCCCACCGACCCGCTCAACCTGAGGGTGCCGTTCGAGAACCTCGACTGCATCGGGAAGAAGATCCTGGTCGTGGGCTACGGCGAGACCAGCGGAATTCTCGAGAGCGCGGTCGCCAGGAACGCGGGCAACGACGCCAAGTACCTCGAGACGGCCAAGTCCTGCAACACCCTCTACGGCCCGGAGAACCAGCCACCGCCCAAGTACGTCGTCTACCTCGGCCCCTTCGACTCCACGTCCGAGCCGTGCCAGCTGCGGATGAGCGTCGACCACAAGGGCGATGCGGTGACCAGCCTCAAGCCCGGCCAGAAGACGCACGTCCCCTGCCTGTGCGTCCTCGAGCCGGCCACCTTCCCCGAGCTGTCCTTGGGGATGCACCCCAGCACCAGGGACGGCATCTACATCCGCGCGCTCCAGCAGATGCTGCTCGACATCGGCCTGATCACCGCCAGCCACGTCACGGGGCACTTCGACGGGGAGACCGAGAGGGTCATCAAGCAGCAGCAGAAGCTCAACGCTCTGACCCCCGCCAAGTACGGCACCGTCGAGAAGCTCACCTGGAACCAGATCATCGACCGGGGCTGCGTGGGCTTCGACTTCTGAGCGCCGCGCGGTCCGAGCCTGCGAGGACCGCGATCAGGCGCCAGGTCGAGGAGCGTCGACTCGGACCGAGCCTGCGAGGGACGAGTGACGCGTCTCGAGACCCGGTGACGGACAGGCCTCACAACAAGTGCTCGATGTCCACCTCGCCCTTCTCGAGCAGCTCGAGGATGCGCGTAGCGCGGGTGGCGGCGTCGACCGCTACGGCGACGTCGTCGGGGATCTCCGCACGCCGGTCGTCGCGCTCGTGCAAGCGTGCCAACAGCTCCTCGCGAGACAGCCCGCGCAGCGCCAGCAGCACGAACGGGTCGGCGTCGGAGAGCCAGGCCACCTGGTAGGCCGTGGCCAGCGCGTGGGGGCAGGGGTCGACCCAGGCCGCGCACGTGCACGACGCCTGCAGCTCGCCGCCGTAGGGGAGCAGCTCGACGCCGGACTCCTCGGCGTGCTCGACCAGCAGGTGCGGGAGCTCGCCGGCCAACAGTGCCGGCAGCCGCCCGGCCTCCGCCGCGACGGCCTCGACGAACGCCGCGCGATCGGTCTGGTCGAGCACGGGCAGGGCGGTGCTGGTCGACCACAGCTGGTCGCCGTCCTCGACCGCGGCGAGGAACTGCCCGGCCGCCACCGTGATCGCGCCGACCGACCCCGAGCGTGCCAGTGAGCGAGCGGCCTTGAGGTCGCCCTCGCCGTACGCCGACTCCTCGCACGCGCGCACCCACGCCTTGCCCCACCACGTCGTCGCCCGCGCGGCCCCGCGGCGTGGCCGGATGCGCGGGTGGGTGACGCGCGGCGGGCGGCCGGACTGATCTTCAGTCATCGGCGCGCGCCCGCAGCGTGACCAGGTCGCGCAGCTCGTCGTCGCCGAGCTCGGTGAAGGCCGTCTCGCCGCGCGAGAGGATCGCGTCGGCCAGGGCGCGCTTGCGGTCGAGCAGCTCGGCGATGCGTTCCTCGATGGTGCCGCGGGTGACCATCCGGTGCACCTGCACGGGTTTGTCCTGCCCGATGCGGTAGGCGCGGTCGGTGGCCTGGTCCTCGACGGCGGGGTTCCACCAGCGGTCGAGGTGGATGACGTGGTCGGCGCGGGTCAGGTTGAGGCCGGTGCCGCCGGCCTTGAGCGAGAGCAGGAACACGGGTACGTCGCCCGCCTGGAACGCCGCCACCATCGCGTCGCGGGCGCGCACGGGCGTGCCGCCGTGGAGGAGCTGGTGGGCAACGCCCGATCGGTCGAGGTGGGCTTCGAGCAGCCGGGCCATCGCGACGTACTGGGTGAACACCAGCGCCGCCCCACCCTCGGCGAGGATCGTGGCCAGCAGCTCGTCGAGCAGGTCGAGCTTGTGGGACCGGCCCGAGAGGCGCACCGCGCCGGACTGCTTGAGGAACTGCGCCGGGTGGTTGCAGATCTGTTTCAGACCGGTGAGCAGCGCGAGTACGAGCCCCCGTCGCGTCTCCTCGTCGGAGCGCTCGATGCGCTCCATCGTGTCGCGCACGAAGGCCTCGTAGAGGACGACCTGCTCGCGGGTCAGGCCGAGCGGATGGTCGGTCTCGGTCTTGGGTGGCAGCTCGGGCGCGATGCCTGGGTCGGACTTGCGGCGCCGCAGCACGAACGGCGCGACGAGGCCGGCGAACTGGCGGGTCTTCTCCTCGTGGACGCCCGACTCGATCGGCGCGGCCCAGACCTTGCGGAACGCGTTGCGGCTGCCGAGCAGCCCCGGGATCGCCCAGTCGAGGATGGCCCAGAGCTCGGTGAGGTTGTTCTCGACGGGCGTGCCGGTCAGGGCGACGCGGGCGGTGCCGGGGATGGCCCGCAACGCGCGGGCGGCTGCCGACGCGGCGTTCTTGACGTGTTGGGCCTCGTCGGCGACGACCAACCCCCATGCCGACGTCGCGAAGGCGCGGGCCGGCGGCGTCGGTCCCGTGGTCGGACCGCGCAGGGTGCCGTACGTCGTCAGCACGAAGCCCGGTCCTCCACGCCGGCGAGCGACCGGCCGCCGCCGTGGAAGCGACGCACGGGCGTGCCGGGTGCGAACCGCTGGATCTCGGCCTCCCAGTTGCCGAGCAGGGACGCCGGGCAGACGACCAGCGTGGGCAGTGCGGGCTGGCCGGCCTGCAGCGCGGCCTCGCGGCGCCGCAGGTGCAGGGCGATCAGCTGCACGGTCTTGCCCAGCCCCATGTCGTCGGCCAGGCAGCAGCCCAGGCCGAGCGACGTCAGCTGGTCGAGCCAGGTCAGGCCATGTCGCTGGTAGTCGCGCAGGGTGGCGCGGAGGGCAGCGGGCGGCTCGACCGGGTCGCGAGTGGCCGCGCCGAGCAGCCGCTCGCGGACCTGCAGCAGGCTGGCGCCGACGACGACCTCCTGCTCGCTGTGGTCGGCCTCGACGGTGCCGGTCAGCGCGGCTGCGACGGCCTGCACCGGAGTGACGGTGCGGATCAGCCGCTTCTTGGCCTTGCGCGCGACGGCCGGGTCGACGACGGTCCAGGCGCCGCGCAGCTTCAGGACCGGGCTGGCCGCGCTCGCGAGCTGGCGCATCTCGTCGTCACTCAGGGGCTCGCCGTGGAGCGCGACCTGCCACTTGAAGGCGAACATCGCGTCGGGACCGAAGAGGCCGGTCATCAACGGGTTCTCCTGGCCCCTGCCCCGCCCGTCACCGTGGTGCTCGAGGGTGGCCCGCGTCGTCAGGTCGCGGCCGAGACTGCGCGGCCACAGCACGTCGACCCCGGCCCGACGGAGCGCGGCGACCCCGTCGTCGAGCAGCGACACCAGCTCGTCGGTGTCGAGAGAGATCTCGTCGGGTACGCGCAGCTCCAGCAGCCGGTCGAGGACCGGCCACGCCTGGGCCGCAGCGCGCAGCGCGATCGCGGCGTGGGTGCGGGCTCGCTCACCGAACCCGTGGTCGTCGGGCCCGCCGGTCCACAACAGGGCCGCGTCGCACAGGTGGAGAGGGTCGAGCTCGTCGTGGACCTGGAGCACCAGGCGCACCGAGCCGGCGACCAGCTCGTCCTCGTCGGCCTCGACGCGCAGCGAGATGGTGACCAGCGCCGGCAGCCTGTCCGCCGCGCGACGCGGCCCGCTGCCTGACTGGTCGCGGGTGTGGGCCAGCTCGGCGTCGAGACGGCGGCGGAACACCTCCCGCCTTGTCGCCTGGGTAGGGGTGCCTCGGGGCAGGGCGTCGACAACGGCCGCGACCAGGTCGCGCAGGGCGGACTCGGCCGCCTCGGCGGGCCACCCGTCGTACGACGCCTCGGCAGCGAGCGTGCGCACGCGCGCGTGCTCGTCGGGGTCGAGGGCCGACGGCAGCCACCGCCCGTCGCCGGGTTCGAACCGGCCGGCGCCGACCAGGCGGAGCGCCAGCACCCCGGCCTCGGCGAGCAGCGCGACCGAGGGGTGCGGGCGGCCGGCACGTCGGGCCCGCGCCAGCACCGGGAGCGCTTCGCGGACGGGCAGCGAGACCGTGGTGATGCCGTCGGAGAACTCCACCGACGAGTCGCGCGGCGGGTCGGCGGCGCGCACCGTGGCGGGGCCCGACAGGGGGACGCCCGACGGGTTGACTGGCGGGCTCACGCCGCCGACGGTAACCGGCCCCGCAGACAGGACCGTGGACAGCGCGTGCGGCCCGACGCCCGGTTCCGCCCTGGGTGAAACCGATTGCGTCGGTGTCGGTGGTGGTCCCTACTCTGGTCGGGTGACACAGGCCTCCACTCCCACAGCTCCCGAACATCCCGACCACATCGACGCCGCGGTCCTCAAGATCGCCGGCGTCGTGGTGCTCGGCGCGATCATGACGATCCTCGACATCACGGTCGTCAACGTCGCCCTGCCGACGTTCCAGACCGCCTTCACCGGCATCGACGACCCGCTTCCCTACTCCACGGTGGCGTGGACGGTCACGGGCTACACCCTCGCCCTCGCGACGGTCATCCCGCTGACGGGCTGGGCCGCCGACCGGTTCGGCACCAAACGCCTCTACCTCGCCGCGATCGGCCTGTTCACGCTCGGTTCCGCGCTCTGCGCGGCGGCGTCCTCGATCGAGATGCTGATCACCTTCCGGGTCCTCCAGGGTCTCGGCGGCGGCATGCTGATGCCGCTCGGCATGACGATCATGACCCGGGCGGCCGGCCCCCACCGGATGGGCCGCCTGATGGCGGTCCTCGGCATCCCGATGCTGCTCGGCCCCATCATGGGCCCGATCCTCGGCGGCTGGCTGATCGAGCACGCCAGCTGGCACTGGATCTTCCTGATCAACCTGCCCCTCGGCGTCGGCGCGATGGTCTACGCCTGGTTCGTCCTCGAGAAGGACGCGCCCCAGCCCTCGGAGTCCTTCGACTTCCTCGGCATGGCCCTGATGTCGCCCGGGCTCGCCTTGTTCCTCTACGGCGTGTCCTCGATCCCCGGTGCTGCCAACGGCGACTACAGCTACACCCGCGTGTGGGTGACCGCCATCACCGGCATCCTCCTGGTGGTCGCCTTCGTCTTCCACAGCTTCCGGCCCGAGCACCCGCTGCTCGACCTGCGGCTGTTCAAGAACCGCAACCTCACGGTCTCGATCATCACGATGTTCATGTTCGTGGCGGCGTTCTTCGGCGGCCTGCTGCTGGTGCCGACCTACTTCCAGCAGATCCGCGGCGAGTCGGCCCTGGTCGCCGGCCTGCTGGTGGCGCCGCAGGGCATCGGGGCGATGCTGACCATGCCGATCGCCGGCACCCTCAGCGACCGGCTGCCGGTGGGCCGGATCGTGCCCGTCGGGCTGGTGGTCATCGTCATCGGCTTCTTCGGGCTGACCCAGGTCACCGAGACCACGCCCTACCCGTTGCTGATCGCCGAGCTGTTCGTGCTGGGCCTCGGCATGGGCGCCTCGATGATGCCGCTGTTCACCTCGGCGCTGAAGACGCTGAGGGCCCGCGAGGTCGCCCGCGGCTCGACGCTGCTCAACATCAACCAGCAGATCGGCAGCTCGGTCGGCGTCGCGGTGATCTCGGTGATCCTCACCGCCCACCTCAACGCCTCCGACCTGGCCAAGCCCGCGATGGCGGCCACCCTCGACCCGACGCTGACCGACGCGGTCGGCGGCGCGGCGGCGGTGGCGGCGGGCCTCGCGGAAGCGGCGGCGGCCTTCGCCGACACGTTCTGGGTGGCCTGGGTCCTGGTCGTGCTGACCCTGGTGCCGGCGTTCTTCCTCCCGCGCAAGCACGAGCAGCTGGCCATGGCCGACGAGCAGGCCGAGGGCGCTCCGCCGGTGATCATGCACTGACGTCGAGTCGGCGCATCTTCACCCCAGAACGACGTCGAGTCGGCGCATCTGCCAGGCTCGAGATGCGCCGACTCGGACGCGGCCTCAAAGGTCGGAGATGCGCCGACTCGACGCTTTCCTGACGTGAAGATGCGCCGACTCGGCTAACCGGTGGTCGCGAGGACCAGGGGATGTACGGCGGCGGCGCCGGCGGCGCGGAGGTCGCGGGCAGCGAGGGTGAGGGTCCAGCCGGTGACGGCCTGGTCGTCGACGAGCAGCACCTCGGCGCCGACGAGAGCGTCGGCCGCGCCTCGGGTGACGGACGCCAGGCGAACCGGCGGCTCACGGCCGCGACTCGCTGGGCGGAGTTGACCGCACCGCGACCGGGCGGCACGGAGTCGTCGACGATGGCGTAGGTGCCGGCGATCGGCAGCTGGAGGAAGCGGGAGAGGCCGTCGGCGAGGTCACGCACCAAGGTGGGCCGCGTGGCCGACTCGACCACCACGATCGCGGTCACCGGTGGGCGCCAGTCGCCGAGCACCTCGATGACGGCCTTCACCAACGCCACCGGAACCGGCCCGTCCGCGGTGTCCGGGCGGAACAGTGCGCGCAGCGCGCCGCCGTGCCCGAGGTCGGTGAGCCGGGCGACCGCCCTGCCCTCGGCGGCGGCATCGGGGATCCGGCCCTTCAGGTCGAGGCCGATCGCGGCGAGCCCGGTGGGCCACATCTTCCGCGGCGCCACGACGACGCCCGGGCGGGCCAGCCGTTCGGCGGCGGCTCCCAGCGCCGCATCGGAGACCGAGGCCGGGAGCGAGAGCCCGCCGCAGTTGTCGCACCGCCCACAAGGTTGCGGCGCCCGACCGTCGACCCGGTCGTCGAGCTGGTCGCGCAGGAACTGCCATCCGGCAGCCGTCGGTGGCGATGTAGTCGAGCATCGCCTGCTGCTCACGCTCGCGCGCCTCGGTGACCCGGGCGTAGCGGTCGGCGTCGTAGACCCACTCCTCGCCCGTGGCGGTCCACCCGCCGCCGACGCGGCGTACGGCACCGTCGACGTCGAGGACCTTGAGCATCGTCTCGAGGCGGGTCCGCGAGAGCTCGACCCGGGTCTCGAGCGCCGCGGTGCTCATCGCCCGGCCCTCCTCGGCCAGCACGTCGAGGGTCTGGCGGACCAGCTGCTCGCGCGGGAAGGCCAGCGAGGCGAAGTAGGCCCAGATGTCGCGGTCCTCGGTGGCCGGGAGCAGCACCACGGACGCCTCGTCGATGCCGCGCCCCGCGCGGCCCACCTGTTGGTAGTAGGCCACCGGCGACTGTGGGGCACCGAGGTTGACCACGAATCCCAGCGTCGCGTCGAAGCCCATGCCGAGCGCGCTGGTCGCGACGAGCGCCTTCACCTGGCCCGCGGCCAGCGATGACTCGAGGGCGGCCCGCTCGGTGGCGTCGGTCTGGCCGGAGTAGGCGTGCACGTCGTGGCCGCGCGAGCGCAGGTAGTCGGCGACCTCCTGGGTGGCGGCCACCGTGAGGCAGTAGACGATCCCGGAGCCAGGCTGCTCGGCGAGGTGGTCAGCGAGCCAGGCCAGGCGCTGCTCGGCCGTCTTGAGCCGGACCACGCCCAGCCGCAGCGACTCGCGGTCGAGCGAGCCGCGCAGCACCAGGACGTCGGTGCCCAGCTGTTCGGCGACATCGGCCGTCACCCTCGCGTTGGCCGTGGCGGTGGTGGCGAGCACGGGTACGCCGTCGGGCAGGTCGCCCAGGAGGGTGCGGATGCGCCGGTAGTCGGGCCGGAAGTCGTGGCCCCAGTCGGAGATGCAGTGGGCCTCGTCGACGACCAGCAGGCCACACGTGGCGGCCAGGCGGGGCAGCACCTCGTCTCGGAAGCCCGGGTTGTTGAGCCGCTCGGGGGAGACCAGCAGCACGTCGACCTCGCCGGCCCGGATCTGCTCGTGGACCGGCTCCCACTGCTCGTTGTTGGTGGAGTTGATGGTGACCGCCCGGATGCCGGCCCGCTCGGCCGCCGCGATCTGGTTGCGCATCAGGGCCAGCAGCGGCGAGACGATCACGGTCGGGCCGGCGCCCTGCTCACGCAGCAGGAGGGTGGCCACGAAGTAGACCGCGGACTTGCCCCAGCCGGTGCGCTGCACGACCAGCGACCGCCGCTTGTCGACGGCCAGGGCCGAGATCGCCGCCCACTGGTCGTCGTAGAGGACCGCGTCGTCCCGGCCGACGAGTGCCCGCAGATGCTCCTCGGCGCGCGCACGGACGTCGGTCGCGGTGGTGGACGGCATGCCCGCATGTCTACCAGCGGGCGGTGACAGGGCGGGTTCGTGATCCACAGGCTCCCCGTGGTTCGAGGAAATCGCCACCGACCGTCGCGAGACCCCGCGACGTGTCCACGGTCCGCTCGCCGGGTTTCGTGACAGGACTTCGCGCCTCCTCAACCAGCGGGGGCTGACGCTACCAGATGCGGACGCGCTCTTCCGGGTCGAGCCAGAGGCCGTCGGAGGACGAGGTCTCGAACGCCGTGTGGAACTCGTCGAGGTTGCGCACGATGTTGGCCCGGAACTCCGGCGGGCTGTGCGGGTCGATGGTGAGGTACTGCATGGCCGTCTCCTTGCGTCGCTTGGTGCGCCAGCAGTAGGCCCAGTTCATGAACACCCGTTGGCTGTCCTCGGGCGTGACCTGCTCGCCGTCGGCCGCGCGCGCGATCGCGTAGGCCTGGTGGGCGATGGCCAGGCCGCCGAGGTCGCCGATGTTCTCGCCGACGGTCAGCGCCCCGTTGACGTGCTCGCCGGGCAGCGCACGCGGTTCGAAGCCGTCGTACTGCTCGATCAGCGCCTTCGACTTCACCTCGAACGCAGCCTTGTCGTCGGCGGTCCACCAGTCGTTGAGGTTGCCCAGGCCGTCGTACTGCGCACCCTGGTCGTCGAAGCCGTGGCCGATCTCGTGTCCGATCACCGCACCGATGCCGCCGTAGTTCTCGGCGGGGTCGGCCTCGGGCGAGAAGAACGGCTTCTGCAGGATGCCGGCCGGGAAGCAGATCTCGTTGGTGCCAGGGTTGTAGTAGGCGTTGACCTGCTGCGGCAGCATCAGCCACTCGTCCTTGTCGACGGGGGCACCGATCTTGGCCAGCTGGCGCGCGGTCTCGAACGACGACGCGGCGGCCACGTTGCGCAGCAGCTCGCCGGGGTAGAACTTCAGCGTCGAGTAGTCACGCCACGTGTCGGGGTAGCCGATCTTGGGCCGGAAGGTCGTCGAGCTTCTCGTAGGCCCGCTGCTTGGTCTCCTCGCTCATCCACTCCAGGTCGGCGATGGAGCGGCGGTAGGCGACGACCAGGTTGGCCACCAGCTCGTCCATCAGCGCCTTGCTGCGCGGCGGGAAGTGCCGCTCGACGTACTCGCGGCCCAGCGCCTCTCCCATCGAGCCCTCGACGAGCGAGACGCCGCGCTTCCAGCGGGCCCGCAGCTCGGGCGTGCCGCTGAGCGTGCGGCCGAAGAAGTCGAAGTTGGCCTGCACGAAGGCGTCGGGCAGGTACGGCGCGGCGGAGCGGGCGATCCTGGCGAGGACGTAGGTCCGCCAGTCCTCGATGGGCGTCTCGTCGAGCACCGTCGAGAGGTGCGCGAGGTAGGACGGCTGGCGCGCGCAGACCTCGAACAGCGTGTCGCGGCTGCCGCCGAGGTTGCCGATCCACCTCGCCCAGTCGAACGCCGGGCAGAGCTCCACGAGCTCGGCGAACGTCTTGAGGTTGTAGGTCTTGATGACGTCACGCGTCTCGGCACGCTCCCAGTGGCCCTCGGCCAGCCGGGTCTCCACGCGGAGCACCGTCGCCGCGGCGCCCTCGGGGTCGTCATGACCCAGCAGGCCGAACATCACGGCCAGGTGGGCGAGGTACTTCTCGCGGATCTCGGCGAACTTGTCGTCGCGGTAGTAGGACTCGTCCGGCAGGCCCAGCCCGCCCTGCCGGAAGTACACGATGTTGCGCTCGGCGTCGCGGTCGTCGTTGTCGACGTAGGACGGGAACAGGCCGTTGCCACCGGTGCGCTCGAACTCGCCCAGGAAGCCGGACAGGTCGCGTACGTCGCGCAGCTCGGCGGCCGCGTCGAGCACGGTCTGGAGCGGCTCCAGGCCGAGCTCCTCGATCGTGGCCTCGTCCATGAACGAGGCGTAGAGGGTGGCGATCTTGCGGGAGTCGCGAGAGCCCTCCGGGTCTCCGCCCTGCTCGGCAAGGGCCTCGATGATCTCGCGCACCTGGCTCCTCGGCGGTGTCGGCCAGCTGCACGAACGGCCCCCAGCTCGACCGGTCGCCTGGGATCTCCTCGTCCTCGAGCCAGCGGCCGTTGACGTGGCCGAACAGGTCGTCCTGCGGCCGGATGTCGTGGTTCATGCCCGCGCGGGCGTCGTCGAGGGTGCTCACGACCGCAGAGCCTAAACGGCGGCCGTGGGAACAGCCGATCTTGGTCAGCACAGGCCATGGCGCGGGACCGGCTGGGATGACATGGTGGCCGGGAATCATGCGTCGAGGGGAGTATGTCATGCGCCTGCGTGGAGTGTCGATCGTCACCGTCGTGCTGGCTCTGGTGGGGGCGCTGGTCGGCCTGGCCACACCGAGCAACGCCGGCCCGCCCGGCAAGTGGACGGTGATCTCCGGCGGCGGTGTCACCAACATCGACGAGCCGGGGATGTACCGCACCTCCGACGGCGTGCTGCACGTCGCGATGATGCGCGGCAACCCCTCCACCGACTCCATCGACGTCGCCCACATCTCGCCCAGCGGCCAGTTCCTCAGCCGCCAGGCGGTGCTCGACAACTGGGAGGGCCTCACCGAGGACCCCGACTTCGTGCCCGGCGCCGCGGGCGGCATCCGGATGGTGTTCGGCGGGCACACGGGCAGCACCGGTGATCCGTACGCCGAGGGCTACGTCTACCAGACGTCGTCCGACCCGACCGGCACCGTGTGGACCCTGGCCTCCGAACACGCAGCCAGCGATCGGACACACGAGCGGATACGCCAGCTACGGCACGGGCTCGGCGACCCTGGCGGACGGCACACTCGTCTCGGCGTACCCGCTCAACAGCGCGATCTACTACCAGGTCGGCGCGGGGCCGGCGCAGTCGTTCAACGTGCGACGTGTGCTGCGCCTACGACATGGCGGTGGCGACCGACGGCGTCAACGCGTGGGCCTCCTGGTACGGCAACGGCGGGTCGGGCGCCACCAACGAAGGCACCCTGGTCCGCCAGATCCACCCCACACTCGGGCCGATCGTGCGTGCCCCGCAGTCCGTCAGCGGCGGCGACTCGCTCGGCACCAGCCAGGCCGTCGCGATGGTGACCACCAGCAACGGGATCTTCCTCGCCTACCTCAAGGGCTACCCCACGGCCAAGTCCGTCGTCCTCTGGAAGCTCGGCACCAACAGTCGT
The DNA here is from genome assembly GCA_963758885.1 of uncultured Actinomycetota bacterium. Taxonomy (GTDB): domain Bacteria; phylum Actinomycetota; class Actinomycetes; order Propionibacteriales; family Nocardioidaceae; genus Nocardioides. Next base: position 51,631 of record CAVWXS010000025.1, read on the forward strand.
GAAGACCGTCCCGGGCTCCGCGGGCGCCTCGCACGTGGCCATGGCCGCCGGGCCCGGTGGGCGGCTCTGGCTCGCCTGGGACACCCCGTCCGACGACATCGGCGCCGTCCGCACCAGCACCACCGGCCTGAAGTTCGGCGCCGTCCGCAACGTGTCCACGCCGGGCTCCTCGACGGTCTACGGCGTGAACATCGAGGGCTCGAGTGGGACGGCCAACATCGTCTTCAACGACTCGACCCGGATCCGGCACACCCAGGTCATCCCGGGGCTGACTCTCAAGGCCAGCCCGAGCAAGTGGAACGGCGACAAGGCGGTCGAGGTGAAGTTCAAGGTCGCCGACGCGGGCCAGGGCGTCGCGGGCGCCAAGGTCAAGATCCTCGGCCAGAAGTGCACCACTGCCGGCAACGGTGTCTGCAAGATCGACCTGCCCAAGCTGGCCGAGGGCAAGTACAAGGCCAAGGCCACGCCTCGACGGCTACGCCCCCGGCAAGGACAAGCTCAAGGTCACCTGACCCGCACGACCGACTTGCCGAGCGCACGGCGCTCGTCGATGTCCAGCAGCGCGCGGCCGAAGTCGTCGAGGCTGTACGTCGCCCCGATCGGCGGGTCGAGCGACCCCGACTCCATCAGCGGCAGCAGGGCGGCCCACTGCTCCTGCATGTAGCCGGGCCGAGGCATCGCGTAGGCACCCCAGCCCACCCCACGGACGTCGATGTTGTTGAGCAGCAAGCGGTTGACCTTGACCTCCGGGATCGCCTGCCCCGCTGCGAAGCCCACCACCAGCACCCGGCCTCGGGGCGCGAGCAGCCGCAAGGAGTCGGTGAAGGCATCGCCGCCAACCACGTCCAGGACCACGTCCACGCCGCGCCCGCCGGTGAGGTCGGAGACCGCGTCCTTGAACCCGTCGAGCAGCACCACGTCGTCCGCGCCGAGGGACCTCACCAGATCGGCCTTCGCCTCCGTCGAGACGACGGCGACCACCCGCGCGCCGAAGCCTCGCGCAACCTGGATCGTCGCCGTACCGACACCGCCGGCGGCGCCGTGCACCAGCACCGTCTCGCCCTTGCGGAGGTCACCTCGTTCGAGCAGTGCGAAGTGGGCGGTCAGGTAGTTCAGCGGGAGGGCGGCGCCCTGCTCGAAGCTGAAGATGTCGGGTAGTGCGAACACCGACGCCGAAGGTACGGCGGCCCGCTCGCCGGCGCCGCCCCACGGCAGCACGCCGGCCACCCGCTGCCCGGGCTCGAAGCCGGGGCCGCTGACGACCGTGCCGGCTACGTCGACACCGAGGGTGAACGGCGGCTCGGGCCTCATCTGGTACTGGCCCTTGCTCAGTAGCAGGTCCGGGAACGAGACCCCCACGGCGTGCACGTCGACCAGCACCTCGTGCTCGCCGGGGACGGGTTCGTCGACATCGCGGACGACGACGTCCGCCGGACCGGTGGGCGTGACGACCTGGGCGGCGCGCATGTACCGATCATGCCGCGCTCGCTGCCTGTGGTGGTTTCGAGGCTCGCAAGCTCACACCTCAACCACCGAAGCTCGCTGGTTGAGGTGCGAGGAGCGCTAGCGACGAGCCTCGAAACCTGCGAGCCCGTGGGAGGTCACCCCGGGTTGACGATCGCGTTCGCCTCGAAGTGCATCGGGTCGGTGTAGCGCCAGTGGCCGCCCCAGGTGAAGCCCCACTCCTCGAAGACCGCGACCACGCGGGGATCCATCTCGCCCACCGTGCCGCGCTGGTTGCCGGGGACGTTGAGGTCGAGGGCAAGACCGAAGGAGTGGTTGGAGAGCTTGGTGGTGCCGGCGATGAACCGCGGGTAGTAGCACCCGGCGTACTCCCGGGGGTGGATCTCGTTGGCGAGCCCGAGCTCGACGATGTCGGAGAGGGCGGCGCGCAGCTGCGGGAAGATCAGCCGGTTGCAGGTGACCGAGCCCAGGATCGGCACGGTCTCGGTCGTGATGTGGTCACGCACCCACGACGGTTCTGGCGCGATGTGGCCGCCGGCGAGGACGGTGTAGTTGAAGATGCCGACGGCCGTGCCGACCGAACCCACCAGCAGGGCGGTCTGCTGCACGGAGATGTCCAGACCGAGGCGGGCCGCGATGTCGAGGCGCTGGACCGACGCCTTGTCGCCGGCGATCTTCTCGATGGGCTTGCGCACCGACTCGGGCGCTCGCAGCGGGTAGGTCGCCACGAGCAGCGCGTTGCCCGGCTGCATGCCGAGCTGCTCGCCCACCTCGGCGTTGACGACCGCGTCGACCGTGGGCACCTGCGCCGCGTAGGCGCCGACTCCGACACGCGGTGCGTCGCGGCCGCCACCGAGCTTGAGCACGCCGTTCTTCGCGGGGATTCGTCCCTTCAGCTTCTTCACGATGGCGAGCTGGCCGGCGGCAACGCGGTCCCACTGCTCCTCGAGGTTCGCACTCCCGATGCGGGTGTAGTTGCGGTAGGTCGCGGGGTCGACCGCGGCCAGGTTGATGACGCGGTTCTCGATGCTCACCTGCGCCATCGACAACGGCTCGACGCTGCGCACGCCCTTGACGTTGCGGATCCGCTCGATGATGTCGTCTGTCAGCGTGACCTTGCTGAACACCAGGATGTCCGGGCTCCTCAGCGCGCCCTTGCGCGGCCCGACCCCCTTGGTGGGCTCGGCCGTGGGCCCCGTCTCGCCAGTCTCGCTCGCCTCGGTCGCCGTGGGGGACGGCGTACGACGTGGCGGTTGGGCGTCGCTGTCGCCACCCGGCTCATCGGGGGCGCAGGCGGCCAGACCGGTCGAGAGCAGCACGGCCGCGGCCGACGCGGCCACCGCACGGCGTGATCCCCCACTCACCGCACCAGGGTAGGGAATCGCTGGTTGAGGAGGTTGCGCTAGCAACCGTCACGAAACCCGGTGACCGGAACGGCAGCCTGTCAGGTCCCGGGGTTCACTTCGAGACGGTCGCTGCGCGACCTCCTCAGTACGAGTCGTGACGGGCCTGACGGCCCTCCTCAACCAGCGTCGGCGTCGGCCTCCTCCAGCGACGCCGGGATGGTCAGCCAGGACAACAGGCCTCCGAGGACCAGCAGCGCGGCGCAGATGATCGTGGCCTCGCGGAACGCCACGTCGAAGACCGCTGCGTCGGCGTAGTCGTCGCCGCTCAGACCGACGGCAACGGGCAGCGCGGCCACGGCCAGCAGCGAGCCGGCGCGGGCCACGGCGTTGTTGATGCCGCTGGCGATGCCGGCGTTGTCGTTGGGCGCGGCGGCCAGCACGGTGGCAGTCAGCGGGGCGACCATCAGCGACAGGCCTAGTCCGAAGACCGTGAGCCCGGGCAGTACGTCGCGCCAGTAGTTCACGTCCTCGCCGACGCCGAGCAACATCAAGCAGGCCACACCCATCACGATCGGGCCGATGGTCATCGGGATCCTCGGGCCGATGCGCTGCCCGAGCTCACCCCCGCGCGAGGCCAGGAACAGCATGCAGACGGTGATCGGCAGACTGGCGATCCCGGCGAGGAACGCCCCGTAGCCGCTGACGGTCTGCAGCTGGAGGGTGAGGAAGAACAGCACGGCGCCCAGGGCGGCGTACACGAGCAGTGTCATCGCGTTCGAGGCGCTGAAGGTGCGGTCGGCGAACATGCCCAACGGCACCATCGGCATCTCGCTGCGCTTCTCGACGAGCAGGAATCCCGCCGCCGCGGTCACGCCGATCACGGCGGCCCAGGGGGCGAACGGGTCAGCCCACTGGATCAGGGCATAGGTGATTCCGCCCAGCGCGATCGTCGCCAGGATCGCGCCAACGACGTTGAAGCGTGCGGGTGCGTGGGGGTCGCGAGTCTCGGGAACGGCCCGTTGGGCGACGACGACGGTGACGACGGCCAGCGGCAGGTTGATGAAGAAGATCCATCGCCAGGAGCCGTACTGAACCATGGCGCCGCCGACGAACGGCCCGATCGCACCGGCGATCCCGCCGAGTCCCGACCACGACCCGATGGCGCGGGAGCGGCTCTCCGGTTCGAAGGCACCCTGGATCATGGCCAGGCTGCCCGGGGTCAGCAGCGCGGCTCCGATGCCCTGGAGGATGCGAGCGACGATGAGCACGGTGGCCGACGGGGCGATGCCACAGACCAAGGAGGCCAGCGCGAACCAGATGGTGCCGACCACGAAGATCCGGCGCCGTCCGTAACGGTCGCCCAGCGAGCCGCCGAGCAGGATCAGCGACGACATACTGAGCAGGTAGCCGTTGGTGATCCACTGCAGCTCGGCCAGGCTGGCGTCGAAGTCCTCGCCGATCGTGCGCAGCGCGACGTTGATGACGGTGCCGTCGAGGAACGTCATGCCCGATCCGAGGACCGCGGCGGCGATGATCGCCTTGCCTGTCCTGCTGCCGAACGCGACCTGTTCGCTCACCGGCAACTCGTCTGGTCGCTCACCTGGGCTCCCACCGCGCCAGCGTACGGCGGAGCTAGCGTGACCCTATGGCCCTGCTCTACGACGCGACGATCACCCCCGGCAAGCGTGACCTGATGAAGGGCTGGCTGCCGAGCCGGTCGTGGTTCGACGGCGACCTCGCGCGCAAGCCGCACGCCGCCTTCCGCTTCGACGACCCAGCGGGTGAGGTGGCGTCGAGTGTTTCCTGCTCGGCCCGGAGGGCGGCCCGGGCAACCGGTCGGACGCCCCGACGTACCTGATCCCGATGAGCTACCGCGGCGCGGCCCTGGAGGGTGCCGAGGAGCACCTGATCGGTACGACGGTCCACTCGGTGCTCGGCAAGCGCTGGGTCTAACGGGTGCGCCAACCCGGTTGTGGTGTCGGCGATCCTGAGCGCCATCACGACCGGCGGCCACGAGGCGGCGCTGACCATGGAGCAGGACGGCGAGATCGTCACGTTCGAGCCCACGTGCCGCGTGGTCGGCAGCGGCTCGGCGAGCGACGTCGTACGCGTCGACAGCGTCACGCTGGTCGACGCCGGCGACCCGACCCTCACCCGCGCCGGGGACCTCGAGCTCGTCCTCGCCCGGGTGGTCGGCACCCCGGTCAGCGGCCAGGAGACCCTCACCGCAACCTGGGGCGACCACGACCCCGTTGTCATCGCTGCGGCCCGTCGTTCGGGATAGGGCCGACCGAAGGCCGAAGGTCTGCGGAGGTCGCGCCAGCGACCGTCACGAGACCCCGCAACAGGTCCGCTGACCTCTCACCGAGCCTCGTGACAGGCGCTGGCGCGCCTTCCGCAGACCTTCGGGACGGGGCCAGGAGTCGAGTGCTGCGAGCGGGTGGCGTCATGGCCGTGCGACGGGGCTTTGCCGACGCGCGTCCTCCGATGTTGGCGTCGCGACCCGATCGTGACCGGACTGTCACCCCCATGTGATGGGAGCGCCTCGCCACGGGTCGAGTGCGCGGTCATCGACTTCGAGCTCGTCGGAGCGGTTCCAGAGCGTCAGGTAGACCGCGACGGCCGGCCCTCGAGCCGTACGTCGGCCAGCCCGGCGACCTCGTCGGGCGAGGCGTCCGTGACGACCGCCGGGCGCTCGCTGACCTCGACCAGCCAGCCCGTCGTCGATTCGTCGGCCAGGACCCCGATCGCGATCGGGTCGTCGCGGCGGAGGCGGCTCTTGTTGCGGGTCATGAAGCCGCGCAGCAGCTCGTCGATGCCGTCCACGGCGACAGCCGGGTCGATCCAGGTGTCCGCGGCACTCGGGTAGCGGCCCAGCGCCGCCGACAGCGCGTCGACGGCGTGGATGGTGGTCTCGTGGCACTGCCGCCGCGCCCAGAACGCCCGCGCCGGTGGGGCGTCGTTGAGGAAGACGACCGTGCGCACATCGTCGGCCGCCTGGCTGATCGCGGCGACCAGGTCGATGGCGCCGTCACGCAGCCAGTCGACGGGGCTGGGAGCGCGGCGGCCCGCCCGCTCGGTCGCGTCGATCTGGATGGTCTTGCCGCGGAGGTTGGCCGCAGCCCAGCGGTGCACCATCCCCTGGTGGCCGATCAGGCGGCGTACGGTCCAGTCGGGGCAGGTCGGCACCGGTACGTCGAGCCCGGCCTCGCCAGCGTGGCGCGCGAACGCCGACACCGCGTCGCGCAGGGCGGCGAGGTGCTGCTCGATGGTCAGGGTCGTCGGCACGCCGCGAACCATCTCACGGCGGCCCGGTCCGGGGCCTGCGGTTATCGCTTGACCTCGGGTGGCCCGAGACTCTTCACTGGTCCGCGTGCAGAATCCAACCGTGACCGAAGGGCGCGAGGACTACCTCAGCATCGGGGAGTTCTCGCGCCTCCGGGGCTGTCAGTCGGCGCTCTGCGTCACTACGACGAGCTCGGGATCATCAGGCCGGCGTCCGTGGACCGCAGCACCTCGTACCGGCGATTCCACCGCGACCAGCTCGAGCAGGGCCGTCTCGTCGCCACGCTGCGGGAGCTGGAGCTCCGCTCGAGGAGATCCGGGAGCTGCTGGCCACCGACGACCCCGTCGAGCGTCGCGCGGTGCTCACGCGGCATCGCGACCGGCTCAATGCCCGGGTCACGCGGCTCGGCCGGGTGCTGCACCACCTGATGCACCTCATCGACCCGACCCAGCAACCTATGGAGGTACCTATGAACAGCCAGTCGACCGTCTCGTCCGAGCTCGACCCAAGACCCAGAAGGCCATTGCCTCCGCGTTGTACATGCGGGTCTGGGAGCTGCTCGAGAAGCCCGATCGCAGCACCCCCGACATCGACGAGATGATCAACGCCGCTCACGCCAGCCGCTACTTGTGGTCGCCGTCGGGAACGGCAAGCACTGGGCCACCGGCGACTGGCAGATCGCCCGCGTCTACGCCGTGCTCGGCCGCTCCGAACCAGCGGTCTCCAGCCCGTCGCTGCCTGGACCAGGCCGTGCACGTCGAGGGCGAGAACTGGCTGCTGGCGTCGGCGTACGAGGGGCTGTCGACGGGCGTACGCCGTCGCCGGCGACCGGGCCGCGGCGCTGGAGTGGAAGGCGAAGGCCGAGCGCCGCCTCGAGGAGGTCGCCGATCCCGACGACCGGGAGATCGTGGAGCGCGACATCGCCACCCTGCCGGTCTGATCGACGGGCAACACCGATTCGTCTGCGATGTCGGAGGGGAAATCTGAAGTAATCCGCAGACGAATCGGTGTCGGTGGCGAGGGGCGTGGAGTCGGGGCGGAGCTCGAACGCCGTGCAGACCTGGGCCGTCAGCGGCAGCCGCCAGGTGTGCTTGAGGCTCGGTACGCGGACGGTGACCAGGGTCGCCGCCGCCTCCTGGCAGTCCTCGGCCGGCACGGGCCCGGGTCGGTCCAGTGGACGACGGTCTGGCGGTCTCGCCAGGGTCGAGGGTGACCGCACCGCTGCCCCCACTGAGCTCACCCTTGGCGCCGAGCGCGCCCTCGAAGTCGCGGAAGCCCGCCTTGGTGGCACTACCGGCCGAGCAGGCGTCGTCACCCACGTTGGTCAGGCGGATGGTGAGGAAGCGGCTGCCCGCGGCGCCCTCGAGGCGGCCCTTGACGACGTACAGGCTGTCGCTCGTGCACATGGGAGCTGCGACGGCACCGCTCGCGGGCGACACGGCCACGACCGTGCCGGCGAGGGCCAGCCCGGCGGCCAGCACGCCCAGCGAGACAGCCGGGACCTGGGACCCCAGGCGAGGTGGTGAAACATGGTGTGCCTCCCAACGGGTCCCCGATCGAGGACCCTTCCAGTGTGACGCGGGCTCGGTTGCCTCGGTTGTCGCAGGTAGGGGAGATTGACCGAATGCAGAGACCTTCCTTTCGGCATCGACTTCGGCGGCTCGGGGATCAAGGGCGCGCCGGTGGACCTCGAGGCCGGCGACTTCGCGGCCGAACGGGTGCGGATCAAGACGCCGCAGCCCTCGACGCCCGAAGCGGTCGCCGAGGTGTTCGTCGAGCTGCTCGGCCGTTCCCCGACTCGACGGGCTCGGTCGGGGTCACGGTGCCGGCCGTCGTCCGCCACGGCGTGGTCAGCTCGGCCGCCAACATCGACAAGGGCTGGATCGGCACCGACGCCGACGCGCTGTTCACCAAGGCCACCGGCCGCGACGTCCACGTCGTCAACGACGCCGACGCGGCGGGGCTGGCCGAGGTGAGGTACGGCGCGGCCAAGGGCCGTCGCGGCCTGGTCATCGTGACCACGCTCGGCACCGGCATCGGGTCGGCGATCGTGTACGACGGCGTGCTGGTGCCCAACTCCGAGCTCGGCCACCTCGAGATCGACGGCCACGACGCCGAGAAGCGCGCCGCCAGCGCGATCAAGGAGAGCGAGGGCCTGACCTACCCGGAGTGGGCCGAGCGGCTGACGGTCTACTACCGCACCTGGAGAAGCTGTTCTCCCCCGACCTGATCGTGGTCGGCGGCGGGGTCAGCAAGGACTCCGCCGAGTTCCTGCACCTGGTCGACATCGAGACCGAGATCGTCCCGGCGAAGCTGCAGAACCGCGCGGGCATCGTCGGCGCCGCGCTGTGGGCGGCTGAGGCGGGGACGAGCGCTAGAGCGCCGTCTCCGCTGGTTGAGGCAGGACGAGCCTGTCACGAAACCAGGAACGCGGTCTCGATCGTCACGGGGTTTCGTGACAGGCGCAGCGCGCCTTCCTCAACCAGCGAGCGCCTTCTCGATGTCCTCGAGGTCGGCGGGCTGGGTCAAGGGCTTGTAGCGCTCGATCACCTGGCCGTCACGGCCGACGAGGAACTTCGCGAAGTTCCAGTCGATGATCGTTGCCGCCGCCAGGACGCCGGCCTTCTTCTGCGACTTGAGCCACTCGTACAGCGGGTGGGTGTAGGGCCCGTTGACGTCGATCTTGGCGAACATCGGGAAGGTCACGCCGTAGGAGGTCTCGCAGAACTCGCGCGATCTGCGCCTCGGCGCCGGGCTCCTGGTGGCCGAACTGGTCGCACGGGAAGCCCAGCACCGTGAACCCGCGGTCGCCGAGGTCGTCGTACAGCTGCTGGAGGCCGGCGTACTGAGGCGTCAAGCCGCACTGGCGAGGCGGTGTTGACCACGAGCACGACGTGGCCGTCGTACGTCGAGAGGTCGACGTCGGCGCCGTCGATCGAGGTGGCCGTGAAATCTCCGAGAGTGGTCACCTGCGACAAGTCTGCCACCTCGCTGGTCACTCAGCCGACCGCCCCCGGATGGCCGCGGCGACGGCCTTGGGCACCGCCGGGTTGAAGACGCTGGGGATGATGAAGTTGGGGTTGATCTCGTCGTCGGTGACGACGTGGGCGATCGCGTCGGCGGCGCGCAGCAGCATGTCGAGGGTGATCTCCTTGGCGCGGGCGTCGAGCAGGCCGCGGAAGACGCCGGGGAAGGCCAGCACGTTGTTGATCTGGTTGGGGTAGTCGGACCGGCCGCTGGCGACCACGGCGGCGTACTTGTCGGCCTCGGCCGGGTCGACCTCGGGGTCGGGGTTGGCCAGGGCGAAGACGACGGCGTCGGGGGCCATGTCCTTGATCCAGAGCGGGTCGAGCACGCGCGGAGCGCTGACGCCGACGAAGACGTCGGCGCCGCGGAGGCCGTCGTGGAGCGTCGCCGCGTACCTTGCGCGGGTTGGTGCGCGCGGCCAGCTCGCCTTGGCGAGCGGCAGCGACGGTGTCGTCGGCGGACAGGCAGGCCCTCGCGGTCCCAGACCACGATGTCCTTGACGCCGGCGGCGAGCATCAGCGTGACGATCGCCGAGCCCGCGGCGCCCGCACCGGCGACGACGACGCGGACGTCGGCCATCTTCTTGCCGACCACGCGCAGGGCGTTGGTGAGCGCGGCCATCACCACGATCGCCGTACCGTGCTGGTCGTCGTGGAAGACCGGGATGTCGAGGCTCGCCCGCAGCCGCGCCTCGATCTCGAAGCAGCGCGGGGCGGCGATGTCCTCGAGGTTGATGCCGCCGAAGCCCGGCGCGATCATCTCGACGGCCTTGACGATCTCGTCGGTGTCCTGGCTGGCCAGGCAGATCGGCCAGGCGTCGATGTTGGCGAACCGCTTGAACAGCGCCGCCTTGCCCTCCATCACCGGCAGCGCCGCGCCGGGGCCGATGTTGCCGAGGCCGAGCACGGCGCTGCCGTCGGTGACCACGGCGACCGTGTTGCCCTTGATGGTCAGCCGGCGACGTCCTCGGGGTGCTCGAAGAGCGCCATGGCTGACCCGGCCGACGCCCGGCGTGTAGGCCATCGACAGGTCGTCGCGGTTGCGCAGCGGCACCTTGGAGGTGACCTCGATCTTGCCGCCGAGGTGCAGCAGGAACGTGCGGTCGCTGACCTTGTAGACCTCGACCCCCTCGACCTGCTTCGACGCGTCTCGACGACGCGCTCGGAGTGGTCGGCGTCCGCGGCGCTGCACGTGACGTCGACGACGAGCCGGTCGTGGCTGGAGTCGGCGACGTCGATCGCCGTGACGATCCCGCCCTCCCGCGCGATCGCCGTCGCCACCCTCCCCACCACCCCGTGGTCGGGCGCGGTGTGCAGGCGCATGGTGATCGAGTACGACGAGGCGGTGGCCGACATACCCGCCAGCCTGTCCCGGTTCGTCGGTTACGGGCAAGTACGCGCCGTGGTGGTCGCGAGTGGGGGTTTCCCCGGTCGACCGGGGCGGTCTCGGGCGGTCAACGCAACAAGAGGTCGCTGATGACCTCTGAGGGGCGAGCGTAGTCGAGGCGTTTTCGGGGCCGGTCGTTGAGTTCGTGCTCGACCCAGGCGAGGTCTTCGGCGCTGTGGACCGAGAGGTCGGTGCCCTTGGGGAAGTACTGGCGGAGCAGTCCGTTGGTGTTCTCGTTAACCGCACGCTGCCAAGGCGAGCGAGGTTCGCAGAAGTAGACCTTGAAGTCCTCACCCAGCACGCCGTCGGTGAGGTCTTTGTGGGCGGACATCTCCTTGCCCTGGTCCCAGGTCACCGACCGGCGCAGCTGGGCCGGCAGCTCGCTCAGACGCGCGAGGAGCGCCTCGGTGACGGCCTGGGTGCCATGCCCGTCGGGCAGGTGCAGCAGCAGGGTGTAGTTGGTGGTCCGCTCCACCACCGTGCCGATCGCCGAGCCGCTGAGCTTGCCCACGATCAGGTCGCCCTCCCAGTGACCGGGCACTGCCCGGTCGGCGACCTCGACGGGGCGTTCGCTGATCATCACCATGTCCGGGATCCGACCGCGCCGCTCCTCGCTGCCGTCGGGGCGGCGGGGCCGACGACGGATCCGCCCGGTGCGCAGGCACTTGGCCAGGTCAGCGCGCAGCGCGCCACGGGCCTGGACGTAGACCGATTCATAGATCGTGTTGTGGTGCACCCACATCTCCGGGTCATCGGGAAAGTCGCGGCGCAGCCGAGCCGAGATCTGCTCCGGCGAGTACCGCTTGCCCAGATCCTCCTCGACCCGGTCCCGCAACACCGTGTTGGTGGCCAACTTGCACGCCTTGGGTCTCTTCCCATTGGTCACCGCCGCCGCCTGACCCCGCTTGGCCGAGTACCTCCCCGACGCCAACCGGCCACGTCTGATCTCACGGCTCACCGTGGACTTGTCGAACCCGATCCGGCCCGCGATCGAACTCTGCGCCTCCTTCACCGCCAACCCGGCCTCGATCGCACACCGGTCCTTAAACGAGAGCCGCTTCCCCGAAGGATGCCGACCCTGACGCGGCCGAATCCCACCGGCTTGGTCGATCCAGTTGAACGCCGTCTTTCGATCCACCCCGACGGCCTCCGCGGCCACCGGCCCACTCGAGGTCTCGACGTACTTGTCCCACATCGCATGCACCACACCGGGCACCATGCGTGGACTGAACCTGGGATCCCTCATCCAACACACCCATCTCTCGACGGATGTTGCGCTCACCCCTAGAACTCACCCGGGGAAATGCTTCACTGGGGACCCGAACGGACGTGGTTCCGACGCCGTTATGGCGTCCGTACGGGTCACAAGTCGACGTCGGTGCCTTCGGCGAGAGCGATCATGCGGTCGCGTTCGTCGAGGCGCTCGTCGAGGGACGCGCCGGGCGGGGCCAGTCCCCAACGCCGAGGCAGGCGCCCGGCGCGGTCACGCGTTGCCCTCAGGCGGTCGACGACCAGCCTCTCGTCGTCGAGGTCCGCACCGACGAACGTGGCGATCTCCAGTCCCGCTCGCTGGAAGTCGTCGAGGCGCCGTACGTCGCGGCGGTGGCGGCCGCGCTCGCGGTGCTCGGCGCCATCGAACTCGGCGCCCATCTCGAGCTCGACGGACACGAGGTCGGGGGTCCCCAGCCTGCGGCCCTCCAGGTCCACCACCGTGCGGTTGACGAGGGGAGCGGGCCCGTTGAAGCAACGGCGCCAGATGAGACGAAGCCGGACCTCCTGCGGCGATTCCGCGCGTTCGTCCGACCACCCCACTGCCTCGATGACGCACGTGCGCTCGCGCAGGTGACGACACGACATCGCGAACGCTCTCAGTCGACGTGGCGAGCTCAGCTCCGCGGCCGCAGCCATGTCGACGGCGACCACCCGATCCTCGAGCGTCTCCGCCCACCGCACGGCATCGCACAGGGCACGCTCAGGCGCGGCGCACCGGACGCCGTACCGGATCACGACGTCGGCCTCGTCGACGGCGACGCGACGTACGTCTACTCCAGGGCCGGAGCGGAGCCGGTCGCCGTTGGCGGCCACCTGGACCGGGAGGGGGGTGTGCCCGTCGCGAGCGAGACCGTCGAAGTACCCGCCCCCGAGCAGGCGCAGCGCTGCCCAACCAGTGATCACCCCGCACCGGAGCCGCGCCCCCTGCTCGACGATCCGCTGCTCGACCAACCCGTCGCCCACGTCGGAAGGGACGTAGAGACCCTCGGCCGTTCTTCGCCATCGCGACCCCTGAGCCTGCCCTTTCGTAGGGCCCGTCTGACCCGCGGGGTCGATCCGTACGGGCCTCACCACGCGGACCCTGGGCGCCAGCTTCGACCACTTCTCGCTCACTCGAGAGGGTTGCCCCGTAGGCGGACGGCTCAACCGTGCCACCTCCGCGCCTGTGGACGAGCGCGACTTGCGACCTCAACCGACGCGTTCGATGGCCTGACGCGCGTCCGTTCGGGTCACATCTGAAGATTTCCCCGGCCGACCGGGGAAATCGTCACTCGCGACGTCAGCGGACTCAGCCGATGACGGAGCCGCGCACGCGGGCGGGAGAGCCGACCTCGAGGGGGTTGGGGTGGCCGTCGAGGGCCACGACCACGCGGCGTTCGCCGAGGTCGAGCACGGCCTCGGCGTCGTCGGCCGAGAGCAGGGTGCCGACAGCCTCGTAGATGTCCTCGTTGGGCACTCGCTCCAGCGACCCGGTGTCCTCGTCGGCCGCGGGCTCGAGAGGCCCGAGAGCGCGCATGCGCACGGGCGGGCGGCGGCGGCCGACCCTGACCCACCACAGACCGACCAGCAGCACGATCGCGTCGGCCACGAGGACGAACCAGAACGGAGCCTTGCTGTGGATCTCGCCGTCGACCAGGTGCGCTTCCGGCCTGCCCTCGAGCACGCGGACCCTGATCTGCTTGGTCTCCTTCGCCTCCTCGTACGACGCCCGCTCGACCTCCGCGGAGTACTGGCGCTGGTCGGGGTCGACCTCTTCGGGGAACCGGAAGGCCACCAGGTAGCTGTCACCCTTCTGGCCCGCCTCGACGACTGTGGCCGTGACGTCGACGCCCGACCGCTCGACCCGGGCCCGGGTGAGGATCGTCGAGACCAGCGGGAAGGTGAGCAGCAGCAGCATCACCGCGACGAAGAAGAGCCGTCGGTTCCGCGAGGTCGAGAACAGCCTCACCGGGCTACCTCCTCCCACCCGCACACCTCGGCGGCGTACGAGAAGGTCTCGGCGGTCACCTCGGGGCTCATCGCAAGCCTGACCTGGCCCGCGCGCGCGGCCTGCCCGGTGCCGATCGTCAGGTTGACGAAGAAGGTCGTGCCGCCCGTCGCCGAGCCGAAGGCGTGGGAGTCGCAGCGGGCCGGCTGGGCGGGCAGCTCCATGGTGACGGCCGGTCCGTCGCTGCGCACCCGCTGGCCGACGGTCCAGAAGTCGCCGTCGGCGGAGGTGAACAGCGGAGTGCCGCCCACGGTGTCGATCGTGATCGCACCCCCAGGTCGACCGGTCGGCGTCGCCGTCAGCCTGAACAGCGCCACGGCGTCGGAGCCGCTGCCTTGCACCTCGATGCCGGGCGTCCACTCCAGGTGGGCGATCCGCTCGATGGCGATCTCGTCGCAACGTTCGTGCGACCAGCGCTCGACGACGCCGGTCTCGTCCTCCACGGGGAAGGACTCGACGTCATCGTCGTAGGTGACGGTGACGCTCGCCGGGCTGCGCTTGCCACCGCACCTGGGTTCGACGAGGTCAAGGGTGTAGCCGCGGTAGGCGCCGGACGGGATCGGACGCAGGCGGCCGCCGAGCACGGGACGGGTCAGCAGCGCGTCCTTGTAGACGATGCGCCGCGGCTTGATCTCCCGCGCGAGGCCGTTGGTGATCCACACCTGGAACCGGCCGAGCGCGACGTCACGGCTCGACTGCTGGAGCTCGGCGGTCAGAGTGCCGCTCAGCGTCTTCTCCGG
>CAVWXS010000026.1:0-278001 GCA_963758885.1 uncultured Actinomycetota bacterium
CACGCTCCTGGTCACCGGACTGGTCACCGGATGTGGCCTTCGGGTAGCTGTCGGTGAAGGCGCCGGCCACCAGAGCCGTCGCGGAGTCCTCGTCGATCGCCGAGACACCGGTCGAGTACACCTCGGCGTCGCGGGAGATCTTGGCCTGCGACACGAGCTGCTCGGCGGTCGCCGCCTCCTTGTCGAAGGACACGGCGAACTTGGGCGTGATGACCTCGGTGACCCGCTCGCGGTACTCCGGCATCCCGCCCTTCTCGTCCAGCAGGTCGGGCCCGTAGGTGCCCATCCGGAGCAGGAACTGCTCCGTCTGCGCCATCACGGCCTCTCGCTCGCCCTGGAGCTGCTCCTGGTCGCCCTGGACGCCGACCGCGTCCACGCCGCGGCTGGAGACCAGCCACACCAGGGCCACCAGCCCGGCGACGGTCACGGCGACGAGCACGGCCAGCAGCCCGCGCCGGAAGCGCGGTGCCTGCGGCGGGGGCGCGCTCGCACGCGTCTCCGTCTCCGTGTCCCTCTCGATCAGCTGCGAAGTCATCGGCTCACTCCCGACTCGACATCAGCGGCTGCAGGAACAGCCACTTCCACGAATCCCCTCCCAGGGTTCTTGGTGCCAACGAGCCAGGCGAGGAAAGGTCACGCGGGACGTGGTCGCCCCAGCGCAACCGCTCGCCGTCGTACGTCGCCACGACCGGTGCGCGAACCGGGAGCCGCCCGGTACGCCGCCGGCGCGCGCTGGACACCGGACTGGGGTGCATGTTGTGCCCCGCGGGCGTTCGACTGCGTGGCCGGCTCCGCGCAGTGCGCGTTCATGTTCATCGGCCGGTTCTCGCCCTCCTGGGGAGGTCGACGGTCGGTCGACTCGTAGCCGGCGTGGCAGACCTCGGGGTTGCTGGTGAGGACCATCCCGAAGTGGGCGTCGTAGAGCCCGGTGTCGGGCGAGCGCGACACCACGGTGAAGCCGCCCTCGACGACGTAGGGGTAGATCGCCAGGAGCTGCTCGATGCCCGGCAGGTGGCGGACGACCACCTCACCGGTCGTCACCAGCTCGTTGATCAGCTCCGCGAGGTCGACCTTGTTGTCGTCGAGGAAGCGGCGCAGCTCGACGGCGGTGACCGAGCCGTTGTCGATCACGGCGCGGAGGTCCTTGTCCGAGGTGGCGAGCGTGCCGGTGAACAGCTTCAGCTGCTTGGCGAAGGTGCGGATCGCGCTCTCGGACGCGATCTGGCCCCGGAGCACGGTGTTGCTGTCGCGGATCAGGGCGGTGGTGGTGTCGAAGTTGGCGTTGGCCGCGGCGATGAACGACGACCCGCTCACGATGATCCGCTCGAGGTCCTCCCCGGTGCCGCCGAAGGCGTCGCCCATCTCGCTGACGGTCGTCCGGAGAGCGTCCTGGTCGACCGACTCGACCGTGGTGGAGATGTCACCGAGCAGCTTCTGGGTCGGGATGGGTGTGCGGGTGTCGGCCATCGCGATCTCGGACTCGTCGCCGAGGAAGGGCTTGCCGTCGGACTGCGGCTGCAGCTCGACGTACTGCTCGCCGACGGCCGAGCGGTTGCCGACGACGGCGAGCGCGTCGGCGGGGATGTCGTCGAACTCGTCGTCGATGTCGAGGTGGACGTCGACGCCGGCGTCGGTGAGCACGAGCTTGTCGACCTGACCCACCCGGACGCCGCGGTAGCTGACCTCGCCGCCCGCGAAGATGCCGCCGGAGTCCTCGAAGTGCGCCACGACCGTGTACGACGAGTCGACGAGCAGGCGGTCGAGCCGGGCGTAGCGGGCGCCGACGAAGCTGACTCCGACGAGGGTGATCAGGGCGAAGACGAGCAGCTGGATGCGGGTGCGGCGGGTGATCATCGGGTCGTCTCCTGGTCCAGCACCATCCCCGGGACGAGCAAGCTGACCAGGGCAGGGTCGTAGAGCCCCATCAGCTGGCGCACGGTCGGACCGCGGTTGCCGAAGTCGAGCGGCTGCGCCTGTCCCACCGGTGCGCGAGGCAAGCCGGGGATCGTCGGCAGGGTCGGGAGGAGCGTGCTCAGGGTCGGCAACGGGACCGGCAGCGAGCTGTCGGCCGTCGGCAGGCCGGGCAGCAGCGCGAGCTGCTTGCAGACGGCCTTGTCCTCGTTCTCCGGCTTGGCGCACTCCTCGCGCAGCTTGAGCAGCTTCTCGGGCAACGCCAGCACCTTCTGGCACTCGGGGCTGGTCAGGCTGCCGCTCTGGAGGCAGGCCAGCACGTCCCCGATGATCACGGTGGGGTCGATGACCGTCGGCAGCGTGGTCGGCAGGTTGGTCGGCAGGTTGGTCGGCAGCGGTCGGGATACCGGTCGGCAGGCCGGTCGGCAACGTGATGCCGGTGTCGATGTTGATGTCGAGGGTCACCGACAGGTTGGTGTAGTCGCCCATGTGGAGGTTGCGGGCGACCTGCGGGTCGCGGCCGACGACCTCGTCGACGAACGGGTAGGTCAAGAACACGTTGAAGGCGTTGACGAAGTCGTCGCCCGATGCGGCGATCTGGGACAGCACGGGGTTGAGCTGCTGCAGCGAGTCGATGGTGGCCACCTTGGACGCCTGGATCACCCGGACGCCGACGTCGCTCAGCTCCGCGAGCGCGTCGAGCATCTTGACCAGGTCGTCGCGCTGCTTGTCGATCGACACCAGCGCGGACGGCAGCTCGTCGAGGGCGGCGTCGATGGTGTCGCGCTGCTTGTTGACCGAGATCGCGAGCGTGTTGAGCTTGTCGATGGCGTTGACGATGTCGGCCTTGTGGTCGTCGAGCTGGGTCATCAGCGTGCGGATCTGGTCGAGCACCGACCGCGTCGTACCCTCTCGGCCCTCGAGCGCGATGTTGAGCTCGCGGGCGATGGTGCGCAGCTGGGCGACGCCGCCGCCGTTCAGCAGCAGGCTGAGCGCGCCGAGGACCTCCTCGACCTCGGGGTTGCGGCCGCTGCGCTCGAGCGGGATCACGTCGCCGCTCTGCAGCGGCTCGCTGCTGGCGCCGGCCTCGGGCGGGGCGAGGGAGACGAACTTCTCGCCCAGCAGGCTGGTCTGCCGGATCGTGGCCACCGCGTTGTCGGGCAGCTCGGTGTCCTTGCGGAGCTCGACCGTCACGTCGGCGGTGAACCCGTCGAGGCTGACGTCGCTCACCTGGCCGACGTTGACGTCGTTGACCTTGACCGTCGACAGCGGCACCAGGTCGAGGACGTCGCGGAACATGATGTGCACGGTGATCGGGTCGTCCCCGACGTCCGTGCCGCCCGGCAGCGGCAGCTTGTAGACGTCGAACCCGCAGCCGGTCATGGTGAGCGCGCCGACCAGGGCGAGCAGCAGCAGCTTGAGCGCGCGCCGTTGGTCGAGGAAGGCGCGCTAGCGCCTGTCACGAGACCCCGGAAGCGGTTCGTGAACCCGTTGCAGGGTCTCGTGACGGGCCTTCGGCCCTCCTCGACCAACGGTGCTCCGTTGCGGATCATCGGGCGTCCACCAGCCCTCCGAGGGTCGGGTCGAACTGGTCGGGCTCTCGTACGCGCGCCAGCCTGGCCGAACGCCGCCACGCGGGGCGCCGCCGGCAGGTCCTTGAGGATGTCCTTGATGACGTCGCAGACCTGGCCGGCCTGGTCGGCCTGGTTGACGATCCCGCACAGCAGGGTGGCCGGGTCGCTGGCGATCTGGTGGCCGAGCTCCTGGATGTTGGCCCGGGTGTCGAGGGTGCCGGCCTGCGGGTTGTAGGTCAGGGCGAGGTTGTTCAGCGCGATCGGGGCGGCACTGAGGATCTCGTCGAGTGCGCCGCGCTGCTTGACCAGCACCTTCGCCACCCGGTTGAGGCCCTTGATGTTGGAGCCGAGGATCTCGCGGTTCTCCTTCACGAAGCCCGAGACGTGCTTCATCGCGACAGCAAGGTTGCGCAGCGAAGCCGCGAGCTCGGTCCGCTCCCCGGCCAGCATCTGCGAGACCG
Organism: uncultured Actinomycetota bacterium; assembly: GCA_963758885.1. Taxonomy (GTDB): domain Bacteria; phylum Actinomycetota; class Actinomycetes; order Propionibacteriales; family Nocardioidaceae; genus Nocardioides. Next base: position 3,947 of record CAVWXS010000026.1, read on the forward strand.
ACGCGAGCGACTGGTTGAACTTGCGCACGGTCTTGTCGTTGCGGGCGAGCGTCCGGATCAGTCCCTCGAGCGCCTCCACCGAGCCGAAGAGCTCTTCCTTGTTGTCGTCGAGGGTGCCGGTGAGCTGGCTGAAGTCCTCGATGGTCTGGTGGAACTTCGCGCCCTGGCCGCCGAAGTTGGCCGCCGTGGTCTCGAGCAGGTCGGTGAGCGCGCCCTTGGCGTTGGCGCCGTCGGGACCGAGCGCCACGGTCAGGTCGTCGAGGCTCTGGTAGATCTGGTCGAGCTCCAGAGGCACGGCGGTGCGGTCGGCCTGGAGCGTCGCGCCGTCGTCGAGGACCGGCCCCTCGGTGTAGACGGGCGTCAGCTGCACGAAGCGGTCGCCCACGATCGACGGCGACACGATGACCGCCGCGGCGTCGTCGGGAACCTTGACCCCGGCGTCGTACGACATGGTGACGACGACGTCGGTGCCGGACGGCGTGACGGTGTCGACGGTGCCGATCGGCACGCCGAGCACGCGGACGTCGCTGCCCTCGTAGATCGAGACGGTTCGCGGGAAGTGCGCGGTGAGGGTCTTCGTCTCCTCGCCGCCCGAGCCAGGTGAACGCGGCCGCGACGAGCAGCGCGACGACGATCAGCGGGACGACGATCTTCTTCAGGTCCATGGCTCAGCCCACCTGCGGGACGGGTGGGATGTTCTGGATGTAGGTGTCGAACCACGGCCCGTTGCCGAGCGTGTTCGCGAAGACGCGGTAGAAGGGCGCCATCAGCCGCAGGCTGTTGTCGATGTTGTCCTCGTTCTTGTTCAGCACGCCGACGACCGTGTCGAGGTGGGTCAAGGCGGGCTTGAGGTCGACCCGGCTCTGCTTGACCAGCTTGGTCAGCTCGGTCGAGAGCGTGGTGGTCGACACGAGAAGGCGGTGGACGGCGTCGCGGCGCTTGACCAGCGCGCGGAACAGCACGTCGCTGTCGCGCATCAGCCCGATGATGTCCTGGTCGCGCGCGTCGAGGACCTCGGCGACGTTCTGGAGGTTGCCGAGCAGCTCGTTGATCTGGGAGCTCTTGGCCGCCACGTTGGTCGACAGGCGGGACACGCCGTCGAGGGCGGCGCGGAACTCGTCGGGGGTGTTGCGGGTCAGGTCGGCCAGCGTCGTCAGCGCCTGCGCCAGCTGGTTGGTGTCGATCCGGTCGGAGGTCTCGGCGAGCCCCGAGAAGGCCTTCACGACGTCGTACGGCGAGCTCGTGCGCGACACCGGGATCTCGGCGCCCTCGGGGAGCTGGCCGGACCCGGCCGGGGCCAGGCTGAGGTACATCGCGCCGAGCAGGGTCTTGACCTTGATGTCGGCGCCGGTCTCCTTGCCGAACTCCGCACCCTCGTCGATGCGGAAGGTGACCTTGACGTGGTCGCCGTCCAGCTCGACCTTCTCGACCTTGCCGACGCGGACGCCGGCAACCCGCACCTCGTCGTTGGCCTTCAGCCCGCCCGCCTCCGAGAAGGCGGCGTAGTAGACGTCGCCGCCGCCGATGATCGGCAGGTTCTGCGCGTTGAAGGCGGCCAGGATCAGCCCGGCCACGACGGCCAGGCTGATCGCCCCGACGACGACCGGGTTGCGCTCTCTGAACGGGATGCTCATTTTCACGAGTGCGCACCTGTCGGAGCCGGTGTTGTACTGCACCGGGACGGTCACGCCCGCGACGGTCACCTTGCCCTGGAACTGGCAGAGGTAGAAGTTGAACCACGAGCCGTAGATCGGCGGTCCGGCCGACCTTCTCCAGCTTGATCGGCAGCACCTGCAGCGCCCGGTCGAGCTCGGCCTTGTTGCGGTCGAGGTTCTCGGCCACCGCGCGAAGGTGGTGGATGTCCTCCACGAACGGCTTGCGGATGCCCTCGACCAGGCTGGCGGTCTCGACCGACAGGGTCGAGATCTGGTCGAGCGAGCCGAGGATCGCCTGACGGTCGTCCTTGAGGCCGCCGACGAAGGTGCGGAACGTCGTGATCAGGCGGTTGAGCTGCTCGTCGCGGCTGCCGAGGTGGGCGAGCACCTCGTTGAGGTTGTCGATCAGCGCGCTGATGATCTGGTCGCGGTCGGCCAGCGTGGAGGTGACCGAGGCGGTGTGCGCCAGCAGGCCCTCGAGCGTGCCGCCCTCACCCTGGAAGACCTGCACGATCTCGTAGGAGAGCTTGTTGATGTCGCTCGGCGTCAGCGCCTCGAACAACGGCTTGAAGCCGTTGAAGAGCACCGTCAGGTCGAGCGCCGGCGAGGTCTGGCTGACGGGGATGGTCGCGCCCTCGGCGAGCTTGGCGTTGTCGCCGATCTGGTTGCTCAGCGAGATGTAGCGCTGGCCGACCAGGTTGCGGTAGCGGATGTCGGCCCGCGTCGCCTTCGACAGCGGGGTGGTCTCCTGGACGCTGAAGGTGACCAGGGCGCGGGTGCGCTCGACGATCTCGACCTTCTTGACCGTGCCCACCTTGACCCCGGCGATCCGGATGTCGTCGCCCTTGACGACGCCGGTGGCGTCGCTGAACTCCGCCTTGTACTCGCGGCTGGTACCGAAGTCGAGGTTGCCGATGGTGACCACCAGCACGCTGGTCGCCAGGGTCGTGACGACCATGAAGATCACGAGCTTGACCAGGTCCACGGTGGTCCGCTTGTCGAGGGCCTTCATCGCAGCGTCACCTCCGCCCCGCGGGCCATCGGACCCACCAGCAGCACGCCGAGGTCGGGCACCTGGTCTGCGGTCAGCCCGAGACCCGGGCCGAGCAGGGACTTGAGGACGGCGGCCTCGTCGCGGCCGCCGGCGTAGCCGGCGCCGCTGAAGTGCTCGCCGAGGCCGGGCGCCACCCGGCTGATGCCCTTGCCGGTCGGGCTGTCGACGCCGTCGTCGAAGTCGCGCTGGTGGCGCAGCGGGTTGGCCTGGCTCCAGGGCGGGGTGGGCAGGTTCAGGCAGACCGGCCCGCTGTCCTCGCCGAGCCTGGGTACGTCGGACGCGTTGTAGCCGCGCGGCTGGTTGGGCAGCGTCTCCAGCACGATGTGGAGCGTGAAGCCGCGGAAGGCCTCGGCCTGCAGCTTGCCGGCGTTGACGATGCCGCCCGTCAGGCAGGGGTACTCCGGTGCGTACTTCGCCAGCAACCGCAGCTGCTGGGCGCCGAGCTGGCCGAGGCGGATGATGTTGTCGCCGTTCTGGTCGAGGAAGACCCGGGTGTCGTCGGAGAACTTCGTCAGGTCGGAGAAGAACGCCTTCAGCTGCTGCTCACGCTCCTCGAGCGTGCCGGTGGTCTTGATGGTGTTGCGCAGGATCGTCGCGATCTCGGGCATCACGTCGGCGTAGATCGTGGACACGCGGGCCGTGAGCCGGAGGTCCTGGACGATGGCGGGGATCTGCGGGTTGAGGCGCTTGAGGTAGGCGTCGACGGTCTCGAAGTTCTCGCCGATCAGCTCACCGCGCCCCTCGAGGGCGGTGGCGATGGCGTTGAGCGTCAGGTTGATGTCGGCCGGCTGCACCGTGCGGAGCAGCGGGTAGAGGTCGTTGAGCACCTTCTCGACCTCGATCGCGACCTGGGTCCGCTCGATCGTGGCGCCCGGCTCGATGTGGTCCGTCGCGGGCTCGGCGGGCACCTCGAGGGCGACGTACTTCTCGCCGAACAGGGTCTTCGGCACGATCGAGCCCGTCACGTTGGCCGGGATGGTGTCGACCTCGTCGGGGAAGAGGCCGAGGGTGACCACGGCGCCCTCGGAGTCGCTCTCGAAGTCGAGCACCTCGCCCACGATCACGCCGCGGATCTTGACGTCGGCGCGCTCGGGCAGCTGGAGGCCGAGGGTCGAGGTCCGCAGGGTGACGCGGTCGTAGTCGACGAACTTCTTGGTGAAGATGCCGTAGGTCAGCCAGACGCCGAGCAGCAGCAGGCAGAGGAAGGCGACCCCGAGGACCTTGTGGCCCTGCCCATTCGATCCGGCGCGCACGGCTCAGCCCGCCAGCCGGACGGTCGTGGTGGTGCCCCAGATGGCCATCGACAAGAAGAGGTCGAGGACGTTGATCGCCACGATGCTGGTGCGTACGGCGCGCCCGACCGCGACGCCCACGCCGGCCGGCCCGCCCGAGGCGTTGTAGCCGTGGTAGCAGTGGATCAGGATCACCGTCACCGCGAAGACCAGCACCTTGCCGAACGACCACAGCACGTCGCCGGGCGGCAGGAACTGGTTGAAGTAGTGGTCGAAGGTGCCCTCGCTCTGACCGAAGAACTGGGTGACGGTCAGCCGCGTCGCGTAGTACGACGACAGCAGGCCCACGACGTACAGCGGGATGATCGCGATCAGGCCGCCGATGATGCGCGTGGTCACCAGGAACGGCAGCGACGGGATCGCCATCACCTCGAGGGCGTCGACCTCCTCGGAGATCCGCATCGCGCCCAGCTGGGCGGTGAACCCGCAGCCGACCGTGGCCGCGAGCGCGATGCCCGGCGACGAGCGGGGCGATCTCGCGGGTGTTGAAGTAGGCCGAGACGAAGCCGGAGAAGGCGGACGTGCCGAGCTGGTTGAGCGCGGCGTACCCCTGGAGGCCGACCTCCGTGCCGGTGAAGAAGCACATCGCGGTGATCACGCCGACGGTGCCGCCGATGACGGCCAGCGAGCCGGAGCCGAGGGTGACCTCGGCGAGGATCCGCAGGATCTCCTTCTTGTAGCGGCGGATCGTGCGGGGCGTCCACGCCAGGGCCTTGATGTAGAACGCCAGCTGGCCGCCGAGGTCGTCGAGCGACCGCGCGGGGGCGTCGTACAGGGACTTGAATCCCGTCATCCTCGGGGCCATGAAAGTCAACCCGTCTTCGGCGGGACGAGCTGGAAGTAGATCGCGCTCATCACGAAGTTGATGACGAAGAGCAGCATGAAGCTGACCACGACGGACTCGTTGACGGCGTCGCCGACGCCCTTGGGCCCGCCGGCGGCGTTCATGCCCTTGTAGCAGGCCACGATCGCCGCGACCATGCCGAAGACGAGCGCCTTGGCCATCCCCTGCCACAGGTCGGGCAGCTGGGCGAGCGCGGTGAAGCTCGCTAGGTAGGCCCCTGGTGTGCCGTCCTGCAGGACGACGTTGAAGACGTAGCCGCCGGCCACGCCGACCACGCTGACCAGGCCGTTGAGGAAGACCGCGACCAGCATGCAGGCCAGCACCCGCGGGACGACGAGGCGCTGGATCGGGTCGATGCCCAGCACCATCATCGCGTCGAGCTCCTCGCGGATCTTGCGGGCGCCGAGGTCCGCCGCGATCGCGGACCCGGCGGCCCCGGCGATCAGCAGCGAGGTGGCGATCGGACCGGCCTCGCGGACCACCGCGAGCACGGACGCCGAGCCGGTGAACGACTGGGCGCCGAACTGCTTGATCAGGCCACCCACCTGCAGCGCGATCACCGCGCCGAAGGGGATCGCGACCAGCGCGGTCGGGATGATCGTCACCGAGGCGATGAACCACGCCTGCTGGAGGAACTCGCGGGTCTGGAAGGGCCGGCGGAACAGCCCGCGGCCGACGTCGAGGCCGAAGGCGAACAGCTTGCCGGCGGCGCCGACGGGCGCGAGCGCGCGTGAGGAGGTCCCAGGCATGGTTCGGGAGGCCATCGGCTCAGGCCCCCGCCGTCATGGTCATGCTGCGCTCGAAGGAGCCGGGGGGCGGCGTGACGCCGTTCTCCTTGCACCACTCGCCCGGCGGGCGCTGGCTGCGGCGGGGTATCCCGTTGGACGGCTCCTGCTGCAGCGGGATGGGCGGCAGCGGAGGCAGCTCCTGGCCCTCCTCGGCGGCGAGGTCGTCGGCGTCCTTCTCCTCCGACATGCCGATCGGGCCGATCGTCTGGGCGTTGAGGAACTGGCGTACGACGGGCTCCTCGGAGCTGAGCAGCATCTCGCGCGGGCCGAACATGGCCAGGTGCCGGTGGTAGAGCAGGCCGATGTTGTCGGGCACCGTGCGCGCGGTGTTGATGTCGTGGGTGACGATCAGGAACGTCGCGTCGATCTGGGCGTTGAGGTCGACGATGAGCTGGTTGAGGAACGACGTACGCACCGGGTCGAGGCCGGAGTCGGGCTCGTCGAACAGCACGATCTCGGGGTCGAGGACCAGCGCGCGAGCCAGGCCGGCGCGCTTGCGCATGCCACCGGAGATCTCGCCCGGCAGCTTGTCCTCGGCGCCGATCAGGCCGACGAGGTCCATCTTCTCCATGACCACGTCACGGACCTCGGACTCGGACTTCTTGGTGTGCTCGCGCAGCGGGAAGGCGACGTTGTCGTAGAGGTTCATCGAGCCGAACATCGCGCCGTCCTGGAACAGCACGCCGAAGAGCTTGCGGATCTCGTAGAGCTCGCGCTCGGGGCAGGTGGTGATGTCGGTGCCCTCGATGACCACCGAGCCGCGGTCGGGCTTGAGCAGGCCGATGAGGGTCTTGAGCAGCACGGACTTGCCGGTGCCGGACGGGCCGAGCATCACGCAGATCTCACCCGCGGGCACCGTCAGCGTGACGTCGCCCCAGATGAGCTGCTTGCCGAAGGACTTGGTGAGTCCCTCGATCTGGATCTCGACACCCATGGCGCCGCGCCTCCCTTCGCATCGACGTGCCCAGGCTCATGACCTGTCGAGGAAGCGGCGCCTCCCGTTCGCCACTTCCAGGGGGCTCAACGGGCGCGGGTCGCGAAGGTTACGGACCGGTACCCCGCCGAGTCGGCGCAAATCGCCCTCGAACGACGCCGAGTCGGCGCAACTAGCCTCAGCAGCTACGCCGAGTCGGCGCAGTAGTCCGGCGTTCACCCCGGTGGCACCAGCAGGGCGAATCACGCCGACTCGACGCCACCACGAGGGCGATGCGCGCCGACTCGGCGGTGTCAGGAGGGCGATTTGCGCCGACTCGGCGAGGTGCGAAGCGGCGAAGATGCCCGAGTCTGCGGCGCACCAGGTGCCCGCAGACTCGGGCATCATCACTCGGAGCCAGATGCGGCTCCGAGGTCACTTGAGGGTGACGGTGGCGCCGGCGCCCTCGAGGGCCTCCTTGGCCTTCTCCGCGACGTCCTTGGCCACGCCCTCGAGAACGGCCTTGGGGGCCGCCTCGACGAGGTCCTTGGCCTCCTTCAGGCCGAGGGAGGTCAGGGCGCGCACCTCCTTGATGACGTTGATCTTCTTGTCGCCGGCAGCGTCGAGAACGACATCGAACGAGTCCTGCTCAGCAGCCTCCTCGCCGACGTTGCCGGGACCGCCTGCGGCGGGCGCGGCGGCGGCAACGGCAACCGGAGCGGCCGCGGTGACGCCGAAGGTGTCCTCGAACTGCTTCACGAACTCGCTGAGCTCGATGAGCGTCATCTCCTTGAACGCGTCGAGCAGCTCGTCGGTGTTGAGCTTCGCCATGGTGGCGTTTCCTTCCAATCAGTGGTCCGGGCCATCGGGTGTCTGGTCGGCGGGCGGACCGGGGTGTGGTGGGTGGTGTGACCGTGGCCGTCAGGCCTCGGTCGTCTCGTCCTCGGACTCGGTCGACTCCGCGGCGGGTCGGTGCTGTCCTCGGTGCTGTCCTCGGTGCCGACGTGGCTGTCGGCCTCGTCAGCGGAGTCGTCCGCCTCGACGGCGGCCTCGTCCGTGGCGGACTCGTCCGCCTCGGCGGCGGACTCGTCGGCGGCCGGGGCCGGCGTACCGGCACCACCCGCGAGGATCGAGGGGTCCTGCTCGGCCTTCGCCTGGAGCGCACCGGCGAGCCGGGCGACCTGGGCGATGGGGGCGTTGAGCAGGTAGACGGCCTGGCTGAGCGACGCGAGCATCGCGCCGGCCAGCTTGCCCAGGAGCACCTCGCGCGACTCGAGGTCGGCCAGCTTGGCGACCTCCTTCGCGTCGAGAGGCTTGCCGTCCAGGACGCCACCCTTGATGACCAGGGTGGGGTTGGCCTTGGCAAAGTCACGCAGACCCTTGGCCGCCTCGACGACGTCGCCGTTGATGAAGGCGATCGCGGTCGGGCCGGTGAGCAGGTCGTCGAAGCCTTCGATGCCCGCCTCGGTGGCGGCCAGCTTGGCCAGCGTGTTCTTGACCACGGCGTAGTTGGCGTTCCCACGCAGCGAGCGCCGCAGATCCTGCAGCTGCTTGACGGTGAGCCCGCGGTACTCGGTCAGCACGGCACCCGCCGAGTCGTTGAACGAGTCAACGATCTCCGCGACGGCCGCAGCTTTCTCTGCCCGCGCCATGGGTCTCCTTCCGGATAGGAGACCGGTGGTCACGATGGCCCGGAACGACGAACGCCCTGAGCGCAGGGCTCAGGGCGTCATGGAAAGATCACGCTCTGTCACCTGCGCGGGTCGTCCGACGGATCGGAACCTTCTGCCGGGCCATTCATGTGACCAGCCCGGCGACCAGCGGTCTCTGGTTTCAGCGGCCCACCGTACGCCGCGGAGTACGGGACCGACAAATTCCGAGCACTCGCGCCCGCGAGCCTGGGGCCAGGGCCTGTCAATGACCTCCTCCGATCGGGTGAGGGGCGGTGCCAACCGGACTAGTCAGATTTGCCCGTTCGGTTCACGACATGGCCTCGGTTCTGTTGCAATTCATCTTGTGGACCCAAAGTTGACCTCGCTTGCCACGATCTTGGATCGTGCTGACGCTCGGTTGCGGTCCCCGGAGTCCTCAGTGCGGATCTGGCCCACGGGCTTCCCACTGCTGGACGACGTCCTTGGGGGAGGCCTTCGGGCCGGGGCGCTCAACCTGCTTGCCGGGCCTCAGGGCCAAGGCAAGACGACCATGGCACTGCAGATCGCGCGCAACGCCGTTGCCGCCGGCAGGGCCGCCATCTTCTTCTCCTTCGAGCTCGACGCCGAGGCGCTGCTGCAGCGGCTGATCGCGCTCGAGTCGGGGCTCATCGGGGGCATCAACGCGCCCGGGCTGACCAGCGTCCGGTCGGCCTTCGAGGGCGCCGACGGCGGCGCCGGCGGGCTCCCCGAGAGGCTGGCCGGCACGGCCGGCATCGAGGCCATCATGCGCATCCAGGGGTACGCCGACCGGCTGGTGGTGCACCGCTCGACCACGACCCAGACCGACATCCCCACGATCGCGCAGGCGGTCAAGGAGGTGCACGGCGAGACCGGACAGCCGCCGCTGATCATCGTCGACTACCTCCAGAAGGTGAAGTTCGACGACCCTCGCCTCTCCGACGAGGAGAGCATCACCAAGATCACCGAGCAGCTCAAGGACCTCGCCATCGACTTCGAGGCCCCCGTCTTCGCGGTGGCCGCGGCCGACAAGAAGGGCCTCGAGCCCGGGCAGCGGATGCGCGCGCGACACCTGCGCGGCGGCACCGCCCTGGCCTACGAGCCCGACGTCGTGCTGATCATGAACACCAAGTCCGACGTGGTGGCTCGCAACCACCTGCTGTTCGACGTCAACGGGCTCGAACGGTTCCGCGAGTGGACCGTCATCTCGGTCGAGAAGAACCGGCAGGGCCACGACGCCATCGAGCTGGAGTTCCGCAAGCGCTTCCAGCAGGGGCGCTTCGAGACCGAGGGCAAGATCGTCGCCGAGCAGCTCGTCGAGGAACGCCTGTTCGCCGACCGCTGAGGCGGCCGTCTGGCCTGTTCGGGTGATGCAGCCACCACCCAAACGGGCCATGTTCGCCCTTTCCGGCCAACCACCTAGTCATGCTCCGGTCTAATCGGGCCCATGGACCAGAAGCTCACCTCCCTCACCTTGGTGGTCGAGCGCTCTGACGCGCGCCTTCGCTCACCCGAGGCCGAGGTCCGCATCTGGCCGACCGGTTTCCCGATCCTCGACGAGAGCATCGGCGGCGGCTTCCGGGCCGGTGCCCTCAACGTGCTCGCCGGCCCCCAGGGCCAGGGCAAGTCGACGATGGCCCTGCAGATGTGCCGCAACGCTGCCGCCGCTGGCTGCTCGGCCGTGATGTTCTCCTTCGAGCTCGAGGCGGAGGTGCTGCTCCAGCGGCTGATCTCGCTCGAGGCCGGGCTGATGTTCGGCGTCAGCGCGCCCCCGATCTCCCAGATCCGCGAGGCCTTCGACGGTCGCGGCGCCGAGGGCGGGCTGCCGGAGCGACTGCTCGCGAGTGCGGGACCGATGGCCATCGACGCCCTGATGGCCATCGGCAAGTACTCCGACCGGCTCGTCATCCACCGCTCCACCACGGCCCAGACCGACCTGACCTCCATCGTCGACTGCGTCAAGGAGGTGTACGCCGACACCGGGCAGCCGCCCCTGATCGTCGTCGACTACCTCCAGAAGGTGAAGCCGGACGATCCGGCGATGCCGGAGGAGCAGCAGATCACCCGGATCACCCAGCAGCTCAAGGACCTGGCCATCGACTTCGCGAGCCCCGTCCTCGCACTCTCCTCGGCCGACCGCGACGGCCTCAAGCCCGGGCAGCGGATGCGCGCCCGGCACCTGAAGGGCTCGACCGCGCTCGCCTACGAGCCAGACGTCGTGATGATCATGAACACCAAGGCCGACATCGTGACCCGCGACGCGCTCGTCTACGACGTCAACGGCCTGGAGCGCATGCGCGAGTGGACGGTCGTCACGTTGGAGAAGAACCGCCAGGGCTCAGGCGGTCTGGACATCGAGTTCCGCAAGAAGTTCCTGCAGGGCCGCTTCGACATCGACGGCGCCCTCGTCTCCGAGCGCCTGGTCGAGGAGCGTCTCGACGGCTAGGCAGAGTCAGGCTTGGGCGGCAGCCGCGGCGTCGTCCTCGAGCGTGACGTTGCGGGTGCGGTTGGGGTCGACCTGGACGCCGGGGCCCATGGTCGTGGAGACCGTGACCTTGCGGATGTAGCGGCCCTTGGAGCTGGCCGGCTTGAGCCGCAGCACCTCCTCGAGGGCGGCAGCGTAGTTCTCGGCCAGCTGGGCCTCGGAGAACGACGCCTTGCCGATGATGAAGTGCAGGTTGGCGTGACGGTCGACGCGGAACTCGATCTTGCCGCCCTTGATGTCGGCGACGGCCTTGGCGACATCAGGTGTCACGGTGCCGGTCTTCGGGTTCGGCATCAGGCCACGGGGGCCGAGCACGCGGCCGAGGCGGCCGACCTTGCCCATCATGTCGGGCGTGGCGACGACGGCGTCGAACTCGAGCCAACCGCCGTTGACCTTCTCGATCAGCTCGTCGCCACCGACGACGTCGGCGCCGGCCTCACGGGCGGCGTCGGCCTTCTCGGCGTTCGCGAACACGAGCACACGGGCGGTCTTGCCGGTGCCGTGGGGCAGGTTGACGGTGCCGCGGACCATCTGGTCGGCCTTGCGGGGGTCGACCCCGAGGCGCATCACGACGTCGACGGTCTCGTCGAACTTCTTCTTGCTGGTGCCTCTGGCGATCTTGATCGCCGCGAGCGGGGCGTAGACCTCGGCCTTGTCGTAGGTGTCGGTCGCCGCACGGTAGGTCTTGCTGCGCTGCATGACTGGTTCTCTTTTCTTCGGTCCAGGTGTGGTCAGCGGGCCAGCGCGGCCCTGCCACGGGGATGGGGACGCCAGTTCGATGACTGGGGTCACGGATCAGTCGGTGCGGACGCCCATGGAGCGGGCGGTGCCCTCGACGATCTTCATCGCGGCCTCGATGTCGTTGGCGTTCAGGTCCGGCAGCTTGGTCGTGGCGATCTCGCGCACCTGGTCCTTGGTCAGCTTGCCGACCTTCTCCTTGTGCGGGACACCCGAGCCCTTCTGCAGGCCGGCGGCCTTCTTGATCAGCTCGGCGGCCGGCGGGGTCTTGGTGATGAACGTGAACGACCGGTCCTCGTAGATGGTGATCTCCACGGGGATGACGTTGCCGCGCATGGACTCGGTCTGGGCGTTGTAGGCCTTGCAGAAGTCCATGATGTTCACGCCGTGGGGACCCAGAGCGGTACCGACGGGCGGGGCCGGGGTCGCGGCGCCGGCCTGGAGCTGCACCTTGACCAGCGCAGCGATCTTCTTCTTGGGAGGCATCTGTTCAACTTTCTTCTCGTGGTCATGACGAGGGCCCCTGCCCTCTGCCACTGGTGGTGCGGTTGCCCTCATCGATCTCAGGGCAACCGGGTCATTGTGCCTTGCTTCGTGGTACGGCGGCCAATTGCGGCTGCTTGCCTCGCTCACCGGGTCTCGACCCGCGGTCCCGCCTTCGCAAGCTCAGGCGGGCGCTCGCTCGACCTGCGCTCGGTTCTGACCTGGCAGGCGCTCGCAAGCTCGGAGCGAGCTTGCGTGTCAGACTCGTTGAATCTGGCTGAAGCTCAGCTCGACCGGGGTCTCGCGGCCGAAGATCTCGACCAGCGCCTTGACCCGCTGGGCCTCGGCGTTGATCTCGGTGATCGTGGCGTGCAGCGTCGCGAACGGGCCGTCGACCACCATGACGGAGTCGGAGACCTCGAAGTCGGCGACCTCGACGGGCTTCTTCGTGGTGGCGCCACCGGGCGACGTACCGCTGGCCGCCGCGGCGGCCTCGGCGGTGGCGACCACGCTCGGAGCGAGCATGTTCTCGACCTCGTCCATGCTCAGCGGCACCGGCTGGTGGCTGTGGCCGACGAAACCGGTCACCGACGGCGTGTGCCGCACGGCGGCCCAGGACTCGTCGGTGAGGTCCATCCGGACCAGGACGTAGCCGGGAAGAACGGTGCGCTTGACCATCTTGCGCTGGCCGTTCTTGATCTCCGCGACCTCCTCGGTCGGGACCACGATCTCGTGGATGTAGTCCTCCATGTGGAGGGAGGAGATCCGGTTCTCGAGGTTGGCGCGGACACGGTTCTCCATGCCGGAGTAGGTGTGCACCACGAACCAGTCGCCAGGCTTGGCGTACAGCTCCGGCGGAAGGCCTCGAGCGGGTCGTCCGCGGCGGGCTCGTCGGCGGTCTCGTCCTCGGCGACGGGCTCGTCGGCGGCTCGCTCGGCCACAGGCTCCTCGGCGGGCTCGTCCTCGGCCACAGCCTCGTCGGCGGGCTCGTCCTCGGCCACAGCCTCCTCAGCCGCCGGCTCGGACTCGTCGGTGGTCGCACTCTCGGCGACCTCGTCGCCCAGGGGCAGGTCGTCGGCGGCCTCGGCGGTGGGCTCGTCGGTCACCTCGGGGGCGTAGGACTCCTCGACCTGGTCGGCCGGCTCGTCGGCGGTGGGCTGGGTCTGCTCGGCGGCGTCGGCCGTCGGGACCTCGAGCTCCTCGGTGTGGTACTGCTCGGACACGTGTTGCTCCATCAGTGGTGGGGGAAGGATTCGTGGGAAGGGGCCGGTGACGACGGCGGGTCGTCTCCGGGATCGGCTGCTACTGGGTGCCCCCGCCTCCGAAGACCCAGAACACGAGCTTGCCGAAGCCCAGGTCGAGCGCCGACACGATGGCGATCATGAACAGCACGAAGACCATCACCACGAGGAAGTAGGTGATGAGCTGCTCCTGGGTCGGCCAGACGACCTTCCGGAGCTCGGCGACCACCTGCCGGTAGAACGTGGGCAGGCTGGTCCGCTTGTCAGGCTCCCGACCACGCTCGCGTTCGTTGCGTGGGCCGGGTACGGCCTTGCTGTCCGACACTCGCCTCTCACCTTCCATCTGCGTTCGCGAGCCATGTGCAATCTTTGCAGGGCACGAGGGACTTGAACCCCCAACCTTCGGTTTTGGAGACCGATGCTCTGCCAGTTGAGCTAGTGCCCTCCGGAGGCTCCGATGGGCAGGCTTGAGCCTGTGGGAGACCACCAACTGGGGAGTCTACGTGGAATCGAGAAACAACGTCCAAACCGGTGCGCACATCGGGGGTCATACGATGACGTCATGCCTCCTGCCGGGTCCTCCCCTCGTGACCGTCGCGTCTCCCAGCGGATCGGCGCCATCGCCGAGTCCGCCACGCTCAAGGTCGACGCGAAGGCCAAGGCGCTCAAGGCCGAGGGCCGGCCGGTCATCGGCTTCGGCGCCGGCGAGCCCGACTTCCCGACGCCCGACTACATCGTCGAGGCCGCCGTCGACGCCTGCCGCGACCCCAAGAACCACCGCTACACCCCCGCCGGCGGCCTGCCGGAGCTGAAGAAGGCGATCGCCGAGAAGACGTTGCGCGACAGCGGCTACGCCGTGGAGCCGAGCCAGGTGATCGTCACCAACGGCGGCAAGCAGGCGATCTACGAGGCGTTCGCGGCCATGATCGACCCGGGCGACGAGGTGATCGTCCCGGCGCCGTACTGGACGACGTACCCCGAGGCGATCCAGCTGGCCGGCGGGGTTCCGGTGCCGGTGCTGGCCGACGAGACCCAGGGCTACAAGGTCACCGTCGAGCAGCTCGAGGCCGCGCGCACGCCGCGCACCAAGGTGCTGCTCTTCGTCTCGCCGTCCAACCCGACCGGCGCCGTCTACACCGCCGACGAGATCCGCGCGATCGGTCGCTGGGTCGAGGACAACGACCTCTGGGCGCTGACCGACGAGATCTACGAGCACCTCGTCTACGACGGCGTCGAGACCGGCTCGCTGCCGGTGCTGTGCCCCTACCTCTTCGACAACTGCGTGGTCGTCAACGGCGTCGCCAAGACCTACGCCATGACCGGCTGGCGGGTCGGCTGGATGATCGGCCCCAAGGACCTCGTGGCCGCTTCGGCCAACCTCCAGTCGCACGCGACGTCCAACGTCGCCAACGTCTCCCAGCGCGCGGCGCTGGCCGCACTGACGGGCGACCTCTCGGCCGTCGAGAAGATGAAGACCGCCTTCGACCGGCGCCGCAAGACGATCGTGTCGATGCTCAACGAGATCGAGGGCGTCTACTGCCCGATGCCGGAGGGCGCGTTCTACGCCTACCCGTCGGTCAAGGGGCTGCTCGGCAAGGAGCTACGACGGCCGCCGGATCGACTCCTCGGCCGCGCTGGCGGAGTACATCCTCGACGCCGCCGAGGTCGCCATCGTGCCGGGTGAGGCGTTCGGCTCCCCCGGCTACCTGCGGCTGTCCTACGCCCTCGGCGACGACGACCTGATCGAGGGCATCACCCGGCTGCAGAAGCTGTTTACTTGACGGCACAGCGCTTGACGGCACAGCGCTGCGCACCGCGCTCGAGGGATCTCTCGCGGCTCCCGAAGGCACACCTCCACCTCCACTTCACGGGGTCCATGCGGCACCCGACGCTGGTCGAGCTCGCCCACCGCGACGGCATCGTCCTGCCCGACTCGCTCGAGGAGGACTGGCCGCCACAGCTGTCGGCGGCCGACGAGAAGGGCTGGTTCCGGTTCCAGCGGCTCTACGACGTGGCGCGCTCGGTGCTGCGAACGCCAGATGACGTACGCCGGCTGGTCCTCGAGGCGGCGGAGGACGACGTCCGCGACGGCGGCCGCTGGCTGGAGATCCAGGTCGACCCGTCGGGCTACGCCACGCGGTTCGGCGGCATCACCGCCTTCACCGACCTGGTGCTCGACTGCGTGCGAGACGCCTCGCAGCGCACCGGCCTCGGGATCGCGGTGATCATCGCCGCCAACCGCACGCGCCACCCGATGGACGCCCGGACCCTCGCGCGGCTGGCGGTCCAGTACGCCGACCACGGTGTCGTCGGCTTCGGGCTCTCCAACGACGAGCGGCGTGGGACGACCTCGGAGTTCGCCCCCGCCTTCTCGATCGCCGAGCGTGGCGGGCTGGCCCTGATGCCGCACGGTGGCGAGCTGATGGGTCCCGAGTCCGTGCGGACCTGTCTCGACACGCTGCACGCCGACCGTCTCGGCCACGGCATCAGGGCAACAGAAGACCCCGCGCTGCTCGAGCGGATCGTCGAGCGGGGCGTGGCCCTGGAGGTCTGCCCGGTCTCCAACGTGGCCCTCGGTGTCTACTCCGACCTCACGTCCGTACCGCTGCCCCAGCTGCTCGAAGCCGGCGCCACCGTGGCCCTGGGCGCCGACGACCCGTTGCTGTTCGGGTCGCGGCTGGCCAGTCAGTACGCCACCATGCGCGCGGCCCACGAGCTCACCGACGACCAGCTCGCGGAGCTGGCCCGGATGTCCGTACGCGCGTCCCGGGCGCCGTCCGACGTGGTGAAGTCGATGCTCGCCGACATCGACGCCTGGCTGGCGGAACCCGCCGCTGGTTGAGGAAGGCGCGCTAGCGCCTGTCTCGAAACCCGGTGACTGACTGTCCGGGTTTCGTGACGGCCCTGCGCAACCTCCTCAACCAGCGGATGGCGGAAGACGTTGAGCTGGACGCCGTTCGCGTACGTCGTGGAGTCGACCAGCCGCAGCTTGGTCTTGTCGTCCGCGGTGTCGGGGAACAGCCGCTTGCCGCTGCCGAGGACCACCGGCCAGGTCATCAGCCGCCACTCGTCGACCAGCCCGGCGCCGTAGAGGGACTGCACCAGGGTGGGGCTGCCGGCGACGAGCAGCGGTCCGCCGCCCTCCTCCTCACGGAGACGGGCCACGTCCTCGATGCTGCCGAGCACGTGGGAGTTGTTCCACGCGGGGTCGGACAGCGTCGTCGAGACGACGTACTTCGGCATGGTGTTGAACAGGTCGGCGAAGTCGCCCTCGCGTCCCGGCCAGGCGGCCGCGAAGCCTTCGTAGGTACGCCGCCCGAGCAGCTGCGCCCCGGCCTCACGCGCCTCTTGGAACTTGTAGTCGTACATCGTCTGGTCGGTCTCGATGTCGAAGGTCCAGCCGGTGTGCTTGAAGCCTTCCTCACCGCCGGGCGCCTCCACGACGCCGTCGAGGGAGATGAACTCGGTCACGATGATCTCGCGCATGATGGATGCCTTCCGTGGGATCTGGGTTGCTGTCACCCAGTCCACGAACGGGTGTGCACCATTTCGACACCGGGTTTCGAGACGGGCGTAGCCCGCCTCCTCAACCAGCGATCAGAGGTCGCAACCCACCAGCACCGGTTCGTTGACGAGGGTGATCCCGAACTTCTCACGTACGCCGTCGCGCAGCTCACGCGCGAGGGCGAGGAGGTCATGGGTGGTCCCCGAGCCGCGGTTGGTCAGCGCGAGGGTGTGCTTCGTCGACAGCGAGACCCGGTCGTTGCCGTAGCCCTTGCCGTAGCCGGCTTGCTCGATCAGCCAGGCGGCGCTCGTCTTGACGGTGCCGTCCGGCTGCGGCCACGCCGGGGCACCCTCGGGCACTTCCTCGGGCACCACGACCGGGTTGGTGAAGAAGGAACCGGCCGACCAGGTGTCGTGGTCGGCCGGATCGAGCACCATGCCCTTGCGGGTGCGCAGAGCGAGGACGCCCTCGCGCACGGCCTCGATGAGAGCCCGCTGGCCGACCTCGAGGTTCAGTGTGCGGGCGAGCTCGGCGTACGCCAGCGGCAGCCCGTAGGTGCCGAGCGGCAGCTGGAAGGTGACGTCGAGGACGACGTGGCGGCCGGGATCCTGCTTGAAGCGGCTGGTGCGGTAGCCGAAGCCGCAGTCGGCCGCGGCGAACGTGCGCACCCCGCGGAGCTTGCGGTCCCAGACCCGGACGCTCGCGATGGTCTGGCTGACCTCCTGGCCGTAGGCGCCCACGTTCTGGATCGGGGTGGCACCCACGTGCCCGGGGATGCCGGCCAGCGCCTCGACGCCGGACCACCGGCGCTCGACGGCCATCGCCACGAACGGGTCCCAGGGCTCACCCGCCGCGACCTTGACGGTCGCACCGGAGCAGGACGCCTCGACGTCGTCGTCGAGGTCGGACACGATGCCGCGGGTAGCCACCTCGACGACCGTCCCCGCGAACCCGTCGTCGGCGACGACCACGTTGCTGCCGCCACCGAGCACGAGCAGCGGCTCGCCGGCGGCGTCCGCAGCAGACACCGCCTCGATCAGGTCAGCCTCGGTCTCGGCGCGCACCCACGCCTTCGCCCGGCCGCCCAGGCGCAGCGTCGTGTGGTCGGCCAGTCGATCGGGGGGCAGGTCAGGCACGGACGACTGCCTTGGGGACGCCGAGCACCTTGGTCCCCTCGCAGGTCACCTCGAGGGCGATCGTGGTGAGGCCGTCCTCGACGCTCTTGACCGTGCCCGCGACGACGACGTCGACGCCGGCGTCGTCATCGGGTACGACGACCGGGTTGGTGAACTTGCAGCCGAGCTCGACGACCTCCGCACCGTCCGTCCAGGTGGCGACCGCACGGGCGGCCAGCGCCATCGTGTACATCCCGTGCGCGATCACGCCGGGCAGACCCACGGCAGTGGCGACGCGGTCGGACCAGTGGATCGGGTTGAAGTCACCGCTCGCACCGGCGTAACGGACCAGGTCGGCGCGGCGTACGGCGTAGGTCTGGGGCTCGAGGGCGTCGCCGGGGTTCACAGCTCACCGCCGCGGTGCACCAGGGTGGCCGTGGTCGTGCAGACGAGGTCGCCGCTCGCGTCGCGGATCTCGCTGCGGGTGCCGATGATGTCGTTGCCGCCGATCTGACGCAGCGAGGCGACCGCCAACGTGGCCGTGAGCTCGTCGCCGACGGCGATCGGCCGCTCGTAGCTGAACCGCTGCTCGCCGTGCACGATCCGCTGGAGCTCGACCCCGACGTCGGCGAGGAAGGCGTTCATCGCCTCGAAGGCCATCACGATCGGGAACGTCGCGGGCACCTGGCCGGCGTCGGACCCGGTCGCGCTCGCGAGCTCGCGGACCTTCTCGGCCGACACCCGGTAGGGCTGGGTCGGCGGGAACTCCCGGCCGACGAGGGACTGGTCGACGGGCATAGTGATCGACCCTAGCCCTGCGCGACGACGGAGCGCAGGGGTAGCGAGGGCGCCAGGTCGAGCAAGCCGTGCGAGAGCCTGCGAGGTCGCAACCGGCGTGTCGAGACCCGGTACGATCAAGCGCTCACTCGCACCTCGACCACCGAACGCGAACGACCCGCCCGGGGTGCGGGCGGGTCGTCGAGAGAAGCTGGATCAGCGGGTCTCGCGGTGGGGCGTGTGCTTGCGGCACCGACGGCAGAACTTGTTCAGCTCCATGCGGTCGGGGTCGTTGCGCCGGTTCTTCTTGGTGATGTAGTTGCGCTCCTTGCACTCGGTGCAGGCGAGCGTGATCTTGGGGCGAACGTCGCTGGACTTGCTGGCCACGGGGAATCCTTCGGTCGGTCTGTCGCACTCTGTTGTAGCGGGGGCGGGATTCGAACCCGCGACACCACGATTATGAGCCGTGTGCTCTAACCACCTGAGCTACCCCGCCAAGGGGACGGAGTGGTCATGCTCGATCAAGTCAGGCGACCCCACCGCAGAGCCCCTTTACGGAATCGAACCGTAGACCTTCTCCTTACCATGGAGACGCTCTGCCGACTGAGCTAAAGGGGCAACGACCGATGAGGATACACAGGCTCTCGGGGGTTCCCGAAATCGCCTGAACCCGCGTCGTCGGCCGTCTATTCCCCGCTCGATCGACGGGTGGCACAGCCTCGTCGGTGACAGCCCACCAGGTGGTCGTCGACGATGCCGATGGCCTCCATCAGGGCGTACATCGTGGTCGGCCCGACGAAGACGAAACCTTTCTTCTTCAATGCCTTCGACAAGGCGATCGACTCGGGCGAGGTGGTCACCATCTCCTCGGTCGTGACCGGCGCCGGACCCACCTCGGGACGGAAGGTCTCCACGAACGCCGCCAGCCCACCCTCGGCGCGCAACGCCACCGTCGCCCGGGCGTTGGTGATGGCCGCGTCGACCTTGAGGCGGTTGCGGACGATGCCGACGTCGGCCATCAGGCGCGCGCGGTCAGCGTCGTCGTAGGCCGCCACGACGTCGGCGTCGAAGCTCGCGAAGGCCGCCCGGAACGACGGCCGCTTGTTGAGGATGGTCAGCCACGACAGCCCGGACTGGAACGCCTCCAGCGTCAGGCGCTCGAGGTGGGCCGCCTCGCCCTGGATGGGCATCCCCCACTCGGCGTCGTGGTAGTCGCGGTTGACGGGATGGCCGGCCGCCCACGGGCAGCGCGCCAGCCCGTCGTCGCCGACGATGGGTCCGGGCATGGGGTGCATCGTGACGGGCGACGTCCGACAGGGCGCTCCCCGCTGGTTGAGGAGGGCGCAGCGCCCGTCACCGAAACCCCGCGAGACTGGCTTGCGCTGGACCTCTCACGCGGGTTTCGTGACAGGCGCTAGCGCGCCTTCCTCAACCAGCTGGCGCTTACGCGCGCGGCATGAGGCGGGCGGTCGGCATGGGCGGGGCCGGGATGGGGGCCAGGTGGTCGCCGATCACGACACCGAACCTCCCGTCGGCGACGTCCTGACCGTCGTCGACGACCACGCCCGTCGCGGGTGATCTGGGCCTGCCACTCCTCGCGGGCGCGGACGACCTCGTCATGGGTGCGGCCGACGAAGTTCCACCACATCACGATCTGCTCGCCGAACGGCGGCCCACCCAGCAGCACGAGCCGGCTCGCCTCGAGGGCCTCGACCGTCAAGGTCGCGCGCCCGGGCTCGACGTACGCGAGCTCGGCCGGCTTGACCTGCTGGCCCTCGACCACGACGGAGCCGGAGTCGAGGAGGAAGCCGTGCTCGAAGGTCTCGTCGACGTCGAGCTCGAGGGTCGTGCCGGGCTCCAGCACCAGCTCGGCGCCGAGCAGGGGCGTCGCCGTGCGAACCGGCGAGGCATGGCCGAGCAACGAGCCGAGGAACACGCTGGCCCGCCAGCCGGAACCGGACAGCGCCGGCGGGGCGTAGTGCTCGAAGTCGGCCGGCGCCTCGCGCGCGTCGTCGGGGAGGGCGACCCACAGCTGGACGCCGTGCAGCGTGGTCGTGCCGGCCGTGGAGACCTCGGAGTGGCTGACCCCGCGGCCGCCGGTCATCAGGTTGAGCTCACCCGGCCGGACCAGGGCGTGGTGGCCGGCGGAGTCGCGGTGCTCGATCTCGCCGGCGAACAGCCAGCTGACGGTCTGCAGCCCGGTGTGGGGGTGCGGCGGGACGACCATCCCCCCGGTCTCGTCGACCTCGTCGGGTCCGTAGTGGTCGGCGAAGCACCACGCGCCGACCAGGGTGCGCTCGCGCTGCGGGAGGGTACGGCGTACGCGCATCGCCCGCAGGCCGCCGAGGGGTACGTCGCGTGGCGTCAGGACCTGCACCCGTCATTCTCGCTCACCGGGTCTCGCCGCGCACGGCAGTGAACCGGTAGTGGGACGCTGGGTCATCTCGAGGGCCCGTGACGAAACCCGGTGAGGGGACAGGCTGCCGTGTCTGTCATCAGGTCTCGCAGGCGCTGGCGCGCCTTCCGCAGACCTTCAGCTAGAGTTGCTGTAGACCGCGGGTCCGCCGTCGCCGGAGTCGTCATCGACGTCGGAGCGGTCGGGGCCGCGGCCGGCCCAGGTCCAGGCGTACGCCGGGTCCTCGGCGGCGATCCCGGCCTCGCCGAGCTCCAGCGGCATGAAGGTGTCGATCATCACCGCGAGCTCGTCGAACTTCTCGGCGCCGAGCGAGGCCTCGATCGCACTGGGCTGCGGACCGTGGGCGTGGCCGCCGGGGTGCAGCGAGATCGAGCCGATGTTGATGCCCGAGCCCTTGCGGGCCTCGTAGTCGCCGCCGACGTAGAACATCACCTCGTCGCTGTCGACGTTGGAGTGGTAGTAGGGCACGGGGATGGCGAGCGGGTGGTAGTCGACCTTGCGGGGGACGAAGTTGCACACCACGAAGTTGTGCCCCTGCCACACCTGGTGCACCGGCGGCGGCTGGTGGATCTTGCCGGTGATCGGCATGTAGTCCTCGACGTTGAAGGTGTGGGCGTAGAGGCAGCCGTCCCACCCGACGACGTCGAAAGGATGGGTGGCGTAGGTCAGCCGGCTGCCGCCGATGCCGCCGGGCAGCCCGGGGACTCGGTGCTTGACCAGCACCTCGACATCGGTGCCCTCGACCAGGTGGGGCTCGGTCGGGCCGTGGAGGTCGCGCTCGCAGTACGGCGCGTGCTCGAGCAGCTGCCCGTAGCGCGACAGGTAGCGCTTCGGTGGCGAGATGTGGGAGTTGGCCTCGAACGCGTAGAGACGCGACGGCTCCGACGGCACCCAGCGGTGGTCCGTCGCGCGCGGGACGAGCACGTAGTCGCCCGTGCGGTAGGGCAGCACCCCGAAGACGGTCTCGACCGTGCCCGATCCCTCCTGCACGTAGACGCACTCGTCGCCGATGGCGTTGCGGTAGATCGGCGAGGCGTCGGTGCCGGTGACGACGTAGGTGATGCGGACGTCGTTGTTGCCGAGCACCAACCGGCGCCCCTCCACCGGGCAGGCGCCCGAGCCCTCGCCGAGAGCCGGGAACAGCCCGTGCAGCTTGAGGTGTCGCGGCTTGAGCGGGTGGTTGGGCGTGCGGGTCTGGTCGCCGAGCTCCCAGACCTGGCTGTCGACGATCGCCGACGGCACCCCACGGTGGTACAGCAGCGAGGAGTCGGACGAGAACCCCTCCTCCCCCATCAGCTCCTCGCGGTAGAGGAAGCCGGTCTCGTCGCGGTGCTGGGTGTGCCGCTTGGGAGGTACGGAGCCGACGGCGCGGTAGTAGGCCATGACGGCACCCTACTTTTGGTGCTTTCGAGGCTCGTCGCTAGCGCTCCTCGCACCTCAACCACCGAGGGATTTCGGTGGTTTCGAGGCTCGTCGCTAGCGCTCCTCGCACCTCAACCACCGAGGGATTTCGGTGGTTGAGGTGCGAGGGCGGCCACGCCCGAGCCTCGAAACCACCCCCCGGCTAATTGGTTCGCTGGGTGTCGGCGCGCCCACCTACTCTGGGCAGGCGATGCGCGACTTCCCACCGGTGTTGAACACCTTCTACGCGCGCGGCGGGGGCCAGCCCTCTGCCGCGCCGGACACGCGCACCCGGATGCGGTTCCTGCTCTGGATGCTCAAGCTCCAGTGGCCGGTGATCCTGACCACCACCGCGCTGGGCATGCTCTGGCAGCTGCCCCCGATGTTCGGGCCCTACATCTTCGGACGGGCGATCGACGAGGGCATCATCCCCGGAGACGTCGACGCCACGCTGAAGTGGGCAGCGCTGCTCCTCGCGGTGACCTTGACAGGTGCCCTCTTCGGCATCCTGATGCACACCTACATCGTCCGCACCTGGCTGATCGCCCTCTACGGGACGATGAAGCTGGTGACCCGCAAGGCCGCGCAGATGGGCCACGTCCTGCCCCGTCGTACGCCGGCCGGCGAGGTGCTGACCGTCGCCTCCAGCGACTCCGACGAGTTCGGGGCGCTCACGGAGATCCTGGCCCGCACCTGCACGCAGCTGGTCGCCTACCTGGTGGTGGCCTTCATCGTGCTGAGCACCTCGGTGGAGCTCGGGGTGATGCTGCTGGTCGCAGCCCCCGTGCTGGTGGCAGCCGCCTTCCCGCTGCTCAAGCCGCTCCACCGCCGCCAGGAGGTCGAGCGTGCCCGCAACTCCGACCTGACCTCCCAGGCCACCGACATCGTCGCCGGGCTGAGGATCCTGCGAGGCATCGGCGGCGAGCGCACCTTCGGCAGCAACTACGCCGACCAGTCCCAGCTGGCCCGCCAGGCCGGCCAGTCGGCAGGCATCTGGCAGTCCGCGATCGAGGCTGTCGGGGTGCTGTTCTCCGGGGTGTTCGTGGTGCTGCTGGTGTGGCTCGGCACCCACCAGGTGATCGACGGCGAGCTCACCATCGGCCAGCTGATCAGCTTCCTCGGCTACGCGCTGTTCATGATCTACCCGATCCAGACGTTCTTCGAGTTCGCCCAGAAGCTCACCCGCGCGACGGTCTCGGCCCGCCGGGCGATCGCGATCTTCGAGCAGCAGCCGCCCTGGCGCGAATCGGGCGACCCCGAGCACCTGCCCGACCACGGCGACCTGGTCGACGAGCTGACCGGCTTCGTGGCTCACGAGGGCCAGCTGACGATCGTGGTCAGCGCCATCCCTGAGGACACCTCCGCACTCGCCGACCGGCTCGGTCGCTACCTGCCGACCGACACCGAGCCGGTCAGCCACGACATCGGCGAGGGACTCAAGGGCCGCGCGGCTCGGCGCGCCCGCGCCGAGCGGGAGGCCGAGCGCGCCCGGATCGCCGCCCGCGACGAGGAGCGCGCCCGCCAGGCATGGGGCGTGACGCTCGGCGGCGTCGACCTGTCGCAGGCCCGCCTGACCGACGTACGCCGTCGGATCCTGGTCAGCGACAGCGGCAGCCAGCTGTTCGCGGGCACCCTCCAGGACGCCATCGACCCCCACGGCCGTCTCGACCGCTACGAGGCCGAGGAGGCGCTGCGCATCGCCAACGCCGAGGACGTCTACGACGCCCTGCCCGGCGGGTGGCAGGGACAGCTCGACGAGCGGGGTCGCGGGCTCTCGGGCGGTCAGCGGCAGCGCGTCGTGCTTGCCCGCGCCCTCGCAGCCGACGCGCCCGCGCTGGTCCTGGTCGAACCCACCTCGGCCGTCGACGCCCACACCGAGGCTCGCATCGCCGAGCGAGTGGCAGCGGCCCGCCGCGGCCGCACGACCGTGGTCACGACGGTGTCGCCCCTGTGGCTCCACCACGCCGACCGCGTCGTGCTGGTCCACGACAACCAGGTGATCGCCGCCGGGACCCACGAGGACCTGCTTCTCGACAGTCCCGACTACCGCCGTGTGGTGACCCGGGCGATGGATGTCGACACACCCGGACCGGCCGATGTCCAGTCGCCAGGTCCCGAGACCATCGCTGCGCAACCTGCACAACTGGTGGACTGGGAGGAGGTGACTCCGCGTGGTTGACCTGCTCGCCACCTCGCCCGACACCTGGCACGACCGGACGTCCGAGCCGCCCGTGATCCCCCGCGAGCTGATCCCGCCGGAGGAGGGCTCGATCACCGACCGGGTCACGGCCCTGCGTCGACGCCACGCCCTGCGCGAGCGCCGGGCGCTGGAGAACTACGCCCAGTCGCGCAAGCCCGACCGCGGCTGGCCCGTGGCCGACAACAAGGCGGTGCTGACGTTCTTCCGCACCCTGCTGCGCCAGCGGCGAGGGATCTTCGTCGCGCTGGTCGTGCTCAACGGTCTTGCCGCCGCGGTCGGACTGGTCGTGCCGCGCCTGCTGGGCGACCTGATCGACGAGACCGTCGCCGACGACGCGGCGGCGTCCCTCAACGCCGTGGCACTGCTGATCGTCGGTGTCGTCTGCGCCCAGGCGCTGCTGACCTTCCTGGCCCAGCGGACCTCGACGGTCTTCGGCCAGGACCTGTTGTCGTCGGCCCGCGAGTACATCGTCCACACGATCCTGGCCCTGCCGCTCGGCCGGGTCGAGAGTGCGAGCACCGGCGACCTGGTCACCCGCGTCACCCGCGACGTCGGCACGATGAGCCGCTCGGTCCAGTACGGCGTGCCGATGGCGATCATCTCCGGGCTGACCGTGGTGCTCTCGGTCATCGCGATGCTGCTCAACTCCGTCGTGCTCGCGGTGCCGTCGCTGATGGTGATCGGGCTGGCGTACCCGCAGGTGCGCCGCTACCTGCAGAAGGCGCCGAAGGGCTACATCAACGAGGGGGCGACGTACTCCCGCATCAACAGCACCCTCACCGAGACGGTCGAGGGCGCCCGCACGGTCGAGGCCCTCGGTCTGGCCGACCGCCGGGTTCAGGCGGGCGACGACGACATCGACATCTCGGCGCAGGCCGAGCGCTACACGATGACGCTGCGCAACCTGCTGTTCGCGGTGATCGACGTGGCCTTCAACGCGCCGAGGGTGGTCACCCTGCTGGTCGGCGCCTACGGCTACTCCGAGGGCTGGGTCTCGCTGGGCCAGATCACCGCCGCTGTCTTGTACGTCGAGGCGCTGAGCGGCCCGCTCGACCGGCTCGTCGGGGAGGTCGACCGGCTCCAGGTGGGTGCGGCCTCGACGAGCCGCCTGCTGGGCATCGCCGAGGTCCCGCCCGACCGTGAGGCAGGAACGGCCCGGCCAGACGGCCCCGAGCTGGTGGGCGAGGACCTCCGCTTCGCCTACCGCGAAGGCCACGACGTGCTCCACGGCGTCGACCTGCACCTGCTCACCGGCGAGCGCCTCGCGATCGTCGGACCGTCCGGCTCGGGCAAGTCGACGCTGGGTCGCCTGCTGTCCGGCATCAACGGCCCTCGCACGGGCTCGGTCACGGTCGGCGGCGTGGAGCTGGTCGAGCTGCCGCTCGAGACGCTGCGCACCGAGGTCGCGCTGGTCACCCAGGAGCACCACGTGTTCAAGGGGTCGGTGCGCGACAACATCATCCTGGCCCGCGAGGACTCCGACGACGAGGCCGTCTGGGCGGCCCTGCGTGCGGTCGACGCGGCCGAGTGGGTCGAGCGCTTCCCCGGCGGTCTCGACACCCAGCTCGGCTCGGGCAACCAGCACCTGACCCCTGCCCAGGCGCAACAGATCGCACTGGCCCGCCTGATCATCGCCGACCCCCACACGCTGGTGCTCGACGAGGCGACCTCGCTGATCGACCCGCGCACGGCCCGCACCCTCGAGGGCTCGATGAACGTCCTCCTCGAGGGCCGCACGGTCGTCGCCATCGCCCACCGCCTCCACACCGCCCACGACGCCGACCGCATCGCGGTCGTCATCGACGGCCGGATCGTGGAGCTCGGGTCCCACGAGGAGCTGGTCGAGCAGGGCGGCGAGTACGCCGCGCTGTGGCGGGCCTGGACCTCCTGACCCGCCGAGTCGGCGCAAATCGCACCAATGCCGAGGGCACCAATGCCTACGCCGAGTCGGCGCTAGTCGCCCTCGCCAGAGCGCCGACTCGACGTTCTCGCAGGGGCGATTCGCGCCGACTCGGCGTCGTTCACTCGCAGGGGCGATTTGCGCCGACTCGGCGCCGTCACCGGGGCGATTTGCGCCGACTCGGCGTCACTAGGGTGAGGGGATGCTCCCCGAAGCCTGGCGAGGACTGGTCGACGACGCGGCGGTGTTCCCACCCGGCGACGCGCCGCTGCCCGAGGCGTTGACGGCGTACGTCGGAAGGCGCGAGGCGTGGTGGGCCGATCTGGTCGGCTCGTTCGTGGTGACCGACACGGCGCTGCCGAATGTCACCGAGGACGTGCCGGTGTCGGTCGTGGTGACCGGTGGGGCCGGCGCCGTCGGTGGGGCGCTGAGCTATGCCGCCAAGAAGGGCAGGCGCGTGGTCGCGCTCGAGATCGCGCTGCGGGACCCCGACGACCTGGCCGGCAACGCGCGGCGGGTGGCCGCGGCCGTCGACGCCGCCCGGGCCGAGGGTGCGCTCGACGACGCGACCTCGGTCTACGTCGAGCTGCCCCAGGCCGACGCGACACCCGCCTGGCTGGCGGCCGCCGACGTGGTCGCCGAGGGCGAGCACCGCCTGAAGTTCCGCACCGGCGGGCTCGAGGCCGAGAAGTTCCCCACCCGTGAGCAGCTGGCGGCCTGGATCGACGCAGCTCTCGACCGCGAGACACCGTTCAAGTGCACGGCCGGGTTGCACCACGCCATCGCCCACCGTGACCACGACACGGGTTTCGCGCACCACGGCTTCCTCAACGTGCTCCTCGCGACGCGGCTCGCCTTCGACGGCGCGTCGACCGCCGAGGTGGCGACCCTGCTGGCCGACCACTACCCCAACGACCTGGTCGCCCTGGCTCGCACGAGTGACCTGGTTGGTGCACGTCGCTGGTTCACCTCGTTCGGTTCCTGCAGCGTGAGCGAGCCGCTCGACGACCTCGTCGGCCTTGGCCTCGTCGAGCACGCGGAGGTGGGCCCGTGACCAGCTGGGTCGACGGCGCCACCGGGTCGGCGTACGACTCCGACAACCTGCCGTACGCCGTGTTCGTCCGGGCGGGCGAGGATCCACGGGTCGGCGCGCGGATCGGCGACTACGTGCTCGACCTCGCCCCCGTCGCGGCGGCCGACATGCTCGACGTGCACGCGGTGTTCGTTGAGTCGACGCTCAACGAGCTCCTGAGCCTGGGCCGGCCGGTGTGGGACTCGATCCGCTCCTGGCTGGTCGGGCTGGTCACCGACGAGGCGGAGCGCGATCTCGTCGAACCCCACCTGGTGCCGCTCGGGGAGGTCGAGCTGCGGATGCCGTTCGCGGTCGGCGACTACGTCGACTTCTACGCCTCGCTCGCCCACGCCACCAACGTGGGCAAGATCTTCCGTCCCGACCAGGAGCCACTGCTGCCCAACTGGCGCCACCTGCCCGTGGGCTACCACGGACGCGGCGGCACCGTCGTGCCGAGCGGGACACCCGTCGTCCGGCCGAGCGGCCAGCGCAAGGGCGAGGACGGCCCGGTCTTCGGGCCGAGCACCCGCCTCGACATCGAGGCGGAGCTCGGCTTCGTGATCGGCCGGGGGACCGAGCTGGGCACCCCGATCCACGCAGGTGACTTCGCCGACCATGTCTTCGGGGTCGTCGGCCTCAACGACTGGTCAGCACGCGACATCCAGGCCTGGGAGTACGTGCCGCTCGGACCGTTCCTCGGCAAGTCCTTCGCCACCTCGATCTCGGCCTGGGTCACCCCGCTCGCTGCCCTCGGCGCCGCGTGGACCGACCTGCCCGGCCAGGACCCGGAGCCGCTTCCCTACCTGGCGCCGGGCGCGACCCAGGGTCTCGACATCGACGTCGAGATCGTCCTGAACGGCGAGGTGGTCAGCCGCCCGCCGTACCGGACGATGTACTGGTCACCCGCACAGATGCTCGCGCACCTGACCGTGAACGGCGCCTCGACCCGCGCCGGCGACCTGTTCGCGTCGGGCACCATCAGCGGCCCGGAGAAGGACCAGCGCGGCTCGTTCCTCGAGCTGTGCTGGGGTGGCCAGGAACCGATGGCCGGCGGCCGCACCTTCCTCGAGGACGGCGACGAGGTCGTGCTCCGCTACTCGGCCCCCGGCGCCGGCGGCGGCCGCATCTCGCTGGGTGAGGTGGTCGGCGTAGTCGAGCCGGCCCGATAGCTCACCACCACTCGGTGGTCGAGGTGCGAGGCCGGCCACGGCCGAGCTTCGAAACCACCCCAACGGCGCGGTCCGCGACGGGTGGTTTCGAGGCTCGTCGCTGGCGCTCCTCGCACCTCAACCAGCGGGATCGTCGTCGCGGTAGATCCCGTCGGCCGGGGCGCCGTTCATGATCCGGAACAGGCGCTGCGCACGTTCGCTGCGGATGACGTCCTCGATCAGGATCGGCTTCCCATCGGGACCGCTGAGGGGGACCCGCCAGTTCGGGTACTCGTCGATCGTGCCCGGCTGGTTCTGCGTACGACGGTCGCCCGCGGCGTCGGTGAGCGCCAGGCAGCGCAACCGGGAGGGCGTCCGGCTCAGATAGGAGTGCAGCGCCTCGACGGTCTCCTGGACGGGTGGGTCGTCGTCGGCGAGCAGCCCCGAGCGGCGCAGCTCGCCCAGCCAGGCCTCACGCTCGAGGGCGTCGACCCGGAGCTCCTCCTCGACCGGGCGGGTCAGCAGGCCGAGGGAGTCGCGGAGGCGCACGTGGTCGCCGGCCAGGTAACCGGCTGTCGGAGGGAGGTCGTGGGTGGTCACCGACGCCAGGCACGACGCGCGCCACCGGTCGGCCGGCAGGGGTCCGCCCCCGCCGTGATGGTCGAGCTCGAACCACAGGATCGAGGTCCCGAGGATGCCGCGCTCAGCCAGGTAGTCGCGGACCCACGGCTCCACCGTCCCGAGGTCCTCACCCACGACGACAGCGTCGGCGCGCACCGCTTCGAGCGCGAGGATGCCGATCAGCGCCTCGTGGTCGTAGCGCACGTAGGTACCCTCGGTCGGCCCGGCGCCACGCGGGATCCACCACAGGCGGAACAACCCGATCACGTGGTCGACGCGGAGTCCGCCAGCACTGCGCAGCGCCGCCTGGACCACCCGACGGAACGGTTCGTACGCCGTCTCGGCGAGCCGGTCGGGCCGCCACGGCGGCTGCGTCCAGTCCTGGCCGTTCTGGTTGTAGGGGTCGGGTGGCGCGCCGACGTAGACGCCGGCGGCGTAGGTCTCCTGCAACATCCAGGCGTCGGCGCCCTTGGGGTTCACTCCCACGGCCAGGTCGGTCATCACGCCCAGCCCCATGCCGGCCCGGCGCAGGCCGAGCTGGGTGTGCGCCAGCTGCTCGTCGACCACCCACTGCAGCCACTTCTGGAAGTCGACCTCGTCGGCGTGGGCCCGACCGAAGGCCTCGACTCCCGGCAGCTTCGGGTCCCGCAGCTCCGGCGGCCACGCCGTCCAGTCCGGGCCGTGCACCTCCGCGATCGCCGCCCACGTCGCGTAGTGAGTGAGGGCGTTGCCCTCGCGGATCTCGAACGCGCCGAACGCGCACCGACGGCCCATCGATCGCTCGATGTCGAAGATCATGCGAAGCGCCGCGCGCTTGGCCGCCCAGGCCCCGTCACGGTCCACCCGCTCGGTGTTGGCGGCCACGGCCTCACCGCGGAGCGCGTCGACCCGGGCCCTGTCGGCCGGCGCGAGGTCGGCGTACTCCGGGATCCGCTCGGGGCGGATGTACAGCGGGTTGACGTAGCGCCGCGACGTCGGGAGGTACGGCGAGGGCTCCATCGGGGCGGCCGGCTCGGCGGCGTGCAGCGGGTTCACCAGCAGGTAGGCCGCGCGGTGGTCGACGGCCACTGCCGCGCCCAGGTCCTCGAGGTCGACGAGGTCGCCGGTCCCCCAGCTTCCTGCGGACCGAGCGCTGTAGAGCTGCGACGCCAGACCCCAGTGCGGGCGGTCGCCGAGTCGGGCCGGCAGGCCCACCCGGTGCGGCGTCACGACGAGCGGCATCCGCGCCCAGCGGTCGCCGGAGCCGGCGAGCACCCAGTGGTAACCCAGCGGCAGGTCGCCCGGGACCGCGAACGTCGCCTCGCCGACGAGCTCGCCGTCGATGTCCCGGGGCGGGTTCCAGTTGTCGTGCTGCTCGACGCCGCCTCGGTGTTCTCCAGTCTCGAGCTCGACCCAGACGTCGACCGACCAGCCGTCGGGGACGTGCACCTCGAACGTCGGTCGCCAGCCCTGTCGGGTCACCAGCACCGGCGGGAGCATCCGCCGCCAGGCCTCGTCGGCCCGTGCCGTCAGCGCAGCCCGGGCCGCGCCGGCCGTGCTGGCGTCGACGTCGAGCGCGGCGAGCACCGCGACCAGGCTCTCGGTCGAGACGACGACGTGTCGGCCCTGCCAGTCCCAGTAGTCGACCGCCACGCCGTACGCCGCGGCCAGCTCGTGCAGTGCGTGCTCGTGCGCCGCCCCATGATCGCTGTCGTGGCCTGCGCCGTGGTCCGACATGCCGTCACCCTAGACGCCCTCGCGGTCGCCGATGCCGGGGTGCACGAACGTCTCGCCGCGCTTGAGCTGCTCGATGGCGCCGGGGTGGACGCGGGCCAGGTGCGCCAGGGCCTTGCGGCGGTAGCGCACCACCTGGAAGAGGCCGATTCCCCAGAAGATGTACTGCACGGACATCGCGGCCCGGAAGTCGTCGAGGCCGTACGCCGCCTGGCCGGCCGGCTCGCGGGCGTCGAGCACCACGCCGATCAGCGCCATGGTCAGCAGCGACGCCGAGAAGCCGCCGACGTTGACCAACCCGTTGGCCCTCCCGCTCGACTCGGCCGGCGTGAAGCTGCGGGCCAGGTCGAAACCGACCATCGACGCCGGCCCCCCGGTTGCCATCGCGAAGACGAGCAGGACGAGCAACCACATCGGGGCGGGCGTCGACTGCATCAGCACCACCGCCCACATGAACGCCATCCAGGCGACCACGCAGATGACGATCACGGAGCGGTAGTAGGGGTAGCGGGTCACCAGCCAGCCCAGCACGGGCCCGCTCACCACCACCCATCCGGTCATCGCCATCAGCAGCCCACTGGCCTGCGCCGAGCTCAGGCCCTGCCCGCTGACCAGGAACGGGTAGCCCCACAGCATCGAGAAGACCGTGACCGAGAACTGCGAGACGAAGTGCGACCAGAGACCGAGCCGGGTGCCGGGGTTGCCCCACACCGCACGCAGGCTGCGCGCCAGGGCCAGCAGCTTGATCTTGATGACGCCCTCGCGTTCGGTACGGCGAGTCCTTGACCAGCAGGGCCACCGCGACCATCAGCACCAGGCCGATCGACGAGGCGGCGGCGAAGGCCGGCGTCCAGCCCCACTGCTGCAAGGCGTACGCCAACGGCGCCGCCGCCACGATCGCGCCCAGCTGCCCGACCTGGCCGGTGAGCTGGGTGACCATCGGCGCCTGCCGGACCAGGAACCACGCGGTCACGAGGCGGAGCACCGAGGTGAAGATCATCGCGTCCCCGGCGCCGATCACCCCGCGTGACAGCAACGCCAGCGGGAAGGTCGCCACGAACGCGAACGCCAGCTGACCGACGGTCATCAGCACCAGCCCGGCCAGCAGCAGCCGCTTCGGACCGTAGCGGTCGATCGCCACTCCGACGGGCACCTGCATGCCGGCGTACACGAGGAGCTGGAGGACCGTGAACGCGGCCAGCTGGGTCGCGCTGATGTCGAACCGGTCCGCCGCCAGCAGCCCCGCGACGCCCAGCGAGCTGCGGTTGAAGACCGCCAGCACGTACACCGACAGCGCGACCACCCACACCACCCACGCCCGGCGCCGGCCGATGTCGTGCACCTGCCGGGTACTCACGGTTGCCATGCTTCCAGCCCGTCCGACGTGGTGGTTTCGAGGCTCGTCGCTGGCGCTCCTCGCACCTCAACCACCGAAGCGCTCGCCCGTCGCTGGCGCTCCTCGCACCTCAACCACCGAAGCGCTCGCCCGTCGCTGGCGCTCCTCGCACTTCAACCACCGACCCGCGTCATTCGGTGGTTGAGGTGCGAGGCCGTCCACGGCCGAGCCTCGAAACCACTGAGCGCCGACCGCCGTACCCTGCTCCCGTGCAGCCCCTCGGCCAGTACCCACACCCCAGCCACACGATCGCGCACGTCAGCGACACCCATCTGCTCGCGGGCGGCAAGCTGCAGTACGGCGTCGTCGACACCGTCCAGCACCTCGAACTCGCCCTCGACCGGCTCGGAAGGATCGACCCGGTCCCGCAGGCGCTGGTGTTCACCGGCGACCTGGCCGACCGCGGCGAGCCGAAGGCCTACCAGCAGCTGCGCGAGATGGTCGAGCCCCTGGCCGAGAGGTTCGGCGCCCAGGTGGTGTGGTGCATGGGCAACCACGACGACCGTGAGTCCTACGCCCGCGGGCTCTACGACTCCGAAGCGTCACCCGACGTGTTCGACCGGGTGTACGACGTCGGCGGGCTGCGCATCGTGGCGCTCGACACGAGCGTGGCCGGCTACCACCACGGCGAGATCGGCGACGCGCAGTACGAGTGGCTCGCCTCCGTGCTGGCCGAGCCGGCGCCGCACGGCACCTTGCTGGCGATGCACCACCCGCCGATCCCGGTTCCGATGCTGCCGGCCGCCGCGATCATCGAGCTCGACGACCAGCCGCGGCTAGCCGAAGCACTGGCCGGCAGCGACGTGCGGATGATCCTCGGCGGCCACTTCCACTACTCCTCGTACAGCACCTTCGCGGGCATCCCGGTCTCGGTCGCGTCGGCCACCTGCTACCTCAGCGACATCGCGCCGCTGGACCGCTTCATCTCCGCGGTCGACGCCGACCAGTCGGTCAACGTGGTGCACGTGTACGACGACCAGGTCGTCACCTCGGTGGTGCCGACCCATGACTCGCCCGAGATCAACGGCTTCGCCTCCGACGTTGCTCCTCTCGTCGAGGCGATGAGCTTCGAGGAGCGCCGCGAGACCTTCTCCCGCAAGGACTCCGAGTTCAACCGGAATGCCGACGACCCGATCGTCGGGACCTAGAGCAGGGCGGCGCGCTCCTCGAGCGCCTCGGTGACGGCGCGGACCGCAGGCGTCCGGGTGCTCCGCGTCAACAGGAAGACCGATCGCCCGATGGCGCCCTCGGCGAGGTCACGCACGACGACTCCCGGAGCGTCGTACCCCAGCACCAGCTCGGGGAGCAGCGCGCACGCGCCGGTCGTGCGCACCAGCTCCAGCAGGATGAGGAAGTCGTCGGAGGCATAGCGCAGGTCGGGCTCGAACCCGCCCAGCTGGCGACAGGTCCGGATCTGCATCTCGCGGTGGCCCGTGCCCGGCT
This sequence comes from uncultured Actinomycetota bacterium, assembly GCA_963758885.1. Classification (GTDB taxonomy): domain Bacteria; phylum Actinomycetota; class Actinomycetes; order Propionibacteriales; family Nocardioidaceae; genus Nocardioides. Next base: position 37,817 of record CAVWXS010000026.1, read on the forward strand.
GGCAGGCCGCCCACGGCTGCGCCCCGAGCCGCGCCAGTGGGACCTTCCGCCGCTTCGCCAGCGGGTGGTCCAGCGGCAGCACGAGCCGCACGCGCTCACGCACGAGATCGGTGCGGACCAGGTCGCGGTGCACGGGCCTCGGCTGGTCGTCGTACTCGTCGCCCACCACGACGTCGAGGTGCTGCAGCCGCAGCGCGGGCACGCCCTGCTCGACCTCCAGCTCACCGGCCTCGACGCGGATGCTGGGGTGGGTGGTCGCCAGCTCCCGTACCGCCGGCGCGACGATGCGCAGGAACGCCGACTGGAACGACGACACGCGGACCACCCCGGCGACCTGGCCGGCGCCGACCTGGGCCACCTCGGCCTCAGCCGCCTCGGCAGCGTCGAGCAGCAGGTGCGCGTGGCGGACCAGAACGCGGCCGGCCTCGGTGAGCTGGACGTTGCGACCGACGCGCTCCAGCAGGGCCGTCCCGGCCTCGCGCTCGAGCACGGCGAGCTGCTGGGACACCGCGCTCGTCGTGTAGCCAAGTGCCTCCGCCGCGGCGCGCACCGTGTGCCGGGCCTCGAGCTCGCGGAGCAGCCGCAGCCGGTGAAGGTCGAGCATTCGTTAATCATATCTTCACGATCTTGTCCAGATACTCGCGATAGACGTGAACGGTCTCCGCTGTGACCCTGGGGACGTGGGCGCGATCTTCTGCTTGCTGTCGGCCATCGGCTTCGGTGCGATGGCGATCTTCGGCAAGCTCGCGTACGACGAGGGCGTCACCGTCAGCGACCTGCTGCTGGTGCGGTTCGGCGTGGCGGCGGTGGTGATGCTCGGCATCGTCTGGTGGCGTGGCGGCTTCGGCGTGCTTCCGCGCCGGACCGCCGTCGCGGCCTTCGCCATGGGGGCGGTCGGCTACGCGGCGCAGTCGGCGTCGTACTTCGCCGCGCTGGACCGGATCGACGCTTCGCTGCTGACGCTGCTCCTCTACATCTACCCGGTCCTGGTGATGGTGGGCGCGGTGGCGCTCAAGAGGGAGTCGTGGTCACGGCGCCGGGTGGCCGCGCTGGGGCTGGCGCTGGCCGGAATCCTGCTGGTGCTGCTCGGCGCCGCCACCAGTCGGTTCGACTGGCTCGGCGCGGCCCTCGGCGTGACCTCGGCGCTGGTCTACACGGCGTACATCCTGACCGGCGACCGGGTGCTCTCCGGCATCGCGCCGATCAGCCTGACCGCGCTGGTGTGCTGCGGCGCGGCGACGACGTACGCCGCCGCGACGGTCCTGCGCGGAGGTCCGACATCGCTCGACGCCGGCCCCGCCGCCTGGTTCTGGCTGGTCACGCTCGCGCTCGTGAGCACGGTCGGCGCGATCATCCTCTTCTTCGCCGGCCTCGCCCGCGTGGGTCCCTCGGTCGCCTCGATCCTGTCGATCCTCGAGCCGGTCGTCACGGTCGGCCTGGCCGCCGCGGTCTTCAGCGAGTCGCTGTCAGTCGCGCAGCTGCTGGGCGGGCTGCTCGTGCTCGGCGCCGTGGTCGTCGTCCAGTGGCCGCGGCCCCGTGTGGTGCACGATCGCCTCGGTGGCCTCGGCCCGGACGGTGATGGGCGGCCGCTCATGGCCCATCCCCGGCACCCGTAGCAGCGTCGCCTCGCGGATCTCGCGCGCGAGGGCCTCGCCGTGCGGGAGCGGGAACATCGGGTCGGTGGTCCCGTGGATCACCAGCGTCGGGGCCATGATGTCGCCCATCGCGAATCCGTCGTCCTCGTCGCCGGCGGCGAGCCAGTGGTTCTTGCTGGCTGCCTCGATGTCGACCGTCCGGTCGACGACGTGCTCGACCAGCCGTCGTGCGGCAGGTTCGTCGAACCCCAGGGACCCGGCGTACGGGCGGTAGCTCTCGACCAGGTAGTCGACCACCGCCTGCCGGTCCGCCCAGTCGGGCTCGGGCGGCGGGTTGCCGAACGTCTCCGCGACGCGTGGCTCGGGTGGTGGCAGCGGCGCGTCGTCCTGACGCCGGCCGGCCGGACTGGTGGCGATGAGCGTGAGGCTGGCTACTCGGTCGGGGTGGCGCGCCGCGACCTCCTGGGCGATCCCACCGCCCATGGACAGGCCGACGAGGTGCGCACGGTCGATCTCGAGAGCGTCCAGGATGCGCAACACGTCACGGTTCAGCGCGCTGGCCGGGTACGACGGGTGGCCGGCTGGGCTCGACGTGGACCGACCGGTGTCGCGGTGGTCGTAACGCACGACCCGGCGGCCCGCAGCGGCCAGCTGCTCGCACCAGGCGGGTTCCCATCCGTCCATCGACTCGGCCGCTCCCGAGATCATCAGCAGCGTCGGGCCGCCCGGCTCCCCGAAGGTCTCCACGCACAGCCGGACGTCGCCCAGGTCCACGATCTCCTCGGGCATCGCGATCCCTCAGGCCCCACCGTCGCCGGGTGGCCCTTCGAGCACGGTGGGCACGTACTCGAGCAGCTGGAGTCGACCGTCAAACGTGCGCTGGTCGACCAGGTCGAGGGCGACGTCGGGATAGGCGTCGAAGATGCGGTCCTGCCCCGTCGCGCCGGTGATGACCGGGAAGACGACCACGCGGAAGCGGTCGACCAGGCCGGCCGTGAGCAGCGAACGGGCCAGGCTGAGGCTGCCGATCGTCCTCAGCGGGCGTGAGTCCTGGGCCTTCATCTCGCGCACCGCTGCGACAGCATCGCCTTGCACCAGCTCGGAGTTGGCCCAGGACAGGGGTGCCTCCAACGTCGATGAGAACACCACCTTGGGCAACGCGGTCAACCCGGCAAGGCCGGGGTCGTCGGGCATCTGGGCCGCGAAACCCGACATCAACCGGTAGGTCGTCGCACCCATCAGCGCGGCATGCTCCTCTTCCCCGTCCTCACCGATGAAGGCGAGGTACTCGGGTCCCTCCATGCCCCAGTAGCCGGGCCAGCCCTCGGCGGCGCCGTAGCCGTCGAGGGACATGATGAAGTCCACCATCAGGTTCGACATCGGGCTCTCCTTCGTCTCCGCAGGTGTGCTCGTACCAGTGGTGACCGGCCCCGCGGCCCGAACTCATCGCTGGGCTGGTTGAGGAGGGACGAAGTCCCGTCACGAAACCATCGCAGATATTGGCGGCCCGAATGCTGGAATCCCCTGTGGATATCGGGGTTCTGAGCCCGGACCACTGTCGGTGGTCGATGGTTGGACGAGCTGGCGGCGATCAGCCCGGAGTTCCGTTCGACCGGGGAGAAGAAGGAGTCCCTCGTCGAGGTCTCCCGGCTCATCGCCCGCGCCGAGGCCGAGCGCCTGCGAGTCCTGGCCGGCGCCGAGGACATCGCGGTCGAGACCGGCGCCCGGTCCACGGCCGCCTGGCTGGCCGACGCCACCAGGGATGCCCACGGCGCCGTACGCCGCCACGCGACGCTGGCGGCCGCGCTCGACCAGCGATGGACCCAGACCGCCGCCGCGTTCGCCGCCGGGCAGGTGAACCTGGCCCAGACCCGCGTGATCGCCGAGGCTCTCGAGGCCCTGCCCGCCAGGACCTGGGCGATGACCTGCGGGCCAAGGCCGAGACCCTCCTCCTCGACCGCCGAGCCGCCAAGCTCGGCCCGACGCCGAGCCGAAGGCTGTTCGGATCCCGGGCCATCGCTGGCAGTCACCCGGATCCCCGACCACGCCAACCGGCTGCGCACCTACCTCGACGGCTACACCTCACCGCGCAACAAACGCCTCGGCGAGGTCGACGAGCTGCCCCTGTCCCGGGCCGCGGCGAGGCGTTCTGTGCCTTCCTGGAGAACCTGCCCGCCTCCGGACTGCCCCGCCAGGGCGGCACCGCCACCACCCTCACCGTCACCATCGACTGGAAGACCCTCCTCGCCGACCTCGGCACCGCCGGCGTCGCGGTCACCTCTACCGGCGACAAGCTCACCGCCGACCAAGCCCGGCGGCTCGCCTGCCAGGCCTGGATCAGGCTTCGACGTCAGCTGGCGGATCGCCGGCACCTGGTGCCGGTGATCAACCAGTCAACCGCCTGTTCGAGGTGTGGCAGCGAGGCGACGCGCCATGGAACACCAGGTGAGTGCGTCACTCCTCACCTCGGTTCCAGATAGCGGCCGCAGCCGGGTCCTGCTCCTCACCGTCTTCCGTCTCGCCGACACTCTGTGCCGCAGGCCGCGACCGCGGCTGCCACACCCGCGAACTCGCCCACGCCAGGCCGAGCGCGAATACGGCGAGCCCGGTAGTGAACACCATGACGTCCCTGGCCGTCGCCGGCTGCGCTTCAGGATCGGCAGCCACCAGCCAGGTGGCCCCGACGACGGACCCGACCAGAATCAGGGCGCCGAGCGCCCGCAGCCACCTGCGGTGCGGCGGCCAGGCCAGGCCGCCCACGAGGAAGCTGGGAGCCAGTAGTGTCCCCGGCCCGAGGAGAAGAAGCAGGCCCGGCAGCACGGCCAGCCTCCACCAACCGCTGCGGCCGTTGCGCAGCGCCGCGTCGACCAGTCCCACCCCTGCGCCCAGCAGCGCTGCCAAGCCGACGATGAGCAACGTGCCGGACCAGCTGAAGGCGGGGTCGGTACTGATCAACCGCATCCACACCCGTGCGAGGACGCCCCAGGCCGCCCCGAGCGCGAGGCCCAGGGCGGCTCCTCGGAGCAGGAGGCTCCTCACCAGACCACGGGCAGGCAGACCAGGCGCGGACCCGCGGCGCCGGAGGGCGCCGTCGCCTCGGCGTGGATGACCACTGCGCGCTCGCCCGGCACCGGCACGAAGGGCACCAGCGCGTCTCCGGCTCCGGTGCCGCCGACGGTGACCTCGAAGTCCAGCCACACCTCCGTCTGGTTGTTCACCACCGGAGGCGTCGCCGGCGAGGCGTTGTAGTGGCCCAGCGCCGCGGCGCCGTTGCCCTCGACGCACGGGCCGATGTGCAGGTGCGCGCCGTACTCGGTCCCTGCGGCGGCCCTGTCGATGCCCTTGACCCGCAGGTGGAACAAGGTTCCGATGCCCGTCTCGGACCATCACCAGGTGGGCGGAGGCGTCGCCGAACGGGTCGGCGGTGGTGCTGGACAGGTCGACCAGGTCTCCCCCGAACACCTCGGCCGGGGCGGCGGAGGCAGCTGGGGCGGTGAGCAGGAGGGCGGCGGAGGCGACCAGGGTCGCCGTAGGACGGATGTTCATGAGGTACTCGTTTCTCTCGGGATTGGACAGTTGACTGACGTACACGGCAAGTGCGGCTACCGCGACAGGGGTTGCTTTGTCTGCGGCGTGAACCGGCTGATGCGAACCGTCCGCGCCGGACGCGAGGCGACATCGATCACGAACCGCCGAAGGGCGGCGAGTCCGGCGTGACGCCGAGGGGTGGACTTGAACTGCGCCGCCAGGCGGGACTGCTCGGCGGCAAGGATCTGCTCGCTGCGGTACTGCCTGGCCATCTCCAAGGTCGTCGGGCTGAACATGAGCGTGCTCCTTTTGTGCGGGTTGGGTTGGTTTCAAGGCATGCCGGGCAGGCCGCCGGCGCGGTGCAGCTTCTCCTCGTGCTGGGCGAGGCCACCCTCCGAGAGGTCGGCAGCCGTGGGGCCCGGACGGATTTCCGGCACGTCTGTCGGCGGGTAGATGCGGGGGGCCTCGATCGCAGGGTTGGCCGGCGACTCGGTTGTCGTCGTGTCGGTGCCGCAGGCCGCGGTCAGCGCGGCTGCGACCAGGACCAGAGGCAGGGCCCAGCGGGTTGACTTGAGGGTGGTCATGGTGGTTTCCGTTTCTTGTCGGGACTTCCGGGGCGGGATGTTGTCTTCCGTGACGGTCGCCACGGCTGTGCTGGGCGGGGGCCAGCCCGGCAGGACTGGCCCCCGCGACAGGCGCGATGAGGGCGCGAGGGAGCGTTCCGAACGTGAGAGGGATGTGCTTGGGGTTCGGATGCTTCTTCGAGATTGTTGACCGACCTCTTCGCATTGGTTTGTCGCAGTGAGGTCAACGATCTGTTCGCACGATGCCCGATTCGGACCAACCAGGCGGGGTGCCGGTGCCGCTGTTCGCGGTGCAGGGCTTTGCGGGTCGGGTGCAGCCGGAGGACGCTGAGCTACAGGATGCGCCGGATCTTCAGATCAACGCAGAGAACAGTTCTGGTGGGTGGGCGCTACAGGTCGATATGGGCACTGTGCAGGGGACTCTCTCGGACGGTGATCTGCTCCAAGCGGTCGCCGATCGGGACAGTGATGCCCTTCGTGCCCTCTACGACCGGCATGCACCGTGGCTGCGGGCCCGGCTGCTGCGCCGTTGTCGCAACGAGTCGGTCGTCGAGGAGGTCGTCCAAGATGTCTTCGTTGCGGTGTGGACCAAGCCCAGCGCATGGCACGGGTCGGGGGACGTGGCGGCGTGGATCTGGGGCATCGGGATCCGACGACTGATGACCGCTCTGCGGCCTCGCCGTCCGCTGCCGCTAGGGCTGTTGCTGTCCCCGCCGGCGGTGTCGGCGGAGGAGGAGGTGCTGTTGGGCATCGAGCACGGTCCGCTGGCAGCGGCCATCGACTCCCTCTCGCCAGAGCTGCGGGACGTGGTCCGCGCCATCGCACTTGACGGACTGACCAGCCGCGAGGCCGGACGGCTCCTGGGGGTTCCGGCGGCTACCGTCCGCACCCGCATGGCGCGTGCCCGCACCCAACTGCAGGAGGCACTGACATGACCGACATGACCTGGCACACCGACGCTACGACGCTGGCGAGCTACCTCGACGGTGGCCTCAGCGAGGCATACGCCTGCTCGGTCGAGGCTCATCTGTTGGCCTGCGAACGGTGTCGACTCGCGCTCGCGGTGACCTCCACAGACCGGGATTCGGCGGGGGCAACACATCCGGCGCACGAGTCGATGCACGAGCGCACCTGGGCCCGGGTGCTCGACGAGGTCGACCGTCCCTCGAGCGACCCCATCCTGAGGCTGCTGGTGCGCTGGTGGCCCGAGCACGAGCTGCGCCCGGTCCTCGCCGCACCCGTGCTGCGCAAGGCCGGGTGCGCCGCCGGTGTGGTGCTGCTGGCGATCGCCACTCTGGTCGCCAATCTGCGCCCTGGAGTCGGCTTGACCCTCTTTCTGGTCGTCGCGCCGATCGTGCCGTTGATCGGGGTGTCGCTGGCCTACTCGCATCCCGACGAGCTGTGCGGAGAGATTGCTGATGCGCTTCCATACCGACGGTTCCGACTCCTGCTGGCCAGGACAGCGGCGGTTGTGGGGCTGACCATTCCGGTGATGGTGCTGCTCAGCATCGCGCTTCCGGGCGACCTGCCGACGGCGTTGCTGTGGTTGGCGCCGTCGCTGGCAATGTGCTCGCTGGCCCTGGCGCTTTCATCGCTGCTCGACACGCGCATCGTCGCCGCCGGCCTGGTGGTGCTGTGGCTGATCGCCACGACGGGGACCTGGCAAGCAGCCTCGACGCGGTTGAGTGTCGACCAGCTGCTTGACCGTTCCTACGTGTTCGATCCTCGCGGCCAGCTGCTGCTGCTGTGCGTCGCCGCGGTGTCGCTGGCGGTCGCGGTCATGCGTCGCTCGGCGTACGCCGTGAGGGGTGCGGCATGACCCCCGCAGGGAGCAGCACCGTGCAGGTCGACGCGGTCTCGAAGCGCTTCCGAAGCCGAGTCGCGCTGAACGAGGTCAGCCTGCGCATCGGTCGCGGCATGACTGGACTGCTGGGTCCCAACGGTGCCGGCAAGACCACGCTGCTGAGAATCCTGGCCACGACGATGTCGCCGGATGACGGGATGGTGCGGATCTTCGATCGAGACCCGGCCCAAGAAGGCGACCGCCTGGAGATCCGCCGCACGCTCGGCTACCTCCCGCAAGAGGTCGGAATCTACGGCGACTTCACCGCCTTCGACTTCGTCGACTACGTGGCCATCCTCAAGGAGATGACCGACACTCGGCGGCGTCGCGACGATGTCAGGCGCGTGTTGACCACGGTCGGCCTCGGAGACCGGATGCACGCCAAGATCCGGACCCTGTCCGGGGGCATGCGCCGCCGGGTCGGGTTGGCGCAGGCGCTGCTCGGGACTCCGCGGCTGCTGATCCTGGACGAGCCGACCGTCGGGCTCGACCCGGTGCAACGGCTCAGGTTCCGCGAGACGGTGTCGGCGGTGGCGTCGACGGAGACCGTGGTGCTGTCCACTCATCTCACCGAGGACGTGGCCGCGCTCTGCACGCAGGTCATCGTGCTCGATCACGGCCGGATCCGGTTCGCTGGATCGCCGATGGACCTGGCCGCCGTCGCGGACGGGTACGTGTGGGAGAGCGATGTTGCTGACGCATCCGCCATCTTGTCCTGGCTGAACGGTCGGGGCCGCTACCGGAATCTCGGTCTCCCACCGGGCGGTGCGGACGTGGTGACACCGAACGTGGAGGACGGCTACATGCTGCTCACCACGTCGGCCGCCTCGGAGGTGCTGTCATGAGCGCCGACGAGCTGTCTCCGCGCGGGGTCGGGTACGCCCACGCGTCGTCGGAGTCCATGAGGCGGCTGATGTTGCGCGAGGCTCGTCGCGCCGCGCGGTCCCCGATCCTCCTGGTCGCCTGCGCTGTGGCCGGCTGGACCATGTGGGGTGACTGGATCCACGGTCAGCCTCCACCCAACGAGTGGGGCGCCGACGTGTACCTCGCCTTGTTCTACACCGCGTGGCCGCTGCTCTGGGGATCATTCCTGCTCGGTGCGTGGACCCTCGCACGGGAGCGACCAGAAACCACGCAGGAACTGTTCACCGCAGCACCGCTCTCAGCGTGGCAGCGGACCGCCGCCCGCCTGGCCGTCGCGGCTGTTCCGGCCATGGCGGCAGTCCTCGTGGTCGGTGTGCAGGCGTTCCTTGTCGCCCGAGCAGGCGGTGTCCCACTCGGCTATCCGCCGTACGAGGTGCACGTCATGCCGAGCCTGGTGGAATGGGCCTCGATCCCGGTGGCGGCGTTCGCCTCCTACGTAGGTGGAGCAGCGGCCTACACGGTCACTCGCTCGCGGACCTTCACGGCACTGATCGGCACCGTTCGTGACGCTCTTCGGGGTGTACCTCTTCTGGGTCGTCACCGTGCCGCCGGCCTTCTTCGTCACCCCCATCGGCGTCCCGGTTCCCGAGCACGACCTCACGCCCTCCGAGATGCAGTGGAGCTCCGACGGGCCCTACATGCCGACGGGCGGGTGCCACTTCCCGCCGTGGCGACTGCTCGACCCCGACCCGGCACTCGACGCCGCCCACAGCGTCGCGCTGCTGGGGATGGCCGCGATCTTCGCCGCCCTGGCCCTCGAACGGACAATGCCGGACCGACGGAACCAACGCCTCGGCTGGACCGGCGCGGCGGTGGTCGTCTTGGCCTCACTAGCCCAAGTGCTGGCGTACCTGCTGTGACCATGGAGCGACTAGGTGAGTGCGTCACTCCGGCCCACAGTGACGCGCGCCGAATGCGCAGCCCGTCGACCGCTGGTCGGGAGCTGGAGTAGCGTCTTCTTGCGGCGATGGGGGAGAAGCGATGGGCGACAACACCGAGACAGCGGTGCTCGCTGGAGGCTGCGCCTGGATCATGCAGATGCTGCTACGCCATCCAGCGGGAGTCATCTCCACGCGAGCCGGGTTCATGGGTGGCAAGAACGACAACCCAACCGAGGTAGACAACATGGGTCATGCCGAGGTTGTCGAAGTCATCTTCGATCCGGCGCGGCTCTCGTATCGAGGACTGCTCGAGGTCTTCTTTCAGGTCCACCGAGCCGACCTTGATAAAAGCGTCGTCGGTTCCCAGTATCGCTCGGAAATCTTCTACACCAGTCCGGAGCAGCGCAGCGTGGCCGAAGAGATGGTCGGAGACGTTGACGCCTCCGGTCATTGGCCGGGGAAGACGGTGACCAACATCAATCAGGCCAGCGTCTTCTGGGAGATGGGACCTGAGGACCAGGACTACTTTCTACGGTTCCCGCACAACTGCAAACCACCGTTCCCCCACCGGGACGAGCAGAGAATCGGTCTGCGTTCGCCCAGCCGTTGACCGGGCGAGTCTGTTTGATCACTCCGGCGTGAGCTCGGCGCGCATGAGCAGGTCTCGCTGGGCCTCGTTGCCGAACATGAAGACGTGCTCGTCGAAGACGCGGAAGCCGCGACGGCGGTAGAGCGAGATGGCATTCGCGTTCTGCTCCCACACGCCCAACCACACGTAGCCGAGGCCATGAGCGCGCGCCGTCTCGTCGGCGAGGTCAAGGAGCCGCCCGCCGAGACCACGCCCTTGGTGACTGCTCCTGATGTAGACCTGCTCCACCTCGAGCCCGTCGGTCAAGTTGGACACGGTCTGCGCCAACCCCCGATTGACCTTGAGGTAGCCGACCGGCATGCCCGCATCGAGGACCCACCACGTGTCACGCCGCTGGTCAGCGAGCTCACCGGCGATCAGATCTGGATCGAAGGATCGAGCAACATGGGCCGCGAGTTCCTCGGGAGCGTTGGCGTCTGCGAACGCCTCGGAGAATGTCTCTGCCTTGAGGCGTGCCAACGTCGCGGCATCCCCGATCGTCGGTGACGCAATCGTCAACATCACGGATCTACCCACAGTGCCGGCGGCTTGGCCCCGGCACGGTCGCCCATCGGCTGACGGCGAGGTTCACGCAACCACACTAGAGAAAATGACGGGCGAGGCCGAGGGGCGTGGGGAAGTGCAGGCCGACCTCACCATGGGCGCGTCTATTCGCCGCGATTCGACAAGGTCCGGCTGGGCGTCTGCCCCCGCGGTGGGATGGCCCGGCTCCGGGCCCTGGGGGACCAATCTCCTGGATGGTCCTGGCGAACATGGCTGCACATGAGGGACCGAACACAGCGTTTGGTGATGGACTATCCGGCCGTCAGCTCCGGCGCGGATCGGCGCGCGCGGATCGCGTCGGGCGCGGACCGTGCAGCGAAGCACGAAGGCCGGGGGCGAGGTGGTGAACTAATTCATCAACCTTCATCGTGGCGACCGGCTCCACTGCGAGCACGTACCGCGCGAAGACGACGCCGGCCAGCTGCGTGACGAACGCGGCCGCGCGGAGTCGCGCGGATCGACCCGGTAGGTACTCGGCGAGGCGGTCGACGATCTCGTGCTCGAGGACCTCTCGCAGTAGTCGTGCCAGATCGGGTTCCTGGATGGCCGCGCTGACCATGGCGCGCAGCGCATCGCCGCCTTCGGGGTCGTCCCAGGCTTGCAGCAGCGCCAGCAACACGCGTTCAGGCAGGTGTTCCGGATCCCCGGCGAGCGCTCCGAGCAGGACCTCCGGTGGGTTGGCGGACAACGCCAGCGCCGCCCCGAACAGGCCCTTCTTCGAGCCGAAGTAGTAGCTGATCAGCGCAGCATCGACCCCAGCCTCGGCCGCGATGGAACGCATGGTCACCGCTTGGTAGCCGTCCGCCAGGAACCGTCGGCGCGCCACCTCCAGCACCTCGACGCGCGTCTCGGGCCGACCCGGTCGTCTACCACGCGTCGCGGTCCCAGGTTTATTCATCATGGTTGAAATTTACCGGTCGTGGCTGCGATCTTCAATTCAACGGCAATGAATTATCGACCCGGAGGTTGTCATGTCCACCGTCACCCACGCAGACGAACAACGGCTCGCGCCCCGCGCGACGCTGCCTGTCATCATGATCGCGCTCGCCACCGTCGTGTCGGCGATGGCGTCACTGAACGTCGCGATCCCGTCGATCGCCCGCGACACCCACGCCACCCAGACCCAGTTGTCCTGGATCATCGACGCGTACGCGCTGGTGTTCGCCGCCTTGCTGCTCCTCGGGGGCGCGATCGGCGACCGCTACGGTCGGCGCCGTGCTCTGCTCGCTGGCCTCGTGATCTTCGGCGCGGGGTCGATCGCTGCCACGACCGTCAGCGATCCCACCTGGTTGATCGCCATGCGCGGAGTCCTCGGCGTGGGTGCCGCACTCGTCATGCCGGCGACACTGTCGACCATCACCAGCACCTTTCCACCCGAGCAGAAGACCCGGGCGGTCGGGGCTTGGGCAGGCGTCGCCGGAGCGAGCGCCATCGTCGGCCTGCTGGCTTCCGGTGTCGTGCTCGAGGCATGGTCGTGGCGGTCGGTGTTCGCCCTGAACGTCGTGCTGGCCGTGATCGCGATCATCGGCACCCTCCGGGTCATCCCGGAGTCTGCCGACCACCGGGCTCCGCGCCTCGACCTCGTCGGTGCGCTGATGACTGTCGCCGGCCTCGGCGTCCTGGTCTACTCGGTCATCGAGGCACCGAGCCACGGCTGGGGCAGCGCACACACCCTCGTTGGCATCGCGATCGGACTACTGATCGTCGTCGGATTCGTCCGCTGGGAGCTCACTCGAGAGAACCCGCTCATCGACCCGCGGCTGTTCCGCAGCCGGGCCCTGACGGCCGCCACCTTGTCGATCACCTTCGCGTTCTTCGCGTTCTTCGGCTTTGTCTTTCTGGTTCTCCAGTACCTCCAGCTCGTGCGTGGCGACAGCCCTCTCGTCGCCGCTGTGAGCCTGATCCCGATGGCCCTCGCGCTGATGCCCAGCGCGCGCGTGATCGCACCCCGACTCGCGGGACGCCTGGGCGTGATGCGCGTCAGCGTCCTCGGCCTCGCCTTGATTGCAGCCGGTCTGCTTGTCCTGTCTCGCCTCGACGGCGGAAGCTCCTACTGGCTGCTGTTCACCGGACTGGTTCCGCTGGGCGCCGGCATGGGACTGGCGATGACGCCGGCGACGGCCGCCATCACCGATGCACTGCCGGTCGCCAAGCAAGGTGTCGGATCGGCGGTGAACGACCTCGCTCGAGAGCTGGGCGGAGCGCTCGGGATCGCCGTGCTGGGAAGCGTGCTGCACTCCACCTACCGCAGCCACCTCGACCCGGCAGGGCTACCCGAGCCGGTAGCAGAACAGGCCCGCTCGTCGCTCGCGATGGCCTCGCGGCTGGGTCACGCGGTCGAGATTCAGGCGCAGCAGGCGTTCGTCGACGGCATGCAACTCGCCTTCGGCTGCGCAGCAGCCGTCGTGGCCGTGACGGCGGTCAGTGTCGTAGCCCTCCTGCATCGACCGGACGCCGAGCCCCACAACACGGACGTCGAATCCTGGGGTGCCGATGCGACAGCCGAAGCATCTGGTCCTCTCAGACGCGACCACGACCACGCAAGGCTCGGGCGGCGCTAGCGGCCATACCGCCCTCACGGGGCGCGCCGAGATGCACCTCTACCGTCCTCGATCCAGGCGACAACGACGCCGCTGTGCCAACTTGTACCCGTCGCGTTCCGAGGAGTGGGTCGCCCCGTGCAGTCGTGGGCGCGAGCGACAGATCGGCCCTCGACCTGCCCCTCCCGACCCGGTCGCACCCCGGAGGGCCACCGGCTCGCCGTGGGAGCAAGGGACGCCGAGGTCCTGACTCGCACCGGCGCGCCCAGGCTGCGATGAGGTGCGTCATAGCCGCGAGGGCACGCCTGCACGCGCACTCTCCTGCCGATGAGTGGCGCCGGCCCTCGTGTCAGGTACGAGTACGCCCCTCCGAGTAGGGCGTCGGGCGACGAAAGATAAGGCGGGCTCCCCATGCGCACGCACGTCGTTGGGGCCAGCATCGAAGGCGGGACAACCGCCACAGGCAGTCAACGCCGGACAAGGGAGGGGCCATGACGATACAGCCGCAAGCTCGTGACGCCATGCAGTTCATCAACGAGCAGGACCCCGCGACAATCGAGCGCTTCGTCGCGAGGCTCGAACTCCGCGGCAAGGATCCGACTTTCGTGGCCTACCGGGAGAGCTACCTCGACGCGATGAGCCTGCCGCGAACCGCAGCGGTCCTGGAGGTCGGTTGCGGCACCGGCGTCGTGTGCCGTGCGGTCGCGTCGCGCGACGGATTCGCTGGCACTGTCACGGGGATCGACCAGAGCGAAGACTTCATCGGGGTCGCAAGGGCGCTCGCGGCGAACGACGCCGCCGGCGACCGCGTCCACTTTGCCGTCGGAGATGCCTACAGGCTGGACTTCCCGGCCGCGAGCTTCGACGCCGTGATCGCCCACACCGTCCTCAGCCACGTCCGCGACCCGTTGGCGGTGCTTGAAGAGGCCGCGCGCGTCGTCCGCCCGGGCGGGGTGGTGGCCGTCTTCGACGGCGACTATGCGTCGCTCACCTTCGGCTGCTCGGATCCTCGCCTCGGCGAGGCCGTGGAGACCGCGCTCCAGGCGATGATCATCAGCTCGCCACGCGTCATGCGCGATCTCCCGCGCCTGCTGCCGAAGGCCGGGCTGCGACTCATCGAAACGCAAGCGAACGTCTATGCGGAGGCCGGATCAAGCTCGTTCATGCTCAACCTGGCCGAGACCTACGTACCGCTGACGGCCTCGACCGGACAACTGCCCGCCGCACAGGTCGACGCGTGGCTGGCAGACCAACGGCGATCCGCCTCCGACGGCACCTTCTTCGCCGCCTGCAACTACTACGCCTACCTGGGACGACGCTGACCATGCGAACCAGGAATCGCCAGAGGCTCACCCACGTGCAGAAGGCCCCGCCGCGAGGCCTGCCCTAGCGAAGCGAGCCTCACTTCGCCGCTGTCGACGCACGTTGGTCCGGTGGTCAGGTGACCTCGCCGGGATCGGCCTTGCGGATCACCAGCCGCGTCCACGAGCCGACGTAGATGCGGTCGTCGGGGCCGACCTCGTGCTTCACGCCGACCTTGATGGGCGTCGTGGGCAGCGGGTCGACGGCTCCGGCGACGAAGGTGCCGTTGGAGGATCCGAGGTCCTCGACCCACCAGCGGGTGCCGTCGGTGGTCAGCTGGGCGTGGCGCCGGCTGACGCCGTTGTCGGTGCCGCAGTCGACGTCGGGGTGGATGTCGCGGCTCTTGGACTCGCGACCGACGAGCAGCGAGGTGTGCTTCAGGGGTACGACGTCTGGTGGGCCGGCGGACGGTAGCGGATCGGGGCTGGACTGCTCGGCGTACCACTGCGGGTCGATCCACAGCTCGGCCACCCAGGTGTCGCCCTCGAGCGGCGGCGCGATGCTGCCCTCGGGCTTGCCCGCGTCGGGATCCGTGTCTGCTGGTGGGCCCGCGTCAGCTGGCTGGGCCTCTTTGCGCGGCATGCGTGCCGGTGGTGAAGTCGTAGCCGCAGGCCTCGCAGAACAAGGCGTCCTTCGCGTTGGCGATGCCGCAGTTGGGACACGCCTGGCTCTCGCCTTCGGCGGGCGCAGAAGGCTCGGCGGGCGCGTCGGGGTCGAGCACGGGAACGGGGATGGTGTCGCCAGGCTGCGGCGTCGGAGCCCCGGCTGACGCCGCGTCGGCGGGCATCGCGACGCCGCACGTGTCGCAGTAGTCGGTGGCCGTGGTCTGGTGACCGTTGGGGCAGGTCGTCACTGGCGCACTCACTGGCGCACCCTCGTGGTCTTGGTGGACGCGGTGTCGAGGGCCATCTCGTCGGCCTTCTCGACCGTCTTCTTCAGCCGCACCGTGCCGGTTTCCTCGTCCTCGACGTCGACCACCTTGCGCAGCTTGGAGGTCGCCTCCTCGTTGCCGGTCTCCTTGGCCAGCTGGACGGCGCGCCCGAGCTTGGTGGTGGCCAGCTCCTCGTTGCCGGCCGCCTTGGCCGCCAGGCCCTCCTGGATCGCCTGCGCCAGCTCGGTCTGACCGGTGTAGTGGGCGACCTGCTGGTCGATCCGCGTCGTCAGCTCGGAGTCGTCGGACCACTTGGCCTTGACCAGACCCTGGGCCTTGACCTCGTCGCCGATGGCCAGCTGCACGCGCGCGGCGAGCTGCTCCTGCCCGACGGCCTTGGCGGCCAGGCGGACGGCGACGTGGTAGTCGCGGGACTCGTCCGCCCACGCACCCGTCGGGTAGCCGCCGGTGAGGTCGTTGACAGCCGTACGGCGGTGGGTGAGGTCCTCGACCGTCGGCGACACCTGCCGCACGAAGAGGATCTGCGCACCCTGCGGCGTCCAGACGCGCAGCTGGGCGTCGGCGACGCCGCGCGCCATGGACTGCTGCATCATCGCCTCGAACTCGGCCGCCATCTGCGCCTCGCTCGGGATGATGTCGACGGTGCCCAGCAGGGCCTGGGCGATCCGGCGGATCTCCTCGACCTGCCAGTCGACGCCGACGCCGCGGCAGTCGCACTGGTAGAAGCCGGTAGCCCGGGCGATCGCCTCGTCGAGCACGGGTGCGGGCTCGTTGTTCTCGCCGTCGGTGAGCAGGATCGCGTGGCGCTGCACGACCTGGGGCACGGACGTGAACAGCACGCCCGCCATGTCGAGCCAGGTCGAGATCTCGGTGCCGCCTCCCGAGCGCAGTCTCGAGATCGCGTCGGCGGCCTCGGCGCGCGTGGCTTCGCTCATCGGCACCATCGCCGGGCCGGCATTGACCAGCGGGTAGGCGAGGAAGGCCGCGCCGTTGCCCGAGATCACGGCGAAGTAGGTGCCGTCGACGATCTCGGCGAGCGCCGCCTGGGCGGCCTGCTTGGCCGCGGCCATGGCCGACTGCCCCATCGAGCCCGAGGTGTCGATGATGATGATCTCGCCCGCCGCGCCCGATCCCGTCTGGCCGGCTGTGCCGGCGCCCGAGCACTCGACTGTCACGATCGCGTGCACGTCGGTCCCGCCGTCGGGCAGGAACTCGTTCTGGTAGACGCTCGCGCTGAACTCAGCCATGGGACTCCCCTCCGTCTGGTGCAGCATTGTTGCCTACGTCCTGGGTCTCGACACCGCTCGCTGCGCTCGCGGGCCACCAACGAAGATTGTTCGCTGGTCGAGCCGGGCGAGCCGCCTCGGCGACCCGTGTCGAGACCGTCCCACCCGCGCCAGCACGGCGGCGATGTTGTCCTGCCCGCCTGATGCGTTCGCGAAGGCGACCAGGTGCCGTGCGATCACCAGCGGGTCGTCGGACCCGGCCGCCGCGATCTGCGCCTTGAGTGGCCGCCGGCTCGGAGGCGTAGTTCCACAGCCCGTCGGAGCACGCCAGCAGCCAACCTGGTCCGGTCACCTCGACCTGCCCGACCCGCGGCGCGATGTCGGTGCTGTCCTTGCCCAGCCACTTGGTGATCGAGTGCGCCTGCTTGGACGGCCTCGGCCTCGGCCCGCGGCGTACCCCCCGCGATGAGCAGCTGGGCCATCGAGTCGTCGACGGTGAGGATCTGCCCGTCGCCGGCTGTCGGGCAGCAGGTAGATGCGGGAGTCACCGAGCCCGCAGTAGTGCACGACGCCGTCCTCCAGGACGGCCGCGACGAGGGTGCAGGACGGCGGGTTGGGGACGTCGTCGGCCACGGTGGCCACGATGGCGCTCTGCCCGGCGGCCGCCGCGTCGGTGAACACCTTGTGATCGGCGGCGTCTCGGCTCTCCGGCACGCCGAGACCGCGAGGCAGCGGTGGTCGCAGCACGTCGAGCACGGCGTGCGCCGCGTTCATCGACCCGATGTGCGGAGTCGACGGTGTTGGAGACGCCGTCGCAGACGACCAGGACGACGCGCCGGCCCGTCGACGGCCATCGCCATCGCGTCCTCGTTGCGGGTGTGGCGGATGCCGCGGTCGCAGACGCCGGCCACCCAGGGCGCCGGCCGCTCCTCGAAGTGGTCGCGCTCGCTGGGCGCCTTGGTCCCGCACTGCGTGCAGTAGCCGTCGTCGTCGACCGCTCCGCCGCACTGCAGGCACGGCGCACGCTGGCCGGCGGCGGGCTGGGTGGTCTCGCTCGGCTTGACCGTGACGGCGCTGATGGGGCTGACGTCGTCCAACTCGCTGGTCGAGCCGACCGAGCCGCTAGGCGAGGCCGTGTCGAGACCCGGTTCCGAGATCGACTTCCCGCACTCCTCGCAGAACTTCGAGCCTGGCTCGTTCAGTGCCCCGCAGTGGGGGCACTTGGTGGCTGCGTCGGTCACGTCAGCGTCCAGCTGCGCACCGCATTGGCCCGCCCGACCATCAGCACCTGCGTGTCACGGTCCTGGGCCTCGCGTGCCAGCACGCGGTAGCTGGCCTCCAGGCCGTCGCGCAACGACGGCTCCTTGGCCTCGTAGCTGCCCGATCCGCACGGTTCCCGGTCCTTTCCTGGTGACCACCTCGAGCGCATGCCCGAGGATCCTCGCCGACAGCTTCGCGCGGTCGTAGGGCTCCATGCCCGCGCCGTCGACACTCGTCATCGCGGCGCCCAGGCGCATCAGGTCGTCGCCCGCACCGCGGAGCAGCACCTCGGCGCGCAGCTGCCGTGACTCCCCGTACCCACGACTCGTCGGAGGAACCAGGTCGAGCGCCGCGACGGCGCCGTCGGTGTCGCCGATGTCGGCGCGGATGCGAGCCATCCCGAACGCCGAGGGGGCGACGTACGCCGCGTCGGTCTCGGCGCAGGTGTTGTAGAAGCCCGCGGCGACCTGCGCGCGGTCGCCCTTCTCGCACGCCAGGGCCAGGGCCAGCTTGGGCGCCAGCTCGCCGGGCACCTGCTTGTAGACCGCGTTGAACGCGGCGGCAGCGTCGTCCCAGCGCTTCTGCTGGAGAGCGGCGAGCCCCGAGACCCACAGCGCCCGCCACTCCCACGGGTCGGCCTGGAGCAGCGCGGCCGACTGCTCCATCGCGACCTCCGCCTGGTCGGCCTCGAGCGCGGCCTGGGCCCGCCAGAGCCGCACCTCCGCGGTCTCCTCCGGCGCCTTCTGCAGCTGCTCGAGGCGCGCCTTCGGCGGGACCGGGGCAAGGCTGGTCAGCCACGCGTACTGAGCGTCGGAGGAGTCCTCGCGCAGACCTGGCAGCTGCGACCAGTCCAACGCGACCGTGGTGACGGCCGGGGTCTCGAAGAGCTGCGAGGCGGCCGAGGTCAGCGCCGTACCGGCCTTCTTCTTGGCCACGACCTCGCGCAGCACTCCGAGCAGCTGCACCCGCAGCTCGTCCGCCGACTGGAAGCGGTCGGCCGGGTCGGTGGCGCAACACTTGGCGACCAGGCAGTACAGCGAGTCGTTGTCGCGGAACAGCGGCGTGGACTCCGGGTCGGGCAGCGAGGCGAGGTACGTCGACTGGTAGCCCTTGAACTCCATGCACAGCACCACGAGAGTGCGGCCGATCGTGTAGATGTCGGACGCGACGCTCGGCCCGACCGCTGCGACCTCGGGAGCCTGGTAGCCGACCGTGCCGTAGATCGCCGACTCCTGGTCGTCGACGTGCCGCACACCTCCGAGGTCGATCAGCTTGAGGGCGTCGCCGACCTGGATCAGGTTGTCGGGCTTGAAGTCGCAGTAGACCAGGCCGAGGTCGTGGAGGTACTGGAACGCGGGCAGGATCTCGAGGATGTAGGCCAGCGCCTGGTCGACCGGCAGGGGGTCGTAGGCCCCGCCGTTGGCCCTCATCCGCTCCTTCAGCACCTGCTTGAGCGAGCGGCCGCCGACGTACTCCATCACGATGTAGCCGGCGTTGTCGTGCGTGACGAAGTTGTAGATCTCGACGATCAGCGGGTGCTCGACCTGCGCGAGGAACCGCTGCTCGGCGATGGCGGCGGCGAGCGCGTCGGCGTCGCCGGAGTTGAGCAGGCCCTTGAGGACGACCCAGCGGTCGGAGACGTTCTTGTCGCGGGCCAGGTAGATCCAGCCGAGGCCGCCGTGGGCGAGACAACCCGCGACCTCGTACTGCCCCGCGACCAGGTCACCGGCGTGCAGCTTGGGGGTGAAGGAGAACTCCTGGCCGCACGTCGGGCAGAAACCCTCGGTGCGTCCGGGCCGCCCGTCCTTGCTGCGGCCGACCGGGTTGCCGCACTTGGCGCAGGTGCGCTTGTCCTCGGGCACCTCGGGGTTCTTCATCACGACCTTGGCCGCGTCGACCAGCGGGACCGGCGGGATCGTCGTCAGACCGGCGCCGAGTCGCGCCGAGCGCAGTCGCTGGGACGACGACCGCACGCGATGGGTGGCACCGGTGCCGCTTGCGCGCTGCGAGCCGATGGCCGCCGACTCCAGGCGGAAGGAACCGCTGGCCGCGGCGGCGTCGTCCAGGGCGCCCTGGAACACGGCCGCCGACGCGGCCGCAGGAGCACCGGCCGGCGTACCGCACACGTCGCAGTAGCCGTCGACGATCGTGCCTGTGCATCCGGGCTGCTGGCACTGCGAGCCATCGGCAGCTCCGCTGGTCGAGGAAGGCGCGCTAGTGCCTGTCACGCGACCCGGTGACCCGGCGATGGCGCCTCCACCCTCAGCCGGGGCCATCCCGCACACGTCGCAGTAGCCGTCGACGATCGTCCCGGTGCACCCGGGCTGTTGGCACTTCATCGGCGAGCCTCCTTGGAGGTGCGGTTTCCTGCATACGTCAGCCACGTGTCGTACGTGTCGACCAAGGCGCCCGCGACCGCGATCGGGCAAGGCCTCCTGCTCAGCACCTCGCGCGCGGTCGCCTCGGCCCCGGCAAGATCGCGCTCGTTCGCGAGGCCCTGCGCCGACGCCTTCAGCGTGAGTGCGTCGAGCCGGACGACGAGGTCGTCGTGGGCGCTCAGCGCGGCGGCGTACGACGCGTGGGCGAGGTTCATCGCGTCGCCGACCCGCCCCAGACGGGCGCGGTAGGCGTCGAGGTCGCGCGGTGAGTCCGGGACCGCGCCGAGGGCCTCCACGTCGGGCACGGCGTACTTGGGTGCCGGGTCGACGGCCTCCACGCACCGGGCCGCGAGCTGCTCGAGCGCTGCGGAGCGGGCAAGCAGGTCCTCGCGGAGCTCGGCGGCCGCGACCGCGCGGTCGCGGGTGTCGCGGCGCTCGGCGCCGCCGACGATCAGGTCGCGCTCGAAGAGCGCCGTGTCGTTCTCGAGCGGGCCGAGCAGGCCACCGACGTCGCCACCGCGCTGCAGTCGCTCGGTGAGGTCGTTGATGCGCGCGGCGAGGTCGTCCCAGGTCTTCTGGGCGCGCGACCGGCTGCTGTCGGGCTCCAGCGCCACCTGGTCGCGGAGCCGGTCGAGGGAGGCGCGCAGGTCCTTGACCCGGGCGGCGTTGGCGTCGGCGGCCGGGTCGAGGGCGAGGCGCTGGCGCAGCTGACCCGCCAGCGCGTCGGACAGGCGGCAGGCCTCGGGCAGCGAGACTGCCAGCGCACCCGACGTCGTCCCCGGCGAGGCCGCGCTCTTGGCGAGCACCGCGGGGTCGAGCGTGGCGTCGAGGCGGCCGTGGATCAACGTCGCGAGCCGTTCGCGCTCGGCCTCCAGCACCCGACCGCCGTCCCAGACCGCGAGCAGCAGCTGCAAGCGGTCGGCGACGGCCTTCCACAGCGCCATCGACAACGTCATGTCGTCGGTGAGCTCGTCCTTGTGCGGCGAGGACAGTGCCGCGGCGTCCAGCTCGTCGAGCTCGTCCTTGCGGTACCGCACCCACGAGTCGAGGTCGGTCAGGTAGGCCTGCATGGCCATCACCTCGACCGGCTGCCCCAGCCTCCCCGGCGCCTCCGGCGCGTGCACCGGACTCATCGAGCTGCGCCTTCTGTGCGCGCGAGTTGCGTGAAATGTCCACGCGAGTTGCGCAACCTGTCCCCGCGAGTTGCGTGAAGTGCCCCTCCGAGTCGCGCCGCATGCCCCTTGCGCAGGGACACATCAAGCAACTCGGCCGGACTTTTCACGCAACTCGGCGGGACATCTTGCGCAACTCGGCGGGTCATGGGGTGCGTCCGTACTGGGGTTGGGGCTGGCCGGAGGACTTGCCGAGGGTGGGCTGGAGCCACTTCTCGTACGACGCCTCCCAGGACCCGTCGGCGCGCATCCGCTCGAGGACGCCGTTGACGAAGCGAACCAGGTCGACGTCGTCGGCCGGGACGCCGATGCCGTAGGGCTCCTCGGTGAACGCCGCCTCGTCGAGCACCACGGCGTAGGGGTCCTGCGAGGCCAGGCCGGCGAGCACGGTGTCGTCGCCGGTGATCGCGTCGACCTGGCCCTCCTGGAGCAGCACGAGGCAGCCGGTGTGGTTGTCGGCGCCGACGGGCTCCGCGCCCGGGGCGAGCCGGATCAGGTTGTCCATGCTGGAGGTGCCCAACGGCGCGCACACCCGCCGGCCGTCGAGGGAGTCGAGGCCGGTGATGTCGGACCCCTTGCGCACCAGGATCTTCTGGCCGGCGAGGTAGTACTCCGCCGAGAAGGCGATGGACTTCCAGCGGTCGCAGGTGATCGTCATGTTGCGGGCCACCACGTCGACCTCGTGGTTCTGGAGCACCTCGAGACGCTGGGCGGCGGTGATCACCCGGAGCTGGTAGCGGTTCTCGTCGCCGAAGATCGCCTTCGCGATCTGCTTGACGAAGTCGATGTCGAAGCCCTCGACGGCACCGGACACCGGGTTGCGCGCGCCGAGGAGGTAGGTGTCGGCCGAGACACCGGCGATCAGGCGGCCGCGCTGTCGGATCGCGGCCATCGTCGACCCGCTCGGGATCCCCAGCGGGTCGCCGGCGCTGGGTGCATAGGACTGGAGGCGGTTGTCGCAGTCCTGGGCGACCGGGGCGGCCCCACCGCTCACCTCCGGCGGCGGAGGAGGTTTCGGGACGAAGGTGTCGTCGACGCCGCACGCACCCAGCGCCAGGACCGACCCGAGGACCAGCAGGCCGACAGCGGCTCGCACCCGCCGGCGTACGAGGCTGGTCATGAGTACTCCTTGAGTCGCCGGTTGATGCCCGATGCCGCGAACGCAGCGGCGACCAGGCCCGCCAGGACCGACGCGACGGCGAGGAACAGCAGCACCGAGTTGCCGTTGGTGAGGGTGTCGGTGGTGATCGAACCCGACTGGCTCAAGGAGTCCTGCAGCTGGGCGTCGAAGTCGGAGAACGTGTCGGACGAGGACCCCGGCTCGGTGCTGGTCGCCTCCGCGACCGCCTCGTCCCACTGGCCTCCGGTGTCGAGGTCGACGATCTCCTGGTGCTGGGACTTGTACGTCGACCAGAGACCCTCGAGGCCGCTCAAGGTCGGGTCCTCCAGCGCCTGGTCGACGGTCTGGGCCGCGGCCGTCCACGCGTCCTCGAAGGCCTGCCCCGAGCCCCGTGCGATCAGCCGGAGGCTCTCGTTGGCCTTGGCGTCGTTGGCGGCCGTACGCGCGGCCGAGCCCTCGACCACGGACTCGAACGAGCCGGCGCTGAGCTCCTCGTTCTGGTTCTGCTGGCCGTTGGTCACCAGGGCGGCGACGATCCCGACGACACCGATGGCGGCGATGGCCAGGACCAGGCCGGGGTTGACGCGGCGATGGAACCTGCGGCCGATCCAGCGGTTGGCGAGCCACAACAGCACCACCGCAGCCAGGGTCGGCAGCAGCACCAGCCACGGGTGGTGGGCGTCCATCGCGTCGCGAGCGCGTGTGGAGTTGGCGCTGACCAGCTCGTCGACGATCGGCAGCGTTGTCGAGCGCAGCTCACCGCTGGCCTTGCGCAGGTAGGCGCCGCCGACCGGCAGGCCCTGACGGTTGTTGGCGCGCGCGAGCTCCATGTCGCCGGTGTAGTCGAGCACGGCGCTGCTCAGCTCGTTGAGGGCGGCGCGGTCGGCCGGCTGGGCGTCGGCGGCGTCGGTGATCGCCCGCACGGTCTGGTCGATCGCGTCGTCGTACGCCGCCCGCTGCTCGGCCGGCTCGAGCCCGCCGATGAGGAACGCGTTGGTCGCCAGCGCGTCGGCTCGCAGCAAGCTGGTCTTGATGCCCTGGACGCGGATGAGCTGCTCGGTGTCGGCGGCGGCCGTGCGGTTGGCCTGCCACGACAGCGCCAGCTGGAGAGCCATCACCGCGCCGAAGATCAGGCACACCGCGATCGCGCCGAGACGGAGGCGGTTGAGCGTGCTCGGCACCCGGGCCGCGAGCATCCGGGCGCCTTCGTCCTCGCGGTCCGTGCCGAGGTTCGCGTAGGAGCCGCTCGGCGCGGACACGGCCGGAGCCGGCGCGGGCGTGCCGACGACCGCCTGGGTGGGAGGCGGTGCCGGGGCTCCCTGTGTCGCCTGGCTCATGAGGTCGCCGCCTCTGCTGGCGGCTCGGCCGGCGGCTCAGCAGGTAGCTCGGGCTCGGGCGGCAGCGGGGTCTCCGGATCGATCACGAGCGGGCCGTCGGTGGGCCCGTTGATCGCCTCCTCGACCGTGTCGTCGACGGAGACGTAGACGAGGTCGTCCGGGGCGAGGGTGCGCAGCTCCTCGACCGTCGGCTCCTCGATGTCGCGCAACCGCCAGGCGTGCTGGCCGATCGCGGCCTCGAGCACGTTGCGGGAGTAGCGGCCGTTGCCGAACGTCGGCCCGCGCCGGATGCCCTCGAGCATCTCGCGGAACCGTTGCTCGACGTCGTCGGTGATGTCGTAGTCAGCGCCCTCGGCCAGCACCCGGAAGATGCCGACGAGCTCGTCGTCGGTGTAGTCGGCGAACTCGATGGTGGTGCGGAACCGGCTGGCCAGGCCAGGGTTCTGGGCGATGAAGAAGGCCATCGGCGCGGGATAGCCGGCCACGATCACGACCAGGTCGTGGCGGCGGTCCTCCATCTCCTTGACGAGCGTGTCGACGGCCTCGGTGCCGTACTGGTCGCCGGCCAGGCTGTAGGCCTCGTCGATGAACAGCACGCCGCCGACCGCCGACTTCACCACGTCGGCCGTCTTCATCGCGGTCTGCCCGAGGTAGCCCGCCACCAGCTCGGAGCGGTCGACCTCGACGAGCTGGCCCTTGGTGAGCAGGCCGAGCGCGCGGTAGATGCCGGCGACCAGCCGCGCGACCGTCGTCTTGCCCGTGCCCGGGTTGCCGACGAAGACCAGGTGTCGCGTGATCGTCGGCACCTTGAGGCCGGCCGCCTCGCGCTTGGCCTCGATCTTGAGCACGGCGACCTGCCGGTGGATCTCGCCCTTGACCGCATCGAGGCCGACGAGCGCGTCGAGCTCGGCCAGCAGCTCCTCGAGCGACTTCGGCGGCGCCCCAGACTCGTTGTCGGGCTCCTTCGGCGCCTCGGCCTCTGCGGGCTGCTCGGGCTCGGCCGGCGGCGCGGACTCGGTGGGTTGGTCGGAGCGGTCGGTCACCGCGACCGTGCCGTCCTGGGTGAGTGGCGGCTGGTGCCCGCCGATGTCGAGGCCGCCGACCATCTTGGTCAGAGCGTCGCGAACGGCGTTCAGCTGCTGGGTCACCGCACGGCCCGACTCGGCAGCGATGCGCAGCATCTCGTCGTCGGTGAGCGGCTGTCCCGGAGTGCTCGGGAGGGCCACGTCGTCGCCGGCCGGCGGCACCGGCGTCGGCGAGGGGCGTACGGCGCCCAGCTGGGCGGCCGCGGCGGTCGAGGCGTTGCCCATCACCCGCGGGGTGGGCGTGCCCAGGGTCGCGGCGGCGGTGCAGACCTCGCTCAGCGCG
Source organism: uncultured Actinomycetota bacterium (assembly GCA_963758885.1). Taxonomy (GTDB): domain Bacteria; phylum Actinomycetota; class Actinomycetes; order Propionibacteriales; family Nocardioidaceae; genus Nocardioides. The sequence continues at coordinate 63,019 of CAVWXS010000026.1, forward strand.
GTGGCGTAGGCCAGCGCCTACGGGTGGCGGGCCAGCGCCAGGGCCGCCAGGGACGGGGTCGGCCCGGAGCGGAAGCGCCTGCCGCGCGAGGCGGCGTCGAAGAACTCCTCCGAGCTGCGGTCGCCACCGGTCTGGCCACTCGTCTGTTCACTCGTCCGTTCACTCGTCGGTCACTCGTCTGGGCCGACCAGTCGAGGTAGGCACCGACCGCCGCCTCGGAGACGGTGGCCGCGAGGGCCTCGCCCTCGGCGCGCGCCACGTCGGGGTCGATCCCGGCCGCGGCGGCCGCTTCACCGAGGGCCGCGAGGGCAGCGGCGAGCGGCGACGTTTCAGCAGGCATCCATCACTCCAGGTCCAGGGACGAGCGCGGCGGCGGGGGCGGCGTGGGGAGGTTCGACCCTGCGTCGAGGGTGCCGCCGGTGGAGGAGTGCCCGAACTTGGCCTCCAAGAACCTGCCGTGCGCGATCAGTGCCTCGGCGTCCGCGCGGTTGGCGGCGTCGAGCATCTTGCTCATCGTCGAGGCCAGCAGCTCGAGCTGGTCGACCAGCACCATCAACGCGGTCTTGCCGCCCTCGATGGGCCGGCTGTTGGCCCAGTCGCGCGGCAGTCGGAGGTAGCCGCCGACAGCCTCGGGGAGGTAGTCGGTGGCCGTGGCCACCACGGAGTATGCGTCAGCACTCCCCCAGCCCAGCTGCGGCAGCTTCGGCAGCGTCTCGCGGATCGTGCGGTCGATCCGGGACACCCGGGAGCGGATGACCGAAGGGGCGGTGCCGTCGGCGAGCATCGCCTCGACCCGGGCCAGCGAGGCCAGGATGTCGGCCTCCGTCGGGGCAGCCGGGACCGTCGGCGGGTGGCGCTTTCTTGCGCGACCTCCCCATCAACCAGTCCCAGAAGCCCACGCGAGCCCCAACCTCCCGACTCGACCTAGCGACCGATGTTGTCGAGGTCGAGCTGGCCGCTGGCCGCCCGCTGGTCCTGCGACTGCACGCGCGCGACGTACGCCTTGGACTTCTCGACCTCGTTCTCGAGCACGCCGATGGTGGCGGCCATGGTGTCGAGCGCCTTGAGCTTGAACTCGTCGATGGAGTCCATCGTCGCGTAGATGTTGGCGAAGGCCGCCTGCAGCTGCTCGATGCCGATGGACGACGACGCGGCCTGCTCCTGGATCGCCGCGGAGTTGTCCTTGAGCATCTCGGAGGTGCGCTCGATCATCCCGGAGGTCGTGGTGTTGAGGGCCGCGATCTGGTCGAGGACGAGCTTCTGGTTGCCGAGCGCCTGCGCCACGATGACGGCCGTGCGGAGCGCGGAGATGGTCGTGGTCGAGGCGCGGTCGACGCCCTTGATGAGCTCGATGTTGTTCTTGATGATGATGTCGATCGCGAGGTAGCTCTGGATCGACACGGCGAGCTGGGTCAGCAGGTCCTGGTGCTTCTGGCGGACGTAGAACAGCACGTCCTGGTTGAGGGCCTTGGCCGTCTCGGGGTCGCTGATCTGGAGCTCGGCGATCTTGGCCGACAGCTTCGCGTCGAGCCGTTCGGCGATGTAGACGTACTGGTTGAGCCGGCCCATCGCGGCCCACAGGTTGGTCTTCTCCATGTTGAGGGCGACGTTGTCGCGCTGGAGCTCGTCCTGGCCGTTGCGCAGGCTGTGGAGGATCCCGTTGAGCTGCGTCTGGGCGGACTGGTAGCGGCGGAAGTAGTCGACGACCTTGTCGCCGAAGGGGATGATGCCGAACAGCTTGCGGGTGCCGGTGAGCTGGCTGGGGTCGAGGTCCTCGACCGTACGCCGCAGCTCGAGGAGGGTCTTGCCGACCTCGGACCCCTCGGACAGGCCGCCCTTCTTCAGCGCCTGCACGGGCCGCTCGAGCAGCCGGTTGGAGGTCTCGGCGGCCTTGCGGATGTCGGCGTCGCCCATGGTGCGGACGTTCTCGGCCTGGGCGGCGAACTCCGGGCTCTTGGGCTGGGCGGTCGCCAGCGCCGACATGTACTCATCGACCTTCTGGTCCAGCACCGGAATGGCCTCTTCGGCCACCGCGGGCGCCATCTTGGGGGCCGCCGTCTCCTGGACGACCGCCGGCGGCGCGGGAGCGACCAGCGTGATCGCCTGGTCCGGTGGCTCGAGGGGCTGCACCGCGGCCGCGGTGGCGGGCCCGTTAACGGCCCGAGGGTCGTTCGTGGTCATGCCGTCTCCCGTCGGGCGTCCGGGCCCGTCAGATTGTTCGTACCCGGTGCTTCGCGATGATCCTAGAGCCGTTACCACGACAAGAGCCGCACCCGGGCAGCGGTGAGTGTGGCCCGTCGTACGGCGCCCAACGGTGCCGGGCTCACCGCCGCCCCGCAGCAAGAGGCCGCCGCCGTGGCTAGCGGAGGTTCATGGCCAGCGGACACTCGAACGGGCCGCGGGCGCGCAACCCGACGTTGTTGAGGTAGTCGATGACGATCCCGTAGGACTCGAACAGACCTGCCTCCGAGTAGCCGAGACCTTGCTCGGCGCAGTAGGCGCGGACGATCGGCTGGACCAGTCGCAGGTTCGGCCGCGGCATGCTCGGGAACAAGTGGTGCTCGATCTGGAAGTTGAGACCACCCATCGCGATCTCCACGAGGAGGCCACCGCGGACGTTGCGCGACATCATCACCTGGCGGCGGAGGAAGTCCATCTTCATGTCCCGGGGCACGATCGGCATGCCCTTGTGGCTCGGCGCGAAGGACCCACCCAGGCACAGACCGAAGACCGCCATCTGCACGAAGAAGAAGGCGACGGCCATGCCCCAGGGCAGCAGCAGCGCCAACGCGACGACGTACGCCGCCAGCCGCGTGGAGACCAGGGCGACCTCCAGCCGCCGATGGGGCGCCGTCCGGTCCGCGAGGACGTGGCGCAGCCCGGCCTGGTGGAGGTTGAGCCCCTCGAGGGTGAGCAGCGGGAAGAACAGCCAGCCCTGCCGGCGCAGGAACCAGGTTCCGGCTGGCGAGTTCCGCCGCGCGGCGATCTCCCGCGTGAAGGCAAGCGCTCCCGGCCCGATGTCCGGGTCACGTCCTTCCTTGTTGGGATCGGCGTGGTGGAGGTTGTGCTTGCCCTTCCACCAGCCCAGGCAGAGTCCGGCGAAGACCGCGGAGAGGATCCGCGCCGTCCAGTCGTTCCATGCGGCGGACGCGAACATCTGCCGGTGGGCGGCGTCGTGCCCGAGGAACCCGAACTGGGTCACCACGGCTCCGAGCGCGACCGCGAGCAACAGCTGGAACCAGGAGTCGCCCAGGGCTACGACGGCGACCCAGATCGCCACGAATGCCACGATGGTGATGGCGATCCGTCGCCAGTACCAGGCGTGACGTCGCTGGAGGAGCCCGCTGCTCCGTACCTGCGCCGCGAGCGCCGTGTACGACAGGGCGGGTGGCCCGGTCTGCGGTGGCCCTGGCTGCGCCAGCGGCGTGGAGGGGGATCGCGCCACGGTCGGCACCGGGTCCGGTAGGCCGACCGTGACGCGATCCAGTTCCGTACGCTCAGCCCCTGTCAACGACTCGGACCGACCGTGCGGCGGCGCCCTCCCCCTGGACGCCCCCGTCCTCGGTTTCAGCCGGGCCGCCCTGTGAACGCAGCCGTGCAGCGAGGCCCAACGCATTCGGGGCCAGACCGAGGACGGGACAGCCTGCGACGCGCAAGGCCGGTGGGGCGACCTCGACCTGCGAAGCAGGAGATAGAGAAACCACAAGACACCTGACTCGACCAGTAGTTGGCGTCATCAGGGTCTGGGACGACGGGGAACCCCTCCAAGGTAATGCGCGAATGCGGCACTGAACAAGGGCACGCGACCCCGACAGGAGTACGGTTTGCCGGTCAACAGCCAACCGGTGTCGCCACCCCTCTCCCCTCACCGACCCCGCTCACCGGGTGTCGCGTGAGCAGCACCGAGCCCCCGGGCCCAGAGCGCCACGGGCTCCGAGCACTCGCGTGGTCCCTGGTGGGCGACGCGGTCGCGGACCCCGACCTGGGCGGTCTCGCCGCGTCGCTCCAGCGCGTGTGCCGGGCGGCGTCCGGCCGGCTTCGCGTTCTCGGGGTGGCTGTGCACCTGATGACGGCCGGGTCCGACGAGGTCGCCGCGAGCTCCGACCTCGACACGCGGCTGCTGGCCGAGCTCCAGTTCACCTGCAACGAAGGTCCGGGCCTCGTCGCCTTCCGGACGCACCGGCCCGTGCTCGTGCCCGACCTCGAGAGCGCCTCGGCGCGGTGGCCGGGTTTCGTCTCCTTGGCCATCGAGCGTGGCGCCCGGGGGGTCTTCTCGTTCCCGCTGCAGGAGGGCGCCGTGTCCCTCGGGGTGCTCGAGCTGTACGCCGACCACAGCGCCGGCCTGGACCTCCAGGACCTCGCCCTGGCAGGGGCTTTCGCCAAGGTCGCCACCGAGATCATCCTGGACGGTGGCACGACGCTGGGTGGCGAGCTGGACCCGGGACTGGCCGCGTCACTCGGTGACCGGGACCGCGTCCACCAGGCGCAGGGCATGGTGATGGTCGACCTCGGGATCAGCCTGGCCGATGCGCTGGCGCGGATGCGCGCGCACGCCTTCTCCCGCAACCTCACCCTGGTGGAGATCGCTCACCAGGTCATCGCCGGCACGTTGGCGGGTACCTCCTGGGACGACGATGGATGACGCGATGGTGGGTGGCAAAGATGGATATCCTGACGCAGAGCGAGGAGGTCACATGATCGGCATCGAACGACTTGCCGATGTCTTCGTCGACGTGGCCGACACCCTGGTGGCCGAGTTCGACGTCATCGAGTTCTTGCACAGCGTCGCGGCTCATGCGACGGAGATGACCGGTGCGGCGGCGGCCGGCCTGATGCTCTCGGACCTCGACGGCGGCCTCCACTACATGGGTGCCTCCAACGAGAGCGCCCGGGTTCTCGAGCTCTTCCAGATCCAGCACGAGGAGGGCCCGTGCCTCGACTGCTACCGCAGCGGCGCGCCGGTCACCGAGACGGACCTGACCGGCAGCTCGAGGTGGCCGGAGTTCGCCAGACGTGCGCAGGAGGCCGGCGTGGTCTCCGTCCACGCCTTCCCGATGCGGCTGCGCGACCAGGTGATCGGCGCCCTCAACGTCTTCGGCGAGGAGTCGCGACCTCTGGACGCCGACGAGTCGCGCGTGGTCCAGGCCCTCGCCGACCTGGCGACGATCGCGATCCTCCAGGAGCGCAACATCCGTCAGGCCGAGGTCGTGACCGAACAGCTGCAGTTCGCGCTGAACAGCAGGATCGTGATCGAGCAGGCGAAGGGCGCCCTGGCCCGATCCCAGGGTGTCTCCGTGGAGGAGGCCTTCGAGCTGATGCGCTCACACGCCCGGGAGCGTCGGATCCGTCTCACCGACCTGGCTCTCGCCATCGTGGAGACTCCCGAGGGGCCCCTGCTGCTGCACCGCGACTGACCGCGCGCCGCGCGGCGCAGGGCCGACGGGCGGCGCGGAGGCGCTCAGCGAGTGAGGACCGACTCCTCCATCATCCGCGACAGCTTCTCGGGGTTCCGCACGGTGTAGATCGCCGACACCAGACCGTCGTCGACCCGCACCGACAGCACGGAGTCGATCTCGCCGTCGAGGCGGATGAGCAGGGCTGGCCAGCCGTTGACGTGGACGAGCTCCATCGACATGCCCATCTCCTGGGCGGCCGCCATGCCGACACCCATCAGCTTGCCGACCTTGTCCGCGCCCATGACCGGCCGCGGCAGCGCCTGCTTGATGCCGCCACCGTCGCCGAGGGCCACGACGTCGGGGGCGAGCACGTCGACCAGGTGCTGCAGGTCGCCGGTCTCGAGGGTCCGCATGAACGCCTCCAGCGCCGAGCGGGTCTCCGCCTGGGAGGCCGCCTGGCGCGGCCGTCGCTCGGCGACGTGGCTGCGCGCGCGATGGGCGATCTGACGAACCGCGGCCTCGGACTTGCCGACCGCCTCGGCCAGCTCGCCGTACTCGAGGTCGAAGACGTCGCGGAGCAGGAACACCGCACGCTCGGTCGGCGTCAGCGTCTCCAGCACGAGCAGCATCGCCGTCGACAGGCTGTCCGCCAGCTCGAGGTCCTCGGCGACGTCGGGCGAGGTCAGCAGCGGCTCGGGCAGCCACGGCCCGACGTACTCCTCCCGACGCCGCGCGATCGTGCGCAGCCGGTCGAGGGCGGTGCGCGTCACGATCCGCACCAGGTACGCGCGCGGGTCGCGTACGTCGTCCCGGTCGGCGCGGTCCCACTTGAGCCAGGACTCCTGCAGCACGTCCTCGGCGTCGACCGCCGAGCCGAGCATCTCGTAGGCCACGGTGAACAGGAGCCCTCGGTGGGTGAGGAACGGGTCGTCGCTCACGGCATCGCCGCCGGGGCCGACCGGCTCGCCAGCGGCTCCAGCCCGCAGGCGTCGGCGAAGTGCTCGGACGTGATCCCGAGGGCGACGTTCGACCGGGCGGCCAGGTTCATGTACCCGATCCTGGCGGTCAGCTCGATCAGCCCGTCGGCCCCCAGGTCCGCGAGCAGCGCGGCCGACATCTCGTCGGTCACCGTCGGCGGCGTCTGGCACATGGCCTCGGCGTACTCCATCACCCGCCGCTCCAGCGGCGTGAAGACCGTGGAGGTGCGCCACCGCGGCACCTCGCGCGCCTTCTCGACCGCCAACCCCTGGTTGTGGGCCATGAAGTAGTTGAGGTCCAGGCACGCGCCGCACCCGATCTCGGCAGCCGCCGCCATCACCGCGAACGACGCCAGGTTGGCCTCCACGCGGTCCCACTTCTCGACCTTGGCCCCCGCCCGCATCAGGTCCTTGAAGACCGACGGGTGGTTCCACATCACGGCGACATTGTCCGGGACGCGGCCGATCTTCCTGCGGACCGCCATCTTGAGCAGGCTTCCCTGCACCCCGCTCAGCTCGGCCTGGGGGATGCGGCTGGTCTGGGTCATCGTTCGGCTCCTGTCGTCGTCGTGGTCGACATCAAGACGCCGGCCACCCACGCGCTGTGACAGCGGATTTGCCGGAGATGCCGGCGAGGGGCTGGTTCGACCCTCCCTTGACGGCCCGCTACTAAACCGGTTTAGTAAAGGACATGGCAGCTCGCCCCACGATCGCGGACGTCGCCCGCGCGGCGGGCGTTTCCAGGGGTGCCGTCTCGTTCGCCCTGAACGACCGCCCGGGCGTCGCGGACGCCACCCGGGACCGGATCCGGGCCGTCGCTGCCGAGCTCGGGTTCACCCCCAGTCACCGGGCGCGTGCGCTGTCCTCGTCGCGGTCGCTGACGGTCGGACTGGTGATCGCGCGGCAGCCGGAGACGCTCAGCGCCGACCCGTTCTTCCCCGCGTTCATCGCTGGCATCGAGACGACCCTGGCCGAGCACGGCCAGGCCCTGCTGCTGCAGGTGGTCCCCGACCAGGAGTCCGAGCGCCGCAACTACGAGACCCTCGCTGCCAGCGGTCGGGTCGACGGCGTCTTCCTCACCGATCTGCGCGTCGACGACCCCAGGCCGGACCTGCTCGAGTCGCTCGGCCTGCCGACCGTGGTGATCGCCCCCGCTCCGATCGAGTGCCGCTGGCCCGTCGTCGCCGTCGACGACCGTCCCGGCATCGCGGCCGCCGTCGAGCACCTGGTGGCCCTGGGGCACCGGCGCATCGCCCATGTCGCGGGCCCGATGGAGTTCGTCCACTCGCGTTCCCGCCAGCAGGCGTGGGCCGACACCCTGGCGGCGTCGGGGCTCGAGGAGTCGCCCTGTGTCTGGTCCGACTTCTCACCCTCCGGGGGCGCCCACGCCACCCAAGAGCTGCTCGACCTCCCCGAGCCGCCGACCGCGATCGTCTACGCCAACGACCTGATGGCGATCGCCGGTACGTCGGCGGCCCAGGCTCGCGGTCTGGACGTCCCGAACGACCTGTCGGTCACCGGGTTCGACGACACCGCCATCTCCGGGTACCTGCGGCCACCACTGACGACGGTGCGCACCGACGCCGTCGCGTGGGGCAGCGCCGCCGCCCAGTGCCTGCTGCAGCTCGTGGACGGCGATACCTGCCCCGACGTGCTGTTGCCACCGCCCGATCTCGTCCTGCGCGCCTCCACCGCACCACCGCAGTCCGCAACACCTGTCCCTTCGGCCATCCCTTCGGCTCGCAAGACCAGGCCCACCCGCTCGTCCCGCACAGCAACAGAAACGGAATCCCGTATGAACATCAAGACGACCACCACCCTCGGCCTCAGCCTGCTGTTCGCACTGAGCGCCGCAGCCTGCGGGGGCGACGACGGCGGTGGCGGCGGCTCGGACGCCACCAGCGCCAAGGGCCCCATCAAGATCTGGATGTCGAACAACCCCGAGGAGATCGCCTGGGGCGAGGCCATGGTCGACGCCTGGAACGCGGAGCACCCCGACGAAGAGATCACCGCCCAGGAGATTCCCGCCGGGAAGTCGTCCGAGGAGGTCATCGGCGCCGCGATCACCGCCGGTAACGCGCCGTGCCTGGTGTTCAACACCTCTCCCGCGGCGGTCCCCCAGTTCCAGAAGCAGGGTGGGCTGGTGGCCCTCGACAGCTTCCCCGACGGCAAGGAGTACGTCGAGGAGCGCACCGGTGACGCGGCCGAGCAGTACCAGTCGACGGACGGCCAGTACTACCAGCTCCCGTGGAAGGCCAACCCCGTGATGATCTTCTACAACAAGGACATGATGAAGAAGGCCGGGGTCGACCCGGAGAACCCGCCGCTCGCGACGTACGACGAGTTCCTCGCGACCAGCGAGAAGATCGTGTCCAGCGGTGCCGCCGAGGCGGCGATCTGGCCGGCTCCCTCCAGCGAGTTCTACCAGTCGTGGTTCGACTTCTACCCCCTCTACGCCGCCGAGACGGGCGGCACGCAGCTCGTCGAGGACGGGAAGGCGACGTTCAACACGCCGGAAGGCCAGGCTGTCGCCGACTTCTGGAAGACGATGTACGACGAGGGGTACTCGCAGAACGAGAAGTACAACGGCGACTCCTTCGGCGACGAGAAGGCCGCCATGGCGATCGTCGGCCCGTGGGCCATCGCTGTCTACGGCGAGAACATCAACTGGGGGGCCGCCCCGGTCCCGACCTCCGGCGGCACATCGGCCGAGGAGACCTACACGTTCTCCGACGCCAAGAACGTCGCCATCTACTCCGCGTGCAAGGCGCAAGGGACGGCCTGGGAGGTCCTGAAGTTCGCCACGAGTGAGGAGCAGGACGGCTCGCTGCTGGAGAACACCGGCCAGATGCCGATGAGGGATGGCGTCGAGGCGGCGTACCCCGACTACTTCAAGGCCAACCCCGACTACGTGCAGTTCGCCGCGCAGGCGGCCCGGACGGTCGAGGTGCCCAACGTGGCCAACAGCATCGAGATCTGGCAGACCTTCCGCGACAGCTACTCGGAGTCGGTGATCTTCGGCGAGTCCGAGGTCTCCGACGCACTCGCCGCGGCCGCTGCCGAGGTCGACGACCTCGCCAGCCAAGCAGTGACCAGTCAGTGACATCAGGCCACGCCCGTGACGACGACCACGCGTCCTCCTGACACCGAAGGCCACGCGCCGCCAGGACGGCGCACGAAGGGACTGACGGCCCTGTTGGGTCGTCAGCCCCTGGGCATCGCCTTCGCCGCGCCGTACGCCGTGTTCCTCGCCGCTGATCTTCGCCTATCCGGTGGGGCTCGCGGTCTGGATCAGCTTCCACGACTACTTCTTCACGGCTCCCGGCGTGGTGGTCGACCGCCCCTTCGTGGGCCTCGACAACTACGTCGACGCAGCTCAGCGACCCTGGCGGTGCGCAAGGCGTTCCTGAACGTCTTGATCTTCCTCGTGATCAACGTCCCGCTCACCGTGGTCCTGGCGCTGGTGCTCGCCACGGCGCTCAACGGGGCGATCCGCGCACGCATCTTCTTCCGGGTCTCCTACTTCGTCCCCTACATCTCGGCGAGCGTTGCCGTCGTCGCGGTCTGGCTCTTCCTCTTCAGCAACAACGGCTTCGTCAACCAGCTGCTCGGTCCGCTGGCGCCCGACCCGTCGTGGCTGGTGAACAAGACGCTGGCCATGCCGCTCATCGCTCTGTTCGTCACGTGGAAGCAGCTGGGGCTCTTCATCCTGCTCTACCTCGCCGCCCTGCAAGGTGTGGGCAAGGAGCTCTACGAGTCGGCGTCGATGGACGGTGCCGGCAAGTTCGGGTCCTTCATGAACATCACGGTCCCCGGCGTCCGCTCCGCGACGACGCTCGTCGTCATCCTGTCGATCATCACCGGCGCCAACCTGTTCACCGAGCCCTATCTGCTGACCAACGGTGGCGGACCCAACGGAGCCTCGAGCTCGCCGGTGCTCGTGATGTACCAACGCGGCATCGAGCAGGGAAACCCCGACATCGCCTCCGCGATCGGAGTTCTCCTGATGATCGGTGTCCTGATCGTCGCCTTCGTCAACAAGCGCATCCTGGAGAGGGACTGAGATGGCACTGGCCACCTCCCACGCAGACGTCGTCGATGATGCGCCCGAGCCGACGCCGGGCGCACCGAAGGAGCAGCGCCAGAAGACCAGCTGGCCGCGCATGGTCCTGCTTGTCCTGGGGGCCGTGCTCTTCCTGTTCCCCTTCTACTACATGCTCATCGCCTCGTTCCAGCCCGAGCCGGACACCTCGCTGCGCGGCGCGTTCCCGACCGGCGACTTCACCCTGGACAACTACCGGGACATCAACGGCCGCGTGAACCTGTGGCGGTCGCTCGCCAACTCCGGCATCTTCACCGGTGCCGTCATCCTGTGCACCGTCGTGTTCGGCCTGCTCGCCGGCTACGCGCTGGCACGCCTGCACTTCCGCGGACGTGGAACGCTCTTCGCGGCGATGCTGCTGGTGCAGGTCATCCCCTTCCAGCTGCTGATGATCCCGCTCTACGTGATGATCGTGCGGAGCTACGGGCTGGCCGACTCCTACCTCGGCATGATCGCGCCCTTCGCCATCAACGCCACCGCGGTCTTCGTCTTCCGGCAGTTCTTCCTGCAGCTCCCCGAGGATCTCTTCTCCGCGGCCCGCATCGACGGAGCCAGCGAGCTGCGCATCCTGTGGTCCATCGCGCTGCCACTCGTCCGGCCGGCGGTGCTCACCGCGGTGCTGCTCACGTTCATCGGACCGTGGAACGAGTTCCTCTGGCCGTTCCTCATCACCAAGGACGCCGACCTGCAGCCGCTCGCGGTCTCGCTGGCCAACTACATCAGCAGCGTCGCCGGACGGGCGGCAAACCCCTACGGTGCGATCCTCGCCGGCGCCTGCGTGCTGGCTGCGCCTGCCGTCATCCTCTTCATCGTCTTCCAGAAGCACTTCACCGCATCGGACATCGGGTCCGGAGTGAAGGGATGACGTCAGGCACGATGTCCACCGAGGTGCCCTACACGATGACCCGGCTCGGTGTCGTGATGACACCGGAGCCCGGCAACCCCCACGAGGCCATGGGGGTGCTCAACCCCGCGAGCGGCCGCGCGCCCGGACGGCCGGCTGTACCTGCTCCCTCGCCTCGTCGAGGACGGCAACATCTCGCGGGTCGGCCTGGCCGAGGTCGAGCTGCGCGACGGCGTACCCGTCGGCGTCCAGCGACGCGGCGTGGTCCTCGCCCCCGACGAAGGATGGGAGCGGGGCGCCAACAACGCCGGCGTCGAGGACCCGCGCACCACCTGGGTGCCGAGCCTCGGGCGGCACCTGATGACGTACGTCGCGTACGGGCCGCTCGGGCCGCGGCTGGCGCTCGCCGTCTCCGAGGACCTCGAGCACTGGCAGCGCCTGGGCCCGGTGCAGTTCACCTACCAACCCGGTCTCGACACCGACCTGTGCATGTTCCCCAACAAGGACGCGGTCTTCTTCCCCGAGGTGGTGCCCGATCCCGACGGCAGGCCGTCGTACGCGATGCTGCACCGGCCGATGTGGGACCTCGGCTGGTTCCGCGAGGGCGAGACCGTGCACCTCCCCGCCGGCGTCACGGACGAACGACCCGGCATCTGGATCTCCTACGTCCCCGCAGAGCTCGCCGAGGCCGACATCCGCGCCCTCGCGCGACCCGAGAACCATCGCTGTGTCGCGCTGTCCGAGTACCCGTACGAGGAGCTGAAGATCGGGGCCGGGCCGCCTCCGGTGCGCGTCGACGAGGGCTGGCTGCTCATCCACCATGGCGTGACTGGCGAGCAGCCCGTCGGCTTCGACCCCACGACGCAGAAGGTCGAGTACGCCGCGGGCGCGATGCTGCTCGACGCCGACGACCCGTCCCGGGTGCTGGCGCGAACCGCCGAGCCCATCCTCAGGCCGGAGACCGCGGACGAGCGCGACGGCACCGTGCCCAACGTCGTGTTCCCGACCGCGATCGAGGAGATCGACGGGGTTCGCTACGTCTTCTACGGCATGGCCGACGCGAAGATCGGTGTCGCGCGGCTCGACCGGACACCGTGATGGGCCAGTGACTGCTCCGCTGGGCGTCGGCGTGGTCGGTGCCGGTGGGTTCGCGAGGTTCCTGGCCGGCGCGGTCGCGGACCTGCCCGACGTACGTCTCGTGGCGGTCGCCGACAGCGACCCGTCGCGGGCAGCCGACCTCGCGGCCGCAGCTCGGCGCCCGTGCCGTCTCTCGCTGGGAGGACCTGCTCACCGACCCCGAGGTCGACGTCGTGGCGATCATGACCCCGCCGTCCAGCCACGCGACGATCGCCCGCGCGGCCCTCGAGGCGGGGCGGCACGTCTGGTGCGAGAAGCCGCTGGCGACCGACGCGGCAGCGGCCGCCGATGTCTGCGCGGCCGCCGAGAGCTCGGGCCGCGTGCTGGTCGTCGACCATGTGCTGCGCTACAACCCGTTGCTGCGTGCGCTGTGCCGGCTGCAGGGCTCGCTGCTCGGCCCGTTGCAGCGCTTCGCCTTCGAGAACGACGCGAGCGACGAGGACCTCGACGCCGGCCACTGGTTCTGGCAGGAGAGCACGAGCGGGGGGATCTTCGTCGAGCACGGCGTGCACTTCTTCGACGCGGCCCACCTGCTGGCCGGCACCCTGCCCGAGGCGGTGCAGGCGATGTCCGCGTCGCGCGAGGACGGGACCGTCGACCTGGTCAGCGCCACCACCCGGCATCCGGGCGGTCTGCTCGCCGGCTTCACCCACGGGTTCTCGCACGCGCACCGATGCGAACGCCAGCTGATGCGGCTCGACCACGGCACCGCCGAGGTGCGCGTCGAAGGCTGGATCCCGGTGCGGGCCGTCCTCGACGCGTGGACCGACGACGACGGGGCGGACGTCGCGGCCGAGCTGCCGCAGCGGGCCGCCGAGCTCTTCGCGGTCGATGGCTACCGGCTCGGCGAGGACGCCGCGATCACTGTTCAGGTGCGGCGTGACGCCGGACCGACGACCGCGGTGGGCCGAGGCAGCACCCACGTCGTGCCGCACCACGTCCGCGCCGAGCTGACGCTGGGCGGGCCCGCAGCCAAGGAGCGGGTCTACGCCGAGAGCGTGCGCGCCGCCGTCGCCGACCTCGTGCGGTGCGTGGCGACGGGCGCAGCGCCCCAGTCCGGCGCACGCGAGGGCTGGGCCGCCGTGGTCGTCGCCGACGCGGCCCGCCGCGCGGCGGCGGAAGGAAGAACCATCGACCTCGACCCCTGGCCGTCAGCCACCGACCGACTCGTGAGGACCGCATGACCGACCAGCCTGAAGCCCGACGCTCCGCGCGCGTGGACAAGCCGTGGGGGCACGAGGAGATCTTCGCGCAGGTCGAGGGCTCCTACGTCGGCAAGACCCTGCACGTGAACGGCGGCGAGTCGCTGTCCTTGCAGTGGCACCACGAGAAGGACGAGACCATCGCGGTCCTCTCCGGCCAGGTCGAGATCGACCTCGGCACTGAGCGAGGACACGCTGCGAGCGGTCACCGTGGCGCCGGGCGAGTCGGTGCGCATCCCGCCCGGCCTGCTGCACCGGGTGCGCGCCCTCACCGACTCCGTCCTCGTCGAGGCATCCACGGCCGCCCCCGGGTGGCAGGAGGACGTCGTCCGCCTCGACGACCGCTACGGCCGCCGCGGCACCCAAGCACCCTGAACACCCCACTCGGAAGGAATCCGCATGAACGTACGTCGCACCCTCGTCGTCCTGGCCAGCCTCGACCGTCGCCCTGGTCGGCCTCCCGACCGGACACTCGAACGCCGGCCGTCGCAGCAGATGATGCGCCACCGGCGCTGACCAACCTCGCCCACCTCGACTGGCTGGGCGACACCGTCGACCCGCCCGACGAGGACGAGCCGCTCCACACGACGTACCGGCTCGCCGAGGAGCCCGAGATCGGCGTCCTGTGGACCTACGCCGAGCCCAGGAACGGCGTGCTGACCCGGGTCGGCGGCGGCAACGTACGACCCCGCCGACCGACACCTACGGCCAGGGCGCCTTCAACGCCGACGACGTCTCGCGCGCCGCGGTCGTCTACATCCGGCACTGGGTCGCGACCGGCTCGCCGAGCAGCCGCGACGCGGCGTACCAGATGCTGCGCGGCCTGACCTACCTCCAGACGGCGAGTGGCGACGAACGCCGGCAACGTCGTGCTGTGGATGCAGCCCGACGGCACGCTCAACCCCAGCGCGGAACCGGTGGAGCTGCCCGACCCGTCCGACAGTGACGCGTCCTACTGGGTCGCCCGCACCATCTGGGCCCTCGGCGAGGGCTACGCAGCGTTCGCTGCCACCGACGACCCCGCCGACGAAGCCTTCGCCGGGTTCCTCCGCGAACGGCTGGAGCTCTCCATCGACGCCGTCGACCGGCAGGTGCTCGACACCTACGGCCAGCATGGTGTCGGTCGACGGCAGGCCCACGCCCTCGTGGCTCATCGCCGACGGGGCCGACGCCAGCGCCGAGGCCGTGCTCGGCCTCGCCGCCTACGTCGAGGCAGGTGGCAGCGACGCAGCACGTACGGCGCTGGGCCAGCTCGCCGACGGCATCGCCCGGCTCTCGGACGGGACCACCCGCAGCTGGCCCTTCGGCGCGGTGTACCCGTGGGCCCTGTCCCGGTCGCTGTGGCACGGCTGGGGCTCGCAGATGCCGGCGGCCCTCGCCCGCGCGTCACAGGCGCTGGGCACCGGGACCTACCTCGCCCCGGCCGTCAAGGACTCCGCCGGCTTCATGCCGTGGCTGCTCACCTCGGGCGGCCCGGACAACGGCCGGCTGCCCACGCGGCTCGACCAGTCGCAGATCGCCTACGGCGCCGACTCGCGCGTCCAGTCGCTGCTGGCGACCGCAGAGGCAACGGGCAAGGTCGGCCTGCGCCGGCTGGCCGGCATGCAGGCGGCCTGGTTCTTCGGCGCCAACGCGTCCGGTCTCCCCGCCTACGACCCGGCCACCGGACGGACCATCGACGGCATCTCCGGCGACGGCGTCGTCAACACCAACTCGGGCGCCGAGTCGACCATCCACGGGCTGCTCACCATGCTGGCGCTCGACGCCAACCCCGACGTGGCGGAGGCCGCCCAGGTGGCGACCATCACGGCGCGGGTCGGGACGACGACGGTGCAGGCGGAGGACGCCAGCACGACCGGCGCCGCACGCGTCGTCACCCTGGCGGACCGTTGGACGGGCGAGTCGCTCTTCGGCGGGACGGGCTACCTCGCCCTGGGCGACGGGGCGACCGCCTCGCTGCCCGTGCCCGGCGCCGACGTGGACCGCCTGGTGATGCCGGTGGTCGACCTGGTGCCCGACAGCACCGCGGTCACCACCTGGTCGGCCGACGACAAGGCTGCTCGGCCGCGTCGCGTCGGGCGACATCGGCGTGCAGGGTGCCTCCCCGGCGCCCGGAGCGCTGCTCCCCGTGACGCTGCCTCGCACGCTCAGCAAGCAGCGCCACGGTGCTGCGGGTGGCGACGTCCGCCGCCGGCGGTGACGAGGCCAGGCTGGACGCGGTGATGCTCGAGCCGCTGGTCTCCCGCTTCGTCCTCGCCGGCGACGGTCACGCGACGGCGCTGCTCCGCAGTGCGGACAGCAAGGTCGCGCACGCCGTCGTTCGGTTGCCGGGTCGCGGCGCGCGCAGTGATCGAGGTGTACGACGGCGCAGCGCGGCTGTTGAGCCGGTCGACCAGCGTGGCGAGGACGGTGCACGTCACGCTGGCACCAGGAGGCTTCACGATCGTCACGCGCTGAGCGGGCTCGACGTGCCGCTCTGCATCAGAGCGGTGGGTTCTGGCTCGCGGACGACGGGATGGGGCCTACTGTCAGCGCGTGGAACTTGTGCTGCTGGGCGTTCGAGGCTCGACGCCCGCCCCCGGTTCTGACTACGTGCGCTACGGCGGTCACACGTCGTGCGTAGCCGTGACAGCCGCGGGCGCGGCGGCACCCACCCTCCTGATGGACGCCGGGACCGGGATCCGTGAGCTCCCCGGCCTGCTTGGCCCCGAACCGTTCCGGGGGTCGATCCTGCTCAGCCACCTGCACTGGGACCACGTCGAGGGCCTGCCGTTCTGCCGGGCGGTGGACCGCGACGACGCCCGCGTCGACCTGCACGTTCCAGCCCAGGACGGCGTCTCGCCTCGGGACCTGCTGGCCCGGATGTTCTCGCCACCGTCGTTCCCCATCGAGCCGGAGGGGCTGCTCGGAACGTGGCGGTTCCTCCCTGCGCCCGAGAGCGCTACGACCATCGAGGGGTTCGAGGTCACCGCTGTCGAGGTCAACCACAAGGGTGGGCGCACGCTGGGCTACCGAGTGGCGGGTGACGCGGCGGCGTTCGCCTATCTCCCCGACCACGCCCCGTCGCGAGGCATCGCGCCGGCGGTGTGGAACCTCATCGAGGGAGCCGACGTACTCCTGCACGACGCACAGTTCACCGAGACCGAGCGGCGCCTCGCCGACGACTACGGGCATGCCACGGTGGAAGAGACGATCGCTCTTGCCGTCAAAGCCAGCGTCGGAACGCTGGTGCTCTTCCACCACTCCCCCGTGCGCACTGACGACCAGCTCGACCGGATTCTCGACGGCGTGGACTCGCCACTCCCCATCGTCGTAGCCCGTGAGGGAATGCGCATCGCCGTCGGCGCCTCGGATGACGACCCGGAGTTGCGCCCTCCTGACCTGGCCAGCATCCAGCGGCCACCTGAACGACGTCCGCGCGGGCGCGTCCCTCATCCCGCTGTCGCGGTTGTGCTCGTCAAGGTTGCTCCCCCGAGACGAACGGGGCAGGTCCGCAGGACAGGTCGCGACGCTCGAGCTTGTCCACAAACAGGCCGAGTGTCGGCAACGCCCGACACACGCGGGGCGCGTCGTCGCGCTGGGCGCAGCAGGTCCACCTCCTCAAGAAACCGAGTCGCCACTTCCTGACCTTCGGTCACCCAGCGAGCGCTGGACGCGCGGCGAAGACCCGGGTGTCGGTCAGAACCTCAAGTCTCGGAGGTAGCGGTAGCCCACCTCGGCGGTCTGCCGAGGTGTGACGTCGGGCTCGTCGTTCTCGACGATGTACTGCTGGACCCGCTGCGCGGCGAAGACCCGGGCGAAGTCGATGTGGCCGGTGCCGGGGTCGGCGAAGCCGCCGTTAGTGGGGTCGCGGTCCTTGACGTGGTATTGCCTCACGCGTTGCGGCGCCGCCCGCATGACGTCGATCGTGAAGCCCTCCGGGTCGCTGATTCCGTCACCGCTTTGGATCCCGCCGGTCACCGCCCAGTAGATGTCGATCTCCAAGTGGACAAGTCGCCTGTCGAGGTCCTCTGTCAGCACGTCCCACGGCCGCCGGCCGTTGCCGAAGTCGGTGGTGAACTCGTGCGCGTGGTTGTGGTAGCCGTACTGCAGGCCGGCGTCGCGCGCCGCCGCCGCCTCGGCGTTCATCTGCTCTGCCCACATCTTCCAGTCGTCCTCGTTCGGGGAGTCGAGGAACGGCACGACGATGGCCGTCTGGCCGAGGGTGAGCGCGTTCTCGATCTTCTCCTCGAGGGCTGCCGGCGAGCCGCTGATGCCGTCGTGGCTGGACGCCGTCCGGATGCCGAGGCTGTCGTGGAACTGCCGCAGTTGCGCCGCCGTCCGCCCGAAGTAGCCGAGCGCCTGCTCGACGTTCGGGTAGCCGATGTCGGCGATGTAGCGCAGCGTGTCGTCGTAGCTGACGAAGAGGTCGTTGCGCACGGTCCAGAGCTGGATGCTGATCTGCCCGGGCGGCACACGCCGCATGCCGTTCGCCGCTGCCGGCGAGCCTGCCAACCCGGTGGCGACCAGGCCGGCGCCCGCGAGCCCGGCCAGCGACCCGCGAAGGAAGTTGCGGCGGTCGATGCCTGGCCGGGTGAGCGACCGCTTGAGCGCCGCTTCGCCGTCGTATCCGTAGCACATGTTCAGTTGTCCTTTCGACTCGGTGATGAGTGATCCGTGACCGGCACGCCGGTGTGCTCTAGGGGCGTGGTGCGCGGACGACGGTCAACGTGACGCTGCCGTCCTCGTACGAGACCCTGAACCGGTAGCCGTCCGCGTTCAGGACGTCCCCTTCGGCAAGCCCGCGGAACGTGCCCTCGATCGCGCTGGCGTCGATGATCGTCATCACGGTCCCCAGCGTCAGATCACCTTGCACATCCAGGGCCAGGTCGCCGTCCAACACCAGATCGCCTGCAGCCAGGACACTGGTGTAGTCGCTGTCGGAGTAGATGGTTGCCAGGAAGCGACCCTTCTTGCCGACTCGCAGATCCTCGCCGATGTCCAGGGAGTTGTCGGGGGTCACGGGCACCTCGGTGATCTGTGCCGCTTCCGCAGGCGTGAGGCCGGGCCGCAGGACGCCACCTGAGATGTTGACGTTGCCGGCCACAGTGCCGCTGCCGCCCAACGTCCCGCCCTGCACGTCGATCGAGCTCGCGTGCGAGCCAACGACCGAGAGCTTGCCGGCGCGGACCGTGCTCTCCCCGTGCCAGGTGTTCGCGCCGGCGAGGAACAGCGTGCCTCCGCCCCGCTTCGTCAGGCTGCCCTCGTAGACACGCTCGTCGCGTGCCTGCTCGCGGCGGGTACCGATGGCGAAGTCCGACTTGTCGATGTCGCTCGCGCCGGGCGGCAAGCCGTTTGTCCATCCCTTGGCGACCTTGGTCGCCTCCCAGGCGGCGTCTTCGGCGGTGTCCTCCTGCATGCGCGCGCGGATCGCGACGTCAGAGATGTCGTTGGACCAGACGTCGCTGAATCCCTTCGTGTTGATGGCGGTCGGCCCCAGAAGCTGTCCCGGACCCCGGATGGCTTCGCGCAGGCTGACCGTGTGCCAGCCGTTGCGTGCGTCGGGAACCTGCACGATCTGGCCCGCGGTGGGATTAGGAATCGGGTCGCCTTGTGCGTCGTTGATCGTCGCATTCTGCCGACCGGTGGTGAGCATGGTGTAGAGCGCCTGCTCGTTGGTCATGTACGGGAAGCGCTGCATGATCAACGACAGTGCGGCCGCCGAGTGCGGACCGGCCATCGATGTTCCCGACGCGCTCCTGTAGCGGGCCTGCGGTATGCCGTCGACGAGCTCCACCCAGGTGCTGTTGATCGTCCTGCTCGGTGCGGTGATGCAGGTCCACTTCGCGAGACCGCACCGGTTGAACTCCTGCGTACCGGGGACGAGCACCGAACCGTCAGCGTTGAACGTGCGCCCGATGTTGGGGTTGACCCCTGACGTCGTGTACCACTGGCCCTCCAGGTCGGGCAGGAAGTACGGAGTGGCCGCCCGTGCAGTCGGGTTCGAGACGCCGGCGTTACCGGCGGTGAGCTGGATGATCGTGCCGGTGCGTGCGACCTCGATGGCGCCGTTCAACCAGTGAGAGGTGTTGCCATTCGCATCGGCGACGCCCTCGGGTGTCGACAGGTATCGCCAGGCCGGGTTCAGGCCAAAGGTGGCCGGGCCGCCAGGTGGCGGATCGTAGGTGTTGTAGTTCTCCGTGGGGGGTGCGCTCCCCCAACTGCTCGTGATGATCCTGATGGGCTTGCCGTTCGCCGTCTCCGCCGTGTTCACGGCCTTGTAGACGTTGGCGAGGTAGGCATTGTCGGGCGTCTGCGCAACAGTCGCGTTGTCCGGCAACAGACCATAGAAGACGCCGTCGGTCTTGTGAGTGTTGCCGGAGTAGAGGTCGGCGTTGAACGCGACACCGTGCATGTTGGCTGCGGGCCCGTCGGGCTGGGTCTCACCAATGCCGTCGCGGCTCGCAGCGATGGTCCCGCTGACGTGAGTGCCATGGCTGTCGTTGAACGCCGGGTCGTAGAACCCTGACGTCGGGCCCGTCTCGCCGCCTTGGGCCACCACCGAGAAGAACCGGTCCCCGACCGCGTAGTTGGTATCGAGACTGCCGTGCTCGCGCACGTGCCCGGCGAAGGTCCCCGAGTCGACCATGCCGATGTTCATCCCGGTGCCGGAATACCCGGCCGCGTAGGCAAACTCCGCTCCGATCGACACCATGCCGTTGTCGCGCAGGAACTCAGGGGTACGCCAACTCGCCGGATCGCCCAGGGCCCCGGGATCTCCCACGTACGACTCGATCGGCGGCGGTGGCACCGACAACCCCGCCACCGCGGGCTGAGCCACAAGGCAAGGCATCGCCATCACCGGCAACACCGCGAGCCAAGCTATCCGCACAGATCTTGCCGACACTCCAACCACCTCCGAGATAGGTTCCCGAGAACGCTATCTGCGCCTGCACACCCGATCAACACCGTGGGCGAACGTGACCGACGCGATGGCTGGGCGAGAGGTAGTCGGACTGACTGCCCAACACTCGTCGCTGCTTCGACCGGCTCGCCGCGTCCTACGAGAGTCACTAGCGGCTGGACGCGCCTTCCCTTTGGCATCAACGCCCTTGGGGAGCCAGCCCTCCGGACTAGGCACGGACTCCAGGCGTCCCCCGAAACCCAAGAGACGCGCGACCTCTCCCTACA
Source organism: uncultured Actinomycetota bacterium (assembly GCA_963758885.1). Lineage (GTDB taxonomy): Bacteria > Actinomycetota > Actinomycetes > Propionibacteriales > Nocardioidaceae > Nocardioides. The sequence continues at coordinate 83,847 of CAVWXS010000026.1, forward strand.
GGGGCGGGGGAGCGGCCGTAGAGGACAGCGCCGGCGCCGACCCGGGCGGCCACACCACCCGGACCCCGTGCGCGGGCAACCACCAACGTCGCCAGCGCGCGCGTCAGGGCAGCGGTAGTCACGCCGCGAGCCCAACGTCGAAGCCGACCGTGGTCTTCGTCCACGGCGGCTGGGCCGACTCCTCCGGGATTCCCGGCGGGCCCCACCTCGGGCACGTAGGGAGCGGCAACGAATGGAGCCCCAATTCGATGTCGTCCAGACATTGCCAACGACCAGATCGGTGGGGTGCCCTGGATGTCAGGCCGCTTCATCGCGGCAGTCTCGGGACAACAAGACACGGCCGACGAGGAGGAACCATGAGTGAGACCCGAGCGCAGACGCAGGACGCGAACCGAGAGGTCGCTGCCCCCACCACCGACCTGAAGCTCGAAGTCGTCGTCATTCCGGTCTCGGACGTCGACCGGGCGAAGTCGTTCTACCGCAACCTCGGCTGGCGTATCGACGCGGACTTCCCCTTCGAGAACGGCTTTCGCGTCGTCCAGCTCACCCCGCCCGGCTCCCCCACATCGGTGCAGTTCGGGACGAACCTCACCACTGCGGCGCCCGGCTCGGCGCACGGTCACTACCTGGTCGTGTCCGACATCGTGGCCGCGCACGACGAGCTCGCGGACCGCGGCGCGAACCTCAGCGCGGTCTTCCACCCCGGAACGCCCGGCTCCCAGTTCCAACCCGACGGCTCGGACGGCCGGGCCGAGGGACGTGCTCCCGACGGCTCGAGCTACGGCTCCTTCTTCACCTTCGAGGATCCGGACGGCAACAGCTGGCTCGTGCAGGAGGTCACCCAGCGACTGCCGGGTCGCGTCACCTCCACGCAGCCGTCGTTCGCGTCGACTCGTGACCTCTCCCAGGCACTGCAGCGGGCTGCGACCGCCCACGGCGAGCACGAGAAGCGAAACGGCGGCGAGTACGACGAGCAGTGGGCGGACTGGTACGCCGCCTACATGATGGCCGAGCAGAACGGCGACGAGCTTCCGACCTGAGGAGACTGCGGCCTTGCCGACGCCTCGATCGAACGCGGTCAGGCGTAACTGACCGTGGCTGGTCCATCGACAAGCGCGAGCAGCCGGACAACCATGGAAGCGCGCGGTCTGTCTGTCCGGCCGTCAGTGGCCGGCGGGATGTGGGGAGGTCTCGAGGATGAATGATTTCGACGTGATCGTCATCGGCGGTGGCTCGCCGGGCGAGCATTGCGCCGGAGCGTTGGCCGACGGTGGGCTCCGGGTCGCCGTCGTCGAACGCGAGCTGATCGGCGGTGAGTGCTCGTACTACGCCTGCATCCCCTCGAAGACGCTGCTACGTCCCGGGAGGCGGTGCACGCGGCCCGTGATGCGCTGGCAACGGCCGAGGTCGATGTCGAGGCGACGTTCGGCTGGCGGGACTTCATGGTCTCCGACTATTCCGACGCCGGGCAGGAGAAGTGGCTGGCAGACAACGGCATCACACTGCTGCGCGGAAGCGGCCGTCTCGCGGGTCCCGGCGAGGTGGACGTCGACGGAACCCGGCACACCGCCAACCACGTCGTCCTCGCCAACGGTGCGGATGCGGTGGTGCCACCGATCCAGGGTCTGCGCGAGATCGAGGGGGTGTGGACCAGCCGCGAGGCAACCTCGATGAAGGCCGTGCCACGTCGCCTGGTGATACTCGGCGCTGGGCCGGTCGGCGTCGAGATGGCCCAGGTGGTGCAACGGCTTGGTGGCCAGGCCGTCGTCGTGGACACAGGCACACACCTCCTTGCCCGAGAACCAACACCGCTCGGGGAGGCCCTCGGCGAGGTGCTCGTCAAAGACGGTGTCGAGCTCGAGCTGTCCGCCAGCGCGACGCGGGCACGTCGGGACGGCGAGGACTTCATGCTGGAGTTCGAAGACGGCCGCGAGGTGCGGGGGGACCGGCTGCTCGTGGCCACGGGTCGCCGGCCCCGCGTAGAGGAGCTGGGCCTAGAGACGGTGGGGGTGGAGCCGAATCCACGCGGCGTGCCAGTTGATGCACGGATGCAGGTGGCTGACGGGCTCTGGGCGATCGGCGATGTGACCGGCGTATGGCCGTTGACCCACATGGGGAAGTACCAGGGCCGCATCGTTGCGGCAAACATCCTCGGCGAGCCACGCGAGGCCAACTACGAGGCGGTGCCACGCGTGGTCTACACGGACCCACAGGCCGCCGCGGTCGGCGCGGACTCGGCGCCGTACAGCGCGACCGTGCTGGTGAGGGACGTCGCCAAGACCGCGACCTACACCCGCGCGTACGCCGAGAGCAACGGCTTCCTGACCCTGCTCAGCAACGGCCAGCGACTCACCGGCGCCTACGCACTGGGCCCGGAGGCAGGCGAGTGGCTCCAGCAGGCCACCCTCGCCATCCGGGCACACGTGCCCCTCGACGTACTGATCGACACGATCCAGCCGTTCCCGACGTTCTCGGAGATCTACCTGCCGGCCGTGAAGCAGCTGCTCGGGGAGATCCGCGGAGCCGGCTAGGCGATGGAATCGAGGATGGCCGACGCGTACTGCTCCGGCTCCTCCTCCCACACGAAGTGGCCGGCATCCAGCACGACCGCACGAGCGTCTGGCAGCCGCTCGACGAGAAACTCCGCGTTGGCTATCGGCACCACATGGTCGTGGGCACCAGCGATGATCGTGACCGAGATCGCGATCTGCGGCAGCAACGAGGCCAGCACCGGCAGCTCTTGGGGGTACCGCCGCACAAAACGCATCGACTCGAGGAACCGGTAGCCCTCGTAGCTGGCCAGGTCTCGATGGATGCAGAGGAACGGCGGCCCTTCTTCGGCACGCCACCGCCGCGGCAGCCAAAGCCAGCCTCCGAATGGCAAGCGCTCCGTGGGAAGAGGCTCGTCCTCAGCACACCGGACGGTTTCGTGTACGACATGCGCGCACTGAGCGAAGAGCGTTCAGACCCCGAACGCCACGCGTCATCGACGTTGCCACGGAGGAGGGCTACTTCCAATGGATGTTCACTGGGACTAGACCCGCAGTCCGTGTGGTGCGCGACTACGGCATGCGGATCGTCTCCGGTCCCTCGCTCGCGCGAAACACACCCAGGCTGGTCGTGCTACTCGTCGCACCAGGCTGCGAGACAGCGTCTTGCGGCGTCGAGGTCGATACCCAACTCCTTGAGCCGCTCGTGGGAGGCCGGCCCCAGCACGGCATCGGAGAGCAGGCAGCCGACCAGGCGGCACCATTGCTCCCGATCGCCACCATCGCCCCCACCACCTTCGCCCCCCGGGCCCGGGTCGTCGCCCCCACGCCACACCGCGCCCGTCACGATCTGCTCCCGACCGAAGGGTCTTCCCCGGAGGGTGTGGCCGTGGCCTGGACGAGCACGTGGTACACGCCCGGAACGGTGGCTGCGAACGAGGTCTCGAACACGCCCGGCTCGACCTCCGGCATCACGACCATGGTGGTCGTGGCGTCCGGGCGGGTGATCGTCGCGCGCACGCCTGCCGGGCAGCCACCGGTAGTCCGTACTCCGTCAGCGCCGCTCGCACATGCACGGTGGCGCCGGGCTCGTTGCCGGTCGGGAGAGCGTCGCCCGCAGCCGCAAGTTGGTGAACGCGTAGACGTTGAGGCTGTAGCGGACCCGTGGGCCATGACTTCGTGCGCGTCCTCCTTGGACTCCTCCAGGGTGGCGAGGTAGCGCTTGAGGCGCCGGTCATCGACGGTGATGAGTGCGTGCCACACACCCTCGCGGCTGGCGGCACCGTTGACGACCACAGGGAGGGTGACGCGGTAGTAGCTGTTCTGCTCCGCCTCCACGTAGGCGACGCCGGGCACGAGCGAGGCCGGGTCGATGACGTCGCCGCCCGGCGTCTCCAGGGCGAGATCCAACAACCCCGGGAACGGGCTCAGGAGGATCACGTCGCTGTCGATGTCGGTTTCAGCCAGCGTGAACGGGATGCGGTGGCTTGCGCCCGATGTGATGAAACCCTCGGGGTCGAGCACGACATCTGCGTTGCGCACACCGGCGAGGATCTGCAGGTAGTACTTGCTGAGCCGGAAGTACTGGTCGACCCCGAGAGCACCTGTCATCAGGGTGTAGCCGCCGGTACCGTTGGTCAGGGCGGTGAGCGCGGCCGGCTTCACCTGCTCGGCCGTTCCCAGCCCGATGGCGTAGACCCGCTCGTTGATGAGACCGGCGACGTCGGCGATGTACTTGGCCGCAGTCTCGTGCCCGTCGGTCAACACGATGGTGGCTTTGACGTCGTAGCCCGCTATCGGGTCGAGGAGATCGTGGGCAGCCTCGAGTCCGTCACCGATCGCAGTCGCGCCGGACGGGTTGTGCACGTGCGCCGAGATCGTGGATCGGGCGGTGATGCGTGTGAGGTCGGGGAGATCGATCGGTCCGGTTGGACCTTGCACCCCCATGTCGATGTACGCGTTCTGGTCGAAGCTGACGACACCTACGGCATTGCCTTCCGGTAGGACGTCGACGAAGGGTGGCGCCGAGAAGCGCAGCACGTCGATGCGCTTCCTGTCCGGAATCCCTGACGGATCCCCCATGCTGCCGGACTTGTCCAAGACGAGAGCGACGGCCACGCTCGGTCGGGCAACGGTGTTCGCCGTGATGGGGACGTCGAACTCTTCCTCGGTCTCGACGCAGCGGACGCGGACAGTTCCGGTGGCGGCGTCGCCATCGGTCGTACCGGTGTACGTCAGCCACACGTACGCCGGCCTCGGGTTGATCAGCGGACTCGATGCGAACGTCGTGCCGAACTGCGTGCCGAAGGTCGTCCCCGGTGGGCCAGTGAGTACGTCCGGGCCGTCGACGATCTCGAGATGGATCGTCGCGCAGCCCGAATCCACCGTGAAGACCGCAGCCCCCGGGGCGGTGACGCCTTCGGGGACGTCGTGGAACACGACGCCGCCAGCGCCGGGCGTGATCGTCGTGGTGAACGGTGCCAGGACCGTACAGATCTGCTCCTCGCACACGGCACAGAAGGATCCGAAGTCCGATTGACGCATGATGCAGTTGAACTCGGGTCGGTAACAGCCGCAGTGGGCGTAGTGAGCGCCCTCGAACGCCCCGACCGTTCCCCCGGGTACCGGGTTGCCCTGCGGGTCGCAGTCCGAGCAGTCCGCGTTGACCGTCGTCGGCACGACGGTCGCCGGTTCGATCAGGTGGGCCCACTTGATGGTCGTGCGATTGCTGTTGATGGTGACGTTCGGCTCGTCGGGCTCCAGCCCGGAGTGGGTGTCCCGCCCCGTCTCGCCGGTGCCGCATCCCTCCCAGTAGCCGTACTCGTCGGCCAGCCCGAACAGTGAGTGTCCCAACTCGTGGACGCATACTTCCTTCCAGTCGCTGCCGCCGTTGGCGGCGACTGCGATGCGTCCACCCGCTCCGCCCCGCACGGGGCTGTTGACGATCACGAGGGCCTGGTCCCAGCCCGGAACCTGTGCGTCGAGCACTCCCTCCACGATGTCCGCATCGGCCGACACCAGGCGGCGGATGACGCCGTCCCAGCAGTACGAACCGTCGAAGTAGGTGTCGACCAGCGTGCCGCTGCCCCCGGCGCACGTCCCGGGGTCGTCGGCGCCACTGTCCGTGGAGGCAACATCGACCCGGTAGACGTTGAACGCCTCCTGGTTGACGGCTGGTCGAAGGGGGGCGTGGCGAACCAGGTGGCGATGAAGTCGTCGACGTCGTCCGCGAACTGGCTCAGGTCGCCGCTCTCGTAGCCTTCGGACACCACCGCCACCACCAGGTGGTCGGCGTCGGGTCCGTTGTCCACGACCTTGGTCGTCCCGACCACCGTGCCGTCGGTGGTACCCACCGCTACTCGCCTCGCACCAGGTCGAAGGTGCCGATGGGTCGGGCACCGTGTGGAGCTTCGTCCACGCTGCGGCCGCCACGGCCGAGCGGCGTGCTGGCGACCACCGTCACCCGCTTTGCCGTCGGCAGGTCGGGCACCAGCACGCGGAACGACCCAGCGGGTTGGTCGACGTCGACCCGTTCGAACCTGCCCGCCCGGCCCTCGGCCGGCACCTCGACGGATGGATTGCGGGGGTCGTGGAGTCGCCGGCGCCACAGCACCCGGTTCTCGTCGTCGCGCACTTCGACCCAGAAACCGCTGCGGTGGGTGGCTTGGCCTCCGCGGATGAGCGGGTCCGAGGGTGGTGTCCGCTTCTCGAGCGGTTCGGCGCGTGTCAGCGTCACCTCCTCGCCGTCGTAGGCGAACGTGAGGCGGAGGGCACGGCGCCCCATCCCCGCAGGTCGTTGCGACTGTGCCATGAGAGCATGCTCACCCACTGACCACGGCAAGTCGAGAGCCGAACCGGCCACCTCGTCGACCACGCAGAAGCAGGTGGCGTCCTAGACGTACACCTTCGGAACCCAGACGTCATTGTCATGTCGGAGCCCGAGAATCTTTCATCTCTAGTCTGGTCGTCGCGGTCGATCGATGGGATGACTCGCGCGGTCGTCCTGGCGGCCCTGGCGGAGTCCCTCGACGAAGACTCGCTGGAGATCCGAGCAGCCCAGTTGGCGTTGGCTGCCCTTGGGTATTCCGCGCCACACCTCGTCCCCCGTTTGTCGCACCGGAATGGGACCCCGCCGTGGTGGCCAGTTTGGGCGAGCACCGTCAAGGAGTCGCCCTACCGTCATCTGTTTCCACCCGGACAGCCCGTCGAACACATCGCGCTAACAACGACCGCGTCGCCGCACGCTCTCATCGTCACGGGTTCGGCCGCGCATGTGCTCGGTCTCCGTACTGGCGCCAAGATTGCTTCGTTCACATTCGCAGGTGACGTAAGGGCAGTAACAGCGTGCGGCCCCTACGCCGTGATCGCGGCTCAAAATGACGGCATCCATGTGATTGATTTATCCACCGGACGCCCAGCCGCACAGCCGCACAGCGTCAGCGATGCCCGCGCGCTCGCAGCGCGAGTCTCAGGGACTGGGGTTCTGTCGATCGTTGTCGGCCAGTACGGCGACGAACCGCATCGAGGCACCGTCAGCGCCTACACCGTGGAGCTCCACGCACAGCCAGCGGGATGGACGCTGCCCGAAACCGGCTGGGGATCCGTCGTCCTGACCGGGTCCAGGCAGTACGCGGGATCCGCATGGACCGACGACGGCAAGCCGGACGAGGAACGGCAACTGAAGCATCGGTCCCGTAAGGACGTCAGGCGCATCCCGCTACACCCCGAGCTGGTTGCGATCTTGCGGCGGACATCGATGGATTCCCGTCATGTGTAGGCGGCAGGTTGTTCGTTACGCGAACCCGTAGGGCTGGCGTTCCCCTGGCGCCGCCGTATCAGAACGCCGTCTCGATGGGTATCGTCTACTGCGCTTGGCATCGTGCCCGCGAGGCTGCTCTGACTCCTATGCAGGTTGCCTCGCCTCTTGGGCGCCGGCCGTACGACCTGCGGCACGCTTGCCTCTCGACCTGGCTCAACGCCGGCGTGCCAGCAGCCCAGGTTGCGGACTGGGCGGGCCATGGCGTCGAGGTTCTCTTGCGGGTCTACGCCAAATGCCTCGACGGCCAGGAGGAAGCAGCCCGAACAAGGATCGAGGCGGCGCTTGGAGTCAGTTAGAGCTGTGATCCTGGGGACGCCTCGACGACCGGGCGAGACGAACTGGTCGGGTCTCACACTGCCTTGTCGGTGGACTACTAGACACTGGCGCCATGTCGCCGTTCGACCTCATGGATGCCGTTGGGGAACTGGCGCCACGGCGGTGGAAGCGGTACTTCGCGACGGCAGTGTTGCTCGGTTTCCTTGTCTATCCGAACCAAGCTTCGCGGGCCTTGCATTGGTACGCACAGGAGCGTGCACAGCAGATGGTGCAGGAGCTAACTGACCTCACGCCGCCCGAGCAACCCTCCGGCGCTCCCGCCGACGTTCAACACTTCACTCCTTGACGTCCGTACCCGGTCGCGGGGGACGGTTGCCAGCGAGTCAATGGCGGCGGAAAGACGCACTTGCTTCAAGGTCGCGGGGGTACGACGCCGGGCCGGAGCCAAGCGAGGTTGGGAAGTTTCCGTGAACGTGGTTCACGGGATGTTCCCTGGACCTGACTTGGGAACGTGCTGCTATCTGGGCGGATGGACGCGTCCCGTTGTGGCAAGGCGGATGCGCTCCCGTGCCTGAGGCCGTCCACCGCGTGCGGTCAACACCAGGGATCAATCAGAGGGCGGGAGCGTGCCAGCATGGTCGTACGCACCCAAACTTCCCCACGTATTCCCCACGGACAGCCGCAAAGCGCCGGATCTGGCCGGATCCGGCCGGACAACGAGAAACGGCCTCGTCGCAGCGTTTGCGCTGGTCAGAGGCCGTTTCCCTAGGATGTGGCAGGTGAAGGATTCGAACCTTCGAAGCTTTCGCGGCGGATTTACAGTCCGCTCCCATTGGCCGCTCGGGCAACCTGCCGTTGCTGGCACCCGCGTTTGGCGGTTGGTCAGCAGGTCGGAACAATAGCAAGGCCGCACCGGAGAGCCGAAACCGCCAGAGACCACCCAGGAGGGCACCCAAGATGGCCGACTCGTCGTTCGACATCGTCAGCAAGATCGACCGCCAGGAGGTCGACAACGCCCTCGGCCAGGCGGCCCGCGAGATCGCGACTCGCTTCGACTTCAAGGGCACCGGAGCCAAGATCGAGTGGCAGGGTGAGCACGCCATCGAGATCACCGCGTCCGCCGACGACCGGGCCAGCGCGGTGCTCGACGTCTTCAAGGACAAGCTCGTCAAACGCCAGCAGAGCTTGAAGATCCTCGACGCGTCCGAGCCGCGGCAGTCGGGTCGGGAGAGCAAGATCGCGATCGCGCTCAAGGAGGGCATCACCTCCGAGGACGCCAAGAAGATCGGCAAGCTGATCCGTGACGAGGGCCCCAAGGGCGTCAAGGCGCAGGTGCAGGGCGACGAGCTCAGGGTCTCCAGCAAGAAGCGGGACGACCTCCAAGCCGTCCAGGCCCTGGTGAAGGCTCAGGACTACGACTTCGCGGTGCAGTTCACCAACTACCGCTGAGTGCCGGCATGACCGCCGAGACAGCTCCCGCCCTGGGAGACCGTACGGCGGTCGTCCTGGTCTTCGGCGCCTCCGCGGCCGTGCTCGTGGTGGAGCTGAGCGCACTGCGGCTGCTGGCGCCGTACCTCGGTCTCACGTTGGAGACCAGCACGCTCGTGATCGGCATCGCGCTCGGCGCCATCGCCATCGGGTCGTGGAGCGGTGGACGCGCCGCCGACCGGATCGACCCGCGGCGGGCCCTGGGGCCGTTGCTGGGCTTCGCCGGCGTCGGCGTCGCTGTCACGCCGGCAGTGGTGCGCACCGTGGCCGAGTGGGCACCGGAGGCACTCTCGTTGGTCGCGTCACTGACGATCCTGGTGCCGGCCGCGCTGCTCTCGGCAGTCACCCCGATGGTCACCAAGCTGCTGCTCACCAGCCTCGACGAGACCGGCACGGTGGTCGGCCGGCTGTCGGGCATCGGCACGGTCGGGGCCATCGTCGGCACCGTCGTCACCGGCTTCGTGCTGGTCTCGCGGGTGCCGGTGAGCGGCATCCTGGTCGGGCTCGGCGCCGCGCTCGTCGCCGGCTCCGCCATTCTCGGCTGGCGGCTACGTCGCCGAGCGCCGTCGCCATGGCCGCTGCTCGGCGTCGTCGCCGGCGGCCTGGCGATGACGGTGGCACCCGGTGGCTGCGACGCCGAGACGACCTACCACTGCGTCGTGGTCGTCGACGACCCCGCCAACGAGCACGGCCGGACACTGGTGCTCGACACGCTGCGGCACTCCTACGTCGACCTCGAGGACCCGACCCTCCTGGTCTTCGCCTACATCCGGGTGATCGCATCGGTCACCGACGCGGCCTACCCCGAGGGCGAGGCGCTGCGGGCCTACCACCTCGGCGGCGGCGGGCTCACGCTGCCGCGCTACCTGGCCGCCGTACGTCCTGGGACCGACAACCTCGTCTCCGAGATCGACGGCGGTGTGGTCGACGTCGATCGCGAGCGGCTGGGGCTCGAGACCGGACCTCTCCTGGACGTACGCGTCGAGGACGGGCGTCTGGGTCTGCGTCGGCTGCCCGCTGACAGTCGCGACCTGGTGGTCGGCGACGCCTTCGGCGGCGTCAGCGTGCCCTGGCACCTGACGACCCGCGAGGCCATGCGCGACGTACGCCGCGTGCTCACGCCCGAGGGCGTCTACGTCGCCAACCTCATCGACCACGGAGAGCTGGCCTTCGCGCGGGCCGAGGTCGCCACCTTGCGCGAGGTCTTCGACCACGTCGCACTGGCGGGGGAACCGCCTGACGTCGCCGCGGACCCTCGGCCCGGCGAAGGCGGCAACCTGGTCGTGCTGGCGTCCGACCGCGAGCTCGACCTCGCCGCCATCCAGGCTGTCATGGACGAGCGCGGCACCGGCTGGACGCTCGTCGAGGGCGACGCTCTCGACGCCTGGGTCGGCGACTCCCCCGTGCTCACCGACGACTACGCCCCCGTGGACCAGCTGCTCGAGCCCTAGAACACCGATTCGTCTGCGACGCTGAGCGAGGAAAACCGCGGTAAACCGCAGACGAATCGGTGTTCGGTGCCGCTCAGACGGCCTTGGACATCGAGGGGATCGAGCCGGGGTTCGGGCTGACCCACACGGTCTGGCCGTCCTCGAGCCCGAGGGCGTTGGCGTGCGACTTGGTGAGCTGCACCGCGACCTCCTCACCGGCGTCGGTGAGGACGCTGATGCGGACCTCGAAGCCGACGCGCAGGATCCGGCTGATGGTGCCCTGCGCGGCCCCGGCGAACACGGGCGTTGCGGAGATGTCGACGTCGTGCGGCCGGACCGGGTGGCCGTTGATGTGGGTCACGTCGCCCAGGAAGCCCATCACGAAGTCGTTGGCCGGGTTGTCGTAGAGCTCGTCGGGGCCGCCGATCTGCTCGACACGACCTTCGTTGATGACGACGATCTCGTCGGAGACCTCCAGAGCCTCCTCCTGGTCGTGGGTCACGAAGACGGTGGTCACGTGGACCTCGTCGTGGAGGCGGCGCAGCCACTCGCGCAGCTCCTTGCGGACCTTGGCGTCGAGGGCGCCGAACGGCTCGTCGAGCAGCAGCACCTTCGGCTCCACTGCGAGCGCGCGCGCCAGCGCCATGCGCTGCCGCTGACCGCCGGACAGCTGGGAGGGCAGGCGGTGCGAGAACTGCTGGAGGTGCACCAGCCGCAGCAGCTCGTCGACCCGGGCGGCGACCTCGTCCTTGGGTCGCTTGCGGATCTCGAGGCCGAAGGCGACGTTCTTGGCCACGGTCATGTGCTTGAACACGGCGTAGTGCTGGAAGACGAAGCCCACGTTGCGCTTCTGGGGCGGCAGCTTGGTCGCTTCGATCCCCTCGATGCTGATCGTGCCCGCATCGGCCTTGTCGAGCCCGGCGATGATGCGCAGCAGGGTCGACTTGCCGCCGCCGGACGGGCCGAGGAGCGCGGTCAGCTGCCCGGTCGGAAGCTTGACGGTGACGTCCTCGAGGGCGACGAAGTCGCCGAACTTCTTGGTGACGCCGGTTACGTCGATACTCATGGTTTCCTCGGGGTCTCAGGGGTTCAGTGGCTCTGTTTGGGCCGCAAGAAGGCGACCACGATGATGCAGGCGACGCTCACGAAGATGAGCAGGAACGACGTCGCGTATGCACTGCTCTGCTGGAAGTTCTGGTACTTCGCCTCCACCACCAAGGTGGCGGTCTGGGTGCGGCCGGTGATGTTGCCCGACACGATCTTCACGGCCCCGAACTCGCCGAGCGAGCGCGCCAGGGTGAGCACCACGCCGTAGACGACCCCCCACTTGATGCTCGGCAGCGTGATCTTCCAGAACGTCTGGGGACCGCTGGCGCCGAGGCTGCGTGCGGCCTGCTCCTGATCGTCACCGATCTCATGGAGCACAGGGACCACCTCGCGGATCACCAGGGGCAGCGCCACGAAGCAGGTCGCCATGATCATGCCGGGGGTGTCGAAGATGATCAAGCGTCCCGTGGCCGACTCGAAGCCGGGGCCGAACCAGCCGTCGCGGCCGTTGTAGACCAGCAGGATCGCGAGACCGACCACGACGGGTGAGACCGACAGCGGCAGGTCGAGCAACGCCGAGAGGATGCGCTTGCCCGGGAACTCGTAGCGGACCAGGAGGATCGAGATGGTGACCCCGAAGAGCGTGTTGATGACGACTGCCCACAGCGCGATCTGCGCGCTCAGCATCAACGCGTTGGTCACCTGAGGATCGGAGAGCGTGTCGACGAGAGTGTCGAGACCCCCCTCGAAGGTGTGGAAGACGACCTGGGCCACCGGCCAGGCGACCAGGAAGAAGACGTAACTCAGCGCCAGGATCCTCAGGATCCACTTGGTGGGGGTGGAAACCTCAACCATGGCGCGACACCCGCCTCTGCACGATGTCCAGCGCGACGATGACCACCAGCGCGATGAACAGCATCACCGACGCCAGCGCGGCCGCCGACGACAGGTTGCCGTTCTCGATGAAGCTCAGCACCCGGACCGAGACGACCTCGGTCTCGAACGGCCGGTTGCCGGAGAGCAGCACCAGCGCGCCGTACTCCGAGATGGCCCGCGCGAACGAGAGAGCAGCGCCGGCAGCTATGGCGGGCACCAGGCTCGGAAGGATGATCCGCCGGAAGACCGTGACCCGCTTGGCGCCCAGCGAGGCCGCTGCCTCCTCGACGTCGGCCTCGAGCTCCTCGAGCACCGGCTGCACGGTTCGGACCACGAACGGCAACGTCACGAAGGCCAACGCCAGCGTTACCGCCGGCTCGGTGAAGGCCCAGTGCAAACCCATCGGACTGTTGGGGCCGTAGAGCGTCAACAGGATGAGGCCGGCGACGATGGTCGGCAGGGCGAACGGGATGTCGATCACCACGTCGAGCAATGCCTTGCCGGGGAAGTGGTCGCGGACCAGCACCCAGGCGATCACCGTGCCCATCACGACGTTGATGGCGGTGACCAAGAAGGACTGGGTGACCGTCAGGGTCACCGCAGCCCAGGTCTGGGGGTTGTTCAGCACCGAGAAGTAGCTGCTCCAGCCGCCCCCGGCCGCGGTAGCGATGACGGCGGTCAGCGGGATGAGCACGAGCAGGCTGAACCAGACCATGGCGATGCCCAGACTCAGCCCGGCGCCCCGGGTGAGCGTGTTGCGTGGCGTGGACCGGCGTGTGCGCCGCGGCCGGCGTCCCTCCGGGGACGCCGGCCCGGCGGAGCTCGGCCCTTCGAGAAGGGCGGAGGTCATGGTTACTCGTCCCCGACCTTGCCGGTCTCCTGCTGGAGCTCGGTGATGATGCCCAGCGGGTTACCGTCCTCGCCGTCGCCGAAGTACTTGTCGGCGGCCTCGGACCAGCCGTTGAAGTCCCCGTCGATCGTCCAGAGCTGGTCGGGCGTCGGGAAGGGGTCGGCCGGGTCGTTGGCACCCTCGACGTCACCGATCTCGACACCGTCGACGACCGGCCGGAAGCCCGACTGGGCGTAGTCGGCCTGAGCGTCGGGGCCGGTCATGAACTCCAGGAACGACTTGGCGACGTCGCTGGCGTCCGTGGTGACGGCCGCGGGGTTCTCGATGAGCAGGGTGTCCGACGGCAGGACGTAGTCGACCTCGGCGCCGTTCTGCTTGGCCAGGATCGCCTCGTTCTCGTAGGAGAGGAGGACGTCGCCGCTGCCGTCGGTGAAGGCGGTGGTCGCCTCACGACCACTGCCCGGGAGGGCGATGGTGTTGTTGAGCAGCTTGGTCAAGAAGGCCTTGGCGTCGTCCTCGCTGCCACCGTTGCCGGTGATGTGGGCCCAGGCCGCCAGGATGTTCCAGCGGGCCGAGCCGGACGAGCCGGGGTTGGGCGTGATGATCTCGACGCCGGGCTTGACCAGGTCGTCCCAGGTCTCGATGCCCTCCGGGTTGCCGGGGCGCACCACGAAGACCACGACCGATGAGGTGGCGATGCCCTTGGTGGCGTTGTCCTTCCAGTCGTCGGCGACCAGGCCCTCGTCGACCAGACGGGTCACGTCGGTCTCGAGGGAGTAGTGCACGACGTCGGCGTCGGCACCGGCCACGACAGCGCGGCTCTGGTCGCCGGAGGCGCCGTAGGAGGTCTCGAAGGTGACGCCGTCGCCCTCGTCGGTGCCCTCGAAGTCCTCGAACACCGGCTCGTTGGCGGCCTCCATGACCGAGAACGCGTTGAGGCTGATGGTCTCGCCGCCGTCGCCGGCGTCGTCACCATTCGCGGTCGAGCAGGCGCTGAGAGCCAGCGCCGCCACCGCGGCCACCGCCATGAGCGGGGTCTTGAAGTTCTTTCGCATGAGTCGTCCCTTTCGAAGGCACCTCGGGAGTGCCGCTAACGATCTAACTCGCGCAGACTACTAGAGATACGTTTAAAACTCGGCATTGGACCCGCTGTGAGACATGTACGCCGCGTCACATCGGCCAGGCCCGAGACGATGAGGGTTACCTGACCTGGGCGGACTATCCTGAACAGTCGGCGCCGCGACTCCGACCGTGACCGGAACGGCCACCAGGAGATCCACTCGACCCGACCTCGACCAGGGGGCCGGACTCTCGTCGCGGGCCACAGATGGGCCAGATCAAGGAGTGCACGCGAGGTGACCAAACAGGTCAAGCAGCTCGACCGCGTCATCATCCGCTTCGCCGGCGACTCCGGTGACGGCATGCAGCTGACCGGAGACCGCTTCACCCAGGAGTCGGCGGCCTTCGGCAACGACCTCTCGACCCTGCCGAACTTCCCCGCCGAGATCCGCGCGCCGCAGGGCACGCTCCCCGGCGTCTCGTCGTTCCAGGTCCACTTCGCCGACCACGACATCCTCACCCCGGGCGACGCGCCCGACGTGTTGGTCGCGATGAACCCCGCCGCCCTGCGCGCCAACCTCGGCGACCTCCCGCCCGGCGCCACGATCATCGTCGACACCCACGACTTCTCCGCTCGCAACCTGACCAAGGCCGGATACACCGCCAGCCCTCTCGACGACGACTCGCTGGCGACGTACGCCGTCCACCCGGTCGACCTGACCGGCATGACGGTCGAGGCGGTCAAGCAGTTCGGCCTTTCGCGCAAGGACGCCGCGCGGGCCAAGAACATGTTCGCCCTCGGGCTCTTGTCGTGGATGTACGGCCGGCCGACCGAGTCGACCATCGCCTTCCTCGAGAAGCGCTTCGCCAAGGTCCCCGACATCCGCGACGCCAACATCACCGCCTACCGCGCCGGCTGGAACTTCGGCGAGACCACCGAGACCTTCGTGGTGAGGTACGAGATCAAGCCGGCGCCGATGAAGCCGGGCACCTACCGCAACATCACCGGAAACCTCGCGCTCGCCTACGGCCTGGTCGCGAGCGGGGTGCGGTCGGGGCTGTCGCTGTTCCTCGGTTCCTACCCGATCACTCCCGCCTCCGACATCCTCCACGAGCTCAGCAAGCACAAGTCCTTCGGCGTCACGACGTTCCAGGCCGAGGACGAGATCGCCGGCATCGGCGCGGCCCTGGGTGCTTCGTTCGCGGGTGCGCTCGGCATCACCACGACGTCAGGCCCCGGCATCGCCCTGAAGTCCGAGACGATCGGACTCGCGGTGATGACCGAGCTGCCGCTGATCGTCATCGACGTCCAGCGCGGCGGCCCGTCCACCGGCCTGCCCACCAAGACCGAGCAGGCCGACCTGCTCCAGGCGATGTTCGGCCGCAACGGCGAGTCGCCGGTGCCGATCGTCGCGCCGCAGTCGCCGGGCGACTGCTTCGACGCCGCGCTGGAGGCCGTGCGGATCGCCGTGACCTACCGCACGCCCGTGATGCTGCTGTCCGACGGCATGCTCGCCAACGGCTCGGAGCCGTGGCGGATCCCCGACCTCGACGACCTGCCCGCCATCGACCCGCGCTTTGCGAGGGACCGCAACCAGGAAGTGGGCGACGCAGCCGAGTTCTGGCCCTACCTCCGCGACGAGGCGACGCTGGCCCGGCCGTGGGCCATCCCCGGTACGCCGGGCCTCGAGCACCGCATCGGCGGCCTCGAGAAGGCCGACGGCAACGGCAACATCTCCTACGACCCGGCCAACCACGACTTCATGGTCCGTACCCGCCAGGCCAAGGTCGACCGGATCGCCGAGAGCCTGCCGCCGCTCGAGGTCGACGACCCGAGTGGCGCGGCGAAAGTCCTGGTGCTGGGGTGGGGCTCGACCTACGGGCCCATCGGAGCCGGCTGCCGCCGGGTGCGCAACGCCGGCTACCACGTCGCCCAGGTGCACCTGCGCCACCTCAACCCGCTGCCACGCGACCTCGGCGACATCCTCAAGCGCTACGACAAGGTGCTGATCCCCGAGATGAACCTCGGCCAGCTCGGACTCCTGATCCGCGCGAAGTACCTCGTCGACGCCGTCGGCTACCACCACGTCAACGGCATGCCTCTCAAGGCAGCCGCGCTCGCCCACGCCATCGCCGACCTGGTCGCCGAGGCCGAGGGCATCGAGGCTCCGCTGGGCGTGTGGGGCGAGACCGTCGTCAAGGAGACCGTGAGATGAGCACCACCGACCTACCTCTGCCCGGAGTACGCAGCGGCATCGAGCTGGTGCCGACCGCCGACGGCGCGCAGACGGCCAAGGAGTTCACCTCCGACCAGGAGGTGCGCTGGTGCCCGGGCTGCGGCGACTACGCCGTGCTCAAGGCCGTGCAGGGCTTCCTGCCCGACCTCGGGCTGCGCCGCGAGAACATCGTGTTCGTCTCCGGCATCGGCTGCTCCTCGCGGTTCCCCTACTACCTCGACACCTACGGCATGCACTCGATCCACGGACGGGCGCCGGCGATCGCCACCGGCATCGCCACCTCGCGCTCCGACCTCTCGGTGTGGGTCGTGACGGGCGACGGCGACGCGCTGTCGATCGGCGGCAACCACCTGATCCACGCGCTTCGCCGCAACATCAACATGACGATCCTGCTGTTCAACAACCGGATCTACGGGCTGACCAAGGGCCAGTACTCCCCCACGTCCGAGACCGGCAAGGTCACCAAGTCGACGCCGATGGGGTCGCTCGACCACCCCTTCAACCCGGTCTCGCTCGCGCTCGGCGCCGAGGCGACGTTCGTGGCCCGCACCATCGACTCCGACCGCAAGCACCTCACCAGCGTGCTGTCGGCCGCCGCCGCCCACCGGGGCACGTCGCTGGTCGAGATCTACCAGAACTGCCCGATCTTCAACGACGGCGCCTTCGACGCCATCAAGGACCGCGACCCGTCGGCGGCCTCGATCATCCCGCTCGTCGACGGCCAGCCGATCCGCTTCGGCCCCGGCGGCGCCAAGGGCCTGATCCGCGACACCGCCACCGGCGGGGTCAAGGTCGCGGAGGTGGCCGAGGTCGGCGAGGACGCCGTCCTCGTCCACGACTCCCGCGCCGAGGACCCCACCACGGCCTTCGCGATCTCGCGGCTCACCGACGCCGGCTACCTCTACCGCGCGCCGATCGGCATCTTCCGCCAGGTCGACCGCGCGACGTACGACGACCTGGCCCGCGACCAGATCGCCTCCGCTCGCGACCAGTCCCCCGGCGAGCCCGAGGACCGGCTGGCCGCGCTCATCAACGGTTCGGACACCTGGACCGTCGTCTAGCGACCTTTCGGTGGTTGAGGTGCGAAGGCCGCCAGGCCTGAGCCTCGAAACCACGGCAAGATGCTGGTCTCGTCTGTGGTGGTTTCGAGGCTCGTCCCTTCGAGGCTCGCAAGCTCGCACCTCAGGACAAGCGCTTCTGCTCCTCGCACCTCAACCACCGATCGCTGGCGCGCGAAAGGGCCCCCACCCGAGAGAGGGGGCCCTTTTCCGAGAGCCTCGGGACTGAACCGAGGCGTTGACCGGCTAGGTCACGTAGGTCCGGTAGGTCTTGGTGACGGACTTGCCGTAACCGCCGGTCTTGGGGACGAGTCCCTTCCAGAACCAGTACCCGGTCTGGGGTGCGTAGATGCGGGTGCGCCAGCGGCCCGAGCCGTCGGTGCGGGTCTTCTTCACGAGCGTCCACTCGCAACCCCGGCAGAGGCGCTTGTAGATCTGGACGTTCCGGTTGTTCCACCCGGGATCGACGTTCCCCTTGAAGATCAGCCAGCCCTTGGCGTTGCGGAACACCTCGTCGTTCATGGTGCGATGCGGCAGGTCCCGGGATCTTGCCGCGGACACGCTCGCGGACGCCTGAGAAGGTGTCAGGCCGGCGACGAGCAACAGGGCGCAGACCGCGAAGGCGGTCATCGTCCCCAGCAGTCGCACGGATCCTCCAGCGGGCTCGCTGACGGGCCGGCGGATGCCGGCCCGAGGGGCTCCTTCCCCGAGGTCTCGAGCCTCAAACCCCGACAGTGCCACACAATCGCTGCGGCCCGCTCTCGCGTCCGTATGCTCGCGTGGTGTCGTCGTCTCGCCAGGGCTTCTTGTACGGCCTGGCGGCCTACTTGCTGTGGGGCGGCTTCCCGCTCTACTGGCCGCTGCTCGAGCCGGCCGGGTCGGTGGAGCTGCTGGCACACCGGATCTTCTGGTCGCTGGTGACCCTGGCCGCGCTGGTGCTCGTACTGCGGCGGACCCGTCAGTTCGCTGCGTTGTTCCGCGACCGGCGGGTCTTCGGGCTGCTGACGATCGCCGCGGTGGTGATCACCCTCAACTGGGGCACCTACATCTACGGCGTCACCAACGACCGCGTGGTGGAGACGTCGCTGGGCTACTTCATCAACCCGCTGGTGACGGTGCTGATGGGCGTGCTGATCCTGGGCGAGCGGCTGCGCAGGCTGCAGTGGCTCGCCATCGGCATCGGCGCGCTGGCCTGCCTCGTCCTCACCGTCGACTACGGGCACCCGCCGTGGATCGCGCTGGTCCTCGCTTGCTCGTTCGGCACCTACGGACTGGCGAAGAAGCAGGCAGGAGCCGAGGCGATCGAGAGCCTCACTCTCGAGACCATGCTCGTGACGCCCCTGGCCCTGGGCTACCTGGTCTGGCTCAGCGCACAGGGCAGGTCCTCGTTCGCCACCGAGGGCACCGGGCACGCGCTGCTCCTGATCTCGGCCGGCCTGGTGACGGCCGTGCCGCTGCTGTGCTTCGGCGCCGCCGCCATCCGGGTGCCGATGGTGACTCTGGGACTGCTGCAGTACCTCGCGCCGATCCTTCAGTTCCTGCTCGGCGTGCTGTGGTTCCACGAGGCGATGTCCACGGGCCGGTGGATCGGCTTCGCGCTTGTCTGGATGGCCCTGGCGATCTTCACCGTCGAGTCGCTGCGTCACCGCCGCAGGTCTCTGCGACTGGCTGCCGAGGCCGTCACCGTCTGACACGATTCCGCAATGCCGACCTACACGTCGTACGACAGTGCGGAGCTGGCCTACCACGAGCACGGCAGCGGTCCGCCGCTGCTGGTGATCCCCGGCGGGCCGGCCCGTGACGCGACGTACCTCGGGGACCTCCTCGCCTTGGCCACCGCGATCGATCGCCAGCTGGTCGTCCCGGACCTGCGCGGCACCGGGTCGTCGCTCCCCGACACCGATCCCACCTCCCACCGCGCCGACCGCATCGCGGCGGACGTCGCGATGCTCGTCGACCACCTACGTGCCGGGCGGGTCGACGTCCTCGCCCACTCGGCGGGCGCCAACGTCGCGCTGCTGGTCGCCGAGCGACGTCCCGACCTGATCTCCCGGCTGGTGCTGGTCACGCCGGGCACGCGCGTCGTCGGGCTCGACCCCGACGACGCCGAGTGGGAGGCCGCCCTCGAACGCCGGGCCGGTGAGCCGTGGTACGACACCTTGAGGGCCGCGCTCGAGGAAGAGGAGCCGACACCCGAGCAACAGCTCGACAGCGAGGCACTGTTCTACGGCCGCTGGGATGACGCCGCCCGGTCACATGCCGCGTCCGACGGCCTCCAGCGCAACGTGGCAGCCACCGGGTGGTTCCACGAGGGCGCGTACGACCCCGATCGCACCCGCGAGGGTCTGGCCGACCTTGCCGCGCCGGTGCGGATCCTACGCGGGGAGCTCGACCCCTGGCCCAACGTCCGGGGCGCTGACGAGCTGGCCGCCCTCTTCCCCAGCGCCACGGTCACGGTGCTGCCCGGCGCCGGCCACTTCCCGTGGGTCGACAACTTCGCGTCGTACGCCGCCGCCGTCGCGCGGGCGGTACGCGACTGAGCTGTCTGAGGCAGCTGGTCAGCGGTCTAAGGCGCCCAGGTACCCGAAAGCAGGGAGTACGCCCGATGTGAGGGCGGGGGTCTTAGGCGAAGTCTGGTCGTCATCAGCAGGACACCAGCCACCAGCCCAGGAGCCCACCATGAACACCAGCTACGCCATGGAGACCATCGCCCGCCAGCGCACGAACGAGGCAGCACGGATCGCCCGCACCGCCTCCGAGCGACGCGAGATCAAGGTCCGCCCCGGCTGGCACTTCCCCAAGGTCACCTTCCCCACCCGCCCGGGGACGTTCAGCCCACGTCCGGCCTGACCCGACATCCGACAGCCCGCCCGACCCTCTCACCGGGCGGGCTGTCGGCGTGTGGTTCGCCGCCGCCAGCTGGTCGGGGAGGACGTCAGGTCTCTCACCGCCGATCGCTGGTTGAGGTGCGAGGAGCGCCAGCGACGAGCCTCGAAACCCCGCAACCACCGCATGTCCCGTCACCGGGTTTCGACACAGGCGCCAGCGCGCGTTCCTCAACCAGCGGTGCTGGTCTCGCTGGTCCTGGCACGATGTCCGTGTGGAGGGCTCTGTACTGGTCGGGGGCGTCCTCGTCGCCGGCCTCGGGATCTTCTTGGTCGGTGCTGCCGGATGGCGGTTGGACTACCAGCGCCCGCTGCAGCAGTCGCTGCCCATCATCCATCGGGACCGGCGTCGCTGGACCTGGATCCACGTCTGGATGGTGGCCGGAGTGCTCGTCACCCTTGCGGGACTGGCGGGTCTGGCGGTGATCATGGAAGAGCCCAACGCCACGGCTCTCACCGCCATGGCGGCAGCGGTCTACGTGTCCGGTGGGGTCTGTTGGATAGCGTCCCTGGCCTTCCGCCTCACGGTGGTGCCTTGGGCGGCGGAGCAAACGGTCACCGTCGGGGACGTGCCTGAAGGCTTCGCCGCCTACGACCGGTGGGCCGGAGCGCTGTACTGCGTCCACATGCTCACCGCGTATGTCGCGTCCGCCGTGCTCGGGATCGCCGTACTCGTCTCGGACGCGTTGGCGACGTGGCTCGGCTGGACCGGCGTCGCGTGGGGGCTCACCTTCGCCGCCGGTCTGGTGGCGACCCGGTTCGCGGGGCCGTTCAACCCACCCTTCTGGGCTCACCTCTACACCGGAACCGTCGGCGTCTTCCTCCTGGCGACGGCTTAGCTGGCCCGGGTGGCGACGATGTCGGCGAACTCCTCGAGAGCCGTGCGCACCGCACCCTCGGGAACCTCGGCCAGGTGCGCCTTGGCCTCACTCGCACGGGCCACGACGTAGGCACGCGCCTCGTCGATCGCCGGGTGGGCCCGCAACAAGGTGAGGGTCTCGGCGTGGCGCACGTCGTCGGTGAGGTCGCCGGCGAGCAGCTCGAGCAGGCGGGCGTCCTCGGGGCGAGCGGTCGCGCGGGCGATCAGCACCGGCAGGGTCGGCACGCCCTCACGCAGGTCGGTGCCGGGAGTCTTGCCGGAGACGCCGGCGTCGGACGCAACGTCGAGGATGTCGTCGGAGAGCTGGAACGCGGTGCCGACGACATCGCCGTACTTGGTGAGGGCCTGCTGCACCTCGGGAGTGGCTCCGCCGAAGATGGCGCCGTAGCGCGCGGAGGTGGCGATCAGCGAGCCGGTCTTGCCGGCCACGACGTCGAGGTAGTGCTCGAGCGGGTCCTCGCCGGGGCCGGGTTCGAGCGTCTCGAGGATCTGTCCCTCGACAAGCCGGGTGAAGGTCTGCGCCTGGATGCGTACGGCGTCCGCGCCCAGCTCGGCGGTCAGCTCGGAGGACTTCGAGAACAGGAAGTCGCCGGTGAGGATCGCGACGTGGTTGTCCCACCGGGCGTTGGCCGACACCGATCCTCGCGGAGACGGCGCAGCTGGGCCTCGTCCATCACGTCGTCGTGATAGAGCGAGGCGAGGTGCGTGAGCTCGACGACGCACGCCGCGGTGATCACGTCGTCGACGTCGGGATGCTGGCCGGTCTCGGCCGCCAGCAGCACGAGCAGCGGCCGGAACCGCTTGCCGCCGGCCTCCATCAGGTGGCTGGCAGCCTCGGTCACGAACCCAGCCCTACTGCGGACGTGTCCCGTCAGCGCTTTCTCGACCTCGGCGAGCCGATTCTGCAGACGCGCGGACAGCCGCTCGTCGAGAACCGGGAAAGCGAGGCCCGGACTGTTGCCCGTCACCTGAGGAATTGTCCCGCAAGCCCTGCCAGGTTGAGTACCGGGCCGGGAATGACACCGAGAACCAGGGTCGCAGCAGCGCCGACCGCGATGGTGGCGGAGGTCAGCACCGACGGGTGCACGACGTACGCCGCGGTGTCGGGGTCGGGCTCGTGGAAGAACATCACCACGATGACGTAGACGTAGAAGTACGCCGCCACGACGCTGCTCAGCACTCCGACGATCACGACCGGCCAGGCACCCGCGGACATCGCGACCTCGAAGACGGCCCACTTGCCGATGAAGCCGGAGGTCAGCGGGATGCCGGCCATCGCGAGCAAGAACAGCGCGAACACGCCGGCGACGAGCGGAGAGTGCTTGCCGAGCCCCGCCCAGCGGGTCAGTGAGCTCTGTTCGCCCGCGGCGTCGCGGACCAGCGACACCACGGCGAAGGCGCCGAGCGCCGAGAGGCCGTAGCTGACGAGATAGAAGAGCACCGCCTGGAGCGAGGTCAGCTGACCGGCCGTGAGCTCGTCGGCGCTCTGCACGCCGAGCACGCCGGTGAGCAGGAAGCCGGTGTGGGCGATCGCGGAGTAGGCGAGGATCCGCTTCACGTCGCGCTGGACCAGCGCGATCACGGCGCCGACGACCATGGTCAGGATCGCGACCACCCACATCATCGGCTGCCAGTTCCAGCGGTCGGAGCCGAAGGCGACGTAGAAGAGTCGCAGGATCGCGCCGAACGCCGCGGCCTTGGTGGCGGCCGACATGAACGCCGTCACGGCGGTGGGGGCGCCCTGGTAGACGTCGGGGGTCCAGGCGTGGAACGGCGCGGCGCCGACCTTGAAGAGCAGGCCGACCGCGAGCATCCCGATGCCGATCAGCAGCAGCGTCTGGTTGGCGGCGTCGTTGCGGACCGCTTCGTTGATGTCGCCGAGGTTCATCGAGCCGGCGTAGCCGTAGACCAGCGCCACGCCGTACAGGAAGAACCCGGACGAGAAGGCGCCCAGCACGAAGTACTTCAGGGCGGCCTCCTGGCTGAGCAGGCGGCGCCGGCGGGCCAGCCCGCAGAGCAGGTACAGCGGCAGCGAGAGCACCTCGAGCGCGACGAACATCGTCAGCAGGTCGCCCGAGGCCGGGAAGAGCATCATGCCCATCACGGCGAACATCAGCAGCGGGTAGACCTCGGTGTGGTCGAGGCCCGCGGCGCGCCGCTCGGCGTCGGTGCCGGGCAGGGCGGCCGCCTGACCGGCGAAGGCGGAGACGCCGCCCTCGAGCTGGCGCTCGGCGAAGAGCAGGCAACCACCCAGACCGAACAGCAGGATCAGGCCCCAGAGGAACACGGTCGGGCCGTCGACGATGACGGTGCCCATCGCGCCGACGATGCCGCGCGCCTGGCCGGCTCCTTCGCCGTGGGGGTCGAGCTGGTAGGCGACCATGATCACCGCCCCCAGCGTCAGGATGACGCCCCCGATGGCCAGCGTGCTCTGGACGAGGTAGCGGTGCTTGCGCGGGACGAAGGCCTCGACCAGCACGCCCAGGCAGGCCACGGCGAAGACGACGAACAGTGGCGACAGGTAGCTGTACTCGATGGTGGGCTTGACGAAGTCGTCCATCAGTGGTCAGCCTCCTGGGCGGCGCCGTCGACAGTCGTGTCGACTGTCGGGTCCGGGTCGTGCACCCCGACGTCCTCGAGGATCGTCGTCGTGGCCGGGTTGATCACGTCGAGCAGCGGCATCGGGTAGAAGCCGAACAGCACCAGCGCCAGCAGCAGGGGCACCATGGTGCCGACCTCACGGCGGTCGAGGTCCTTGACCGGCTCGGCTCCGGTGACACCCGGACCGGTGAAGGTGCGCTGGTACATCCAGAGGACGTACCAGGCGGCGAGCACGGTCGCGCTGACCGCGATCGCACCGACCCACCACTGGTGCTGGAACGCCGCGATGATCACCATGATCTCGGAGACGAACTGTGACAGGCCGGGAAGGCCGAGCACGGCCAGCCCGGAGACCAGGAAGACACCGGCGAGCACCGGGGCGGTCTTCTCGACGCCGGTGATGGCGGCGATCGAGGCCGTGCCCTTGCGCTTGACGAGGTATCCGGCGGCCAGGAACAGCGCGGCCGTGGCGACGCCGTGGTTGACCATGTAGAGGATCGAGCCCGACGTGCCCTGGCTGGTGAAGACGAAGATGCCGAGCACGATGAAGCCGAAGTGGCTCAGCGAGGTCAAGCCGATCAGCCGCAGCATGTCGTCCTGGCCGATGGCGACCAGGGCGCCGTAGACGATCGAGATCAGCGCCAGGGTGACGACGAACGGGGTTGCCCACTGCGAGGCGTCGGGGAACAGCCCGAGGCAGTAGCGCAGCATCGCGTAGGTGCCGATCTTGTCGAGGACGCAGACCAGCAGCACGCTGGTGCCGGGCGTGGCATTCCCGGTGGCGTCGGCCAGCCAGGTGTGCACGGGGAACAGCGGCGCCTTGACCGCGAACGCGAAGAAGAAGCCCGCGAACAGCCACTTCTGCGTGTCGGGGTCGATGTCGATCTGGGAGAGCTCGCTCAGCAGGTACGTCGGGTGGCCGGCGTCCGCGGACACGGCGTAGAGGCCGACGACCGCGGCCAGCATGACGAGGCCACCGGCCAGCTGGAAGATCAGGAACTTGATCGCGGCCTTCTGTCGGCCCACGCGTCCGAAGTGGCCGATCAGGAAGTAGCCAGGGACGAGCGAGGCCTCGAAGAGCACGTAGAACAAGAAGACGTCGGTCGCCATGAACACACCCAGCGAGGCCGACTCGAGAGCCAGGGCCCAGGCGAAGAACGCCTTGGTGTTCCCCTGGTCGGCGTCGAACCACGAGGCACCGATGACGACCGGCACGAGGACCGTCGTCAGCAGCACCAGCACCAGGCCCAGGCCGTCGACGCCGAGGGCGTAGTGGGCGCCGAAGACGTTGATCCACTCGTGGGTCTCGGTGAACTGGAAGCCGCCGTCAGCGTCGTACTGGGCGGCCATCACGCCCGTCAGCACGAGCGTCAGCAGGGAGAAGCCCAAAGCGATCTGCTTCGGCCTCGCCTTGTTGCCCTCGTAGGGCATGGCGGCCGTCACGACCGCGCCGACGAGCGGCACGACGATCAGGACGGTCAGCCACGGGAAGTCACTCATTTCCGGGGTCCCCTCGCAATCGTGAGGCGGAGGAGCGCAGCGGGGAGCCGAGCGATTTCGTGGGGTGGATCATGAGAAGTTCACCGCCAGGAGCGCGAGGACGACGAGGAGCGCGCCGCCGAGCAGGGAAAGGGCGTAGGAGCGGACGTAGCCGTTCTGGGTGCGGCGCAGGATCATCCCGATGCCCTTGACGCCCAGCGAGCCGCCCTCGACGACGGCGTCGACGCCGTGCTTGTCGAACGACGTCAGGTTGCGGACCAGCACCCCGCCCGGCGTCACCACGAGCGTGTCGTTGATGGCGTCGCCGTAGAGGTCGGCGCGAGCGGCACGGGTGGCGAACGAGACGTCGGTGGGCGCGGTGCGCGGCACCTCACGCCTGCCGACCAGGAACCACGCGACGGCGACGCCCACGGCCACGACCGCCAGCACCAGGACGGACACGGACCAGGCGGGAATGGGCGGCTCGACGTGCTCCGCTGTTCCGGTGACCGGCTCCAGGAAGTCCACGATCCAGTCGTTGAGCAGCATCAGACCCCCGAGGGCCGAGAGCGCGGCCAGCACGATCAGCGGGATCGTCATCACCTTCGGCGACTCGTGGGGATGGACGCCCTCCTCCCAGCGCTTCTCGCCGAAGAAGGTCATCAGCATCAGTCGCGTCATGTAGAAGCCCGTGATGCCAGCGCCGAGCACGGCGAGCAGGCCCACGACCCACGAGTCGGCCAGCGCTGTCTCGATGATCTTGTCCTTGGACCAGAAGCCGGAGAAGGGCGGGACGCCGATGATCGCGAGGTAGCCCATGGTGAAGGTCAAGAAGGTGATCGGCATGACCTTCTGCAGCGCGCCGTAGTGGCGCATGTCGACGTCGTCGTCCATGCCGTGCATCACCGAGCCGGCGCCGAGGAACATGTTGGCCTTGAAGAAGCCGTGGTTCAGCAGGTGGAAGATCGCGAAGGCGTAGCCCGCGACCCCGAGGCCGGCGCCGAGCATCATGTAGCCGATCTGGCTCATGGTCGACCCGGCGAGCGCCTTCTTGATGTCGTCCTTGGCGCAACCGATGATCGCACCCCACAGCAGCGTGACCACGGCGACCACGACGACGGCCGTCTGGGCGGTCGGGGCGTAGTCGAAGATGAAGTTGCTGCGGACGATCAGGTAGACGCCGGCGGTCACCATCGTTGCCGCGTGGATCAGCGCCGACACGGGAGTCGGGCCCTCCATCGCGTCGAGCAGCCAGGACTGCAGCGGCACCTGGGCGGACTTGCCGCACGCGGCCAGCAGGAGCAGCAGACCCAGGATCGTCATCGTGGTCTCGGACGCCTCGCCCGCGAACTCGCTGATCGTGGTGAAGTCGGTGGTGCCGAACGTCGCGAACATCAGCGAGATGCCCATCGACAGGCCGATGTCGCCGACCCGGTTGACGATGAAGGCCTTCTTGGCGGCGGCTGCGGCGGAGTGCTTGTGCTGCCAGAACCCGATCAGCAGGTACGACGCCAGGCCGACGCCTTCCCAGCCGAGGAACAGGCCGAGGAAGTTGGCCGAGAGCACCAGCACGAGCATCGCCGCGACGAACAGGTTGAGGTAGCCGAAGAAGCGGACCTTGCGGAGGTCGTGCTCCATGTAGCCGATCGAGTAGACGTGGATCAGCGAGCCGACGCCGGTGATCAGCAGCAGGAACAGTGCCGACAGCGGGTCGTAGAGCAGGTCGAAGTCGACCTTCAGGCTGCCCGCCTCGAACCAGGTGAACAGGTGCTGGGAGACCTGGCGGTCCTCGCTGTCGCGGCCGAGCAGCTGGAAGAACAGCAGCAGGCTGACCAGGAACGAGCCGATCGGCAGCGCGCAACCGAGCCAGGGACCCCACCGGTCGAGGCGGCCACGGCTCAACGGGCTGCCGACGAGCAGGACCAGGGCGCCCAGAGCGGGCAGCGCGACGATCAGCCAGAGCAGCGCGAAGGCGCCGTCGGCCGGTCCCGGGTCGATCACCGGGACGCCTTCGTGCTGGGGGAACATCAGGTCTCCGCTTCTAGAACTTCAGCAGGCTGGCGTCGTCGACCGAGGCCGAACGACGCGTGCGGAAGATGGTCATGATGATCGCCAGGCCGACCACCACCTCTGCGGCCGCGACGACCATGACGAAGAACGCCGCCACCTGGCCGTCGAGGTTTCCGTGCTGCTTGGCGAACGCCACCAGCGCGAGGTTGCTGGCGTTGAGCATCAGCTCCACGCACATGAACACGACCAGGGCGTTGCGACGGGTGAGCACCCCGACGCAGCCGATCGTGAACAGGATCGAGGAGAGGACGACGTACTGGGTCACTGGGTGTCCTCCTCGTCGCTGCTCGCCGCGTTGGGGTGGGCGCTCTCGTCTCTGTCGCCGGCCAGCTGGCGCTCGACGCCCTGCACGTCGTCGGCCATCGCCGGCGCCGACCGCACCGTGCCGCGGGCGGCCAGCACCCGCGACACCGAGGCCTCGGCGGCGGTGCCGTCGGGGAGCAGGGCCGGGGTGTCGACCGCGTTGTGACGGGCGTAGACGCCGGGCGGCGGCAGCGCGCCGAGGTGGAGCCCGTGCTCGGCGTAGTCGCGGACCCGCTGGTTGGCGAGATCGGCCTGGCTCGGCTTGGGGACCAGGCGCTCGCGGTGGGCGAGCACCATCGCGCCGACAGCGGCGGTGATCAGCAGGGCGCTGGTGGTCTCGAAGGCGAACACGTAGCGAGAGAACAAGATGTCGGCAACGGCCTGCACGTTGCCGCCCTTGTTGGCCTCCTCGAGACCCACGACGGTGCCGAGCGCGATCTGGCTCAGCCCGATGACGAGCACCAGGCCGAGCAGCAGACCGCCGAGGATGGCCAGCACCCGCTGGCCCCGGATCGTCTCGACGACGGAGTCGGACGCGTCGACGCCGACCAACATCACCACGAAGAGGAACAGCATCAAGATGGCGCCGGTGTAGACGATGATCTGGACCGCGAACAGGAACGGCGCGTCGAGGACGGCGTACAAGACGGCGAGCCCGATCATCACCACGGCCAGCAGCAGTGCCGCGTGCACCGCCTTGCGCACGAACAGGATGCCGAGGGCCGCGAGAACCATGATCGGCGCGAGGATCCAGAAGGTCACCGTTGATCACCCACTGGGGACTCCTCGGGCGCGGGGGCCCCGCCTGGTGAGTTGAACTCGCCCCGGTAGTAGGCGCCCTCGTCGTCACCGAGACGCATCGGGTGGGGCGGCTGCTCCATGCCGGGCAGCAGGGGTGCGAGCAGGTCGGACTTCTCGTAGATCAGGTCGGCGCGGTTGTTGTCGGCCAGCTCGTACTCGTTGGTCATCGTCAGGGCGCGGGTGGGGCACGCCTCGATGCACAGGCCGCACAGGATGCAGCGCAGGTAGTTGATCTGGTAGACGCGGCCGTAGCGCTCGCCGGGGCTGTAGCGCTCGTCGTCGGTGTTGGACGCGCCCTCGACGTAGATCGCGTCAGCCGGGCAGGCCCACGCGCACAGCTCGCAGCCGATGCACTTCTCGAGACCGTCGGGCCAGCGGTTGAGCTGGTGGCGACCGTGGAAGCGGGGCGCGGTGGGGTGCTTCTCGAACGGGTACTGCTCGGTCACGACCTTCTTGAACATGGTCCGGAAGGTGACGCCGAAACCGGCGACAGGGTCCCAGAACTGTTCCTTGAGGGTCTTGGGATCAGCCATCGATGCGCTCCTCTGTGGTCACGCGGTCGGCATCGGCTTCATCGGGGTCGAGGGTCACGGTCCCGGCCAGGGGCCTGCTACCCGCCGGAGATCCGAACACCAGCGGCGCTGCTGCTCCGCGGACCGCGCCGTCCGACGGCATGGCCGGCACCGGGTAGCCGCCGGCGACGAGCGGCGCCATCCTCGACGGGAGTCGCCGGCCACGGCCTCCGCGGCCTCCTCAGAGTCCTCGCCGAGGAAGAACAGCAGCAGGAAGAGCACCGCCAGGACGCCGATGCCGATCAGGAGGTACTGGCGGTCGATCTGACCCTCGAGGGAGATCGAGCGGATCGTGCCGACGGCGACGATCCAGACCAGCGAGATCGGGATCAGCCGCTTCCAGCCGAACGCCATGAACTGGTCGTAGCGCAGGCGGGGCAACGAGCCGCGCAGCCAGATGAAGATGAAGATGAAGAAGAACACCTTGCCGAAGAACCACAGCACCGGCCAGTAGCCCTCGTTGGCGCCGGGCCAGATGTTCACGATGCCCCACGGCGCGTGCCAGCCGCCGAGGAACAGCGTGGTGGCGAGCGCCGAGACCGTGGCCATGTTGATGTACTCGGCCAGGAAGAACAGGGCGAACTTCAGCGAGGAGTACTCGGTGTGGAAGCCGCCGACCAGCTCGCCCTCGGCCTCGGGGAGGTCGAACGGCGCGCGGTTGGTCTCGCCGACCATGGAGATCGTGTAGATCGCGAACGACGGCAGCAGGATCAGCCCGAACCACAGGTCGTCCTGGGCGGCGACGATCTGGGAGGTGGACATCGAGCCGGCGTAGAGGAACACCGCGACGAGCGCGAGTCCCATCGCCACCTCGTAGGAGATCATCTGGGCGCTCGAGCGCAGGCCGCCCAGCAGGGAGTACGTCGAGCCGCTGGACCAGCCGCCCAGCACGATGCCGTAGATGCCGATCGAGGCGACGGCCAGCACGAAGAGCACCGCGACCGGCATGTCGGTGAGCTGGAGCGGCGTCTCGGTGTCGGTGAACGGGATCGTCACCATCGGGCCGAACGGGATGACCGCGAAGGCCACGAACGCCGGCACGGTGGCGATCACCGGCGCGAGGATGAAGACGACCTTGTCGGCGGCCTTCGGGGTGATGTCCTCCTTGAGCGCCAGCTTCACGCCGTCGGCCAGCGACTGGAGCAGGCCGAAGGGGCCGTGCACGTTGGGGCCGATGCGGTGTTGCATCCGGGCCACGACCCGGCGCTCCCACCAGATGTTGAACAGGGTGAGCAGCACCAGCACCAAGAAGAGCAGCACGACCTTGATCAGGATCACCCACCAGGCGTCCTTGCCGAAGTCGCTGAGCTCGGGGCCTTCGATGGCCTCGAGGCCGAACGTCTTCGCGGCGATCGAGCTCGTCGAGATCATGCCGATCACTGCTCCGCTCCCTTCAGGGTGACGGTGCTGCCGGGCAGGCCGACGTCGGCGAGCAGGCCGCGACCGGTGGAGTTGGCCGGCACCCACACGACGTCGTCGCCCATCTCGGCGATCACCGCGGGCAGGGTGACCGAGCCACGGTCACCGGTCAGGGTGATGCTCGGACCGAGGGCGTCGTAGACGTTCGCGCTCACGCGCGCGACGGGCATCCGGGCGGTGGCGCGCAGGTTGTCGTCGCCGTCTTGCATCGTGCCGTTGTCGAGCATCTGCTTCCAGGTGGCCAAGCGTGACGCCCGGGATCGGAGACGTCGTGGGCCTGCACGGGCTCGAGCGCGGCGCGGTCGCCGTCCCACGGACCCATCTCCTCCATCTGGGTGCGCACCTCTGCGACGGTGCGGAACCCGAGCGGATCCCCGTGGCCGAGCTGGGCCAGCTCTTCGGCGATGCCCGCCAGGATGCGCAGGTCGGGCAGCGAGGACGGGACGGTGAACACGGCCTCGAACGGCCGCGGGCGGCCCTCCCAGGTGACGAACGTGCCGGCCTTGTCGCTGACCGGGGCGACCGGGAAGACCACGTCGGCGACCCGCGTCACCTCGCTCTCGCGGAGCTCGAGGGCCACCACGAACGACGCCCGGTCGAGCGCGGCGCGGAACGCCGCCGGGTCGGCGGTGTCGTCGGGGTCGACGCCACCCACGACCAGGCCGTGGAGGTCGCCCGCGTTGACGGCGGCGACGATCTCGTCGGCGTCGCGGCCGGGCGTCTCGGGCAGGCTGTCGACGCCCCAGGTGGTGGCGGTGTCGACGCGCGCGGCCGCGTCGGCGACAGGACGGCCGCCGGGCAGCAGGTTGGGCAGGCAACCGGCTTCGACCGCGCCGCGGTCACCGGCGCGGCGCGGCACCCACGCGAGCTTGGCGCCGGACTTCGCGGCGACCTCGGCGGCGGCGCTCAGCGCGCCCGGCGAGGTGGCCAGCCGCTCGCCGACCAGGATCACCGAGGTGGCGTCGATGCCGTAGTCGCCGTGGCCGAGGAGGTCCTGGAGCGCCAGCGCCTCGCGGCCGGGGCGGGTCGCCACCAGCTGGCCGTCGAGCTTCTGGAGGCCGCGCGAGGCGAACGGCGCGATGGAGACGACGCGGGTGGGCGCCTTCGCGCCCCTGCTGCCCCGGTGGCCTTGCGCAGCCGGAGGAAGATCGCGCCGGCTTCGTCCTCCGGCTCGAGGCCGGCCAGCACGACGGTCGCGGCGCTCTCGAGGTCGGCGTACGTCGCCCCCTGGCGGAGCACCACCTCGGACGCGAGGAACGACGTCTCCTCCGCCGAGAGCGGCCGGGCGCGGAAGTCGATGTCGTTGGTGCCGAGGGCGACGCGGGCGAACTTGCTGTAGGCGAAGGCGTCCTCGGCGGTGACCCGGCCACCGGTCAGCACGGCCGAGGCGCCGGCGTCGGCGAGGCCACGGGCGGCGACGGCGAAGGCTTCGGTCCACGAGGCCGGACGCAGGGAACCGTCTCCCCCGTCTTCGACACGGTCACGCACCTGCGGGTAGGTGATCCGGTCGGGCTGGTGTGCGTAGTGGAAGGCGAAGCGGTCCTTGTCGGTGATCCACTCCTCGTTGACCTCGGGGTCGTTGCCCGCGAGGCGACGCATCACCTTGCCGCGACGGTGGTCGACGCGGATCGCGGAGCCGCAGGCGTCGTGCTCGGCCACCGAAGGCGTCGAGACCAGGTCGAAGGGGCGGGAGCGGAAGCGGTACTCGGCGGAGGTGAGGGCGCCGACCGGGCAGATCTGGATGGTGTTGCCCGAGAAGTAGGACTCGAACGGCTCCTTCTCGTAGATGCCGACCTGCTGCAGCGCGCCGCGCTCGATCAGGGCGATGAACGGGTCGCCGGCGATCTCCTCGGAGAAGCGCGTGCAGCGCGCGCACAGGACGCAGCGCTCGCGGTCGAGCAGCACCTGGGCCGAGATGCTGATCGGCTTGGGGAAGGTGCGCTTGATCCCGCCGGAGACCGCGAACCGCGACTCGCCACGGCCGTTGGACATCGCCTGGTTCTGCAGCGGGCACTCGCCACCCTTGTCGCAGACCGGGCAGTCGAGCGGGTGGTTGATCAGCAGGAACTCCATGATCCCCTGCTGTGCCTTGTCGGCGACCTCGGACGTGGCCTGGGTGTTGACGACCATGCCCTCGGCGACCGGCAGGGTGCAGGAGGCCTGCGGCTTGGGGAACGGCTTGCCGTTGCCGCGCGTCGGGGATGTCGACCAGGCACTGGCGGCAGGCACCCACGGGCTCGAGCAGCGGGTGGTCGCAGAACCGCGGGATCTGGACGCCGACCTGCTCGGCCGCGCGGATCACCAGGGTGTCCTTGGGGACGCTGACCGCGATGCCGTCGATGGTGAGGTTGACCAGGTCTGGTCGGCCGGTGCTCGCACCGTCGCCGGTCGAGGCTTGTCGGAGACCGTCATGCGAGCGCTCCTGCGGGGGCGAACAGGGTCGAGGCGGCCGGGTCGAACGGGCAGCCGCCGTTGGTCAGGTGGGCGAGGTACTCGTCGCGGAAGAAGCTCGATCGAGCTCTCGATGGGCGCGACAGCGCCGTCGGCCAGCGCGCAGAACGAGCGACCAGCGATGTTGTCGCACTGGTCGAGCAGCAGCTCGAGGTCGGCCTCCGAGCCGATGCCCTGCTCCAGGTTGGACAGCACCTGCACCAGCCACCAGGTGCCCTCGCGGCACGGCGTGCACTTGCCGCACGACTCGTGCTTGTAGAACTCCGTCCACCGCAGCGTGGCCCGGACCACGCACGTGGTCTCGTCGAAGATCTGGAGCGCGCGGGTGCCGAGCATCGAGCCCGCGGCGCCGACGCCCTCGAAGTCGAGCGGGATGTCGAGGTGCTCGTCGGTGAGCAGCGGGGTGGAGGAGCCGCCGGGCGTCCAGAACTTCAGCTGGTGACCCTCGCGGATCCCGCCGGCGAGGTCGATCAGCTCGCGCAGGGTGATGCCGAGCGGGGCCTCGAACTGTCCGGGCCTGGTGACGTGGCCGGAGAGGGAGAAGATGCCGTAGCCCTTGGACTTCTCGGTGCCCATCGAGGCGAACCACTCGTGGCCGTGCTCGATGATGCTCGGCACCGACGCGATCGACTCGACGTTGTTGATCACCGTCGGGCTGGCGTAGAGGCCGGCCACGGCGGGGAACGGCGGCCGCAGGCGCGGCTGGCCGCGACGACCCTCGAGGCCCTCGAGCAGCGCGGTCTCCTCGCCACAGATGTAGGCGCCCGCGCCGGCGTGCACCACGACGTCGAGGTCGAAGCCGGAGCCGTGGATGTTCTGGCCGAGGTGCCCGGCGGCGTACGCCTCGGCGACGGCGGCCTGGACCCGGCGGATGACGTGGAGCACCTCGCCGCGGATGTAGATGAAGGCCGTGTTGGCGCGGATCGCGAACGAGCTGATGATCACGCCCTCCACCAGCGTGTGGGGGCTGGCCATCATCAGCGGGATGTCCTTGCAGGTGCCCGGCTCGGACTCGTCGGCGTTGACGACGAGGTACTTCGGCTTCGGGTTGTCCTGCGGGATGAAGCTCCACTTCATGCCCGGTGGGGAAGCCGGCGCCGCCGCGGCCGCGCAGGCCGGACTCCTTGACCTCCTCGACGATCGCCTCCGGGGCCATGCCGAGCGCCTTCTTCGAGCGCCTGGTAGCCGCCGTGGCTCTCGTACGACGGCGAGGGTCCAGGCGCGCTCGGCGCCCCAGTTGGCGGTGAGGACGGGGGTCAGCGTGTCAGTCATCTTCTGACCCTCCTCGGCCTTGGTCTCGGTCTCGGCACGCGAGGTGTCGGCCTCCTCGGCCGCCTCGGTCTTGCCATCGGGCAGGTCGGCTGGCGTCGCGTCCTCTCTGCGTCGCCGCTCGGGCGCCGTCCAGCCGTGCTCCCGGGCGATGTCGAGACCGACGAGCGAGGCGGGCCCGGCGGCCGGGCCCTCGTCGACGAGGCCGTCGGGGTAGCCGGCGAGCACCCGCTCGGCCTGGCGCCAGGTGACCACGCGCGGGCCGCGGGTGGAGTGGACCTCGGCACCCGAGCGCAGGTCGTCGACGAGCTGGGTGGCCGATTCGCCGGCGTCATGTTGTCCATGAACTCCCAGTTGACCATCATCACCGGGGCGAAGTCGCAGGCGGCGTTGCACTCGATGTGCTCGAGGGTGAGCTCTTGCCGTCGGCGGTGGTCTCGTCGTTGCCGACGTCGAGGTGGTCCTTGAGCCGCTCGAAGATCACGTCGCCACCCATCACCGCGCACAGCGTGTTGGTGCAGACGCCGACGTGGTAGTCGCCGACGGGACGGCGCTTGTACATCGTGTAGAACGTCGCGACGCCGCTGACGTCGGCGGCGCTGATGCCGAGGATGTCGGCGCACGCCTCGATGCCCTCGGGCGTGATCCGGCCGTGGGCCGACTGCACGAGGTGGAGCATCGGCAGCAGTCCCGAGCGAGGCTCGGGATACCGGGCCGCGATCTCCTCCAGCTCGGCGTAGGTCTTGTCGTCGACACCGCTCCGCCGGTCGAGCGTCGAGACTCCGACTGTCTGGGCTCACCGGTCGACGCCTCCCATCACGGGGTCGATGCTGGCGATGGCCACGATCACGTCGGCGATCATGCCGCCCTCGCTCATCACGCTGGTGGCCTGGAGGTTGGTGAACGACGGGTCGCGGAAGTGGGCCCGGAACGGGCGGGTGCCGCCGTCGGAGACGACGTGGGCGCCGAGCTCGCCGCGAGGGGACTCGACCGGGACGTAGGCCTGGCCGGCGGGCACGCGGAAGCCCTCGGTCACCAGCTTGAAGTGGTGGATCAGGGCCTCCATCGACTCGCCCATGATGTGGCGGATGTGGTCGAGGGAGTTGCCCATGCCGTCGCTGCCGATCGCCAGCTGGCTGGGCCAGGCGATCTTCTTGTCGGCGACCATCACCGGGCGCGCCCTCGAGGCTGGCCGAGCCGGGCGGCGGCCTGCTCGACGATGCGCAGCGACTCCCACATCTCGTTGAGGCGGATCCGGAAGCGGCCGTAGGAGTCGCAGGTGTCCCAGGTCTGGACGTCGAACTCGTAGTCCTCGTAGCCGGAGTAGGGCTGGGTCTTGCGGAGGTCCCACGCATAGCCGGTGCTGCGCAGCACCGGGCCGGACATGCCGAGCGCCAGGCAGCCCTCGAGGTCGAGGTGGCCGACGTCCTCGAGGCGGCCCTTGAAGATCGGGTTGGCGTTGCACAGAGCGGCGTACTCGGGCAGGCGCTTCTTCATCAGCGCGACGAAGTCCTTGATCTGGTCGAGCGCGCCGCGGGGCAGGTCCTGGGCCACGCCGCCCGGACGGATGAAGGCGTGGTTCATGCGCAGGCCGGTGATCAGCTCGAACAGGTCGAGCACCAGCTCGCGCTCGCGGAAGCCGATGGTCATCACCGTGAGCGCGCCGATCTCCATGCCGCCGGTGGCGATGCAGACCAGGTGGGAGGAGATGCGGTTGAGCTCCATGAGCAGGACCCGCATGACCTGGGCCTTCTCGGGGATGTCGTCGTCGATGCCGAGCAGCCGCTCGACGCCCAGGGTGTAGGTCATCTCGTTGTAGAACGGCGAGAGGTAGTCCATCCGGGTGCAGAAGGTGACGCCCTGGACCCAGGAGCGGTACTCCATGTTCTTCTCGATGCCGGTGTGGAGGTAGCCGATGCCGCAGCGGGCCTCGGTCACCGTCTCGCCCTCGAGCTCGAGGATCAGCCGGAGCACGCCGTGGGTCGACGGGTGCTGCGGGCCCATGTTGACCACGACCCGCTCGTCGGCGACCTCGTCGCTCGAGGCCTGCGGTGATGGAGTCCCAGTCCTGGCCGGTGACGGTGAAGACGCGACCCTCGCTGGTGTCGGCCGGGCCGGCGTACATGTCTGGTCATGAGTAGGACCTCCGCTCGTCGGGCAGTGAGCGCAGTGAGCCGTTGCACTTCGAGAAGCGGCCATCAGCTGTAGGACCTCCGCTCGTCGGGCGGTGGGATGGATGCCGCCCTTGTACTCCACGGGGATGCCACCCAGGGGGTAGTCCTTGCGCTGGGGGTGGCCCGGCCAGTCGTCGGGCATCAGGATCCGGGTCAGCGCGGGGTGGCCGTCGAAGACGATGCCGAACATGTCGAAGGTCTCGCGCTCGTGCCAGTCGTTGGTGGGGTAGACGTCGACGATGCTCGGGATGTGGGGGTCGGCGTCGGGCGCGGTGACCTCGAGCCGGATGCGGCGGTTGTAGGTCATCGAGAGCAGGTGGTAGACGGCGTGCAGCTCGCGGCCGGTGTCGCCGGGGTAGTGCACGCCGCTGACGCCGGAGCAGAACTCGAAGCGCAGGGACGGGTCGTCGCGCAGGGTGCGGGCCACGACGGGCAGGTCTTCTCGGCGGACGTGGAAGGTGATCTCGCCGCGGTCGATGACCACGCGGTCGACGGGGATGGTCGCCTCGAGCGCGTCGGCCACCTCGTCGTACCAGCCGCCGTAGGGGCGCTGGGCGGCGCCGGGGAGTACGACGGGCGCGACCAGGCCGCCGTAGCCGCTGGTGTCGCCGGTGCCCTCGGCGCCGAACATGCCGCGTCGTACGCCGACCGCCTGGTCGATCTGCGCGTCGGCGGCGACGACGTCGGTGGAGGGGTCCTGGGTCGTTGCGCGCTCGGTCGAGCTGTCTGTCGTCGCTCACCGCAGCAGGCCCTTCAGGTCACTGGTCGGCAGCGCCTTGAGGGCGTTGGCCTCGAGCGCCTCGATCTCCTTGCGGCGGTTGGGGCCGAGCTTGGCGTGCTGCACCTGGTCGTGCAGCTTGAGGATCGCGTCGATGAGCATCTCGGGCCGCGGCGGGCAGCCGGGGAGGTACATGTCGACGGGGACCACGTGGTCGACGCCCTGGACGACGGCGTAGTTGTTGAACATGCCGCCGGAGCTGGCGCACACGCCCATCGCGAGCACCCACTTGGGCTCGGCCATCTGGTCGTAGATCTGGCGCAGGACCGGCGCCATCTTCTGGCTGACGCGGCCGGCGACGATCATCAGGTCGGCCTGGCGCGGGCTGGCGCGGAAGACCTCCATGCCGAACCGGGCCAGGTCGTACTTCGGGCCGCCGGAGGTCATCATCTCGATCGCGCAGCACGCCAGGCCGAAGGTCGCCGGCCAGAACGACGCCTTGCGCATGTAGCCGGCGACGCCCTCGACGGTCGTCAGCAGCACGCCGCTCGGCAGCTTCTCCTCAAGACCCATCGGCGCCTCAGTCCCATTCCAGGCCGCCGCGGCGCCATACGTAGACGTAGGCGACGAACACGGTGGCGATGAAGATGACCATCTCGACGAGCCCGAAGAACGCCAGCGCGTCGAAGCGGACGGCCCACGGGTAGAGGAAGACGATCTCGATGTCGAAGACGATGAAGAGCATCGCGGTGATGAAGTACTTCACCGGGAACCGGCCACCGCCGACCGGCTGCGGGGTCGGCTCGATGCCGCACTCGTAGGAGTCGAGCTTGGCCCGGTTGTAGCGCTTGGGCCCGGTCAGCGAGCTGACCACCACCGAGAAGACCGCGAACCCGGTCGCGAGGAGGGCCAACGCCAGGATCGGCGTGTAGATCTCCATGCCCTGCAGTCCTTCCACCCTCGACCGCGCCGCTCCGGTGGTGACCCCGATCACGAGATTGTGACCTTGTGAACAGGTTCACGAGCGGCGCCGCTGCACAGTCTAGGACCGCCGCGGGCCCCGCCGCACCCCGGGGTTCGGCGCCCGAGACGCCCCTGACCTGCGCATTTAGCACGCACGTGCGTTGAGGTGTGAGGAGCGCCAGCGACGAGCCTCGAAACCACTTCTGACGTTCGGAGGTTTCGAGCCTCAGGCCTGGCGGCCTTCGCACCTCAACCACCGAATGCGTCAGGCGCAGGCGCGGTGGAGGGCGACGATGCCGCCGGAGAGGTTCTTCCACTGCGTACGGCGCCAACCGGCGGCGTCGATCAGGGCGGCGAGGCGGGCTGGTCGGGCCAGGCGCGGATGGACTCGGCGAGGTAGACGTAGGCGTCGGGCGAGGAGGAGACGCCGCGGGCGATCGTCGGGCAGCGCCTTCATCAGGTACTCGAGGTAGACCGTCCGCAACGGCGCCTACGTCGGGTGGCTGAACTCGCAGACGACCAGCCGGCCGCCGGGCCGGGTGACGCGCAGCATCTCGCGCAGCCCGGCCGCCGGGTCGACGACGTTGCGCAGCCCGAAGGAGATCGTGACGGCGTCGAAGGTGTCGTCGGCGAACGGCAGCCGCGTCGCGTCGCCGGCGGTGAACGGCAGCTGCGGGCGCGCCCGCTTGCCGACGGCGAGCATGCCGAGGGAGAAGTCGCACGGGACGACCACGGCGCCGGCCTCGGCGAACGGCAGGCTCGACGTCCCGGTGCCGGCGGCGAGGTCGAGCACCCGCTCCCCCGGCTTGGCGTCGACGGCGTCGAGGACGGCCCTGCGCCAGCGACGGTCCTGCCCCATCGACAGGACGTCGTTGGTCACGTCGTAGCGGCGGGCGACGGCGTCGAACATCCGCTGGACGTCGGACGGTTGCTTGTCGAGGTCGGCCCGGGTCACGACGAGGAGCCTAGTCGAGGCGCCGCGCCACGCAACCAAATGCCCGGGTTCGGCGTCTCCTCCACGTCAAGATAGTGGCGTCGGGCCTTCCAAGACCTTCCCCGTTCCGCCCGACCGAAGAGAGGCACGCCCATGATGCGGCTGGGCGCGTCGTCGCGACCAGCGTCGCCGGCTCGCTGCTCGTCGCCGGGACGGCGTACGGCGTGGGCGGGCGGTCGTGCACTCGCCCGCGTCGGCGGGGCCCGAGCTCACGCCGCGCGATCGCCAGGCCGGTGACATCGCCGACGACGGCTCCCACGCCGGTCGAGCCTGTCGAGACCCCGACCGCCATCGCAACGCCGACAGAGGTCTCGACGAGCTCGACCGACGATGAGTCGCCGTCCGCTGCTACCCCGCCCTGCCCACCGTGGTGCTGAGGCCCGGCGACAAGGGCGAGCAGGTGCGCGAGCTGCAGAACCGGCTCTTCCAGCTGGCGTGGCTGCCCGAGGTGACGACCGGCGTCTACGACGCGACGACCAAGGAGGCCGTGCAGGGCTTCCAGGTCAAGCGCCGCCTCAAGGGCACCGGCGTGCTCGACCGCAGCAGCTGGCGCCGGCTCAAGGCGATGACGAAGACGCCGACGCACGACGCGATGTTCAACGTCTTCCATCCCGGCCCGGCGATCCTCGAGGCCGGCGCCAGGGCGACCAGGTCCGCGACGCGCAGGCCCGGCTCAAGCAGATCGCCTGGATCTTCGGCGACGTCACCGGCACCTACGACCAGGGCACCGTCGAGGCGGTGCGCGGCTTCCAGGAGAAGCGGCAGATCCCGGTCACCGGCAAGATCGACCGGCGCACCCTCGACCGGCTGCACGCGATGACCGTGACGCCCAGCCACGAGGAGCTGTTCAACATCGAGCCGAAGCCGGGCGAGCTCGACCCGCGCTGCCGCACCGGCCGCGTCATCTGCATCGACAAGACCAGCCGCACCGTGCGCTGGGTGATCGACGGCAAGGTCCAGCTGACGCTGGACGCGCGCTTCGGCTCGACGGTCAACGACACCCCGACGCGCGAGGGCCTGTTCCACGTCTACTTCATGAACGCCGACCACGTCTCCCAGCTCTACGACTCCGCCGATGCCGTACGCGATGTTCTTCTCCGGCGGCCAGGCGGTGCACTACTCGTCGGACTTCGCCACCGTCGGCTACTACGGCGCCTCGCACGGCTGCGTCAACATCCGCGACTACGAGGGCATCAAGTGGCTGTTCTCGCAGGTACGCGTCGGCGACGCCGTGGTCGTCTACTGGTCGTAGGCCTACTGCGAGTCTGGACACGGGTCTAGGCCCGATCTCGCCCCTGTGTCGGCATCCGTACGGAACTCCGAGGCAGCTCACCTAGCGTCCTGAGCAACGCATCCATCGTGCCGGCCCCTCGCGGCGTACGAGGCCGCGAGGGGCGCGGCGCCCTCGGGCGTGACGCGCGCCATGTCGGCAGCGATGACGGACGGCGTACGGCGCGCGAGTACGGTGTGCCTCGTGTCGAGCAGCCTCCCCTCCGGCGCCGACCGCTGGACCCCGGCTCGTCCGAGCCAGCGCCGGTCGCGCCACTCGTCGTCCGCACGGTCGTCCTCGACCTGCCCGACGCCGACCTCCTCGACGTCCTGCCGCTCGACGACCCGGTCGCCTGGCTGCGGCGCGGTGAGGGCATGGTCGCCTGGGGCGGGGCCGCCGAGCTGCACACGCACGGAACCACCCGCTTCGCCGACGCCAACAAGTGGTGGACCGAGACGACCAGCCGCGCCGTCGTGCGCGACGAGGTCGGCGAGCCCGGCACCGGCCTGGTCTGCTTCGGCACCTTCGCCTTCGCCGACGAGCCCGGCGAGTCGGTGCTGGTCGTGCCCGAGATCGTGGTCGGTCGCCGCGGCGGGGTCACCTGGCTGACCACCATCGGCCGCGGGCGCGATCGCGACGCCCGACGTGCGCGTGGCCGAGCCGCCGGCGCCGCCCGGTCGACGTGGCCTTCGCCGACGGCGCCCTCGACAGCGAGCGCTGGATGGGCGTGGTCGCCGACGCGGTCGCGCGGATCAACGCCGGCGGCCTCGAGAAGGTCGTGCTGGCCCGCGACCTGGTGGCTACCGCCGACGCGCCGATCGACGTGCGGTGGCCGCTGCGCCGGCTCGCCGAGGACTACCCGATGTGCTGGACCTTCCACGTCGACGGGCTCTTCGGCGCGACGCCGGAGATGCTGGTCCGCCGCGAGCGCGGCCTGGTGACCTCGCGGGTGCTGGCCGGCACCATCCGGCGTACCGGCGACGACGGCGCCGACCTGGCGCTGGCCGCGACCCTCGCGCGGTCGTCGAAGGACCTCGAGGAGCACGAGTACGCCGTCCGCTCGGTCGCCGAGGCGCTCGAGCCGCACTGCTCGTCGATGAACGTGCCCGAGGCGCCGTTCGTGCTGCACCTGCCCAACGTGATGCACCTGGCCACCGACGTCGCCGGCGTGGTCCACGACGCGGCGACCGTCTCGTCGCTCGAGCTGGCCGCGTCGCTGCACCCGAGTGCGGCCGTCGGCGGCACGCCCACCGCGGTCGCGACCGACCTGATCACCGAGATCGAGGGCATGGACCGCGGACGCTACGCCGGCCCGGTCGGCTGGATGGACGCCGACGGCGACGGCGAGTGGGCGCTCGCCCTGCGCTCGGCCGAGGTGCACGGCGACACGGTCCGCCTGTTCGCCGGTTGCGGCATCGTCGCCGACTCCGACCCCGAGGCCGAGCTCGCCGAGGCGCAGGCCAAGTTCCTGCCCGTCCGCGACGCCCTGACGGATTGATGCGCGACCACTCGGTGGTTGAGGTGCGAGCTTGCGAGCCTCGAAACCACCCTCGCAGTCGCGCAGTGGTTTCGAGGCTCGTCGCTCGCTCGCACCTCAACACCGTTAGTCGAGGTCGGCGCCGTCGGCCAGGCGGACGTAGGACTGGTTGTCCGGGAGCAACCGGCTGAGGTGGCCGTCGACGATGCCCAGGCCGGCCTCGGAGTAGATCCGGTCGTGGATGGCCAGGTTGCGCGGGGCGCCGACCAGCCGGGCGAAGTCGACGGCGTCGGCGGCCTTCATCCACGGCGCCGAGACGACCACGCAGAGCAGGTCGACCGGCTCGTCCGGCGGCGTCAGCGCGTCGCCGGGGTGGAACAGCTTCGGCTCGCCGCACGTGACGACGTACCCGCTGTTGTGGAAGCGAGGCAGGTCGGGGTGGATCACGGCGTGCAGCTCGCCGACCGCTCGCACCGGCAGGCCGGCGGCCTCGAACGACTGCTCCGGCGCCACCACGGTCAGCCGCTCGGCGACGTCGGGTGCGTCCTCGCGGATCCGCGTCGCCACCGCGTCGATGGTGAGGACCGGCGCATCTGTCCGCGCGAGGTGGGCGGGCTCGTAGTGGTCGGGGTGCTCGTGGGTGACCAGCACCGCGTCGGCACCGTCGACCGCCTCGGGCTGGGTGAAGCCGCCGGGGTCGATGACGAGGGTGTGGCCGTCGTGCTCGATCCGGATGCAGGAGTGGCCGAACTTGGTGATCCGCATGCCCTCGACCCTAGGCGGGCGCGGGGTTCCGTACGACGCCCAGGCGCCGCGCGACCTCGGTCGCGGCCGCGCCGATGCGGTGCCCCAGTGGCTCGCCGGTGCCGCCGACTTCCTCCTGGTGGCCGCCGCCGAGAAACACCGGCAGCCGCGGCCGCGAGGCGGCCAGTGCCGCAACCGTGTCGCGGACCGCGGGGATGTCGTCAGAAGCGGGCACCCCGATCACCAGGGCCGCCGGGGCCTGGCTGGTCGCCGTGACGACCCAGGTCTCCGCAGGCAGGTCGCTACCGACGTAGACGACCTCCAGCCCGGCCCGGCGCAGCGCCACCGCGAACGCCAGCACACCGAGCTCGTGGCGCGAGCCACGGGCCAGGCCCACGACCACGCGCGGAGCGCCGGCGTTGGCCGGCGCCGCGTCGAAGGCCGCTGCCAGCCGACGCTGGACCGCCGCGCTGACGAAGTGCTCGCCGGCCACGGTGACGACGCCGCTGTGCCACGCGTTGCCCAGGACCAGCAGCGTGGGCATCAGCCAGTTGTCGGCGACGTGCTCGTAGTCGTCACGCCCGAACATCTGCGCCAGCAGCCGTTGCAGCGCGCCGACATCGAACTCCTGCGCGATCCCGACCAAGGCGTCGACGTCGCCGACCGGCTCCCCTTCGACCGTCGCGGATTCGGTCGCCCCTGCCGGCGGGGGCTCGGCGATCGGCCCGGCCGTCGTGCCCGACCGCACCTGCTCGGCAGCCAGCCGGGGAGACCAGCCTGCGGCGACCAGCGCCCGCATCGCCGAGAGCCGCGCGATGGCGGCGTCGTCGTACAGGCGGTAGCCGCCCTCGCTGCGGATCGGCTCGACCACGTGGTAACGGCGTTCCCACATCCGCAGCGTGTCGGCGGGGATGCCGGTCATCGCCGCGGCGTGCTTGACCGAGTACACGGCGGCCATCGTACGCCCTGACGTTAGACAAAGACTGGACAAATTGAGATACGGGAGGCAGACTGCTCAACATTCGACAAACCTTCGACAGCCGATTGAGGAGCAGAACCATGATGAAGCCCAGCACTGCCCGCGTCGGCCTCGGCGTCGCTGCCCTCGCGCTCGCCACCGCCGGCACCGTCATCACTGCACAGCCGGCGAACGCGAAGGCGGACACGTCCTGCCAGCGGCCGGCATCGCCACGCTCAAGGGCGCGGGTCTGCTCGACGACGTCGCGCGGGGCGGACTGCCGATCGCCCTCGCGGTCGAGCTCGGCGTGACGCCGCGTGAGGGCACGGACGTCAGCACCCTCCCCGACCCCCTCCCGCTGAGCGTCGTCCTGGCCGACCACCGCGCGGGCGACAACAGCTTGTTCGCCTACCCCTGGTGCTGACGCACCTCCCCTGATTCCGCCGGGGGCCGGTCAAGGCCCGACGCGGCTCCCGGCGGGCCCGCCTCCCGGGGCGTGAGTCCTCCACCACCATTCCCAGTAGCGCCCCGGGACCTTTCCCACCACAATCCGACCGTGCTCGAGGTGGTGCTCGCCGGTCTCGTCACCGGCTGGGCCATCGCCATCCCGATCGGCGCCGTCGGCGCGCTGCTCGTCGCCCTCACGGCCCGCACCTCGATCCGGACCGGATCGGCGGCGGCTCTGGGCATCGCGACGGTCGACGGCATGTACGCCGCCGTAGCCGTCGTCGGCGGTGCGGCCATGGCTACCAGGCTCGAGCCGTACGCCGACTGGTTGCAGGGCGCGTCCGCCCTCGTCCTCCTGGGGATCGCCGTCCTGACCGTCTGGATGGGTCGCCGCAGCAGCGGACGCAGCGCCGCCGCACCAGCCTCGTCCCGCGAGCTACGCCCGTGGCAGGCCTTCGTCGCCTTCGTCGCGCTGACTGCCGTGAACCCGACGACCGTCGTGTACTTCGCCGCCGTCGTCATCGGCAACCCGGACCTCACCGACGGCTGGGACGAGGGCTTCGTCTTCGTGACGGCCGCCTTCGTGGCCAGCGCGTCCTGGCAGCTCGCGCTGGCGGGGCTCGGCTCGGTGCTGGGTCGCTCGGTGACGAGCC
This sequence comes from uncultured Actinomycetota bacterium, assembly GCA_963758885.1. GTDB lineage: Bacteria > Actinomycetota > Actinomycetes > Propionibacteriales > Nocardioidaceae > Nocardioides. The sequence goes on from CAVWXS010000026.1 coordinate 128,604, forward strand.
GTCGCGGCCGCGTCGTGACGGCCTGGGTGTCCGGCGCTGGTGATCGCCGGGCTCGCGGTCGCGACGTTGCTCGCGGGCTGATCGCCAGCTGGTCACTCGCTGGGCCGAGGTCACAGGTCCCGCACATGTGCGACGGCTATTGTCGGCGAATCTCGGGACGACAGGTGTGGCAACGATTCGAGGAGCCGGCATGGGTTTCATGGACAAGGCCAAGGAAGCGGCCGAGGACCTCAAGGCGAGCTTCGCCAGCACCGAGGTGCGTGACTCCGAGCAGTCCTACCGCGACCTCGGGATGCTCGCCTACCTCACCACCACCGGGCGGCCCATCGACGAGGCCGACCGCCAGCGGCTGATCAACACGCTCTGGTCGATCGAGCAGCAGGGCAAGCTGCCGGCGTTCCGGCTGGTGACCGCGCCGCCGCCTCCGCCCCCGCCGCCGCCTCCGCCGCCGGCTCCCGCGCCGATGGGCCAGGCCGCGCCGCCCGCCACCGCCACCGCCCGCGCCCGGCCCGCGCCTGACGAGTACGCCGCCGCGCCGCCTCCGCCACCACCCGCACCTCCGGCGCGCCGCAGCCGCCGGCCGCGCCCGAGCCCCCGGCACCGCCCGCGGCTCCCCAGGCCCCTGCTCCGCCTCCGCCCGAAGAGCAGAAGCCACCCGCGCCCTGAGCCGCTGGTCGAGGAAGGCGCGCAAGCGCCGCCCCGAAGATCGAGGGGCCGCTGCTCAGGGCACGATGCCAGCGCAACCTTGCAAGTCACGGGGTCTCGTGACGGTCGCTGCGCGACCTCCTCGACCAGCGAGGCGACGTCGCCGACGTCAGGCGGTGACGTGGTGCACGAAGCACCAGCGCCAGTCCTCGAGCGGCTCGGCCGACTGCATGACCGGGTGGGTCGACTCGCGGAAGTGGCCGGTGGCGTGCCGCATCACCGAGGAGTCGCAGCAGCCGATGTTGCCGCACTCCAGGCACAGCCGCAGCGACACCCAGGTGTAGCCCTCGTCGACGCACTTCTGGCAGACCGGGGGCGGTTCCTGCTCGACCTCCTGGACCGGCCGCGACGTCGAGGTGGTCGCAGGAGGCGCCCGTACGCCGCACGCGGGAGTACTCGGTCTTCAGCTCCTCGCGGCTGGCCTGGGCGACGTCGATCATCGACTCCTCGACGTCGAGCATCGCCAGCACCTCGCTGACGACCTCGCTCGCGACCTGCCCGGCGTCGCGGATCTCCAGCACCCGCGCGCGCTCGGCCTCGAGCATGGCCAGCCGGACGCGCGCGTAGAGCTCGCTCGGCGTCTCCACGTCGGCCTGTGTGCCCAGCCGCTCCCAGGCCGCGAAGTTGCGCTGCTCGATGCGCTGCTTGACCAGCTTCACCACGCCTTGCGGGTCGTCGTACTCGAGTTCCTGCAGCACCTTGAAGCCGGCCTTGGATGCCTGCTGCAGCAGCGTGGCCCGCGCGAGCGCGTCCTCCATCGGGTCGGGCGACGGGACGCGGAGCCGGCGGGCCAGCATCGGCAGGGACAGCCCTTGCAGGAACAGGGTGCCCGCCACCACCGTGAACGCGATGAGCAGCAGCACCTCGCGGTGCGGGGTGTCCTCCGGGATCAGGAACGCTGCGGCGAGCGTGACCACTCCACGGATGCCGGCCCACCCGAGGATGAGGGTGAACGTCCACGGCGGCTCGGAGCCCGGTGCCGGGTTCAGGGCCGGGCCGCACCAGCAGGTATCGCGCCGCGAACACCCAGGCGATGCGCATCACGATGCAGCCCACCAGTACGGCGGCGCAGACAGCCGCGATGCGCGCGCCGGACAGGGTGCTCTCGCTGACGTCGTCGAGGATCCAGCCGGCCTGGAGCCCGATCAGCAGGAAGACGGTGTTCTCGAGGACGAACGCGATGGTGCGCCAGTTCGTCCGCTCGGCGATGCGCGACTGCGCGGTCTGCACGATCGGCGCCTTGTGGCCGAGGAGCAGGCCGGCGACGACGACGGCGATGACGCCCGAGGCGTGGATCTCCTCGGCGGCGATGAAGGCGCCGAACGGGACGACGAACGAGATCGCGGTGTCGAGGACCGGGTCGGTGATCAGCTTGCGCAGCTTGGCGACCACGACGAAGACGACGAAGCCGACGGCCGCGCCGCCGACCGACGCGACCAGGAACTCCCGCCCGACATGGAAGGCCTCGACGCCGACCGACATCGCGGCGATGGCGGTGCGCAGTGCCACCAGGGCGGTGGCGTCGTTGAGCAGCGACTCGCCCTCCAGGATCGTCACGATGCGGCGTGGCAGTCCGATCCGCCGCGCAACGGCGGTCGCGGCCACGGCGTCGGGCGGCGCCACCACCGCGCCGATCGCGAACGAGATCGGCCACGAGATGCCCGGGATCATCGCGTGCACGATCGCGCCGACCCCGAGCGTGGTGAACACGACCAGGCCGACCGAGAGCAGCAAGATGGCCCGCCGGTTGGCGTTGAAGTCGACGAGGGAGGTCTGGATCGCCGCGGCGTACAGCAGGGGAGGCAGCAGCCCGAACAGCACCACCTCGGGCTCGAGGTGGATCTCGGGGACAGCCGGCACGTACGACGCCGCCACGCCGACCGCGATCAGCAGCAGCGGCGCCGGGAAGTCGAGGCGGCTGGCCAGCGCCGTGAACGCGAGGACGGACACGGCCATGGCCACGAGGAGCACCGCAACTTCCACGCGGCCATTCTTGCGGAGTACCCGTCGGACCATGCTCGGTGGTTGAGGTGCGAACCCGCCCCAGGCCTGCAGCCTCAACCACCGAACGGGTCAGGCAGGTTCGGCGACCCAGCGCATCGGGTCGCCCCAGCCGAGCTCCTCGACGCCGTGCTTGGAGAAGGCGAGCACGACCAGCGTGCGCCGGTGGGCGGCGAAGGTGAGGACGTGCGCGATCATCCCGCCGTACGTGAACACCTCCGCGGGCTCGCACAGCGCGTCGACGAAGGTGTCGCCGATGCGGCCGGCGTCGACGACGTCGCGTACGTGGCTCAGGTACGTCGGCCCCTCGGCGGCGAGCCGCTCGCGCATCGAGCTCAGCGACTCGTGGTCCTCGACGGACCAGTCGTAGTCGCGGGTGGCCATGGCGGCGTTCCACATGCCCATCTGGCCGATCAGCCGGCTCAGCAGCGACCGGATGGACTGCCGGTCGTCGTCGACGTTGAGCTCGATCTCCTCGTCGAGCTGCTCGTCGGTGAGACGTTCGGCGAGCCGGACCATCTCGCCGGTCAGCCAGATGTGGTGCTCGACCATCTTCGTGAGCAGCTCCATGGCAGTGACCTCGTCTCGTGCGGGCAGCCGGAGGCTGCCGGGTGGGTGGAAGTGCACGCCGCTGGGCGCGGCGATCTGGAGGTGACCGGGCTTCTTGCGCCAGGTGGCCGGCGTGGCGCCGTACGCCTGCTTGAACGCACGGGTGAACGCCTCGTGCGAGCCGTAGCCCGCCTCGACCGCGATGTCGATGAGCGGCGCCGGAGGTGGTGATCATCCGGTACGCCGCCCGCTCCAGCAGGATGCGCCGGCGGAAGGCGGTCGGCGGCTCGCCCGCGACGGACTTGATCATCCGGTCGAAGTGGAACCGCGAGAAGTGCAGCCTCAGCGCCAGCTCGTCCCCGGTCGCGTCGTGGTCGTCGAGCACGTCGGCGAGGGTGTCCACGAAGCTGCACGAACGTGTCGCGTGGCGACGGTCATGTGGTTCATCGTGGAGTGGTCCCGGCCGTCTCGGCTTGATCACCGTTGCGCGAGTCGCCGGATGCGCTCGTCGAGCTCGCGCCGGTTGTCGCGGCGGACGCGTACCTCGACGACCTCGATGCCGCCGTTGGGCGATGCCAGCGCCTGCTCGAGCTCCGGCAGCGACTCGACGCGCCAGTGCGGGGTGCGGGTCGCCGCGCACAGGCTCGCGAGGTCGACGCCGTGCGGGGTGCCGAACAGCCGGTCGAACCGGTCGGCATGCTCCGGTGCTCCCTGCTCCAGCGTTGCGAAGATCGAGCCACCGTCGTCGTTGACGACCACGATGGTCAGGTCCGGCTCGGGGTCGTGGACGTCGTGGACCAACCCGTTGGCGTCGTGCAGGAAGGTGACGTCGCCCATCAGCGCGAAGCTCCGGGTCGAGTCGCGACCGAGGGCCGCCCCGACCGCGGTGCTCACCGTGCCGTCGATGCCCGACAGCCCGCGGTTGGCGATGGTCTTGCGACGGCCGCCGACCTCGTACCGCGGCACCATCAGGTCGAGGTCGCGCACCGGGTTGGAGGCGCCGACGACCAGCAGCCCGCCGGGCGGCAGCGCGCGGGCGACCGCACCGGCAACCTCGTACGGCGTCAGCTCGCCCTCGTCGCGGAGCAGCGCGTCGAGGGCGGCGCCCACTCGCCGGTCCTCGGCCCGCCAGCGCTCGACCCAGTCGGACTCGTCGGCCGCCTCGGCCGTGGGCCGCTCGTCGAGGTGGCGGTCGACCGGGAAGGGTCGCTCGCTCCACGCGCCCGGGGTCGGCACAGAGAGCACCTCGACGTCGTCGCGCTGCATCAACCGCATCACCGGGCGGCTCAGGGTCGGGTGCCCGAACACCACCACCCGCTGGACCTCGTCGGCGAGCGCCCCGCCCAGCAGCAGCCGGTAGGTCCGGATAGCGGCCTCGCCCGTCCGGCTCCCGCTCGTCGGCTCAGCCAGCAGCGGCCACCGCGCCTGCTCTGCCAGCACCCGCGCCGGCGGCCCCGCGTCGTCGCCGGCGACGACCACTGTCCGCGGGCCGGGTGGGATCACGTTCGCCGCCACCTCACCGGGTTTCGTGACGGTTGCTAGCGCAACCTCCTCAACCAACGACCCGCTGGTCGAGGAAGGCGCGCTAGCGCCTGTCACGAAACCTGCGGAAGAGACGTCCCACGCCTCCGTGGGCACCAGTGGGTCGTCGAGCTGCACGTTGAGGTGCAGGGGGCCGCCGCCGAGGCCGAGGGCGGTCCGGGCGATGGCGGCGTCGTCGGGGCCGAGGTCGACGTAGGGGACCAAGGGTCCGAAGATGCCGACCTGGTCGGTGGTCTGGTTGGCACCGGTGCCCCGCAATCGTGCCGGCCGGTCGGCCGTGACCGCGACCAGCCGGACCCCGGCGTGCGCGGCCTCGAGCATCGCCGGGTGCAGGTTGGCCACGGCCGTGCCCGAGGTGCAGATCACTGCCGCCGGGCTCCCGACCTTCGTCAGTCCCAGGGCGAGGAAGCCCGCCGACCGTTCGTCGATGCGGGTGTGCAGCCGCACCAGCCCGGCCGCCGCGACGTCGTAGGCCGCGAACGTCAGCGGCGCGTTGCGCGAGCCAGGAGCCACCACGATCTCTCGGACGCCGGCCTCGACCAGGGCCGCAACGACGGCGCGGGCCAACGAGATCGAGGTCACGAGGACCGATCCTGGCCCACGGCACGTACGTCGGCCAGGCGCGCCCGCCAGAACGTCTCGCGCTCCGGAGAAGCCGCACACCGCTGGAGGAGCTCCTCGCTCACCTCGGGCCGGAGCACCGGCAGGTACCCGTCGACGGGCGCGAGCGGGTGCGCAGACACGTCGTCGGCCAGCAACCCAGCCGTGGCCAGGCCGGAGTCGTAGTCGAGCTCGGGCAGCGCCGCGGCGAGCGCGACGCCCGCCGCCAGCCCCACGGACGTCTCGAGAGCTGACGAGACCACCGTCGGGAGGCCGATGTCCTCGGCGATCCGCAGGCACGCCCGTACCCCGCCGAGCGGCTGCACCTTGAGCACCGCGATGTCGGCCGCCTCGAGCTCGCGCACCCGGTAGGGATCGGCCGCGCGCCGGATCGACTCGTCGGCCGCGACCCGGATGGACGTGCGGCGCCGCACAGCCGCCAGGTCCTCGACGGCGGCGCAGGGCTGCTCGACGTACTCCAGCCCACCGGCCGCAAGATCGAGGACCTTCAGCGACGCGATCGCCGTGTCCACGTCCCACGCCCCGTTGGCGTCGACCCGGATGCGGCCGGCGGGACCGAGCGCGTCGCGCACCGCTTCGAGCCGGGCCTGGTCGTCGGCGAGGGTGACGGTGGGGTCGGCGACCTTGACCTTGGCCGTGCGACAGCCGGACCGCGCGACCAGCTCGTGGGCCTCCTCGGGGGACAGCACCGGGACGGTGACGTTGACAGGGACCCGGTCACGGACAGGCGCCGGCCAGTCGCCCGCGGCAGCCTCCTCTGCACAGTGCAGCCAGGCGCGTGCCTCTCTAGAGTCATACTCTAAGAAGGGACTCCACTCCCCCCAACCTGCAGCGCCGCGGATGAGGACTCCCTCGCGCACGGTGATCCCCCGGAACCGCACCCGCATCGGGATCGAGAACACCCGGACCTCACCCACGCTGACCATCTCCCAGTTCACCCCGCAGCCGTCGCCGGTCGACCTTGCCGTTGCGGAGCATCGGCATCGCGTCCAGGACCCGGAGCTCGCGCGGTGCCCACGATCGCGGATGTACCTCGGCCACCCAGTCGCGCGCCTCCTCGAGTGACAGGTCGCCCACGACCCAGGCGACGACGCGCTCGCCCCACTCGTCGTCGGGCACGCGACCCACATCGACGGCGGTCACCGCCGGATGCTCGCGGAGCCTTGCGGCGACGATGCCGGTGGACACCTTCACCCCGCCCGAGATGGCCATGTCATCGAGCCGGCCGAGCACCTGGAGCCGACCGTCCTCGTCGAACCGTCCCGCGTCCGCCGTCAGGAACCACCCGTCGACCCGGATCTCGGCCGTCAGCGCCGGATCGCCGTCGTAGCCCTCGAACAGGGTCGGCCCGCCGATGCGGACCCGGCCGTCGGTACCGATCGCCACGGCCACGCCGTCGAGCGGCAGCCCGTCGTAGACGCAGCCGCCGGCGGTCTCGGCCGAGCCGTAGGTCGCCACCACGCGGAGGCCGGCGTCGCGCGCCCGCCGGCGCAACGACTGGTCCACCGGCCCGCCGCCGACCAGCACGGCCGAGCAGGCGGCCAGCGCCGCGGTGTCGTCGGGCGACCCGAGGGCGCGATGGAGCTGGGTCGCGACCAGGGACACGTACGGCGCCCCGCCTGCCGCCGAGACGGCGTCGGCCAGCGACGCGTGGTCGCTCGAGCACCACCGGCTGGTGCCCCGCCACCAGCGACCGGCAGACCACCTGCAGCCCGGCGACGTACGAGACCGGCAGGGCCAGCACCCACGGTCCGGAGCCACCCAGGCGCGACTCGGTCGCCCGGACCGATGCGAGGATCGCGCGCCGTGAGAGGACCACGCGCTTGGGCCGTCCTGTCGACCCCGACGTCTCGACGACGACCGGCTCGGGCTCGCCCGGGGCAGCCAGCCAGGCGTCGACCTCGGCGATCGTCGGGGAGAAAAGCACGCGACGAACCTACTGAGAGTTGGGAGAATTCCGGCGATGCCCACCTGGATCGAGCGCTTCATGCCACCGAGCCCGCTGGCGCGCAGGCTCTCGTCCCAGTCGATCCTCTTCGCGATCGGCCAGGGCGCCTTCCTCACCGGCAGCGCGGTCTTCTTCACCCACATCGTCGGCCTCACCGCGGCCCAGGTCGGCCTGGGCCTGACGATCGCCGGCCTGGTGTCTTTCGCGTTCGCAGTCCCGCTGGGACGCTTCGCGGACAAGGTCGGGACCAAGCGCCTGTGGGCGATCACCTCGTTCATCGACGCCGGCTTGTTCCTCGTCTGGCCCTGGCTCGAGGGGTTCTCGCAGTTCGTGGCCATGGTCGTCGTCCTCGAGGTGGTCGGCACGGCCGGCTACACGGCGTTCGGGGCGTACACCCTGAACGTCTTCGCTCGCGAGGACCGGGTGCGCTCCCAGGCGTTCATGCGCAGCGCCCTCAACATCGGGTTCACGATCGGCGCCCTGATCGGTGGCCTGGCGCTCGCGACCAACAGCGACACGGTGATCCGATGGATGCCGGTTCTCCCAGCAGTGATCCTCTTCGCCAACGCGTTCCTGATCACGCGGCTTCCTGATGCCCACGGCGAGGTGGAGGTCTCGAGTGACGTCGAGGCGCTCGTCGACTCGCCCAAGCGGACCAGCGTGCTGCGCAACCGCGGCTACCTGGCGATGTCCTTCTTCGACGGCATCCTCGGCACCAACCAGGTCCTGCTCAACGTGGTGATCCCCCTGTGGCTGGTCCAGGAGACCGATGCGCCGCGGGTGCTGCTCGCCTGGCTCTTCGGCACCAACACCGTGCTCGCGGTGCTGCTCCAGGTCCCTGCCTCCCGCGGCTCCGAGACCGTCAACGGCGCCCTGCGCGCGGCCCGGATCAGCACCGGCTTCATGGTGCTGTCCTGCTTCATCGTGATGGTCACCCACGACACCATCGGCTGGACGACGATCCTGTTGGTGTGGATCGGGCACGTCACGGTGACCGGCGCCGAGCTGTTCGAGTCGGCCGGCCACTGGGGCCTCACCTCCGAGCTGTCCGAGCCCGCCCGTCGGGCCGAGTACCAGGGCGCGACGCACGTCGGTGGCACGCTCGGCTCGGTGTGGGCGCCTGCCTTGTTCACCTTCCTCGCGATGGAGTGGGGCACGACCGGCTGGCTGACGATCGCCGCCATCGTGGTCGTGGCCGGCATCGGGATCCACCCCGCCGCGCGCGCAGCCGAGCGCTACCTGGCGACCCGCACCGCCCAGCCGGTCGAGGGGCCGGCCGACCAGCCTGCTTGACTCCGTCTTCGTGACGACTTCCGGACAGTGGTTGGCCGGCGCGCGCCCGCGTACCTTGCCGGCCGCGGTCGCCCCCGTGCTCGCGGGCACCGGCGTCGCGGCGTACGACGGCGAGGCGGTGTGGTGGAAGGCACTGCTGGCCCTGGTGGTCAGCCTGGCGCTGCAGGTCGGCGTCAACTACGCCAACGACTACTCCGACGGCATCCGCGGCACCGACGCCGACCGCGTCGGCCCGCTCCGTCTGGTCGGCTCGGGGGTGGCGACTCCGGCGTCGGTGAAGGCCGCGGCGCTCACGGCGTTCGGCGTCGCGGCGGCGGCGGGCCTGGTCCTCGCGGCGACCACCGCCTGGTGGCTGGTGGCCGTCGGGGCGGTCTCGGTGGCTGCGGCCTGGTTCTACACCGGCGGCGCCAAGCCCTACGGCTACCTCGGCCTGGGCGAGGTGATGGTCTTCGTCTTCTTCGGCCTGGTGGCCGTGCTCGGTACGCAGTACGTGCAGGCCGAGGACGTCACCGCCGCCGGTGTGTACGCCGCGTGCGGCATCGGCGTGCTCGCCTGCGCGATCCTGGTCGCCAACAACCTGCGCGACATCCCGACCGACCAGGTCGCGGGCAAGATGACCCTGGCCGTGCGGCTCGGGGACCCGCGCACCCGTGCGCTCTTCGTCCTCCTCGTGCTGGCGGCGCTCGTCGCGCTGGTCGGCGTGGCCCTGGACACGACGTGGTGGGCGTTCCTGGCGCTGGCCTTCCTCGTGCCCGCCGGCCGCGCCTCGAGCGTCGTACGCAAGGCGTCGGGCCGCGACCTGGTGCCGGCCCTTCAGCTCACCGGCGTCGCCGAGCTGGTCTACGGCCTCGGCTTGTTCGTGGGGCTGTTGGTGGGCGCCCGCTAGTGCCCCGACGTACGCTCGGGGCATGACCTTCCTGATCATCCTCGTGCTGGTTGTCGCCGGCGTGCTCGCCTACAAGAACCGCGTCGCCCTGCTGGCCAAGATCACCGGCCAGCCGCAGTCGCGGATCGAGCGACGCCTCAACCAGCGCAAGCAGTAGCCACTCAGCTGCTCAGTCGACGTCCTCGCGAGCCTTGCGGGCCTCGAACGCCTCCGACGCGCGGCGGGCGCGCTCGTCGACGCGCTGGGCGAAGGACTCCCGGGGGCGGTTGAGCACGAAGTACGACGCCACTCCGGACATCACCAACGCGATCACGAACACCCACATCAGCGGCACATTGTCGGAGACGGCCAGCCAGATTCCGGCCACGATCGCGAACGACGCCGCGAACAGCAGCAGCCGCAGCGCGGTGTAGACGGCGAACTCCTTCACGGGTCCAGGGTAGACGCCGACCACCCGCGCCCTACTCTTGAGGCGTGTTGAAGGTCCTGGTCCTCGTCGCCCTCCTGGGGCTCGCGATCTACCTCATCGTGCGGACCGTCCAAGGACGCGGCGCCTCTCCCCAGCCGCGCCGGCCCCAGCGCCGCCCGCCCGCGCGTCCCGTCGCCCCCGACGACGACCCCGACTTCCTGCGCGACCTCGACCGCAAGCGCAAGCACCCCGACGACCCTGAGGCGCCACACGCTGGTTGAGGCGCCAGGCCCGTCACGACCGAGCCGTCAGGCCGCCCGTCGCTCACCGGGTTTCGTGACGGCGCTAGCGCGCCTTCCTCAACCACCGAAAGCTAGTCGCCGTAGTACTTGCGGATCGCGGCGGCCCGGCGGGAGGTGATCTTCGCCAGCTCGGAGACCGACACCTGGTAGGCCGGCGGGAGCGGAGCCCGGCACTCGGCAGCGGCGCAGAAGCGGTACTGGCGCCACAGCTTGGCCAGGTCGCGACGTACGTCGAGGTAGTCCGGGTCTTCGTAGCGCGAGCGCAGCTGCAGCGGGTCGGTGGCCAGGTCGTAGAGCTCGCCCTCGCCGGTGGAGTAGCGGAAGTAGGCGTAGCGGCCGGTGCGCAGGCCCATCTCGGTCAACGCGCCGGGAAAGCCGCCGGTCTCGTGTGACAGCCGCTGCGCTCCCTCGGTGACGACCGGCACCGCCCACGGCTTTTCGGCCGCGAACGCCGGCACCTTCGACGTCCCGTCGACCGCGGGCAGTGACGCGGACCCGAGGTCGAGGATCGTCGCGGTGACGTCGATCGTGGTGACCGGCGTGTGCCGCACGCCGTGAGGGATGCCCGGCCCCGCGACCACCAGCGGCACCCGAAGCGACTCCTCGTGCGGCTTGACCTTCCCGTACCGCTGCCGGTGCTCGCCGAGGAAGTAGCCGTTGTCCGAGGTGAACACGATGACCGTGTCGTCGTACTCACCGGTCTTCTTGAGCTTGCGCACGATCTGGCCGAACTGCCGGTCCCAGGCGAACAGCGCCTCGGCGCGCTGGCGCGCCACCTCGGCAAGCGCTCGGCGTTCCTGGGCGACCAGCTCCGGTTGCTTCCGCAAGAACTTCGGCTTGTCGCTCATGTCGCGCTCGGTCGGCCGGCCAGGGGCACGCACGCCCGGCGCCCTGGTGACCACGTCGTCGAAGCGGCCCTTCACCCAGCCCGGCCGCGCGGGCGTGCTGAAGCGCGACAACGTGCCTCGCTTGGTCCGGTACGGCGGCGGGTCGTCGGCCTCGGCCGGCCCGCCGAAGTGCGGAGCGACCGGCGTCGCCCAGATGAACCACGGATGCGCGGTAGCGCTGTACTGCCCGATCACTCCACGCACCTGCGAGCCGACCACCGTCGAGGAGTATCGCCCGCGGTTGGACACGACCTTGCCGTTCACGTTCTGGGTGAAGGATCGGTAGTGGTAGGTCCCGCCGGAGTACGGCGACCCGGCCGGCCACCGCTTCTCGATGCTGACCTTCCAGTCGGTCCAGCCGTCCGGGACGTAGGTGGCCGACGGCCCGCCGGTCACCCGCGACGGTTGCTGCCCGTATCCGTTCAGGTACTTGCCGACCAGGGCGGTGTGGTAGCCGGCCTCGTTGAGGGCCGTGCCGACGGTCAGGTGGTCGTCGAAGACACCGAAGCCGTACGGCGCCTCGTGCGTGTAGACGCGGTGGTTGTGGGAGTACTGCCCGGTCAGGAACGACGCCCGAGACGGGCAGCAGAGCGGGTTCGGCGCGAACGAGTTGGTGAACCGCAACCCGCGCGACGCGACGTACTTGCGCACGTTGGGCACGTAGCGCAGCTCGTCCCAGCGCATGTCGTCCATCGTGACGACCAGGAAGTTGGGGCCGTCGTTGGGCGGCAGGTCCCTCGTGGGAACCACCTTCGGCGTCGGAGTCTGCGGCACGGCGGAGGCGTGCCGCGCGGTCTCGCCGGTGTCCGCCGATCCGACCGAGCACGCGGTGAGCACCGATCCCAGCAGGGCCGCGGACGTCAGCACCGCAAGCCCCCGGATCACCCGGCCAGTCTGCCTCAGCGGGTGTCGACAGGACGGAGGCATCCGGCGGTCGAGCTGGCGCGACCCCGGAGGCGTAGGAGTGCTGGCTGGTGGTGGAGAAGTAGTTGATGCCGATGAAGTTGAACCACAGCGTCGCCATGCCGAGCAGCGCGAGGTAGGCAGCCTTGCGGCCGCGCCAGCCCGCCGTCGCGCGGGCGTGGAGGTAGGCGGCGTAGACGACCCAGGTGATGAACGCCCAGACCTCCTTGGGATCCCAGTTCCAGTACGACGACCAGGCCTGGTGGGCCCAGATCGGCCCGGTGATCAGCACCGCGAAGGTCCAGACGGGGAAGGCGAAGGCGTGCAGGCGGTAGGCCGCCCGGTCGAGCGCCGCGGGCTCGGGCACGCGCGAGAGGTAGCCGGTCGTGCCTCGTCCGCTGCTTGCGCTCCTTGACCAGGTAGAGCACCGAGCACAGGCCACCGAGCGTGAACGCACCGGTCGCGATCACGGCGGAGACGACGTGGATGACGAGCCAGTAGGAGTTGAGCGCCTCGGTGAGCGGGGCGACCGGGTCGTAGAGCCAGATCACCGCGATCATCAGCAGGGTCAGCACGATCGCGGCCACGAGCGGGCCGGCCCAGTCGAGGCCCAGTCGGCGGCGGCCGACCAGGAAGATGAACGCGACCACGAAGGTGCCCGACGAGCGTGAACTCGTACATGTTGCCCCAGGGCACCCGGTTGGGATCCGCGGCCATCCCGCGACCCACGAGCGAGACGAAGTGGAGCGCGCAAGCCAGGCCCAGCAGGATCAGGCCGAGCCGGCCCGTCATCTCCGCACGCTGCGACATGCCTGCGCGCGGGGTCTCGACACCCCGCTCGTCCCTCGCGGTCGACCCCGGCGCCGACGGCAACCGTGCGCCGGCGTACGCGCGGCCGGGACGTGTCGCAACGAGGCCCACTGCACGAGGTAGGAGAGCAGGGACAGGAAGTAGACGACACCCGCGGCCGCGACGGCCTGGTTGCTCAGCGTCTCCCATGCCTGGTCGGTCACGGCTCCTCCTTCTCGGGCGGCGAGACCCGGGTTGTGCTCGCCGGCCCGCTCAACTGTCGCAGACCCGCCACGACCTCGGACACCTCGGTCTCGACGTCACCCGCGGTCGACCGGTCGAGGCCGCCGACGTCGACGCTGGTCGTACCGTCGTCGGCGCGACGGGCTCGCACCCACACCCGCCGCGGCCGGATGAACAGCGACAGCAGCAGCCCGACAAGCGCCAGCACGACGCCGGCGAGGGTGACGTGCATGCCGGGGGTGCGGCTGATCTGGAGCTTGTTCCAGCGCTCCACGCCCTCGAAGGTCACCGAGCCGGCGCCGTCCGGCAGGTCGATCGACTGGCCCTCCTGCAGGTCGACGCGGAACATCGAGCCGTCGGGCTCGGTCACCTTCGTGAGCTTCGACTTGTCGAGCTCGTAGAAGGACTGCGGCGGTGCCGTCGTCCATGCCGAGGTCGCCGGTGTAGGCGAGCATCGACAGGGTGGGGTTCTTCAGGTCGCCCATCACGTTGACGGGGTTGCCGTCGATGCTCACGTACGTCGGGAAGAACAGCCCCTCGAGCCCGATCCCGGCGGGCTCGGCGTCGGGCGCCTTCACCACGCCGAACGAGCGGAAGCCGGCGTCCTCCGGGAGGAAGACCGTCGGCCCGCTGTAGGCCACCTCGCCGTTGCCGTCACGGATCGTGATCACCGGCGCGTAGCCGTGGCCGATCAGGAAGACCTCGGTGCCGCCGATCTTCAGCGGGTGGTTGACCCGCAGGTCGTACTGCTGGTCCGGCCGTCCGGGGTCTCGCGATAGGTCACGTGGGCGTTGAAGCCGCGCGCCATCCCCTGGCGCGGGCCCGTCGTCGATCCACTCGACATCGAATTCGTCGACCGTGAAGCGGAACGGTTCCATGCCAGTCGGCGTCGAAGAGCGAGCCCGGGTCGAAGTCGTCGTACTGGGTGAGGTTGTTGGAGAAGCCGTTGCCCACCACCAGGATGACGCCGCCCTTGTAGCCGAACAGCCCGCCCACCGCGAAGCCGACCAGCACCACGACGACGGCCAGGTGGAACAGCAGGTTGCCCGCCTCGCGGAGGTAGCCGCGCTCGGCGGCGACCCAGCCTCGTCGGCTCCCGTTGGTCGAGGAGGGCGCCCTGGCGCCCGTCACGAGACCCGGTGACCACTCGGTAGCCACGGTCCTTCAGGACACCCTGCGGCGCGTTCCAGCACGCCTCGGGCGACTCGTCGGTCGCGTAGTAGGTGTGCACCGGCAGCCGCGACAGGTGTCGCGGCGCGGCGGGCGGCTGCGCCCGCAGGGCCCGCCAGTAGACGAACGAGCGAGGGATGATGCAGCCGACCAGCGAGACCATCAGCAGGATGTAGATCGCCGCGAACCACGCGGAGTCGTAGACCGAGAACAGCCCGAGCCGTTCGTAGACCGGGGTCAGGTCGGGGTGGTCGGCCTGCCAGCGCGAGGTCTTGAGCGAGTCGACGCCGCTCTGCGGGATCACCGAGCCCGGGATCGCCGCGAGGGCAAGCAGCAGCAGCAGCACCAGGGCGGTGCGCATCGAGGTGAGCTGGCGCCAGCCCCAGCGCAGCAGCTCGCGCGCGGTCAGGTCGCCGGTGCGCCGGTCGGGTGGCTCCGGTGCGTCGGCGTGGGCCTCGGGGAGGGTCGCGGTCACTGGATCACCCTCATACCGGTGTCTCCGTGCCGAGGATCAGGTGGACCTGCAGCCACTGGACGAGCTCGGTCCAGTAGCCCGTCACCAGCAGCACGCCCACGGCGACCAGCATCAGGCCACCGGCCCGCATCACCCACAGCTGGTGGCGGCGTACCCAGCCGAAGGCGCGCAGGGCCTTGCGGTACATCAGCGCGGCGACCACGAACGGGATGCCGAGCCCCAGGGCGTAGACCGCGGAGAGCAAGGCGCCCCGCGCGACGGTGGCCTCCTGGAACGACAGAGCCTGGATGGCCGCCAGCGTCGGGCCGACGCACGGGAGCCAGCCGAGGCCGAAGAGGAAGCCGATCATCGGCGCCGCCGCCAGCCCCACCGCCGGGATCTTGTGGATGCGCCACTCGCGCTGGGAGAAGAACGGCAGCCAGCCGGCGAACGCCAGCCCGAGCAGGATCGTCAGCACGCCGAGCACGAAGGTGAGCTGGTCGTCCCAGCGCACCAGCCAAGCGCCGGCCGCACCCGTAGCGACACCCAGCAGCACGAACACCAGCGGTGAAGCCGGACACGAAGAGCAGCGAACCCGCGAACATCCGCCCGCGGCGCTCGGCGCCGAGGTCGGCGCCGGACAGCCCGGTGGCGTAGGACAGGTAGCCGGGCAGGAGCGGGATCACGCACGGCGAGAAGAAGGAGACCAGGCCGGCGACGAGGGCGACGGGTACGGCGAGCAGCAGGCGAGCCCGCCAGCGCCTGCTCCTGGAACCACTCAGCCATCGCGCGTCTCGTCGACGACGTCCCTGGGCGAGGTCGACCAGGGTCTGCTGCGAGGGCAGCTCGCCGAGGATGCTCGCCGCGACGCGGCCCTCGGCGTCGAGGACCACGAAGGCCGGGATCGTGCGCGGGCCGAGCACGCCCGGGAAGGCCAGCAGGGCCTCCCCGCCGGGAGAGGAGAACGAGGGGTAAGTCGATGCCGAACGTGCGCTCGAACGCCTGCGCCTGGGCGGTGCCCGTGTCGCGGATGTTGATGCCGACGAACTGGACGTCGTCGCCGAGCTCCTCGGCGGCGCCGACCACCCAGGGCGCCTCCTTGCGGCACGGTGGGCAGCCCGACCACCAGACGACGACCACGACGGGCTTGCCACGGAAGTCCTGGACCGCCAGCGGGTCGCCGTCCAAGGTCGTCGCCCGCGAAGGAGATGGCGTCGTCGCGGTCGTCGAGCGGCGACCGTCGACAGCACGCCGTCACCGGTGATGTAGCCCTTGTCGCCCGTACCTTCCAGGTCGTTGCACGCAGTGAGGCCCGTCAGCAGCAGCAGACAGGCGAGCAGGACGAGCAGCTTGCTCAGGGCCGGTGCTCCTCGGCAGCCCCGCCGGCGCTGAAGGTGGCCTGCTTGTCGCGCACCGGGATCATGTCGCCGGCCGGCTCGGAGTAGGAGACCCGCACCAGCCCGCGCTCGTCGAAGTGGAACGACGTCAGCGAGCACAGCGTGCACTGGCGCTTGCGCGGGTCGTGGAGGAACGACCGCTTCTCGGCCGAGAGCCGGGTGATCCAGATCGGCAGCTGGTGGGAGACCAGCACGGCCTCGTGGCCGTGGGCGGCGGCGCGGGCGTCGAGGATCGCCGCGCTGCATGCGGGTGACCACGTCGTCGTACGGCTCGCCCCACGAGGGCGTGAACGGGTTGCGCAGGTGCCACCAGTTCTTGGGGTTGCGGAGCGCGCCGTCCTCCTTGCCGAAGGACTTGCCCTCGAAGACGTTGGTCGACTCGATCAGGCGGAGGTCGGTCTGCACGTCGAGCCCGAGCAGCTTCGCCGTGCGGGGCCGCGGTCTCCTGGGCCCGCTCGAGCGGCGAGGAGCCGAGGTGGACGATGTCGCGGTCCCGCACCGACTCGGCGACCCGCTCGGCCATCGCGCGGCCGAGCTCGGAGAGGCGGTAGCCCGGCCGGCGGCCGTAGAGGATGCCCTCCGGGTTGTGCACCTCGCCGTGGCGCAGCACGTGGACGATCGTGTCGACCATGGTCAGCGAGCGCCTTCCGGGTCGCGGCGGCCGCCTCGGCGGCGTGCGGGCAGCGCGTCGAGGACGGCCTCGACCGCGCGGTCGTCGTGGGCGCTGGAGACGAACCACGCCTCGTAGGCCGAGGGGGGCAGGTGCACCCCTGCGCTCGAGCATGGCGTGGAAGAAGGCGGCGTAGGCGGCGGTGTCCTGGGTCGACGCGGCCGCGAAGTCGAGGACCGGGTCAGCCGGTGAAGAACACCGAGAACATCGTGCCCGGTCGACTGCACGACGTGGGGTACGCCGGCCTCGGTGAGCGCCTTGCCGGCGGCGGTGCTGCAGGGTGTCGGCGACCAGCGAGAGGCGGTCGTAGACCTCGTCGGTCGCGAGCCGCAGCGTGGCCAGGCCGGCGGTGGTGGCGACGGGGTTCCCGGACAGCGTGCCGGCCTGGTAGACGGGGCCCTCGGGCGCGAGCTGGCTCATCACGTCGGCGCGACCGCCGAAGGCCGCGGCCGGCAGGCCGCCGCCCATCACCTTGCCGAAGGTCATCAGGTCGGGCTTCCAGCCCTCGGCCGCACCGTCGAGACCCCACTGCCCGAGCCTGCTGGCGCGGAAGCCGGTCATCACCTCGTCGCTGACGAACAGCGCGCCGTGGGCCGCGCACGTCTCGGCCAGGAAGGCGTTGAAGCCCGGCAGCGGCGGGACGACGCCCATGTTGCCGGGGGCCGCCTCGGTGATCAGGCAGGCGATGCGGTCGCCGTGCTCGGCGAAGGCGGCCGCCACGGCCTCGCGGTCGTTGTAGGGCAGCACCAGGGTCAGCGCGGTCGAGGAGGCGGGTACGCCGGGGGTGCCGGGCAGCGCGAACGTCGGGGCGAACGTGGCGAGGCCCGAGCCCGCCGCCGCGAGCAGCGAGTCGACGTGGCCGTGGTAGCAGCCGGCGAACTTCACCACGACGTCGCGGCCGGTGACTCCGCGCGCCAGGCGGATCGCCGACATGGTGGCCTCGGTGCCGGAGGAGACGAAGCGGACCTTGTCGATCGGCGTGCGCGCCACGATCTCCTCGGCGAGCTCGACCTCGGGCTCGGTGGGGGTGCCGTAGGACGTGCCGCGCGCGACCGCCGCGGCCACCGCCTCCTGGACCTCGCGGGTGGGCGTGGCCGAGCAGCATCGCGCCCCACGAGCAGACCAGGTCGACGTACTCGTTGCCGTCGACGTCGGTCAGCCAGGCACCCCGCGCCGAGCGGATGAAGCGCGGCGTGCCGCCGACGGCGTTGAAGGCGCGGACCGGGGAGTTGACCCCGCCCGGCGTGACCGCGCGGGCCCGGGCGAACAGGGCCTCGGATGCTGCGGTGACCCCGTGGTGTCTCCGGCTGGTCACCGGCTCATTGTCCCCAACGACCGCGAAGACTCCACATCGGCCTCCACGCGTCCGGCCCGGGCGTATCGTGGACGACGGCGTACGTCGATGTGACTCAGGTCACATGAGGTCAACGTAACCCGTGGGTAACTTCTCTCGTTAGGGAGGGGTGCCAGCGGGTGAGGGAAGCACCGGCGCGAGAGCAGAGGGAGAGCGGTGATGGGCGCGACTGGGTCCGACACCTGGCAGGGCCGAGCTCGGCCGCCTCCAGAAGGTCGCCACCCTGGTGCCCCTGGCCCTGCTGTCCGCCGCCGCGAGCGTGAGCATCGCGGGCGCCGGGCTCGGCCGGCAGCCCCGCCAGCGCCTCGGCCGACGGCACGCTGCCCGACGGCAGCACCGTGCCCGACGAGGCGATCGAGGCGCCGGCCAGCCTGTCGACCCGCGCCCAGCTGGCCCCCGGCGTGAACGGCGACCCCGACGACGCGGTCGGCAACGCCGCCACCAACGGCATCCCGAGCGGCCGCCCTGACGGCCTACCAGCGCGCCGAGACCGTCATCAACGCCGCCGACACCACCTGCCACCTGCCGTGGCAGCTGGTCGCGGCGATCGGCCGGGTCGAGTCCGACCACGGCCGCGTGCAAGGCAGCCACCTCGACGGCAACGGCCTGGCCCGCCCGGCCATCTACGGCATCCCGCTCGACGGCAGCCCGCGGCACCGCCCGCATCGACGACACCGACGCCGGCCTGCTCGACGGCGACGACCAGCTTCGACCGCGCGGTCGGCCCGATGCAGTTCATCCCGTCGACCTGGTCGGTCGTCGGTGTCGACGCCGACGGCGACGCCAAGCGCAACCCCCAGGACATCGACGACGCCCGCTCGCGACCGCGGTCTACCTCTGCTCCGGCGACGACGACCTCGCCACCGACGCCGGCCGGCGCTCGTCGGTGTTCCGCTACAACCACAGCCAGGAGTACGTCGACCTGGTGCTGGCGTTCTACGACGCCTACGTCGCCGGCGACTACACCGCCGTCCCCAACAGCGCCGGCGGTGGCGGCACCATCCCGCCCGGCGGCGGCGGTGGCGGCGGTGGCGGCGGTGGCGGTGGCGGTCGGCGGCACGCCGACGGCCAGCCCGAGCCCACCGACGGCCCGACGAGCAAGCCCACGCCGTCGCCGACGTCCAAGCCGACCCCGCAGCCGACGGGCCAGCCGACGGGTCAGCCGACGCCGCAACCGACTCAGCAGCCCTCGCCGACCAACCGCCCGAGCCGACCAAGCTCGCCGACGGCCAACCCCACCTCGGCGGTGCCCACGATGCTGCCGACCCAGCTGCCGACGATCCTGCCGACCGACCTGCCCACCAGCATCCTGACGCCGATCCTGTCGCTGGCCGACGCGATCGTGCAGTGCACCCCCAAGGCCTGATCGACAACCCGCTCAGCAACAACGACGCCTTCGACCAGTGCGTCGCCAACCTCACCGGCGGCTAAGCCGAGTCGGCGTATCTGCAGGTCGATCAGAGGGTCGAGTCGGCGCATCTGCAGCCCACGTCCGTGACCCGATCTGCGGATGCGCCGACTCGGGTCGATCTTGACCTGCAGATACGACCGACTCGGCTGCGTCAGCGGGCGAGCAGGCGAGCGGCCTCGGCGGCCCAGTAGGTGAGGATCACGTCGGCGCCGGCGCGGTGGATCGAACCGAGGGCCTCGAGGATGGCGGGCTCGCGGTCGATCCAGCCGTTGGCGGCGGCGGCCTCGACCATGGCGTACTCGCCGGAGACGTTGTACGCCGCCACCGGCACGCTCACCGCGTCACGCACCCGGCGTACGACGTCGAGGTAGCCCAGCGCCGGCTTCACCATCACCACGTCGGCGCCCTGCTCGACGTCGAGCAGGGCCTCGCGCACGCCCTCGACGGCGTTGGCGGGGTCCTGCTGGTAGGTACGCCGGTCACCGATCAGCGACGACGCGACGGCCTCGCGGAAGGGGCCGAAGAAGGCGGAGGCGTACTTCGCGGAGTAGGCGAGGATCGCCACGTCGGTGTGCTCGGCGGCGTCGAGCGCGGCGCGGATCACGGCGACCTGGCCGTCCATCATCCCGCTCGGCCCGACCATGTCGACGCCGGCCTCGGCCTGGGCGCGGGCCATCTCGGCGTACGCCGTGAGCGTGCGGTCGTTGTCGACCCGCCCGTCGGGGGTGAGCAGGCCGCAGTGTCCGTGGTCGGTGAACTCGTCGAGGCACAGGTCGCTCATCACCGTCAGCGCGTCGCCGACCTCGGCGACCACGTCGGTGATGGCCAGGTTGAGGATGCCGGCGGGGTCGATGGCGCCGGACCCCTCGGCGTCCTTGGACTCCGGGATGCCGAACAGCATCACCCCGCCGAGCCCCAGCTCGGCCGCCTCGTGGGCCGCCTTGAGCAGCGTCGACCGGGTGTGCTGGACGACGCCCGGCATCGACGTGACGGGGACAGGCTCGTCGATGCCCTCGCGGACGAACAGCGGCAGCACCAGCTGCCGGGCCTCGACCCGGGTCTCGGCGACCATCCGCCGCAGGGCGGGCGTGGTGCGCAACCGGCGCGGGCGGACGACGGGCCGCTCGACGCCTTGGTCTCTGCTGCTTCGTCACTCACCGGGTTTCGAGGCTCGGCCGTGCACGGCCTCGCACCTCGACCTCCTCGCGTTCGTTACGCCTTCGCTCGCTGGCGCTCGCTCGACTTCACTCCGCTCGGACCTTACGGCGCGGTCGCGGGCTTGCGCTCCGACGGCTTCGCGACCGGCTGCCCGGCCTCGACCATCGCCAGCCGCCGGGCGGCGCCGAAGTCGGCGAGCGCCTCGACGAGCACCTCGACGTCGGGCTTGGGCGCCATCACGTCGACGCGCAGGCCGTGCTCCTCGGCGGTCTTGGCGGTGGCGGGGCCGATCACGGCGATCACCGTCGACGGGTGGGGCTTGCCGGCGATGCCGACCAGGTTGCGCACCGTCGAGGACGAGGTGAAGACCACGGCGTCGAACTTGCCGGCCTTGATCGCGTCGCGCGTCGGCGCCGGCGGCGGGCGCGGCGCGCACCGTGCGGTAGGCCGTCACGTCGTCGCACTCCCAGCCCAGGTCGATCAGGCCGGCGACGAGGTTCTCGGTGGCGATGTCGGCGCGCGGCAGGAAGACGCGGTTGATCGGGTCGAGCAGCTCGTCGTACTCGGGCCAGTCGGCCAGCAGCCCGGCGGCGGACTGCTCGCCCGACGGCACCAGGTCGGCCCGCAGACCCCAGTCGGCGATGGCCTGCGAGGTCTTGTCGCCGACGGCCGCGATCTTGAGGCCGGAGAACGCGCGGGCGTCGAGGCCGTATTCTTCGAACTTCTCGCGCACGGCCTTGACCGCGTTGACGGAGGTGAAGGCGATCCACTCGTAGCGGCCCTCGACCAGGCCGCGGACGGCCTTGTCCATCTGGAGCGGGTTGCGGGGCGGCTCGACCGAGATGGTCGGCACCTCCTCGGGGACCGCGCCGTAGCCGCGCAGCCGCTGCGAGAGCCCGCCGGCCTGCTCCTTGGTGCGAGGCACCAGGACCCGCCAGCCGAACAGCGGCTTGGTCTCGAACCACGACAGGGTCTCGCGCAGGTCGACCACGTCGCCGACCACGGTGACGGCCGGCGGGCTCATCCGGGCAGCGCGCGCGTCGCCAGCGATGCGGTCGAGGGTCGAGACCACGGTGGACTGGTCGGTGGTGGTGCCGGCGCGGGTCATCAGGACCGGAGTCTCGGGCGAGCGGCCGGCGGCGACGAGCTGCTTGGCGATGTCGCCGATGCCGTTGACGGCCGAGAGCAGCACCAGGGTGCCGGTGCCGCCGTGGAGGCTCCAGTCGACCTTCTCGCCGCAGGTGACGACGGTCAGCTCGCGGTGGTTCTTGGTGGTCAGCGGGATGCCGGCGTACGCCGGGACCGAGCCGAGCGAGGAGACGCCCGGCACGACCTCGAAGCCGAGCCCGGCCTTGGCGCAGGCCAGCGCCTCCTCGGGGCCGGATGCGTAGAGGAACGGGTCGCCGGTCATCAGCCGCACCACGCGGAGGCCGCGCTTGGCCTGCTTGACCACGACCTTGGCCCGAGCGGCGTGGGTGAGCGGCTGGCCATCCTCGCCGAACCCGCCGTCGACCAGCTCGGGGCCGGCCTCGCTGCTCACGCCCCCGCGCACCGTGCGCACCAGGGCCTCGTGGTCGGGCGACTCGGTGATGACCACGTCGGCCTCGCGCAGGAGGTCGACGGCCCGCACGGTGAGCAGGCCCGGGTCACCGGGGCCGCTGCCCACGAAGGCCACCCAACCGCGGGAGGCGGCGGGGTCGGTCTTCAGCCGGCCCGCCATCCGGGTAGTCGAGTCGGTACTGGTCTTGCCTCGCGTCATGCGTTACTGCCTTCTCGTTGCTGCTGATCGTGCTGCCCAACGGTTGGGTCACTCGTCTGGACTGAGGTGTCTGTCAGGTCCGCGGCTCCCTCGGCGAGCATGTCGCGTGCGAGCCGTGCGCCCAAATCGGCGGCGCCTTCTGGTGTGCCGGTGGCCGACATGCGGATCGCGAGAGCGCCGTCGAGGGACAAGGCGACGGCCCGGACCCACAGCTCGTCGCCGTCGTCGCCCTCGGCCACGTCGGCCAGCGCCCCGATCGGGGCGGCGCAGCCACCCTCGAGGGTGGCGAGCACGGCGCGCTCCGCGGTGACGGCAGCGCGGCGTCGCAGGATCGTCGAGAGCCGCGAGCGCGGCGACCAGGTCGTCGTCCGGCCCGGCACTCGACCGCGAGGGCACCCTGGCCGGGCGCTGGGAGCATCTGGAGGGGATCGAGCACCTCGGTCACCTCGTCGAGCCGGCCGAGACGGGCCAGGCCGGCGCGGGCGAGCACGACCGCGTCGTACTCCCCCGACGCGACCTTGCCGAGCCTCGTGTCGACGTTGCCGCGGATGTCGACGACCTCGAGGCCGAGCCCGAGCGCGTGCAGCTGAGCGGCTCGGCGCGGTGAGCCGGTGCCGATGCGGCTGCCGGCAGGCAGCTCGCCGAGGGTGAGGCCGTCGCGGGCCACGACGACGTCGCGCGGGTCCTCACGAGTCGGTACGGCGGCCAGCACGATCCCGGGTGCGGGTGCGGTGGGCAGGTCCTTGAGGGAGTGCACCGCGACGTCGACGCGGCCCTCGAGGAGCGCCTCGCGCAGCGCGGTGACGAAGACGCCAGTGCCGCCCAAGGTCGCCAGCGGCGCGGCGCTGCGGTCGCCCTCGGTCGTCACCTCGACGAGCTCGACCTCGCGGCCGAGCCTCTCCGACACCAGGTCGGCGACCTGACGCGACTGGGTGGTGGCGAGCAGCGAGGCCCGCGTGCCGATCCGGACCACCGTCATGGGGCCAGTCCCTCGGGCCGGGTGACCGCGTCGACGGCGTCGGGGTCGAGGGCGAACAGCTCGGCCAGCGCGGCGGCGTAGGAGACGGCGCCGGTCTCGTTGGCGAGCTCCTTGACGCGGACGGTCGGCTGGTGGAGCAGCTTGTCGGCCACGCGGCGCATGCTCATCAGGACCTCGGCGCGTGAGGCGTCGTCGAGGTCGGGCAGGCGGGCCATCAGCCGGGCCAGCTCGGCCTCGACCACGTCGGTGGCCATCGAGCGCAGGGCGACGACGGTCGGCGTCACGCTCGCCTGTCGGCGCGCGGCGTCGAACGCCGCGACCTCCTGGGCGACGATCTCGCGGACGGCGTCGACCTCGGCGCCGGCATCGCTGCCGGCGAGGTCTTCGGCCAGGTCGGCGAGGGTGACCAGGGTGACGCCAGGGAGCTCGCCGACACCGGGCTCGACGTCGTGCGGGAGCGCGAGGTCGACCACGTCGAGCCGCCGGCCCTTGCGCGTGACCAGCGAGGCCACCATGTCGGTCGTGAGCAGCACCCCCGTGGAACCGGTGCAGGCGACCACCAGGTCGGCGTGCTCGATCTCGGCCGCGAGGTCGGCGAGGGCGGCCGCGCGCGCGCCGTACTCGGCGGCCAGGCGCGCGGCGCGGTGGGGCGAGCGGTTGACGACCACGACGTCGGTCGCCCCGCGGCGGACCAGGGTCGCCGTCGCCAGCGCGGCGATCGAGCCGGCGCCGATCACCACGGTGCGGCCCGAGATGTCGTCGAGCCGGTGTCCGGAGACGTCGCCGACCCGGTCGAGGGCGGCGGCCACCAGCGTCGGCGCGGCCTGGTCGATGCCGGTCTCGGCGTGGGCCCGCTTGCCGACCCGCAGCGCCTGCTGGAACAGCACGTTGAGGGCGGGCCCGACGGTGCCGGACTCCTGGCCACGAGCCAGCGCGTCACGGGTCTGGCCGAGGATCTGGGCCTCGCCGACGGCCATCGAGTCGAGCCCGGCGGCGACCTGGAAGAGGTGGGACACCGCGCCGTCGTCGTAGTGGACGTAGAGGTGGGGCAGGAGGTCCTCGGTGGAGCGTCCCGCGCGCTCGACGAGCAGCCGGGACAGCTCCTCGACGCTGCCGTGGAAGCGGTCGACGTCGGCGTAGATCTCCAGGCGGTTGCAGGTGGCGATGACGGCGGCCTCCGTGACGTGCTCGCCGGCGGCCACGTCGCGCGCGAGCTTGGCGGCGCCCTCACCGTCGACGGCGACGCGCTCGAGCAGCGGCACGGGTGCGGACCGGTGGGAGATGCCGACCACGAGGACGCTCATGCCGTGACCCCCCGACTGTCGACCTGGGCCCCGAGTTGCGAGGCCTTGCGCTGCTCGTGGTAGGCCAGGATCTGCAGCTCGATGGACAGGTCGACCTTGCGCACGTCGACCCCGTCGGGCATCGAGAGCACGACCGGCGCGAAGTTGAGGATGCTGCTGATGCCGGCCGCGACCATGCGGTCGGCGACGTCCTGCGCGGCGATCGGCGGGGGTGGCGATGACGCCGATGGCGACGCCCTGCTCGGCCACGATCTGCTCGAGGTCGTCGAACGGGCGTACGTCGACCCCGGCGACGACCTCCCGGTGGCGCTCCGGGTCGGCGTCGAGCAGCGCCACGACCCGGAAGCCGCGGCTGCGGAAGCCGGAGTAGTTGGCCAGGGCGTGCCCGAGGTTGCCGATGCCGACGATGACCACGGGCCAGTCCTGGGTGACCCCGATCTCGCGGGCGATCTGGTAGCGCAGGTAGTCGACGTCGTACCCGACCCCGCGGTGCCGTAGCTGCCGAGGTACGAGAGGTCCTTGCGCAGCTTGGCGCTGTTGACTCCGGCCGCCGCGGCGAGCTCCTCGCTCGAGCACGTGGCGGTGCCGGCGTCGCTGAGGGTGACCAGGGCCCGGAGGTAGACGGGCAGTCGCGCCACGGTCGCCTCGGGAATGTCCCTGGCGGTCTCGCTGGACGCTTTGGCGGTCACGGTTTCTCGTTTCCAGCCGGCGGACCCCGGGCTCTGCGACGCCGGTCTTCAGGTCTCGCTCAGCCCCGCCACAGTAGGCGCTTGTGAACGCGAGAACAAAACCGAGCGCGCACCGTTGAGACACACCTCACCGGTCCGGCGCGCCTGGGTTGCTCCCGTAACGCGGTGTCTGGTCGACTTACCAAGCGCTGCAGCACGTGGTAGGGCACACGCAACTACCGCGTGACAAGCGCGAACGCTGCAGGTGGGACGAGCCAGGGCCGCCCGGAGGCGGGCCTCGTCGACGCGCCAGAAGTCGTGGCGGCGGCCGTCGACGAGGGTCACCGGGATCTCCTCGCCGTACTCCTCGCGCAGGGCGGGGTCGTCGTCGATCGAGATCTCGACCCACTCCTCGCCGAGGTCGGCGCAGACCCGGGTGATGACCTCGGCCGCGACCTCGCAGAGGTGGCAGCCGGGGCGGCTGTACATGGTCACCCGTGGGGTGCACGGGAGCCGGTCACTCCAGGATCCCCAGCGCCCGTCGGCGTTCGAGCTGGCGCAGCTCGCCCTTGCGCACCCGGCCGGCGAGCGTCGTCGGCAGCTCGTCGACCACCTCGACGCGGGCCGGGCGCTTGAAGCCCGCGAGCGCGGCCTCGCACCGCTCGCGGACGGCGTCCGCGACCTCGTCGGGGTCGAGCCCGGAGACGCGGACGTAGGCCACGACGGCGTGCCCGGTGAGGTCGTCGGGTACGCCGATCACAGCGGCCTCCTCGACGCCGGGCACCTGGCCGATCACCGCCTCGACCTCGTGCGGGTAGACGCGGAACCCGGCGACGACGACCACCTCGGCCGCGCGGTCGACCAGGTACAGCTCACCGCCGTCGTCGAGGTAGCCGACGTCGCCGGTCGGCCACCAGCCGTCGGCACCAGGGCCGTCGGACGCATCGGGCCAGTAGCCGCTGAACAGGTTGCTGCCCCTGACCTGGATCTCGCCGGGGTCACCCGGCTCGGGCTCGAGGCCGTGGTCGTCGACCAGGCGGAGGCCCACGCCGGGGAGCGCGTGCGCCCAGAGAGCCGGGCACGCCTGCGGTGGCGGTCAGCGTGCTGGTGACGACGGGAGCCGCCTCGGTCAGGCCGTAGCCCTGGTGGACCGGGACGCCGGTGCGCGCGGTGAACTCCTCGATCACCGACCGGGCCAGCGGGGCGGATCCGGACAGCACCAGGCGCACCGACGCGAGGGACGCGGCGAGGTCGTCGAGCCCAGCCAGTGCGGGAAGACGGCGGGGGCGACGGGCACCACGGTGACGCCGTGCTCGGCGACCACGTCGAGGGTGCCGTGCGGGTCGAAGTGGTCGGTCAGCACCAGCGTCGCGCCGTGGCGCAGGACGCTGCCGAGGACGGCGTTCAGGCCGTAGACGTGGAAGAGCGGCAGCACGCCGAGGACGACGTCGCCGGCGCCGATCATGGCCAGACCTTCGACCGGGCGCACGGCAGCGGTCTGCTCGACGTTGGCCAGCAGCGCGCGGTGGGTGAGCATCGCGGCGCGAGGCCGGTCGGCGGTGCTGCCGGTGTAGAGCAGGCAGGCCAGGGTCTCGGGCTCCGGGCGGGCCGGAAGCTGTCGCGGCTCGTCGGCCAGCAGGGCGTCGAAGGCGAGCTCGCCGGCTCCCAGATCCGACTGGTCACCTGTCTGGTCACCTGTCTGGGGATCGGCGTCCACGACGACCAGCCTCGGCTCGCGGGCCCGGGCCACGACGTCGTCGTCGAGCGCGTCGCGGGCGCCGGCCAGCGCCTCACGGACCAGGACGCCGGCCGCCCGCGCGTCGGCGACGGTCGCGCGTCGGCGACCACCAGCCGGGCGCCGGAGTCGGCGATCATCCAGGCGAGCTCCTCGACCTTGGCGCGCGGGTTCACCGGTACGGCGACCAGCTGGGCGCGCAGGGCCCCGAGGTAGGTCGTCACCAGCTCGATCCGGTTGCCCAGCACGAGCAGGACCCGCTGCCCGGCGACCATCCCGACGTCGCCGAGGCCGGTGGCCACCCGGCCCACCTCGCGGTCGAGATCGGCCCAGGTCAGCCGGCGTCCGGAGGCCTCGACCAGGGCGTCCTTCGCCCCGTCGCGGCCGGCCGCGAGCGCCACCAGGTCGGCGACCAGGGTGGGCTCGAGCGGCGCCGCGGGAGCGCTGTCACGGACGTCCAGGGACATCCATCCATGGTTCCACAGGGGTTTCGGCGCGAAGCAGAACCCGCGGACACCGCCGAGCCCCAACTGCTTGTAACGCGGTGTTCACGTCACTTACCAAGCGTTGTAGCGCTATGGAAGGCACGCGAACACCGCGTTACAAGCTGGATCGGCGTGACGGGGGGCGGAGGTCGTACCCTCGAACCGTGCCCGCACCGCGCCGGATCGACCTCCAGCGCCGGTCCACGATGGCCGGCGAGGCGGCCGCGACGTCGGCCGAGGTGGAGGACGCGCTGGCCATGCCGCTCGACCCCGAGGTGGCGGCGTTCTTCGACGTCGACAACACCTTGATGCAGGGCGCGAGCATCTTCCACCTGGCGCGCGGCCTCTACCGCCGCCGCTTCTTCACCACTCGCGAGATCGCCTCGGCTGCATGGAAGCAGGCCAAGTTCCGCATCGTCGGCGCCGAGGACCCCGACCACGTCGCCGACGCCCAGGCCTCCGCGCTGGCCTTCATCGAGGGCCACACCGTGCTCGAGCTCGAACAGCTCGGCGAGGAGATCTTCGACGAGGCGATGGCCGGCCGCATCTGGCCGGGCACCCGCGCCCTCGCCCAGCTCCACCTCGACCAGGGACAGCGGGTCTGGCTGGTCACCGCCGCACCGGTCGAGATCGCCGGCATCATCGCCCGGCGGCTCGGGCTGACCGGCGCGCTCGGCACCGTCGCCGAGCACGTCGACGGCGTCTACACCGGCCGTCTGGTCGGCACGATGCTGCACGGCCCGGCCAAGGCCGAGGCGGTCGCGGCGCTCGCGGAGCGCGAGGGGCTCGACCTGGCCCGCTGCTCGGCGTACTCCGACTCGGCCAACGACCTGCCGATGCTCTCGATGGTCGGCCACGCCTGCGCCATCAACCCCGACGCCCGGCTGCGCGCCCACGCCCGGCGGCAGGGCTGGCGCGTCTACGACTACCGCACCGGTCGCAAGGCGGCGCGGGCCGGTCTAGTCACGGGGACCGTGGCCGGGGGCGTCGCGGGTGGCGATCGCGGCCGCGCTTGCGGTCCGCGCCAGGTCGGCGACCCGCCCCTGACCTGCACGCGATCGCCAGCTCCGAGGTCCGGTGCCGCACGACGTGGGCTAGCGACACTTAACCCTTCGGGCGGTTCCCATGTCCGAAAGGGCCACCTACCCTGAGGATGGCTAGGGGTACTAGGGAGGTACCGGCGTGAAGCCAGATCCGGGCACTGTGGCGTCGCGTGGGCTCGACGCCCTGCGGTCGCTGGTGCTCGCCAGCCTGCTCGACGACCAGCGGGCCTGGACGACCGCCGCCTCCTGATGGCCGGCGAGGTCGGCGTGGCCTCGCCCACGAGCGACCGGGACGGCGCCGACGGCGGCACCGGTGCCGGCGGAGGTGTCGACGGGGACCACCAGTTCGCCGCGTCCAGCGAGGAGTCCGAGGCCGAGCGCGACCGGCTGATCGCCCTGGTCGAGCTGGCCCGCAACGGCGACGCCGAGGCGTTCGGGATGCTCTTCGACCACTACCACGGCTCGGTCTACCGCTTCCTGTTCCACCGCACCCGGTCGACCACGCTGGCCGAGGACCTCACCTCCGAGACCTTCTTCCGCGCGTTGCGCAGCATGAGCAGCTTCCGCTGGCAGGGCAAGGACTTCGGCGCCTGGCTGATGACCATCGCCCGCAACCTGTGCACCGACCACTTCAAGGCCGGCCGCACCCGCCTCGAGCTGACCACCGAGGACATGGGCCTCCACGACGACCGCACGACCGAGGGCCCCGAGGACGCCGTGCTGGCCAGCCTGACCAACGAGGTGCTGCTCCAGGCGCTCACCGAGCTGCCGGCGCGAGCAGCGCGACTGCCTGGTGATGCGGTTCCTCCAGGGGATGAGCATCGCCGAGACCGCGGCGGTCCTCGGCCGCAGCGACGGAGCGGTCAAGCAGCTCCAGCTGCGCGGCGTGCGCAACCTCGCCAAGCTGATGCCCGAAGGGATCCGTGGCTGATGGCGCCAGGGCCGAACCGTGGTGGACTGGACCAGTCCAGTCGTTACTACTGGCCAGTACGCCGTAACCGCGACGTGCGAGGGCTCGTTGAGGTCGGTGTCCGGCGGGGGCGCCGGAGCCAGTGACCTGACAGGACGTCTGTGATGAGCCCGGTGTTCGCGACACGTCGTCGCGCCGAGGAGTTCGACGCAGTCGTCGAGGGCGCTCGACGCACGCGGGGGGCGTCGGACGACCGCTACGACGACCTGCTCGTGCTCGTCGGCGCGCTGCGCGCCGTACCCGAGCCGCAGGCGCGTCCCGAGTTCGTCGCGGAGCTGCCGGACCCGGCTGGTCGCCGAGGCCGCGGCGATGCCGGCCATCCAGGCGGCCGAGGCCGACCGGCTCCGGCTGCGCACGCCCGACCCGGGCCGCGTCCGCAACCCGCGCGAACGCCGGCTCGCGATCGCGATGGGCGGGTTCGCCCTGGTCGGCGCGACGGCCACCATGTCGGTGGTCGCCCAGTCGGCCCTGCCGGGCGACGTGCTCTACCCGCTCAAGCGCGGCATCGAGACGGCCCACGCCGGCATCAGCGTCGGCGACGAGGGCAAGGGCACCACGCTGCTGGCCAGCGCCTCGACGCGGCTCGACGAGGTCTCGACGCCTCGACGCCGGCGAGCACGAGGCCGAGATCGCCGACACCCTCGACGACTTCACCCAGCAGGCCATCGAGGCCTCCGACCTGCTGCTCGCGTCGTACGCCGAGGAGGGCGACGACGAGACGGTCACCGAGCTGCGCAGTCCTTCACCGCCTCGTCGATGGAGTCGCTGGCCGAGCTCGACGGCAAGCTGCCGCCCAGCGCTCAGGACGAGTGGGTGCACGCGGTGACGACCTTGGTGCGCATCGACGACGAGGCCGCGTTGTCGTGCCCGACCTGCGCCGGCGCCGACCTCGACGAGATCGCACCCGACCCTGCCGACCGGTCGGCACCGGCTTCGGCAGCGGGCACGCTGCCTGCGGTGAACCTGCCCGACGTCGTGCTGCCCACGCTGGTGCTCCCGTCGCTCGGCGGCGAGCTGCCGCCCGGCAGCGTCACCAAGCCCAGCCCGACCGCTGGACCTGGCGGCGGGCCTGGCGGCGGCCCCACCGGCGGACCCACGGGAGGCCCGACGGCGTTGCCGACCCCGCTGCCCACCGGCGTACCCACCTCGGCGTCAGCCCGACGGGCGGGCTGCCGACCGGCGGACTGCCGACCGCTGGGGCGACGACCGGCTGGCCCTGCCCACCATCGACGTGACCCAGATCCTCGACGAGCTGACCGGCGGCCCCACGCCGCTGATCCCGCTGCCGTCGGTCGACGTCACCCAGCTCCTCGGCGGCGTCGGCAGCGCCCTGCCCGACGGCGGTCACCGACCCCTTGGGTGACTTGCGTGCCTTCGCTGGTCGAGCCGTGACCGGCCACGGCCGAGCGGTCGAGACCTCCGCAGCAGCGCCGGTCACACGGCGCCCGGAGCGAAGCGGAGGGGCTTACCGCCAGACGGAGTCGCGCTTCATCAGCAGGTTGTAGAGGGTCTGCTGGATGGTCTCGCGGACCTGGTCGGTGACGTTGAAGACCAGCATCGGGTCGTCGGCGGCGCCGCCGTCGAGCTCGTCGGTGCGGATGGGCTCGCCGAACTCCAGCAGCCACTTCGAGGGCAGCGGCACCAGGCCGAGCGGGCCGAGCCAGGGGAAGAACGGCGTGATCGGCACGTAGGGGACGCCGAGCAGCCGGGCCAGCGACGGGACGTTGCCGAGCAGCGGGTAGATCTCCTCGGCGCCGACGACCGACAGCGGCACGATGGGTACGCCGGTGCGCAGCGCGGCACTGACGAAGCCGCCGCGGCCGAAGCGCTGGAGCTTGTAGCGCTGGGAGAACGGCTTGCCGATGCCCTTGAAACCCTCGGGCCAGACGCCGACCAGCTCGCCGCTGCTGAGCATCCGCTCGGCGTCCTCGTTGCAGGCCAGCGTCGCGCCGCCCCTGCGCGCCAGCTCGCCGACGAACGGCATCCGGAAGACCAGGTCGGCGCCCAGCGCGCGCAGGAACCGGCCGGTGTGGTCGTGGACGGCGACCATCGTCATCAGCGCGTCGACGGGGACCGTGCCGGAGTGGTTGGAGACGATCAGCGCGCCGCCCTCGGCGGGGATGTTCTCGATGCCGCGCACCTCGACGCGGAACCACTTCTCCGCGATCGGCCGCAGCAGGGCGAGCATGAACTTCTCGGTGACCTCGGGGTCGAAGCCGAACTCGTCGACCTCGTAGCCGCCGGTCAGCCGGCGCCGGAGCAGCGCGAGCATCTGGGCCAGCTGCGGCTCCCACTGGTCGCCGAAGACCTCGCCGGCGGCGTGCTGGAGGGCCGACCACCAGTCGGCGGGCGAGATGCCGGCGAGCGGCGCGCGGTCGGACGTCGTCGCGGCCGGCCGCGTCGCGGCTGGTCAGGCGGCTGGCGGGCTGGTGCGGGACGGCCTCGGTCGTGACCTGCTCGATGGCCTCGGGCTCGGGCGTCGTACGGCGCGTGGTCGCGGCGCGCGGCTTGCCGGCGGGCCGGCGGGCTGTCTTTGCGTACCGGCTTGGCGGCCGTCTTCGCTGCCGGCCTGGTCCGGCTGCCGCCGGCGAGGCTGCGGGCGGCCGAGGACGGCTTGGCCTGGCCGGTGCCGCGGCCGGGACGGCCGCGGGTGCCGATCGGGATGATCTCGGCGTCAGCCATGCGGGGCTCCCACGGGTCCTGGCTTCGGGCAGCAGGTCGGCGAGCCCGGCGACGGCGCGCTCGGAGACCCGCGACGTCGCCGGCATCGAGGACGCGAAGTCGGCGAAGGCCTCGGCGGTGGTGTAGTCGGGCTCGAAGCCGAGCTCGGTGCGCATCCGGGTCGTGTCGATGCCGCGACCGAAGGTCAGGAAGCTCAGCTGCTCGGGCGAGAAGTCGGCCAGCCGCGCCTGGCGCAGCACCGAGCCGAGCTGGCCGACGGCGAAGCCGGGCAGCGGCAGCGTCGCGCGCTGGAGGCGGCGGACGGCCTGCGAGAGCATCAAGATGCCGTCGCCGGCGACGTTGAAAGTGCCGTGGACGTCGGAGAGGACGGCGTGCTGGAGCACGCGGTCGAGGTCGCTCTCGTGGACGAACTGCATGCGCGCGTCGAAGCCGAGCACGGTCGGGATGACGGGCAGCCGGAAGTAGGACGTCATCGGGCTGACGACGTGGGGGCCGACGACGTTGGCCAGCCGCAGCATGGTCACGCGCACGTCGGGCCGGCGGCGGGCGAAGCCGCGGACGTAGCCCTCGATCTCCTGCGGCGTCCTTGCTGAACCCCGACGCGGGGGTTGCGGCGCGGCCCCATGTCCTCGGTGAACATCGCCGGGTCGCGCGAGCTCGCGCCGTAGACCGTCGAGGTCGACTTGACCACGAGGTGCTGGACCGACGGCGCCTTCTGGCACGCAGCGAGCAGCTGCATGGTGCCGATGACGTTGAGCTCCTTCATCGTGCCGCGGCCGCCGGCGCTGCCGGGGGTGGCGATGACGCTCATGTGGACGACGGTGTCGACGTCCTCCTTCGCGATCACCTTGGCGATCACGGGGGTGCGGATGTCGGCGCGGATGAACGACATCGCGCCGACGTCTCCACGTGGTGGGACGACGTCGACGCCGATCACCCGGTCGATGCCGTCGGTCGCCGCGAGCACGCGCGCGAACCGCCGGCCGAGGTCGCGGGAGACCCCGGTGACGAGTGCGACCCGGCCCATGCGGCTCCCTCGACGACCCGGGTGGTGGCTACTTGCCGAGCTTGCGGCGCTGGACGCGCGTCTTCTTGAGCAGCTTGCGGTGCTTCTTCTTCGCCATGCGCTTGCGCCGCTTCTTGATGACAGAACCCACGTGGTAACCCTTCACCTGCTGGAACGAGCCCCAGGGAACGGCCCGTGGGACCTCGACAGCCTAACGGGCGCCGGTGGGCCGGGTTAATTCGCGCCGATCGCTCGGTGGTGAGGTGCGAGGAGCGCCAGCGACGGCCTCGAAACCACCCGTCGCCAGCGATCGGGGCTTGCGAGGCTCGGGCTGGCGGCCCTCACTCTCAACCACCGACAGCAGCGCAGCGGAGGGCAAATCAGCCAGCGTTGTAGAAGGACTTGCGCAGGTACTCGTTGACGTCGTCCTCGGTGACCCGGAACGAGCGGCCGACGCGGACGGCGGGCAGCTCGCCGTTGTGGACGAGGCGGTAGACGGTCATCTTCGAGACCCGCATGGTGGCGGCGACCTCGGCGACGGTCAGGAACTTCACTTCGGAGATGTCTCCACGGTTGTCTCCTGTGGCAGGCATGGCGCACCGATCTTTCTTGCGGCGACGCCACCGGCTTCCCCACCGGTGACTCCACGTCCCGCGCTTGTGGTGAAGATAGCGCCTGTTGTGACTCGTGGGGAAGGGTTTGACTAGAGAAACCTGAGAGACTCGGCGTGTCGGCTTGCATTGTCTGAACCAGCCACTCCCGACTCCACACCGCCTGTCGATTCCGGTGACGCGTCGGTCAGGGCATCGGGTCGAGACCGTGCGAGGGGAAGATCTCCTCGCGGGTCGACTGGATCGTGCGGTCGAGCCAGGAGTCCGGGTCGTAGCCCTCCGACCAGTCGCGCCACAGCGGCGTCTCGCCCGTCGGTCATCCGCGACGGCGCGCGGCGCCCGAGGGTGGCCTGGACGTGGTCGCGCCAGGCCTGCGGGGTCTCGGTGGCCGGGTCGATGGGCCGCCCGGCGACGATCGCGAGCAGGTGGGTCCAGGCCCGCGGTACGACGTCCACGAGCGCGTAGCCGCCGCCGCCGGTGACCACCCAGCGCCCGTCGCAGACCTCGTGGGCGAGGTCGTGGAGCGCGAGGTACGACGCCCGCTGGCCGTCGACCGAGAGCATCAGGTGGGCGAGCGGGTCCTCCATGTGGGAGTCGCAGCCGTGCTGGGTGACCAGCACCTCCGGCGCGAATGCCCGGACCAGCGGCGGCACGATCGCGTGGAAGGCGCGCAGCCACCCGGCGTCGGCGGTGCCGGGCGGCAGCGCGACGTTCACGGCCGTGCCCTGGGCCTGCGGCCCGCCCGAGTCGTCGGGGAAGCCGGTGCCGGGAAAGAGCATCTGCCCGGTCTCGTGCAGCGAGATCGTCAGCACCCGCGGGTCGTCGTAGAAGATCGCCTCGACGCCGTCGCCGTGGTGGACGTCGACGTCGACGTAGGCGACCTTCTCCACGCCCTGGTCGAGCAGCCACTGGATGCCGACGGCGACGTCGTTGTAGATGCAGAAGCCGCTCGCGCGGTCGCGCATCGCGTGGTGCAGGCCGCCGGCGATGTTGGCGCTGTGGAGGCTCTCGCCGGAGTGGACCTGGCGGAAGGCCTCGAGGCTGGCGCCGACCACGTGCGCGGCCGCGCGGTGCATGTCGGCGAAGACCGGGTTGTCGTCGGTGGCGAGCCCGTGGTCGTCGAACTCGATCGAGCCCGGGTCCTTGCCCGCCCGCGTCACAGCGTCGATGAGGTCCTCGCCGTGGACCGTCGCGATCTGCCCGTCGTCGGCGAACGGCGCCGGCACCATCCGCAGCGTGTCGAGGACGCCGAGCTCGCGGACCAGCCGCATGGTCAGGTCGACCCGGATCGGCGACATCGGGTGCGTGGAGCCGAAGTCGTACGCCGTCAGCGACGGGTCGAAGACGACGGTCGCAGGGCCGCTGCACTCCATGGCCCGAAACGTACTCCTTGCGGCTACCCTGGCTCCGTGCGCACGACCATCAACCGGTGCTGGTGGCCCGCCTCCTAGGCGGACCACCCGTTGACGCACACCTCAACCACGGCCGCCTCCGGGCGGCCGTTGTCGTGTCATGGCGGCAGCAACCAGCGCCGGTCGGCTTGTCGAGCCCCGCCCGGAGGCACTCACTCCAGGAGCACTTACATGAACCGCAACCTCTCCCTCATCACCCCGTCCGGACGGCTGACGCTGGGCAACTACCTCGGCGCCTTCCGCGGCATGGCTGCCGCCCAGGAGAGCACCGAGTGCTTCTACGGCGTCTCCGACCTGCACGCGATGACGACCACGCACGACCCGGTCGTGCTGCGGGCGGCCATCGCCGAGGTCACCACGTTGTTCCTCGCACGTCGGGCTCGACCCGACAAGGCAGTGCTGTTCCGGCAGTCGCGCGTGCCCGCGCACCGCGAGCTGGCCTACCTGCTGGAGTGCACGGCGTACACCGGCGAGCTGGCGCGGATGATCCAGTACAAGGAGAAGGGCCGGGACCAGCCGTCGACCCGCGTCTCGCTCTACACCTACCCGGTGCTGATGGCCGCGGACATCCTGCTCTACCGGCCGACGCAGGTGCCGGTCGGCGACGACCAGCGCCAGCACGTGGAGCTGACGCGCGACCTCGCGGTCCGCTTCAACAACACCTACGGCGCGGTGTTCACCGTGCCCGAGATCGTCACGCCGACGGCCGGCGCGCGGGTGATGGACCTCCAGGACCCCACCCGCAAGATGAGCAAGTCGGCCGCACCCGGCGCGGACGGCGGGGTGATCCGGCTGCTCGACCCGCCGGACGTCGTGCGCCGCAAGGTCGCGCGGGCGGTGACGGACTCCGAGACCGGCCCGGGCGCCGTACGGACAGCCGGGAGAGAAGCCCGGCGTCTCCAACCTGCTCGACATCCTCGCCGCGTGCGGGGGCTCGGCCGACGGGCATCACGACGTACGGCGCGCTCAAGGCCGCCGTCACCGACGCGGTGGTGGCCGTGCTCGAGCCGATGCAGAAGAGGTACGCCGACCTGGCCGCCGACCCGGCGTACGTCACCGCCGTCTTCGAGGCCGGCAGCGCCCGCTGCCGCGAGGTGACCGCCCCCGTCCTGGCCGCTGCCGAGGCCGCGATGGGAGTGGGATGATCCGGCGATGGACGCACGTGAGCAGCTGAGCCAGCTCGTCACCGGCCATCGCGCGGCGGCCGCGATCGCCGCGGCCGTGGCGACCGGCGCCATCGACGCACTGGCAGAGGGTGCTCGCTCCTTCGAGGACGTCGCGGCCGCCACCGGCACCCACCCCGACACGACCCGGCGGCTGTTGCACGTGCTGGCGACCGTCGGCGTGCTCGACGAGCGGGGTGACACCTTCGAGCTCACCGAGCTCGGCCTGCCCCTGCGATCCGATGCCCCCGCCTCCCTGGCTCCCCAGGCGATGGTGCAGGCGGACCCGGAGGTCTGGGCGGCCTGGGGGCACCTGACGCACAGCGTGCGCACCGGCGAGACGGCTTTCACGGCCCTGCACGGGAAGGACGTGTGGGCGCACCGGGCCGAGCATCCCGAGCGCGGCGCGAGCTTCGACGCCCTGATGACCTCGCTCAGCTCGCTGGTGGTGGAAGCGCGTCGCCTCGTCGTACGACTTCAGCGGGCGCAGCTCACGTCGTCGACGTCGGAGGTGGTCAGGGTTCGTTGCTGGCGGCGGTGCTGCGCCAGCGGCCCGAGCTCTCCGGCACGCTGTTCGACCAGCCACACGTCGTCGCGACCGAGGCGCCGCCGGACCTGGAGGGACGCTGGTCGGCGGTGGGCGGGTCCTTCTTCGACGCGGTGCCGCCGGCCGACTGCTACCTGATGAAGTGGATCCTCCACGACTGGTCCGACGACGAGTGCGTGACGATCCTGCGCCGGTGCCGGGAGTCGCTGCGCCCCGACGGCGTCGTGCTCGTGGTCGAGCTCCTGCTCGACCGTCCGGGGCACGAGCGGTTCACCGCCCTGATGGACCTCCAGATGCTGGTGGTGGCCGGCGGCCGCGAACGCACCGAGGCGGAGTTCGCCGCGCTGTTCGCCCGCGCCGGCCTCCGCCTCACCCGCGTCGTCGCACACCGCCACCCCGTTCTCGATCCTCGAGGCGGTTGCCGGACTGCCTGAGCGATCCCCGGCTCACCGGGGATCGCCTCGACTTCAGGCAGTCATTTCAACCCGAGAAGCTGAGCGACTGCCTTGGAACGTCAGCTCGCCTCGAGCTCCCCGAACCCGGCCTCGACCAGCCCGCGCACCGTCTCGACCGCCTCGCTCCGCGTCGGCACCGGTCGCCGACACGGTGATCTCCGTACCCTGCCCCGCACGCGAGCGTCATCAGCTCCAGGGAGCTCGATGCGTCGGCCCGCCGGCCGCACGCCTCGACCGCGACGTCCGCCGCCAAGCCACCCACCGCCGTGGCGATCTGGGCCGCCGGCCGGGCGTGCAGACCCTGCGGGTTGACCAGCGTGAGCCGCAGCCGAGGCGTCCGGTACTGCGGCCTGCACGACCGGCCGGCACGGACGCCGCGTGCTCGGCCAAGGCCGTGATCTTCGGGACCAGCGCGGCCTCGGCCTCGCGGGCGACGGTGTCGAGGTCGGCTCCCCCGGCGGCCCGCACCACCGCGGCGACCAGGCCCTCGACCAACGGCGCTGCGCTCAGACGTACGTCGTGGTCGGCCGGAGCACCCAGCTCGAGCGCGAGCTCGGCGCTGAGCACGGCGGAACCGAGGTCCATCAGGACGAGTACGCCGTCGGGCGAGGCGGCCTTCTCCATCGCCCGCCGCACCTCGGTGGCGTCGGTGCCGAAACCACCGCCGGCGCCGGCGGCGACAGCGACCACCGGCCCGTCTCCGTGCACCATCTCGTCCGCGAGCGCGACCGCCGCCTCCGCCAGGGCGAGGCTGTGGGAGACGACGACGATCCCGATCACGGCGTCCCTCAGCTCTCGAGCGCGTCGGCCAGCGCGGCGAGCAGCAACGCGGACGACGCGGCGCCGGGGTCGATGTGGCCGACGCTGCGCTCGCCGAGGTACGACGCCCGCCCCTTGAGGGCGAGCAGCGGCTCGGTCGCGTCGCGGCCGGCGGCGGCCGCGTCGGCCGCCGCTCGCGCGGCGGCACCGACGTCGGCGCCGGAACCCAGCGCCTCGCTCGAACGCCGCCAGCGCGGGTGCCAGCGCGTCGTACATCGTCTTGTCGCCGGCCTCGGCCTTGCCGCGCGCGACGATGCCCTCGAGCCCGGCCCGGAGCGCCGCGAGCAACGCCGGGCCGTCGAGCGACGGTCGCGTCGCCCACGGCCGTGGCCGCACGGAGGAAGAAGGTGCCGTACAGCGGACCGCTCGCGCCGCCGACCGAGGTCACCAGCGTCATGCCGACCTTCTTCAGCAGGTCGCCGGCGGTCTCGGGAGGATCAGGCGAGACCGCCGCCATCACCGCGTCCATGCCGCGGATCAGGTTGGCGCCGTGGTCGGCGTCGCCGATCGCCGAGTCGAGCTCGGTCAGGTAGGCGCCGTGCTCGTGGACCGCGTCGCGGAACGAGGACAGCCACCCGACCAGCTGGTCGACAGATACGGCATCGGTCACGGTCAGAGTCCCCATCGCAGGCCCGCTGTCTTCACCGGAGCATCCCACAGGCGCACCATCTCGTCGTCGGCCTTGAGCACGGTCACCGAGGCGCCGGCCATGTCGAGCGAGGTGATGTAGTCGCCGACGAGGGTCCGGGCGACCTGCACCCCGGCCTTCTCGAGCAGCGTCGCCACCTCGCCGTACAACAGGTACAGCTCGATGAGCGGCGTGCCGCCCATGCCGTTGAGCAGCACGATGCCCGGGCCGCCGGTGAAGTCGAGGTCGGCGAGCACCGGCTCGACGAGCATCTCGGCGATCTCGGCCGCACCCGCGAGCGGGACGCGGCGTCGGCCGGGCTCGCCGTGGATGCCGACGCCCATCTCCATCTCGTCCTCGGGCAGGTCGAAGGTCGGCTTGCCCGCCGACGGCACCGTGCAGCTGGTCAGGGCCATGCCCATCGAGCGGCCCTGCCCGTTGACGCGCTTGGCCAGCTCGAGGATGGCATCGAGGTCGCGGCCCTCCTCGGCGGCGGCGCCGACGATCTTCTCCAGCAGCACGGTGACGCCGACCCCCCGGCGACCGGCGGTCCAGGTGGAGTCCTGCACGGCGACGTCGTCGTCGGTCACGATCGTCTCGACGCGTACGCCGGAGTCGGCGGCCGCCATCTCGCCCGCCATCTCGAAGTTCATCACGTCGCCCGTGTAGTTCTTGACGATGTGCAGCACGCCGGCGCCGCGGTCGACGACCGTGGTCGCCTCCTGCATCTGGTCGGGCGTCGGCGAGGTGAACACCTCGCCGCAGCACGCCGCGTCGAGCATGCCCGGGCCGACGTACCCGCCGTGGAGCGGCTCGTGGCCCGAGCCGCCACCCGAGATCAGCGCGACCTTGCCGTCGGCCTTGGGCGTCGCCCGGTAGATGACGCGGTGCTGGTGGTCGACCCGGAGCTCCGGGTGGGCCGCGTCGATGCCCTTGAGGGCGTCGGCCAGCACGTCCTCGGGACGGTTGATGAGCTTCTTCATGGTTCAGACCTCCGAAGGAACGGCCGCGGGCGGACCGGAGCGGAGCCGATCGTTGTGGGCGTTGTCCTGGGCCGTGTGGGCAATGAAACCGAACGGCGAACGCTGCCAGCGACACCCGCGAGCAGCTCGGCGACGACGTACACCGGCCACTGCTCCCAGCCGACACCGGCCGCCCATGATCTGCTGGACGAGCATCGGGCCGGTGGTGCGGGCCGGGTTGATCGAGGCGCCGGTGGTCGGCGCGACGGGGATGATCGCGGCGAAGACCACCATGCCGATGGCCAGGCCGGCCCAGCCGGGCGCCGCCTTGCGGTAGATCACGCCGAAGACCGCGAACACCAGCAGGAACGTGCCGATGAACTCGGCGAAGAACGCCTGGTACCACGGGATCGCGTCGCCGTACGCCGCGACGCCGAGGCCGAAGTCGCTGGCCTTGGTGCCGAGCACGCCGACGATGGTGAAGGCTCCGGCGACGGCACCGGCGACCTGCGCCGCGACGTACGCCGGGACCTCGGACCACGGGAACTTGCCGGTCGCGGCCAGCCCGAACGTGACGGCCGGGTTGATGTGGTTGCCACCGATGTAGCCGAAGACGTAGACCGTCACGATCACGATCGTGGCGAACGCCAACGAGATGATGCCGAGGTCCGACCCGCTGAACGTGGAGCCGTTGGCGTCGTTGACGATCAGGAGGGCCGGGACCGAGCCGACGCCCACGAAGACCAGGAAGGCGGTCCCCAGAAACTCAGCCGCGAGCTTCTGCCACCTCGTGTTTTCATCCATCCCATTGACCTTCCGTGTGATGCGAAGCACATTCGACAATGTCGAATAGTTATCGGAAAATCGCCACAAGTCAAGAGGGTTCGCGAAAGTCGATCGGCTTCTGCCATGCTCGGGCTCACGTCCATCAGGGCGGCGGGGACCCGTCACGAGAGGAGGAGGCTCGCGGTGATCCAGGCGATCGACCGCGCGGCGCGCATCCTGGCCGCGCTGCAGGGATCCCGGCACCTCGGCATCAGCGAGCTCGGCGCGATCCTGGAGCTGCCGCCCTCGACCGTGCACGGCATCGTGAAGTCGCTGCTGGAGCACGGACTGGTGGTCAAGGAGCCGCACGGCCAGCGCTACATGCTCGGCCCCACGCTGCTCCAGCTCTCCAACGTCTACCTCGACACCCTCGACGTCCGCGCCCGCGCGATGCGCTGGACCGGCGACCTCAGCGAGCGCACCGGTCTGGCCGTCCGGCTCGGCGTCGAGTTCTTCGACCAGGTCATCGTGATCCACCACGAGCCGCGCCCCGACGGCACCCGCCAGATGCCCGAGACCGGGCTGACGATCCCCGCCCACGCGTCCGCGCTGGGCAAGGTGCTGCTCGCCTACCGACCGGGGTTCCTCCAGACCCTGCTGGGCAAAGGGCCACTCCGCAGCCTCACCGGCGAGACCCTCGTCGAGGCAGACGCGCTGGAGAAGGCGCTCGTCGAGATCGTCGAGAAGGGCTACGCCGTCGAGGACGAGGAAGCGGTCCTCGGCGAGGCCTCGATCGCCGTACCGGTGGCCGACCGCGACGGCGAGGCGATCGCCGCGATCGCCGTCGTGCTGCCCGCCAGCCAGCAGCCCGTCGCCGACTCCGTGGTCACGCTGCTGCGCGAGGCCGCGCGCAACGTCTCGC
Source organism: uncultured Actinomycetota bacterium (assembly GCA_963758885.1). Lineage (GTDB taxonomy): Bacteria > Actinomycetota > Actinomycetes > Propionibacteriales > Nocardioidaceae > Nocardioides. The sequence goes on from CAVWXS010000026.1 coordinate 170,211, forward strand.
GCGAGCTGGGCGCACCCGGCTGGCCGCCGGCCGTGGCCTCGCCGTCCGCTGACCGCCCGTGAGGTGACTGAACCGCCGTTCAATGTCATGCTCGGCGGGTGCGCGCGGCCCGCCTGGCTCTTCTCGCCCTGATCGCCACCCTGCTCGTGGCGCCCCCTGCGTCCGCCGTCCCGCCCGTCGAGTCGGCGCCGCCCACCGTGCGGCTGAGCGTGATGTCGCTGAACATCTTCTACGGCGGCGACGACTACGACCTGGCGCACGGGACTGGTGCCCGGTCGCCAACCGCTGCCCCGAGGGGCTCTACCGGCTCGCGAAGATCATCGAGGCGAGCGGCGCCGACGTGGTCGGCGTACAGGAGCCGGAGCGCAACACCCGCAAGCTCGCCGACCTGCTGGGCTGGTACGCCAGCCCGCAGGCCCACGTGATCTCGCGCTTCCCGGTCCTGGACCCGCCGGACGCCGACGGGCTGTTCGCCTACGTGATGCCGGTGCCCGGCCGCGTGGTCGCGGTCTCCAACGTGCACCTCCCGTCGACCCCCTACGGCCCGTACCAGGTGCGCAAGGGGTGGCCGCGGTCGAAGGTCCTGGAGCTCGAGCGCACGCTCCGCCTGCCGGCCCTGCACCGCGTGCTGCGCGAGCTGCCCGCGCTGGCCGAGCAGATGCCGGTCTTCCTCACCGGCGACTTCAACAGCCCCTCACACCTCGACTGGACGCAGGCGGTGGCCGACAGCCGGCGCGAGGTCCCGTACGCCGTGGCGTGGCCGGCGAGCAAGGCTCTCGCCGAGGCTGGGTTCGGCGACTCCTACCGCGACGCCCACCCCGACCCGGTGGCCGACCCCGGCTACACCTGGTCGCCCGGCGGTCCCGAGACGCAGGACAAGGACTTCTTCGACCGCATCGACTGGGTGCTCCACGCGGGCGCGGCGACCACCGTGGACAGCAGGCTCGTCGGCGAGCGCGGCAACCCGCAGGTCGACCTGCGCCTTCGCCAAGCCCTTCCCGACCGACCACCGCGGCGTCGTGTCGACGTTCGACGTGACCCCTGGCCAGGCGCCGATGCTCGTCTCTCCCGAGCAGCGTCGCGTCTTCGTCGGCGACCGCCGTTGCGGTCCGCTTCCACGGCACGGGCGCACCCGACGAGGTGGTCGCACTCGTGCCGAGCGGTGCCGCGTCGCCGCTGCTGTCGGCGCGTGTCGACGGACGGCCGGACCGACGGCGTCGTCCGCCTCGACAAGTCCGGCCTGCGGCCCGGCCGCTACGACGTCGTGCTGGTCGACCGCGCCACCGGCGCCGTCGACGCCCGCGCGCCGGTCTGGGTGTACGCCGCGCGGCGAGCGACCGCGGCTGCGGACCGACGCGCCGTCGTACGACGTCGGCGAGAGCATCCGGGTCGAGCTTCACCGGTGCGCCGGGCCAGCTGTTCGACTGGGTCGGGCTGTTCCGCTGCTTCAAGATCTGCCGGGGCGCGGGCTGGTACCTGGTCTACCGCTACACGCACACGCACATCGAGGGCTCGGTGACGCTTCGGCGCCGACACCTGGCTCGGCGAAGGGGTGGCCGGTTGGCCACTGCCACCGGGCCGGTACGTCGCGCGGCTGCTCGTCGACGACAGCTACCACGCGATCGGGAAGTCCAACCGGTTCACGATCACGAGGTGAGCCGGTCGAGGTCAGCTGCCCTCGGCCAGCGCCCGCGACCGGTCGCGGGCGGCCTCCATCGCGGCGAGGAACGCCGCGCGCACCTTGTGGGTCTCGAGCTCGCGCAGCGCGGCGGCGGTGGTGCCGCCGGGTGAGGTGACCTGCTCGCGCAGCACGACGGGGTGGGTGCCGGTCTCGCGCAGCATCTTGGCTGACCCGACGAGCGTCTGGACGACGAGGTCGGTCGCGGTGGCGCGCGGCAGGCCGAGGTGGACGCCGGCCTCGATCATCGACTCGACGACGAAGAAGATGTACGCCGGCCCGGAGCCGCTGATCGCCGTGACGGCGTCCATCTGGCGCTCGGGCACGCGCAGCACCCGGCCGGTCGAGCCCATCAGCGCCTCTGCCTCGGCGAGGTGGCTGTCGTCGCAGTGGGAGCCGGGCGAGATCGCCGTCATGCCCTCGTCGACCAGCGCGGGGGTGTTGGGCATCACGCGGACGACCGCGACACCTTCGGGCACCCGGGCCTCGATGTACGCCGTGGTGATGCCGGCGGCGATCGAGACGACGAGCTGGCCCGGTCGGAGCTCGGGAGCGATCTCGTCGAGCACCTCGGCCATGTCCTGCGGCTTGACGACCAGCGCCAGGGTGTCGGCCTTGCGGGCTGCCTCGGCGTTGGACACGACCAGGACGCCGTAGCGCTCCTCGAGCTCGCGCGCCCGGTCGGGCCGCTTCTCGCCGACGAGGAGGTCGTCGACGCGGCGTCCGGCGCGGACCAGCCCGGAGAGCAGGGCCTCGCCCATGACGCCGGCGCCGATGATGGCGGTCTGGGGCATCGCGTTTCCCCTCGATTTGCGAACTACTTCTTGGAGATCAGGGACTTCACGAAGAATGACAGGTTCTGCGGACGCTCCGCGAGACGTCTCATCAGGTACCCGTACCACTCCTGGCCGTAGGGCACGTAGACGCGCATCGTCTCGCCCGACCTCGCGAGCCGGCGCTGCTCCTCGGGGCGGATGCCGTACAGCATCTGGTACTCGTAGGAGCCCTGCGCGCGCCCGTAGCGGCTGGCGAGCGACGACGCGATCGCGACGATCCGCGGGTCGTGGCTGGCGATCATCGGGTAGCCCTGGCCGGCCAGCAGGATCTTCAGGCAGCGGATGTAGGAGCGGTCGACGTCGAGGCGGCTCTGGTAGGCGACGTCCTCGGGCTCGTTGTAGGCGCCCTTGCACAGCCGCACCCGCGAGCCCTCGTAGGCCAGCGCGCGGCAGTCGGCCTCGGTGCGGTGGAGGTAGGCCTGCAGCACCGCGCCGGTCTCGGGGAAGTCCTTGCGCAGCTCGCGCAGGATCGCCAGCGTCGAGTCGGTGGTGGTGGCGTCCTCCATGTCGAGGGTGACCGTGGTGCCGGCGTTGCGAGCCGCCCGGCAGATGGTGCGGGCGTTCTCCAGCGCGGTCTTGTGGCCCACGTCGGGGAGCGCCTGGCCGATCGCCGACAGCTTGACCGAGACCTCCGCGTTGCGGCTGAGGCCGTGGGCGGCCAGCTGCTTGAGGAGGTCGACGTACGCCGCCACGGTGGCGTCGGCCTGCTCGACGTCGAGGGTGTCCTCGCCGAGGAAGTCGAGAGTGACCTTCAGCCCGTCGTCGACCAGCCCGCGCGTGGCCTCGACCGCCGACTCCGTCGTCTCGCCGGGCACGTAGCTCTTCACGATGCCCGCCGACACCGGCATGGTGCTGACGAGCTGCTTGACCGTGCCGCTCCGGGACAGCATGAGGAGCGGTTCGCGCAGGAGAGCCATGCGGTCAGGCTAATCCTTGACCTACGGCGTACGCCTCCTCAGGGTTGCGGCGCCCAGGCCGAGTGCGGCGACGGCGAACGCGGCGACGATGGCGACGTCCTGCCAGACGTCGGCGGTGGCACTGGTGCTGACGAGGGTCTGCATGGCGTCGGTGGCGTAGGACAGCGGCAGCACGTTGCTGATCGCCTCCAGCACCGGGGGCAGCTGGTCGCGGGCCACGAACAGCCCGCAGAGCAGGATCTGCGGGAGCACGAACAGCCGGCATGAACTGCACCGCCTGGAACTCCGTGGTCGCGAAGGCGCTGACGAACAGGCCCAGCGCCGAGCCGAGGACTGCGTCGGCGATGGCGACCACGGTGAGCAGCCAGACCGGGCCCTGGACATCGAGGTCGAGCAGGCCGACCGAGAGGGCGACCGCAAGCGCCGACTGCCCGGCGGCCACGACACCGAAGGCGATGGCGTAGCCGACCAGGAAGTCGAGCTTGCCCATCGGCATCGCCAGCAGTCGCTCGAGCGTGCCCGAGCTCCGCTCGCGAAGGGTGGTCACGCTGGTCACCAGGAACATGATGATGAACGGGAACAGCGCGAGCAGCGCCGGACCGATCTGGTCGAACACCGCGCCGCTGACGTCGATGAACATCCACCACAGCAAGGTCATCAGCAGGCACGGCAGTACCAGCAGCATGGCCGCCGTCCGGTGGTCGCGCCGGATCTGGGTGAGCACGCGGGTGGCGACCGCGAAGGTGATGCGGGGGTTCATGCTTGCGTCTCCGGTCTCTTCCACGAGCGCCAGGAACGCGCTCTCGATGTCGTCGGTGCGGGTCTTCTCGCGGATGCGCTCGGGGGTGTCGTCGGCGATGATCACGCCCTCGCGCATCAACAGCAGCCGGTCGCACCGGTCGGCCTCGTCCATCACGTGGCTGGAGACGAACACCGCGGCCCCCCGCTCCGCGATCTCGTGGAACAGCTTCCAGAGGTCTCGCCTCAGCACGGGGTCGAGGCCCACGGTGGGCTCGTCGAGGACCAGCAGGTCGGGGTCGCCGAGCAGCGCGACGGCCAGGCTCGCCCGGCTTCGCTGCCCGCCGCTGAGCTGGCCGACCACCTGGTCGGCCTGACTCCGTAGGTCGACCGCGTCGATGGCCTCGTCGACCTGGTCTCCGCTGACTCCGAGGACCTTGGCGAAGAACTTGAGGTTCTCGGCGACGGTCAGGTCGTCGTACACGCTCGCGGCCTGCGTGACGTAGCCGATCCGGCTGCGCAACGCCTTGCCGCCGGCCACCTCGCCGAAGGCGGTCACGGACCCGCTCGTCAGCTGCTGGACGCCGACCAAGCGAGCGCATCAGCGTCGACTTGCCGCACCCGCTCGGGCCCAGCAGGCCGGTCACGCTGCCCACCTCGATCGTGAACCCGATCGCCTTGAGGACCTCACGGCCCCCACGCCTGACGACGAGATCCCTCACCTCGATCGCGTTTTTCATCATGTGATGAATTATGCGAGCTGACACCGATTTGGTCAAGTCGTCCACAGCCGCCGAGACGAGGCCTGCTCGGGGGTGCTGGTTCCGCTAGCGTCCCGCCGTCGGTCACCTCGGATCTCGGGAGGATTGCTCGTCGTGCCGCGTGTGCTCATCGCTCTGTGCTGCCTGGTGTCGCTGTGGCTCTCTGGTTGCAGCGACTCGTCCTCGTCCTCGCCTCGGCTGATCCGCCGTCCCCGACGCCGACTTCTTCGTCGCCCGCCCCGTCGCCGACGGAGGAACCTGAGACGCCGGAGGAGTTCGTACGGCGGTGGGTTGACGCGGACACGCACATGCAGAACACGGGTGATGCGGCGGAGTACCGACGGCAGATGTCGAAGAAGTGCTCGAGCTGCATGCGACTACGCCGATCTAATCGAGGGTATCTACGCTGCCGGCGGCTACGTGAAGACGCGTGGGCTGGATCATCCGTCGAGCGCGCACATCACGACCGGGGGCGACGGCCATGTCCAAGTTCACCAGTCGAGTCAACTCCACCCGACCGAGTACGTGGAGGCCGCAGGTGGCCCGCTACAGACGCTCGCACGGCGCACGCACTCATACATCGTCACGCTGCATCGCCACGGAGACGTCGTGGGTCATTACCAACGCATTGAGCAGGTGGCCGCGATGAGCGTCTCAGCGCTCGGTCTTGCGACGTCTTGTCACTTTCGGCGGCTCGTCAGTTGCACGTCGGCCGCACCCGCAATGCCGAAGCCCGTCCAGTCGTGCTCGAGGACGTCACGATCTTCACGGCTCATATCTCGGTTGCTACGTCCCGGCGACACAGTTGATGGCGATCTGGGCGACCGCACCATCCAACGTCAGTACTGATCGATCGACCGATCTGCGCGACGCCCCGGACCATCCTGAAGAGTCGTGCGCGACGCAGCAGATCGAGTGCGTGGAACCCGCCGGACACGTTCAAGTACTGGGTCTTCCGCAGCGCCAACGACGGTCCCGTTCGAACCTGTGGCGTCGACCTGCCTCGGCCCGAGGCGATGCAGGCGAGTTCGACGTCATCACGCCAGGCAAGGTCCTTGCCGAGATGAAGAAGCTGGACTGGCCCGAGGCCGCGCTGACCATCCAGCCACCCGACGGCAAGACCCTGGTCAACCTGCTGACCAACTTCTACTCCGACACCGAAGCACCACGCGCCCAAGACCAGTCACCCTCCTCGGCCAACAGGTGGCGATCACGGCGACGCCGGTCAGCTACACCTGGCACTTCGGCGACGGGAGCAAGCTGACGACCAACGGGCCGGGAGCGGCGTACAACTCCGAGAAGCCGATCCAGGTCGGACACACCTACGTCGAGGCCGACGTCACGGTGCATCCATGGGTGGACGTGACCTACCACGGCAGCTACACCGTCAACGGCGGCAGTCCTGAGGACATCCCGGAAGAGCTGACCGTCCAGGGCACGCCGGTCGACCTCGAGGTGCTGACAGCCACCCCGCGCCTGGTCGGCTGAGTTCGCGGAGGCTTTTCTGCACCTGGTGCCGAAAAGTCTCCCCAAACCCGACCTCCTAGGGCAGGTCGCCGGTCAGGTACCGCTGGATCGTCGGCGCGTAGATCGCGATCAGCTGCTCCTGGGACATCGAGGCGAGCGGTTCGACGGCGAGCACGTACCGCAGCAGGATCAGGCCGATCACCTGGGAGGCGACCAAGCGGCATCCGCTCCGAGGGGCGGTCGATGCCGAGGGCGACGCCGATGGGCTCGATGACGACGGGCAGGACGCCTTCGGAGAGCAGCCGGTTGGCGGAGGGGTCCATGATGCCGCGGGCCACGGCCAGCAGGGACGGGCGGAGGTCGGGGTCGTCCCAGACGGAGAGGAAGACGCCGAGGAAGCGTTCGGCCGCCTGCTCGACGGGTCCGGCGACCGCCGGGCCGATCAGCTTGCGGGGGTCGACCGGAAGCTCGAGGGCGGCGAGGAACAGCTCGTCCTTGGTGCCGAAGTAGTGGTGCACGAGGGCCGCGTCGACGCCGGCGGACGAGGCGACGGCGCGGATCGTCGTACCGGCGAAGCCGTGCTCCGCGAACGACGACCGGGCCGCGGCCAGGATCGCCGAGCGGGTGTCGGGTGAGCCGCGCCGCCGGCCACGGGGAGGCCCTGCGGACGCCGCGCGCTCAGCCATGTGCCGAGGGGACGACGAAGTGCTCGCGGGTGAACTCCAGCGACTCGACCAGGTCGCGCTCGCGCTCCTCGCGGGTCGAGCACTTGCGGGTGTTGATCTCCAGCACGATGTGGCCGTCGAAGCCGGCGCCGGCCAGGTGTCGCAGGAAGGCGTCGGCCTCCATCACACCGCGGCCGGGCACGAGGTGCTCGTCCTTCGCGGAGCCCGACCCGTCGGTGAGGTGCACGTGTCGCAGCCGCGGGCCCATCCGCTCGGCCATCGCGACGACGTCGGTCCGCGCGATCGCGGCGTGGGACAGGTCGATGGTCTGGTTGGCGTAGGACTCCTCGGACGGGTCCCAGCCGGGCACGTACATCTCGACGCCACGATCGGCACGGCGCCGCGACGAAGCGCGCCACGGGTACATGTTCTCGACGGCGAAGGCGATCCCCGTCTCCTTCTCCAGCGCCGCGATGCCCTCGACGAACCCGGCGGCGTACTCGCGCTGCCACCGGAACGGCGGGTGTACGACGACCACCTCGGCGCCGACCTCAGCGGCCATCTCGGCAGAGCGCTGCAGCTTGCCCCAGGGCTCGGTCCCCCAGACCCGCTGGGTGAACAGCAGGCACGGCGAGTGCACCGCGACGATCGGCAGCTCGTGGTGGTCGGCGAGCTGCTTGACCGCCGAGACCTGCTGGCTCAGCGCGTCGATGCCGACCATCACCTCCACGCCGTCGTAGCCGAGCTTGGCGGCGTAGGCGAAGGCGTGCGCGGTCGACTCGGGGTACACCGAGGCGGTCGAGAGCGCTATGGAAGAGGACACGTCAGGCACGTCAGGCTGCCGGGGCGGCTGCCCAGGAGCGGGATCTTGTCGATGCGCTCGAGGATGACGCCCTCGCGCAACGCCCACGGGCAGATCTCCAGCTCCTCGAGGTCGAAGATGTCCATGCAGGCCTCGGCCACGAGCGCGCCGGGCACGATCTGGTGCGTTCCGCGAGGGCGATACGCCGGGAAGTACGGCGAGCTTGTCGGCGGTCATCTCGACGAGCTTGGGGATCCACTGCGACAGGTCCGCCATCGTCAGCGTGCGCTCGACCAGGGCGCCGTCGCCCGCCGGCGCGGCTCCGCAGATCCGCGCCAGGGACCGGAAGGTCTTGGAGGTCGCGGCCGACTTGTCCGGGCGGCCTGCCCGCAGCAGCTGGCCGGCGTCGCGGGCGATCTCCGCGCGGATCCGGCGGCGCAGGTCCTTGAGGTCGTCCTCGTCGGGTCGGCCCTTGGCGAAGAACTGCCGCGCCAGCCGACCGGCGCCGAGGGGCACCGACCAGGCGACGTCCGGCGACTCGTCCGCACCGCCCGCGATCTCGAGGGAGCCGCCGCCGATGTCGAAGACCGACAGCCGTCCCGCCGACCAGCCGAACCAGCGGCGTACGGCGAGGAAGGTCAGCCGCGCCTCGTCCTCCCCCGACAGCACGTCGATGCGGACGCCCGTCTTCTCGTGCACGTGGTCGAGCACCTTCTGGCTGTTCCCCGCGTCGCGCACTGCCGAGGTCGCGAAGCCGATGACCTCCTCGCACCCCTTGTCCTCGGCCACCACGACGGACGAGGCGACGAAGTCGGTGAGCGCGTCGCGGCCGCTCTTGCTCACGTGACCGTCGTCCTCGAGGTGCTCGGCGAGCCGCAGCGGCTCCTTGTGGGAGTACGCCGGCAGCGGGGCCGCGCCGTCGTGGGCGTCGAACACGAGCAGGTGCCCCGTGTTGGAGCCGATGTCGAGCACGCCCAACCGCATGGCCCAACGGTATAGCCCGTCAGCGACACCCTCGTACGCTTGTGGGTGTGCCCGAGGTCGACTTGGTGTTTCCGCGCGCGTTCGTCGAGTTCGCCGACCCCGCCGATCCCGACCAGGTCTTCAAGTGCGACCTGACCTGGCTGACGTCGAACTACCTGTGCATCTTCGGCCAGGGCTGCCACGGCATCTACAAGGAGTCGCCCGACACCGGCTGCTGCACGCTCGGCGCCCACTTCGCTGACAAGGACGACGAGAAGCGCGTCGCCGCGTACGTCGACCAGCTCACGCCCGACGTCTGGCAGTTCCATCCCGGCGGGCGGGTGCGCAAGAAGCACTGGGTGACGACCGACGACGAGGGCGCGCGCAAGACGCCCGTCGATCGAGGTCGACGGCCAGTCGGCGTGCATCTTCCACAACCGCCGCGACTTCGCCCTCGGAGCCGGCTGCGCCCTGCACGCACTGGCGTTGCAGCAGGACCGACACCCTCTCGAGACCAAGCCCGACGTGTGCTGGCAGCTGCCGATCCGCCGTACCTTCCGCACCGTCGAGCGACAGGACGAGACGTCGTACACCGAGGTCACGATCGCCGAGTACGACCGCCGTGGCTGGGGCCCCGGCGGCCACGACCTCGACTGGTACTGCTCCGGCAACACCGAGGCACACGTCGGCGTCGAGCCGCTCTACGTCACCAACGCGCCCGAGCTGACCGAGCTGATGGGCCCGGCGGCGTACGCCGAGCTCGTGCGGCACTGCGAAGCCCACCTCCGGTCGCGGTCGGCCCTCGCGCTGCATCCTGCCGACCCGCGTTGACGGGTCTCTCGACGTCAAGAGAAGCCGACCCCCGTGCACGGCCATCCTGAGAGAGAGTTGAGAATGACCGGCATGCGCCTGGACCATCTCTCCTACGCCGCCGGACCCGACGGCCTTGCCGGAACCGCCCAGCGCATCGGGGGACTGCTCGGAAAGTCGTTCGCCGATGGGGGCATGCACCCGCGTTTCGGGACCCGCAACATGATCCTGCCGCTGGCGGACCACACCTACCTCGAGGTCGTCGAGGTGCTCGACCACCCGGCGTCCGACAAGGCGCCGTTCGGCCAGGCGGTGCGGGCGCGTTCGGCGCTCGGCGGCGGCTGGCTGGGCTGGGTCGTGGCCGTCGACGACATCACCTCGGTCGAGAGCCGGCTGGGTCGTGAGTCGGCGCCAGGCAACCGCTACCTGCCCGACGGCACCGAGCTGACGTGGAAGCAGATCGGCATCAACGGCCTGATCTCCGACCCGCAGCTGCCGTTCTTCATCGAGTGGTCGATCCCCGAGTCGCTCCATCCGAGCAACGGCGGCACGGGCGACGTCTCGTTGGCCTGCCTGGAGATCGCGGGCGACCCGCAACGCGTCAGCGAGTGGCTCGGCGAGACCGTCGAGGCGCCACTGGAGGACGTGAAGGTCGACTGGGTCGCGCCGCACGGCACGCCCGGCATCCTGGCCGCGCAGTTCCAGACGCCCAACGGCCTGGTCCGCATATGAGCGCGCCAGCCTGAGCTTGCGAAGGCTGGATGAAGCGCCAGGTCGAGGAGCGTCGAATCGGACCGAGCCTGCGATGTGCGCCGCGCGGGCCGAGCTTGCGAGGACCGCGATCAGGCGCCAGGTCGAGGAGCGTCGACTCGGACCGAGCCTGCGAGGGACGAGTGACGCGTCTCGAGACCCGGTGACATGAAAGGCAGCCCGAGCCACCGGCTCCCCCGCGGCGCGGTCCCCAGCCCGAACATCTGGGAGCACACCGCGACCTACGAGGTCGAGAACCGCGCCTTCGACCCCGATGGCCTGGTGTACGACGCGATGTCGGCCCGCGCCTCGTGGGCCGACCGCGTCGTGCTCGACCTCGGCTGCGGCACCGGCTTCCACCTGCCCCACTTCGCCGCGACCGCTGCGCGAGTGATCGGTGTCGAGCCGCACCCCGACCTGGTCGCCCTGGCCCGGCGCCGTACCCGCTCACTGCCGCACGTCTCCGTCGTCCCCGGCACCGCGCAGCAGGTGCCGCTGCCGGACGCGTCCGTCGACGTCGTGCACGTGCGCTGGGCCTACTTCTTCGGGCCGGGCTGCGAGCCCGGGCTGCGCGAGCTCGCCCGCGTCGTACGGCGTGGCGGCACGGCGTTCGTGATCGACAACGACGGCACCCGGTCGACGTTCGGGCGATGGTTCCGACTCGGCTACCCCAAGATCGACCCGGACGAGGTCGAGCGGTTCTGGGCCCGGCACGGCTGGACGCGCACCCCGGTGCTGACCCGGCTTGCGTTCGGCAGCGAGGCCGACCTGGAGGCGGTGGTCAGGATCGAGTTCGACGCGCCGACGGCAGAGAAGATCGTCGCCGAGCATCGGGCGAGCGGGGGAGGTACGCGAGGTCGACTACGCCGTCAACGTCTGGTCACGCGACTGCTAGCGCACGACCAGGGTGTTGAGGACCGCGGCCGCCTCCTCGGCTCCGTCGACGGTGAAGACAAAGTCGGGCTTGCCGATCGCGGTGAACCGCCAGCGCTTCTCCGGACCGAGTGATCCAGCCCTGTCGACCGTCGGACGCCTTGACGTTGCCCCAGCTTCCGAAGTCGCGCAGAACCGACACCTCCACCACGGAGGCCGCCCGGATCTCGCGGATGGGGACCGGTGACGGCGTGCCGTTTCGCTTCCGGAGGCCGACGCCCGAGTAGTCGACAGCGAGCTGCTTGTCTCGGATCAGGAGCGCGAAGGCCGGCACGACGATCACGACGCTCATCCACCAGTAGCCCGAGAGCATGCCCAACCAGGTGTAGATCACGCAGATCGGAACCATCCGGATGCCCCCGGACAGCAGTTTTCCGACCCAGCTCATCCGACAGGTCCCGACCCAGGCCAGGAGAGCCGTGCCCGGCACGTCGATTGTCGGCACCGGCTCGCGGCCGCCGTCCGTCTCATCCAGCGTCGAGGGGGGCCGCGACCACCAGTAGAGCGTCACTCCCACGACCGTTCCGCCTAGTCCGGCGACGAGGAGCAACAGGACCTCCGCGTCGGCGGGCCGGCCCTGCTCCCAGACGAGACCGAACAGCAAGACCGCGACGGCGACCGCACTACCAGCCGCCAGGCCGGCAACGCTGGTGACGTGACGACCGGTGCACCGCCACGCCCCAGGCCAGCCAGACCAGACAGGCGGCCAGCGTGGCCACGCTACTGATCACCACCCCCACGAGGGGCGAGACGAAGATGCTCATCTCGTCGTAGGTCTGCCTCAGCGCCACCCGCGCCGGAAGCGCGTCCCAGACAGTCCACAGAGCGACAGAGCCCAGCCAGCGCGGCCAGGAGCGCGACCGCGACCGCGATCCAGCTGGCGGCGAGGTACCGCTCCCCCGGCGGCGGGATCTTCACGACAGCTCCCCCTCCACGATCCGCAGCACGTCGCGGGGGTCCAGTCCCAGGCGCCGTAGCCTCCGTCACCAACGACCGAGCCATCGCGCGCACGTGTGCCTCGCCCTTGGCGTTCGCGGCCAGCACGACCGCACCGCGGCCTCGGCGCAGCTCGATCAGGCCCTCCTCGCGGAGCTCCTGGTAGGCCCGCAGCACGGTGTGCAGGTTGATGGCGAGAGAGCCCGCGACGTCACGGGCGCTGGGCAACCGATCGCCCTTGGCGAGGCGTCCGGCAGCCATCTCGCGGCGTACGGAGCTGGCTAGCTGCTCATAGATCGGCACCTCGGAGGAGAGGTCCACCTGCCAGAGCATAGTTCTAGTGTAAGTAGAACAATCAGTCTTGACCAGCCATCCTCGAGAAACTGTGGAGGAGAGGCGCTCAGCCCGTCGAGCGGACCGCCAGCGTCGGCGTCAGCAGGACGCCGGGAGACACGGCGGGCGGGTGGCCGAGCAGGCCCTCGAGGGCGCGCACGATCTCGACGGCCACCTCCTCCAGGGGCTGGCGCACCGAGGTGAGCCCGGGCTCGATGACCTGGGCCACCTGGGAGTCGTCGAAGCCGACCACCGAGACGTCCTGGCCGGGCTCCTGCCCGCGGTCGCGCAGGGTGTGCAGCACGCCCATGGCGAGGGTGTCGGAGGCGCACACGAACGCCGACGGCTGCGCCTCGTCGAGGAGCACGGCGGCGGCCTCGCGCCCGGACGAGACCGTGTCTTCGGTGCGGGACGCCAGACCCGTGGTCGAGAGGTGCCGGCCGTGCATGGCGCGGGTCCAGCCCGAACGGCGGTCCTCGCCGATGCGGGAGTCCTTGCGCCAGCCGATCCAGGCGATGCGCTCGTGGCCGCGCTCGAGCAGGTGGGTGGTGGCCAGGTCGACGCCCGCCGCGCCGTCGACGTCGACCCAGGGGTGGTCGGCCGACTCGTCGTCCCAGGGCCGGCCGAACGCCACGAACGGCGCCCGCCGCTGACGCAGCCAGGCGGCCTGCGGGTTGCCGAGGTAGGTGTCGGTGACGATGAACGCGTCGACGGCGGTGGACCGCAACAGGTCGTCGTACCCGCGGAGGTGGTCCTCGTCCTCGCCGACCGCGAACAGCAGGATGTGGTAGCCGGCGCCACCCGCGGTCTCGACGAGCGAGTGCACGAAGCGGTCCATCGCGGCGTTGGCGGTGCCCTCCTGGGCGGGGCTGAACTTCAGGCCGATCAGGTGGGAGGCGCGGGTACGCAGGTTGCGTGCGGCCCGGTTGGGCGAGTAGCCGAGCTCCTCGATCGCCTCCTGCACCCGGGTCAGGGTGTCGGCGCGGAGCAGGTCGGGGTTGTTGATCGCGTTGGACACGGTCTGCCGGGACACTCCCGCGCGTTCGGCGACGTCGGCCAGGGTCGGCGGCGCGACTGGGTAGCGGATCGTCATGCCTGCACCTCCCGACACAGCCACCGGGCTGGATCGATCCAAGCCGGCGAGGTCAGCATAGGTGAGGGGTACGGCGCGCGCACCCCGGAACCCGTCATCCACAAGCCACAGCGAGGCTGCGACGAGTTGTCGGCGCCCTCGCCTAGCGTGACCGCCATGTCGTCGAGCAAGACCGCCAAGGCGGCCCGCCCCGCCCACCGCTGCACCGAGTGCGGCTGGGAGACCAACAAGTGGGTCGGTCGCTGCGGTGAGTGCCAGGCCTGGGGGTCGGTCGTGGAGGCCGCCACGCCCGTGCTGCGGGCGGCCGCGACCCCGGTGACCAGTCCGGCCGTGCCCATCGGCCAGGTCGACGTGCGCGACTCCGAGTTCCGCTCCAGCGGAGTCCCCGAGCTCGACCGGGTCCTGGGCGGCGGCCTGGTGCCCGGTGCGGCGATCCTGCTGGCCGGCGAGCCGGGCGTCGGCAAGAGCACGTTGCTGCTCGAGGTCGCCTCCCAGACGGCGCGGGTCAACCGCCGCACTCTCTACATCACCGGCGAGGAGTCGGCGTCCCAGGTCCGGCTGCGCGCCGACCGCACCGGTGGTGTCCACGACGAGCTGTTCCTGGCCGCCGAGACCGACCTCGGAGCGGTGCTGACCCACATCGAGGACGTTCGTCCCGTCGCTGCTGGTCGTCGACTCGATCCAGACCATCTCCGCGCCGGGGCTCGACGCGGTGCCCGGTGGGGTCAGCCACGTCAAGGAGGTCGCGGCCGCGCTGATCCGCGTCGCCAAGACCCGCAACATCACCACCGTGATCGTCGGCCACGTCACCAAGGACGGCTCGATCGCCGGGCCGCGCGTGCCTCGAGCACGTCGTCGACGTCGTGCTCCACTTCGAGGGCGACCGCAACTCCCGCTTCCGCATGGTCCGGGCCATGAAGAACCGCTTCGGCCCGGTCGACGAGGTCGGCTGCTTCGACCTGTCGGCCGAGGGCATCACCGCCGTCACCGACCCGACCGGCCTGTTCGTCGAGCACCACGGCCGCCAGGTGCCGGGCACCTGCGTGGCGGTGACCATGGAGGGGCGCCGGCCCGATGCTCGCCGAGATCCAGGGTCTGGTGACGCCCAGCTCCGCCGAGCGGCCGCGGCGTACGACGTCCGGGCTCGACGGCTCGCGCATCGCGATGGTGCTGGCGGTGCTGCAGCAGCACTGCGGGATCCGCCTCCACACCCACGACGTCTTCGCCTCGACGGTCGGCGGCGCGCGCGTGACGGAGCCGGCCAGCGACCTCGCGGTCGCGGTGGCCATCGCCTCCGCAACCCGCGAGGTACCAGCTCCGATGGGAGTGGTGGCGATGGGCGAGATCGGGCTGGCCGGCGAGCTTCGGCGGGTGCGCGACCTGCCCCAGCGCATCGCCGAGGCTGCGCGGCTCGGCTTCGCCGTGGCAGTCGTCCCCACCGAGCGTCGCGGACCCCACGCCGTGACCGGCGTCGCGGCCGCGCCGCGCACGGTCGAGGGGATGCGCGTCATCGAGGTCGCCGACGTCGCCTCGGCGTTGCGCCTGCTGGGCGTCATCCGCGACCCGGCCGCAGAAGCGGTCTGACCTGCATCGACGCGCCTGGAGCTGAGGGCCACGCCCTAGACTTCCCGCCGTGGCCGGCATCGAGCGATCCGACGACGTCCTCCGGCTGAGGGCGACCCTGGCGCTGATCGCGCCAGGCACCCCGTTGCGCGACGGCCTCGAGCGAATCCTCCGCGGCCGCACCGGCGCGCTCATCGTGCTCGGAAACGACCGCACGGTCGAGTCCATCTCCAGCGGCGGTTTCGCCCTCGACGTGCCGTTCACGGCCACCGGCCTGCGAGAGCTGGCCAAGATGGACGGCGCGATCATCGTCGACAAGGACCTCACCCGGATCATCCGGGCAGCGGTCCACCTGATGCCCGACTCGCGCATCCCCTCGGAGGAGACCGGCACCCGCCACCGGACCGCCGAACGCGTCGCCAAGCAGAGCGGTCACCCGGTGATCTCGGTGTCGCAGTCGATGCAGATCATCGCGGCGTACGTCGGGGAGACCCGCTATGTGCTCGAGGACTCCGGCCAGATCCTGTCCCGGGCCAACCAGGCGCTGGCGACCCTGGAGCGTTACAAGCTCCGGCTCGACGAGGTGTCCAGCACCCTCTCCGCCCTCGAGATCGAGGACCTCGTCACCGTCCGCGACGTGGCCGTCGTCGCGCAGCGGCTGGAGATGGTCAGCCGGATCGCCGCCGAGATCGAGGACTACGTGCTCGAGCTCGGCACCGACGGCCGCCTGCTCTCCCTCCAGCTCGAAGAGCTGATCACCGGCGTCGACGCCGAGCGCGAGCTGGTGATCCGCGACTACGTGCCGACCGGCCGCAAGGCCCGGACTCCCGAGGCTCTGCTCGCCCTGCTCGAGTCCCTCTCCCCCACCGACCTGGTCGACCCGCTCGCCGTCGCGAAGGCCCTCGGCCTCGGCGAGCACCTCGACGGTGCCGTCGCTCCCGCGCGGCTATCGGCTGCTCGCCAAGGTCCCGCGCCTGCCGACGCCGGTGGTCGACCGGCTGGTCGAGCACTTCTCCACCCTCCAGAAGCTGCTCTCGGCCGGTGTCGACGACCTCCAGGCCGTCGACGGCGTCGGCGAGCTGCGCGCGCGCTCGGTCCGCGAGGGCCTCTCGCGGCTGGCCGAGTCGACGATCCTGGAGCGGTACGTCTGAACTGGTCAGGCGTCGTTCCTGCCGCTTCGTCGGGGCGTTGCAACCCCTGACGAACGTGCCGGGATACCCGGCTCGACCGGGTATCTCGTCCGCGGCCGCTCACTGCCCCTTCGGCTTCTTGGTGTGCTTCGGGGGCTTGGGGGTGACGGTGGTGGTGACCGTCGCGGGCTGGGGGCGGGCGAGCTCGAACTGCTCGTCGGCGGGTTCGCCGCCGAGGGCGGCGACGCGGACGTGGTACCACCCGGGCAAGGCCCACTCGGTCAGGCGCGAGCAGGTGGCATCGGAGCGCTTGCCGTTCCAGGTGACGAACAGGTACGTCGCCACGTCCTTGCGGGCGACCACGTTGGCGGTCGGCACTACTCCCGGGCACTGACGGGTCGACCAGATCGGGTCGTTGCCCGAGGTGATGTTCAAGGTGATCGTCTGCGCTGACACCTCGAAGGTGCACGCGGGCGACACGAGCGTTCGGAACATCAGGGCGATCACGACATCGCCGCCACCGACCGGGTTGCGCACCTCCGGCGCGACGACCACGTCGTCGGGCGAGCAGGGCCCGCTCGGCTGGGCCAGCGGCGTGGGTATCGGCTTCGGCGGCCTGGACTTGTGGGGCTTCTTGGTGCCCTTCGGCATCTGGATCTCTGGCCCGCTCGACGTGACCGATGGGCCGTTCGACGCGCCGAGGGTGGCCCCCGCCTGCAAGGCGCCGGGGTCCGGTGGCCCCGAGTCGGATCCGTCGCTCGACCCGACCAGCAGCCGACCGACCGCGAAGACGAGCAGGAAGGCGGTGCCGAGCACGGCGAGCCGACGTACCCAGTACACCCGCGCCGGCACTCGCTGCCGAGGTCTGCGCTGCTGGGCCACACCGAAACGCTAATCAGCACCCGGCCTCGCGCCGGGTTGCCACACCGTCCCGCCTACGATCGCCCACGATGAGCGACCTCCACGCGCCGCTGCTCGGGTGGTACGACGCCCATGCCCGCGAGCTGCCCTGGCGCGGCGAGCAGGCCACGCCGTGGTCGGTGATGGTCTCGGAGTTCATGCTCCAGCAGACGCCGGTCGCCCGGGTGGAGCCGGTCCACCGCGTCTGGCTGGAGACCTGGCCGACGCCGGCGGACCTCGCCGCGGCCCCGAGCGGCGAGGCAGTCAGAGCCTGGGGCCGGCTCGGCTACCCCCGCCGCGCCCTGCGCCTGCACGCCGCGGCCACCGCGATCGTCGAGCGGTACGGCGGCGAGGTGCCGTCGGCGTACGACGACCTGCGCGCTCTCCCCGGGGTCGGCGACTACACGGCCGCGGCGATCGCGACGTTCGGGTTCGGGCGCCGGCACGCGGTGCTCGACACCAACGTGCGCCGGGTGCTCGCACGCCTGGTCAGCGGCGCCGAGCTGCCGCCGGTCGCGGCTACGGCTGCCGAGAAGCGGCTGGCCGAGGGCCTGCTGCCTGACGACGAGGCGGACGCCGCCGTCTGGTCGATCTCGCTGATGGAGCTCGGTGCGCTGGTGTGCACGGCGACCAAGCCGCGGTGCGGGGTGTGCCCGGTCGCCACCCAGTGCGCCTGGCGGGCCGCCGGCTACCCGGCGTACGACGGCCCTCCCCGCAAGGCGCAGACCTGGGCCGGCACCGACCGCCAGTGCCGTGGCGCGCTGCTTGCCGTCGTCCGCGACGCCGAGGGCGGCGTGCCCAAGACCCGCCTCGCCCAGGCCTGGCACGACCCCGCTCAGCGCGACCGCTGCCTCGCCTCCCTCCTCACCGACGGCCTCCTCGTCCAGCTCCCCGAGGGTTACGCGCTGCCGTGGGTAGTCCCCGAATCCGGATCCGATCAGCGGCGAAGGAGGCCGCGGAGGCCGGGACCCGAGGTGACGCGGTCGAGGATCTTCTGGACCTGGGCGGCGGGGGTGCCGTGGTGGAAGGGGCGCTTGGGCTCACGGCGTACGGCGTCGAGCAGCGTGGCCAGGGAGCCGTCGGGCAAGGCGGCCGGGACGTGGGTGCCGGACGCGGGGGTCGACGTTCTCGAGCAGGCCGAGGTCGCGCAGGGTGTCGAAGTCGTCCTCGGTGGTGCGCTCGAAGATCCGCATCAGGTAGGGCTGGGCCTGCTCGGGGGTCAGACCCTTGGCGATCAGGGTCTGCAGGGCGATCGCGGTGGGCTCGCGGGCCGGCCGGAAGTTCGGCTTCGGCCCGGCGGCCAGGATCGAGGTCCACTTGCGGACGAACTCCTCGCCGGAGAACGACTCGTAGTGCAGCACCCGCAGCGCAGCGGCGTCGGTGAAGGTCTCGACCTCGTTCTTGTCGGCGTCGACCACGTGGTGCAGCGTCAGCCACAGGTCCGTGGTCGGGCGGAGGCCGGACTTCCCCTCGACGTGCCCGTGGAAGTAGTCACCGTTGGCCGCCCGGTCGACGACGCCGAGGGTCTTGAGCAGCGTCAGGTCGTCGGGTTCGAGCAGCCGCTTGAACCAGGTCGGGTCGGCGTCCCACTGCTTGCGCGAGACGGCCTCCAACGGTGCCAGGCTCACCGCCGCCTGGGAGCCGGGCACGGAGTCGAGCACGGAACGGTCCAGCTGCACGATCTCGTCGGCGTCGACGTGGAAGACCCATCCCGCCCAGTCGACGGCGCTCAGCAGGGCCTTGACGACGTTGGCGTTGATCCGCTGTCGGGTGTTGAGCTGCTCGGGTCGCTTGTCGGTCCACCAGGACGCGTCGGTGACCACGCACGTCACCTGGGGATGGCCGTCGAGGAAGTCCTGGACCTCCGGCGTGGCCGGATCGTCGGGTGCGTCGAGGAACACCACCAGGTGGTCCGCGCCGCCGGCCAGGTTGCCGGCGACGTACCGCTGGAGGTTCGCGAGGGTGTCCTTGACCGTGCTCACACAGAAGACGAGGCCCCCGCTCATGCGGGGGCCTCGCCGATGATCACGTGCGTCAATCTAGTCAGTGCCGGTCGACTTCTCGACGTCGGTCGGGCCGGGGGTCACGTCGTCCCCCTCGCCGCGCACCGGGTCGGGACCCAGCGCTGGGGCGACGTCGGCGGTCTCGAGGGGCGGGAGGTCGGGCAGCACGCCGACCTTCTGACCCTTGAAGGTGAACTTGGCCGGCGGCACCCTCGCCCTCGACGCCGACCAGCACGATCTGGCCCGGGCCGACCTCGCCGTAGAGCATCTTCTCGGCGAGCACGTCCTCGATCTCGCGCTGGATGGTGCGACGCAGCGGTCGGGCACCCAGCACCGGGTCGAAGCCCCGCTCGGCGAGCAGGTTCTTCGCGGGCTGGGTCAGCTCGAGCCGCATGTCGCGGTCGGCCAGGCGCAGCTCCAGGAAGGCGACCATGTTGTCGACCATCGCGACGATCTGCTCCTGCGTCAGCGGCGGGAACACGATGATCTCGTCGACACGGTTGAGGAACTCGGGGCGGAAGTGCTGCTTGAGCTCTTCTTGCACCTTGGTCTTCATCCGGTCGTAGGAACCCGCGTCACCCGACTGCTGGAACCCCAGGCTGACGCCCTTGGAGATGTCGCGCGTGCCGAGGTTGGTGGTCATGATGATCACGGTGTTCTTGAAGTCGACCACCCGGCCCTGCGAGTCGGTGAGTCGGCCCTCTTCGAGAATCTGCAGCAGGCTGTTGAAGATGTCGGGGTGGGCCTTCTCGACCTCGTCGAAGAGGACGACCGAGAACGGCTTGCGGCGCACCTTCTCGGTGAGCTGGCCGCCCTCCTCGTAACCCACGTAACCGGGAGGCGAGCCGAACAGCCGCGAGACGGTGTGCTTCTCGCTGAACTCCGACATGTCGAGCTGGATCAGCGCGTCCTCGTCGCCGAACAGGAACTCCGCCAGCGTCTTGGACAGCCACGTCTTGCCGACGCCGGACGGGCCGGCGAAGATGAACGACCCACCGGGACGCTTGGGGTCCTTGAGGCCCGCACGCGTACGACGGATGGCCCGGCTGAGCGCCTTGACGGCCTCCTCCTGGCCGATGACGCGCTTGTGGAGCTCGTCCTCCATCTTGAGCAGACGGGTGGACTCCTCCTCGCTGAGCTTGACGATCGGGATGCCGGTCGCCACGGCGAGCACCTCGGCGATCAGCTCCTCGTCGACCTCGGCGACCTCGTCCATGTCGCCGGCGCGCCACTGCTTCTCGCGGTCGGCCTTCTTCAGGATCAGCTGCTTCTCCTCGTCGCGCAGACGGGCGGCGGCCTCGAAGTCCTGGCCGTCGATCGCGGCCTCCTTGCGCTGGCGCACGTCGCTGATCTTGTCGTCGTACTCGCGCAGGTCGGCGGGAGCGGTCATCCGGCGGATGCGCAGCCGCGACCCGGCCTCGTCGATCAGGTCGATGGCCTTGTCGGGCAGGAAGCGGTCGGAGATGTAGCGGTCGGCGAGCGTCGCCGCCGAGACCAGCGCCTCGTCGGTGATGGTCACCCGGTGGTGGGCCTCGTAGCGGTCACGCAGACCCTTGAGCATCTCGATGGTGTGGGCGATCGTCGGCTCCGCGACCTGGATCGGCTGGAAGCGGCGCTCGAGCGCGGCGTCCTTCTCGAGGTACTTGCGGTACTCGTCCAGCGTGGTCGCGCCGATGGTCTGCAGCTCGCCACGGGCCAGCATCGGCTTGAGGATGCTGGCGGCGTCGATCGCGCCCTCGGCCGCGCCGGCGCCGACGAGGGTGTGGATCTCGTCGATGAACAGCACGATGTCACCGCGGGTGCGGATCTCCTTGAGCACCTTCTTCAGGCGCTCCTCGAAGTCACCGCGGTAGCGGCTGCCGGCCACCAGGGCACCGAGGTCGAGGGTGTAGATCTGCTTGTCCTTGAGCGTCTCGGGGACGTTGCCGCGGACGATGTCTTGGGCCAGGCCCTCGACGATGGTCGTCTTGCCGACGCCGGGCTCTCCGATCAGGACAGGGTTGTTCTTCGTGCGCCGCGACAGGATCTGCATGACGCGCTCGATCTCCTGCTCGCGCCCGATGACGGGGTCGAGCTTGGATTCTCTTGCGTCTTGGGTGAGGTTGCGGCCGAACTGGTCGAGCACCAGCGAGGACGACGGCGCGTCGCCGCCCGAGGCGGACGACGAGGCGCCGGACGACGCCGACTCCTTGCCCTGGAAGCCCGAGAGCAGCTGGATGACCTGCTGGCGGACGCGGTTGAGGTCGGCGCCGAGCTTCTGCAGCACCTGGGCGGCGACGCCCTCGCCCTCGCGGATCAGGCCGAGCAGGATGTGCTCGGTGCCGATGTAGGAGTGGCCGAGCTGCAGCGCCTCGCGCAGGGACAGCTCGAGCACCTTCTTGGCGCGCGGGGTGAACGGGATGTGGCCGCTCGGCGCCTGCTGGCCCTGGCCGATGATCTCCTCGACCTGGGCGCGGACGGCCTCGAGCGAGATGTCGAGGCTCTCCAGCGCCTTGGCGGCGACGCCCTCGCCCTCATGAATGAGCCCGAGCAGGATGTGCTCGGTGCCGATGTAGTTGTGGGAGAGCATGCGGGCCTCTTCCTGGGCCAGCACGACCACCCGGCGAGCTCGGTCTGTGAACCGCTCGAACATGCTCATCGCTCCTGAAAGTCCGTGGTCCGGATCGCCTCACGGGTCACCGGGGTACAGGGTCTACAACCCCACGGACAGCGTACGCGTTCCCGCTGGGAGACAAGGGCGGTCCGCTGAGAGCGAACACGGGCCGGGAACCTGTGACACATCGCGCCCCGTCGACCCGTCGTACGGGGTGGAGAGCACGATGGGTGCGGCAGGAAGGACCAAGGGCGTGCGGGACCGGGACCGGGACGACTTCGAGCAGTTCGCGATCGCGCGGACGCCCGAGCTGATGAAGGCAGCGTGGCTGCTCTGCGGGGAGCGGTACGCCGCGGAGGACCTGGTCCAGGAAACGCTCGCGCGCCTGTGCTCCCGGTGGCCGCGGGTACGCCGCGCGGACAACCCGGTCGCCTACGCCCGGACCACGCTGACCCGCCTGTTCATCGACACCAAGCGGCGACGCAGCTCCGGCGAGCGGCCCGTGGACCCGGTGCCCGAGACCCCGTCCAGAGGCCCGGACGCCGACCTGCGCCACGCCCTGCTCGCAGCCCTCGGACGGCTCACGCCGAAGGACCGGGCGGTGCTGGTCCTGCGCTTCCTGCTCGACCTGGACGTACGTCGGCCGGGATGCGGCCGCGGTCGGGAACCTTGTAGCCGTTGGACCGGGCCCAGTCGCGGACCTCGCGGGCGCTGGGGCCCAGGTTGGTCGCGCTGCTGGCCTTGCGACCGCCGCGGCGGCCGCCGGTCGAGCGGGCCGCGCCGACGTACTGGGCGAGGGCGTCGCGCAGCTTGCCGGCGTTCTTGTCGTTCAGGTCGATCTCATAGGTCTTCCCGTCGAGCCCGAAAGACACGGTCTCGGTGGCGGGGCTGCCGTCGAGGTCATCCTCGAGGACGATATGGACCTTTTGCGCCATGGTTGGAGCTCCCTATTGGTGAACAGTCGGTCAGTGGCAATTCCCCGTGACCGACAACGTTAGCGGGGAATAGCAAGCCGGCGCTATCCGCGATGGTGTGTCAGCGGTTCAATTGACCGCAATTGTCGGCCGAACGCGGCCATTCCTCCGCGAATATCCACGGCCGACGGCACGGATCGCGCTAGACCGGTCAGGCATTGCGGGAGAACACCAGCTCCAAGCCCCGCAATGTCAGCCAGGGAGCACGCTCGGTGAAGCAGCGGCACTCGTCGACCACCAGGGACGCCAGATAGCCCGTGGCGACCACGTGCACATCCGGGGATCCTCAGCCATTTCGGCGATCATCCGCGCCACTATTCCCTCGACCTGGCTGGCCACCCCGAAAACCATGCCCGACTGCAGCGCCTCCACGGTGTTCTTGGCGATCACCGAGCGAGGGCGAGCCATTTCCACCATCCGCAGCTGGGCACCGCGACGGGCGAGAGCATCGAGCGATATCTCGATCCCGGGAGCGATGGCGCCGCCGACGTACTCGCCTTTGCGGCTGACCACGTCGAAGGTGGTCGCGGTGCCGCCGAAGTCGACGACGATCGCCGGGCCGCCGTACTCGGTGGCGGCGGCCAGGGCGTTGATGATGCGGTCGGTGCCGACCTCGCGCGGGTTGTCGGTGAGCACGGGGATGCCGGTGCGCACACCCGGCTCGACCACGACGCTGCGGCAGGTCGGCGAAGTGGGTCGCCAGCATCAGGCGCCACTCCTGCAGCACTGCCGGCACCGTCGCGCAGACGGAGATGCCGTCGACGTCGTCGATCCACTCGCCGAGCAGGCCGCGGATCAGCACGGCCCACTCGTCCGCCGTGCGGTGGGCGGCGGTGGCCACCCGCCAGTCGTGGCTGACCTGCCCGTCGGCGATCAGCCCCAGCACCGTGTGGCTGTTGCCGATGTCGGCCGCGAGAAGGGTCACCGGTCCTCGAGGTCCATCCCGATGTCGAAGACGACCACCGAGTGGGTCAGGGCCCCGACGGAGATGAAGTCGACCCCGGTCTCGGCCACCTCCCGGGCCCGCTCCAGGGTCAGGCCTCCCGACGCCTCCAGGCTCGCGCGGCCGCCGGTGAGCCGGACCGCCTCGGCCATGGTCGGCGAGTCCATGTTGTCGAGCAGGATGCGGTCGCAGCCGACGTCGAGCAGGGCGCGCGAGCTGGTCGAGATCGGTGACCTCGACCTCGACCGGGAGGTCGGGATGGGCCGCCCGGACGGCGGCGTAGGCCGGCACCACGCCGCCCGCGGCGATCACGTGGTTGTCCTTGACCATCGCCATGTCGCCCAGCGAGAACCGGTGGTTGACGCCCCCGCCGCACCGGACGGCGTACTTCTGCAAGGCACGCAGGCCCGGCAGGGTCTTGCGGGTGTCCAGCACCCGGGCGCGGGTGCCCTCGAGCGCGTCGACCCAGCGAGCGGTGGCCGTGGCGACGCCGGAGAGGTGGCAGGCGAGGTTGAGGGCGGTGCGCTCGGCGGTGAGCAGCCCGCGGGTGGGGCCCGCGACCCGCATCACCACGTCGCCCGCGCGTCACCCTGCTCCCCTCGTCGAGCGCGGTGCTCGACGGTCGAGGTCGTCTCCGACCACGGTGTGGAGCACCATCGCGGCCACGTTGAGACCCGCGACGACTCCGGCGTCGCGCGCGCCGAAGTCGGCCACGGCGCGAGCACTCGGCGGGGATGGTCGCCTCGCTGGTGACGTCGACGCCGCCGGGGAGGTCCTCGGCGAGCGCGGCGACCACGTGGGCGTAGACGTCGAGCGGGTCGAGGCCCGCGTCGGCGATCTCGTCGACGAGAGCTGCGGGAAGCTCGTCGAACGGGGTCACCGGGCGACCACCGTCGACGGGTCGGTCTGCGGTGCCGGCGAGAACTCGACGTCGATCACGCCGTCGACCATGCGGGCGTCGAAGTGACCGGCGAACCGGTCGTCGTCGCGCTCGGGGAAGTCGTCGCGCCAGTGCGAGCCCCGCGTCTCCTCGCGCAGGGCCGCGGCCCGGCACATGGCGGTGCTGAGCGTCAGCAGGTTGGTGAGCTCCCACGAAGGCTGGTCGACGTGCTCGGTCGCCTGCTCGCCCATCGCGGCGAGGCGGTCGATCGCGTCGGCAAGGCCGTCGGCCGACCGCAGCACGCCGACCCGGTCGGTCATCAGCTCCTCGAGGGCGTCGCGCAGGTCGCCGGTGACCAGACCCGGCGTACGACGGTCGGTGGCGGGCTGCGTGAGCTGTCGCAGCTCGCCTGGCAGCACGTCGGAGATCCGCCGCGAGAAGACCAGACCCTCGAGCAGGGAGTTGGAGGCGAGCCGGTTGGCGCCGTGCACGCCCGAGCACGCCACCTCGCCGGTGGCGTAGAGGCCGGGCACCGAGGTGCGGCCCCAGAGGTCGGTGGCGACACCGCCCGAGGCGTAGTGGCAGGCGGGGGCGACGGGGATCAGCTCGGTCACCGGGTCGACGCCGTGGAAGCGGCAGGTGGCCAGGATGGTGGGGAACCTGCGCTCCCAGAATCTCGACACGCTCGCTTCGCTCGCTGCTCGATCACCGAGCTCCGCCGCGGTGCCAGTGGGTTGCGTCGAGCCACATGTGCGGGCGGCCGGTCTCGTGCATGCGGCGGGTGATGGCCTTGGCGACGACGTCGCGCGGCGCGAGGTCGGCCAGCTCGTGGACGCCCTGCATGAACCGGTGGCCCTCGAAGTCGACGAGGAACGCCCCTTCGCCGCGGACCGCCTCGGAGATCAGCGGCTGCTGGCCGCGGGAGTCGGGGCCGAGGTACATGACGGTCGGGTGGAACTGCACGAACTCCAGGTCGCGGACCGTGGCACCGGCCCGCAGCGCGATCGCCGTACCGTCGCCGGTCGCGACCGCGGGGTTGGTCGTCTGCGAGAAGACCTGCCCCAGGCCGCCGCTGGCGAGCACCACCGCGCGGCAGTGGACGGCCCCGACGCCGTCGATCTGCCCCTCGCCCATCACGTGGAGGGTGAGGCCGGCGACCGCCCCGTCGTCGGTGAGCAGCAGGTCGACGGCCAGGGCGTGCTCGACGACCTCGATCTCGGGTGCCGCCTGGACGGCTGCGTTGAGAGCGCGCTGGATCTCGGCGCCGGTGGCATCACCACCGGCGTGGGCGATGCGGTCACGGTGGTGGCCGCCTTCGCGGGTCAGGCTGAGGTCGCCGGCGGAGTCGTGGTCGAAGTTGGTGCCGAGGCCGATCAGCTCGCGCACCGCTGCCGGGCCGTCGGTGACCAGGATGTGCACGGCTTCCGCGTCGCAGGCCCCCGCGCCCGCCACCAACGTGTCGCGCTCGTGCTGCTCGGGGGTGTCGCCGGGGCCGAGGGCCGCGGCGATTCCGCCTTGGGCCCACTGCGTCGACCCGGCGTTCAGGACGTCCTTGGTGACCACGAGGACGCGGCCGACCTTGTCCTTGAGGCGTAGCGCCGCGGTGAGCCCGGCGATGCCGGAGCCGACCACCACGACGTCACAGGTGGTCGTCCAGCCCGGTTCGGGGGCCAGCAGTCGGCCGGGAAGCATGGTCGTGAGGCTAGTGGTGGGCCGACACGTTGGCTTCACGGTGGGGTAGTCCCGTGCAGTTCCGGGGCGCCGAGGACGAAGGGGGACGTTGTCGATCAGGCGGGTGGTGCCGACCTTGGCCGCGATGATCGCCCGGGCCTGGGTGCCGGCCGGGCGGGTCGGCGGGCAGCTCGCCGAGGGCCGGGTCGGTGATCACGAAGTAGTCGAGGTCGACGCCAGGCGCGCGACGCAGCTCGGCGCGCGCGGCTGCCTCTGCCTCCGCAGGACCCTCGCCCGCGGCGGCTTGGGCCGCGCGCAGCGAGCGGCTCAGCGCCGTCGCCGTACGCCGCTGCTCGGGGTCGAGGTAGCGGTTGCGGCTGGACAGCGCCAGGCCGTCGGGCTCGCGGACCGTCTCGCCACCGATCACCTCCACCCCCAGGCAGAGGTCGTCGCTCATCCGACGTACCAGCGCCAGCTGCTGGTAGTCCTTCTCGCCGAAGACCGTCACGTCGGGCCGTACCAGCCCGAACAGCTTGGCGACGACCGTGAGCACCCCGGCGAAGTGACCGGGGCGGGACGCCCCCTCGAGGATCGTGGCCAGCGGGCCGGGATCGACGGTGACCAGCGGCGTGCCGCCCGGGTAGACCTCGTCGACCGACGGCGCGAAGAGGACGTCGACCCCCTCGGCGTCGCACAGTGCGAGGTCCTCGTCGAAGGTTCGCGGGTAACGGTCGAGGTCCTCACCCGGCCCGAACTGCAGCGGGTTCACGAACAACGACACCACCAGGGGCGCGTCGGGGCCGATCTCGGCGCGAGTACGGCGCATCAGGCTGGCGTGGCCCTCGTGCATCGCGCCCATCGTGCAGACGAGGCCGACACGCTCGCCGCGGGCGCGGCGAGGGGCGAGCAGGGCAGCCAGCTCCTGGCGGGTGCTCGCGAGCACCGGGGACATGGCTAGGGCCTGTCTGATGGTTGTCGGCCGTCGCGAGCGTCGTCCGGGGCGTGCGGTGGCAAGGCGGAGGAGCGAAGGCGTGCGTCAGCACGTCGAGTCGACGACAACGCAGCCAACGTGCGTGCCGGGCGACGCGCAGCAGGCCATGCAACCATCAGACAGGCCCTGGGCCTCAGATGTGTTCGCGCGGGGAGGCCGGAGCGTCGAGCGTGTTCAGTGACTGGGCCGAGGACTGGGCCGAGGACTGGGCCGAGGACTGCGCCAACGCGTCGTCGAGCACCTGACGGATCCGGTTCGCGCGGATCGGCAGCACCCGGCCGTCGGTCACCACGCGGTCGAGCGTGGCGCGCGCCATGGCGACGTACGACGGCAGCGTGTGCGGCGCGGTCGCGGCGATCTCGGCGAGGTGGCCGCGGATGGTGCCGACGTCGCCGCGGACGATCGGGCCGGTCAGGGCCGCGTCGCCGTGGGCCAGCGCGTTGTCGAGGGCGGCGTTGAGCAGCGGGCGCAGGGTGGCGGCCGGGTCCTCGGCGCCGGCGGCGCCGAGCAGCTCCATGGCTTGCGTGACCAGGGTGACGAGGTGGTTGGCGCCGTGGGCCAGACCCGCGTGGTAGAGCGTGCGCTTGTCCTCGGGGACGAACATCGGCAGCCCGCCGAGGTCGGCGACCAGCCGCTCGGCGAGCTCGCGCTCCGCCGGGCCGGTCGTGACGCCGTAGACACAGCCGCGCAGGCGGGGCAGGTCGACGTCGGTGCCGGTGAACGTCATCGCCGGGTGCATGGCGATGGCGCGCGCGCCCACGGCGATGGCCGGGGTGAGCACCGCGAGGCCGTGGCGGCCGCTGGTGTGCACGACGACCTGGCCCTTCCGGATGGCTCCGGCGGCGCTGAGCATGGTCGCGACGTTGTCGAGCATGTCGTCGGGGACCGTCAGCAGCAGCACGTCGCACGAGCGCGCGACGGCGGTCGGCTTGAGGATCGGTACGCCGGGCAGCAGGGCCCCGGCGCGGCGGCGGGAGGCGTCGGACTCGCCGGCGACGGAGACGATCTCGTGGCCCGCGGCGCGAAGGCCGGCGGCCAGGACGGCGCCAACGCGGCCGGCGCCGATCACACCCACGCGAAGTGGTTGCGTCATGTTTCCTCGAACCTCTCGTTTCAGTCCCGCCGCCCGCCTCGGGTGAGGCCGGTCAGGTACCAGACGATTGCTCTTGGTGGTCAACCCGAGGTTACGGGGCGCTCTTCCGCCCGCCTACCCGAACGAAGAGTGACGTAGGCCACCTTGCCGATCGATGGTTGAGGTGCGAGGAGCGCTAGCGACGAGCCTCGAAACCACCCGGCGGACGAGGTCGGTTTCGAGGCTCGGCCGTGACGGCCTCGCACCTCGACCACCGAGAGGAGCTCAACCGACGGCAAGCGGGCGGGGGGCGCGGGGGAGCCACTCCTTGGTCACGAAGTCGACGATGTGCGTACCTTCCGGCGCGACGATGTCGTGCACGCCGTCGGGGACCACTCCCTCCTTGAGGGCGTTGAAGACCTCCCACTCGCGGCGCTTGCGCTTGTTGCGGTACGACGTCGCGAACGACTCCGGGTCGGTCCAGTGGGCGAACTCGTCGCCGTCGAGGTACTTCAGCTCCACGCACAGCCCGTGCGGCAGGCCGATCGAGCGGACGCCGACGGGCGTCGTACGGATCTCCCACTCGAAGGCCTTGGTGAACACGAAGTCCGGGCCGATCGGGAAGCCCCACTCCTCGGCGTTGCGCAGGCCCAGGTCGAGGTAGCCGTGGCGGTCGTCGGCGAGGTACAGGCCGTGGCGCGGCACCCGCAGGATCGAGGCGACGTCGCCGACCTGCCAGCCGAAGTCGGCGAGCGAGACCTCGCCCTCGGTGGTCAGCACCATGTCGCCGTCCCACTTGTAGGAGTAGCGGGTCGAGACCTGGGCGAAGCACCAGTTGTAGAAGTACGCGAGCGAGTGCACCGACAGCTCGTGCTGGGCGAGGTGCTCGGCGCCGGCGCGGGCGACGTCGAACGGGTACGACGTCTGGCGGAACTTGTGGGCGTGCCCCGAGCGGGCGACGGTCTCGGCCGCCACCTCGGGCGTGCCGTCGGTGGAGCCGTTGTCGACGAGCAGCACCTCGTCGCACGCGCGCAGGAGCGGCGGCAGCACCCACGGCAGCGACGGCGCCTCGTTCTTCACTCGCAGCACCGCGGTGGTGCCGGGCCTGAAGCCCGCCGGGGCTGCGTCCACGGCCAGACGATGTCGTAGTCGGTGTGTCCCTCGAGGTTCTGCAGTCCGGCGCCCGTGGCGGGGACGGTCATCTCTCGCGCCCCAGCGCCTTGCGCAGGCCACGGCGTACGCCGGGCGGGATGGCCGCGCGGAGGCCGTGCGGGATCTTGTCGGCGAGGTCGCGAGGCTCCTCGGCCGCGGGCGCCGGGCCGGCGGCCGCGGCCCTTGAGCTCCCGCTTCACGCCGCTGCTCGGCGGCGACGGCCGAGGAGCGGGAGATGGCCTCGGCCTCGGCGTACAGGTCGACGTACGCCTCGCGCAGCTGGTCGAGGGTGGTGTGCGCCTCGGTGGTGTCACCGCCCGGCTCGGCGAGCTTGTTGAGCTCGTCCAGGTCTGCCCGGTGAGGTCGTGCAGCTTGGGCGGCAGCTGGAGGTCGGCCAGGCTCTGGGTGACGCGGCGCAGGCCGGGGTCGACGAACCGGTGGCCGTCGCGGATCTGCTCGCTCTTGGCGTGCAGCACGTTCTGGAGCTCGAGCTGCTCGCCGAGCTGCATCACGACCTTGACCCAGTCGTCGAGCAGGTCGCCGTAGCGGACGAACACGCGGCCGCCGTCGGCCACCGACTCGCGGGTGGCGCGCTCGGTGTGCAGCAGCATGTTGAGCCAGCTGGCCGCGAGGTGCGCCGAGCCGAGGCGGTTCGCGTAGTACTTCTGCTTGCTGCCGACCACCTCGGACGGCGGCCGCAGCATCGTCGCGAACACCGGGACGGCGCCGTCGCGGATCGCCGCCACCCGCCACAGGCCGATGAACCAGCTCAGGCGCGGGTCCTTGACGACGAGCTCGTTGTCCTCGGCGAAGTGGCCCTCGAGCCACTCGGCGGTGCGGATCCGCTCCGGCTCGCGGGTGGAGACGCGACCCGTCTCGAACCACGCATCGGGGCGCGCGTCGCTGACCTGGACGCCGGCTTCCTTGAGCAACCGGTCATGGTGCTCGACCACCCAGGCCGGCTCGCCGAACCCCTTGGGGTTGGACTCGTCGGGCACCACCTCGGGCTGCGGCACGTGCAGGCCCATCAGCTGCATCAGGCCCGACAGCGTGCTGGTGCCGCTGCGTCCGGCGCCGGCCACGAAGAGCACCTTGCGCGGGTAGTCCTCGGGTTCGAGGTCCCCCGGCGCGCTACCGCCTCGGGTGTCAGTGGTGGGGCTGCTCACGGCAGGGAAGCCTATCGGCTGCCTGTCGATAGCCTCGCTTCGTGAGGCTGGCCCTGCGACGACCGCGACGCGCTGCCGCGAGTCTCGGTCGTGGTCCCGGTCTACGACGTCGAGCGCTGGCTCCCGGAGTCCCTCGACAGCCTGCTCGGCCAGGACGGCGTCGACCTCCAGGTCGTCGTCGTCGACGACGGCTCGCCGGACGGGTCCGGGGAGATCGCGGACGGGTACGCCGCCCGCGACGACCGCGTGACGGTGCTGCACGTCCCAACGGCGGCCTGGGCTCGGCCCGCAACGTCGGCACCGAGCGGGTCGACCGGTGACTACCTGGCCTTCCTCGACTCCGACGACGTGCTGCCGCCGGGCGCGCTCGCGACGCTGGCGGGCACGTTGGCCGACTCGGGCTCCGACTTCGTCACCGGCTCGATCGTCCGCTGGGAGGCCGACGGCCTGCACGAGCCGCCGTGGATGCGCCGCCTGCACCAGCGGCGTACGGGCATCACCGCCCGCGAGCACCCCGAGATCCTGGGCGACGTGTTCGCGTGGAACAAGCTGTTCCGCACGTCGTTCTGGCGCGAGCAGGGGCTGGAGTGGCCCGAGGGCGTCAGGTACGAGGACCAGCCGACGACCACCCGCGCCTACCTCGCTGGCACCTTCGACGTCGTGCCCGACGTCGTCTACCACTGGCGGATCCGGCAGGACGGCATCTCGATCACCCAGCAGCGCGCGTCGGTCGACCGACCTGACGCGACCGCTGGCGGACCAAGCGGATGGCCCTCGACGCCGTGCAGGAGTACGACGACCCGGGCACGTCGGCGTACTTCGTCGACCGCGTGCTGGCCGGCGACCTGCACCGCTACTTCGTCGAGATCCCCGACGCGTCCGACGAGTGGTGGCGGCTGCTGGTCGACGGGATCCGCGACCTGTGGGGCGAGCGGTCGCTGGTGCACAGCGGGCTGCCGCCCGTGCACCGGCTCGTCGGCTGGCTGGTCGAGCAGGACCGCCGCGCCGATGCCGAGTCGGTCGTGCGGTGGTTCCTGACCCTCGACGGACCGGCGCCGCGGACGGCGACCACCTGGTCGTCCCACCCGACGTGCTGGACGTGTCCGACGTCGACCCCGCCGCCCTGGCGCTCCGCGACCACGAGCGCTGACGGTCATCTCCGGTGGTTGAGGTGCGAGGCCGTGTCACGGCCGAGCCTCGAAACCTCCGATCGACCTCCGGTGGTTTCGAGACTCGTCGCTGGCGCTCCTCCACCTCAACCACCGATGCACGTGGGCTAGCGTCTCCCGGGTGATGGTCTCGGCCGACGGCGTAGCCCAGTGCTACGTCGACAACTCGTGGATCTGCGGGCAGTACTGGTCGGACTACCGGCCCGAGCTCACCGAAGCCACCGTGGAGCACCTGTGGCTCACGGTGGTGTCGGTCCTGGCGGGGCTGGTGCTCGCGGTCCCGCTCGCGCTGCTCGCCCGCCGCAGCTCCACGATCGAGTCGCTGGTCATCGGCGGCACCACGATCCTCTACACGATCCCGTCGCTGGCGCTGTTCTCGCTGCTGCTGCCGTTCACCGGGCTCTCGCCGACCACCGTGATCATCGGCCTCGCGCTCTACTCGCTGACGATCTTGGTGCGCAACGTGCTGGCCGGGCTGCGGGGGGTCCCCGAGGAGGTGGTGGAGTCGGCGCGCGGGGTCGGCTACTCCAACATGCGGCTGCTCACCCGGGTCGAGCTCCCCCTCGCGCTGCCGGTGATCATGGCCGGCCTGCGCGTCGCGACCGTCTCGACGGTGGCGCTGGCCACCATCGGCTCGATCGTGTCCTACGGCGGCCTCGGCAACCTCCTGCTGCGCGCCGTGGGCAACCAGTTCAAGGCCCAGATCTTCGCCGCGAGCCTCCTGTGCGTCCTGCTCGCCGTCGTGCTCGACGTACTCCTCGTGGGTGCGCAGCGCCTGATGACCCCCTGGACCCGCCATGCTCGCTGACGTCTTCGCCTACCTCACCGACGGCGACAACTGGTCCGGCCCGACCGGCATCAGCACCTTCGCGGTCCAGCAGTTCCTGCTGACCTTCACGTCGCTGTTCGTGGCGACGGCGATCGGCCTTCCCCTCGCGCTGTGGGCCGGACATCGCAGCCGCGGCGGCTTCCTGGCGGTCAACGTCTCCAACGTCGGGCGCGCGGTCCCGGTCTTCGCCGTGCTGCTGGTGCTCTCGCTGGGCCCGATCGGCACCGCCGAGTTCGGTCCCTACGGCCGCGCCGGACTGGCCACGCTGATCTCGCTGGTGCTGTTCGCGCTCCCACCGTTGATCACCAACGCCTACGTCGGGATCACGGAGGTCGACCGCGACATCGTCGAGGCCTCGCGCGGGATGGGCATGGGCGAGGGCAAGGTGTTCTCGTCGGTCGAGCTCCCGCTCGCGATGCCGGTGATCATGACCGGCGTACGCCTGGCGCTCGTGCAGGTCTGGGCGACGGCGACCATCGCGGCCCTGGTGGCCGGGCCCGGGCTGGGGCGGATCATCACCCGCGGGTTCGCCAACCACCGCACCGACGAGGTCGTGGCCGGCGCCCTGCTGGTCGCGCTGGGCGCGCTCGTGCTCGAAGGCGTCGCCGTGCTCGTCGAGAGGTACGCCGACCCCATGCGCCGGGCCGGCCGCCAGGCCCAGCGCCACAACGCCCAGCAGGCGGGGCGGCGCGATCCGTTACCCGACGCGGTCGTCTGAGCCGGTTTCGTAACCATCTCGTCACTGCCCGCCCGGTGCCACTGTCGGAGGTGCGGGCTAGTGTTCTGAGGCGGGTGCCAAGCGGGTGCCCATCGGACACGCGCGGGGCAGTCTCCGCGGGACACAGAAGGTGGTGCACCACCATGCACATTTCTGGGCGCATCTCTCGCGCACTCGGGCTCACGACAGCAGCAGCGCTCCTCCTGGCGACCGCCGCCTGCGGCGGCGACTCCCTGGAGGACTCCGGCACCGACAACGACGACGCGGGCAGCGCCGACAAGGGCAACGTGGTCGTCGGCGGGCAGGACTTCACCGAGAGCGCGGTGATGGCGGCCATCTACCAGCTGGTCCTCGAGAACGAGGGCTACACCGTCGAGACCAAGCTGGTGACGACCCGCGACGTCTACCTGCCCGAGCTCAGCAACGGCAACGTCGACATCGTGCCCGACTACCTCGCGGGCATCACCGACTACCTCAACACCGAGAAGAACGGTCCCGACGCCCCGCTCGTCTCGAGCAACGACGCCGACGAGACGCTGGCCGCGCTCGAGCCGCTCGCCGAGGAGCAGGGCATCGCGATCCTGCCGCCGTCGGAGGCCACCGACCAGAACGCCTTCTTCGTGTCGCAGGAGTCCGCCGACGCCAACGACCTCGCGACGCTTGTCCGACCTGGCCGCCCTGGGCAAGCCGATCAAGCTCGGCGCCCCGCCGGACTGCGAGGGCCGCGCCGACTGCGAGGGCGGGCTCACCGAGGTCTACGGGTTCAAGATCAGCGAGATCGTGCCGCTCGACTTCGGCAGCGTCCAGGTGAAGGACGCGGTCAAGAACGGTGAGGTCGACCTCGGCGAGACCGGCACGACCGACGGCAGCCTCGCCGACCTCGGCCTGGTGCTGCTCGAGGACGACAAGGGCATCCAGCCGGCCCAGAACCTCACGCCCGCCGTCAACGCCGACTTCCTCGCCGACAACCCCGACCTCGAGGACGTCTTCAACGAGCTGTCCGCGGCGCTCACCACCGAGGACCTCGCGAGCATGAACCTCAAGGTCGACCTCGAGCGCCAGAAGGCCGAGGACGTCGCCCAGGAGTTCCTCGAGGACAAGGGCCTGATCTAGGCGACGGTGAGGGCGACGACGATGGCTGAGGCCAGTGCACGAGAGGCCGCGCCGGCGCCGGACGAGTCGATGATCCGACTGTCCGGCGTCGGCAAGACCTACGACGACGGCACCGTCGCCGTCCACGAGCTCGACCTCGAGGTCGCCCGCGGCGAGCTCGTGGTGCTGGTGGGGCCGTCGGGTTGCGGCAAGTCCACGACGCTGAAGATGATCAACCGGCTCATCGAGCCGACGACGGGTCGCATCTTCATCGACGGCCAGGACGTCACCACCGTCGACGCGGTCAAGCTGCGCAGGGGCATCGGCTACGTCATCCAGCAGATCGGGCTGTTCCCCCACCAGAAGATCCTGCGCAACGTGATGACGGTGCCGCTGCTCTACGGCGAGTCCACCGCGACCGCCAAGGAGCGCGCCCGCGAGCTGATGGATCTCGTCGGCCTCGACCCCGCGACCTACGGCGACCGCTATCCCCACCAGCTCTCCGGCGGCCAGCGCCAGCGCGTCGGCGTGGCCAGGGCGCTCGCCGCCGACCCGCCGGTGCTGCTGATGGACGAGCCGTTCGGCGCCGTCGACCCGGTGGTCCGCATCCGGCTCCAGGAGGAGTTCCTGCGGCTCCAGCGCGACCTCGGCAAGACCGTCGTGCTCGTCACCCACGACATCGACGAAGCGGTCAAGATGGGCGACCGGGTGGCCATCTTCGCGACCGGCGGGCGGCTGGCGCAGTTCGGCACCCCCGCCAAGCTGCTCGCCCACCCCGCCGACGAGTTCGTCGAGGACTTCGTCGGCGCCACCCGCGGCCTGCGCCGGCTCACCGTCACCCCCATCGACCGCGACCACCTCGAGCCGCTGCGAGGGCGTCACCACCGGCGACCTCGGCAGCGCCATCGACGTCGACGCCACCCTCGAGGAGGCCCTGGCCGCGATGCTCCGCGACGACAAGGCGATCGTCGGCGTCAAGGACGGCGCCCAGTTCCTCGGCGTCCTCA
Source organism: uncultured Actinomycetota bacterium (assembly GCA_963758885.1). GTDB lineage: Bacteria > Actinomycetota > Actinomycetes > Propionibacteriales > Nocardioidaceae > Nocardioides. The sequence goes on from CAVWXS010000026.1 coordinate 205,746, forward strand.
CCCCCGCCGGCATCCACCAGCAGCTGCGGGCCTCCTTGAAGTAGCGACGCCGCTGGTCGAGGAAGGCGCGCAGCGCCTGTCACGAGACCCGGTGCCGGGTCAGCGGTCAGGTCGCCCGGTCTCGCGACGGTCGACTGGCGCGACCTCCTCAACCAGCGTGGCAGTCACGGCGTGCTTGCACGATCGGCGAAGCCTCCCAGGCGGCGAGCTCGACCCGGACGGCGTCCAGCTCGGCCTTGGCGACGTCGAGCTCGGCCTCGAGCTCGGCGACCCGCAGGATCGCCTCGGCGGCACGGGTCTCGGCGTCGTCGAGCCGGCGAGCCAGCGACTCGCCCTCGGCCTCGGCCAGGTCGGCGCGCTTGGCCTCCGCGTTGAGCTTGCGGCTCGTCTCGGCGGCCCGGCGCTGTGCTGAGGTCAGGGCGACCTCGAGCTCTTCGATGGTGGTCTGGTGTGCGGTCATCTGCTGCTCCATGCCGGCGACGAACTCCGCGTGCTCGTCGGCACGTTCGGCGGTGAGGTCGCGGAAGGCCTGAGCCTGCTCGGCCCGGTCGCGGTTGGCGTCGCGACGGGTCTGCATCAGCTCGGAGTGGGTGATCCGGACGGCGAGCGCGCCGAGCGCGACGCCGAGGATTGCGGTGGCCGCGAGGAGACCCCACGAACCAGCCAGGACGGCGCCGAGAACGGCGGCCGCCGCGATGATGACAAGGGCGACAGCGACGGTGATGCGGGTACTGCGCTGCCGACGACGAGCCTTGGGGGAAGACATGGGGCCAGGCTAGGCGTCGTCCTCGCCTTTCCTGACGCGACACGCTCGCTCCAGCAGGAGCGCCGTGACGACCACGCTGGCGCCGCCGAGACCCGCGATGAGCGAGCGTACGGCGCGCTGCTCGGCCAGCTCGGCCGGGACCCCGACCCAGCTCAGCGCGTATCCGAGGTACGCGCCGGCGACCAGGACACCGACGTAGGCGCAGGCCCGCGCCAGCACCAGCCGGTTGACGGCCTGGTGCGGAGCCAGCGACCGGGGGCGGTCCCGCATGATCCGCCAGGTGGCCCGCGCGGTGGCGGCGAGGATCGCGGCGACCAGGAAGAGCGCGAGCGGCTGGCCCCAGGTCACCACGGGTGCGGCGGTCATCTGCCGGTCGGCGTAGGCGTGGAACAGCCAGCCGCCGACCAGCCCCACCAGGAACCAGACGGTCAGCACCCTGGGCGAGGTCGGCTGGAGCCGTCCCGCCGCTGAGGGTCGCGCGGGTCGTCAGGCTCTTCCTCGGGTGGCGGGTCGATCATCCCCGTGACGCGGAGGGTGCTGGGCTCACTGGACCTGCAGGGTGGCGTCCTCGCGCAGCTTCAGGCCGCTGCGGTCGGCGTGCTCGAGCAGGTCGACGATCGGGCCGTGGTCGGGCAGCACGGCGTCGGGCTCGACGTCGAACCAGGGCTGGAGCACGAACGCGCGCTCGTGGGCGCGCGGGTGCGGCAGCCGCAGGCTGTCGTCGTCGGCCCTACGGTCGCCGACCACGATGACGTCGACGTCGAGGGTCCGCGGCGCGTTGACCTCGATGCCGTCGCCGCGCTCGCGGCCGAAGGCGTCCTCGATCGCGTGGGCGCGGTCGAGCAACCGGCTCGCGGCCAGGGTGGTGTCGATGAGCACGACGGCGTTGAGGAAGTCCTCGGAGCCGGGCGGGCAGTCGACGGGCTCGGTCTCGTAGACCGGCGAGACGTTGGTGACCCAGACGTCGGGGGTGTCGGCGAGGGCGTGGACGGCGCCCTGGAGGCTGGTCAGCCGCTCGCCGAGGTTGGACCCCAGGGACAGCACCGCCCGCCGGATGGGGCGCATCTCGCCCGTCAGCGTGTCCGAGTCGATGATGTGCGGGTTGGGGGTCTCAGTCATGTGGGGGCCTCACCTTCGGGGGGCTTTGTCATGAGCTCGGGCGGTAGCGGGTGACCGTCAGCGTGACGTCTGCCGAACGTCGCGTCGATGGGGGCATCCGGCTTGTGCACCGTGATCCTGGCCCATTCAACACGACCATCCCTGAGGCAGACGTCCGCGAGCCGCTGGGCCAGGGTCTCGATGAGGTCGACCGGGTCGGCCTCCACGGCCTGTTTCACCGCGGCCACGAGACTCCCGTAGTCGACCGTGTCGCGCAAGTCGTCGCTGGCGGCCGCAGGGGCGGTGTCGAGGCCCAGCGTGAGATCCACCACGAAGGTCTGCCCCTCACGCTTCTCGTGCTCGAAGACCCCGTGGTAGCCCCAGCACTCGATGCCGGTGACGCTGAGCTCGTCGGTCATCGCGGCGTCTCCGTGGTCGTAGGGGTCCGGTTCCAGCGGGCGAGGGCCCGCAGGGCGTCGTGGGCGGCGCGCACGTCGTGGGTGCGCAGGCCCCAGACCCCCGCCTGGGCGAGCAGGACGTGCAGCGCCGAGCTGGCGTGCTCGCGGTCCTCGACCCCGCGGGCCACCCCGTCGGGCCCGGCCAGCAGGCTGCCCAGGAACGCCTTGCGCGAGGCGCCCACCAGCACCGGGAAGCCCAGATCGGCGATCGGGCCGAGCCCGCGCAGCAGGGTCCAGTTGTGCTCGGCGGTCTTGGCGAAGCCGATCCCGGGGTCGAGCACGATCCGGTCGCGCTCGATGCCCGCGGCCAGCATCGCCTCCACGCGCTCGGCCAGCTCGTCGCGGACGGCGGCCACGACGCCGCCGGGGCCGTCGTACGACGCATGCTGCTGCATGGTGTCGCTGTGGGCGCGCCAGTGCATCGCGACGTACGCCGCCCCGGCCGCGGCCACCGTGGACAGCATCCGCGGGTCGGCCAGCCCGCCGGAGACGTCGTTCACGATGCGCGCGCCCGGCTTCGAGGGCGGCGAGCGCGACCTCGCTGCGCATCGTGTCGACCGAGACGACGGCGCCGTCGGCCGCCAGGGCCGTGATCACCGGGACGACCCGGGCCAGCTCGTCCTCGACCAGGGGGCGCGTGGCGCCGGGCCGGGTCGACTCGCCGCCCACGTCGAGGATGTCGGCGCCCGCCACCAGGAGCGTCCGGCCGTGCGCGATCGCGGCGTCGGGGGTGGCCCAGCGTCCGCCGTCGGAGAAGGAGTCGGGCGTCACGTTGACCACGCCCATCAGCACCGGGCGGTCGGTCCTGGTGAGCCCCGTCAGCGATGCCAGACGGGAGCATCAGCGGCCGCTGCGTCCGCCGCTGATGAGCGCCATCGCCTCGGACCTGGTGGCGGCGTTGTGCATCTGGCCGCGCACCGCGGACGTGATCGTGCGGGCTCCGGCCTTGCGGACGCCGCGCATGGTCATGCACAGGTGCTCGGCCTCGATCACCACGATCACGCCGCGCGCCTCGAGGATCCGCATCAAGCGCGTCGGCGACCTGCGTGGTCAGCCGCTCCTGGACCTGCGGCCGCTTGGCGTAGACGTCGACCAGGCGGGCGAGCTTGGACAGACCGGTGATCTTGCCGCTCTCGGACGGGATGTAGCCGACGTGGGCCACCCCGGTGAACGGCACCAGGTGGTGCTCGCACATCGACCACAGCTCGATGTCGCGGACCAGAATCATCTCGTCGTGGCCGATGTCGAACGTCGTGGTGAGCACGTCCTCCGGCGACATCCGCAGCCCGGCCGTCAGCTCGGCGTACGCGCGGGCCACGCGCGCCGGCGTCTCGTGGAGGCCCTCCCGCTCGGGGTCCTCGCCGATGGCGATCAGCAGCTCGCGGACGGCGGCCTCGGCCCGGGCGTGGTCGAAGTCCGGGACGTCCGCGGGCGGGCGGTCGGCTGCGGAGACCCGGTCGACACCCGGGGTGCTCATGTCAGTCGTGCGTCATGTCGGCAGGTCGGTCCCGCTGTTGCCGGGCGGCACCAGGCCGGGGTCGCCGTGCACGTCGCCGCCCGAACCGGGCGGGGTCAGCACGGGCGCCGCGTGATCCTGCTGGTTGGTGCCGTTGATCTTGGCGCGGTCGCGGATCTCCTGCGGGATCTCGATCGGCGGGATCGTCGACGGCACGCGGTCGGGCGAGCCGGTCCACGCGGGCCGCTCGCCGCGGCGCCGCAGCGGCAAGAAGACCTCGGCGACCTCCTCCTTGTCGAGCGTCTCGCGGTCGAGGAGCGCGAGCACCAGGGCGTCGAGCACGTCGCGGTTCTCGACCAGGATGTCGAAGGCCTCCTGGTGGGCGGTGGCCAGCAGCTTCTTGGTCTCGTCGTCGACGATCGCGGCGACGTCCTCGGAGTAGTTGCGGCTGTGACCCATGTCGCGACCCAGGAACGGCTCGCTGTTGTCCTTGCCGAGCTGGATGGCGCCGAGCCTCTCGGTCATGCCGTATTGAGTCACCATGGCGCGGGCCAGGGCGGTGGCCTTCTCGATGTCGTTGCTGGCGCCGGTGGTCGGGTCGTGGAAGACCATCTCCTCGGCCGCGCGGCCGCCCATCATGTAGGCGAGCTTGTCGAGGATCTCCGAGCGGGTGGTGGAGTACTTGTCCTGGTCGGGCAGCACCATCGTGTAGCCCAGCGCCCGGCCGCGCGGCAGGATCGTCACCTTGTGCACCGGGTCGGTGCCGGGCAGGGCCGCGGCCACCAGCGCGTGGCCGCCCTCGTGGTAGGCGGTGATCAGGATCTCCTGCTCGCTCATCAGGCGGGTGCGGCGTTGCGGGCCGGCGATCACACGGTCGATCGCCTCGTCCAGCGACACGTTGGTGATCAGCTTCTCGTTGGCCCGCGCGGTGAGCAGGGCGGCCTCGTTGAGGACGTTGGCGAGGTCGGCGCCGGTGAAGCCCGGCGTACGGCGAGCCACCGACAGCAGGTTGATGTCGGGCGACATCGGCTTGCCGCGCGAGTGCACCTCGAGGATCTGCTTGCGGCCGTTGAGGTCGGGGGCGTCGACCGCGATCTGGCGGTCGAAGCGGCCCGGGCGCAGCAGCGCCGGGTCGAGGACGTCGGGCCGGTTGGTGGCCGCGATGAGGATCACGCCGCCGCGGACGTCGAAGCCGTCCATCTCGACCAGCAGCTGGTTGAGGGTCTGCTCGCGCTCGTCGTGGCCGCCGCCCATGCCGGCGCCGCGGTGACGGCCGACGGCGTCGATCTCGTCGATGAAGACGATGGCGGGGGCGTTCTCCTTGGCCTGCTCGAACAGGTCGCGAACGCGCGAGGCGCCGACACCGACGAACATCTCGACGAAGTCGGAGCCCGAGATGGAGTAGAACGGCACGCCGGCCTCGCCGGCGACCGCCCGGGCGAGCAGCGTCTTGCCGGTGCCGGGCGGGCCGTAGAGCAGCACGCCCTTGGGGATCTTGGCCCCGACGGCCTGGAACTTGGCGGGCTCCTGGAGGAACTCCTTGATCTCGCCGAGCTCCTCGATGGCCTCCTCGCAGCCGGCGACGTCGCTGAACGTCGTCTTCGGCATGTCCTTGGTGATCAGCTTGGCCTTGGAACGGGCGAACTGCATGATGCCCTTGCCGCCGCCGCCCTGGACCTGGTTCATCAAGAAGATGAACAGGAAGATGATCAGGGCGAAGGGCAGCAGCGTCGCCAGGATCGAGCCGAGCAGGCTGGGCTGGGGGTTCTCGGAGTTGGACTTCTCGATGGTGCCGTCGGCGATCGCCGCGTCGACCTTCGCGATGATGCCCTGTTGCTGGCCCTGGATGTAGTGGGTCTGGACCTGGTTGCCGCCCTCGCGGTCGACGCCCTGGTCGAGGACCGCCTTGATGACCTGGTCACCGTCGATGAAGGCGATCTCCTTGACCTGCCCCGAGGTGATGTACTGCTCCATCTCGGACGTCTGGATCTCGTCGTGCCCGTCGCTGGGCGTGAGGTACTGCAGGGCGATGAGCACGCCGACCACGGCGACGACGATCCACAGCCAGGGACCCTTGAGCAAACGCTTCACGAGACTCTTTCCGAACGGCCTGGGGCGGCACTTGTGTGAGGGGACGACGGTACAGGCCCACGGCAATCACGCCGTCGCCCGCCAGACCATTCTCTCAGGCACAACGTCCGAGCGGGAGCCGAACGTTCCCAGCGACCGGAGACCCCCTCCACTCAGCCCCGCGAGTCGGCGCAATCGCCCCGAAGGTACGCCGAGTCGGCGCAAATCGCCCCGGAAGGTACGTCGAGTCGGCGCTGGTAGTCCGGGAGGCACCGACCTGGACAAGGACGACGAGCGCCGACTCGGCCTACTTCTCGAGGGCGATTTGCGCCGACTCGGCGCTACTGCGAAGGGCGATTGGCGCCGACTCGCGGTCGGGTCAGCTGTAGACGTGGGGGGCCAGGGTGCCGATGTCGCGGAGGTTGCGGTAGCGCTCGCGGTAGTCGAGGCCGTAGCCGACGACGAACTCGTTGGGGATGTCCCACCCGACGTACTTGACCTCGACGGGCATCTGGAGGGCCTCGGGCTTGCGCAGGAGGGTGCAGATCTCGACGCTGGCGGGCTCGCGGGAGGTCAGGTTGGAGGTCAGCCAGCTCAGCGTCAGGCCGGTGTCGATGATCTCGTCGACGATCAGCACGTGACGGCCGGTGATGTCGGTGTCGAGGTCCTTGAGGATGCGCACCACGCCGCTCGACTTGGTGCCCGAGCCGTACGACGAGATCGCCATCCAGTCCATCTCGACGTGCCGCTCGAGGCTGCGGGCCAGATCGGCCATCACCATCACCGCGCCGCGCAGGATGCCGACGATCAGGAGGTCCTGGCCGTCGTAGTCACGCTCGATCTCACGGGCCAGCTCGCCGAGGCGGTCCTGGATCTGCTTCTCGGTGAACAGCACGTTCACGAGGTCCTGCTCGACGTGGCTGGCGTCCATGTGCGCGACCCTAGCCGTGCACGAGGAACGAGTGCACGGCTCAGGTAGGAGCCAGGTCGAGCAAGCCGGGCGTCCGAGCCCGCGAGGACGCCACCGGCGCGTCGAGACCCGGTGAGCGATCAGGCAACCGGCTCACCCCGCTCGAACACCAGCGTCCCGTCGCGACGTACGCCGCGCACGGCCCGGCAGGTCGACGGCACCCTGGCCGTGCCAGTCGGTCAGCAGCGCGTCGAGGGCGCGTACGTGGTCGTGGAACAGCTCGGCGTCGCGGGCACCCGCCGCCAGCGCGGCCAGGCGGAGCACCCGCGTGCGGACCGCCGGCGCCAGGGCGAGCAGCGCCGTCGACGGGCAGCGGCGTCGGAGAGGCCGGCGTACGCCGCCTCGGCGAGGTCGTCGAGGTGCTCGACGTCCGCGCGCAGCAGGTCGGCGGTGCGGGCCAGGCTCTGGGCGACGCCCGGCCCGAGCTCGCTCTCGAGCAGCGGCAGCACGGTGTGGCGGACCCGCGACCGGGTGAACCGCGGGTCGTCGTTGGCCGGGTCGGTCCACCAGCCGATGTCCTGGGCCCGGCAGGCCCGCTCGGTCTGGGCGCGGGTGAGGTCGAGCAGCGGCCGGCGGAACACGCCGAACGACGCGGCGCATGCCGGCCAGCGACCGGGCCACCGCTGCCGCGGGTGAGCCCCAGCAGCACGGTCTCGGCCTGGTCGTCGAGGGTGTGGCCGAGCAGCACCGTGTGCGAGCCGAAGCGGTCGGCGATCTCCTCCAGGACGGCGTAGCGGGCCTGCCGGGCGGCGGCCTCGAGGCCCTGGCCGTCGGCCTCGACCTCGACCCGGATCGAGGCGGTCTCGTCGGCGCCGAGCGCGGCCATCTGCCCGATGACGTGGGTGGCCACCTCGGCCGACGCATCGTGCAGGCCGTGGTCGACGGTGACGCCGACGACCGACCAGGGCCGGTCGCGAGCCTCGAAGACGGCGGCGGCCAGCAGGGCGAGGGAGTCGGCACCGCCGGAGCACGCGACCAGGACCGGCGCCGAGCCGGGGTCGGCTGGCGTGCCGGCGGCGAGCGCGCGGCGTACGGCGACCCGGGTGGCCGCGACGGCGGGGTCGGGACCCACGACCGGCGCCCTCAGAGGACCCGCGTCACCCAGGCGGCGGGATCGGCGATCTCGGCCTTGGTGGGCAGGTGGGCGGGGTCCTGCCAGACGACGTTGAAGTCGGCCATGCCGACCTTGTCGACGACGCCGCGGACGAAGCGCGCGCCGTCGCGGTACTGAGCCATCTTGGCGTCGAGGCCGAGGGCACGTCGCAGCAGCTTGTCGAGGACGCCGACGCCCTGGCGGCGCCGGGTGAACTTCTTGCGGATCTCCTTCACCGACGGGATCACGTCCGGGCCCGACGCCGTCCATGACGACGTCGGCGTGGCCCTCGAGCAGCGACATCACGCCGGTCAGCTCGTCCATGATCGCGCGCTGCTCGGGCGTGCCGAGGACCTCGAGCAGGCTGCCCCGCTGCCGTGCGCCAGATGGACCGCCCCTGAGCGCCCTCGGAGAGCCGCTTGAGGCCGTCGTCGAGCAGCTTGGTCGGCTCGATGGTCTCGGACAGGCGCTCGACCTGGGACGAGAGGTGCGTCGCGCATCCACGGGACCGCGGTGAACTGGACGCGGTGGGTCTCCTCGTGGAGGCAGACCCAGAGGCGGAAGTCGTGGGGGTCGGCCTCGATCTCACGCTCGACGTGGACGATGTTGGGCGCCACCAGCAGCAGCCGGCCCACCGGGTCGTGGAAGGGGTCGAACTGGCCGAGCACCTTGCCGCCCAGGAAGCCCAGCACGGCCCCGATCTCGGCGCCGGTCACGCGCGACCCGACGGCCTTGCTGAGTCCCGCGGGCGGCCCCTTCTTCTCGGTGACCTTGTCGACGAACGGCGACAGCAGCACGTCGAAGCTCTCGGCGTTGGCGCGGATCCAGCCCGGCCGGTCGACGACGAGGAGGGGCGCGGTGGCGCCGGTCTCGTGGTCCGCGGCGACCAGTCCGGTGTAGTCGCGGACCAGCCCGGTCGACCGGGTCGCGCCGTCGCGGAGCTCGGCGACCACCGCGTCTGCCTCCGCGCGGCTGACCTCGGGCCCGGAGCCGGCCAGCCGGGAGCCGATGCTGATCGCGAGGTCCCAGTCGATCATCTCGGCAGCGGTCATGGGTTCGAACCTACCGACCGGGGCCTACCGAGCAGCGGCAACCACCGATCGCGGCAGCGGCCGCATCGAGCGCGTCGCGGGCGGCCAGCGTCTTGAGCAGCGGCACCCGGTCGGCCATCAGCACGAAGGCGACCGACGTGCCGTCGAGGTCGGTCGCGACTCCCGCGAGGCTGCTGGTGCCGCGCAGGGTGCCGGTCTTGGCGCGGACGCGGCCCCGTGCGGCAGGGGCGGCGTCGGCGAAGCGGTACTCCAGCGAGCCGGTGAAGCCGGCGACCGGCAGCCCGGTGAGCAGCGCCCTCAGCTCGGGGTGGTCGGCGGCGGCCGCGACCCGCAGCACGGCGAGCAGCGTCGCGGGCGCGAGCACGTTGTCGCGGGCCAGCCCGCTGCCGTCGTACCACTGGTCGCCAGCCGCGAGCTCCACGCCCAGCTCGGTCATCGTCCTGCCGGACGCCCTGCACCCCGCCCGCGAACGACGCCTCGCCGACGGTCGCCAGCCCGACCTGGTGGGCCAGCACCTCCGCGGCCTCGTTGTCGCTGACGTTCAGCATCCGCTCGACGATCTGCGAGAGGGGCGCGCTCTCGACCTCCGCCAGCGGCGTGGCCCCGTCACGGGCCCGGCGCCGCTCCGGCGGGCCGGCCACGCGGATGCCGGCCGCGCCGAGCTCCTTGGCGAAGTACGTCGCCGCCGTCAGCGAGGGGTCGGGCACGCGGCCGAACCCGGACGCGGGCCGGCCCTCGTCGGCCCAGAGCGCGCGGATCCGGGAGACGACGCCGTCGGTCACGTAGCTGCGCTCCCAGTGCGGGCTGACGTCCGGTCCGGTGAAGAGCGAGTCGTCGTAGGCGAGACGGACCCGGGTGCGTCCCTGCTCCGACAGCGCCTGGGCGGTCTGTCGGGCGAGCGTGCGCAGGTCGGCGCGCTCGGGGTACGCCGGCTCGTCCTTCGCCGCCGGCTTGCTGGCCAGGTAGGGGTCTCCCCCGCCGACGAGCACCACTCGGCGCTGCTGGCCGCGGCCGTCGAGGACCACGCTCGTGGTGAAGCGGTGGTCGGGGCCGAGGACGTCCAGCGCCGCGGCCGCCGTGAGCAGCTTGGTCGTGGAGGCCGGCCGGGCGCTGCGCCCTGCTGGAAGACGCACCTCGCCGGAGGAGAGGTCGGCGACCGCGGCGACGACGTGCTTGCCGAGGTCGGGGTCGTTCAGGAGAGGCCCCAGCAGGCGGGCGACCTTGCGCGGCGCCATCCGGCCGGCGTCGACCGCGGCGACTCCGAGCGCCACGGGCGCCGGGCGTCGCGGGCAGCGGGAGGGTCACCCCCTCGGGCGGAGGTACGGCGGCCGGCTCGGTGTCCGGGTCGGGCGGCGGGGGCGTCGTACCGCTGCCGAACCAGCGCTCGCCGAGGTCCCACTGGTAGGTCGCGAACCCGCCCGCGAGCACGCGAGCACGAGGACGACGGGCCCCCAGTCGCGGGTCGCCCGCCGTCGGACTGTGCACTGACGCATCGTGCCGCCATTGCTGCGCGTCAGACTGGCGCCGGATGACGTGGCGGCCCTCGTCCGGACCCGCCGTTGGTCGCTGATGAACGTTGCGTGGAGGGACCGTGGAGTTCGACGTCCTGGTGGAGATCCCCAAGGGGAGCCGCAACAAGTACGAGGTCGACCACGAGAGCGGCCGTATCCGGCTCGACCGGACCCTGTTCACCTCGACGCAGTACCCCGCCGACTACGGCTTCATCGAGAACACCCTCGGCCTCGACGGCGACCCGCTCGACGCGCTGGTGCTGCTGATCGGCGAGCCGACGTTCCCGGGCTGCCTGATCAAGGCCCGGGCGATCGGGATGTACCGGATGACCGACGAGGCCGGCGGCGACGACAAGGTGCTGTGCGTGCCGGTCTCCGACCCCCGCCTGGAGCACCTGCGCGACATCAACCACCTGCCGAAGTTCGACCGCCTCGAGATCGAGCACTTCTTCCAGGTCTACAAGGAGCTCGAGCCCGGCAAGTCCGTCGAGGGCGCCAACTGGGTCGGCCGCGACGAGGCCGAGAAGGAAGTCGGGCCTCCTTCAAGCGGGCCGAGACCGAGGGCCACGGCTCCGACCTCGCCAACATCGCCGACGACTCGCTGGGCGAGCGCCGGCACTGAGGCGGTCCTCGGGCGGGATCACCCGGCTCGAGCCGGGTATCTCGACGCTTGGCGTGAGCGTTGCACCCGTCAGCCGAGGATCGCGCAGTCAACCGGCCACGAACCTCACCATCGCGCGGGTGATCTCGAGCAGCGCCTCGGCGGAGCGGACCGCGTCGGCGGGGTCGATGAGGCCGTGGTCGAGGCCGTCGAGCTGGAGTACGTCGCACCCGTCGGCGGCCAGGGAGGCGGCGACGTCGGCGTCCCACAGCGGGTCGGCCGTGCCGCCGACGAGCAGCTGACGGGCCGGGTTGGCGCGGATCGCGTCGACGACCTCCGCAGGGTCAGGACCGGCGTCAGCCAGATCGCCGGGTAGGAGCGCTCGGCCGCCAGCCGGGCGCCGTACGTGCCGAGCGACTTGCCGACCACGAGCACCGGGCCGGCGACACCCGCGGTCGCGGACGCCAGCTGGTCGCCGACCCAGGCCACCTCGCCCTCGATCGACAGCGAACTCGTTGGCGGGCGGGTCCCACCAGACGTCGCGGACCCGCCAGCCGGCCGCCCGCAGCACGTACCCGGCGTACGCGCAGCCCGGGCGCGGCCGGCGGGTAGCCACGGCCCGGGAGGACGACGCCGGTGCCGACCGGCTCGCCCGACGGGCTCCCAGACGTCGGTCGGGACGCCGGGCGGGAACCTGCTCATCGTCTTCACTCCCCGGAAGTAGGCGATGGCGCCGCTCGTGGTGACCCGCAGGTCAACGACGCCCTCCTCAGCGAACCACGACACGAGCTCGGCGCGCGAGCACATCGCCCCCAGCATGCTGACCCGCCGGCCGAGTCGTCGGACCCCTTCGTAACGTGCGCCGGTGTCGGTGGCGATCATGCTGCCCGACACGACGCCACCGGAGCGCAGCACCCGCGCCATCTCGGCGACCGCCGGTCGGGGCGCGGGGAAGCAGTGCAGCCCGGCGAAGGTGACGACCAGGTCGACCGACCCGTCGTCCAGCGGCAGCGCCGCCGACGTCGGCCAGGCCGCGGCACCACCTGGTCGGCGACGCCGCGCCTCCGCGCGGCGGCGAGCGTGCTTGTCGAGCATCGCCTGCGCGATGTCGGCGGCGAGGTAGGTCACGCCCTGCCCTGGGCGCAGGCCACGAAGAGCGACACCGCCGCCGCACGGTACGTCGAGCACTACCGCGCCCGCAGGCAGCCGGCCGATCTCGGCCACGGCGTCGTACAGCAGCGACAGGTCGCTGCCCACGACCAGCCGCCAGCCGAGGCGGCCGAGCCGCGGGTGCTCGACCGACCAGTCGTAGACGCTGGCCCACAGCGGGTCGTCCGCCCAGGGGCCGACGGGCGCCCTCATCACTCGCTCACCCGACGAGGTCCGGCGAGCGCAGCATCTCGGGAGGTACGCCGAACGCGTCGACGAGCGCGACGGCGATCGGCCGGACCCGGCGGCAGAGCCGGTTCACCTCCCGCGAGATCGCCTTGGACCGGACGACGGTCAGCCGGCCGTGCTCCATGAACCACGCGCGGTCGGCCTCGATGACCGACAGCGCGTGCAGGTCGCACAGCAGCGCCAGCGCCCGCTTGTTCTCGGACTCGTCCGAGCCCGGCGAGCTTGTCGACGAACGCCTCGAGCACCAGCCGTTCGACGTGCGCGCGGGCCGCGGCGATCACGTGGTCCTGGACGCGGGAGAAGACCAGGCCGGGGTTCATGCCGGCGTCGATGCCGCGCTTGAGCCGCCGCGCGACCCCGGCGAGCTGGTGCTCCTCGCGGAACCGCAGCATCGCCAGGTGGTAGTTGGTGTCGAGGATGCCGGCCTCGTCGTCCCACCTGTCGCCGCCGGGCAGCACGTCCTTGATGCGCTCGAGCAGCTTGTGCACGCTGGTCCGCTCGACGACGGTCTCGACCGCCATCCCGGTCACGAAGCGGACCATGCCGAGCTGGTCGAGGTCCTCGAAGTCGCTGGCGTAGTCGGTCAGCAGGCCCTTGGCGACCAGCTGCAGCAGCACGTGGTTGTCGCCCTCGAACGTCGTGAACACGTCGGTGTCGGCCTTGAGCGCGGCGAACCGGTTGACCGCGAGGTACCCGGCCCCGCCGCACGCCTCGCGGCACTCCTGGATGGTCTCGGGTGGCGTGCCAGGTGCCGAGCGCCTTGGTGCCGGCCGCCCGCGACTCCAGCTCGCGGCGGGCCTTCTCGTCGTCGACCACGCCGGAGAAGACGTCGTGCAGCTGCAGCGCCACGACCTCCTGGGCGAAGTGCAGCGCGTAGGTGCGCGCCAGCAGCGGGAACAGCCGCCGCTGGTGCATGCCGTAGTCGAGGAGCAGCTGCTCCTCCTCCGGGTCTCCGACGGCCTCGAACTGCCGCCGCCGCACGGCGTACCTGACCGCGATCGCCAGCGCGACCTTGGCGGCGTTGATGCCCGCGCCGCCGACGCAGACCCGCCCCTGCACGAGCGTGCCGAGCATGGTGAAGAAGCGGCGGTTCGGGTTCTCGATCTCGCTGGAGTAGGTGCCGTCCTCGGCCACGTCGGCGAACCGGTTGAGCAGCGCCTCGCGCGGCACCCGCACGCCGTCGAACCACAGCCGCCCGTTGTCGACGCCGTTGAGGCCGAGCTTGAGGCCGTCGTCCTCGATGCGTACGCCGGGCCGCCGGCGCCCCGGACTCGTCGCGGATCGGCACCACGAAGGCGTGCACGCCCGCGGCCCTCGCCCGCCGGTCTCCAGCTGGGCGAACACGACCGCCAGCCGGGCGTGCCGGGCGGCGTTGCCGATGTAGTCCTTGCGGGACTCCGTCACCGTGGGTGGTGATCACGAACTCGCCGGCGCGAGGCGTCGTACGCCGCCACCGTGCCGAGGGCCTGCACGTTGCTGCCGTGCCCGGTCTCGGTCATCGCGAAGCAGCCCATCAGCTGCCCGGTCACCAGGTCGCGCAGGTAGGCGTCGTGGTGGCGCTGGGTGCCGAGCTGGAGGATCGCGCCGCCGAACAGCCCGAACTGCACGCCGACCTTCACCAGCACCGACAGGTCGCCGTACGCGAGGGTCTCGAACGCCGCGATCGACGCGCCGAGGTCGCCCCCGCCGCCGTACTCCTCCGGGAAGCCCATCCCCGTCTGGCCGGTCGCGGCCATCTCGAGCACCAGGTCGCGGACCCGGTCGCGGTAGTCCTCGCGCGACAGCGTCTCGGCCTCCTCGAGGACCGACGCGTACGCCGCGAGGTTGCGGCGAACCAGGTCGCGCACCTCGGCGTACTTCCCGTCGAGCAGGCTGGCCAGCGCGGCGACGTCGACCTCGGGAGGCGGCGGGCGCTGGTCGGGGGTCGGTGCTGGGGCATTGGCGGGGTCGGTGGCAGGTGGCACGGTGTCCTCACCGATGTCGTGGACCGGTCGGGGGGCCATGCAATTCACGCTACCGGGCCAGGTCGGGTGCCGATGCTTGGTAGATTCGCCGTCGATCGAACAGGGTGAGGAATACGTGTCCAGGGACTCCAGGCAGCGCGGCGGCAACCGCGGCAACAGCCGGGGTGACGCGCACGACTGGCTGCCCTACAGCTTCTCGATCGTCGGCGCCCAGAAGAGCGGCACCTCCACGCTGTCGACCGCCCTCGACCGGCACCCCCAGGTGGCCCGCGCGCCCCGCAAGGAGCTGCAGTACTTCACCCGCGAGGACATGGACTGGTCGCGGCCCGACTACTCCGGCTACCGCGCCCCCCGGCGCAAGCCGCAGCACCTGATCGCGGGCGACGCCACCCCGGCGTACCTGTTCTGGCCGCACGCCCTGGAGCGGTTGCACGCCTACAACCCCGACATGCGGTTGATCGCGGTGTTCCGCGACCCCCTCGAGCGGTTGTTCTCCCACTGGACCATGCTGCGGGGCCGCTGGACCACCGCCCCCGACTGGCCGGAGTTCATCACCGAGTTCCGGCCCCCGACGACACCGACGTCGCTGCCCGACGTGCCCTCGCTGGCGTTCAAGCAGCGCTCCGGGGTCGCGCGGGGCTACTACGGCGACCAGCTCACCCGCGGCCTGTCGATCTTTCCGCGCGAGCAGTGGCTGTGGCTGGAGTTCCGGGCCATGCTGGCCGACTTCTCCGGCACCCTCGACCAGCTCACCGGCTTCCTCGGCGTCGACGCCTACCACCGCCACCCCGAGCCGGGCCGGCTGATGAGCGGGCCCGACCGTGTCGTCGGTACGGCGCCCACCGCCGCCGACCTGGCGTCGCTGGCCCAGCTCTACGCCGCCGACCTCGCGCAGTTCCGGGCCGTCTCCAAGCTCCACATCGACGCCTGGCCGACCGTCCGGATCCTCTCGGGCCGGATGTCACCCGCCGACCTGGCCGAGCGGTTCGCCGCCCGGGTCGAGGTCCGCCCGGGCGCCCCCGCCCGCGACGAGATCAAGGCGGGCTGAGCCACTCGCCCTCGACCGCCGGACTCGTCCGCCGCGCACCCTGGTCTGCACGACGAGCGAGCGAGCGCCAGCGAGCGAGCCGAGGAGGAAGACCAGGGGTCATAGCGCGGCGGACATGCGAGCGAAGCGAGCCGATGACGTCACGGCCTCGCGAAGAAGTTCGGGGCGATCCAGTAGTTCATCGGACACCTGGGCGACGTCCTCGCCGGTGCGGGGGGCGTGGATGATCATGCCGCCGCCGACGTAGAGCGCGACGTGGTAGATCGACGACGGGCTGCTCGAGGAGCCCCAGAACACCAGGTCACCGGGCCGCAGGTCGGCTTCGGAGATCGGGCGTGCTGGCGTCGTACTGGCCGGCCGAGTAGTGCGGCAGCGAGATCCCGCCCGCCTGCCAGGCCCGCATGGTCAGGCCTGAGCAGTCCCACTTGTCCGGGCCGGCCGCGCCCCACTGGTAGGGCTCGCCGATCTGCGCCTCGGCGAAGGCGATCGCGGCCGCGGCGCCGCCCGCGGGTGCCGGCGGCGGCGCGGTGGGGGTCGCGGTCGGCGTCGGGGTGGGAGTCGGCGTGGGGGTGGGCGTCGGCGTCGGCGTCGGGGTGGGCGTCGGGGTCGGCGTCGGGGTCGGGGTCGCGGTCGCCGTCGGCGTCTTGGTCGCGGTGGGCGTCGGGGTGGGGGCGGCCGTCGGCGGCGGGGTGGCCTGCGCCGTCGGCTCCTCGGTGGGTTCCGACGTCGGAGTCGGGCGGGGTCGGGCGTGGGGGTCGGCGTCGGAGTCGGCGTCGGGGTGGGCGTGTTCTGGGCCTCGAGCCACTCCTGCCGCTCCTCGGCCAGCGCCACGCTGATGCCCTGGAGACGGGCCAGCTCGCCGATCAGCTCCACCCGCTCGGTGGCGACCGCATCGGCCTCTCCCGCCGCGGCGCGTTGGGTGTCCCGCGCCGTCTGGCGCGCCCGCTTGGTCTGGTCGCGCAGCTCGTCGGCCGCGGTCCGCGCCTCGGTCGCCTGGTCGGTCGCCACGCCGGCGAGCAGCGCCGCCACGTCGTAGTCGTCGTAGACCTGGTCCATCGCCGTCTGGGCGTTGTGCAGCGAGGTGGTGCTCTCGACGACCTCGGCGATGCCGTCGGCGTCGAGGATCGCGGACATCGCGTTCAGCGAGGGCGACATCTGGTACGACGCCACGACGAGGTCGGCGTACTGGTCGCGCATCGCCCCGAGCTGTGTCTCCGAGGTCGTCTCGGCCTGCTCGGCCCCCGCTGCTTGCGGCGGGCCTCGCGGTAGAGCCACCGGGCGCGGTTGAACGCCTCCTCGGCCTGGGCGACGCGGACCGCGGAGTCCTGCAGGCGGCCCTGCGCCTCGGCGAGCCGGGCCTGGACGGCCGCGACCTCGCCGGCCTTGTCGTCGGCGGCCTGGCGGGCGTCGCGGACGTCGGCGCGGCTCGGGTGGCTGCCGTCGCCCTCGTCGGCGGAGGCGACCCAGCCGGGGGCGGTCGCCAAACCGGCGACCAGCGTCAGGGCGAGCGCAGCAGTGACTGCGTGCTTGCGCACGTCGGCGTACTCCTCGGTTCTCGCCGGCGTTCTTCCCAGACGCCGGCTCGCAAGCCCCGGCGGACTCACTGGAGGTGCCTCGGGCGACTTCCCCATCGCCCGAGGCACTGCCAAGCACGCTAGTGCGATTTCGTCACAGTGGGAACATTTTCCCCAATTTTCCCACCAGCCCCCGGCGTGTCGCCTTGACGAACTACATGTTTGTAACTCAGCCGAGTCGGCGCATCGTCCCCTCGCAGCCCGCCGAGTCGGCGCATCTGCCCCTGAGCTGAACGCGAGTCGCAGCGATCGCGCGAGGCGGATGCGCCGACTCGGCGCGGCGTGAGAGCGGCGGAGACGTGCCGACTCGGCGTCAGTCCTCGAGGACGGGGACCTGGGAGGAGTCGGCGGTGGGGTGGGAGACCAGGCCGTGTCGCTCGAACTTCTGGCCGCTGGCGATGCCGCCGACGTAGAAGGCGACCAGGGCGATCATCACGCCGGCGATGTCGTCGGCGATGTAGTGCCAGCCGAAGTAGATGGTGGCGATCACGGTGACCCCGAAGTTGAGCCAGAAGACCCACTTCAGGATCTTGCTGCGCAGGGTGTACTGCACCATCAGCGCGACCAGCAGCGTGATGGCGGTGTGGAGGCTGGCGAAGCCGGCGATCGACTGCACGGCGTCGGCCAGGCCCCCGAGGACCACCCGTTGTCGGATGTCGACCAGCGTCTCCATCAGCGCCGACGTCGGGGTGTCGGGCAGGTCGGTGTAGATCGACGGGTACATCAGGCCCGGCCCGAGGGTGGGCAGCGCGTAGTAGGACAGCGTGCCCAGGCTCCAGGCGATGCTCTGGGAGGTCGCGAACCAGTAGCCGTAGGTGATGTTCGTCGACCAGATCAGCCACGCCGTCAGCGCGAGCGGCACCAGCGGCAGGAACCACAGGTAGATGTAGGACAGGAAGTGAGCGGCGATGCCGGTGCCGAGCACGTTGTGCAGCAGCAGGCCTGGCTCGTGACCGAAGACCAGCAGCCGGTCGACGAGGTGGAGGGTGCGGTCGTACTTCGTGTCGCCCATCACGAAGGGCAGGAAGGACTTGAGGTTCCGGTAGGACACGTAGGTCGTGTAGAAGCAGACCAGTCCCACCACCACGAGGGTGCATCGCTCGCGGGTCCAGTGGGTGCGTACCCGTGCCATGAAGATCCCCGGCATCGCGGCAGGCTTGAACTTCGAGAGCCACAGCGTGCGCGGCACCAGGTCGAGGGCGAAGGCGCCCAGCAGCAGCAACGGCAGCCGCAGCCACGACGGGCCGAGGAACCCCTCGGGGTCCACGAGCGACCTGTCGATCGAGATGGCCGCGGTCAGGGCCAGGCCGCCCATGACGACAGCGATGCCTACCAGCAAGGCGTAGGCACGGCGATACACGGCGGTCAGTCTAGGAGGACTGGCGGACGGCGCCCAGATCGCGAGGCGACCGGGGTCGACGGCGAGCTGCACCGACTGGCCGATGGCCGGGTGCGCGTCGAGCGGCGCCACCGCGTCGGCCTCCCCGACGCCGGCCACGTCGACGACCAGCCGGATCTGCTCGGGTGTCGCCTGGGACGAGCGGACGACGCCGGTCAGCGCGCCGCGCGGGTCCACGCTCAGCGCCGAGCGGCGTACGGCGACCGCGGGCGCGGGCGGCCGGCCGGCGGCCGCCAGGATGGTCGCGGCGGCCGTCGTCGCGGAAGACACGCGCGTAGCCGAGGAAGAGCGCCGTCTCGGGGTCGGCCGGCTCGCGCCAGACCTCGGCGATCGGACCCTCCTGGACGACGCGGCCCGCCCGCATCACCGCCAGCCGGTCGGCGACCCTGAACGCCTCGTCGTGGTCGTGGGTGACCATCAGGGCGGTGGTGCCGGCTGCCCGCAGGATGTCGCGCAGGTCGGCGGCCAGGCGTTCGCGCAGGCCGGCGTCGAGGGCCGACAGCGGCTCGTCCAGCAGCAGCAGGCGAGGCTCGGCCGCGAGCGCGCGCGCCAGCGCCACCCGCTGGCGCTCGCCGCCGGAGAGGGTCGCGGGCAGCCGGTCCCCGAACCCGGCCAGGCCGACGAGCTCGAGCAGCTCGCCCACTCGCGCCGGCGTGTTGGCGGCACGCCGCAGGCGCAGGGCGTAGCCGACGTTGCGGGCCACGGTCAGGTGCGGGAACAGCTGGCCGTCCTGGAACAGCAGCGCGAATCCGCGCTTGTGCGTGGGTACGCCGCCCAGGTCGGCGCCGTCCCAGCTCACCGACCCAGCGCTCAACGGCTCGAGTCCGGCGATCGCGCGCAGCAGGGTCGACTTGCCACATCCCGACGGGCCCAGCACGGCCAGTACCTGGCCGTCGGCGAGCTCGAGGTCGACGTCGACGACGGCCGGGACGCCGTCGTAGGCAACGCAGACGTCGTGCAGCGAGAGCATCAGCTTGCGCCGATCGGCACGTGCAGCCGCTCCACCGCCAGCATCACCCCGGCCGTCGTCGCGGCGAGCACGACGGAGGCGGCCAGGGCCATGCCGTAGTTCATCGGGCCAGGGTGGCCGATGAGATCGAAGATCACCACGGGCAACGTCGGGTGCTCGTCGCGGGCCAGGAACGACGTCGCGCCGAACTCCCCCAGCGACACCGCGAACGCGAAGCCCGCCGCGGCCAGCAGCGGCTTGCCGATCACCGGCAGGTCGACGGTCAGCGAGGCCCGCCACGGCGGGGCGCCCAGGGTGGCCGCTGCCTGGCGGAGCCGGTCGTCGACGCTGCCGAGCACGGGAGCGAGCGTTCGGACGACCAGGGGCAGCGCGACCAGCGCCTGGGCGACAGGCACCAGCAGCGGCGAGTCGCGCAGGTCGAGCGGCGGCTCGTCGAGGGTGATCAGGAAGCCGAATCCCAACGTCACGGCCGAGACCCCGAGGGGCAGCATGAACAGCCCGTCGAACGTCGTGCGCAGCCGGCGCTCGGCCGTCGACCGCGAGCGCCGGGTGGCGACGACCGCCACGGAGAGGCCGAGCAGCAGCGACATCCAGGTCGCGTCGACGGCCGTGCGCAGCGAGGTGGCCAGGGCCTCGGTGACCGGCGCGAGCAGCGCCTGCTGCTCGCCGGTGGTCGCCAGCGCGCGGTAGTTGGCCAGGCTCCAGCCGCCTTCGTTGCGCAGCGACCCCACGACCAGCGCGAGGATCGGTGCGGCGACCAGCAGGCCCAGCAGGACCGTCGCGAGCACCGCCGGAGCGTCGCCACGGGTCGACCGGCCGCGGCCGGGCCAACGCCCGGGCCAGCGACGAGTCCGGCGTACGACGCGCCCTCGCGGCCGCGAGCAGCAGTGCGATGACCACCACCAGCTGCAGGATCGACAGAGCGGCCGCCGCCTGGAGGTCCAGCAGGTTGGTGGTGAGCAGGTAGATCTCGGTCTCCACCGAGCTGTAGCGCAGCCCGCCCAGGGTGAGCACCACGCCGAACGACGTCGCGCAGAACAGGAACACCACGCTGGCCGCCGACACGATGGCCGGTCGCAGGGCGGGAAGCGTGACGGTGCGCAGCACCTGCAGCGGTGTCGCGCCCAGGGCAGCGGCCGCCTCGGCCGGACGGGGGTCGAGCCCCTCCCAGGCGCCACCCACCACGCGGATCACGACCGACGCGTTGAAGAACACCAGCCCGGCGATGATCGCGACCGGGGTGCCGTCGAGGCCGAGGAAGCCGAGCGGCCCGCTGTCGCTGATGAGCTCGCGGAAGGCCACGCCGACCACCACGGTCGGCAGGACGAACGGCACCAGCAGCGCCGCGCGCAGCACCTTCCCGCCAAGCACGCGGCGGCGGTAGAGCACGTGCGCGGCGGGCAGGCCCAGCGCGAGGGAGAGGAGGGTGCCGAGGGTGGCGCTCCAGAGCGTGAACCACAGCACCCGGTGCACCCGCGGCCGGCCCAGCACCTCGAGGACCCCGACCGGGTCGAAGGTGCCGTCGGTCCAGAAGCCGGTCGAGATCATGCCCGCGACCGGCAGCACGAAGAAGACGCCGAGGATCGCCCAGCGGGACGACCGCGACGAGGAGCAGACGAGACGAGTCCTCATCGCGAGATGACGTCGCTCCACGTGGTCAGCCAGTCGTCGCGGTTCGCGGCGATCTCGGCGGGGTCGAGGGTCAGCGGCGCGTCGGGCTGCACGGCGTACGTGGCCCACTCATCCGGCAGCTCGGTCGCCGGGTCGACCGGGAAGACGTACATGCTCGTCGGCAGCGCCGCCTGCACCTCGGGCGACAGCAGCCAGTCGACGACCGCCTCGGCGCCCTCGGGGTTCTCGGCGCCCTCGAGCACGCCGGCGTACTCGACCTGGCGGAAGCAGGTGTCGAGCAGCGCCTTGGTGGTGCTGCCGCTGTCGCCCACCGTGAAGGCCGGCGAGGAGTCGTAGGACAGCACGATCGGCCGGTCGCCCTGGCCGCCGCCCTGGGTGAAGTCGACCTCGTAGGCGCCCGACCAGCCGGACGTGAGCTTGGCGCCGTTGTCCATCAGGTCCGTCCAGTACGTCGGCCAGTCGTCGCCGTACTCGGCGATGGTCGCGAGCAGGAACGCCATGCCCGGCGAGCTCGACGCCGCGCCGGGCAGCACGAACAGGTCGCGGTACGTCGGGTCGACCAGGTCCTCGAACGTCTCAGGCGGCGCGATGCCCTGGGCGTCGAACCACGTCGTGTCGATGTTGACGCACACGTTGGCGTTGTCGACCGGCGTCAGCCTGTGGTCGTCGTCGCCTGGCAGCGCGTAGGTCTCCGCGCCGGCCGGGAGCGTGGCGGCGTACGGCGCGAACACGTCGTTGTCGAGTGCCCGCGAGGCGAAGGTGTTGTCGACGCCGTAGGCGACGTCGCCCTGAGGGTTGCCCGCGCTCAGCACCAGCTTGTTGGTCATGGTGCCGGCGTCACCCGAGGCGCGGAGGACCAGGTCGTAGCCCGACTCCTGCTCGAAGGCCTTGACGAGCTTCTTGGGCAGGAAGAACGACTCGTGGGTGACGAGCACGACCTGCTTGGTCCCGGCCGCATCGCCGTCGCCGTCGGGGTCCGTGCCGCTGTCGTCACCGCCGGCCAGCGAGCAGGCGGTGAGCGGAACGAGGGCTGCGAGGGCGAGCGCGAGCGCGCGCAGCGCCAGGTCGACGGGTCATGATCTGACTCCCTTCGCCGGTGCTAACCGGAGCAGGTTCGAGGGTCTGCGGCTGTCCGCACTCTCAGCCCGCGGCCGCGCCAGTGAACGGCGCGACGACGTGCTCCCCTGTCGTATGGGTATGTTCGTGGCCAGTGTAGGCGCGCCTTCGCCGAGCCTGTGACGCGGTGGGCGCTCCAGGGGCTCGGCGAAGCGGTTGGAGCTAGCGGCGCTCGTAGGCCTTGTTGGCGATCCGCCACTCCCCGTCGGGACGACGTACGAGCACGAAGACGTCGGTGAAGTCGGCCTCACCGTGGTGCAGCGTCAGCGTCGCGGTGGCGACCGCGCCGGTGACGTCGAGGCGTTCGACGCGGCGGCTCCGGGTCTCCTCGTCGGTGGCCGGGCTGCCGGAGAAGACGCCGGCGAACGACTCGAGGTCCCACGAGGAGTACTCGCCGTCGCGGTAGCCCTCGATGTGCGCTGTCGGGAGGAACGCCTCCGAAAGGTACGACGGGTCGCCGGTCGCGTGGGTCAGGGCATAGGCGTGCAGCGGGCGCAGCACCGCGGCGTCGGCCACGACCTCGGGCGAGACGTCGAGCCGGGCGCCGGCCAGCCACGACAGGTCCTGAGCGGCGGCCGCCAGCACCGTGATGTCGTCGTCGGCGCTGACGGCGCCTTCGTCCAGCAGGGTGCTGACCGAGACCGCGGCCGCGGGTCTGGTGTCGCTCGCTGCAGCCAGCAGCTCGAGGTCCTTGGCCAGCGCACCTGCCGCGAACGTCGCGGCCGGGTGCGCGCCGTCTGCCAGCACGTCGCGCCGTCCGTCGACGAACCGCCCGAGTGCCCCGCGCCCGAGCACGTCGAGCAGGGCGTCGCGCGGCAGTCCGAGGACCTCGCCCCGGGCCAGGGCCCGGCGCAGGGAGGAGACGGAGTCGCCGAGCACGCCGTTGGCCACGAGCTTCAGCGCCGCGGCTTCGGCGGCACCGGAGAACACCAGCGTGTCTCCGAGCAGCGACAGCACGGACTCCACCTCCGCCGTCGGCTTGCCACTCGCCAGGATCGTCAGGCCGCCGCGGGCGATCGCCGGCGTCGAGCCCATCACGGGCGCATGGAGGTACGACGTCCCGGCCGCGACGACGGTCGCCTCCAGTTCCGCTGCCTCCTCGGGCGCGACGGTGGTGGTGTTGACCACCACGGCGGTGGGCAGCATCGACGGCAGGGAGGCGGCGAGCACGTCGCGACAGGCCTGGGCGTCGTACAGGCAGAGGAGCACGACCTCGACACGTGCGACTGCGTCAGCGGGCGACCCACCGGCGCTGCGGGTCCAGGTGCGGACGTCGTGATGGGATCGGAGGCGCTCGGCCATGGCGGTGCCCATGCGGCCGAGTCCGAGGACTGCTACGGAAGTCATGCGACAACCCTGAGACGCGCCTCGCCATGAGACAAGCGCAAGTCCGGCATGCCAGCGATGCGTATCCGTCATGATTCTGCGTCATCATGGGGGCATGTCGCTGACGCAGTGGAACGCCTTCGTCGAGGTGTGCCGCACCGGCTCGATCCGCGCGGCTGCGGAAGCTACCGGCTTCACCCAGCCCGGCCTGTCGCGCCAGGTCGCGGCCCTCGAGCGCGAGATCGGCGTACGCCTGCTGGACCGCGGCGCGCGCGGCGTCACCCCCACTCCCGCTGGGGCGGCCCTGCTGCCCCACGCCCGACTGGTAGTCAACGAGGCGCGACGTGGAGGGGATGCCGCGCGTACGGCGACCGACCGGCCGGCCGCGCTGGTGCTGGGCGCCGTGCCGTCGGCGACCGCCTCACTGGTGCCCCAGGCGATCAGCAGGCTGCGGGAGTCGGGTGGTCCCGACGTCACGGTCATCTCGCGGATCACTCCCCAGCTGGGGCCGATGGTGGTCAGCCGCGAGCTCGACGCTGCGGTCGTCACCGACGCGCCACCCGGTCTCCCCCGCGACCCGGAGCTGCGCGCGCTGCACCTCGGCGACGACGAGTCGGTCGTGGTCGCGGCCGCGGACCACCCGCTGGCGGGCGAGGACCGGGTGGACGTGAGGCTGCTGGCCAGCGAGACCTGGATCGAGGACAACGTCGGCTCCGAGATCATGGTGCGCCAGCTCGCCGCCCGGGCCGGGTTCGAGCCGAGGATCTCCTTCACCGCCGACGACCTGATCGGCAAGACCGGGATGGCGGCTGCCGGGCTCGGCGTCGCGCTGGTGCCCGACCTGCTGGTCCCGGCGCTGCGTCCGGACCTGGTGGTGCTGCGGCTGAAGCGCCCGGTGCGGCGGGGCATCTACCTGGTCGCGCGCAAGGAACGCGCAGATCTCGGCCAGCTCGTCGACGCGCTGCTCTCCTCGACCAACGAGCACCTGTTCACCGCGTCAGGGTGACCGGTTCCTCGAGACGCGTGAGCTTGGCGGGGTTGCGCACCGCGTAGAGCCCGGCGACCACGCCGTCCTCGACCAGGATCGTCAGCAGCGTGTCGATCTCGCCGTCGATGACGAAGGCCAGGCCCGGACGGCCGTTGATGAGCGTGCGGTGCACGGCGTCGATCGGTCCGCCCTTCGTCGCCGCTCCCTCGAGGAAGCGCACCGCCTTGTCGCGCCCGAGGATCGGCCGCAGCGCCGCCTGCTTGACCCCGCCACCGTCGGTCATCAGCACGACGTCGGGTGCGAGCACGTCCATCAGCGACTGCAGGTCGCCGGACTCCACAGCGAGCACGAACCGGTCGAGGATCGCCTCGCGCTGAAGGGTGCTCACCTGCTCGCGAGGCTGACGGGCCTCGACGTGGTTGCGGGCGCGGTGGGCGATCTGGCGCACGGCGGCGGGCGACTTGTCCACGGCGTCCGCGATCTCGTCGTACCCGACGTCGAAGACCTCGCGCAGCACGAACACCGCCCGTTCCGTGGGCGTCAGGGTCTCGAGCACCACGAGCATCGCGGTCGAGACGCTGTCGGCGAGCTCCACGTCCTCGGCGACATCGGGCGTGGTGAGCAGGGGCTCGGGCAGCCACGGCCCGACGTACGTCTCGCGCTGACGGGACAGGCTCCGCAACCGGTTCAGCGACAGCCGCGTGGTGATCCGGACCAGGTAGGCCCGCTCGTCGCGGACTTCGGCCGTGGTCGACCTCGGCCCAGCGCAGCCAGGTCTCCTGCAGCACGTCCTCGGCGTCCGCAGCCGAGCCGAGCATCTCGTAGGCCACCGTGAACAGCAGGTTCCGGTGCTTGACGAACGCGTCGGTGCCCGTGGTCACGACATCGACCGTACGGCGTGCAGCGACGCCAGGTTCGGCATGGGGACCTCGCAGACGTCCGAGAACCCCTGTGCCTGCAGGCCGGCCGCGGAGTTGAAGCGAGCCCGCTCGTTCTCGATCGCGACCATCATCGTCAGTTCCACCATCGCCTCCTCGCCCAGGTGCGCGAGCAGGGAGGCAACCATCTCGTCGGTGACGGTCAGCGGCGTCGTGGACATCGCCTCGGCGTACCCGAGCACCTCGCGCTCGACCTGCGAGAAGACGTCGGACTCGCGCCACCGCATCACCTCGCGGATCTTCTCCAGGTCCATGCCCTCGCTGTGGGCGAGGTAGTAGCCGAAGTCCAGGCACCACGAGCACCCGACGGTCGCGGCGGTCGCGGCCTGGGCGAGCACGGACAGGTCGCGGTCCAAGGTGTCGAACTTCGCGACCTTCTGCTCGAACGAGAAGACGGCCTTCATCACCTTGCGGTTGTGCCACAGGACATAGGCGTTGTCGGGTACCTGGCCCCAGGAGCGGCGGGCGTACGTCGTGAGCGCCTTGCCGTAGAGACCGGTGATGGTGGCCTTCGGGATGCGGAACGTGCTGGCCATGGTGTGCCTCCGAGTTCGGTGTTCTTCGGTTGTCGGTCATGAAGACACCGGCGGTACGAGGTTTGTGACATCGGCGCGCCGCTGGTTGAGCGAGGCTCGCGCTAGCGACCGTCTCGAAACCAAGGCTCGGTCACCGGGTCTCGTGACGGGCCTGACGGCCCGCCTCGACCAACGGCGGCGCCGTACGCTGCGCCGCATGCCGAGCCGCCTGCACGCCGTCTACGCGCGCGTGGTGCCCAGGGTCCGCAAGGCCGAGGAGATGGGCGGGCCGGAGCCGGAGGAGCGGGCCCGGGTCGTGAGCTGGCACACCACCCTCGACCGCACCCTTCCCACCCGGGCGGTTCCCGGGCTTCCACCGGCGGTTCTCGATGGTGCGAGAAGAGCTCGGCGACCCGGGAGCCGGCTTCCCGGCGTACGTCCTCACGCCGCGCGGCGCGATCCCGCAGCGCACCCTGTTCTACCTGCACGGCGGCGGCTACATGGCGCCGATCGACCAGTTCCAGGTTCGCTACATCACGCGCCTGGCCACGGCTCTCGGTGCCCGCGTGGTGATGCCCGACTACCCGCTGGCGCCGGAGCACACCTGGCGCGACAGTCACGACGCCGTCGTCGAGCTGGCCGCGCGCTGGGCGAGCGAGCCCGGAGGGATCACGCTGGTGGGCGACTCGTCCGGCGGCGGCTTCGCGCTGGCCGTCGCCATCGCTCTTCGCGACCGCGGCCGCGCGCAGGCGACCCACCTCGTGCTGCACGCTCCATGGGCCGACCTGACGACCAGCACCCCCGAGACCGACTCCTACGACGAGGTTGATCCATGGCTGTTCATCGGCAAGCTGCGCGCGTACGCGTTGTGGTGGGCCGGCAGCCCCGATGACCTCGGCCGCGCGGAGGTGAGCCCGGCGCTGGCCGACCTGTCCGGCCTGCCGCCGGGACTGATGTTCTGCGGCACCCGCGACCTGCTGCTGCCGGGCTGTCGGCTGCTGGCGCGCCGGGCCGCCGAGGCCGGCTGGCCGCTGGTCTACGTCGAGCAGCCCGACCTGATCCACGCCTTTCCGGTGCTGCCCTTCCTGCCCGAGGCCCGGACGGCGTTCCGCGAGACGGTGAGGTTCTTGTCGTGAGTGTCGAGGTGCTGACCTTCGCCGACCTCGACGCCGCGACGGCGTACGACGTGTGGCGGCTGCGGCAGCAGGTGTTCGTGGTGGAGCAGGGGTCGCCGTACCCCGACCTCGACGGCCGCGACAGCGAACCCACCACCCGCCATCTCCTGCTTCGCCTCGGCGGCGGTCTCGTCGGCTACGCCCGAGTGCTCGACGACGGCGGCTGGGCGCGGATCGGCCGCGTCGTGGTGGCGAAGCACGCCCGCGGTCAAGGCTTCGCGGGCCGACTGGTGCGCGCGGCCCTCGACGTGATCGGCGACCAGGAGGTCCGCCTCGACGCGCAGACCGGGCTTGCGGGACTGGTACGCGTCGTACGGCTTCGAGGTGACCGGGCCGGAGTTCGACGACGACGGCGTCATGCACCTACCCATGGCCCGCCCACCCGCTGGTTGAGGAAGGCGCGCCAGCCCGCCCGCTGGTTGAGGAAGGCGCGCTAGCGCCTGTCTCGAAACCCGGCGACCCGACAGACGACCGCCCCCGAGCTCACCAGGTTTCGTGACGGGCCTGACGGCCCTCCTCAACCAGCGTGATTCGCTGGTTGAGGAAGGCGTACCAGCCCATCCGCTCGAGTTGAGGGAAGGCAGCGCCAGCCCGCCCAGCTGGTTGAGGAGGGCCGCTCAGGCGCCTGTCTCGAAACCCGGCGACCCGACAAACGACCGCCCCCGAGCTCACCAGGTTTCGTGACGGGCCTGACGGCCCTCCTCAACCAGCGTGATTCGCTGGTTGAGGAAGGCGCGCTAGCGCCTGTCTCGAAACCCAGCGACCCGACATACGACCGCCCCCGGGCTCACCGGCATTCGTGACGGTTGCTGCGCAACCTCCTCAACCAGCGGCGTGCGGGTGGTCTACGGCACGAACGCTGCCAGGAAGTCGTCCCACCTCGTGTGCGCCGACAGGTCCAGGGTCCGGTAGTAGGCGAAGTCGGTCTTCTGGTTCTTGGCTGCCGGGCCGTAGATCGTGATGCCGTGGGAGCCGGCCTGCTGGCTGACGTGGCGCTCGTGCAGCACCACCGACGAGAAGGCGTTCATCACGGCCGTGCCCCGGGCCCGGATGTTCGTGTCGGTCACCTTGGCGTTGATCTTGGAGGCGAGGTCGTAGAGGTCCTTGTCCATCGGCGCCTGCCAGTAGGACTTCGCCGAGCCGAAGGCGCTGCTGTAGGCCTTCTTGTTGGCGGCCAGCCCAGTCTGCAACGCAGCGCCCCACTGGTCGACCGCTGTCACCATGCCGTTCATCCGGCTGTCGACGGCCAACGCAGACCACGTCTGGTCGCTGACCGCCGACGCGCTGGAGTTGATGGCGAGCTGATCGGCGGACATCGTCGGGGTCGAGCTTGAGCTGCTTGAGGAACACGTCGTACTCGAGGCCGTCCCAGCCGACGTACTCCTGCGAGCCGGTGATGGCGGTGGCGTGTCCGTGCCAGAGGTCCATGATCTCCAGGGACGCCATGTTGCAGCCGTCGTACCCGACCACGTCCATGAAACCGAGGGAGGAGATCGCGGCCTTGGTCTCGTCGTAGTCGAGGGTGTCGTTGCTGGTGTCGTCCTCCATCACCCAGCCGGGGTGCCAGCTCCAGCCGTGGCCCCAGAAGTACAGCGCGTAGTGGTCGGCGGGGTAGTTGGCCTTGCTCCAGCCACGAAGTCGACCAGCGTCTGCTTGTCGCCCATGTTGCGCTCGCCCCAGTCGGCGACGGCGCTCGCGGCGTCCGCGGTCATGCCGGGTGTCACGTGGAAGAGCTTGGTGGTCTGCCAGTCGCCACGGCTCTTGTCGTAGCCGGGGCCGCGGTCGGCGAGGGCGAGGATCTGTACGTCGGCGTTGGAGCCGGCGCCGCCCAGCTCCAGCTCGAGGTCCTTGACGACGTAGTCCTCGAGGTTGTTGTCGCCGGAGACGTAGACCATCACGGTCCACTTGGCCGGGGCTGCGACTGCGGGTGGCGCGGTCACGACCAACCCGGTCGCGGTCAGGGCTGCGACAGCCAGGAGATGCATGAGGTTTCGCTTCATCGGAAGACCCCCGACTCGTAGGACTTCACCGGATCGTGGCAGCCCTCGGGAGCGACGACAAGGCACGCCGATGTGCTGGGCTCGCAAACCGTGTCGCCGAAGGACGCCGACCGGCGTAGCGTGAACGGTCGAGCAGGAGGCCGCCCATGGCGCAGGTAACGCTCTCGGAGCCTGACCAGAACGCGCTGCGCGCGCTGCTCGCCGTCGAGCCGGTGCCCGGACGGCCCGTCCCCGAGGCGCGAACCTACGAGCTGCTCAACAAGCTGGTCCCCTGCGACGTCCTGGGCGCTGGCCGGACAGACCTGCACGGGCACACGTCGCACAGCATCGAGGTGGTCCCGGGAGCCAGGAGCCGCGTCGTAGAGGTCGAGTCAGATGTCGGGCCGTGCCGAGACCGCAGCTGCGACGGGGCACCGCACTATCTCGGGTACATGCACTGGAACGAGCACCCGCGGGAGGCCGAGTGGTGTGACGTCGACATCGCCGGCGCGGACTCGCTGGCGATCGGGTTCCGGAACGGCTCCGATCACATCGTCCAGTTCTACTTCGCCCGGGTCGGTGGGCACTTCTCCGACGCCGACTTCGCGATGTTCTGGACGCTGGGCCCGGTGCTGCAGCGGCTGGCCCGCGAGCGCCCGACCCCGACACTGCCGGCCAGCCTGACCGTGACCGAGCGACGCATCCTCACCTACGTGGCCGCCGGGCTGAGCAACCCCGAGATCGCCGAGCAGATCACCGTCGCGACCAGCACGGTCCGCAAGCACCTCGAGAACATCTACCGGAAGCTGGGCGTCGGTAGCCGCACCGCCGCGATCGCTCGACTCAGGGGGTGTGACGAGCCGGCCATCGACCTCCAGGAACGCATCGACAGGTACGCCTGATGCCGGACGTACGCCTCTCCGAATCGGACCAGCGGGTCCTGCACAGCCTGCTGTCTCTCGAGGCCGTGCCGGGCGAGCCGCTCCCGAGCCAGCAGGCCTTCGAGACGCTGAACCGGTTGGTCCGCTGCGACTCCTTGGGCGCCGTCTACTCCGACCTCCACGGCCGGATCACCCGAGCGATCGACGTGATGCCTCGGGGCGCCCACACCAGCACCCTGGACACCACGGTTCCCTCTCAGGACCGATCCGAGCACGACGGTCCGTTCTACCTCGGCGTCATGCACTGGCGCGAGCACCCGGCGCAGGCCGAGCACTGCGGCCACCTCGGCGAGCCCGGGGACGGCGTGTGCATCGGCTACCGCAATGGCACCGACGCCATCGTGCAGTACGGCTTCCACCGCGACGACCGGATGTTCACCGACCGCGACCTCGCGCTGCTGCAACATGATCGGACCGGTTCTCCAGCGACTGGTGCGCGAGCGGCCCACTCCCAGGCTGCCCTCGACGATCACGCTGACCGAGCGCCGCGTGCTCAGCCACGTCGCCGCGGGCCGGAGCAACGCCCAGATCGCCGAGACGCTGTGCATCTCGGTCGGCACGGTCCGCAAGCACCTCGAGCACGCCTACCGCAAGCTCGGCGTCAACAGCCGCGTCGGCGCCATCGCCCGGCTCCGCGGCTGCGACGAGCCCGACCTTGGACCTGCGCGGACGGCTCGACAGATACGCCTGAAGGCGAATACCCAACTGATACCGCTCGGCCGTATCCAGGAGATGTCGAGGAAGACGAACACGCATCGATGCCCGACCGGAGTAAACCGAATCTGCCGCCGAGGTACTTAACAAGGTGACAGGGAACGGACAGGACTCGTGGCGTGTCGTCCTCCCGTCGAGGAAGCAACCTCACGACACCCTTGGAGGTCACCATGATGCTCACCCGCCGTTCGGTGGTCGGCTCTGCCGCCGTCGCCACCACTGCGCTCGCTCTCGGGCCTGACGCACTCGCCGCTCCCGGCCGCCGTCGCCGGGCCCGCTCCGCCGAGGGCGGACAGGCCGTCCTCGACTGGGAGCAGGTCTCGTTCGACACCGTGTACGGCGTCCTCGGCACGACGCCCCCACGGACTGGCATCCCGGTCGGCGCCCCCGTGCTCGGCTTCGTCTCGCTCGCCCTGTACCGCGCGGCCAGCTGGTCGGCGCACCTGGGCAGCAGCTCGGAGTCGGCGGCCGTGGCCCAGGCAGCACACGACGTGCTGCTCGCGTACTACCCGGGCCAGGCCGGGCCGCTCCAGACCGCGCTGGACAACACGATGGACGCCGTCGGCCCCGGCCAGGCCCGCACCAAGGGCAGCCGCATCGGCGCCGACGCCGCCCGCGACATGCTCGCGGAGCCGGAAGGACGACGGCTACCTCGACCTCTCGGTCCACTACAGCAAGCCGAACACCGCCCCCTACTGGCAGCCGGCGACCGTCACGACTCCGATGTCGGTGGCAGGCCCCATGCTCGCCCCCTGGCTCGGCTCGCTCCGGAACCTGGTCGTCACGGCGGAGGAGATCAACGGTCCGTACTCCCTCGGGTCGACCGCGTGGGCCGACGACTACGAGGAGGTCCGAGCGGTGGGCAGCAACAACTCGACCGTCCGGACGCCCGGACAGACGGCGACGGCGCTGTTCCACAACACCACCAACGCCGCGCGAACCCTCGGCGACTCGATGATCCGCTACCTGGGCGCCCATCCGCAGGGCATCCTCGAGACCTCGCGCATCTTCGCCCAGATGCACGGCGCGCTCGCCGACTCGCTCATCTGCGCCTGGCAGCAGAAGCGCGACGTAGGGTTCTGGCGCCCCTTCCAGGCCATCTCGGGACAGTACGACGACGGCAACCCGGGCACCACCCGCAGCCGGGCTGGACGCCGCTCATCCAGAACCCGCCGTACTCCGACTACCTCAGCGGGCACGGCAGCGCGACGTCACCGCAGATCGAGGTGATCCGCCGCACCTTCGGCGAGGACACCCCGCTCGACCTGCGCTCCCCCACGCTCGGCACGCGCACCTACGCCCGGCTGTCGGAGATCGAGCACGAGGCGTTCCACGCCCGGATCTGGGGCGGACTGCACTACCGGCAGGCGATGACGGACGCCTACGACATGGGGCACCGAACGGCGGTACGCGTCATGGAGGCCCTGGGCTGACGGGGGTGTGGGCACGGCCGTAGGCCGTGTCCTCGGCGACGGCGTCGTCGCGCGACCGGAAGCCTGGAGTCGGCCCGCGTCTCGAGCACCCCGCGCTTGTTCGAAGGTGTCGAGATCGGCGGGCGGGTGCTCGTGCCGGGTCCAGGTCGGCTGCGCGGCGGCGTCGTACGCCGTCGGACGCGTCAGCCGAAGATCTCGGGCGCCTTCAGCAGCTCGCCGGGGTCCTCGTAGACCGCGACGGCGCCCTGCTCGAGCAGCTCGTTGTCGCAGAAGCCGCCGGTGCGGACGGCGACGCACGGCAGGCCGGCCGCCGCGGCCGCGCGGGTGTCCCAGATCGAGTCGCCGACGACGACGGCCTCGCGCCCGCCGACCGACTCGACGGCCGCGTGGAACAGGTCGGGCGCCGGCTTGCTGCGGATGGTCGGTGAGCCCCACACGATGCGGTGCACCAGGCCCGGGCCGCCGTCGACGAGCTCGAGCAGCCGCGAGGTCAGCTGGGGTTCGCCGGAGCTGGCGATCACCACGTGCAGGCCTCGCTCGCGCAGCAGGGCGAGCAGCTCGGCGGCGCCCTCGGTGGCGCTGATCTCGGGGATCAGCCGCTCGAAGTACTCGGCGTGGCGGCGGCGCAGCTCGTCTCCCACACCCTGCTCGGCGGAGTCGCCGGCCAGGTGGGAGACCACGCGGTCGCCACCCATGCCGATGGCGCGATGGATGCGGTGGCTGGGCACCTCCACGCCTACCTCGCGGAAGGCAGCCTTCCAGGCGATGGTGCGGGCGTACACGCTGTCGACCAGCGTGCCGTCCACGTCGAGGACGACGGTGTCGATGGTCACGATTCCCTTCCGGATCGGGTCTACGACTCTGACACGGGAGCCCGCCAGATGAAACACCCCCACAGGCGAATCAGGCTCGAAGTCCCTCGAGTGCCCAGGTCAGACGCGTCGCGCGAGTTTCAGAAAGGCCGGCTGAGTCGCGGCCAGCCGGTAGGTCCACGCGGTCAGCGAGCGTCAGCTCCAACGCGGCCAGCCGCTCGCGGAGACCAGCATCGTGGTCGCCGTACCCCGCCAGGAATGCGTCGTCCTCGCGGACTCCGGCCACGGTCCCGCGCGGAGGTTTCGTTGCACGTCAGGTCCAGCTCGCGCGGGCCGACGCAGGTCAGCTCGAAGTCGTTCCAGAGTGGTCCGTCCGGGGGTGCGCAGCACATTGCCGAGCCAGGCGTCGCCGTGCACGACCTGGACGGGAGCGTCGATCCGCTCGGCCGCGACCACGGCCCGGTCCAGCATCTCTGCGAGGTCTCGCGCGTCCGCCGGAGACGGGTCGAGGGTCGCGAGGATCCGCCGGACCTCGTCGAGCCGGGGAAACACGGGCAGACCGCCCGGGTCGAAGCCCCGCGCAGAGCCTCGTGCACGTCGCGCAGCGCGCGGCCCGGCGGCGAACCCGTCGAGGGGTCGTCGCAGCCGTCGTGGTCGGCGTACTCCCACAACGTGACCACCCACCCGCCGGCAGCATGCGGACCGGGGTCGCGTCCAGGGAGCCGCAACCGGCGCCCCTTGGCCGGCGAGGTAGGCGGTGACGGCGACCTGGCGCCGTACGACGTCCTCCTCGGCCGCCGGCGCGACCCGAGCCACGACGGGGCTGGGCCGTAGGTGCACGACCGCGGTCCTCAGCTCGCGGAGCACCACCGCCCCGCTCGCGTCGAGGCCGAGCCTGCTCGGCCACCTCCCGGGCGGCGGCGAGGGGGTCCATGCCGCCCATCCTGGATTCGTCGCGGCAGGATGTCGAAGAGCCACTCGCCCCAGTGACGACAAGCAGTGGGCTCGATCAAGCCGACAGACGAGCCCGAGGAGGAGACCGAGATGCGCTACATGGTGATGCTGTCGATGAGGTCCGACGTCGGCGCGCCCCCGCCGGAGCTGATGGAGGCGATGGACACCGCGATGGCCGAGGCGTTCGCCAGCGGCCTGATGATCGACGCCGGCGGGCTGATGCCGATGGCCGACTCGACGCGAGCTCACGATCCGCGCGGGCGCACTGTCGCGGGTGGACGGGCCGTTCGCCGAGGCCAAGGAGGTCGTGGGCGGGTACGCCGTGCTCGACGTCCGCTCCCACGAGGAGGCAGTGGAGGGCGCGCGCCGGATGATGCAGGTCCACCTGGACCACTGGCCGGGCTGGGAGGGCTCGGCCGAGGTACGGCGCATCGGCGAGCCCGAGGACGGCCCGCCCGCCCCATGAGTGTCCGTGACGACCACCCACGAGGCCGTCGTCGCGGTCTGGCAGCTGGAGTCGGCGCGGGTCGTGCCGGGCTGGCCCGGATGACCCGCGACCTCACAGCTCGCCGAGGACCTCGCCCAGGACGCGCTGGTCGCGGCCCTGGAGTCCTGGCCGCGCGACGGCATACCCGCCAACCCCGGCGCCTGGCTGATGACCGTGGCCAAGCGCCGGGCGGTCGACACGTTCCGCCGCGCCGAGCGGCACCGGGCCCAGGTGGATCGCATCGGCCACGAGTCTTGTCGGAGAGCCTCCATGGACGAGGGTCGCAGGATTGGTCGACCAGGTCGACCACGTCGAGGACGACGTGCTCGGTTGATGTTCCTGACCTGTCACCCGGCGCTGACGCCCGAGTCGCGGGCGGCGCTGACGCTGCGGCTGGTCGGCGGGCTGAGCACCGAGGAGATCGCCCGCGGGTTCCTGGTCAAGGACACCGCGGTCGGGCAGCGCATCTCGCGCGCCAAGAGGACGCTGGCCGAGGCCGGCGCGACGCTGGAGATGCCGACCGGCGCCGAGCGCGCCGACGCGGCTGGACGACGTGATGGCCGTGATCTACCTGGTCTTCAACGAGGGGTACGCCGCCACGGCCGGCTACGTCGTGGATGCGCACCGACCTCTGCCTCGAGGCGCTCCGGCCTGGCCCGGATGCTGGCCGCGCTGGCGCCGACCGACGCGGAGGTGCACGGCTTGCAGGCCCTGCTGGAGCTCCAGGCCTCGCGCTTCCACGCACGCACGACGGCCTTCCGGGGAGCCGGTGCTGCTCGAGGACCAGGACCGCGCTCGCTGGGACCACCTGCTGATCCGGCGGGGACTGGCCGCGCTCTCGCGCGCGCCGAGGGCACGGGTCAGCCCGTCGGGGTCTACACGGTGCAGGCCGCCATCGCCGCCTGCCACGCGCGCGCCCGCCGCGCTTCCGAGGACACGGACTGGACGCGCATCGCCACGCTCTACGACCTGCTCTCGTCGGCCGGCGACAACCCCGCTGTCGAGGTCAACCGGGCCGTTGCCCACGGCCGCGCCTTCGGCCCTGACGCGGGGCTCGCGGTGCTGGACGCGGTCGCCGACGTCGCCGGGTCGCCGTACCTCGGCCACCAGTGGCACGCCGTGCGCGGCGACCTCCTCTCGCGCGCCGGTCGCACCTCCGAGGCCGCCGAGGAGTTCCGCACCTCCGCCTCCCTCACCCACAACGACGCCGAGCGTTCGCTGCTGCTCAGACGCGCCGAATCCGGATAGTCCTGCGTCTGCGACCTATGGCGGGTGTGCGAGGAGCGGGCGGTGGGGCGGAGGCGGAGGGCCTCGGCGACGACACCGCGGCGGTCGAGCTCGACCATCGTCTGCTGCCACCACGGCTCACGGTCCAGGGCGGCGAGGGCGGCGGCGTACGACGTGTGGTCGCCGAACGTGGCGGTCCAGACGAAGGCGTGGTCGTCGCGGACGGGCAGGGCCGGGAAGGTGTTGTCGGCGGGCTCGGTGCGCCAGGTGGCGACGTTCGTGCCGAGCGCCCGCTGCAGGCCGGGCTGCACCTCGCGGGCCAGCCAGTCACAGGTGCCGTGGCCAGGTGCGTGCAGCCAGGCCGTCACGACGACCCACTCGTCGCCGGCCGGTTGAGCCCCGACAGGGGCCCGCGGTCCGGCCTGGCTGGGCGGGTGGGGCGGCTCGGTCGGCCGGAGCAGCAGCACGTCGTCGCTGTCGACCATGGTCGCGTTGGCGGCCGGGCCGTGCTCCTTCCAGACGGGCCGCCGTAGAAGGCCGCCAGCGCCTCGCGGCGCTCGTCCATCGAGCCGAAGCCGCGCATCCACACGAACCGGTCGGCGTCGTCGCGGTCGTGGAACAGCCCACCGATGGCGATGCCCAGCGCCTCCTGGCTCTCCACGAAGTGCGCCTCGAAGACGTCGACCAGCGTGTCGGTCGCCCCTGCCTTCAACGCGTACTGGCGGAGCTCGACGACCGATGAATCTGTAATCGACATGGTTACACTCTATGCATGGCCGCGAACTCCCGCTTCACCACTCGCGATCCACGCCCTCTGCTGGCTCGAGCTCGCCGCCCGCCGCGGCTACCCGTCGCTCACCTCCGAGCGGGTCGCCGCGAGCCTGGCCAGCAACCCGGCGCTGGTCCGCAAGGCCCTCGGCCCGCTCCGGGACGCCGGCCTGGTCACCGCCGGCCGTGGCCCCGGCGCCGGCTGGTCCCTGGCGCGGCCGGCGCGGAGGATCCGGCTCGACGAGGTCTACGACGCCCTCGGCGAGGAGCCGTCGTTCGCGCTGCACCCCCACGAGCCCAACCAGGACTGCCCTGTCGGCTTCGGCATCCGCCCCGTCCTCGGCGAGGTGTACGCCGACGCCGCGGCCGCCGTACGCCGCTCCCTACGCCGCCGCACCGTCGCCGACGTCCTCGACACCCTCCTCGCCGACCACCCCCTCCCCGCCCAGCCGGGGTAGTCCCGTGCATATCGGGTGGTCATGTCGGCGGATCTCACCGACCCGAATCGCACGGGACTACCGCAACGTCACCGGGAGCCGGGTGTCGATGCCCAGGCCCCAGAGGGGGTGGCCGCCGCGGGCGTGGACCTCGGCGGTGGTGACGTCGAGGCGGTACAGGCGGAGGTCGCCGGCGCCGCTCAGCTCCTGGACGGTGAACGCGCGTCCGCCCTTGTCGACCTGGGCGAAGGCGCGGGGGATCTCGGCCTCGAGGTCGGCCTCCGGCACCTCGACGGCCGTGCCGGTCAGGTAGACGGCGCGGTCTCTCCGGCGGTGGGGTCGAGGAGTCGAAGACGACGGCGTTCAGCCGTGGGTCGGCCGCGATGTTGCGCGAGTGCTGGGACTCCGGCGAGGACACCCAGTAGAACGACCGGTGCTCGTGGTGGTTGAAGTACACCGGCGAGACCCGCGGCTGGCCGTCAGGATGCGCGGTGCCGAGCACGAAGTAGCGGTTGGTCGCGATCACGTCGCGCGCCATCGCGGTCAGCTCGGCGGCGTACTCGCGCGCGACGGCGTCCTTGCGGGTCGTGGGGTCGGTCATGCTCCATTCGACTCCGACGCGGCCCGGGACTCATCGGCAGGCCTGTCGGCGACCCTCGCTAGCGTCGGCGCATGGCCAGTTTCCTGGAGCTCTGCCTCGACACCGCCGACCCCAACAGCGACATCGCGACCTTCTGGGCCGCCGTGTCCGGTTGCCGTACGACGCCCGCGACGTCCGGCGGTCCGGCCGACGTCGTCGGCGACCATGTGCAGCACGGCATCTCCATCTGCCCGGTCGACGAGCCCAAGACGGTGAAGAACCGCGTCCACCTCGACATCTACGCCCGCTCGGTCGACGACCTCACCGCCCTCGGCGCGGTCGTCGAGCTGCCGGCCGAGGAGAGCGGGTTCCACTGGACGGTGATGCGCGATCCCGAGGGCAACGAGTTCTGCGCGTTTCTTCGAGACGAGCTGCCGGCCTACCGCGTCCACGGCATCGTCGTCGACTCCGCCGACCCGGGCCCGGTCGCGCAGTGGTGGGCCGACGCGCTGGAAGCGCGCGTGACCGACAACGCCGAGCACGGCGGTGGCTGGTTCACCGTGCTCGGCGCCACCGACGACCCGGTGCTGACCATGGACTTCGTGCCGGTCCCCGAGCCCAAGACCGTCAAGAACCGCCTCCACTGGGACGTCGTCGGCACGGTCGAGGAGTTCCTCGACCGTGGCGCGACGCACCTGTGGGACCGTCCTCGCTGGAGCGTCCTGGCCGACCCCGAGGGCAACGAGTTCTGCGTCTTCCCCGAGCCCAAGTGACGCTCCGCTGGTCGAGGTGCGAGGCGCGCAAGCGCCTGTCACGAAACCTCGGTGACGCCTGTTTGGTTGCGGGGTTTCGTGACGGGCCTGACGGCCCTCCTCAACCACCGAGGGCGGTCAGTGGATGGCCCTCGTGACCGTTTCGATCTGGCCGCGGATCTCGCCGCCGCCGTAGGTCGCAGCTGTGCACGTTGACGTACGCCGTAGCCGGTCCGGATGGCGGCGAGCAGCTCCTCGTACTCCGTCGGCCGCGATGCCCTGGGCCGCGGCCGCGCCGATCACGTCGCTCCGCGACGATGGGCCCCTGACACTCGCCGGCCGCCGGGCACGCCTGCGTCCCGACAGGACCTTGCCGAGGTTGGTGCACAGGAACACGCTGATGCCCCCGATCTGGCCGGCGGCGCCGAAGTGGATGTGGGCCTGCGTGACGTCCACAGTGTCGGCATAGGTCAGACGGTACTCGATCCCGGCGTCGGTCACCATCGCACGGAAGGTGCCGTTGCCACCGGTCGACAGCGCGAGCGGCGTCTCCTCGTAGCCGCTGAGCTGCTCGTTGATCGCTCCGTTGGGACCCTCACCGCCGTCACGAGCAGCACCACCTCCTCCACCGGCCGCGCTCACTGCCGCAGCGCTGCCCGCGACCAGCCCGAGCGCGGCAGCGGCGATCGCGAACCTGACAGATCGTGAACGCAGTGACATGGACATGGAGGACCTCCGATCCTCGACGGTGTGGTTTCCCGCCACCCTGCTCCGGAGCGGTGCGGGCGGCATTGTCCTTCTGGGCAGTACGGCCCGGCCGGGTGAACTGTTCAACCGGCCCCGCGTCGTACGGTGACGAGATGAGCGACCACGACCTGCCCGCGCCAGAGCACCGACGTCCAGAGGGCGTCGACGACAAGACCGTCGAGGCGCTGGGCAAGCTGTCGGAGTCGCTCGAGGTGATCGAGGACGCGCGCGGCAGCCTCTACCGGTTCCACCGGCTCACCGGCACGGCCGACCTGGCGCTCGGCGAGGCCGTGGACCTGTTGCGCGAGGCCGGTCACGACTCGCTGGCCGGCGAGATCCAGTCACGCCTCCTCGGCCGCAACGTGCTGGAGGGCCGCTGGACCTTCCAGATCATGGAGGAGTACGACGACGGCTACTACCGGCTGTTCAAGGAGCTGGAGGCCAAGGCGCGCGACTCGCTCGTGCTGGGCAAGCGGCACCTGTACGAGGCCGAGATGAAGGAGGAGCGCCGTACCCACGGCGACCCCGACCACACCGCGGTCCCCCGCTGACCAGTGACTACTTCTCCAGGAACGTCAGCAACGCCTCGTTGAACTCCCGCGCGTGGCTGGCGTTGATGCCGTGGGGGCCGTCCTCGATGACGACCAGCTCGCTGCCCTCGATGGCGTCGTGGGTGCGCTGGGCGGATCCTTCCAGCGGCACGATCACGTCGGCGTCGCCGTGGATCACGAGTGCCGGGACGGTGACCTGCTCGATGTCGTTGCGGAAGTCGGTGCCCCAGGCGTCCATGCACTCCAACGCCGCTTCCTTGTCCGACTGCTTGGCGACGGCCACGATCTCCTGGCGCTTCTCGTCGGCGACCTTGAGCTCGCCGTGCGCCGAGAAGAAGTTGGTGCTGAACTCCTCGAAGAACGCGTCGCGGTCGTTCTCGAGGTCCTTGCGCATCTGCTTGGCGCTGTCCTCGTCGAGCGGACCGTCAGGGTTGCTGTCTGACTCCAGAAGGGCCGGCGAGATCGAGGCCGCGAACACCACGCTGCGCAGCCTGTCCTGGCCGTGCCGCGACACGTACCTGGCCACCTCGCCGCCGCCCATCGAGAACCCGACGAGCGTCACGTCGCGTCAGGTCGAGGTCGTCGATCACGTTCGCGAGGTCGTCGGTCAGCGCGTCGTAGTCGTAGGAGTCGCCGGGGTCTGACTTCCCGAACCCACGGCGGTCATAGGTCACGACGCGGTAGCCCGCGTCGGTGAGCGCCTCGGTCTGCGCCGACCACGAGGTGTGGCTCAGCGGCCAGCCGGAGATCAGCACGACGGGGCGCCCGTCGCCACCGCCATCGAAGACAGAGAGGTTGTGGGACTGCCGGTCCTGGGTCTGCGTCATGCTCTCGACGCTAGCCACGGCCGTACGACGTCAGTACGCCCGTGGGGGTGGGTGCTACTCCGGTACGTCGCGCGCCAGCAGGTCCTCCCAGGTCTCGCGGCGTACGACGGTGCGCCACCGGCCGTGGCTCGCGAACACCACCGGGATCCGGCGGTTCCCGTTGTAGTTGTTGGCCATCGTGAAGCAGTAGGCACCGGTCGCGGGGACGACGACGAGGTCGCCGACAGCAGGGTCGGCGAGCGGGACTCCCTGAACCAGCACGTCACCGCTCTCGCAGTGCCTGCCGACGAGGTCGCAGGTCTCTCCGGGCGCGTCGAGGCGGCCGAGGATCCCGGCCTCGAAGCGTTGGCCGAACAGCGCGACCTCGAGGTTGTCGCTCATCCCGCCGTCGACGGCGACGAACGTGCGCGCCCCGCGCTTGACGGTCACGACGCGGTAGACCGTGCACGCCGCCGCGGAGACCATGCTGCGGCCCGGCTCGACGATCAGCTCGGCCTCGGCGGGCAGGTGTGCTCGCGCGGCATCGACGAGCGCGTCCAGGTACGCCGGCACGGACGGCGGCCGGTCGGCCCAGGTGTAGCGGGCGCCGAGACCGCCGCCCAGGTCGTAGACCTCGAACTCCCCCAGGCCCGCGATCGCCGGCACGGCGGCGGCCAGCGGCTCGGTCTGGAGGATCTGCGACCCGACGTGCACGTGCAGCCCCCGCATCCTCAAGGCGCGGCGACGCTTCGATGCGCTTGATCAGCTCGCTGGCCCGCTCCGGCGACACCCCGAACTTCGAGCCCTCGTGACCGGTCAGCACGCTCGCATGGGTGTCGGCCTCGATGCCGGGGATGACCCGGACGAGCACGTCCTGGGTGGCACCGGCCGGGAGGGTGGCCTCGAGCCGGTCGAGGTCGTCGGCGCCGTCGACGACCACCAGTCCGATGCCGTGCTCGACCGCCATCGCGATCTCCTCGTCGCCCTTGGCGTTGCCGTGCAGCACGACGCGAGCGGGGTCGACGCCCGCACGCAGGGCGGTGACGATCTCGCCGCCGCCGGCGACGTCGAGACCCAGACCCTCCTCGACCATCACACGCTGAACCGCCGTGCAGGGGAAGGACTTCGAGGCGAAGACGACCCTGCTGCGGGGCCAGCGCTCGGCCA
Organism: uncultured Actinomycetota bacterium; assembly: GCA_963758885.1. Taxonomy (GTDB): domain Bacteria; phylum Actinomycetota; class Actinomycetes; order Propionibacteriales; family Nocardioidaceae; genus Nocardioides. The sequence continues at coordinate 247,219 of CAVWXS010000026.1, forward strand.
GCCCGTCGGCGTACTCCCGGGCCCGGGCGCGCAACGCGTCCTCGGACACCACGAGCACCGGAGTGCCGACCTGACCGGCGATCTCGTCGAGCCGGCAGCCCGCGACCAGGGTCATCCCGTCGCTGTCGGTCGTGCACCCCGGCGGAAGGAGGTCGTAGAGGTCTGCCCCGGTCACCGTCGCTCATGGGCCGAGCATGGCGCAAACGCCGCCGCGGTACCCGTCGCTAGCCTGCGGCCGTGAGCCGCGTCGTACTTCCCGTCGTCGACACCGGGCCTGAGGCGCTGTTGCGCCTGGGCGAGATCACGGCCTCCGAGGACCCGGACAGCCCTGTGTTCCGCGGCTCCATGGCGGTCGGGCCGTGGCTCGGTGTCGCGGGGCGTACGCCGGCCGGCGCGGTCGCCGTACTCCTCGACGACGTGCTGGCGTACGCGATCACCGAGGACGAACCGCCGGGCATGTGGTCGGTGAGTGCCGAGATCACCCTTGACGTGCTGCGCCCGCTGCCGGCCTCCGGGACCGTCCACGTGGAGGCGCGCCTCGTGCACGCCGACTCGCTCGGCGGCCTGGCCACCGGCACGGTGACCGACGCGAACGGGACCGTCCTGGCGCTGGCGAGCCAGCGCGGGCGTTACATCAAGGCGCCGGACGGCTTGGTCGAGGAGGGCGCGTGGGGCGGGCCACCGGCTCCCGGCGACCTGGAGCGGCTGCTTGCCGTCCGGGCCGGCGTACCGATGGCCACCTCCGACGTGCTGGCCAACGAGAGCGACTCACTGCACGGCGGCATCTCGATGCTGTGCTCCGACCTGGTCGCCGCGGCGCTCGCGCCCGAGCTGGTCACCGCGTCGCTGCACATCACCTACACGCGCGGCATCCCGATCGGCGCCGAGGTCCTCTGGCGTGCCGATGTGCGCCACCCCGGTCGGTCCCTGACCGTGGTCGACGTCGACGGCCTGGTCGACGGCAAGGTCTGCACCACCGCCCGGGTCGTCCTGCACCCACCGGCCTGAACACCGATTCGTCAGCGATCCTGCGGGTCTTCGTCGCAGGTGAACGGCTGACGAATCGGTGTGACGATGGTGAGATGCCCGTCCAGCTGAACCACACCATCGTCCACGCCCGCGACCGCGAGGAGACCGCTCGCCACCTTGCGGAGATCCTGGGCCTGCCCGAGCCCACGACGTACGGACCCGTTCCTCGTCGTCGAGCTCGCCAACGACGTCTCCCTCGACGTCATGGAGAACCCGCGGGCCCATCCTCAGCACTACGCGTTCCTGGTCACCGACGAGGAGTTCGACGCCATCCACGGCCGGATCGTCGAACGAGAGCTGACCTACTGGGCCGACCCGCACCGCCAGCAGCCGGGCGTCATCAACACCAACGACGGCGGCCGCGGCCTCTACTGGGAGGACTCCAACGGCCACAAGCTCGAGATCCTGACCGTCCCCTACGGCGGCTGGCCCGCCTGAAACCCGAGCCCACGGGATAGTCCCTGACGTTTGGGTTCCTTTTCGGGACCGAAAGGAACCCAAACGTCAGGGACTATCCAGATTTCGGGTCAGGAGACGGGGGCGCGGCCGAGGGTGGCGGAGGCGGAGTGGGAGGTGCCGGAGGGGTCGGTCCAGGTGACGGTCACGGTGTCGCCCGGCGCGTGGGCCGCGACGGCGCGACGCAGCTGGGTCGGGGAGGAGACCGCGGTGCCGCCGAGGGAGGTGACCGTGTCGCCGGCGCCGAGACCTGCCTCCGCCGCGGCCGAGCCGTCGACCACGCCGGCCAGGGTCAGGCCGGAGGCGCCCATCGAGACGCCGAGGAAGGCGTCGTACCCGATCTCGACGGACCCCGACGCGTCGCCCGCGACCACGGCGTCCGCGATCCGCAGCACCCGCCGGATCGGGATCACGTAACCGGTGATGGTCGGAGACCCGCTCGAGGCCGCGACGTTCATGCCGACGACGTCACCCGACTCGTCGAGCAACGCACCGCCGGAGTCGCCCGGGATGATGTCGGCGTCGACCTCGATCAGGTTGCGCAGGCGACTCGCCTCGCCGGTCTGCTCGTCGCTGACGGTGATCGGCCGGTGCAGGGCGGTGACCGTACCTTCGGCCGCGGTGAGCGAGCCACCGTCGCCGCCGGCGTCGCCCACCGCCGTCACGCCGTCACCGACGTCGACGCCACCGGGGTCGGCGGTCGCCGTCGTCAGGCCCGTCGCGTCGTCCAGCCGCAGGACCGCGACGTCCTTGGTGGCGTCGTACCCGAGCACCTCCGCCTCGTACGTCGCCCCGGTCGTCACCACGGTGACCGAGATGTCGGTGGCGCCCTCGACGACGTGATGGTTGGTGACGACGAGCCCGTCGCTGCCGATCACGATGCCGGTGCCCGCGGCCACGCCGGCGCCGAAGTCGACCTCGCTCGTGATCGTCACCAGGCCGGCCGACTGCTCGGTCGTCGCCTCTGCTGTGTCGAGCGCGGAGGCGGTGTACGGCGAGACGTAGCCGTACGGCGCGAACGGCGGCCACCCCCGGTCCACCAGGACCGTGGCCCCCGCGGCGGGGGCGACGGAGGCGACGGTGAGCGGCAGGGCGAGCGCGGCAGCAGCCACGGCGGCGATGGGACGACGGAGGCGGCCAGTGGATCGGTGGAGTATCGGCATGACCCCACGGTGATCCAGCAGGTTGTGCGTTGGCTGTGAGCCAGGTCAGGACGCGATCAGAGCCTCTGCGCGCGCCCGGTCGTCGTCGGCCCAGCGGTACATCATGTACTCGGCCACGTCGCGGGCCTCCTGCATCCCGGACAGCCGGGCGATCATGTGCAGGGCCAGGTCGATGCCCGCCGAGACTCCGGCGCCGGTCACGATGTGGCCGTTGTCGGCGACCCGCACGTCTCGTCGTACGACGGCCTTCGGTGCGGCCTCCTGGAGCCGGTCGTAGCTGCCGTAGTGGGTGGTGGCCTCGAGCCCGTCGAGCAGGCCGAGCTCGGCCAGCACCATGGCGCCGGTGCACACGGAGACGAGGTGCTCGACCTGCTTCTCCTGCTCGGCCACCCACGCCATCACCCGCGGGTTCTCGGTCAGCACGCTCGTGTTCCCGCCGGGGATCAGCAGCATGAACAGCGGCGGGCAGTCGTCGAAGGTGTGGTTGGGCTGGACGATCATCCCGGTGTTGGCGCGGACCGGCCGCGACTCCTCGGCCACCGTGAAGACGTTGAAGTAGGGGTTCCCGGCTTCGCCGGTCACGCCGAACGCCTCGAACGGGCCGCAGAAGTCGAGCACCTCGACGTCGTCGTGCACCAGGATCGCCAGGTTCTTGGGGGCCATGTCGCGGACGGTACCTCCGCGCCGTCGGGACCGCCTAGCGACTTTCGGGGTAGAGGTTCTGGAGCCGCACCTGGCCGCGCGCCACCAGTCGTCCGTCGGCGTCGGAGTGGGTCTCGATCAGCCACAGCTGCTGGAGGCGGCCCTTGGTGCAGCGGCACGCCCGTGGAGGTCATGGCCCCCTCGGTCACGGCCCGGAAGAAGTCGGTGCTGTTGTTGACCCCGACGGCGGTGGCCTTCGGGTCGCGGGCCAGCAGCCAGTACGTCGCGCCGAAGCTGCCCAGGGTCTCGACGACGCTGCAGTGCACACCACCGTGGACGATGCCGAAGGGCTGGTGGTGCTTCGGGCCGGCCGTCCAGGTGGCCACCACCCGGTCGCCGCTCACCTCGCGGAGGTCGAGGCCGAGGTACTCCACGAAGGCGCCTGGCGGGATGTCGAAGGTCGTAGCGGCGTTGTCGTCGGTCACGCGGGCAAGTCTGCCCTCAACGCTCGTACAGCGTGATGAACAGGTCGTCGTTCCCGGTCGCTGGTGCGGTCGCTCGTGCGGCAAGAGCCGTGCGACGAGGAGCGTGACGAGATGGAGCCGCCTGTCGGAATCGAACCGACGACCTATTCATTACGAGTGAATCGCTCTACCGACTGAGCTAAGGCGGCGCGCTGCCCGGACGGTGCGGCGTACCGCTCGGGTACGCCGGGTCCGGGCAACCCGCCGAGGATATAGGACCCTCGGCGGGCCGCCGAAATCGCGCGATGAGGACAGGTCAGGCGGCGGCGAGGGCGGGCTCGTCGACGTGGCCGGCGGCGCCGGTGAGCCAGGTCTGCTCGGAGCCGCACCAGCACACGTAGCTGACGAGGATGCCGTGCTCAGTGTTGGTCACACCCGTGACCTGGCTCGGGAAGATGAGCTGGGTCCGGTCGCAGGCGGAGCAGTGACGGTCGAACATGGGTGACCTCCTCCAGGTCTGTCGCGATGTGTCTCTGCCCATTCTCCGCGTCGCGCATCCATAGGGGTAGCCTCTCTTTCCAGGAGTACCTCAAGGGAGTCCCTATGTTTTCGCTGCATCAGCTGCGCTGCTTCCTGACCGTCTACGAGCTGGGCTCCCTGACCGCGGCCGCCGAGGAGCTCGGCTACGCGCAGCCCTCGATCTCCGAGCAGATCCGTGCGTTGGAGAAGTCGCTGGGCATCGAGCTGTTCCGGCGCGTCGGTCGCGGCGTCGTCCCTACGACCGTCGCCGACACCCTGCGCCCGCACGCCGAGGCCACCATCGCCGCGGCCGAGGAGGCACTCCGGGCGGTGCAGCGGGTCAAGGCGTTCGAGACCGGGACCATCCGGTTCGGGATGTTCGGAAGCGCGCGACTCTACGTCAGCGCGACGCTGGTCAGCGACGTCCTCGAGCGCTACCCCGGTGTGCGCGTCGAGATCATCGGCCTCAACTCCTCCGAGGTGCTCGACGACCTGCGTCGCGGTCGGATCGAGGCGGCCCTGATCGCGGCACCACCGACCAGCGAGGGCCTCCAGGTGACACCGGTGGCCCGCGACGAGCTGGTCTACGTGTCGATGGACCCGCGACGTACGGCGAGCCCGGTCACCGCCCGCCGGCTGGCGGAAGCAAGACTGGTGATGGCCGACACCAGCTTCCGGGCGACCGACTCCATGCGGCTCGCGTTGCGCAAGATGCTGCACGAGGCCGGCCACAACCCGCAGACCCGGATCGAGGTCGAGGACGTGGAGACCGCCGTCGAGCTGACCGGTCGCGGGCTCGCCGACACCGTCGTGCACAAGGGCGCGGCCCAGGAGCTGGTGCCGCGGCTTGCCCCCGGCGCCACGTGGGCCGTCCTGCGCCCGCGACAGTATGAGACCTTCGCCATCGTGCACCGGGTCAACGCGACGCTCTCGCCCGCCGCCCGGCTGATGATCGAGCTCGCCGTCCAGCGGATCCGAGATGTCGCCGAGCCCATCGGCTGACCGCCACCGATTCGTCTGCGTGCCCGAGCGACAGAAGTCGCGGCAATCCGCAGACGAATCGGTGTTCAGCAGGTCAGGCCGTCGGGTGGGACGACGCCCTCGATGAGGTAGGACTCGATGGCGCCGTCGACGCACTCGTTGCCGGAGTTGTATCCGGTGTGGCCGTCGCCGTCGCGCTCGACGAGCACGCCCGAGTCGAGCTGGGAGGCCATCGCCTTCGCCCACACCAACGGGGTGGCGGGGTCGCGGGTGGTGCCGACCACCACGATCGGCGGCGCGCCCTGGGCGTCGATCGTCAGCGGCTTGGTCTCGAGCCCGCGCGCCGGCGGCCAGTTGCGGCACGCCGACCAGGCCCCACGCGAAGACCCGCCCGAACGTCGGGGAGGCCTCTTCGAAGGCGGGGTACTCGGCGGGCACCTGCGACGGCCTGATCCCCTCGGGTTCGTCGAGACAGCTGATCGCCGCGATCGCCTCCATGGAGTTCTTCGCGTAGGTGCCGTCGGACGAGCGCGAGGTGTAGGCGTCGGCCAGTCGCAACAGTGATGATCCGTCGCCGTCGAAGGCCGACCGCAGCGCTTGGCTCAGCAGGATCCAGGTGTTGCGGGAGTACAGCGGCGATGACGATGCCGTAGAGGGCAAGCCCGGCCGTCAGCGGGCGGCCGCTATCGGTGGTCAGGGGCTCCTGGTCGACCTGGTCGAGCAGGTCGCGGATGCGCTGCATGCCCTCGTCGACGGAGTCGCCGAGGAAGCAGGAGTCGGTGACGTCGAGGCAGTTGGCGACGTAGGCCCGCAGCGCGGTCTCGAAGCCCTCCGCCTGGACGAGGGCCTCCTCGCGCGGGTCGGCGGCCGGGTCGACGGCGCCGTCGAGCACGAACCGCCCGACCCGCCCGGGGAACAGCTCGGCGTAGGTCGCGCCGAGCTCGGTGCCGTAGGAGAAGCCGAAGTAGCTGGTCACCCGCTCGCCCAGTGCGGCGCGCAGCACGTCGATGTCGCGGGCGGCCTCCTGCGGTCGAGACGTGGGAGGCCAGAGCACCCGACAGCTGCGGCACAACCCCGCCCGAGCCCACGCGTCAGCCGCACGGCCGTCACGCGCCTCCTCCGGCGTCGAGGGCTCGGGATCCCCGGCGACGTAGGCGTCGAGCTCGCTGTCGCTGAGGCAGTCGACCGGCGCGCTGCGGCCGGTGCCGCGCGGGTCGAAGCCGACGATGTCGAAGTAGCGCAGCAGGGCCGGCCGGAAGTAGCCGGAGGCGTTGGCGGCGACGACGGATCCGGGCTCGCCCGGACCGCCGGGGTTGACCAGCAGCGAGCCGACCTTGTCGTCCTGCTCGTCGGCCGGCCGTCGGTCGACGTGGATGCCGATCGTCGCCCCGCCCGGGTCGTCGTAGTCGAGCGGGACGGTGAGGGTCGCGCACTCGTCGTCGCCGCAGGCGGCCCACTCGAGCCGCTGGTCGTAGAACGAGGCGAGCGCCGGGTCGGGTGGCTGCTGCGCCGGAGGCGTGTCGTCGGGTACGGCGACCGGGACCGGGTCGTAGTCGGGCTCGCCGCCGGCGTAGAGGTAGGCGACCGTGCCGACGGCCGCCAGCACCAGGGCGACCACCAGGAGCAGCGGCGACGCTGGATCGAAGGCTGGGCCTCACCTGCTGCCCTCGGGCACCTTCAGCGCCAGCATCATGCTCTCGAGGGCGAGCGCGACCGGGACGTTGAACTCGAGCATCTGCTCGCGGGCCTCGAAGATCCAGCTGATCCGCCGCAGGTTGAGCTCGGGCGTGGAGGCGCGGACGACCTCGGCGACGTCGCCGCGGATCTCCTCGTTGACCAGGGGACCGCCCGCGCCGGTGGCCTCGGCGATCGCGTCGCGGTAGACCGAGAGGAGGTCCATCAGGCCGCGGTCGACGACGTCGAGCTGGCGGCGCTTGGCCCGCGTCTTCTGCGCGCGCTCGAGGGCGGCGAGCGCAGGCGCGTACTCGCGGGGACGGCGGCCGCGCTCGACCACGCCGTAGACGGCGTCGAGGTCGGCCTTCTCGCGCTCGTCGAGCCGCGAGGTCATCAGGTCGGCCTCCTCCTTGGTCACCTCGGCGAGGTTGGCGGCCGCGGCCATGCAGGCGCCGAGCGAGGTCAGCCGGGCCGGGATGGTGACGACCTCTCGTCGCCGGTTGCGGGTGGCCTCGTCGCGAGCCAGCGCCCGCGCGCGACCGATGTGACCCTGGCTCGCGCGAGCGGCGTAGGCGGCGAGGCCTTCGGCGACGCCGTCCTTGCGGACCAGGAAGGCCGCCACGTCGTCGGCCGTCGGCGTGGCGAGGGTGACCAGCCGGCAGCGCGACCGGATGGTCGGGAGCACGTCGTCGACCGTCGGCGCGCACAGCATCCACACCGTGCGCTCGGTGGGCTCCTCGATCGCCTTGAGCAGGGCGTTGCAGGCCTGCTCGGTGAGGCGGTCGGCGTCCTCGACGATCATGATCTGCCATCGCCTGCCGACCGGCGACAGCGCGGAACGGCGGACCAGGTCACGCACCTCGTCGACGCCGATCGAGAGCTTCTCGGTGCGGACGACCGTGACGTCGGCGTGGGTGCCTGCCTGGACGGTGTGGCACTCGTGGCACTCGTCGCAGCCGCCGCGCTCGCACTGGAGGGCGGCGGCCAGGGCGACAGCGGCGTTGGAGCGGCCCGAGCCGGGCGGGCCGGTGAACAACCAGGCGTGGCTCATGCCGCGGCCGGCGACGGCCGACTGCAGCGACTCGACCATGCGGGCCTGGCCGACGAGGCCGTCCCAGACCGTCATTCGACATCGGTTTCTTGGCCTGCGTGAGCAGCGGACTCGTCCGCTCGGCCACGGCGGCCGAGATCACCTCGACCGGCAGCCCCGCGTCGACCACGAGGTAGTGGTCGGGGTCGGCGGCGGCCAGGCCGAGGAAGGTCCGCCGCGCCCGCTCGTGGAACTCCACCGACTCGCCCTCGATGCGGTCGCGACCGTCGAACCGCCCGAGCCCGTGGTCGGGCGCCAGGTCGAGGACGACGGTCAGGTGGGGCCGCAGGTCGTGGGTCGCCCAGCGGGCGACTTGCTCGACCTCGGCGAGCTCGAGGCGGCGGCCCGCTCCCTGGTAGGCCAGCATCGAGTCGACGTAACGGTCGGTGATCACGACCTCTCCGCGGTCGAGCGCGGGCTGCACCACGCTGTGGACGTGCTCGGCCTTGTCGGCGGCGTAGAGCAGCGCCTCGGTGCGGTCGGAGAGCTCGCCCGTCGCCGGGTCGAGCACGATCTGGCGGACCCTGACCCCGACCTCGGTGTCACCGGGCTCGAACGTGGGCCTGACGGTGTATCCCTCGGCCTCCAGCCAGTCGGCCAGCGCACGTGACTGTGTGGACTTGCCGGAGCCGTCGCCGCCCTCGAAGCAGACGAAGACACCGACGCTGGCGTAGACGGGTGGACGTTCAGGCATGGTGCGCCAGACGCTACCCGGCGGCGGTGACACCCGCTCGCGTCGGTCGAGTGAAGGCGCGCTAGCGCCTGTCTCGAGACCCGGTGAGAGGACCGCTGACCAGTTGCGAGGTTTCGTGACGGCGACTCCGTCCCTCCTCAACCAGCGGGAGGGGCTAGGACTTCTTGGCCGCGGCCTTCTTGGTGGTCTTCTTCGCCGTCGTCTTCTTGGCGGTGGTCTTCTTGGCGCCACGCTTGGCGGCCTTCTTGGCCGGACCCTTCTCGCGGCGCTCGGCGAGCAGCTCGGCCGCCCGCTCGAGGGTGATCGACTCGACCGAGTCGTCCTTGCGGAGGGTGGCGTTGTACTCGCCGTCGGTGACGTACTCGCCGAAGCGGCCGGCCTTGACCACGATCGGCTGCTTGGACACCGGGTCCTCGCCGAGCTCCTTGAGCGGCGCGGTGGCGGCGCCGCGGCCGCGCTGCTTGGGCTGGGCGTAGATCGCCAGCGCCTCGTCCTCGGTGATGGTGAGCAGCTGCTCCTCCGAGGCGATGGTGCGCGAGTCGGTGCCCTTCTTGAGGTAGGGCCCGTAGCGGCCGTTCTGCGCGGTGATCTCGACGCCCTCGGCGTCGTGGCCGACGACCCGCGGCAGGCTCAGCAGCTTGACCGCGTCGTCGAGGGAGATGGTGTCGATCGACATCGTCTTGAACAGCGAGCCGGTGCGCGGCCGGTCGCGACTTCTTGGCGTCCTCGGGCAGCGACCTCGGTGACGTAGGGGCCGTAGCGGCCGTTCTTCGCCACGACGGTCAGGCCGGTCTCGGGGTGCGACCCAGCACGACCTCCTCGCCGGCGGGCGTCTCGAACAGCTCGCGTGCCTTCTCGAGCGTCAGCTCGTCGGGCGGCAGGTCGTCGGGCACGTTCGCGCGCTTGCCGACCGGGTTGCCCTCGTCGTCGGGACCTTCGAGGTAGGGCCCGTAGCGCCCGACCCGCAGCACGATGCCGCTGTCGGGCCCGCCGACCGGGAACGTCGCGAGCTCCTTGGCGTCGATCTCACCGAGCTCGGTGACCAGCGTGTGCAGGCCGGTCACGGAGTCGGAGCCGAAGTAGAACTCCTGCAGCTCGGTGTTGCGGTCGCTCTGGCCCGCTGCGATCTCGTCGAGCACGTCCTCCATGCGGGCGGTGAACTCGTAGTCGATCTGCCGCGTGAAGTGCTCCTCGAGCAGCCGCACCACGGAGAACGCGATCCAGGCCGGCACCAGCGCCGAGCCCTTCTTGTAGACGTAGCCGCGGTTGATGATCGTGCCGATGATCGAGGCGTACGTCGACGGGCGGCCGATCTCGCGGTCCTCGAGCTCCTTGATCAGCGTGGCCTCGGTGTAGCGCGCGGGCGGCTTGGTCTCGTGGCCCTGCGCGGTCAACGACGCGGCGTTCACCGCCTCGCCCTCGGCGAGCTCGGGCAGCGGGATCTGGTCGTCGTCGCTGCGCTTGCCGCCCTCGGTGCCCTCGACGTACGCCTTGAGGAAACCGTGGAAGGTGATCACCCGGCCGGACGCCGCGAAGACCACGTCGCGGCCATCGGAGGCCTGGCCGCCGATGCGGACCGAGACGCTCTGGCCGGTCGCGTCCTTCATCTGCGAGGCGACGGTGCGCTGCCAGACCAGCTCGTAGAGCCGGAACTGGTCGCCCGTCAGCCCCGTCTGGCCGGGAGTGCGGAAGGAGTCGCCCGAAGGCCGGATCGCCTCGTGCGCCTCCTGGGCGTTCTTGACCTTCGAGGCGTAGGTGCGCGGCACGTCCGGGAGGTACTCCGGACCGTAGAGCTCGCGGACCTGGGCGCGGGCCGCATTGACAGCCGTCTCGGACAGCGTCGTCGAGTCGGTGCGCATGTAGGTGATGTAGCCGCCCTCGTAGAGCCGCTGGGCGACCGACATCGCCGCCGATGCGCTCATGCCGAGCTTGCGGCTGGCCTCCTGCTGGAGGGTGGTGGTGCGGAACGGCGCGTAGGGCGAGCGGCGATAGGGCTTGGCCTCCACCGACCGGACGGCGTACGACGTGTCGTGCAGCGCCTCGACCAGGGCTTCGGCCTCGGCCCGGCGCAGGTGGACCCGGTCCTTCTTGCCCTTGAGCTCTCCGTCCGAGCCGAAGTCGGAGCCGCTGGCGACCCGCACCTCGTCGACGGAGTGCAGCCGCGCGGGGAACATCCGCGGCTCCTTGCCGGAGCCGGCGTCGAAGGTGCCCTCGAGGTCCCAGTAGGACGCGACCCGGAACTTGATCCGCTCGCGCTCCTTGTCGACGACCAGGCGAGTGGCCACCGACTGCACACGGCCGGCCGACAGGCCGGACATGACCTTCTTCCAGAGGACCGGAGAGACCTCGTAGCCGTAGAGGCGGTCGAGGATGCGGCGCGCCTCCTGGGCCTCGACGAGGTCGTCGTTGATCTGGCGCGGGTTGGCGACGGCCTCGAGGATCGCCTTCTTGGTGATCTCGTGGAAGACCATCCGGTGCACCGGGATGCCCTTCGGCTTCAGCTCGTCGAAGAGGTGCCAGGCGATGGCCTCCCCCTCGCGGTCCTCGTCGGTGGCGAGGTAGAGCTCGTCGGCGTCCTTGAGCAGCGCCTTGAGCTTGGAGATGTGGGCCTTCTTGTCGCGCGGCACGACGTAGTAGGGCTCGAAGCCGTTGTTGACGTCGACCGCGAGCCGGCCCCACGGCTGGTCCTTGATCTTGGCCGGGGTGTCGGCGGCGCTCTGCGGAAGGTCGCGGATGTGGCCGATCGACGACTCGACGACGTAGCCGTCGCCGAGGAAGTCACCCAGCATCTGGGCCTTCTTCGGTGACTCGACGATGACGAGCTTGTGGGCCACTTCCTGCTTCTTCCTTCTCTTTGCGTCGACGCTCGGGGGCGTCCGGCCGAACACGGTAGCGCCTGATTCCCATTCCGCTGCCACCACGGTCTCTCGTGGATACCGATTCGTCAGGGATCCTCTCGCGAGAAGTACCCGCTGGATCGCTGACGAATCGGTGAGGCTCAAACCACGAGGAAGCCCTCGACCACCAGCTCGCGGACGACCGGCAGGTACCTCGCGCGGAGCTCGCCCGGATCGCGGTCGGTGAGCGTCGCGAGGGCGTCCAGGATCTGGCCCACGGAGAGCTCGCCGTCGCAGGCGCCGACCAGTCCGGCCTCGATCGTGTCGACGCGGCGGGCACGGCACAGCGCCTCGCTGCTGGCGCAGCACGATGGCCTCGGGGTCCGGGGCGCCGGGCTCGCCGGTCGTCTCCTGCACGACGTCGACCCGCACGGTGAGCCGGTCGTGCTCGCCGACCGGGCTGGCGGCAGCGAGAGCCCAGTCGCGGATCGCCGGCGCGATCGGCTGCTCGACGGCGTACGGCCAGTCGAGGTACGCGGAGTCGTGCTCCGCCCGGTGGACGTTGATCCACCCGAAGCCGACGCCCTCGATGCCCTCCTCGTCGAACCAGCCGAGCCACGAGTCGTACCGGTCGAGGTAGTCGGAACCGCCGTGCAGGCCCGCGTCCTTCAACCACAGCTCGACGTACGCCGCCGGGTCGAGCACCTCGCGCTGGACGACGAGGGCCGCGCAGCCGTCGGGCACCCAGGCGGCCAGCCGCTCGTCCCATGGCACCTCGCGATGGATCGTCCAGTTGGCCAGGACCTGCAGCCAGCCGCCGTCCGTGAGGTGCGCCGGGCCCCGCCGCACGATCCACTCCACTACCTCGTCGCCCGGAAGGCCCGAGTCGCGGTAGACCAGGCGCTCGCCGGTGCCAGGCGAGATGACGAAGGGCGGGTTGGTGGTGATCAGGTCGAACCTCTCGCCGGCCACCGGGTCGAGCAGTGATCCGGCGCGGACGTCGATGCCGGCCGACTGGTTGAGTGCGGCGTTGAACCGCGTCATCCACAGGGCACGCGGGTTGATGTCGGTGGCAACGACCTGGCCCGCATGCGCCGCCAGGTGCAGCGCCAGCACGCCGCACCCGGTGCCGAGGTCCAGGGCACGGCCGACCGGCTCGCGCAGCGTGAGCTGCGCCAAGGACGTGGCAGACGGACTGATGCCGAGCACGTGGTCGGGCGCGACCCGCATGGGTGAGCCGTCGAGGCCGGGGGTCAGGTCGCTGACGACCCACAGGGAGCACGTCGTCGGCGGCATAAGGGCGGACGTCCAGGCGGGCGCGGAGCTCCTGGCCGGAGCTCTCGACGAAGCCGTGCAGCTCGAGCTCCCCCAGCAACCCGGGCAGTGCCCGCTCGGCGTCCCCGACGGTGACCGTCGCCTGGAGCAGGAACAGCCGGGTGAGCGTGGCAAGCGGCGACCCGTCCGTCGTACGCCGGAGGGCCGCGGTGGTCTCGTTGCGGCCCAGCGCCGCGTGGGCGCGGGGGCCGAGGAGGGCGGCGGCGGCGGCGTAGGTGTAACCGGCACGTTGCAGCGCCTCACGAAGCCGAAGGGGCAGGTCCGACATGTCGGACCTGCCCCCAGGCATGCTGCTGATCAGCTCAGACGGTCGGCTGGACCGGCTGGGTCGGCGTGGGGTCGCTCACCGGCGCGGCGGGGGCCGGCGTGCTCGGGCCGTCGCTACCGATGGAGACCTCGCGCTGCTTGGAGATGTAGACGGCCACGACGATGATCGCGGTCGCCCCCAGGGCGATGGCGATGCGCAGCGCGTCGTTCTGGTCCTTGCCGACGCCCATCGACACCACGGCGCTGGCGACGAGCAGCGAGACCAGGTTCATCACCTTGATGAGCGGGTTGATGGCCGGGCCGGCGGTGTCCTTGAACGGGTCGCCGACGGTGTCGCCGATGATCGTGGCCTCGTGGGCCAGCGAGCCCTTGCCGCCGTGGTTGCCGTCCTCGACGAGCTTCTTGGCGTTGTCCCAGGCACCACCGGAGTTGGCCAGGAACACGGCCATCAGCGTGCCGGTGCCGATCGCGCCGGCGAGGAAGCCGGCCAGCGTCGTGACGCCCAGGCCGAAGCCCACGGCCACCGGGGCGAGCACCGCCAGGATGCCCGGCGTGATCAGCTCGCGCAGGGAGTCCTTGGTGACGATGTCGACGACCTTGCCGTACTCGGGACGGCCGGTGCCCTCCATGATCCCGGGGATCTCGCGGAACTGGCGACGGACCTCGAAGACCACCGCACCGGCGGCCCGGCCGACGGCGTTGATCGCCAGACCGGAGAACAGGAACACGACCGCGCCACCGAGGAGCACGCCCACCAGGACGGCCGGGTTGAAGACGAAGAAGTCGGCCAGCGAGAACTCGTCCTCGGTCGGACGAGCCTCCACCAGGGCGTCGAGCACCGACGTCGCGTAGGAGCCGAACAGCGCCGTCGCGGCCAGCACGGCCGTGGCGATCGCGATGCCCTTGGTGATCGCCTTGGTGGTGTTGCCCACCGCGTCGAGCTCGGTGAGGATCTGGGCGCCCTCGGGGCTGACGTCACCGGACATCTCGGCGATGCCCTGCGCGTTGTCGGAGACGGGTCCGAAGGTGTCCATGGCCACGATCACGCCGACGGTGGTCAGCAGGCCGCAGCCGGCCAGGGCGACCGCGAACAGCGACACCGTGAGCGACGCGCCGCCGAGGAGGAACGCGCCGAAGACGGCCGCGCCGATGACCAGCGTGGTGTAGACGGCCGACTCGAAGCCGACCGCGAGGCCGGACAGGATCACGGTCGCGGCACCCGTCAGCGAGGTCTTGCCGACGTCCTTGACGGGGCGGTACTCGGTGCCGGTGAAGTAGCCGGTCAGGGCCAGGATGCCCGCGGACATCACGATGCCGATGACCACGGCGGCCGAGGCGATCAGGCGCGGGTCGCCCTCGGGACCACTGGTCGAGAGCAGGTCGAGCGCGCTGGGCGTGACGTTGTTGAAGTCGGCGAAGCTCGACGGCAGGTAGATGTAGGAGAGGACCACGCACGCCACCGCGGCGATGGCCGCGGAGATGTAGAAGGCGCGGTTGATGGTGGTCAGGCCGTTCTCGCCGGCGCGCGGCCTGCACAGGTAGACACCGGCGACCGCGGTCAGCGCGCCGATGGCGGGGATCAGGAGCGGGTAGACCAGCCCCTTGTCGCCGAAGGCCTGCGAGCCGAGGATCAGCGCGGCGACCAGCGTGACGGCGTACGACTCGAACAGGTCGGCGGCCATGCCGGCGCAGTCGCCCACGTTGTCGCCGACGTTGTCGGCGATGGTGGCGGCGTTGCGCGGGTCGTCCTCGGGGATGTTCTGCTCGACCTTGCCGACGAGGTCGGCACCGACATCGGCGGCCTTGGTGAAGATGCCGCCGCCGACTCGCATGAACATGGCGAGCAGGGCGGCGCCGAAGCCGAAGCCCTCGAGCACGTGGGGGGCCTCGTGCTTGAACAGCAGCACGACGACCGAGGCACCGAGGAGGCCGAGGCCGACGGTGAGCATGCCGACCATGGCGCCGGTGCGGAAGCCGATGTTCATGGCCGGGTCGCGGCCCGTCTCGTTGGCGGCCGCGGCGACCCGGAGGTTGGCCTTCACGGCCAGCCCCATGCCGAGGTACCCGACGGTGGCCGAGAAGCCGGCCCCCACCAGGAAGAAGATGGAGCGACCGATCCGGACGCCCCAGTCGTCGGCCGGCAGTGCCAGCAGGACGAAGAAGGCGATCGCGGCGAAGATCGCCAGCGTGCGGAACTGCCGCTGCAGGTAGGCGTTGGCGCCCTCCTGGACAGCGTGGGCGATGTTCTTCATGTTGTCGGTGCCCTCACCGGCGGCAAGAACCTCTTGCCTGAACATCACGGCCATCGCGAGCGCGCCCAGCGCGATCACGGCGACGATGATGACCAGGACGAGATTGCCTCCGGAGAGCTCCACGACGGCCGGAGTGATCCCGGTCATGTGTGTCCTCCTGGGAGTTTCAAGACTCGAACCCGCGGGAGTCTACGCACGAGCTAGTCGTTCCTCATCATCCTGGTGTGTGGCGTCCCACAGCGACGCGCGAAGGGTTCACCGGGAAGGGTGAAGGGGGCTGAGGCCTCAGCGGGAGGCGAGGGCGGACTCGGCGGAGTCGTGAATGACGAACACCTTCGCCAGGCCGGTGATGCGGAAGATCTTCAGCAGGCGGTCCTGGGTGCAGACCAGGTCGAGCGAGCCGTCATGGGCCCGGACCTTCTTCAGGCCGCCGACCAGGACGCCGAGGCCGGTCGAGTCGAGGAACTCGACCTCCTGCATGTCGACGATGATGTCGTAGGAGCCAGCGGCGACCAGCTCGGTGAACTTGTCGCGCAGCCGCGGAGCCGTGTAGACGTCGATCTCTCCCCCGACGGCCACGACGGTGATGCCGTCGGCCTCGCGGGTCGAAAGAGTCAGGTCCACGTCGTCTCCACTGCCTTCGTGTGTGCCCAGTTCGTGTGTGCCCAGGGTGTGTGCCCAGTCCGTGTCGCACGTCCTACCACGCTGCAGGCGCGCCATAGCGAGCCCCGTGCTCCAATCAAACCACGCATCCGCGTCGTTCGTGGAAATAGTAGGCAGGAGGGCGGGAGCAGCCCGGCTGGTCACCGGTGAGTCATCGCCGGGCCGGCTCACGGGGCGCCGGGGCAGGGTCCTCGACGCCCTCCGGACGCCGTGCCCACCGGGTGCGGCCCCAGGGCTTGAAGACCGAGAGTACGAGCGCGAGGGCGAGCGCGGCGAAGGAGACGAACGGCGGGTACATCAGGTCGGCACCGGCGTTGCCCGCCGCCTCGCGCACCTGTTCGGCGGTCCCGGCGAGGTCCTCCGGGAGACCGAGCGCACCGGGGACGAGGGCCACGAAGACAAGCAGCGTCAACACCCGTCACCGGTCGTCTGGGCGGTCACCACCAAGACGGCCAGGATGACGTCGGCCCCCATCCAGCCGACGCCGCACAGGATGTGCGCCACCAGCCACCCACGCCGTGCGGTACGGCCCAACCTGGCCCGAGAACTCATGACTGCCACGGTAGGCCGCACCCGCGGGGCATGCATCGGGTGAGACCCTGGGTCTGACCCCGATGTCCCCACCCCTTGGCAGGATCGCCGCGTGTCCGTCGAGACCCTCTCCTCCGTCGCTCTTCGCGACGTGGTCGAGCGCCTGGCCGCCGTTCCCGGACGCGAGGAGCGGCTGACCCACCTCGAGGTGCTGCCCGCGCGGGCAGCCGTCGAGGCCGACTGGCCGGGGTGGGTTCCTGACGACGTGCGCGTGGCCTTCGAGGCGCGCGGTCTGCTGACCCCGTGGCGACACCAGGTCGAGGCCGCCGAGGCGGCTCACGCCGGCCGTCACGTGGTGATGGCCACCGGCACCGCCTCGGGCAAGTCGCTGGGCTACCAGCTGCCGACCCTGACAGCCATCCGCTCGACGCGCGGCCCACGGCAGCAGCGGGGCGCGGCGACGCTCTACCTCAGCCCGACCAAGGCCCTCGCCCAGGACCAGCTGGCCGGCCTCGAGTCGCTGGGCCTCGACGTCCGGTTCGCCACCCACGACGGCGACAGCCCCAGGGAGCAGCGGGAGTGGACGCGCGACCACGCCGAGTACGTCCTGACCAACCCCGACATGCTCCACCGCTCGCTGCTTCCTGCTCACCACCGCTGGTCCCGCTTCCTGGGGTCGCTCCGCTACGTCGTGGTCGACGAGTGCCACCACTACCGCGGCGTGTTCGGCGCCCACGTGGCGCAGGTGCTGCGTCGGTTGCGGCGCGTGTGCGCGGCGTACGGCGCCCACCCGACGTTCGTGCTCGCCTCGGCCACCGTGGCCGAGCCGGAGGTTCACGCCCACCGGCTGACCGGCCTCGACGTGCTCCCGGTCGTCGACGACGCGTCGCCGCGCGGCCAGGTGGCCATCGCTCTGTGGGAGCCACCGTTCACGTCCTACGCGGGCGAGCACGGCGCGCCCGTGCGTCGCGCGGCCTCGTCCGAGACCGCCGACCTGCTCGCCGACCTGGTGGTCGAGGGGGTGCGGACCCTCGCCTTCATCCGGTCGCGGCGCGGGGCCGAGCAGGTGGCGCTGACCGCGGCCGACCTGCTCGCCGACGTCGACCCGGCACTCGCCGGCCAGGTGGCCGCCTACCGCGGCGGCTACCTGCCCGAGGAGCGGCGCGCCATCGAGCGAGCGCTCCGTTCGGGCGAGCTCACCGGGTTGGCCGCGACCAACGCCCTCGAGCTCGGCATCGACATCAGCGGTCTCGACGCCGTGCTGATGGCGGGCTTCCCCGGCACCCGCGCCGCCATGTGGCAGCAGGTCGGCCGGGCCGGCCGTGGTCATGGCGACGCCCTCGGCGTCCTGGTCGCCCGCGACGACCCGCTCGACACCTACCTGGTGACCCACCCCGAGTCGCTCTTCGGCAGGCCGGTCGAGGCCACGGTCATCGACCCCACCAACGAGCACATCCTCGCGCCCCACCTGTGCGCGGCCGCCCAGGAGATCCCGCTGACGGAGGCCGACGTGCCGATGTTCGGGCCGACGGCGCGCGGGATCCTCGACCGACTCGTCGCTGAAGGGCGCCTGCGGCGGCGTCCTCACGGCTGGTTCTGGACCGACCGCCACCGCGCCGCCGACCAGACCGACATCCGCTCCTCAGGCGGCAGCCCGATCGCCCTGGTCGAGGCTGAGACCGGCCGCGTCGTCGGTCACGTCGACTCGTCGAGCTCGCACGCCACGGCCCATCCCGGCGCCGTCTACGTCCATCGCGGCGATACCTGGCTGGTCGACTCGCTCGATCTCGACGACCACGTCGCCGTGATCACTCGCACCGACCCCGGCTGGTCGACGACCGCCCGTGAGATCACCGACATCCGCGTGGTCGGCGAGCGCGAGGGCCGCGAGCTCGGAGCCTGCCGGCTCAGCCTCGGCACCGTCGAGGTCTCCCACCAGGTGGTCTCCTACCTCAAGCGCCGCCAGCCCGGCGGCGAGGTGATCGGCGAGGAGCCGCTCGACCTGCCGGTCCGCACCCTCCACACCACCGCCGTGTGGTGGACCGTGCCCGACCACGTGCTCCTCGAGAGCGGCCTGGCCGAGATCGACCTCGCCGGCGCCGCCCATGCCGCCGAGCACTGCTCGATCGGGCTGCTGCCGCTGTTCGCCACCTGTGACCGCTGGGACATCGGCGGCGTCTCCACGATCATGCACGCCGACACGGGTCGCCTGACGGTCTTCGTCTACGACGGTCACCCGGGCGGCGCGGGCTTCGCCGAGCGGGGCTACCGCGCCGCGCACGAGTGGCTCAGCGCGACCCGCGAGGGAATCGCGTCGTGCTCCTGCGACGAGGGGTGCCCCTCGTGCATCCAGTCGCCCAAGTGTGGCAACCAGAACCACCCGCTCGACAAGGCCGGCGCCGTGGCCCTGCTCGACGCACTCCTACAGCCGTGAGCCCCCACGGCAGTAGGGTCCACCTATGTTCGTCGTCGGTCTGCTTCTCCTCCTCTTCGGTGCGCTGGCCATCGTCGCGGCGCTGTTCGGCAGCAACGGGACCGCTGAGTTCCTCAACATGGACCTCAGCGCCTTCGGCATCTTCCTGATCGGCCTGGCCTCCGGCGTCGCGATCTTGTGGGGCTACTCCATCGCCAAGTTCGGCGTGAAGAAGTCGATGCAGCACCGCCGGGAGAGCAAGCAGCTGCAAGAGCTGTCGGAGAAGCTCGACAAGGTCGACGAGGACAAGCGTCGCGAGGTCGACGACGACCGGATCTGAGCGCGCGTCTCGAGATCAACCCGGCCCGGCGCGGGCGCCCGCTTGAAGATCGGCCTGCTGACCCAGCCAGTGCGGCCCGTTCACCTCGACACGAACGGTCACCGTCGCCCCCTCAGGTGGCCCGTCGATCGAGCACTCCAGCAGCTCGGCGCCGTTGAGCCCGGCGACTGCTCGAGCCGCGGCGCACGCCGGCTGACCCCGGGCCGCCGCGCCCGCCCCGGCCAGCGCGGCCAGGTCGGCAGTGGCCTGCGCCCGCCGGTGGTCGACCACCAGGGCGCCGACGACCGCGAGTGCCGCACCCACCATCAGCAGGACACCCGCCATCGCCACGGCCAGGAGGGTTGCCGCGCCCCGCTCACCGGCTCTGGCTCGGCTCATGGGGGCGCGTCCTCGCGAGCGGAGACAGCCTCGGCCGTGAGCTCGACGGAGGGCAGCACCCCGAACAGCCCGCCCACGCCGTCGATCTCGACGGTGCCCGAGACCACGACCCGGTCATCGACCGTGGTCACCGTCAGCACCGCGCCTGGCGGGGCAACCTGTCGACCACGCTCCAGCGCGACCTCCGTGGCGTCGCCCCGCGCGACCGCCCGCGCCGCCTCGCGGGTGGCGTCGACCATCCGCACCTGCGCCGTACCGAGCGTGAGCAGCCAGACCATGCCGAGCGTGACCGCGAGCAGCAGCGGCACGGCCATGGCCAGCTCGGCCGTGACCGCACCGCGCTCGCCCGGACCAGGCTGACGGGTCACCCGAGACCGAGCAGCGAGAGGACGTGGTCGAACAGCGTCTTGAGCAGCTTGTCGCCGAACCCGCCGGTGAGCAGCTTGTAGAGCAGCCCGGCCAGGCCGGCGCCTGCGGCGGTGCCGACGGCGTACTCCGCGGTCGTGATGCCGCGCTCGTCGGAACGGGCCTTGATCGTCATGTGTGGTGTCTCCTCTCCTCAGGGCGCCCGATGCGCCCCGACCGGCCAGGATCGACGGGGACGACCCCTTGTCGGCGCCGTCGTCGCGGACTGGGGATGAGCCCTTCCGGGCGACGTCATGTGGATGGCGCCCGGGCTCGGCCGGGAGCACGTCGTCGAGCCTGGAGAGCCAACTCGACCAGCCATTTGGGCCAACTCAACGAGCCATGGGGCCAGCTCGAGCAGCTCGACCAGTCCGGCCACGACCGGCACGATGCCCAGAAGCAGGAAGGACGGCAGCAGGCACAGGCCGAGCGGTACGGCCGCTCGGACGCCGACCTGGCGGGCTGCGTCCTCGGTGTCGGCTCGGGCGCGGGCGGCCAGCTCGGTGCCGAGCCGGTCGAGCGCCTCGGAGACGGGTTCGCCCGTGCGAGCCGACCGGGCCAGGGTGCGCCCCAGCGGGGCCAGGACGGCGTCGGCCTCGAGCGAGCGCCAGACCTCGACCGGGTCGACACCGAGGGCGACGCGAGGTGGAAGGAGCGCGAGCGAGTCGGCGGCCGGACCGGGCAGCGCCACGCAGACCATCGCCAGCGCCTCGGCCGGCGGCAGCCCACCGCGCACGGCGGCCGCGAGCAGACCGACGACGTGGGGCAGCTCGGCGCGGACGCGGGCCCGGCGCTCACGCTGGGCAGGCGTCTCGGCCCGGCCGAGAACCACCCAGACGACGACGGCGGCCACCATGCCGGCGACGAGGCCAGGCGCGCCGGACACGAACGCCCAGCACCCTCCGCCGGCCAAGACCGTCCAGAGCCACCGCCGCCGACCGGGCTCCCCCTGGGATCGCGGGGCCGGTGCAGGTGCCGGAGCCTCGGCCCAGGGACGGCGTGACGTTGCCGGTACGGCGAGCCAGGCCGCCGCGGCCGCCGCGCCGGCGAGTACGAGCGCGCTCACCGCCCGACGCCCGCCGCGATGCGCTCGATCCAGGCCAGACCCGCGAGGCCGAGAGCGAGGCCGCAGGCGAGGCAGGCGATGCCGAGAGGCGTGGCGAACAGGAAGCCCAGGGGGTCGCCACCCGATCCGGCGCCGATCACCAGCGCCACCACGGGGAGAGCCGCCACCAACCGAGCGGTCGCCCGCGCCGAGGCCAGCTCGCCGCGCACCACGCGATCGGTGGCGCGTCGCGCGCGGAGCGCCTCGGCGACACGGGCGAGCGCCTCGGCCAGTCCGTGACCCGTGCGGTGGGAGACATGCCACGCGGCGGCGACCAGCGCCATCCCCTCTGCCCCGGGCTCGTCGGCCGAGCGGCGGAGTGCTGACGGCACGTCGCCGCCGTAGGCGTGGCTCTGCGAGACAGACGCGAGTGAGGGCCACGTCTCGGCCGCCCGGGCCAGCGCGGCGTCCGGGGGCTGGCCTGCGGCGAGCTCGGCGGCGAGCAGGTCGCAGCACTCGAGCACGCGTTCCTGGGTCTCGACGACAGCGCGAGCCAGCCCTCGCTGGCGCCACAGACGGTGACCGCCCCACGCTGCTCCCGCGAGCACGACGGCGACGGCGGAGGGCGCGGCGGCCCCGGTGAGGACACCGAGCACGACCAGGCCCGCTGCGGTCGCCGGCACCAACAGCGCCGGCCGACGAGGCGCACGGGGGAGGGCGATCCGCGACCAGGGGCGCACCCACACCCATGCCGCTGCGGCAGCCAGCAGTGCCGCGGTCACCCGTCGTCCAGCAGCCGCGCCAGTCGGTCGGCTCCCGGCCCGTGATGAGCGCCGCCGGCATCGTCGAACGCCACGGCCGAGGCCATGGAGACCAGGCCGTCGGCGGCACGCTCCGGGACGCCCACCTCGCGCAGTCGTCGGCGCCCCGACCCGTCGATGCCCAGGTGGAGCACGACGTCCACGGCAGCGGCGAACTGGCTGTGCGCTGCCTCGCGGCCGAGCCCGGCGGCCAGCGCCAGTGCCTCGACGCGGGCCGGAACGTCGGCGACGGAGTTGGCGTGGAGGGTGCCGCACCCGCCCTCGTGCCCGGTGTTGAGGGCGGCCAGCAGGTCGACCACCTCGCCACCGCGGACCTCGCCGACGACGAGTCTGTCGGGACGCATCCGCAGCGCCTGCCGCACCAGCGCCCGCAACGTCACCTCGCCCGCACCCTCGAGGTTGGGAGGCCTCGCCTCGAGCCAAACGCAATGGGGATGGTCGGGCCGCAGCTCGTGGGAGTCCTCGACCAGCACGATCCGCTCGTCCGGCTCGGCCAGCGAGAGCAGCGCAGCCAGCAGCGTGGTCTTGCCGGAGCCCGTGCCGCCGCTGACGACGAACGCCACCCGCCGGCGTACGACGGCTCGCAGGAGTCGCTCGGCGGCCGGGGTGAGCGTGCCGGCCTCCACGAGCCCCGTCAGGCTGAACCCACCTCCTCGCGGGACCCGCAGGGAGATCAGCGTGCCGGGCCGGGCGATGGGAGCGAGCAGCGCGTGGCAGCGGGTGCCATCGGCCAGCCGGACGTCGACGAACGGGCTGGCGTCGTCGAGTCGCCGGCCGCCGAGCGCCGCCAGCCGTTGCGCCAGACGGCGGACGGCGGCCTCGTCGGCGAAACGGACCTCGGCCGGCCGCAGACCGTCGCCGGTGTCGACGTAGACGCCATGGGTGCCGTTGACCACCACGTCGGTGACACCCGGCAGCCGGAGCAGCGGTTCGAGAGGCCCGGCGCCCAGCACGTCGCGGCGCAGCTCCTCGTGCACGGCCAGCACGGTCGCGTCTCCCACCGGCCGGCCGGACGCACGGAGTGCCTCGGCAACCCGGTGCGCGGTGAGGCCACCTGGCCGGTCGGCCAGCCGCTCACGGACCTCGTCGACCACCACCGCCAGCTCCATCGGGAGCTCGACCCGCTGGGCGGTCATGCCGCGCGGCGCATCGGCGCGAGGTCGTCGAGCACGCGCAGGGCGGTGCGGCCGAGCGGCCCGCGCGGCGAGCGCACCGGCCCCAGGCCCAGGTCGATCGCTTCTTCGAGCCCTCGCTGGTCGGGCATCTGCGCGGCCACCTGGACGCCGGTCAGGCGCGCCAGCGCGTCGGGAGAGACGTTGCCGCCGCGCACGACCAGTCGCAGCGAGACCGGGTCGCGGAACCGCGCGCAGAGGCGAACCGTCGAGGCCAGCCCGGCCACGGTCGGCACCGTCAGCACGAACACCCGGTCGCATCGGGCGACCAGCTCCTCGACCAGTGGGTCGACCGTCCGCGGCAGGTCGATCACGACCGTCTCGTGTCCGCGCCTGGCCGCGGCGACGGCGTTGCGGACGGCGAAGGCCTGGAGGCTGCCCTGAGGACCGGGGTACCAGGTCAGCACCCCGAGCTGGTCGCGCCGCGGAAGGGACTCGCGCAGGGAGCGGCCGCTGAACCTGCCGGTCGTCTGGCACAACGCGTCCCACCGGATGCCGTCGTGGCCGTCGAGCCCCAGGACCCGGTCGACACCCGGCCCGAGTGGGTCGGCGTCGATGACGACCGCCGGCGCCGAACGGGCAGCCATCTGCCCGAGCGCACACGCGAACGTCGACGCGCCGGCCCCGCCCGAGCCGCCGATCACGCCGACGGTCATCGACCCGTGGGGCACGGCGTCGCCGACGTCGGCCATCAGCTCGGCGACCCACCCCGACGAGCGGGGCAGCTCAGCGACGTTCTCCGCGCCGAGGGCGAGCGCCGTGCGGAACACGTCGTCGGGCACCCCGCCGCAGCCCACGACGTGCACGCCGGCCCGGCGCGGCGGGGAGACCCGGCTCAGCGCCTTGGCCTTGTCGACGCCGACGAAGACCAGGGGCGCTGCACCCCAGGCGCTCAGCGCGCCGGTCTCGTCGCGCGCGAGCGCCGGCGTCACGCCGGCAGCGGCGGCCAGCCGCTGGAGCTCGTCGAGCAGGGTCGGGTCGTCGGTCACGAAGAGAGGAGCGTCCATGTCACCGAGGCTTCCCGGATCTCGGGTGCTCTCACCTGGCAACCGTCGGCCTGTGCAGAACCTGCCCTTGCCCACGAGGGTGTGGACGACAAACGGGCGCCGGGGGTCCCGAGGTCGGCGGCCACGGCCCACCTACCATGACGGCATGCCCGCGTCAGGTGGTCTCCGTCCGACCGCGGCCTTCTTCGACCTCGACAAGACGATCATCGCCCGGTCGAGCTCGTTCGTGTTCAGCAAGCCCTTCCAGGCAGGTGGCCTGATCTCGCGGCGGGCGATGCTGCGGTCGGCGTACTCGCAGTTCGTCTACCTCGTCGGCGGCGCCGACCACGACCAGATGGAGAAGATGCGGCAGTTCATGTCGCAGCTGACCGCCGGCTGGGACGTCGCCACCGTGCGCGAGATCGTCGCCGAGACGCTGCACCACATCGTCGACCCGATCGTCTACGACGAGGCGGTCTCGCTCATCGAGGAGCACCGCGCCCTGGGCCGCGACGTCGTCATCGTCTCCACGAGCGGCGCCGAGGTGGTCGGCCCGATCGGGGCGATGCTCGGCGCCGACGACGTGATCGCCACGCAGATGGAGATCGTCGACGGCAAGTACACCGGCACCATCGAGTACTACGCCTACGCCGAGGAGAAGGCCCGCGCGATCCGCGCCCTGGCCGACGAGCGCGGCTACGACCTCGAGCACAGCTTCGCCTACAGCGACTCGGTCACCGACGTGCCGATGCTCGAGGCCGTCGGCCACCCCCACGCCGTCAACCCCGACAAGGAGCTGCGCCGGGTCGCGGCCGACCGGGGCTGGCCGATCCTCGTCTTCACCCGTCCCGTCGCCCTCCGCGGCCGGCTGCCACCGGCTCGCTCGGCCCTCGCCGCACTGGCCCTGGGCGGCGTCGGGGCGGTGGGGTGGGTGTGGTGGTCCAGCATTCGTCGGCGGCGTCCCAGTGCGTGACCAGTGCGTGACAGGCCCGTGACCTGCACGTACTCCGGCCCCCACCAAACCCCCAGAAAGTCAAGGCTTGTGGGCCTCACCGGACCGGCGTAGAACAGAGGAAGTAGCAACTGAAAACCAGCACGCGGACCGGGTACCCACGCGGCAACCCACCCTTTGTCAGGGCGCTAGCCACCGGGATCCTCCCGAGGCAGCAGTTGAGTGTGCACGCCTGGTAGCCATCGGTCTTGCGTGTCAGTGGCGGCACTCGCCTTCGATGAAGACGGGTGCCGTCGCATGTGTGGCTACTGCCGCGCCAGCGGGCTCGCCTCGGCACCCTTGGCGGCCGCCTCGGCGGCGTACCTCAGCCAGCCGTGTACGCCGCCCGGTCCGCCGTCGCGGTACCCCCGCAGGTTCGACTCGTACGCCGCCCGCAGCGCGAGGTGCCCCGCCTCGGGCACCAGCACCGAGCGCTCGTCGACCCCGCGCGCGACCCACACCAGCCGTTCGGCCGCCCGCGCCACGATCCCGTTGTGCGACGGGAACGGAGCGGCGGTGACGAGGTCGGCGTGGACCACCGCGGCGACCAGGAGCGCAGGGGCCGAGGTGTCGCCCAGCACGCGGCCGAGGGCCTGGAGCCGCGACAGAGACTCGGCGCCGCGCGGGCGGCCCGACTCGGCCCCGCCGGACGCCAGCGAGTGCAGCCGGGCGAAGGCCTGGAGGGGTGAGGTCCGCAGGGTCGGCACGAGCGACAACAGGTGCACCGAGACCCGGACCGCGTCCTCGGCCAGGTCGTCACCGGCCCCGGCGCGGACCTCGTCCAGCGTCGAGGCCGAGCCCTCCAGGACCGCGGAGGCGTGGGCGCCGACCAGCAGAGCCTCGGCGGTCTGGTCGCTCGACGTACGACGCAACCCCCGGTCGCGCAGCAGCGCGTCGATGCCGTCGCGGGCCGCGGCGAACGCCGACGGCACGCCCTCCAGACGCAGCAACGGCGCCAGCGGATCGGTCACCAGACCAGTCTTCCGTGGCCCGCGAACGAGGCGCATGTCGGGATAGTCCCTGTCGTTTGGCGTTCTTTCGGGCAAGGAAAATCAACCCAAACGACAGGGACTATCCCGCCACGGCGCAAGGAGGGTGGCCGATCCGCGGGTAGGGTCGCCGGTGATGAACGACGAGCCGACACCCGACTGGACACCCGACTGGGCACACTCCTTCGGTGGGGTCGTCGACGCCTACGACCGGGCCCGGCCGACGTACCCCCGCGAGGCGGCCGCGTGGCTGGTGGGCCAGGATGCCGCCACCGTGCTCGAGCTCGGCGCCGGCACCGGCAAGCTGACCGCCCAGCTCGTCGACCTGGGTCACGACGTGGTGGCGACCGACCCCGACAAGGCCATGCTCGACCGTCTCGTCCGCAACCTGCCCGAGGTGCGCACGATCGAGGCGCACGCCGAGGAGCTGCCCGTCGGCGACCGTGCCTTCGACGCGGTGGTCGCCGCCCAGGCGTTCCACTGGTTCGACCTCGACCGTGCGCTGCCGGAGATGGCGCGGGTGCTCAAGCCCGGTGGCCGCATCGGCCTGGCCTGGAACCAGCGCGACGAGTCGATCCCGTGGGTACGCCGTCTCGGCAAGATCATCGGCACCCAGGAGCAGCTCGACGAACCGGCCGAGGCGCTCACCGACAGCGGACTGTTCGGTGAGGTCGAGGAGGCGTCGTTCGTCCACTGGCAGCAGGTCGACCGCAAGAGCATCCAGGAGCTCGTGCTGTCGCGGTCCAACGTCGCCGTGCTCGACGACGAGGGCCGCGCGGCCAAGCTCGCCGAGGTCGTCGCGTTCTACGACGACTACGGCCGGGGGATGGACGGCATGCAGCTGCCCTACGTCACGCGGTGCTTCCGGGCGGCCGTCATCAACGTTGCCGACCCGGAGGACGACGACGAGTCCGCCGGAGAGTCGGGCCGCTCCGACGGCACCGACACCGACATGCTCCTGATCGACTTCCGCTGACGCGTCACGCCCCGTCGGCCTCTCGCTCGGCGACGAGGATCGTCAGGTCGTCGTAGGCGTCGGCCCCGGCCCGGAAGGTGCGGACGTCCTCGACCACGGCTCGCCGCACGTCGTCGGCGGTCGCACCCGCGAGCCCGGACAGGACCTCCCGTAGCCGGGGTTCGCCGTAGAACGCCCCGTCGGGGTTGCGCGCGTCGGTGATCCCGTCGGTGTAGAGCACGATGCACTCGCCTGGTCGGATGCGGAAGCCGGACTGGCCGTGCTCCGCTCCCGCGAACGCGCCCAGGATGGGGCCGCCGCCTTGCATCTCCTCGACGAGCCCGTCGGCGTGGATGACGAGCGGGGGCTCGTGGCCCGCGATCGCGAGCCGGACCTCGCCCGATCGGGCGTCGACCTCGGCCATCGCGGCGGTCACGAACCTTGCGCTGCGCCGCTCGATCGCGAGGATCCGGTTGACGCGGGCCAGGGCGTCGGCCGGCCCGGTGGCGTTGTCGGCGGCAGCATGCAGCAGGGCCTTGGTGTCCGCCATCAGCAACGCGGCCGGCACACCCTTGCCGGTCACGTCGGCGATGAGGAGGACCAGCCTGTCCCCGCCCGCGCGCAGCCTGAAGACGTCGTACAGGTCGCCGCCGACCTCGCGCGCCGGCTCGTAGTCGGCCGCGAACCGCCAACCCGGGACGTCGGGGAAGCGACGCGGGAGGAGCGAGCGCTGGATCTGCCGACCGATCTCCAGCTCGTGCGCTTCGCGGGCCCGGCTGGCGTGGTCCCGAGCGCCGGTGATCGCCACCTCGAGCGAGGCGCCGACGAGGGCCGCCAGGCCCACGGGCGTCGCCGGGTCGCAGACCACGTGCCCGATCGTCTGGCCGTCGACCTGCACCGGGAGGGCACTGGCCTCGGCCGGCACCGGCCCCCCGGCGAGGAGCCGACCCTCGGTGTCCGTCAGGGCGATCGGAGCACCTCCGGCCACAGCGCAGGCCAGGTCGAGCAGTCTGCCGAGCGTCGGATCGGCGAGGAGAACCTCGAGCTCTGCCATGGGTACGTCGTACCGGGCCGGCCCCGGGCCGCTCGCCGCTAGCCCGCGAGTGCTGCGGAGCGATCCGGGAAGATCGGCAGGATCTGCTTCATCCCCGTCCGGTCGAGCACGGTGTCGATGGCCTCCGTGGGAGCCACGAGCCGGAGCTGCTCCTGGCGGTTGCCGCTCTCGGCGTCGGCCTGGACGGCATGGAAGGCGTCCCAGCCCGCGTCAGGGTCGTGGGGTGCCTCGCCGCGGTAGACGAGGGCCAGCGAGTGCAGGGCGATGATGCCCGAGCTCGCCATGTACTCCAGCGCCGCCAGGTCCAGGACCAGCGTGCGGACGCCTTCGCCGTACAGCCCCTGCCCGGCCGTGATGAGGTCCTGGTAGTTGGAGGCGTCCAGCTCGCCGTCCAAGCCGATGACCGCAACTGAGTCCGAGACCCGCTCAACCGTCGTCTTCACGCTGTTCCTCCCTCGCGTCGTGCGGTGTGTGCGGACCGCGTGAACCTCACCTCGTTGCCCCCGTCAGGGAGGGCTCGATGCTCGAAGGTCGCGCACAGGTCTCGGATCAGGGCGATCCCCATCCCCCCGAACGGCCGCCGCTCGAGCGGGACGCCCGAGTCGAACGCCGGTGCCGTGGCCGGGTCGAACACCGGAGCCCGGTCGCGGACCCGGACGGTGATGTCCGCGCCCTCACGCCAGACGTCGATGTCGACGGGTCCGGGGGCACCGGCGTAGCCGTGGACGGTCACGTTGGTCACCCACTCGTCGACCGCCTGGACCAAGCCGCTGACGGCGGTGCCGTCGGCGCCGAGACGACGCAGTACCGAGCGGATGTGGGCCCGCACCTGCGCGAGCACCTCGAGGCTGGCCTCCACGTGGAGGCTGTCGGCCGTCACGCCATCAGTATCGACGTCGAGCGCCGTGGTGAGCACCGGGCGACGGTACCAGGAAGCGCTGCCCTCGCCGTGCGCGAACGCATGCGGCCTCCAACCCCCCAGGGACATGGCCCAAGCGGGCTTTGGCGACCAGGGTCACCGGGGTTGGCTGACGACAGGGGTGTCGAGCTTCGCCGTCTGTTGGCGCCCGGGGGGTTTCCAATGGTCCGACGTACGACGACCGGGTGAGCCGCTGCGGCGGTCGCTGCCTTGCTGCTTGCGGTGCTCAGCCCGCTGCCGGTGCAGGCGGCCCCACGTGGGTGCTGCCGCCCGCGCCCATCCCCGGTCTCAGGGCCAGCGCGCCCGTGGCCGGGGTCCTGCCCGACGGGGGCGCCCTGCTGGTCTACCAGGCGGCCACGCCTGGCGCCGACGCTGTCTGGTCGTCGGACCGTCCGCCTGGCGGGACCTGGGCGGAGAAGGTCCTGGTGTCGGACCTCGGGGGCGAGAGCACCGAACCACGGGTCGTCGTGGACTCCGCCGGCAACGCGACCGCGATCTGGCGCCACCTCGACAACCTGGCCTCGACCACGGTCATCAAGGCCTCCTTCCGCCCGGCGGGTGGGACCTGGGGGCCGCCCGCCCCCTTGTCCGCAGCGGCTGCGAACGGTGCAGGCGATCCGCCGCCGAGACGTGTCGTCGTACCGCCGCGGGTACCTCGTGATGACCACCCCGCCCGAGCCCCGGGACGCGTCGGCCAGCGCGCCTCGGGCGGCAGCCAGCGCTCCGTCACGCCCGATCAGCTCTCGGCAGAGCAGTGCCCGCACCGCCGCAGTATCGCTCAGATCCGGCCTGCCGGACACGGCGTGACGTCGCGGGCGCGGTCTAGCGTGGCGGCATGACCATCGAGGTGCGTCCGGCTACGCGCTTCGCCGACGTCGCCACGATGCTCGGTCCCAAGAAGAACCCGGACGCCAGCGTCTGCTGGTGCCTGAGCCACCGGGTCGACAGCCGGACCAACAAGTCGCTGGCCGGCCGCGAGCGCGGTGACTACGTGCGCAGGCTCTGCCGGCGCAAGGTTGCTCCGGGTGTGCTCGCCTACGAGGGTGGTGAGGTCGCGGGGTGGGCGGGGATCGCACCACGGGCAGAGCTTCCCGTCTCCCGCTCCACGAAGATCCAGGCCGTCGACGACCTGCCCGTCTGGTCGATCTTCTGCGTCCGGGTGCGCCCCGGCTTCCGCGGCCGTGACGTGTCTCTCGACCTGGTTCGCGGCGCCGTCGAGCTCGCGAGGTCACAAGGCGCGCCAGCGGTCGAGGCGATCCCCGTCGACAACGGCGGCAGGAAGGTCGACCTCACCATGGCCTTCGTCGGCACCCGCGGCCTCTTCGAGCGGGCCGGCTTCACCAAGGTCGCTGACACCCAGTCTGTGAGCGACGGCTTCCCGCGCGTCGTGATGCGGCTGCCATTGACGTGACCAGCGAGTCTCGGCGCCGGATCAGTCCGCACGCTTGTCGGCCCGCCGGCGACGCGCCCCACGCACGTGGCGCACGGTGTAGGGGCCGACCAGACGCGGTCCAGCGAGCTTGGCCTCCAGCCGACGGGCCTCGCGCCGGATCGGCTGGGCGAGGTACTCGCCGAGGATGGCGGCGGAGCTCAGCGCGATCGCGATGGCGACCGCGGTCACCATCGCCAGAAGCGCCGCGCTGGCGTCGGTGGCCGACAGAGCCAGACCGCGGTAGATCGAGAGCCCCGGCAGGAACGGCATGATGCACGCGGTCACG
>CAVWXS010000027.1:0-137026 GCA_963758885.1 uncultured Actinomycetota bacterium
GGAGATGTCGACGAGGAAGCCCTCCAGCTTCTCGACCACTCCGCGGTCGTCGCGGACGCCACGACCCACCAACAGGACCGAGTGCTCGTGTCCTCGGCGGTCGATGACGCGGTGGTAGCAGCTGAACGGTGTCGCCACCTGCATGGCCGTGTCGAGGACCTCGTACACGCCGGCGCGGTCGTCGCCATGCTGGTGCTCGAGGAGCAGACCGGTGCTGGGCGTGACCTCGCCCAGCTCGAAACCATGCAGCAGGTACATCCCCTCCGACCACGACCAGTGGTCGTCGACGACGCTGTAGGTGAAGTAGCCGACCGTCGGGGGGCCTTCGCTGTCATGGAGCGCCGGGGTCATGACTCCTCCTGTTCTCGTGTCGAGTTCTGGTGTCGAGGCTCTCCGTCGGATGACCGAACCCCGGCGCGGCGGACCGGGGCCTGGTGCCGCACCGGGGTTCGGGGTTCAGGTGCGAGGGCGCGACATGGTGCGCCTTTCGCTGGTGTCGTCAGACGCCCAGGTTCAGGGCGTCCAGGATCTGACCCAGGAGGTCGTTGAGCTGGCCGAGCAGACCGGCCAGAGGGCCGCCGTCGAGCAGACCGGTGATGGCGCACAACAGGTTGCCCAGCAGGTTGCCGGCCCCGGTGGCAGCGACGATGTCGAGCACGATCTTGTCGAGGTGCACCTGAAGACCCAGGAGGTCGAGGTCGAGCGGGCCGAGGATCAGGTGCAGGATGTCGCAGGCCGCCATGCCCGGCGCCGACCTGGTGGCCAGGCCGGACAGCGACTTTCCGTTGATCTTCTTGACCTGCAGCGTGCGCAGAGCCGTGAACTTCTCCTTGGTGCCGTTGGCGTGCGTGACGACGCCGTCGACGACTCCCTTCACCTGCTGCTTGCCGCCCTTGTCGACGAACTTGAGCGGGGTGAAGGTGCCGGTGACCTTGCTGCCGTCGGAAGCCGTCCCGACGATCTTGGAGAGGGCCTTGCCGTTGACGTTCTTGGCGACGGTTCCCCTGCTGGCGGCGTCACTTGCGCCGCTGGCTGCCGTGGCCGCGGAAGAGAAACCCCCGAGCATGACCATGATGGCGAGAGCGAGCGCTGCTGCGACGACCGCGAGCGGTGCCCGGGACTTCTGGGTGCCGAGAATCATGTTTGTACCCCTCCTGATCGGCCCGAGGTCTTCGGGCGACGATGTGGCGCGGCCAGGTTGTGGCCTCGCACCCTCCATGACCCCCTCCCGGCCGATGGATGACGCGACGGAGTGCGACCGGATCGGCGTACGACGCGCTCGTACGGGCCGACGACAGCCTGCGTCGCCGTACGCCTGACCGAACCGCCGCGTCATGCAGGCCGCCTCGGGGAGTCACAGAGATGAACTGGTCTGCCAGAAGGTCCTCGGCTGGCAAGAGGCTGAGTGGGTACCCCCGGAGAAGTGGTGAGTTGGATTCCGAAGCGAGTGCCCGACGGGTGTGGCACGTGGGGGAGGAGACGCGGTCGTGGCGACCGAGGCCCTGCCGGCCGGCGACGGTACGGCGGACGACGACGCGCTCGTCGACCTCGTGCCCATGCTGCGTCGCGTCGTCGGATCGCGTGTCAAGGACCCGCACACCGTGGACGACCTCGTGCAGGAGGCGCTGGTGCGGGTGATGGCGGCCCGCTCGCGCATCGAGCCGGACAAGCTGCCCCACTATGCGGCGGTCACGGCCCGCAACCTCGTCGCGTCGATGGCCGAGAAGAACGACCGCGCGCGCAGCCGGTCCCACCTGTTGGTGGAGGCAGGGGAGGGCGAGTCCCCGGCCGCCGACGTGCTGCGGGAGGAGGAGCGGGCTCTCGTCAGCGCCGCGCTGGCCCAGCTGCCGACCGGGGACCGGGACGTCCTGATGGCACACGAGGTGGAGGGTCAGGACACCATCACGATGGCCGCAGGGCAGGGTACGACGCCAGGAGCCGTGGCGGCCCGGCTGAGCCGCGCCCGGGCGAGTCTGCGCGTCGAGTACCTGCTGCTTGCCGAAGGGATCGAGCCACCCACGGATCGGTGCCGTCCGGTCCTTCGCGCACTGTCGAGCGGGGACCGACGCCGCCAGCGGGAGCTCGACGTCAGTGGCCACGTCCTCGGTTGTGCGGCGTGCACCCGGATCAAGGCCGAGCTGTTCGAACGACGGGAGGAGCAGACCACGGACGGCGTGGTGCGCGTGTCCGTGTCGAAGGACGCGGACGTGGTCGTCGCTCGCCAGAAGGGGCGCGAGATCGCAGCCCTGGTGGGGTTCTCGGCAACCGACCAGACCCTCGTCGCGACAGCGATCTCGGAGGTGACTCGCAACATCGTCAAGTTCGCCGAGCGCGGCGAGGTGGTCATCTCGATGATCTCCTCGGGTTCACGCCGCGGGGTGAGCGTCGTCGCTCGCGACGTGGGAGCCGGGATCGAGGACACGGAGCAGGCGATGCGCGACGGGTTCAGCACCTACGACGGGTTCGGCTTGGGTCTGCCCGGCACCAAGCGACTGATGGATCAGTTCGACCTGGACTCGGTTCCAGGCGTTGGCACCACCGTGACCATGGAGAAGTGGTTGTCGGGACAAGGCAGCACGCCAGTACGGACGAGAGAGGCAGAGCAGACATGACCGACACCACCGACACTCAGACCGAGGCCCAGACCGAGGCCCAGAGCGAGGCCCAGAGCGAGGCCCAGAGCGAGGCCAACGTCCAGCACGCCCGCAACGAGGGCGAGGCGCTGCTGCCCGAGCTGGTCGCGCACCTGCGAGCGAACCGCACCCGGCTCCGTCAGCAGTGGGCCGAGCGCATCACGGAGGCCCACCTGCTCTCGGCGATGACCGCCCAGGAGGTGTTCTCCGAGGCGACGTCGGTCTATGACAACTACGTCGAGGTCTTGGAGACAGGCAGCGTGGAGGCCCTCCAGCACTATGCCCGCGACCTCTCTGAGCGGATCATCCCGCGCGGTGTGGAGACCCACGAGGTCGTCGGCATCGTCCTGCTGCTCCGCGACGTGCTGGCGCGTTCACTGTTCGAGAAGTACCGCCACGACTTCGACCTCCTCAATCGGGTGCTGGACGCCTACGAGCCGGCAGCCAACCGGATCGCCAACACCGTGGCCGTGAGCTTCGTGGAGCAGCGCGAACGCGTCATCCGGGACCAGCAGGACGCACTGCTGGAGCTCTCCACCCCCGTCCTGCAGGTGCGAGAGCGGCTGCTGATCCTTCCCATCATCGGTGTCCTGGACGCCACCAGGGCCCAGCAGCTGACCGAGCAGTTGCTGCACGGGATCCGCGCCCACCGCGCCAAGCTGGTCGTCATCGACATCACCGGTGTTCCCGACGTCGACGAAGCCGTCGCCAACTCGCTGGTCGACACGGTGACGGCGTCGCGGCTGATGGGCGCGGACGTGATCATCACGGGTCTCTCGTCGGAGATCGCCCAGACACTCGTCACCATCGGTGTGGACCTGAGCAAGATGCACACCGTTGGCGATCTCCAGGGTGGCATCGAGGAAGCCGAGCGACAGCTGGGCTTCAGGGTCACGAAGGTGCCGGATGAGCACTAACGGCTCCGGTGCCGCCCTGGCGCCACTCCCGGCCTCGATCCTCTCGCAGGGCCCGAACCTCATCGTCTCCATCCACGCGGCGCTGGACGACGAGCAGCTCACGCGTCTGCAGCGGGACCTCTTGGAGCGGGTAGGTCAGCAGCGGTCGCGCGGAATCCTCATCGACGTCGCCGCCCTCGACGTACTCGACTCCTTCGCGGCGCGCACGCTGGGTGACCTGGCGTACATGGCGCGGTTGCGCGGGGCACAGACCGTCGTGGTGGGGATCGCGCCCGAGGTCGCCATGGCCCTGGTGCGGCTGGCCGTCCACATGCCGCTGGTGCAGACGGCACTCGACCTGGAAGAAGGCCTGCAGTGCCTGGCTTCCTGAGGGTCTGACGTGGCCGATCCACTGGAGCGGTTCCGGCTGGACTACGCCCCGCTGATGCTCAGGTACCTGACGCAGCGCGACGAGACGGGCCTCGGGTCGGCCTACGAGCTCGGCCGCGAAGCGTTGCGCCAGTCCGTCAGCCTGCTCGACGTCGTGCAGGTGCACCACGAGCTGTTCCTCGACGTCCTCGCGACAGTCCGGGACACCGAGGAGGCGCACAGCCTCGCCGTGGCGGCTTCCGCCCTGTTGATGGACCTGATCGCCGCGTTCGAGATGTCGCAGCGTGCGGCGATGGAGTCCCGGAGCGCCTCCGATGCCGGTCCCCTCCCTGCGGGTGACCCCGGACGAAGCACAACTGCGTAGCGTCGATCGCGGACCGGGGAGCAACCAACTCCTTGGAGGGCATCTGATGAGCAGCATGTGGGACTACCGCGACTCGACGTGGACCGACGGCTATGACTTGGCCGGCTATGACGTGGAAGCAACGGACGGCTCCATCGGCAACGTCGATCAAGCCACGAACGCCGTCTCGAACGCCTACGTCGTGGTTGACACCGGCTTCTGGATTTTCGGCAAGAAGCGCCTTGTCCCGGCAGGGGCAATCTCGTCAGTCGAGCACGACGACAAGAAGCTCTACGTCAACATGACCAAGGAACAGATCAAGGACGCACCGGACTACGACGCCGAGCATTGGACCGACGACACACGTACCCAGCACGGCGAGTACTACGGGCGCTACAGCACGTTCTGAGCCTCGCCGATCCGCGAGTCGCGGTGCTTGCCCAGCAGCCAAGCGCCAAGTCCGCCAACGGAGCCGCCCCACCGACCGAAGTCAGTGGGGCGGCTCTCTCGGGATTACCGGACGTCGTGTTACCGAGGCCCAGGGTTCACGGTACGCCGATCGCCGAGGAGCGGACCGTGTTGGCAAGCCCGGCCCCTGGGGTTCGACTCATTGGCTCACGGCCCTTGGGTACAGCCATCTCCATGTGGATATTGACGGCGATGCTGCCCGTGATGATCGTCGTTGCCTTGGTGATCGCTTGCAGGCCATTGCCACCAGTGGTGCCGCGTCACCGGGCCAGCGCTGCTCGCCGCGCAGGTGGCGCACTGCCGCCCCGCGTGCAGCAGACGTCCGCCACCGCCAAGGCTCCGTTGAATTAGCACGTTGCCGACGATTTGGCGCAGTCCTTGTCACTACCCCAGACGATGAAGCCCCCGCCCACTGACGGGGGCTTCGCACCCAGAACCCCCAACTGGTCAGCGCAAGGCAGACGAGCATGCGAAGTGTGGGGGTTGGATTTTCCGCATGGTCGTCATGGAATCGGTGCTTCCCCGTTCGGTTGTCCCGCCGGGTACGTAGGGAGGTCAACCCCGAGCGGCAAGGTGGTGATCTCGCCGTATGCCAGCTGGTCGCATAACGCATCGACGCCGCCGGGGAACCGCTCGGGCTCCTCGACCTGCGGAACGGGCATGGGCCCGACCTCTTGGATCACAGGATTACGCTGGTTTCCCAGTGCGCCGGGCTGCCACGCGATGAGTAGGAGCCTGCTTCGGCTTCGGCTCAAGCCATGCCATCCCGAACAGCATGACGAAGACACCGGTCAGGACTAGCGGGATCAGAAGCAGGCTCACGTCCATCGCAGTACCCGCATCGCGGAGTCACGAGACTCCCCCTAGCGGGTGAGTCGTCCCTAGCGCTGGGGTCGGACGCATGCGCCACGCCTGTGATGGGTAGTCCTAGGTTGCCAGTGCCCCGGTCGGCCCCGAGACCGCCGGGGCGCTGGTCTCGGGAACGACGACCCGCCCACCCCGCTGACTACGGGGTGGGCGGTTCGTGCGCGGAGGTTCACACTGAT
Source organism: uncultured Actinomycetota bacterium (assembly GCA_963758885.1). Lineage (GTDB taxonomy): Bacteria > Actinomycetota > Actinomycetes > Propionibacteriales > Nocardioidaceae > Nocardioides. The sequence goes on from CAVWXS010000027.1 coordinate 5,777, forward strand.
CCGGTGAGTGGCGCGTTGATCGAGGACCTGGACGGGAACCACTGCGCCGTGTCTGACTGTCTGGATCCGGGCGAGATGGCGGCAGGGTTTGTCCTCACGCCTCCGGTGAGCTGGCGGTCGACGGACCACTACGGGTGGATGTGGCTCTGCTACTACCACGCTCGGATGGTGCAGTCGGGACTCGCAGGCATGCGCTTCGAGCCTCCGCAGGCGGCGTGACTGGCTCGACGTGCTGAGCGGGGTATCCCGACGAATCGGGATAGCAGCCAGGGTGGACCGCTGTACCTTTCTGGGTATGTGAGGGCCCCGCCACAGTGGGGGGTCGTGACGGGGCCCTCCAGACCCTCCGGGGGGAGTGAGGGTCCGCCGGGAGCATAGGCCCGGCACTCGCCTTATGGTGGGCGAACCGCCCACCATTGAGTCCTCCGTCGCGCGCGGAAATTTGCCGGATGTTGCCTGGCCCGCCTAGCCCGATCGCCCCACGTTGCACGATGGCGAATCGGACCTAGCTCAACGCGGCTAGGCTCGCCAAGAGGGGGGCGCATCTGCGTCGACGCGTCCATGCTGGGGGGCAAGAGTCGCGCCAGCGTCTCGCTGGTCCCCCCATCAGCGAGAGGCTGCCCGCCTCGCTTTTGTCACGTGGAAGGCCGTCCGACCACGCCGTTCAACAATCACGGCGTCGGTCGACATAACTGTTCGACGGACGTGAGGTCATCGCCTGGCTGCCGTCTCGCAGGATCGCTGGGTCCGAGCGGTATCGACTGCCTAGTCGTGGGTCGGCAGCCCACCTAGGCTGATGCGATGTTCTTCGACGAGCATGCGCGCTTCTTGGACACGAGCCAGACCGCCAACCAGCTCAGCCGTCTGAACTGGCGTCATCGGGCAATCATCGAGGACAACGCCGACTTGCTCGACGGCAGCACGGTTCTCGACATCGCCAGCCACGACGGCCGCTGGAGCTTCGCCGCTCTGCGTGCCGGCGCTGACCATGTCATCGGCATCGAGGGCAGGCCGGAGCTCGTGGCCCACGCCAACGAGACCATGGCCGCGTACGAGGTTCCGCCGGGGAAGTACCGGTTCGTTGCGGCAGACGTTCTCGAGGCCTTGGCTGGCGACCACGGAATTCGGGTCGACGTCGTGCTGTGCCTTGGTTTCCTCTATCACACGCTGCGTTATCCCGAGTTGTTCAACGGCATCCGCTCCACCGGCGCACGGCACCTGATTGTCGACACCGCGGTAGCGAGCCATCAGGACCGAGTGGTCCGGCTGCTTGCAGAGGACGTGAACCGCGAGAGTGCCGCCATCGACAGCCCCCAGAGTCACGGGGGCAGAGTGCTGACCGGGAAGCCGAGCGCGGCCGCGCTGGACTACATGCTGACAACGTTCGGCTTCGAGGTCGTCAAACGCTTCGACTGGCCAGGGACGCTCCCCGAACACGTCCGAGCGGTGGGTGTCTACCGCGAGCGGAAGCGGGTCACGTGGGTGGCTCAGTCCACGGGCTGACGCCGTTCGACAGTCCCCTAGGTTCAGGCAGGGGCAGCGCGTCGCAGCTCGTGGACCACGATCGCGGATCGGGCTGAGGGTCGCTCAGGGGCCTTGGTCGGTAGATCCCGCGAAAGTAGCTACCTCTCCATCCCCGACGGGCCACCCACGTGGTCTTCGTCGAGCGTCGGGAGAGCGTTCCGGTTTCAGGTGCTCGAGCCGCGCCGGCCGGCTTGCTTGTGGTCGAGGGCGCTCTCCCGTTGCATGATGGGGAACGTCGGTTGTTTGCAAGCTAGGAAGGGGCCTCGTGTTCGGCGACGACTACCCACGGTTCATCGAACTGAGCGATCTCACACCCAAGTCCCAGCCGCTCTACCCCCGCGAACGCCACCGCGGGGTCATCGAGCAGCGGAACCGTATGAACGAGCGGTGCGAGGCGATGGTAGCCAGCAACCGAGACATTCTGGACGGGGCACGGGTGCTCGATCTGGCCAGCCACGACGGGCGATACTCATTCGCAGCGCTGAAGGCCGGAGCGGCGCACGTGACCGGGGTAGAGGTCCGGCAGAGCCTTATCGACAGGGGTCAGGAGGCATTCGCCTTCTATGAGCAGGACCCGGACACCTACCGCTTCGTGTGCGGCGATGTCTTCGAGGTGCTCACCCGGGAAACGTTCGACGTCGACGTGGTGCTCTGCTTCGGGTACCTCTACCACACCTACCGGCACACAGAACTGATGTACCGCCTCCACAACCTGGCCCCACGGCACCTGATCATCGACACGATGGTCACGTCTGCGAGGCAGCAGACCCTCAAAGTGATTCGCGAAGAAGACGTCGAGGACATCCGCAGTGCCGCCCAGGATGCCTATTCGGTGGGTCAGGTCTTGGTGTTGCGGCCCTCGGTGCCCGCCCTGGACATGCTGCTGCGCGCCTACGGTTTCGAGATCGAGTCCATGTACGACTGGAAGAGCAGGCTGGCCGGCCGCCCGCCTATCCCTGGTCTCGAGGGATACGCGGCGGGCAAGCGCGTGACGGTGCGATGCCGCTCCCGCAAAGCGGCTGTGCGCAGCCGGCGAGCCGGTAGCTCCTCCTCCGGCCGCCGCGCGCCGACCGCCCGCCGCGCAGCCGGCCAGTGGGTGGCGCCAAAGGGTCAACACAACGCTGGCCAAAGTCACGGGCTACGAGCTGCGGCGAGCGTCCACCAAGCGTTGACGGCTCGGCGGCAACACGCGGGACACGCGGCCCTCGACGGGCCGACCATCCAGACGCTCAGGTGGCAGACGGCGGCGACGCTGCAGACGCACTCGACGGACGCCCGTGCGATGAGCCTCCGCCTTTCGGACCCATGGCAGTCACGAGACGGAGCCGTCGTCGTGTCGGCCTATCCACGAAGGCCATCTTGGCCCTCCGAGCCCGATCCCATCGAGCGCCTACGCTACTGCTGGCCGACCGCCGGAGAGCATGGTCGAGCGCTGAAGACCTCCTGTGCGTGGAGGCCGGGCGCTTAGACTCGGGTCATGACGGCACGGGGAACTCTGGTGGCACTGCTGCTCCCGCTCGCGCTGTTGAGCGCCTGCGGCGACGACTCCGACTCCGCGGCCGCTGACCCGGGCGACTCCGCGTCCACGAGCGAGGCCACGCCGAGCCCGACCAGGCCGACGGCCGAGGCCACCGACTCCGCACCGACGACGCCCGCCTGGCCGGCCTGCGCCGACACCTGGGTCGCCGACGCCAAGCTCCCGCTCTCCTACCAGGGCTGCCTCGACGGCGACCGGGCCGTCGACGCCGACAACCTCTCGTGCTCGTCCGGCCAGCGCATCGTCCGCTACGACGACAGCTTCTACGCCGTGGCCGGCGGGAAGATCCACCAGGCCTCCGCCCCCCTCGAGAAGGACAAGGAGTACCTCAAGTCGGTCCGTGTCTGCCGCGCCTGACTGGTGGGCTTTGATATGAAGGCTTGACGCCTGGCCAGTTATAGTGCCGGTTCGGCATCACGCCGCCCTCCCCGGGGGTTGGGACTCGCCGTGACCGGGCTCAACGGGGCCCCTGACGACCAAGTTCTTCAAAGGAGTGGCACGTGCGCCCTGCACGCTTCTTCATCGCGCTCGCGCTCGTGGCGGGCCTGTTCGCCATGGGCGCGCCCGTGAACGCTGACGACGACGTGCCTGCTGGCGGCCGGGCACCGAGCACCGAGCCGTCGCTGACCGGTCCGGCCAAGTCCACCGCCGACGACAGCCCGCTGCTGCGGGCGGCGGCCCTGGAGAAGCCGAAGCGCTACTCACCGGCGCCCGGGGTGGTGTTCAACGCCGCCCTCGGCACCAAGGCCAACCGCAACCGCATCTTCGGCAAGATCATCGCGGCCATCAACCACGCGCCGGCCAGGTCGCGCATCCGGATCATGTCGTGGAACATCATGTCCCGCACCGCCGTCGACGCGCTGCTTCGTGCCCAGGCGCGGGGCGTGAAGGTCCGCGTGCTGATGGACAACACCAACCTCGTCGACATCCCCAACCCGGGCTTCAAGCGGCTCAAGGCCAGCTTCAAGCGGATCAACCAGCGCGAGGAGGTCAAGCAGTCGCGGCGCAGCTACGCCAAGACCTGCATCCAGTCCTGCCGTGGCGAGCGGGGTGCGGCCCACTCGAAGATCTACCTGTTCTCCAAGACCGGCAAGGCCAAGAACGTCGTGATGTCGGGCTCGGCCAACCTGACGGTCGCGGGTGCGGTCAACCAGTGGAACGACTTGTACACCTGGGTCGACAACCGCGAGATCTACAAGTTCGCGGTCCGGGTCTACAAGGAGATGTGGCAAGACACCCCGGTGTCTCAGCAGTTCGTCCAGTTCAGCAGCGGCAAGGACCTTCTCGGGTTCACGCCTCTCTTCGGCCCCGAAGGCCGCACCATCGACCCCGTCCAGTTCCTGCTCGACCAGGTCACGTGCGGCGGTGCCGAGAAGACCAAGCACGGCCGCACCATCATCCGGGCCGCCCCGGACGTGATGCGCAACGAACGCGGGATGGCCATCGCCGCGCGGCTCAAGGAGCTGTGGGCGCAGGGCTGCGACGTGCGCATCGCCTACACCGTGATGGGCGTCGCCATCCACCGCTTCCTCGGCCAGCCGACGGCGCGAGGCGTGGTCCCCAAGAAGCACCTGGTCCAGGACTTCGACGGCGACGGCGAGTTCGACAACTACTTCCACCTCAAGGCGCTGACGATCAACGGCGTCTACGCCGGCAACCCGGCCAGCTACGTCGTCCTCAACGGCTCCTCCAACTGGTCCGGCTACGCGGCCGTCTGCGACGAGAACTTCGGGATCCTGACGCGTCGTTCCCCGACGATGAAGTACCAGCACTTCATCGACTACTGGTACGAAAACTTCCCACACAACGCCCGGTTGGACGCGCGCACCGCTAGGGCTGTGGCCCGCGGGGAGATCGACCCGTACGCCCACGTCGACATGGACTGACACCCGAGATGACCCACCCGAGATGACCCTGTGATCGCCACCCGGGCCGGAGTCCGCCGCGTCGACGCCTAGGGGCTTGCGGGCGCGGTTGGGAGTGTCTTCGTCGTCGGTCCAGACGGTGCTTGTCACGGCGTACCGGCCTCGGACGAGGTTGTTGGCGGCCGCTGTCGCTTGGGCGCCGTGGCGTCGCGGGAGCGCGACGGGGTCTGGGGCGGGGTTGAGGCCGGCGGCTGCTACGCCGTTGCTACGGGGTTCGAGCCCCACCCTCCCCACCACCCAGTTTCAGGCCGCGTCGTCCTTCCCGCGCCCCTGGGCGCGCTGGACCTGGTGGCCGACGATCGCGAGCGCGACCCACACGACGGTGTGCAAGGTCGACTGCCCGGCGTCGTCTGGTGTCTCCAGGAGTCCGAGGTCGTCGCTGAACAAGGAGCCGACGGCCGACAAGATGACTGCGGCGCCGGCGATGGCGGTCGCCCAGCGCAGGAACTTGGTCCCCATCCTCTGGGCGAGGAAGCCGGAGACGAAGCCGAACGTCGGCACGAACAGGACTGCGAGCAGCCAGCTCGGGTCGTCGCCGCCGAGCAACGCGAACAGGCGGGCGCCGATGACGGCGCCGACCGCCGCGCCGACCAGGAAGATCACGAACCTGGACATCACGATCGACAGCACCAGCAGGGCGATCGCCCCGACGGCGGCCACCACGAACGTCGTGGCGACGCTGGCGCCGAAGGCGTCGGCGAGCAGCCAACACAGCCCGAAGCCGGCGACGAGCACCGTGAGTCGTAGCGACCGCGCACCTGCGAAGCACAAGACCAGGCCGATGACGAGCATGGCCAACTCGGACATGGGGGCTCCCTCCCTCGACGGAGGGTAGCGCTCCGTGAGGCCCTCGGCTCGGATTGCCACGCGTCGTGGCGATTCAGGCGTTCACGAGCTTCGAGCCGCTGACCTGGACACCGAGAGTCGCGGCTGTGAACCTGGGCCGGTGCTGTTCAGCGAGGAACACTCAGCGGAAGCAGTCTCGGCCAGCTTCGCCGACGCCGCCGACCCACGGCTGAGGGAGGTGATGGCCTCGCTGGTCCATCATCTCCACGCGTTCGTCAAGGACGTCGAGCTGACCGAGGAGGAGTGGGCGGCAGGCATCGGCTTCCTGACCCGCACCGGCCACGCCTGCGACGACGTACGGCAGGAGTTCATCCTGCTCTCCGACGTCCTCGGCGTCTCGATGCTGGTCGAGACGATCAACCACCGCGCCGGCGGCACCGGCACGGAGTCCACCGTGCTCGGCCCGTTCCACATGGTCGAGTCGCCCCCGCGCGAGCTCGGCGACGACATCGCGCTCGACGGCAAGGGCACCCCGTGCCTCGTGCAGGGGCAGGTGACCGGCCCCGACGGCGAGCCGATTCCCGGGGCCAGCGTGGACGCCTGGCAGGCCAACGACGACGGCTTCTACGACGTGCAGCAACCGGGCATCCAGCCCGAGTACAACCTGCGCGGACTGTTCACCGCCGACGCCGAGGGCCGCTTCCACTTCAGGTCGGTCGTGCCCCGGCACTACCCCGTCCCGTACGACGGCCCGGTCGGGGACATGCTGAGCGCCACGGGCCGCCACGCCTACCGGCCGGCGCACCTGCACTTCATCGTCACCGCGGCCGGGTATCTGCCGGTGACGACCCATGTGTTCATCGCCGGGTCGCCGTACCTGGACTCCGACGCCGTCTTCGGCGTGAAGGAGAGCCTGATCCGCGAGGTCGTCGACGGCGTGCTCACCTTCGACGTCAGCCTGCTGCGCGACCCAGCGGCCTCAGAGCTCGGCTGCGATCAGGAATCCGTCGTCGTCCTCGACGAGCTCGAGGGTGACGTCGTCGACCTGGGACTCGCCGTCCTCGCGGTCGTAGGTGATCGTGTAGCTCACCTCCAGTGTCTCGCCGTCGGCCTCGATGTTGGCGGGCACCGCGGAGGACCACTGGTCCCAGTACCTCTTGTACTTCCCGAAGCCGCCACTGGCCCGCTGGAAGTCGGGCGTCAGCATCGGCCACGAGTCCTTGGGGTCTTCGATCGCTGCCGCCACGTAGTCGGTGACGAAGCCCTGCATCGCCTCGGCGCGGGCCTCGGGATCCGTCGTCTCGGTGGAGGGTGAGTCCTCGGAGGACTGCGTCGACGACGGGCCGGCATCGGGGGTGTCGGAGGCCGTCTGCTCCTGGCCGTCGAACGCGCCGAACAGCCAGGCGAAGAGCAGGAACAGCAGCACGACGACCAGCGCCGCCAGCACCCCGATCATCGCGCCGCCGGGTCCCCGGCGGTGAACGGGCGCGGCTGGCTGTGGGGGCTCGGGGGACGGGGCCGGCGCGAGCACCTGGGTGCCGTCCGGAGCGACCGGGCGCCGGCGTCGGAGGCGGCGGTGGCTCACGGAGGACCGTCGTGGTGCGGGTGCCCGTCTCGTCCGCGTGCGTCGGCGCCGCCAGCGGGCCGCCGTCGAGGAAGTCGCGCACCTGCGCCATCGGCCAGCGGTCGTCCGGGACCTTGGTCATGGTGTTCTCGAGCAGCGCACCCAGCCAGCCGGCGTTGGCCAGGCGGGGCGGGTCCTCGTGGACGATCCGGTAGAGGGCTCCCATCACGTTGTCGCCGACCTCGTACGGCGGCCGGCCGCTCAGGGCGTGGAAGGCGGTGGCACCCAGCGACCACACGTCGGCGGCCGCCGTAGCCATCTGTCCCGAGGCCACCTCGGGCGCGAGGTAGCCGGGGGAGCCGGTGACCAGGCCGGTCTGGGTCAGCGAGGCGTCCGCCTCGGCCCGAGCGATGCCGAAGTCGGAGAGCTTCACCTGCCCCTCGGCCGTCACCAGGATGTTCGAGGGCTTCACGTCGCGGTGCACGATGCCGGACTCGTGCGCGGCTGCGAGCGCGTCGGCGGCCTGGCGCAGCAGCGGTGCGGCCTCGTCAGGCGTCAGGGCGCCGTCCTGCCGGACCAGCTCGGCGAGCGTGCGTCCCTCGACGTACTCCATCACCAGCCAGTGCTCGGAGCCCTCGTCCACGAGGTCGAAGACCGCGACCACGTGCGGGTGGTTGAGCCGCGCCGCGAGCCGGGCCTCCCGCTCGGCGCGCTCGAAGTCGGGGGTGCCGACGCCGGGGGCCATGCCGCCGAGGCGCTTGAGCGCGACCTGCCTCCCGAGCACCTTGTCGGTGCCGAGCCAGACGGCGCCCATGCCACCGCGGCCGACCTCGCGGTCGACGGTGTACCTGCCTGCGATCTCCATCGGCTCCCTTCCGGCCCGTCCGCCAGCGTACTGAGCCAGGCTGGGCACCCGGCTCACCCATGAGGCAGGCTTGGCCCCCAGCCCGTGGCCCAACGTGCGGCACCGCGCATGGCCAGTACCCGCTCATCGAGAGGACCAGCGTGACCAACGACCCGAACCTCCTCGACGACCTGGAGTGGCGCGGCCTGCTTGCGCTCTCCACGGATCGCGACGCCCTGCGCACCGCGCTGAGCGAGGGGAGCGTCCGGTTCTATGTGGGCTTCGACCCGACCGCGCCGAGCCTCCACATGGGCAACCTGGTCCAGATCCTCACCGCCCGCCGGCTGCAGCTGGCCGGCCACACGCCGTACGCGCTGGTCGGCGGCGCCACCGGCATGATCGGCGACCCGAAGGACTCCGGCGAGCGCATCCTCAACTCCCTCGACACCGTCAAGGAGTGGGTGGCCCGGGTGCGCACGCAGATCGAGCCGTTCTTGTCGTTCGAGGGCCCGAACGCCGCGACCATGGTCGACAACTACGACTGGACCGCGAGCCTGTCGACGATCGACTTCCTCCGCGACATCGGCAAGCACTTCCCGGTCAACCGGATGCTGGCCCGCGACACCGTGCGCCGCCGCCTCGAGTCCGGCATCAGCTACACCGAGTTCAGCTACGTCCTCCTGCAGTCGATGGACTTCTTGAACCTCTACCGCGACCACGGCGTGACGCTCCAGCACGGCGGATCCGACCAGTGGGGCAACATCACCGGCGGCGTCGAGCTGATCCGGCGGGCCGCGGGCGGCCACGCGCACGCCTTCGCGACCCCCTTGGTCACCAAGGCCGACGGCACGAAGTACGGCAAGACCGAGGCCGGCGCCCTGTGGCTCGACGCCCAGATGATGTCGCCGTACGCCTTCTACCAGTTCTGGCTCAACGTCGAGGACGTCCAGGTCGTGGAGATGCTGAAGACCTTCACGTTCCTCAGCCGCGAGGAGATCGAGGAGCTGGGCCGGCAGACCGAGGAGAAGCCGTTCCTGCGCGCCGGCCAGAAGGCGCTCGCCGAGCAGGTCACCACTCTCGTCCACGGAGCGGAGGAGACCGCTCACGTCCAGGCGGCCGCGGCGGCGCTGTTCGGCGGGGGAGACCTCTCCGCCCTGAGCGGCAGCACACTCGCCGCGGCGCTGCGGGAGGCGGGGTCGGCGAGCGTGTCGGGGGAGATCCCGTCGTACGTCGACCTGCTGGTCGAGACGGGCCTGGCGAAGAGCCGGGGAGACGCCCGCCGGACGATCACCGAGGGCGGCGCCTACCTCAACAACCAGCGGGTGGAGGACCCCGAGCTGGTGCCGTCCGCGAGCGACCTCGTCGGGGGCTCGTGGCTGGTGCTGCGCCGCGGGAAGAAGACCTTCGCCGGCGTCGAGGTGACCCCGATTTGAACTCCTGCCGGGGGGCTGTCTAAGGTTGACCCCAGTCGCTGCGGGTGCGGCGGGAGACAAGACTTCTCAGTCGGGTCTCCGGCCCCGGGTGACTCACTCTCTCGATCACGGGACGCAGTCCTGTGCGCGAGAACCAGCCTCGAGACTCGACCTGACCGGGGAGAGCACGAGTGCGTCTGATTTTTGAGAACTCAACAGTGTGTCATTTAGTCGACGGATTAGTTTTGTATGCCCTGATCATTTTTTGGTTTGGGTTTTGTTTTTTACGGTTGACGATGATTCTGGCTTTTGTGCTAGGTTTCGTTTTCGGCTGGGTCAAGTTTTCGATGGAGAGTTTGATCCTGGCTCAGGACGAACGCTGGCGGCGTGCTTAACACATGCAAGTCGAGCGGAAAGGCTCCTTCGGGGGTACTCGAGCGGCGAACGGGTGAGTAACACGTGAGTAATCTGCCCTCCACTCTGGGATAACGTTCAGAAATGGGTGCTAATACCGGATGTTCACAGGTTCACGCATGTGGGTTTGTGGAAAGGGTTTTTCTGGTGGGGGATGTGCTCGCGGCCTATCAGCTTGTTGGTGGGGTAATGGCCTACCAAGGCTTTGACGGGTAGCCGGCCTGAGAGGGTGACCGGCCACACTGGGACTGAGACACGGCCCAGACTCCTACGGGAGGCAGCAGTGGGGAATATTGGACAATGGGCGGAAGCCTGATCCAGCAACGCCGCGTGAGGGATGACGGCCTTCGGGTTGTAAACCTCTTTCACCATTGACGAAGCTGCATCTTTTTGGGTGTGGTGACGGTAGGTGGGGAAGAAGCACCGGCCAACTACGTGCCAGCAGCCGCGGTAATACGTAGGGTGCGAGCGTTGTCCGGAATTATTGGGCGTAAAGGGCTCGTAGGCGGTTTGTCGCGTCGGGAGTGAAAACCTACAGCTTAACTGTGGGCTTGCTTTCGATACGGGCAGACTAGAGGTATGCAGGGGAGAACGGAATTCCTGGTGTAGCGGTGAAATGCGCAGATATCAGGAGGAACACCGGTGGCGAAGGCGGTTCTCTGGGCATGATCTGACGCTGAGGAGCGAAAGTGTGGGGAGCGAACAGGATTAGATACCCTGGTAGTCCACACCGTAAACGTTGGGCGCTAGGTGTGGGATCCATTCCACGGGTTCCGTGCCGCAGCTAACGCATTAAGCGCCCCGCCTGGGGAGTACGGCCGCAAGGCTAAAACTCAAAGGAATTGACGGGGGCCCGCACAAGCGGCGGAGCATGCGGATTAATTCGATGCAACGCGAAGAACCTTACCTGGGTTTGACATACGCCGGAAAGCATCAGAGATGGTGCCCCTTTTTGTCGGTGTACAGGTGGTGCATGGCTGTCGTCAGCTCGTGTCGTGAGATGTTGGGTTAAGTCCCGCAACGAGCGCAACCCTCGTTCCATGTTGCCAGCAGGCCCTTCGGGGTGCTGGGGACTCATGGGAGACTGCCGGGGTCAACTCGGAGGAAGGTGGGGATGACGTCAAGTCATCATGCCCCTTATGTCCAGGGCTTCACGCATGCTACAATGGCCGGTACAAAGGGCTGCGATGCCGCGAGGTGGAGCGAATCCCAAAAAGCCGGTCTCAGTTCGGATTGGGGTCTGCAACTCGACCCCATGAAGTCGGAGTCGCTAGTAATCGCAGATCAGCAACGCTGCGGTGAATACGTTCCCGGGCCTTGTACACACCGCCCGTCACGTCACGAAAGTCGGCAACACCCGAAGCCCATGGCCCAACCGCTTGCGGAGGGAGTGGTCGAAGGTGGGGCTGGCGATTGGGACGAAGTCGTAACAAGGTAGCCGTACCGGAAGGTGCGGCTGGATCACCTCCTTTCTAAGGAGCACACACCCCTGACGCGTCACGGGGCGTTCGTCCCTGCGGCACTGGGGTGCTCACTAGTGGAACCGTCGACGATGTTGACCCCGTGCGTCGGGGTCTGCCGTGTGTCTAGTACTGCTCGTGGCTTCTGCTTGCGTGGTGGGTGTGGAACGGCGTGGAGGTCCTGGGGCGGGTGCCGGCTCCGTGTCTTCGTGGTGGGGGGTTGGGTGGCGCACTGTTGGGCCCTGAGAAATCAGGCGGCCTCACCGGATGGTGGGTGTTTGCTGGTTTTCTTGTGGTTGTTTGGTTGTTGGATAGTGGACGCGAGCATCTTTGTAGCTGTTTTGCTCAGGGCATTTCCCCTTGTCCCTTTGTTGGGTGGGTGGGGTGTCCTGTTTTTGTTGTGTTTGTGTGTGTGGCGACAAGCTATGAAGGGCGTATGGTGGATGCCTTGGCATCAAGAGCCGATGAAGGACGTAGGAGCCTGCGATAAGCCCTGGGGAGTTGGCAACCGAGCTGTGATCCGGGGGTGTCCGAATGGGGAAACCTGGCTGGAGTCATGTCCAGTCACCTGCACCTGAATGAAATAGGGTGTTGGAGGGAACGTGGGGAAGTGAAACATCTCAGTACCCACAGGAAGAGAAAACAAAAGTGATTCCGAGAGTAGTGGCGAGCGAAATCGGAAGAGGCTAAACCGCGTGCGTGTGATACCCGGCAGGGGTTGCGTGCGTGGGGTTGTGGGGTTTGTTCGACCAGTGCTGCCGTGCTGGTGCGGAGTGAGAAACCATTGGTGAAGTCGAAGTCCGTTGGAAAGCGGTGCCGGAGCGGGTGATAGCCCCGTAGACGTAAGCTGGTGGCTCTGTTGAGCAGATACCCGAGTATCACGGAACTCGTGAAATTCCGTGTGAATCTGGCGGGACCACCCGTTAAGCCTAAATACTCCTTGATGACCGATAGCGGACGAGTACCGTGAGGGAAAGGTGAAAAGTACCCCTGGCGGGGAGTGAAATAGTACCTGAAACCATGCGCCTACAATCCGTCAGAGCCTGGGCCCTCCTTGTGGGGGTGGTGGGTGATGGCGTGCCTTTTGAAGAATGAGCCTGCGAGTTTGCGTTGTGTTGCGAGGTTAACCCGTGTGGGGGAGCCGTAGCGAAAGCGAGTCCTAAGAGGGCGTTTGCAGTAGCACGATCAAGACCCGAAGCGAAGTGATCTATCCATGGGCAGGTTGAAGCGACGGTAAGACGTCGTGGAGGACCGAACCCACCTAGGTTGAAAACTGGGGGGATGACCTGTGGATAGGGGTGAAAGGCCAATCAAACTTCGTGATAGCTGGTTCTCCCCGAAATGCATTTAGGTGCAGCGTTGCGTGTTTCTTGCCGGAGGTAGAGCACTGGATAGCCGATGGGCCCGACCAGGTTACTGACGTTAGCCAAACTCCGAATGCCGGTAAGTGAGAGCGTGGCAGTGAGACTGCGGGGGATAAGCTCCGTAGTCGAGAGGGAAACAGCCCAGACCATCAGCTAAGGCCCCTAAGCGGTGACTAAGTGGAAAAGGATGTGGAGTCGCAGTGACAACCAGGAGGTTGGCTTGGAAGCAGCCACCCTTGAAAGAGTGCGTAATAGCTCACTGGTCAAGTGATTCCGCGCCGACAATGTAGCGGGGCTCAAGTCATCCGCCGAAGCTATGGCATTCCCACGATAGCCCAGCACCGAATTTGTGGTTCGGTGTTCAGGTGTGGGGGTGGGTAGGGGAGCGTCGTGTCGCCAGTGAAGGTTCGGAGTGATCCAGGGCTGGAGGCGACACGAGTGAGAATGCAGGCATGAGTAGCGAATCACGGGTGAGAAACCCGTGCGCCGAATGATCAAGGGTTCCAGGGTCAAGCTCATCTGCCCTGGGTAAGTCGGGACCTAAGGCGAGGCCGACAGGCGTAGTCGATGGACAACGGGTTGATATTCCCGTACCGGCAACGTGACGCCCATGACGAACCCGGTGATGCTAACCACCCAAAGCCATGACCTACTCACACCTTCGGGTGCGGAGGGGTGGTGGTGGAGCGTGGGACCCGAGCCGGTAGTAGTCAAGCGATGGGGTGACGCAGGAAGGTAACCGGACCGTGGCGATGGTTGTCCACGGCCAAGGATGTGGCACGAGTGGTAGGCAAATCCGCCGCTCACCCCTTGAGTGGGGAGTGTGAGGTCTGATGGGGACCCCGTATGGGGGAAGCCGGCGATCCTATGCTGTCGAGAAAAACCTCTAGCGAGTCACGCGCCGCCCGTACCCCAAACCGACTCAGGTGATCAGGTAGAGAATACCAAGGCGATCGAGCGAACCATGGTTAAGGAACTCGGCAAAATGCCCCCGTAACTTCGGGAGAAGGGGGGCCCGATCCGTCAACACCCTAGCGGTGGGTAGCGGTGAGGGCCGCAGAGACCAGGCCCAAGCGACTGTTTACTAAAAACACAGGTCCGTGCGAAGTCGTAAGACGATGTATACGGACTGACTCCTGCCCGGTGCTGGAAGGTTAAGAGGACCTGTCAGCTCACCCCTCGTGGGTGGGTGAAGCGGAGAATTTAAGCCCCAGTAAACGGCGGTGGTAACTATAACCATCCTAAGGTAGCGAAATTCCTTGTCGGGTAAGTTCCGACCTGCACGAATGGAGTAACGACTTGGGCGCTGTCTCAACCATGGACTCGGCGAAATTGCAGTACGAGTAAAGATGCTCGTTACGCGCGGCAGGACGGAAAGACCCCGGGACCTTTACTATAGTTTGGTATTGGTGTTTGGCACGGCTTGTGTAGGATAGGTGGGAGACTTTGAAGCGGTCACGCCAGTGATCGGTGGAGTCAACGTTGAAATACCACTCTGGTCGTACTAGATATCTAACCTAGGTCCGTGATCCGGATCAGGGACAGTGCCTGATGGGTAGTTTAACTGGGGCGGTTGCCTCCTAAAGAGTAACGGAGGCGCTCAAAGGTTCCCTCAGCCTGGTTGGCAATCAGGTGACGAGTGTAAGTGCACAAGGGAGCTTGACTGTGAGACTGACAAGTCGAGCAGGGACGAAAGTCGGAACTAGTGATCCGGCGCCCACGTGTGGAAGTGGCGTCGCTCAACGGATAAAAGGTACCCCGGGGATAACAGGCTGATCTTCCCCAAGAGTCCATATCGACGGGATGGTTTGGCACCTCGATGTCGGCTCGTCGCATCCTGGGGCTGGAGTAGGTCCCAAGGGTTGGGCTGTTCGCCCATTAAAGCGGCACGCGAGCTGGGTTTAGAACGTCGTGAGACAGTTCGGTCCCTATCCGCCGCGCGCGCAGGAAACTTGAGAAAAGCTGTCCCTAGTACGAGAGGACCGGGATGGACGAACCTCTGGTGTGCCAGTTGTCCCGCCAGGGGCACCGCTGGTTAGCTACGTCCGGACGTGATAACCGCTGAACGCATCTAAGCGGGAAGCACATTTCAAGATAAAGTTTCCCACAGGACAAACCTGGTAAGGCCCCCCACAGAACATGGGGTTGATAGGCCGGAGGTATACAGCAGCAATGCCCAGCCGACCGGTACTAATAGGCCGAGGGCTTGTCCCACACCCACACACCAACAAAAACCGTGTGTGAAACCGCGCAAGAGAACAACATGTTCGCGTCCACTACCCAACACCAAACAACCCGCGTGTCGAAGAACACACAACTCGATACACGCCACAACTCAACCCAGACACACATGGGTTCAAAGAGTTACGGCGGCCATAGCGACAGGGAAACACCCGGACCCATCCCGAACCCGGAAGTTAAGCCTGCCAGCGCCGATGGTACTGCCCCCGAGAGGTGGTGGGAGAGTAGGACGCCGCCGAACATACAATTCAGTGCAGGGGCCACCTTCGGGTGGCCTCTGCCGCATTTCAGCGGCCAGACTGGCCACTGCCCCAACAGCACAGTGAACCCCCGACGAGCTCCGAGAAGGTGACCACCCGTGGCCGAAGAGCGACGCAGCCCGCGTCCCGCGCGAGGATCAGGCGGCGGCAGCGGGCGTCCCTCGCGACCGGCGTCCGGGAGCCGCGGATCGTCGGCCGACCGACGGGGCGACTCCTCTCGTGGTGCCCGCAGCGGCTCGCGCTCGCCCACGCAAGAATGACTGGTCCCGGCCGAAGGAGGAGCAGCAACCGCGCACCGTCGACCAGGCGACGTACGACGGGCCGCCCATCCCCGAGGAGATCACCGGCGCCGAGCTCGACCGCTCCGTCAGCGGCCAGCTCAAGGGGCTTCCGGAGAAGCTCGCGGCCCGCGTCGCACGACACCTGGCCGCCGCCGGCCTGCTGATCGACTCCGACCCCGAGACCGCCTACCAGCACACCTTGGCGGCACGAGCGCGCGCGTCGCGCCTCGCCGTGGTGCGCGAGGCGACTGGCGAGGCCGCCTACGCGTCAGGTCACTATGCCGAGGCGCTGGCGGAGCTGCGGGCCGCCAAGCGGATGAACGGCGCCACGGCCTACCTGCCGATCATGGCCGACTGCCACCGGGCCCTCGGTCACCCCGAGCAGGCGCTCAAGCTGGCCAAGAGCCCGTCGGTGGCGAACTTCGCGTCGGCGGCCAAGGCCGAGATGACGATCGTCGAGGCGGGCGCCCGTCGTGACATGGGGCAGCTCGACGCCGCGCTGCGGACCCTCGAGCTGGCGCCGTTGACCTCCAAGAGCCGCGAGTCCTGGGTGGTGCGGCTGCGCTACGCCTACGCCGACACCCTCGAGGCCGTCGGCCGCGAGAACGACGCCCTGGCCTGGTTCCATCGCACCCACGCCGTCGACAGCGACGAGATCACCGATGCCGCGGAGCGTGCAGAGGCCTTGGAGCGCCGACAGGCCTGACGAGACTGCGACTACCGCCAGGTCTGGACGTCTCAGGCGTTCCGCTGGTGTTCGGGCGTCACATCCGCCACAATGGCCCCGACAACTACATCGATGTCACTCGTTGACTTCATCCCGTTCGAGACCGCTGGGGAAGGCGTATCTCAACGCCGGGAGTGAAGGAGACCGAGGGTGACCGCACTGACTGCATCCCGCACCGCGACGAGGGGCGTGCTCTACGTCCACTCAGCGCCGTCCGCGCTGTGCCCGCACATCGAGTGGGCCGTCGGCGGTGTCCTTGGCGTTGCCGTGAACATGTCCTGGACGCCTCAGCCCGCCCAGAGCGGCAGCTACCGCGCCGAGCTCTCGTGGACCGGCGACGTCGGCTCCGCAGCGGGCGTGGCGTCCGCGCTGCGGGGTTGGAACCACCTGCGCTTCGAGATCACCGAGGAGCCCACCACGGCCTCGGAGGGATCCCGCTACTCCTACACCCCCGAGCTCGGCGTCTTCCACGCCGTCATCGGTCTGCACGGCGACATCATGATCCCGGAGGACCGGCTGAAGGCAGCCGTGGTCAAGGCTGCGCTCGGCGACACCTCGCTGATCGGTGAGATCGACAAGCTGCTCGGCAAGCCCTGGGACGACGAGCTCGAGTCGTTCCGGCACGCCGGCGACGGTGCGCCGGTGCGCTGGCTGCATCAGGTCGTCTAGCAGCGCGCGAGCGCGTCACCGGGTCTCGAGACGCGTCACGCTGCCGCTCGAGCAAGCTCGGGTCTGGCGTCGACGCTCTCGACGCTGGCGCGTGATCCGGTGCGTCGCAGGCTCGGACCGGGCGGCGCTACAGAGCGGAATGTTGCCGTGGATGCCGCGGCGCACACCCACCAGCTGGACGGCGTCGTCGATCGCGCGGGCGATGGCCGAGCGCGTCTGGGCGGGCTCGACGACCTCGTCGACCACGCCGATCTCGACCGCTCGGTCGACACCTCCGGCCAGGCGCTCGTGCTCGGCGGCCAGCTCGGCCTCCACGCGCGGACGAAGGTCGGGGGAGACCTCGGCCAGCCGCCGCCGGTGGAGGATGCGGATCGCGGCGACCGGACCCATCACCGCGACCTCCGCGCCCGGCCAGGCGAAGACCTTGGTGGCGCCCAGCGAGCGGGCGTTCATGGCGATGTAGGCGCCGCCGTAGGTCTTGCGGGTGACCAGGGTGACGCGAGGGACGACGCACTCCCCGAAGGCGTGCAGGAGCTTGGCCCCGCGGCGAACCACGCCGTCCCACTCCTGCCCGACACCGGGCAGGTAGCCAGGCACGTCGACGAGCACGATGAGGGGGACGCCGAGGGCGTCGCACATCCGCACGAAGCGGGACGCCTTCTCGGCCGACAGGGAGTCGAGGCAGCCGCCGAGACGCAGGGGGTTGTTGGCGACCACGCCGACGGTGCGGCCCCCGAAGCGGCCGAGGACGGTGACGATGTTGGGCGCCCACCGCTGGTGGAGCTCCTGGGCCGTGCCCTCGTCGAGGACGGCCTCGACGAGCGGGTGCACGTCGTAGGCGCGCTTCTTGGACTCGGGCAGCATCTCGGCGAGGTCGCGGTCGTCGACGTCGTCGACCTTGAGGCTGCCCTGGGAACCGAGGAGGTTGGCGACGGTGCGAGCCCGGTCGAGCGCCTCTTCCTCGCTCTCGGTGAGGACGTGGACGACGCCCGAACGGCGGCCGTGCGGCTCGGGACCTCCGAGGCGCAGCATGTCGACGTCTTCTCCGGTGACGGAGCGGACCACGTCGGGTCCGGTGACGAAGATCCGGCCTTCGGGGTCCGAGGATGACCACGTCGGTGAGGGCCGGACCGTACGCCGCTCCGCCGGCCGCCGGGCCGAGCACGACCGAGATCTGCGGGATCTTGCCCGAGGCCTGCGTCATCACGTGGAAGATCCGGCCCACGGCGTGCAGCGACAGCACGCCCTCGGCCAGCCGCGCTCCGCCGGAGTGCCAGAGCCCGATGATCGGCACCGAGTCGGTCATCGCCCGGTGGTAGGCGTCGACGACCACGCGGCAGCCCACGTCACCCATGGCGCCGCCCATCACGGTGGCGTCGGAGCAGAAGGCGACCACGCGGGTGCCGTCGACGGCGCCGACGGCGGCGAGCATGCCCGAGTCGTCGTCGGGCGTGATCAGCTCGAGGGTGCCCTCGTCGAGCAGGGCAGTGAGCCGGTGGACCGGGTTGCGCGGGTCCTCGTCGCGGGGCAGCTTGGCCGGCTTGGCGGGGGCCGTCGGTCTTCGTCCGTCGGTGGTCACGCCGGTCACACCGCTCCGAAGGCCACGGCGACGTTGGCGCCGCCGAAGCCGAAGGAGTTGTTCAGCGCCGCGATGTCGCCGCCGCGCAGCTCGCGGGCGGTGGTGGGGATGTCGAGCTCGACTTGTGGGTCGAGGTTGTCGAGGTTGATCGTGGGCGGCGCGAGCCGGTGGTAGATCGCGAGGATCGTCGCGATCGACTCGAGCGCACCGGCGCCGCCGAGCAGGTGACCGGTCATGGACTTGGTGCTGGTCACCACCACCTCGTTGGCGTGGGAGCCGAGCGTGGCGTGGATCATCAGGCCCTCGGCGATGTCGCCCTGCGGGGTCGAGGTGGCGTGGGCGTTGATGTGGGCGATGTCGGAGGCGTCGATCTCGGACTCGGCCAACGCCCGGAGGATCGCGCGGGAACCGCCACGACCCGCGGGGTCGGGCTGGGCGATGTCGTGGGCGTCTGCGGTGATGCCGGCGCCGAGCAGCTCGGCGTAGATCTTCGCTCCGCGTGCCTTGGCGTGCTCCTCGGACTCGAGGACCAGGACCCCGGCGCCCTCGCCGAGGACGAAGCCGTCGCGGGCGATGTCCCACGGCCGGGACACGGTGGTCGGGTCTCCGGCGTTCTTGGACAGGGCCATCATGTTGGCGAACGCCGCCATCGGCAGCGGGTGGATCGCGGCTTCGGTGCCACCGGCCAGGATGATGTCGGCCCGGCCGAGGCGGATCTGGTCGAGGGCGAGGGAGATGCCCTCGTTGCCGGAGGCGCAGGCCGACACCGGGGTGTTGGCGGCCGCCCGGGCGCCGAGCATCAGGCTCACGTTGGCGGCCGGCGCGTTGGGCATCAGCATCGGGACGGCGAGCGGGGAGACCCGGCGCGGCCCCTTTTCCTTCAGGACGTCGTAGTTGTCGAGCAGCGTGGTCACGCCGCCGATGCCGGAGGCGATCGCCACCCCGAGGCGGTCCTTGTCGATGTCCGCGTCCTCGAGGCCGGCGTCCTTCCAGGCCTCCTCGGCGGCGATCACCGCGAACTGGGAGGTGCGGTCGAGACGCCGCGCGCGGACGCGCTCGAGCACCTCGCTGGGCTCGACGGCCACCCGGGCCGCGATCTTGACCGGCATCTGCTCGGCCCAGTCCTCGGTCAGGTGACGGACTCCGGACTGACCCTTGAGCAGGGCTTCCCAGGTGGACGCGACGTCTCCGCCGAGAGGGGAGGTGGTGCCGAGTCCGGTGATGACGACTCGCTTCGCAGGCATGTGGATCCTCTTGAGATCGGTGGTGCGGATTGCTGTGGGACGGGCTGGTGACCGGTGACAGGCCGGCCCGGTCGGGGCCGGCCCACCACGGATGTCTCAGCGGTGACTCAGCCTTGGGCGCGCTCGATGAAGGCGACGGCGTCGCCCACGGTCTTGAGGTTCTTGACCTCCTCGTCGGGGATGGAGACGCCGAACTTCTCCTCGCAGGCAACGACGACCTCGACCATCGACAGGGAGTCGACGTCGAGGTCGTCGACGAACGCCTTGTCGAGCTGGACGTCGTCGGCGTCGACGCCGGCGACCTCGTTGACGATCTCGGCGAGGTCGGCGCGGATCTCTTCGGTGGTGGCCATCTGCAGTGTCTCTCCTGTGGTTGGGGTTATGGCTGGTGGAGCGGGTGCTGCGGTGGTGCTGGGGTGGTGCTGGGGTGGTGGCGGATGGCTAGGGGACGGTGACGACCTGCGCGGCGTAGGCGAGGCCGGCGCCGAACGCGATGAGCAGGGCGGTGTCGCCGCTCTTGGCTTCGCCCTCGGCGATCATCCGGTCGAGGGCGAGCGGGATCGAGGCGGCAGAGGTGTTGCCCATGCTCGGCGATGTCGCGGGCGATCTTGACCCGCTCGGGCAGCTTCATGGACCGCGCCATCGCGTCGATGATGCGCATGTTGGCCTGGTGGGGCACGAAGACGTCGAGCTCGTCGATGGAGACGCCGGCGCGATCGAGGGCTTGTTGGGCCGTCTTGGCCATCGTGAACGACGCCCAGCGGAACACCGGGTTGCCGAGCATGACCAGGTGGGGCATGACGCCGCTGCCGGGCTTCTGGTCGTTGCCGACCACGTCGCGCCAGTCCTCCTTCTGACGGATCAGGTCGAACTGCTCGCCGTCGGAGCCCCACACCACCGGGCCGATGCCGGGGGTGTCGCTCGGACCGATGACCGCGGCTCCGGCTCCGTCGGCGAAGATGAACGCCGTACCGCGGTCACCGATGTCGGTGAGGTCGGAGAGCCGCTCGACGCCGATGACCAGCGCGTAGCCGGCACTGCCGCCGCGAACCAGGTCGCTGGCCATGGCGACGCCGTGGCAGAAGCCCGCGCAGGCGGCCGAGATGTCGAAGGCGGCGGCCTGGTCGGTGCCGAGCTCGTAGGCGATCGCGGTGGCGATCGCGGGGGTCTGGAGCAGGTGGGTGACGGTGGCGACGATGACCAGGTCGATCTGGCGGGCGTCGACGCCGGCGTGGTCGAGCGCGGCGCGGGAGGCCGCGACCGACATCAGCTGGACGGTCTCCTCGTCGGTGGCGAACCGGCGTTGCTTGATGCCGGAGCGCTGCTGGATCCACTCGTCGCTGGAGTCGATGCGCTCGACGATCTCGGAGTTCGGCACCACCCGGGACGGCCGGTAGGAGCCGATGCCGAGGATCGCGGTGTGCGGGCTGCCGGGGGCTTCCTGGATGGGCATCAGAGACCTACCTGGGGGTGGAGGCGGAGGAGCGGCTGACCGGGGGAGACCAGGTCGCCGTCCTCGACGAGCCACTCGACCACCTGGCCGCCGTGGGCGGCGGTGATCGTGGTGCTGTCGCGGGTGCTGGCCACCTCGCCGATCACGGCGCCGGGCTCGAACGTCTCGGCGCCGGCAGCGGACTCGGCGCGGTGGAAGGTGCCCTTGCCGGGCGAGACGACCATCCGCCACGTCGGGGAGGACTCGATCATCGAGGCCTCACCGTGGCGGGCGCAGAAGGCGCGGGCGTCGTCGAGCTGGTCGGGCGTCTTGAGCGCGAAGGTGTCGACGCCCTTGAGAGCCCGCTTGGCGATGCCGGTGAGGGTGCCCGCGGGCGGCATCTCGAGGATGCCGGTGACACCGAGGTCGGACATCGTCTCGAGGCAGAGGTCCCAGCGCACCGGGCTGGCGATCTGGCCGACGATGCGGGCCAGCATGTCCTGGCCGTCGTGGACGACGCGGCCGTCGCGGTTGGAGATCACCGAGGTCCGCGGGTCGTGGGTGGACACCGAGCGAGCGAGCTTGCCGAGGTGGCCGACGGCCGGCTGCATGTGCTCGGTGTGGAAGGCGCCGGCGACGCTCAACGGCACCAGCCGCGCCTTGGCGGGCGGGTCCTCGGCGAAGGCCTCGAGCTGCTCCTTGGTGCCGGCAGCGACGATCTGGCCGGGGCCGTTGTCGTTGGCCGGCGTCAGGCCGTGCTTGTCGATGGCGGCGAGCACCTCGTCGCGGTCACCGCCCAGGACGGCGGTCATGCCGGTCGGCGTGATCGCGGCCGCCTCGGCCATCGCCTTGCCGCGCTCGCGGACCAGGACCATCGCCTGCTCGGCGGTGATCGTCCGGGCGCCGGCGGCGGCCGTGATCTCGCCGACGGAGTGGCCCGCGACCGCGCCGACCTGGCCGAAGGCGTCGGCGGGGTGGGGGAACAGCTCCAGCGCGGCGATCAGGCCGGTGGCCACCAGCAGCGGCTGGGCGATCTGGGTCTCCCTGATGGTCTCGGCGTCGGCCTCGGTGCCGTAGTGGGCCAGGTCGATGCCGGCCACCGTCGACAGCCAGTTGAACCGGCCCGCGAACGTGGCGTCCTCCAGCCAGGGGGTGAGGAAGCCGGGGGTCTGGGCGCCCTGACCGGGCGCGACGATGACGAGCACGTCTCCACTCTGCCGGGTCGAGGGGTCTCCGCTCACGTCCGGCAGGCACGAATCTCGGTGGGCGAGAATTGTAGGGTTCCTACAAAGCCTCTCCATCTCTCCCGGCAGGCGATCCGGGACGGGCCGGACCGACGGCATGGGGCAGACAGCGCGTCCACATGAGTGATCACTCATGTGTAGTCGGATGATTGTCAAGTTTCGATGCTGGCGTGCGAGGCCCTGCGCTGTCTACGGTGTGCGACACGTCACAGTCTTAGGAGGAGCAACACGATGCCGCGCGGGCTCACACACCTGTTCATCCCCGGGCCGACGAACGTCCCCGACGTCGTCCGCCGTGCCATGAACGTCCCGATGGAGGATCACCGGGCTCCCGACTTCCCGAGGCTCACCCACGGGCTGTTCGAGGACCTCAAGACGGTCTTCGCCAACACCACGGGCCGGGTGTTCTTGTACCCCTCCTCGGGCACGGGCGCCTGGGAGGCCGCGATCACCAACACGCTCCAGCGCGGGGACCGGGTCCTGATGGCCAGGTTCGGTCAGTTCTCCCACCTGTGGGTCGACATGGCCCAGCGGCTGGGCCTGGACGTCGTCTGTCTCGACGTCCCCTGGGGAGAAGGCGTCCCGCTCGACCAGTACGCCGACCACCTGGCCGCCGACCCCAGCATCCGCGGCGTCTTCGTCACCCACAACGAGACCGCGACGGGCGTCACCTCCGACGTCGCCGGCGTACGGCGGGCGATGGACGCCGCCGGGTCGGACGCGCTGTTGTTCGTCGACGGGGTCTCCTCCATCGCCTCGATCGACTTCCGCCAAGACGCCTGGGGCGTCGACCTCGCCGTCTCCGGGTCCCAGAAGGGACTGATGCTGCCGCCGGGTCTCGCGGTGCTGAGCGTCTCCGAGAAGGCGCTTCAGGCGCACGCGGCCCTGGAGGGCGGCGGCATGGAGCGGTGCTACTTCTCCTTCACCGACATGGTGGCGACCAACGACGCGGGCTACTTCCCCTACACGCCCGCCGACCCCGCTCCTGCACGGGCTCCGAGCGTCTCTGGACCTGCTGCTGGCCGAGGGGCTTCCCCAGGTCGTACGCGCGCCACCACCGGTTGGCCGAGGGCGTCCGGCGGGGGGTCGCCGCACTCGGCCTGGAGCTGTGTGCGACCGACCCGGTGTGGGACTCCGACACGGTCTCCGCGATCCGGGTCCCCGAGGACGTCGACAGCAACGACGTGGTGCGCATCGCCTACGAGCGCTACCGCACGTCGTTCGGTGTCGGGCTGGCGAGGGTCGCGGGACAGGTCTTCCGGATCGGCCACCTCGGCGACTGCAACGAGGTGATCGTGCCTGACCGCGCTGGCGGCCGCCGAGATCTCGCTCCACGACGCCGGCGCGAAGGTCGACCTGGGCGCGGGCGTCGCCGCCGCCCAGGGCTACTACAGCGAGAGCCTCGCAGTCGTCCGAGAGGAGAAGGTCGCGATGAGCCACACCCTGCACCCCCTGCGCCAGGCGCGGCTCCAACGCAGCGAGCTGGCCGTTCCAGGCTCCAACCCGGCCTTCATCGAGAAGGCGGCCGCGAGCGCGGCGGACTACGTCTTCCTCGACCTGGAGGACGCCGTCGCACCCTCGGAGAAGGAGCAGGCCCGCAAGAACGTCGATCGCTGCGCTGCACGACATCGACTGGCGCGGCGCTCGGCAAGACCGTGTCGGTGCGCATCAACGGCCTGGACACCCACTACATGTACCGCGACGTGGTCGACGTCATGGAGCAGGCCGGCGACCGCGTGCGACACGCTCCTGGTGCCCAAGGTGGGCGTGCCGGCCGACCTCTATGTGGTCGAGACGCTGGTCGACCAGGTCGAGCAGGCCAGGGGCTACCCCACGCGGGTCGGCCACCGAGGCGCTGATCGAGACGGCGCTCGGGCATGGCCAATGTCGAGGCCATCGCCGCCAGTCGGCGGCCGGCTGGAGGCCTTGCACTTCGGCGTGGCCGACTACGCGGCGAGCAACCGTGCGCGAACCGTCAGCATCGGCGGTCTGAACCCGGACTACCCGGGCGATCAGTGGCACTTCGCGCTGTAGCCGGATGATCGTCGCTTGCCGGGCCTACGGGCTGCGGGCGATCGACGGTCCGTTCGGCGACTTCGGGGACCCCGAGGGCTACCGCGCCGGCGCCCGCCGTGCCGCGGCCCTCGGGGCGGAGGGCAAGTGGGCCATCCACCCCAGCCAGGTCGAGCTCGCCAACGAGGTGTTCAGTCCGCCGCCGGCCGAGGTGGACCGGGCGCGCCGCATCATGGAGGAGCTGCGCAAGGCCGAGGCGGACGGCAGGGGCGCGGCGCCGTGGACGGCAAGATGATCGACGCGGCCTCGGAGCGGATGGCCGCGACGGTCCTCGAGATGGCCGACGCCATCGCGGCCGGCCGAGCACAGCGGGGGGCGGAGACCAGTGGACGTCCACGAGTACCAGGCCAAGGAGATGCTCGCCCGCTACGGGGTGCCGGTCCCGCGCGGCGGGGTCGCCTACAGCCCGGAGCAGGCGACGTACCGCGCCAAGGAGCTCGGCGGCTCGGCCTGGGTCGTGAAGGCGCAGGTCCACGCCGGCGGGCGGGGCGAGGCCGGGGGAGTGCAAGGTCTGCACGCAACGACCGCGAGGTCAACGAGGTCGCGAACGAGCTGTTCGGCGCCGCCTGGTGACCCGCCAGTCCGGGCCGAAGGGCAAGCTGGTCTACCGGGTGTACGTCGAGGAGGCGTCCGCCATCTCGCGGGAGATCTACTTCGGCATCGTCATGGACCGCAGCACTGAGCGGATCATGGTCGTCGCGGTCGCGCCACGGCGGCATGGAGATCGAGGAGCTCGCCGAGTCCGCACCCCGAGCCTGGTCCGGATCAGCGTCGAGCCGGCCGTGGGTTTCCTGGAGTTCCAGGCCCGCGAGCTCGCATTCGCGCTGGACATCCCCTACGCGCTGGTCGCCGAAGGCGGTGCGCGTCTTCCGCAGCGCCTACCGCGCCTTCCGCGACCTCGACGCCACCATGGTCGAGATCAACCCGCTGGTCATCACCGGCGAGGGCGAGCTGGTGGCGCTGGACGCCAAGATGTCCTTCGACGACAACGCCTTGTTCCGGCAGCCCGAGATGGCCGAGCTGCGCGACCGCAGCCAGGAGGACGCCGCGCGAGAGCCACGCCGCCGACCGAGGCCTGGCCTATGTCGGGCTCGACGGCGACATCGGCTGCATGATCAACGGGGCCGGCCTGGCCATGGCGACGCTCGACATGATCAAGCTCGCCGGCGGCGAGCCCGCGAACTTCCTCGACATCGGGGGCGGCGCCTCGCCCGAGCGCGTGCTGAAGGCGTTTAGAGCCGTGCTCAACGACGAGAACGTGCGGGCGATGCTCGTCAACATCTTCGCCGGCATCAACCGGTGCGACTGGGTCGCCCAAGGCGTCGTCGACGCGCTTCGCCGCCATCGACGTCGAGATCCCGGTCGTGGTGCGCCTCGCGGGCACCCACGTCGAGGAGGGGCGCAAGATCATCGCCGCGTCGGGTCTGCCGATCCAGACGGCGCGACACGCTCGCCGAGGCGGCCGAGCTGGTCGTCGCCGCGGCCGCGCCGCGCTGCAGAGCAGGGTCGCGGAGGGAGTACGACGATGGCCATCCTGCTCGATGCCGACACGTCGCGTGCATGGTCCAGGGATTCACCGGACGGATCGGCAGGTTCCACGCCGAGGAGATGATCGCCTACGGCACCCACGTCGTCGGCGGCGTCACCCCCGGCACGAGGCGGCGAGAGCCTGCTGGACCGCCCGGTGTTCAACACCATGAAGGAGGCGGTCGCGCGAGACCGGGCGCGACGCGCATCGATCGTCTTCGTGCCGCCGCCCTTCGCTGCCGACGCGATCATGGAGGCCGCGGACGCCGGGATCCAGCTACTGCGTCTGCATCACCGACGGCATCCCGACCCAGGACATGATGCGGGTCAAGCGCTACATGCGTCGCTACCGTCGCAGCTCGCGGATGCGCCTGACCGGCCCCAACTGCGCCGGGACGATCACGCCCGGGGCAGCCCTGCTGGGCATCATGCCGGGCCACATCTACCTGCCTGGCCGCGTCGGGCATCATCGGGCGGTCAGGCACGCTCGGCTACGAGGCGGCAGCCAGCTGAAGGAGCTCGGCATCGGCGTCTCGACCAGCGTCGGGATCGGCGGCGACCCGGTCAACGGCTCGTCGTTCCGCGACATCCTCGAGCTCTTCGAGGCGGACGACGAGACCGACGCGGTGATGATGATCGGCGAGATCGGCGGGCCGCAGGAGGCCGAGGCTGCGGCCTACGTCCGCGACCACATGAGCAAGCCGGTGATCGCCTACATCGCTGGCCTGGCGGCCCCCAAGGGCCGCAGGATGGGCCATGCGGGCGCCATCGTGTCGGCTGCCGGCGAGTCGGCGCAGGAGAAGGTCGAGATCCTGCGCGCCTGCGGCATCACCGTCGCACCGGACCCCTCGAGCATGGGCACTACGGTCGCCGAGGTCTCGGGACCGTGGTGGCCACCGCGTCCTGAGCCTCTTGCCATCGCACCCCTGGGAGCTGAGATGTCTGTGCCCGTGGACCCCACCATCGTCGTCACCCGACGCTGGCCCTCGACGGTGGAGGAGAAGCTGCGCGCGACCTATCGCCACGTGCAGCTCAGCGAGGGCGACGAGCCCCTCGGCGAGAAGGAGCTGCGTGCGGCACTGGCCAGCGCGGACGTGCTGTTGCCGTGCGTCGCGGACCGACTGAGCGCGAGCGATGCTTCTCGAACCCGGGGTGCGGACCCGCTTCATCGGCAACTTCGGGGTCGGGTTCAGCAACATCGATGTCGACGCCGCCCGCTCGGCCGGCATCGTGGTGACCAACACGCCCGGAGTCCTGACCGACACCACGGCCGACCTGACGATGACGTTGCTCCTGATGACCGCCAGGCGGGCAGGTGAGGGTGAACGGCACGTGCGCGGTGAGGCATGGACCGGCTGGCGACCAACCCACATGATGGGTGGCGAGGTCACCGGCCGGACCCTCGGCATCGTCGGCATGGGCAGGATCGGCCGCGCTGTCGCTCGCCGCGCGTACGGCGGCTTCGGCATGCCGGTGGTGTGGTACAGCCGGAACGGGCGCGACGTCGACACCGGCATTCCGGGCGCTCGTCGCGCAGCTTCTGTCGACGAGGTGCTCGCCGAGGCCGACTTCGTGTCGCTGCACATTCCCGGAAGCGCGGAGAACCGACATGTCATCGGAGCCGAGCAGCTGGCCATGATGAAGTCCACCGCCCATCTCGTGAACACCGCTCGGGGCGACGTCGTCGACGAGAAGGCTCTGGTGGCCGCGCTGCGAGACGGCGTCATCGCGGGAGCCGGGCTCGACGTCTACGAGGCAGAGCCCGAGGTGCCGGCCGAGCTGCGCGCCCTGGAGAACGTCGTCCTCCTTCCTCACCTGGGCAGCGCCACGATCGAGGCCCGGACCGCCATGGGCGCCTTGGTGCTGGACAACCTGGCCGCCTTCGTCGCCGGGGGCGAACCGCCGTGTCGAGTCGCGTGAGCACACGCGCCGGCGTGGAGCGAGATACTGGGGCGGCTGCCCTTGGGTCCAGGCGATCGGTCTTGATGACTGGTGCGCGCGCGGACCCTGATGGCTGGGCGCGAGCGGCGCGCGACCTCGGACTGGACGTGGTGTGCATGGAGGTGGATGCCGGCGGCGCCGCCGTTCGGCGGGCTGACCCACCTGCTGTGGTGGGACCCGTCGGTGCGCGCCGTGCTCGTCAGCCCGGTCACCCCGGCGAGCATGGCCGCGGACGTCGCAGCCGCACGCCGGGCGATCGACCTGACCGGCTCGGACGCGCTGCTGGTCGTCGCTGACCTCGGTGCCGAGCCGGGCCAGCAAGAATCCTGCTCGTGACCCCGGCCCGACTGCAGTCGTTCCTCGCCATCGTCGACACCGGGTCGGCGCGAGCCGCCGCCGCCCGCCTCAACGTGACCGAGTCGGCGGTGTCGGCCTCGCTGGCCGCCCTGCAGCAGGAGGTGGGCGCGACCCTGTTCGAGCGCCATGGACGGGGGCTGCGGCTGACCGAGTCCGGCGTCGTCTACGCGTCGTACGCCCGCCAGATCCTCGGGCTGCTCGACGAGAGCATCGTCGCGGCTCGCAGCGAGGCGGCCCCCGAGGCCGGACGGTTGCGGCTCGGGGCCTTCACCACCGCCGGCGAGTATCTCGTCCCGGGCCTGCTCGCGGACTTCCTGGCTGCCTACCCCGACGTCGACGTCAGCCTCGACGTCGGCGTGCGCGACCACATCCTGCATCGCCTGGCCGACCACCACCTCGACGTCGTGGTCGGCGGTCGTCCGCTGCCGGGCCGCGGCCTGGTCTCGCGAGCGACCCGCGAGAACTCGCTGGTCGTGGTGGCTGCTCCGACCTACGACATCGAGCTGTCCAAGGCGACCTGGCTGCTGCGCGAACCCGGCTCGGGGACCCGCGCCACGATGGTCGCCCTCCACGAGTCGCTCGGCATCGACCCGCCGACCCTCTCCCTGGGGTCGCACGGGGCCGTCATCGCCTCGGCCGTGCTGGGGCTCGGCGTCAGCCTGGTGTCCGCGGACGCGGTGGCGTGGTACCTCGCCGAAGGCGAGCTCGTGCAGCGTGACGTCGAGGGGACACCGATGGCCCGCCCGTGGCACTTGCTCACCACCGCCCACGCCCACGGCCACCACCACGCTGTTCGTGGACTACGTCGTCGACGGAGTCCGCGACGAACTAGCCTTCGTCAAGCCCCGCCGTCGTCGCCGCACCGGGTGAGGGGCCACGTTCGCGCAACTGACACCCCGGAGGTCGGATCGATGAAGGGGCCGCCGACGTGGGTGCTGGCGCACCCCACCTCGGAGCAGGAACGTGCCGTCGAGCCTCTGGCCGACCCGTCCTTCCACCAGGCGCTCGCGGCAGCGCGGTCCGCGGACGCGCTACCCATGGCGGTCATGCTGGGCGAGCGCCTCGCCTGGCGGCGTGGTCCGGGGGGCAGGACCGTCGCGCGGTCCTGGGCAGACGCGGGTGCGGCAGTGACGGTGATCGCCGACTCGGATCCGCGGCACCAGGCGGCGACCCGTCAGCTCCTCGTGGACGGCAGCTGGGCTGTCGAGCAGTGGGTCTCCCGGGTCCGCGAGCTGGGTGTCCGAGGCGTCTGCTGGCACACGGTGCTGACGTCGCCCGAAGTCGACGCCCGGGTGATCGCGGACTTCGCCCGCGTGGCGGCCGAGGCCGGTCTGGACCCCATGCTCCGGTTCAGCCTGCCGGGCCCTGCGGCTGACCGTGGGGACACGTGGCAGCGAGCCCATGACCTGCTGGGCCAGCTCACGGCCCACGGTGCTGAACTCAGCCGGCTCACGGTCTGTCTCCTCGTCGAGCCGCCCGCGGGCGACTGGGGAACGGGTCTGGACCAACTGGTGGAGAACCTGCGTCTTGCCATCCCCGAGCAGATCGGGCAGCTGATCGTCGTGGTCCCGCGAGACCGCCTGCATCTTGCCCAGGGCGACGCCTTCGAGCTCGCCCGGGCCGTCGCCCGGCAGCCGACGCCCTGGCCGCTGACGCACTGTGCGGGCGGACTTGCCCTCGTGCAGGCCGGTCAGTGGTGGCAGGTGCCCGAGCGCGCCGACGGGGCGGGAGACCGCTTCGAGACGATCCTCAGTCAGCTGCACCGGCCGACCGGGCCCGTCTTCGTGCGCCACCACGATTCCGACGCGCTCCCGAGCGGTGCCGGTCGCTTCGTCGGACACGAGATCGCGCACGCGGTTCGACACCTCGCTGTTCCGGAGGCGCTCGCTCTTCGGTTCCCGCACGTCGAGGCAGAGATGAGCGCCCAGCACCCGATCATGGCGGTCACCGGCTCGTCGGGGTCGGGGACGACCTCGGTGACCCGCACCATCGAGCAGATACTCCGGCGCGAGGGCGTCCGCGCCGCCATGGTGGTCGGAGACGCCTTCCACCGCTACGACCGGGCCGGCATGCAGCGGGCGACCGCCGAGGCCGAGCGGGCCGGCAACCCGCGCTTCTGCCACTTCTCTCCCGAGGCCAACCTGCTGCCCGAGCTCGAGCAGCTGTTCTCGACCTACGGCTCCACGGGTGCGGGCGAGGCGCGCGAGTACTTTCACGACGACGTGGACGCAGCGCGGGCGTCGGCGGGCACGTTCGGCGACTGGCAGCCACTGCCCGAGGGCACCGACCTGCTGTACTACGAGGGTCTGCACGGTGGCTACGTCGACGACCAGATCGACATCGCCCGGCACACGGACCTGCTCGTCGGAGTGGTGCCGATCATCAACCTCGAGTGGATCCAGAAGCTGCACCGCGATCGTGCCACCCGCGGACACAGCCAGGAGGAGGTCGTCGCGACCATCCTGCGCCGGATGCCCGACTACATCGACCACATCTGCCCGCAGTTCTCCCGCACCGACGTCAACTTCCAGAGGGTGCCGCACGTCGACACGTCCAACCCGTTCATCGCCCGTCACATCCCCACCCTCGACGAGAGCACGCTCGTCATCCGGTTCCGCGACCCCCACGGCATCGACTTCTCCTACCTGCTCGCGATGCTCCACGACTCGTTCATGTCGCGGCCCAACACGATCGTCGTTCCCGGCGGGAAGATGGAGCTGGCGATGCAGCTGATCTTCACTCCGATGATCTTGAGGCTGATGGAGAATCGCCGACGCGCGTGGTGAGTGCGTCGGCGAGCTCGCCGACGCGGACCTGCTCGGTGAGCAGCGTCCGGAAGCGGGCCGGGTCACCCGCCACGAAGTCCCGGCACAGCGCGAGTCCGGCGGGGTAGCAGATCGCGTAGCTGCGCGACCCTGCGTCGCTGAGGAAGCGCACCCAGCGGTCCGCCGCGTCGGTGCCGATGAGGGCGCGCTCGTGCAGGTAGCCGCTCGACCTCGGCCCGGGCAGACCCTCCTCGTGCAGCATCAGCGCGGCGTCGACGCCGAGCCAGCTCAACGGCTCGGTGGCGCGCTGCACCGCGCGGGCGTGCGCCAGGTCGAGCTCGACGCCGTGGTCGTGCACGAACGACTCGAACGCCGGTCCGGCGGGGCCGTCGAGCAGCAGCTCGAGGGCGAGCTCTGCCAGGCCCTCGCTGACGAGGGACTGCGGCGCGGTCACGACCGCGATGGTCTGCTCGAGCAGGCCGCGGTCCCGGACCAGGCCACCTCCTTGTTGCACCCCTCGGCCTGGTGGCCGGCGTAGGTCTCGTGCAGGGAAGTGCAGCAGGGAGACGGCCGAGCGCTGCAGGTCGACGTTGACGCTGACCGTGGCGCGCAGGCCGCCGAGCGTACTCGTGGAAGCCGAGCCAGGAGTCGTCGCGCACGTACTCCAGCTCGAAGGCCTCGCCGTCCGGCAGCCCGAACAGCTCGCGCTGGCCCGGCCGCGGGCCTCCTCGACCACGGCGCCATCAGCGCCTGGACGTGGTCCGCCGGGACCTGCGTCGAGTCGCTCCCAGGCGCGGTAGCGCTCCGAGGGAGCCCGGGCCCGGGAGCAGCTCTCGAGCTCGTCGTACGCCGCGGCGAGGGCCGCCTCGTCGGTGCGGGCGGGTCGACGCCGAAGCAGGCCTCGACCTCGTCGCGGTAGCTCCAGCTGCTCGCCGGCGAGCCATGCCCGCGACGTGCGCGAAGGCCGATGACCTGGTCGCGGAGCCATCCGTCGTCGGAGCTCGTCGAGCAGTCGGTCACGCCTCGGCCACCAGTCGGCAGGCGCGGTCGGTGTGCTCGCTGTCGACGCGGGCGGCCAGGTCGGGCGGCCCGAAGTAGGCGTCGAGGACGCCCTCGTCGTGGCGGGCCAGGCGGAGGGCAAGCAGGACGTAGCGCTCGCCCAGCTCGGGATCGCGCTCGCTCACTCCCGCCCCGACTGACGACCCAGGACGAGGGCGATCTCGAGACGTGAACGCGTCGCGTGCGTCGGTGGGGGTGAGCCCGGTGAGGTCGCCGATCTGGCGCAGCCGGTAGCGGACGGTGTTGGGATGGCAGAACAGCACGCGGGCGGTGGCCTCGAGCGAGCGGCCCTGGGCGAAGTAGGTCGCCAGCGTCTCGACGAGGGTGTCGCGGCCGCGACCAGCGGCAGGAACACCTCCTCGACGAGGTGGCGGCGGGCGTGGCCGTCGCCGGCCAGGGCCCGCTCGGGCAGCAGCTCGTCGGCGCGCACCGGCCGGGGCGCCTCGGGCCAGCCGGTGGCGGCACGGTGGGCGGACAGCGCGCCGCGGGCACTCACGTGGGCATGCTCGAGGTCGTCGACGGCCGGGCCGACCACGACCGGTCCGGGGCCGAAGAACTCGAGGACCACGCGGGCAGCCTTGGAGGTGTCGTCGATCCCGTTGCCCGACCCGTTCCCGATCCGTCGCCGACGCCGCCGAGCAGCACCACGAGGCGGTCGCCCTGGCTGGCGCACAGCGCGTCCATGCCGGCGGCCCGCGCCGCCCGGCGTACGTCGTCGAAGAGGTCGGTCTCGCGGCGCTCGTCCGGCACCGAGCCGAGTACGACGGCCACGGCGCCGCGGTCGCCCCACCCCAGCGCGCTGGCCCGCGACAGCATGGTCTCGTCGGCCTCGGCGCGGAGCACGGAGTCGACCACGAGGGCCTCGAGGCGGGCGTCCCAGGCGCCGCGTACCTCGGCGGCGCGGGCGTAGACCTGCGGCGGTCGCGAAGGCGACCTCGCGGCCGTAGCGGAGCACGCCGGCGTGGACGTCGCGGCGCGTCGTCGGGGTCGAGCACGGCGTCGAGGTTGGTCTCGACGACCTCGATGCCCAGGCGCACCAGGTCGACGGTCTGCTGGAGGCTGATCACCCCGGCCAGGGCCCGCGGGGCGGCGCCGAAGACCTGGGCTGCCACGGCGGTCCCGTCGAGCTCGGGGTGCCGCACCTCGTCGGCGTACCAGTCGACGAAGCTCTTGATGCCCGCCTGGACGATCACGCCCACCCAGGAGCGGTCCTCGGCGCTCAGCTCGGCGAACCACGGCATGTCGTCGTCCATCCGCGCCATCGCGGCGGTGCTGAGCTGCCCGGTCGCGCGATGCAGGTCGCGGACGGCCCGCGCGCGGGGGTCGGCTCCGGCGAGCGGGGTCACGGACGCGCGGGCTGGCACCAATTCAGCGTATTGGAGGGCGGATCGGGGACCAACTGACGACCAGCTGGAACCTGTTCTGGTTGAATCCTGCGTGAACTTCTCCTGAGGAGGACGTGTGCGCCCAGCGACGCCAGGCGGCCACGAGGTCGAGTACCTCACCATCCACGGGCACCGCCGCGCGTTCGTGCGCACCGGTTCCGGGCCGGCGCTGCTGCTCCTCCACGGCCTCGGTGCCGACCACACCACGTGGGAGCCGGTGATCGACCAGCTGGCGCGGCGCTACACCGTCATCGCGCCCGACCTGCTCGGCCACGGTCGGTCGGCCAAGCCGCGGGCCGACTACACGCTCGGCGGCTACGCCAACGGCATGCGCGACCTGCTCACCGTGCTCGGCATCGACAAGGTGACCCTGGCCGGGCACTCCTTCGGCGGCGGGGTGGCGATGCAGTTCGCCTACCAGTTCCCCGAGCGCACCGAGCGGCTGATCCTGGTGGGTTCCGGCGGCCTGGGCCCCGAGGTCAGCCCGGTGATCAGGGCACTGACCACCCCGGGGATCGAGTACCTGATGGGGCCGTTGACCCTGCCCGGCGTCCGACACGTCGTCGCGGCGGCGATGCGCGGGCTCTCGCGGACGGGGGTCAAGGAGTTCCGCGACTACGGCGAGGTCGCCGCGATCTACGAGACGTTCAAGGACCACGACGCGCGCTCGGCCGTCTGCCACGTGACGCGGGCCGTCGTGGACTGGCGCGGCCAGGTCGTCACGATGGCCGACCGCGCCTACCTCACCGAGGCGATGCCGCTGTGCGTCATCTGGGGCGAGGACGACCGGGTCATCCCGGCGAACCACGCCTCCATCGCGTCCGAGCTGGCGCCAGGCGCCCGCGTCGAGATGATCGCCAACGCCGGCCACTTCCCCCACAAGGACCACCCCGAGCGGTTCGTGCGGATCGTCAACGACTTCGTCCGCAAGACCCAGCCCGCGACGTACTCGCGGGCTCGCTTCCGCTCGCTGCTGAAGAACGGCCGCGTGCCTGCCGGAGCTACCGAGCAGCCGGTCGAGATCGCCAGCGTGACGCAGATCCGCCCCGCCTGACTGCCGTTGGCGAGTTGGCGCAAGTCGCCGTCATCGGGACCTGTCCGTGGAGCCGGTCGTCGACTGGCCAGCGTCGACCAGTCCATGACGGAGCGCAACTCAACGCGGCCATTCGTCAGCCAACTCAACGAGCTAGGCGTCGCCGCCTTCCTGCTTGACGCCGCGGACGGCGGTGGGGTCGGTGATGCGGTAGTGGTCGATGGCCTTCTGGACCGCGTCCTTGCCGATCACGCCTTCCTCGGCGAGGGCGGCGAGGGCCTGGACGACGACCGACTCGGCGTCGATCTTGAAGAACCGGCGGGCGGCCGCGCGGGTGTCGGCGAACCCGAAGCCGTCGGCGCCGAGGGCGTGGAAGCGCTGCGGGACCCACGGTGAGATCTGCTGCTGCACGGCCTTCATGTAGTCGCTGACCGCGACCACGGGGCCGGGGGCGTTGCCGAGCTTGCGGGTGACGAACGGGACCCGCGGCTGCTCGGTGGGGTTGAGCAGGTTCCACTCCTCGGTGGCCAGCGCCTCACGGGACAGCTCGTTCCAGGACGTGACCGACCAGGTGTCGGCGGCGATGCCCCAGTCGTGGGCCAGCAGCTGCTGGGCCTTGAGGATCCACGCGTAGCCGACGCCGCTGGCGAGCAGCTGGACGCGCGGGGCGTCCTGCGGGCAGGTCGGCCGGCGGCGTGGCGACGTGGTGGATGCCGCCGAGGATCCCCTCGATGTCGACGCCGTCGGGCTCGGTCGGCTGCACGGCGGGCTCGTTGTAGACGGTGAGGTAGTAGATGACGTCCTCGCCGTGGGGGTGCCGCTCGGTCGAGCCGTACATCCGGTCGAGGCCGTTGCGCATGATGTGGGCGATCTCGTAGGAGAACGCCGGGTCGTAGTGCACGACGGCCGGGTTGGTCAGCGCGAGCAGCGGCGAGTGGCCGTCGGCGTGCTGGAGGCCCTCGCCGGTCAGCGTGGTGCGGCCGGCGGTGGCGCCGATCAGGAAGCCCGCTGGCCAGCTGGTCGGCCATCGCCCAGATCGAGTCGCCGGTCCGCTGGAAGCCGAACATCGAGTAGAAGATGTAGACCGGGATCATCGGCTCGCCATGGGTGGAGTACGACGACCCGGCAGCGGTGGCCGACGCGACGCAGCCCGCCTCGGAGATGCCCTCGTGGAGCATCTGGCCCTGCGCGGACTCCTTGTAGGCCATCAACAACTGGCGGTCGACGGCCTCGTAGGTCTGGCCGGCCGGGTTGTAGATCTTGGCCGTCGAGAACATCGAGTCCATGCCGAAGGTGCGGTACTCGTCGGGAGCGATCGGCACGATGCGCTTGCCGATCGACGGGTCCTTCATCAGGTCCTTGAGCAGGCGGACGAACGCCATCGTGGTGGCGATGGCCTGCTTCCCGGAGCCGGCCCGCAGCTCGTCGTACATCTCCTTGCCGGGCAGGGTGAGCTCGACCGGCTGCACCCGCCGCATGGGTACGCCGCCCCCGAGCGCCCGGCGCCGCTCGCGCAGGTAGGCGAGCACGTCGCTGTCCTCGCCGGGGTGGTAGAAGGGCGCCGAACCGTCGCGGGTGTAGGCGTCGTCGATCTCCTGGTCGGAGACCGGCAGCTCGAGCCGGTCGCGGAACTGCTTGAGCGAGTCCGCGTTGAGCTTCTTCATCTGGTGGGTGGCGTTCTTGCCCTCGAGCGCCTCGATGGTCCAGCCCTTCACGGTGTGGGCCAGGATCACCGTCGGCTGGCCCACGTGGTTGGCGGCCGCCTGGAACGCGGCGTACACCTTGCGGTAGTCGTGACCACCGCGGGGGAGCCGCTCGATCTCCTCGTCGCTGAGGTGCTCGACCATCTTGCGCAGCCGGTTGTCGACGCCGAAGAAGTGCTCGCGGATGTAGGCGCCCGACTCGACCGAGTAGGTCTGGAACTGGCCGTCGGGGGTGCGGTTCATCTGGTTGACGAGCACGCCGTCGACGTCCTTGGCGAGCAGGGCGTCCCACTCGCGACCCCAGACGACCTTGATCACGTTCCAGCCGGCGCCGCGGAAGTTGGCCTCGAGCTCCTGCATGATCTTGCCGTTGCCGGTCACCGGGCCCGTCGAGCTGCTGCAGGTTGCAGTTGATGACGAAGGTCAGGTTGTCGAGCTCCTCGCGGGCGGCGATGCGGATGGCGCCGAGCGACTCGGGCTCGCCCATCTCGCCGTCGCCGAGGAACGCCCAGACGTGCTGGTTGCTGGTGTCCTTGATGCCGCGGTTGTGGAGGTAGCGGTTGAAGCGGGCCTGGTAGATGGCGTTGAGCGCGCCGAGGCCCATCGACACCGTCGGGAACTCCCAGAAGTCCGGCATCAGCCGCGGGTGGGGGTAGGACGACAGGCCCTGCCCCGGGCCGTGCTGGACCTCCTGGCGGAAGCGCCCGAGCTGCTCGGCGGTGAGTCGCTTCATCAGGTAGGCGCGGGCGTAGATGCCGGGCGCGGCGTGGCCCTGGATGTAGAGCTGGTCGCCGCCGCCGGGGTGGTCCTTGCCGCGGAAGAAGTGGTTGTAGCCGACCTCGTAGAGGCTGGCGGCCGAGGCGTACGACGCGATGTGGCCGCCGACCTCGAGGCCCTTGCGGTTGGCGGAGGAGACCATGACGGCGGCGTTCCACCGGATCAGCCGGCGGACCTGGCGCTCCATCTCCTCGTCGCCGGGGAACCACGGCTCGCGCTCCGGCGGGATGGTGTTGATGTAGTCGGTGCTGCGCAGCGCCGGGACGCCGACCTGCTTCTCCCGCGCGCGCTCCAGCAGCTTCAGCATCACGTAGCGGGCCCGCTCGCGGCCGCGCTCGTCGACCATCGCGTCGAACGACTCGACCCATTCCTGGGTCTCGTCGGGGTCGATGTCGGGGAGCTGGGTCGGCAGCCCCTCGTGGATCACGGGGCGGCTAGAAGTGTTGCCAGTGCTGGTGCCAGAAGTGGCGGGGCTGTTGTCCGGGCTCACCCCTGCATCGTTGCACGCGCCGGGCTGTCTCGAAATCCGTGGAACTGCCTCCCGAACCGGTCTTGTCCCCAGCCCTCGTCGGGTTGCACAGTGGCCTCAACTCCGGTGGACTACTGCACACCTGTGGCCGCCGTGGCCCCGGGTGCGTCGTACCCGGACCGGAGAGCGAGGAGACCGTTGAGTTCCACCGCGGGGGGTGAGACCTCCCAGCAGACGTCGGAGCGGTGGCCCGCCACGAGACTGGGCTTCGCAGCCGGCACCGTCGTGCAGGAGCTCGGCTGGGACAACGACACCGACGACGACCTGAGGGTGGCCATCGAGGACACCATCGACGCCGACATGGTCGACGGCGACTACGGCAACGTCGTCGACGCAGTGGTCCTGTGGTGGCGAGACGACGACGGCGACCTCGTCGACGGGCTCGTCGACGCCCTGACCGACCTGGTGGGCGGCGGCTCGATCTGGCTGCTCACCCCGAAGGTCGGCAGGCCGGGAGCGGTCGACCCGTCCGACATCGCCGAGGCGGCCCCGATCGCAGGGCTGTCCCAGACCACGACCGCCGCGGTCAGCAAGGACTGGTCGGCAACCCGCCTGGTCGCTCCCAAGTCGCGCCAGTAGCGCCCGCCACGGTGCCCCGGTGACCCCGCACGCACACGTGTCGGTGCGGCGCGGGACGATGGTCTCGTGACGCCTCGGCTCCCGTCCGCTCTCGCGCCCGTGCTGGCGCCGGTCGTGACGACCGCGTCCAACGGCGGTACGGCGGCCAAGGTGCTGGTCAGGGCCGGGGTGCTGCGGCCGCTGCTGCCCTCGCAGCTGATCACCCTCGGCCGCGTGCTGGCCGCCGTGGGGCACCGGTCCCGCGGGCGGCTTCCACGCGATGGCCGTGCTCGACCCCGATCGTGACGGCATCGTCGACGAGCGCGGGTCGATCACCTTCGGCGAGATGCACCGCCGCAGCAACGCGCTCGCCCGGGCGCTGGCCGAGCGCGGTGTCCGCGAGGGCGACTCGGTCGCGATCATGTGCCGCAACCACCGGGGGTTCGTCGACGCGACGCTGGCCGTCGCCAAGCTCGGCGCCGACCTGCTCTACCTCAACACCGCCTTCGCCGGGCCCCAGCTGGTCGACGTGCTGGAGCGCGAGCAGCCGCAGGCGGTGATCCACGACGAGGAGTTCGCCGGGCTCCTGGCGGACGCCGAGGTCGCGCAGCGGCTGATCGCCTGGACCGACTCACCGACCCCGACGGCGACGGGAAGGTCGACGGGGTCGAGACACTGGACCGGCTGATCGAGCGGTACCCCGACGCCGACCTCACCCCGCCCGGCCGGCACGCGCGGATCGTGATCCTCACCTCCGGGACCACCGGGGCGCCCAAGGGTGCTCCGCGCAACGAGGCCGGCATCGGCGCGGCCGTGTCGCTGCTGTCGCGTATCCCCTTGCGCTACGGCATGCGCACCCACGTCGCGGCGCCGCTGTTCCACACCTGGGGTTTCGCCCACTTCATGCTGTCGGCGCTGATGGGCGAGACCGTCGTGCTGCGGCGCAGGTTCGACCCGGAGGAGTGCCTGCGAGTCACCCAGGCCGAGCGGTGCGAGGCCATGGTCGTGATCCCGGTGATGCTGCAGCGGATCCTCGGGCTGCCGCAGGAGGTCAAGGACCGCTACGACCTGACCCGCGTCGAGGTGGTCGCCGCCTCGGGCTCGACGCTGCCGGGTGACCTGGCGCTCGAGTGGATGGACCAGTTCGGCGACAACCTCTACAACCTCTACGGCTCCACCGAGGTCGCCTACGCCTCGGTCGCCGACCCGACCGACCTCCGCGAGGCGCCCGGCTCGGCCGGCCGGCCGCCGTACGCGACGGTGGTGAAGATCCTGGACGAGCACGGCGCCCCGGTCCCGGACGGCGAGCCCG
The DNA here is from genome assembly GCA_963758885.1 of uncultured Actinomycetota bacterium. Lineage (GTDB taxonomy): Bacteria > Actinomycetota > Actinomycetes > Propionibacteriales > Nocardioidaceae > Nocardioides. Next base: position 45,303 of record CAVWXS010000027.1, read on the forward strand.
GCCGGATCTTCGTCGGCAACAAGATGCTCTTCGAGGGCTACACCGGGGGCGGCCACAAGGAGGTCCGCGACGGGCTGATGTCGTCGGGCGACGTGGGTCGCTTCGGCCTCGACGGCCGGCTGTACGTCGAGGGCCGCGACGACGAGATGATCGTCTCCGGGGGCGAGAACGTCTTCCCCGCCGAGGTCGAGGACTGCCTGGCGCGCCACGCACGGGTCGTCGAGGCAGCCGCGATCGGGGTCGACGACGCCGACTACGGCAAGCGGCTGCGCGCGTTCGTCGTGGTAGCCCAACACCATGACCAGCCGGGTCCTGACGCCGACGAGCTGCGCGACTGGGTCAAGCAGAACCTCGCCCGCTACAAGGTGCCCCGCGAGTTCGTCTTCCTCGACGAGCTGCCCCGCAACGCCACGGGCAAGATCCTCAAGCGCGAGCTGGCCCAGCATCGGTAGAGAGGGACGTGTGATGACCGGCATCGAGATCGGCGGGCCGGCGCCCGACTTCACGCTGCGCGACCAGTTCGGCCAGGACGTCACCCTGTCGTCCTACCGCGGCAGCCAAGGCGGTGCTGCTGGTCTTCTACCCCTACGCCTTCTCCAACGTCTGCACCGGCGAGATGGCGCAGATCCGCTCGCGGCTCGACGAGTTCATGAGCTTCGACTCCGAGATCCTGGCCATCTCCTGCGACCCGACCCACTCGCTGCGGGCCTTCGCCGACAGCGACGGGCTCAACTTCGCGCTGCTCTCCGACTTCTGGCCGCACGGTGCGGTGACCCAGCTGTACGACGTCTTCGACGAGTCCAAGGGCCGCCCGAGGCGGTCGTCGTACGTCATCGACAAGCGCGGCATGGTGCGCTGGGCGGTGCACAACCCGACCTCCGAGGGCCGCGACCTCGACGAGCACCTGCGACAGCTCCACCTGGTGGCCGACGAGGTGGCCTGAGGGTGCCCGAGCAGGTGGCCTAGACCGCTTGACACAATTTTCAACGATTCGGCCTCTGGATGCAGACATGCCTGGAACAGGCCGGTAATGTTCTACCCGTCGAACCGCTGGTGACCCGAGACGCCAGCGGTTCGACTCATTTCATTTCCAGGTGATTTCCGACCCTGGACCTGGTCTGCCCGGCCCATCTGTGGTCACCGTTGAGGCATGCATCCCTACTCGCCCGACGACCTCGAGCTCGACCTGCGCTGGTGGGCGGCGGCCAACTACCTGACCGTCGGCCAGATCTACCTGCGGGACAACGCGCTGCTGCGCGAGCCGCTGACGCTCGACCACGTCAAGCCGCGGCTGCTCGGCCACTGGGGCACCAGCCCCGGGCTGTCGATGCTCTACGCCCTGCTCAACCGGGTGATCCGCGAGACCGACAGCGACTGGCTCTACGTCACCGGACCCGGCCACGGTGGTCCCGCCCTGGTCGCGGCCGGCTGGCTGGAGGGCACCTACTCCGAGATCTACCCGCACGTCGGTGACGACGAGGCTGGCGTCCTCACGCTGTTCCGGCAGTTCTCCTCGCCCGGCGGGGTGCCGAGCCACGTCAGCGTGCAGACGCCGGGCAGCATCCACGAGGGCGGCGAGCTCGGCTACGCGTTGGTCCACGCCGCCGGGGCGGCTTTCGACAACCCGAACCTGACGGTCGCCTGCGTGGTCGGCGACGGCGAGGCCGAGACCGGGCCGCTGTCCGGCGTCGTGGCGGCTGCCGGCCTTCCTCAACCCGCGCCGCGACGGAGCCGTGCTGCCGATCCTGCACCTCAACGGCTACAAGATCGCCGGGCCCACGGTGCTGGGGCGTACGTCGGACGAGGACGTCGCGGCGTACCTGCGCAGCCAGGGCTGGGACCCGGTCGTCGTGTCGGGGGACGACCCGCGCGAGGTGTTCCCGGCGCTGTACGGCGCGCTGAGCGAGGCGCACGCCCGGCTGGATCTTCGGCGGGGGTCACGCGGACGTCGAGTCCGGATGGCCGGCGATCATCCTGCGCACGCCCAAGGGCTGGACCGGGCCGGACGTCGTGGACGGCATCCAGGTGCAGGGCACGTTCCGGGCCCACCAGGTGCCGCTCTCGGGGCTGGCCGACAACCCCGAGCACCTGCGGATGCTGGAGGAGTGGCTGCGGTCGTACTCGCCGGAGACCCTGTTCGACGACGCGGCCGGCTGGTGCCGGAGCTGCGGGCCCTCGCGCCCGCGGGCGACCGGCGGATGTCGGCGACGCCGTACGCGAACGGCGGCCGGCTGCGCGAGGACCTGCCCCTGCTGGACCTGGCGAAGTACGAGGTGCCGGTCGAGGCGCCGGGCCGCTCGCTGGTCGGCAACACGGTGTCGTCGGGAGAGCTGATGCGCGACCTGTACGCCGCCACGCGACACCTTCCGGCTGTTCTCGCCCGACGAGACGGCGAGCAACCGGCTGCAGGCGGTGTTCGAGGTGACGGACCGGGCGTTCATGGGTCCGGTGCTGCCGACCGACGACCACCTCAGCGCCGACGGCCGGGTGATGGAGGTGCTCAGCGAGCACCTGTGCCAGGGCTGGCTGGAGGGGTACACGCTGACGGGCGGCACGGCGTGTTCGCGACGTACGAGGCGTTCGCGATGGTGTCGGCGTCGATGGCGGTGCAGCACGTGAAGTGGCTCCAGCACGCGCAGGAGCTGCCGTGGCGGGCGTCGGTGCCGTCGCTGAACGTGCTGCTGACCTCGACCTGCTGGCGCAACGACCACAACGGGTTCTCCCACCAGGGGCCCGGCCTCATCGACTCGATGCTGCCGCTGTCGCCGGGCGTCGTGCGGGTGTGGCTGCCGCCGGACGCCAACACGACCTTGTCGATCATGGACCACTGCCTGCGCAGCACCGACCACGTGAACCTGATCGTGGTCGACAAGCAGCCGCACCTGCAGTACCTCACCCTCGACGAGGCCCACCGCCACTGCGCTGCCGGTGCAGGGATCTGGGAGTGGGCGAGCTCGTGCCCGTCGGACGAGCGTCCCGACGTGGTGCTGGCCTGCGCGGGCGACGTACCGACGCAGGAGGCCCTGGCCGCGGCCGAGCTGCTGCGCGAGCACGTGCCGGACCTGAAGGTTCGGTTCGTGAACGTCGTCGACCTGATGGCGCTGCTGCCGGAGGAGGACCACCCGCACGGCTTCACCGACAGCCAGTTCAACGCCATCTTCACCGCCGACCGCGACGTGGTGTTCGCCTTCCACGGCTACCCGCGCGCGGTGCACCAGGTGATCCACGGCCGCAGCGACCCGGGGCGGTTCCACGTGCGCGGGTTCAGCGAGCAGGGTACGACGACCACGCCGTTCGACATGGTGGTGCTGAACCGGATGTCGCGCTTCCACCTCGTCCACGAGGTGCTCCGACGGGCCAGCCGCCGGGTCGACGGCTGGGACCGGCTGCAGCGGCTGTGCGAGGAGCGGCTCGCCGAGCACGCGACGTACATCCGCGAGCACCTGGAGGACATGCCCGACATCGCCGACTGGACCTGGCGGGGAGCCGCTGGTTGAGGAGCGTTGGGCTAGCAACCGTCACGACACCTGGTGACGGGTCAGCCGGTCCGTACCGGGGTTCGTGACAGGCGCTAACGCGCCTTCCTCAACCAGCGAGTGGCGACAGCAGACGGCCCCCGGACCGAGGTCCGGGGGCCGTGTCGCTCCGGGAGGGGGGCTACCGGAGGACGGGGGTGTCCTTGACCAGCTTGGTCGAGGCCCAGGTCTTGCCGAGTCCCCAGGTGTCGCCGGCGTAGTAGGCGGCGAGGACGACCATCGTGATGGCGCCGAGGATGTGCTCGTCGATCACCGGGTTGTTCTCGGGGGGCAGGGCGACGGTCCACATCATCACGTAGAGGACTGCTCCGGCGGCCGCGGCGACCCGCATGCCGATGCCCAGGGTGAGGGCGAGGCCGATGCCGAGGAGGGCCAGCATGAACAGCGCGTCGGCCCAGAAGGTGCCGCCGATGCTGTTGTAGAAGCCCTTGAACGGGCCGTCGGCGCCGAACTTGAGGAAGCCCTCGGTGGGGCTCGCGCCGTTGATCCAGGCGGCGTCGCCGAAGCGGTCGAGGTTGCCGTCCTGGTCGTAGCCGGTGTGGAAGCCCAGGGCCAGCAGCTTGTCGAAGAAGGCCCACAAGAAGGTGAGCCCGAAGCCGATCCGGAGCAGTGCCAGCGCGCGGCGTCCCAGGGTGGTGCCGGTCTGCGAGTTCTCGGTGGTGGGTGTCGCGGTGGTGCCAGCGTTGGTACCTGCGTGCCCGTGGATGACGGTCATCCTGAGGACCTCCTTCGGTCGTTCTCTTGGTGGTGACTTCAGTCTCGTGAAGCGCGGCGGGCCGGGTCAGAGGAGAGAGTCACTCGCCGGTCGGGCCCTTGGTCCCGAATGTCGCGGGCCGTTCGGCGGGCAGGAGCACGCTGTCCAGGGGGCGGCGAGGGGTCGGCACCAGCTGGCTGCGGCTGATCGCCTGCCAGCCCACTCGCACGAGCAGCATCGGTACGGCGAGCCCGCCGAAGACGTCGTACCGCAGCGCGGCGCGCGTCTCGTCGACCTCGAGCACCTGGCTCAGCGGCACCACGGACAGCCCGGTCCGGACGGCGCGCAGCCACAGGGCACTCAGACCCTCTCCGGCACGAAGCCAGGCTTCGCGGGAGTCGGTCTCGGCGCACAGGGCGATCAAGCCGTCACTGCCCTCCACGTCGCGGCCCTCGTCCTCCAGCGTGCCGAGGCCGAAACGGCTGCGGTGGCTCTCGTCGGACGATGCCCGATCGGGCACCGAGGTGACGGGGACTCCGTAGCCGCGGTGCCGTTCGAGCCAGGTCTGCTGCTCGTCGGCCAGGGCTGGGTCGCGCGCCTGGAGCTGCAGGGCTCTGCTGACCAGCAGGTCGACGCGGAACCGGTCGGTGGCGTCGGTGAGCGCGACGGCGCCGACGCCCTGCTCGCGGGCGGCATCGGCAAGGCCCGCCAGGCGGTCGTCCGGGACCGGCCACGACGTGAAGCGCCTGCGGTCGGTGCACCGGTCTCGCAGGGCTGCGAGCTCGCCCGCGGCGCGACGCGGTGGCACCGCGGGGCTCAGCCGTACCTGGGCCAGCAGCGCCGGCGCCATGGCGTCAGGAAGCCGCCGTACCGTGGCCGCCCAGCCCATGGCGCGGGCCGCCACCTGGAAGTGGTGGAGCGCCGCACCGCAGCTGATCGTCAGCTCGCGGCCCACGGGGTCGGCCACGGCCAGGCGGCGCTGGTGGTCGGCGTACAGGTCGGCGCCGTCGGGACGCAGCCGCCAGGCCCACGGCTGGGTGTTGTGGACACTCGGGGCGCGGCACGCCAGCGACACCAGCCGGCGCCCGATCTCGTCGGGCACGCTCACGATGGCGGGGGTCATGCTGTCCACCGTCCCTCGCTTCGCGCGAGCAGGTCAGGGACGAAGGTCCTGGACGGGCGGGACGCTGGGACTCTCCTCGGGTTGTCGACGGGCGGCTAGCGTGGCGGGTATGGCGATCCGCGTGTTCCTCCTCGACGACCACGAGATCGTCCGGCGCGGGATCAAGGAGCTCCTCGAGGGCGAGGGGGACATCGAGGTCGTGGGCGAGTCCGGCCTGGCCGAGGAGGCCACCCGCCGCATCCCCGCCCTGCGGCCGGACGTGGCGATCCTCGACGCTCGTCTGCCGGACGGGTCGGGCATCGACGTCTGCCGCGAGGTCCGGTCACAGGACCCGAGCATCAAGGCCCTGATCCTCACCTCCTACGACGACGACGAGGCGCTGTTCGCCGCGATCATGGCCGGCGCGGCCGGCTACACGCTCAAGCAGGTGAAGGGCAACGACCTCGTCGACGCCGTACGCCGGGTGGCGGCCGGCCAGTCGATGCTCGACCCGTCGGTGACCGCGCAGGTGCTCGACCGGGTGCGCAACGGGCCGCCGGTCGACAAGGAGCTGGAGAAGCTCACCGAGCAGGAGCAGAAGATCCTGGACCTCATCGGCGAGGGCCTGACCAACCGGCAGATCGCCGAGCGCATGTACCTCGCGGAGAAGACCGTGAAGAACTACGCCTCCTCGATGTTCGCCAAGCTCGGGCTGAGCAGCCGCACCCAGGCCGCGATCTTCGCGAGCAAGCACAAGCACTGAGCGCCAGGCCGCGGCGCACGCTAGCCTGCCCGGCGGAGGCGACGTGGGCGAGCACGGGCACGAGGCGGACCGCGAGGAGCGGTTGCGGCTGCTGCTGGACGCTGTCGTCACGATCGCCGCAGGCCTGAGTCTCGACAGCGTGCTGCAACGGATCGTGGTGATCGCCGGCGAGCTGGTCGACGCGCAGTACGCCGCGCTCGGGGTGCTCTCCGAGGCTCCGGACCGTCGGCTGCGCACGTTCGTCCACCACGGCATGCCCGAGGGACTGGTCGACGAGATCGGTCACCTGCCGCGCGGGCACGGCGTGCTGGGACTGCTCATCGACGACCCGGCACCGCTGCGGCTGCACGACATCAACGAGCACCCGTCGGCGTACGGCTTCCCCGACCACCACCCGCCGATGTCGTCGTTCCTGGGGGTGCCGGTCCGCATCCGGGACCGCGTCTTCGGCAACCTCTACCTCACCGAGAAGGCGGGCGGCGGCGACTTCACGCCTGGCGACGAGGAGATCGTCATCGCGCTCGCCGCCACGGCCGGCGTCGCGATCGAGAACGCCCGCCTGTACGACGAGGGGTCGCGGCGGCAGCACTGGCTTGCGGCGACGGCCGAGATCACCGCCCTCCTGACGGCCGGCGACCCGGGAGTCGACGCCCTGCAGACGATCGCGGACCGGGCCCGCGAGGTGTCCGGCGCCGACGTGGCCTGGATCATGGCCGGGCAGGACCGTGCTTCGCTGGTGCTGCGGGTGACGTCGGGCGCCCAGGCGGACCCCGAGGCCATGCGATCGCTGGCGCTGGACCGGTCGCTCGCCGGCGTCGTGGTGGAGACCGGGGCACCCGGTGGCCGTCGACGACATCGCCTCCGACCCCCGCGCCCTCGACGTCTCGAGCGTGTTCGGCTGGCCCAGCCTCGGCCCCGCGGTGGTGGTGCCGCTGCGGTCCGGCGACCAGGTCGACGGTGCGCTGGCCCTGGCGTGGAGCCGGGAGCGGGCGGAGGACTACTACTCCCTGGACCCCGCACTTCCGGCCAGCTTCGCCGAGCACGTGACCTTGGCCCTGCAGATCGTCCGGGCCCGCGAGGACCGCCAGCGCCTGGCGATGCTGGAGGACCGCGACCGCATCGGCCGCGAGCTGCACGACGTGGTGATCCAGCGGCTGTTCGCCGTCGGGCTCGGGCCTGCAGGGCACCTCGCGGCTGAGCGACCATCCCGAGGTCGCCACCCGCCTCGACCAGGCCGTCGACGACCTCGACGCCACGATCAAGGACATCCGCCGGTCGATCTTCGCGCTGGCCAGCACCGAGAGCTCGGACGACATCCAGGCCGAGGTGACGCGTCTGGTCGACCGGGCGGCCGGCACCCTGAAGTTCCGGCCGCTCGCTCGCGGTTCGAGGGCCCGGTCCGCACCTTGGTGACCGGCGACCTCGCCCCCGACGTCCTGGCCGTGCTCGGGGAGGCGCTGTCCAACGCCAGCCGCCACGCCGAGGCTGGTCCGTCGAGGTCTGCTCGCTGCGCGGTGACGGGGTCGTGCTCACGGTCGCCGACGACGGCCGCGGGCTGGCCGAGCACGTGCAGGAGAGCGGGCTGCGCAACATGCGCGAGCGCGCCGAGCGCAGGGGTGGCTCGTTGCTGGTGGAGTCGGCGCCCGGACGGGGCACCACGCTCACCTGGTCGGTGCCGACGGCGTCGGGTCGGGAGAGCCGCTGACCGGTGTCCACTGGTGTGTGCGCGCGCCCGGGCCGGAGGCGCCGGCCAGGCCGTAGCCCCAGGCGGCGGCCCGTTCGAGCTCGCCGTCCACCAACGGTCCCTTGACGTCCGCGACCAGGAAGGCCTCAGGTCGCGTGAGCACCGTGAGCCCACGCCGCCGGGCCAGCCGGACGGCGCGGGGTCCGGCGGCCGTGGGGAGCCGCCGTACCTTCGACACGCGGGTGTCGAACACGGCCGTGACAGGGCTGTGCCGCGGGTCCCGCACCAGCAAGGTCGACAGCCACTCGCGCAGCCCCGTGACTGCGCGCTCGGGCGGCGCACCCTGCCGTACGGCGTCGGTCCTGGTGCCGGGCCGGCTGAGGGAGAACGCATGGGTCGGCGCTCCGACCACCAGGAGGTGCAGGTCGGCGGGCAGCTCGCCCGGGGCCGCGGCGACGTCGACGACCACCGCGTCGACGCCGCCGTCGCCGAGACCCCCGGCCACTGCTCGAGCGACCTGCTCGGTGTTGCCGAACATCGACTCCACGACCACGAGGGCGGTGAGGCGGTGCCCGACGGCGTCCGGTGCGTCGACGGTGAGCGGCGTGTGGGTCATGGGTCCAGGCTGTGGCCCGACTCCTCACGGGCGGCAGGGCTGCAGGGCCGGGGCTGATGGGGACTTTGGTCCCGCCGGGCGCCCCCCTTCGGCTCTGCTGCGGATCACGGCGGCGAGCGCACGCTGTGGTGGGCGGGACCTCTGCCGTCCACGTGAGGAGCTGGAGATGAACACCCTGCGCAGGAACAGCATCGTGGTCGGCGTCGACGAGTCGGCCCTGGCCGGTCAGGCGGTCCGGTGGGCCGCCGAGCAGGCGGCCCTGGAAGGACGGTCGCTGCGGCTCGTGCGCGCCGTGCGGCCCGTGCCGGCGGGGAGGAGCGAGCACGCGGCGGTCGTCCAGCCCGGGACGTTCACGTCGCTGCGCCTGCACAGCGAGGCGCTGCTCACGCAGGCGCACGAGCTGGCGCACCGGGTGGCGCCGGACGTCGAGATCGAGGAGCAGCTCGAGGTCACCAGCGCGCAGGCACTGCTGCTGGACGTCGCGGAGACCGCGCACCTGGTGGTGCTCGGCTCCCGCGGCCGTGGCCCGGCGTTGAGCCACCTGCTGGGATCGGTCGGCCTCGGCGTCGTCCGCCATGCCACGTGCCCGGTGGTGGTGCACCGGCCGGGCCACCCCGGACGGGTTCACGACGGCGTGGTCGTCGCCGTCGACGCGACCGCGGACTCGGTCGAGGTCCTGGAGTTCGCGTTCCGCCAGGCCAGCCTGCGCCGACTGCCGATCCGCGTCCTGCACTACGCCCTCGACCCACGGCCGGCGCTGCTCGGCGCGCCGGCGGCCGGCGGCCTCTCCGACGTCGACGAGTGGGACGCCCTGGCCCTGGCGGAGGCGATGGCGGGACTGGGCGAGCGGTACCCCGACGTCCACTGCTCCGTCCGGACCGCGCCGGGCGTGCCCGAGCAGGACGTCGCCCGGGCGGCGAGCCGCGCGGACCTCCTGGTCGTCGGCACCCACCAGCGAGGCGTACTCGGACGCCTCGTGGGCGGCTCGGTCTCGACCGCGATCCTCGAGCATGCGAGGTGCCCGGTGGCCGTCGTACCGGTGCAGACGTCATGAGCCTGAGCCGGAGCGACGAGCTGGACACCCGGACCTGCCGCGAGCTCCTGGCCTCGCGCGAGCTGGGCCGGGTCGCGGTCTGCACCGACGAGGGACCGCGGATCGTGCCGGTCAACTACGTGGTGGACGGTGCCTCGTTGGTCTTCCGCACCTCGCCGTACGGCGTCCTCGGGCGGCTCGCGTCGGGTGGCCGGATCGCGTTCGAGGTCGACGACGTCGACCGTCACACGCACTCGGGCTGGAGCGTGGTCGCCACCGGACACGCCGAGCCGGTCGAGGACCCCGACGAGCTGACCTTGCTCCGCGCTTTCCGGGATCCCCAGCCCTGGGCGCCGGGGCTGCGGCTGCTCTACGTGCGGCTGGCCTGGGGCACCCTCACCGGGCGCCGGGTGACCGCCGGTCAGAGCTGACGCGAGTACCGGATGTCCCGGGTGACCCGGGACGAAACTCCCATGCGCATCCGGCCGGAACGGGGTGAACTGGACCAGGGGAGTCGGCTGCGCGGCGGGCGGCGAACCAAGTCGCCGGTCACGGCGTCTGTAAGGGCGGTGCGGCAGGAGCCGGCAAAGACACCGAGGGAACGAGGAGCTCGCCATGGCAGCAAAGAAGTTGGTCACCACCGTTCTCCTCGCCCTGGGCGCCGGGTTGCTCGGAGGGGTGGTCGCACCCCCGGCCGGCGCCTGGTCGGCGACGTTGCAGTACACGTGCAGCGGGGACGGCTTCGGGGCGCCCGGGACGTCGTACACGTTCGCGGCCGCGCTGGACACCGACGTGCCGGCGACGCTGCCCTACGGCTCGCAGCGCTCCACCGCGTGGGCGACCCACCTCTTCGTGCCGGAGTCGTTCCGCAGCTGGGCGGTGTCGCAGGGCTACACGACGGCGTATGGAGGCGCGTACCTCGACACGGCACTGGACGGCGTGGCGCAGACCGCAGATGTACCAGTCGGCACCCGGCTCGGTCATCCCGACCACTCCGCAGACGTACACCTGGACCGCCACGTCGACGTCGACGGTCTGGGCGTCCGCGTTGGGACACCACGCCTTCACCGTCACCGGCCTGACGATCACGGTGGCCTTCCAGACGGCGACGGAACCATGCTCGCGGCGTCCGCGACCTGCGTCCTCGACCTGGCCACCCCGACGGCCGACACGGTCGTCGACGCCTACGACGTGGTCGCGGCGACCACGACCACGGCCCTGGCGGTGAAGGGGGACACGGCCACCGCGACGGTCACCTCCAACGGAACCCCGCCCGTCGGCATCGTGACGTTCTCGGTCGGTGGCCGGTCGGTGGCCATGAACGTCGTCGCAGGCAAGGCCACCGCCAAGCTCCCGGCCGTGCCGCCCGGCGACTACGGGGTCTCCGCCCGGTTCGTCCCGAGCCAGCCGGCACAGCTGACCTCGTCGACGGGGACGGCGGCGTACACGGTGAAGCCGATCGCCACCGAGACCCGGGCGTTCGCCGCCTACCGGCCGGCCCGCGACCTCCTGAAGGCCCGCGGCCGGGTGACGGCTCCGGATGGGTCGGACGTGTCGGGCCGGGTGACGTTCGTGCTGAAGCGCAACGGGACGACCCTCGACAACGTCACCGTCCGCCTGTCCGATGAGGGTGTGGCGGTGAAGAAGTTCCGCGGCATCACCAAGGCTGGTCGCTACGTGGTGGTGGCGAAGTACCTCGGTACGGCGACCTACGAGCGGTCGAAGGACAGGGCGCGCCTCACCCTCCCGTGAGCACCGTTGGTCAGAGCTGACGCAGCAGCGGCAGCACGTCGCGCCCGAACGACGTCAGGAAGCCCTGCTGGTCGGCGCCGGGGGCGTGGAAGACCAGGTGGTCGAAGCCGGCCTCGACGTAGGGACGCACGGCCTCGACCACGCCCTCGGGGGTGGTCTCGACGATCCAGCGGGCGGCGACCTCCTCGATGGGCAGCTTGTCGGCGGCGTACGCCATCTCGAGCGGGTCGTCGAGGCGGTGCTTGTCCTCGGCGGGGAGCGAGAGCGGCGCCCAGAAGCGGGTGTTCTCGAGCGCCTCCTCGCGGGTCGGCGCGTAGGACAGCTTGATCTCGATCATCCGGGCGATCGCGTCGACCGGTCGCTGGCTCGCCGAGAGCCCGTCGACGACGGCGGGCAGCAGCTTGTCGGTGTAGAGGTCCATGCCCTTGCCGCTGGTGCAGATGAAGCCGTCGCCGACCCGGCCGGCGTACTTGGCCATCACCGGTCCGCCGGCCGGCGACGTACAAGGAACGCCGGCTACGCCGCCCTCGGGGCGGTCGTAGATGGTGGCGTCGTCGGTGCGGTAGTAGTCGCCGTCGAAGCTGACCCGTTCGTCCTTCCACAGCGCCCGCATCAGCCGGACCGCCTCGCGGAGCCGGGCGAACCGCTCCTTGAACTCCGGCCAGTCGCGCAGCCCGACGGCGACCTCGTTGAGCGCCTCGCCGGTGCCGACGCCGAGGATGACTCGGCCGGGGTTGAGCAGGGCCGAGGGTCCCGAACGCCTGGGCAAGGACGGCGGGGTTGTAGCGGAACGACGGCGTCAGCACGCTCGTGCCGAGCACCACCCGCTCGGTGCGCTCACCGATCGCGCTGAGGCAGGACAGCGCGCTGGGGCCGTGGCCGCCGATGTGGCGCCACGGCTGCAGGTGGTCGCTCATCATCACGCTGTCGAGGCCGACCTGCTCGGCGAGCACGCCGAGCTCGACCAGCTCGCGCGGGCCGAACTGCTCGGCGCTGGCCTTGTAGCCGATCTGGAGGCCCATCAGCCCACCTCGCGCTTCATCGTGGCGGTGGGTGCGCCCTCGACCGTGCCGTAGAGCGTGGTGCGCTGCCTGGCCACGCGACCGGCCGAGGAGGCCAGCTCGCGCAGCTCGGCGGGGGTGGCCAGCTGGCCGTGGGTGGCGCCGGCGGCGCGGCTGATGTTCTCGTCCATCAGGGTGCCGCCGAGGTCGTTGACGCCGGCGGCGAGCAGCTGGCGCGCGCCGTCCTGGCCGAGCTTGACCCACGACGCCTGGATGTTGTCGACCAGGCCGCGGTAGGCGATCCGCGCGACGGCGTGCATCAGCACGCTCTCGCGCCAGGTCGGACCGCGGCGGGCGCCGCGCTTGAGGTAGACCGGCGCCGCCATGTGCACGAAGGGCAGCGGCACGAACTCGGTGAAGCCACCGGTCTGCTTCTGCAGGTCGCGGGTGCGGATCAGGTGGCGGGCCCAGTGCACCGGCCGCTCGACCGAGCCGAACATGATCGTGATGTTGCTGCGCAGGCCGACCTCGTGGGCCGTGCGGTGGGCCTCGAGCCACTCCTCGGTGTTCACCTTGTCGGGGCACAGCACGGCCCGGATCTCGTCGTCGAGGATCTCCGCGGCCGTGCCGGGCAGCGAGCCGAGGCCGGCGTCCTTGAGCCGGGTGAGGTACGCCGCGAGCGGCTCACCCAGGCGCTTGGCGCCCTCGGTGACCTCGAGGGCGGTGAAGCCGTGGACGTGCATGCCGGGGACGGCGTCCTTCACGGCCCGCACCACGTCGACGTAGAAGTCGCCGTCGAACGAGGGGTGGATGCCGCCTTGGAGGCAGACCTCGGTGGCGCCGCGCGAGGCGGCCTCGGCGGCGCGCTCGGCGATGTCGTCGAGGGTCAGCAGGTACGGCGCCCCTCGCAGGTTGAGCGAGAGCGGACCCTTGGAGAACCCGCAGAACGTGCAGCGGAAGGTGCACACGTTGGTGTAGTTGATGTTGCGGTTGACGACGTAGGTGACGGTGTCGCCGACGGCCTCGCGCCGCAGGTCGTCGGCGAGCCCGGCGACCGCCGCGACCTCCGGCCCGCGGGCGCCGAAGAGCGTGACGATCTCGGCCTCGCCGACCTCCTGACCCGCGCGTACGCCGGCCAGCACCTCGGCCACGGCGCCCCGCACCCCGATTCGTCTGCGGTCGCTGCGAGACCTCGCTGCGGCCGCAGACGAATCGGTGTTGAGCAGGGTGGGGGGTGGGTGTCGGCGCCGGAGTACCAGGCGGTGGACCGGCGGCCGATCTGGACGACCTCGGCGCCGGTGCCGACGTTGGCCGCGGCCTGGTGGCGCTCGGGCCAGGTGGCGCCCGGGTCGTCGCGACCGAGCGACTCGGCGTCCGAGCGGTCGAGCACCGGGAAGCGCACGGCCGGGTCGAGCCAGCGGCTCGCGGCGTCCTGCGGCGTACTCGGGGTAGACGGTCAGCCGTGGGGCGAGGGCGAGCCCGCGAGCCTCGGTCGCCTCACGCAGGGAGTCGACGGCCGGCCAGGGCCGCTCGGGGTTGACGTGGTCGATGGTGACCGGGGAGACACCGCCCCAGTCGTCGATACCGGCGTCGAGGAGGTCGCCCAGCCGGCTGGGTTCGGAGAGGTTGGGCGGCGCCTGCACGTGTACGTCGGCCGGCAGCACCAGCCGAGCCAGCGCGATCGCGCGGACGTGGTCCTCCGGCGGGCACGGGTCGGCGTCGCGCATCGCGGTGCCGGGCTTGGGCAGGAAGTTCTGGACGATCACCTCCTGCACGTGGCCGTGGCGGCGATGGCTGGCGGCGATGGCCTCCAGCGCCTCGATCCGGTCGGCCTCGGTCTCACCGATGCCGACGAGGATCCCGGTGGTGAAGGGGATCGCCAGCTCGCCGGCCGCCTCGAGCGTCGCCAGCCGACGCTCGGGGGTCTTGTCGGGCGCTCCGCGGTGGGCGGCCAGGTCGGGTCGCAGCGACTCGACCATCATCCCCTGGGACGGCGCCACGGTGCGGAGCCGGGCCAGCTCGGCGGCCGGGATCGCCCCGGCGTTCATGTGAGGGAGCAGGCCGGTCTCGTCCAGCACGCGGCGACCCATCGCGGCGAGGTAGTCGACCGTCGAGGAGTAGCCGTGGGTGTCCAGCCAGGCGCGCGCCTCGGCGTACCGCTCCTCGGGTGCCTCGCCGAGGGTGAACAGGGCCTCGTGGCAGCCGGCCTCGGCGCCACGCGAGGCGATCGCGAGCACCTCGTCAGGCGTGAGGTAGGGGCTGACGACGTGGCGCGGCGCCGTGGCGAAGGTGCAGTAGCCGCAGCGGTCCCGGCACAGCCGGGTGAGCGGGATGAACACCTTGGGGGAGTAGGTGACGCGGGTGCCGGTCGTCGCGGCGCGGACCACGCGGGCCCGGGAGGTCAGCTCGTCGGTCGGGAGGTCGAGCAGCGTCACGACTCCCCACCGTACTGGCGGGTCTCTACTCGTGCGGCGGCGGGAACCCGTGGCGGACGCACCAGGCCACCACCTGGGGCCGCGTGGTGACGCCGATCTTGCGGTAGGCGCTGCGGATGTAGGTCTTGATCGAGTTGACGCTGAGGAACAGCTCGGAGGCGATCTCGTGGTTGCTCATCCCGAGCGTCACCAGGCGCAGCACGTCGGTCTCGCGCGGGCTGAGGCCGTTGAGGTGGCCGAGGTGGGTGTCGTGCTCGGCGGCCAGCGCGACCGCGCTGTCGTCGAGGGTGCCCGCGCAGGCGCTGAGGACGACGCTCACGATCTCCTCGGACGTCGCGCTGAGGGCGACCGCGGCCTCGGCGCCGCGCTCGAGCGCCAGGGCGCCGAGGTCGGGCCGCAAGGGCCGGGTCATCGCGACGACCGTGGAGGCCGTCTCCTTGACCCAGTGGTCGAGGCCGGAGGTGTCGTCGTCGAGCAGTGCGTAGACGTCGTAGAGGAGGACGTCGGGTTCCTCGTGCTCGGCGTCGACGAGACGCAGACAGGGCTGGGTCGCCGCGAGCATGGTGCGTAGCCCCACAGCCACGATGTCGTGGGGCGTGACGACGGCGACGGACCCGACGATGGGCTGCCGCGAGGGTGTCGATAGGCACGGCCGGCTCCTGGTCGGGACGGGACGGACGAGGTGGTGGGCGCCCGAGCGCCTGGTAGCTCCTGCAGGCGATGCAATCCGTGAACCTGGGTTAATCTCTGTCGACGGGTTGATATTTAGTCAGTTCTGCGCCAGATTTCAAGTACTTGGCCAAACTGAGATCCGAGAGGTTTCCTTGCCCCCCACCGACGACCGCCGCCCGGCCGATGACCACGCCGTCTACGGCATGGCTGTCGCGGCCGAGCTGACGGGCGTCACTCCCGCGATGCTGCGCGCCTACGAGGCCAAGGGCCTGATCCGGCCACATCGGACCGCGGGCGGGACCCGCCGCTACAGCGCGGACAACATCGCCCAGGTGCGCCGGATCACCGCGCTCCTCGAGTCCGGGCTCAACCTGGCCGGCATCGAGGCGGTCCTCGCGCTCGAGGAGGAGAACGACGGGCTGCGCGCCGAGGTCGACCGGCTGCAGGACCAGTAGCCGACGACTCAGGAGGAGCAGGCGGAGCCGCGCGGCATCTTGTACGGCGCCCCGATGCGGTAGACGCCCGCCTCGGTGGCGTGCAGCACCAGCCAGTTGTCGCGCGGGTTCTCGATGTCGCGGTCGGTGGCCAGACCCGAGAGACACGGCTGGGCCAGCGGTTCTCCGTCGGGCCCGTCGGCACCGTCGGTCGGCAGCGGCTTGCCCCAGGCATCGACCAGGCCGAGCCAGCGGGAGTAGGCGACGCGGACCACGACCGGCCCCGGTTCTGGGGTGTACAGCGTGATCTGCGCGGCGTCGAAGGAGAGCACCTCGGCGGGCGCGGATGCCAAGCGGCGCGGGCCGGTCGACCTCGTAGAGGGTCCACTCGTCGTCGGACCACACCCGCTCGAGGTAGGGCAGCCCCCCGGCGACGAGCGCGGCCTCCTCGACCGCGGCGGCGTCGGGCTTGGCGGTGGACAGCACCACGAAGCGCACGGCCCAGCGGTGCAGCCACTTCTGGTAGGCCTCGGCCGTCAACGGGCGGTCGCGGTAGAAGACGACGGTTGCGAGCGGCGTCCGCCTGGCGGTTCCAGCCGCGGGCCAGGTTGGCGTACGGCGCCAGGGCGGCCGCCTCGCGGTGGCTCGCCGTCGGCACCACCTCGACGCGACCGAGGCCGGCGCCGCGCTCCTGGAGCTGGTCGAGCAGGGGCTGGAGGTCGAGGCTCAGCGACGAGGGCGGGGCGGTGCTGATGGCGTCTCGAGCGGCGAGCCCGACCTGCCAGGACATCGAGGTGATCAGGGCGGCCACGACCATCCCGGCGGCGACGGGTCGGCCGAAGCGGGCCGCGGCGAACGACCGCGCCCAGTCGCGCCCGGGCAGGGTGGCCACCAGTCCGACACCGGCGAAGATCAGCCCGAGCCGGCTGATGTTGGTGCCGACGGGCGAGGGCATCAGCAACGCCAGCTGGACGGCCACCAGGTAGACCAGGCCGAGGACTCGCAGCAACCGCCAGTCGCGCGGGAACAGCAGCAGCGCGCTCAGAGCGGCGGCGGTGGGCAGGATCGCGGAGCTCCAGGCCATCGGCTGCTCGCCGGAGAGCGGGAACAGCCAGGCCGACACCGCGACCACCGCGACCGGCGGCAGGCCGACGGCATAGGCGAGCCGGCGGTCGCCGGTGAGCCACAGTGCCGCCGCGACGAGGCCGAGGAACAGGCCCGCCACACCGCTGGCCGCGGTGGCGAGAGCGGTGAGGACGACGACCACCGCGATGCGCAGCCAGGGCAACGCCGGCGCGACCGGAGCGGTCGGTGGGCCAGGTGTAGACCGCCACCAGGGCGGCCAGCCCGAACAGCAGCCCCAGGCCGAAGGTGACCCGGCCCGACACGGCGTTGCCGGTCAGCGCCAGGGCGCCGAAGACGGCCGGCAGCATCGGGCTCGAGACGTGGCGGCTGCGCTCGAGCAGCACGGCCAGCAGCCCGGCCGCGAGCGTGCCGGCGACGACCATGGTCGGTCGCACTCCCAGGAAGGCCATCAGGTACGGCGAGATGGCGCTGTAGGAGACCGGGTGCATGCCGCCGTACCAGGCCAGGTCGTAGGCGCTGCCCGGGTGGGCCTTGGCGAACGCCGCCCACGCGTCCTGGGCGGCGATGTCGCCGCCAGGGGTGGCCAGCAGCCGCCACCAGAGCAGGTGCAGCACGCCGGCCAGGCTCGAGGCGACCAGCGCCGGGCTCCAGCGGACCGTCCGGACCCGTCGGGCAGGCCCGACCAGCGTGGTCGCGTCGGCCGACGGGTCGTCGAGAAGGGTCACGCCGGCTCCCGCCGCCGCCCGTTGGACGGCCGGGCCAGGAGCCGTGGCGGCGAGACGGTCCACTTGCCGAGCTGCACGGCCGTCACCGCGAGGAGCACGCCGGCGATGTCGTCGAGGACGTAGTGCCAGCCGAAGTAGACCGTCGCGACGATCACCGCCCCCAGGTAGACGGCGAGGACCCGGCTCAGGCGGCGCAGGCCGTAGTAGCGCGCCATCAGGAAGACGAGGGTGGTGAAGCCGACGTGGAGGCTCGCGAAGGCGCCGAGGCTGACGAAGGCGTCGGAGGTCGACGGGTCGGCCAGGAACGCGGCCCGCTCGGCGAGGTACTCGGCCTGGGTGTCGGTGATCGCGGTGTGCCGCAGGCCGGCGAACTCGCCCGGGGCGGCGGCGTAGGGGCCCAGGCTGGGCAGGACGTAGTAGCAGAGGGTGCCGAGGATCCAGGCCCACGTGGCGGCGCTCAGGAAGACGTAGGCCTGCCTGACGCGGGGGATCAGGGCCAGGCTGCCGACCAGGGCGAGCACGATCACGTAGGTGAAGGAGCGGTAGACCACGGCCAGCGCCTCGGCGGCGTAGGACTCCCCGAGCAGGGTGTGGAGCATGACCCACGGGCTGTGGCCCAGGAAGAGAGCCCGGTCGAAGACCAGCAGGTCGTCGTCGCGCAGCGCATTGAAGGCGTTCCAGCTCTTGAGGTTGCGGTAGCCGAGGTAGACGAGGTGGTAGCCGGCCAGGCCGGTGACCACCAGCAGCACGCGCTGACCCGTCCAGCGCTCACGCAGCACCCGCGCCACGTTGCGCAGCGACCAGCCACGGGAGCGGGCCCTCACGACTCCTTCGACGAGCGCGATCACGACGAGGAAGACCAGGGCCTTGGCCAGCCGGCCGCGGAACATCTGACCCTCGGGGTCGCGCACCGGGATGCCGAGGGCTGCGGACCGCTCGGCCACCACGGCCGCCCAGAGGACGACGACGACCCAGAAACGCCACACGAAGCCGTAGCCGCTCGTGGGTTCGTCGGGGTGGGACGACTCGACGTCCGTCAGGCGGGTCCGCCTGCTGGGTGCCGTCTCGGTCATGGTGAGTCTCCTGGAGATGCCGCCAGAGCAGGCTCCATGGTCGCAGGATCCCCTCCCGGCACCAGCATCGTGACATTCCGTTCGGGGTCGGGTCACGTCCGGCCCCACACCCCAGGCCTTGCATGACTAGATCGGGTACCCGGCCTGGGGTTGTGAGGCGAACCTTGGTAACGCACCATATTCGTAGCGGCGCCCCGCCCCGGAACCTCTCTCTCCCGGGAAGGGGCGCCTTGCTCTTGCCTAGGCAACCGCCGATTCAGGTCTGGGGCCACGATCCCCTTAGCGTGAGGTCGTGGAACCGCAGACGACCTCGCCCGACCCGGCCTCGGGCATGTCGATCACCAAGGTGCAGCAATGGATCCTCTCGGTGCTCGCCTTCACGGTCATCGAGCACTTCGCGTTCGGCCTCGCCTTCGCAGGGATCTTCGCTGAGGACCAGGACGCCCGCGTAGGCCTCAACGTGCTCGCCGGGATCACCGGCGTGTTCGCCGTCGCGGCCTTCCGCGCGTTGCACGGCAAGCCGATCCTCAGCGCCTGGCTGCTGCTCGGTCCGCTGCCCGGTGTCATCGGCGCCTGGCTCACCTTCCGCTGACGCGGCGTCGAACCCTCAGCCTCAGACCCGGAACATCACCACCAGGGGCTGTCGGCCTGACGCCGATCGCTGGTCCCACCGGTTGCCGGCGAGGTCCTCGACCCTCGTGGTCACCTTCAGCCGGTAGGTCCCCGGCTCGAGGGCCTGCTTCGGGTCGACGACGACCTGGCGCTTCTTGGCGACGTAGCTCACCTTGGCGGCGACCGGGTCGCCGTCCTGGGTCAGCTTCACCGTCGAGGCCTTGACGGTCGACGGCGCGAGGCGTTCGCTGGCCCACACCTTCAGCTTCGCGCCGGGAGTCGACGTGTCGCGCGGAGTCCTCAGGGCTCGCCTTCTTGCCGCGAGGTGCCTTGGTGTCCAGCACGATCGTGTCGCGGAGCGGTCTCGGAGACGTTGCCCGCGCCGTCGCGGAACTGCACGAAGACCGACTTCGCCCCGTCGCCGTTCGCCAGCTGCCACGAGGTCGTGGCGGCGTACGGCGACCCACGGTCCGTACGACGCGCCGTCGTTGCTCAGCCGCATCGACGTCACGCCGGTACCGGGAGGGGTCGGTCGCCGTCAGGTCGAGCTCGACGGACTGGGTCCGCGTCCGGGCTGCGCCGCCGTCCACCGCGACGGTGCCTGTGGGGCCGGCCGCGTCGTCCCAGCGGATGTGCAGCGACCAGCCGTGGATCGTGGTGGAGCACCTGCCCTCGCATCGTCGAAGCCGAAGAGTCGCCAGGTCCCGTTGGGGTCGGTGCCGTCGAAGACACCCAGCGACGTCGGAGGTCCCTGAGGTCCGCGGCACCGCGGGAGCCGGCGGCGGGATAGCCGGATCGTTCTCGGAGCTGGTGGGCTGGTAGGACTCGTCGACTCGAGGGGGTCGAACTCGGGGACCTGGAAAGGCGCCTCGTCGTCGAAGCGCAGGTTCATGCCCGGTGACCGCCTCGCTGCTCGCCGCCGCCGGCGTCGTCGAGCAGGAGTGCCTGCTGTCCGCGCGGACCGACCAGCAGGAAGCTATGTCCGCGGCCGAACTGGGTGTCGAAGCCGAGGAGCGACACGTCCACGTCGGTGACCGGCCCGATGCCCGAGACCTGCAGCTCGGACGGGTAGGCCGGCGACGGCGAGCGGCGATCTCGAGCCTCCACCCAAGATCGTGCCCGACTCGTCGTCGGAGTCGTCCACGACGTACAGGCTCCAGTTCCCGGCGGCGGAGCTGCCGTCGAAGGCCCGAGCGCGGGTCGGTGCCGATGGCGAGGAGCCGGGGCGGGGAAGGCGTCCGGGCCGTCGTCGTAGTCGGTCGGCTCGAACTCGCGTTCGGTGAAGTCGAACGGGTCGTCGTCGGGCAGCGCTCGGTCGGACTCGTCGTCGAATGTCGATCCTGAGCGTCCTCGACGGCGTTCGCGCCGCCGGCGTCCGACATCAGCACGACGGCCTGACCCTGTGGTCCGACCAGGAGGAGGTCGAGGTCGTCGGGGCGGTCGTGTGCGAAGTCGACCAGTGAGACGTTCACGTCGACCACGGCGCCGGGATGCGTCGACGGCGAGCTGCGACGGGTACGGCGTCGCGGTGCCGGAGGCCGGCACCGTCGATGGACTCCTCGCACGGCGTCTCGTAGACGAGTCCGGGTCGTTGAACGTGATCGGTCTGGGGTTGAACGAAGCTCGCTCACCGGTCGGCGGCGACGGCGGGCGGAAGCGCCCTGGACGAGGGCGGTTCCCGCGAGCAGGAGGACCGAGAGGGACGCCAAGCGCGCCCGAGAAAGCACCGACATGAGGACACGCTAGATCGGATCCCGCGCTTTGCCGAGAGGTGTGGCCAGGACGAGTTTCGACCGCGGCCGCCTACAGCACGTGGTGGCCGTACATCTCGCCCAACGGGTCGGCGATGAGCTCGATGCGGGCGCCGTCGGGATCGGTGAAGTAGACCGAGACCTCGCTGTGGATCACGTGCTCGACTCCGGCGTCCTCGAAGCGGCGCACGATCTCCTGCCAGCGCTCGGGCTCCATGGAGATGGCCATGTGGTGCAGGCCGCCGAGCACCTCGGCGTACGGGCCGACGTCGAGCCCGGGGAAGTCGAAGAAGGCCAGCAGGTTGCCGTTCCCGATGTCGAAGAAGAAGTGGGAGGAGCCGGGGTAGTCACGGTTCTCGATCAGCTCGGTGAGCGGGAAGCCGAGCAGGTCCTGGTAGAAGCGGACCGTTCGCTCGACGTCGCTGCTGATGAGGGCGGTGTGGTGGAGCCCGCGTGCGGTCGACGCAGGCCGGTCGCCGGCGTCCCGGAGGTGGGCGGTGCGGATGCGGTCGCGCTCGGACGCGACCGCTTCGAGGTCGATGTCGGTCATGGTCACCTTTCTACCGGTGCTCGGTCATCTCCAGGGTGCGGCCGAGCAGGGTGGCGAGCCGGTCGACCTCGGCGGAGAGGTCATCGCGCCCGACGGGTGTCGCCTCGGGGAACCAGTCGACGTCCACGGCGTTCCCCTTGACCGACCAGGTCCCCGAGACCACGCCTCCCACGACGACGAGCTGGGCGCCGCGCGAGACGACCGCTCGCCGGGCCTGCGGGACGACGTGAGGATCGGCGGTGCCCGGACCCATCACCCACTGGTCGTAGCTCGGCAGGAGGCGGACGGCCGAGCTGGGCGAGGCCTCGGAGACCTCGTCGACGTCCGACTGCAGCAACAGCGTGGTCTCGCCCTCGACGTCGAGGCTGACCAGGCGGTCGCTCAGGTCGTCCAGCCACCCGCGGATGGCCTTGCGACCGGCGCTGAGGCCCTCGCCGAGCCAGTGGCGCACATGGTCGGGCGTCGCGGGGCCGTAGGTGTGGAAGTACGCCGTGACTGCTCGCCGCCCTGCCTCGTCGATGTCGGGAAGGCCGGCCCAGCCGGGCACCGCATCGAGCCGCCGGACGGTGGCATGACCGTCGCGGGCCGGCCCGAAGCAGACGTCGCCCTGCCACATCAGCGGCTTGAGCAACGTGTCGGACTGGCTGGTGAGGCCGGCGGCCGCCAGCCGGTAGCGCCGCTTGCGAGCCAGCGCCGCGGCGAGCTCCTCGCGAGTGAGCGGAACCTCGGCCACGGCGTCGCGGACCGCCTCGCGGAACGCCGGCCAGTCGGCCGGGGCCAGGCCGTAGGTCTCGGTCCAGCTGGGCAGCTCCCACTGGCGGCCGGACGCGCGGAGCACCAGGTAGTCACCGGCCGAGGCGACGGTCATCAGATGGGTGGCCCCGCGGAAGGAGTACGCCTTCACCACCTCGCCGGCGTCGACCGCGCGAACGACGTCGCCGGCGCGCGACCCCGCCCGTCGAGCGCTGATCGCGAGGTCCGCCGACTGCTCCGGCCACGCGGGCACGGCGCCCAGGCGACCGACCACGTCGGCGACAGAACGAGATCCCGGATCGCCGAGATGCTGGCGGTTCAGTCGCCAGGCCAGTGCCTGCGGCCAGGTCAACGACATGGATCCAGGCTAGGTGGCGCAGGGAAGGGCACAGGCTGAGCGTGGTGCCGTCCCCTACGCCGTCCTATGCTCGAAGACGTCGAACCGCCCGTCCGGGTGGTGCCACCACCCGGGCAGGGGGTCGCGATGAGGGCGAGAACATCGCTGGCCCTGGTCGGGTCGGCCCACCCCGGGCCGGCGCTCGCCGTGACCGTACTGGCCGCGCTGCTCGCTACAGCCCTGGAGATGTCCGCGTCCCGGGTGCTGCTGGTGACCGCCGCGGTGCTCTGCGGCCAGCTGTCGATCGGCTGGAGCAACGACCTGGTCGACCTCTCGCGAGACCGTGCGGTCGGCCGTCGCGACAAGCCGCTCGCGATGGGGACGGTGGACCCGCGTGTCGTCACGGCCTCGTGTGCGATCGCGGTCGTGCTGTGCGTCGGGCTCTCCCTGGCCTGTGGGGTGATGGCCGGGCTCGTGCACTTGGTCTGCGTCGCCGCCGGATGGGCCTACAACCTGGGACTGAAGGCGACGGTCTGGTCGTGGGCGCCGTACGCCGTGGCGTTCGGGCTGCTGCCCGTGTTCATCTGGTTGGCGGGCGACGACGCCGGAGCGCCGCCGCTGTGGCTGCCGCTGGCCGCGGCCTGCCTGGGTGTGGGCGCTCACCTCCTCAACGTGCTCCCGGACATCGACGACGACGCGGCCACCGGCGTGCGTGGCCTGCCGCACCGGCTCGGTGCCCGACGCCTCCCGGCCGCTGCGGTGGTCGTCCTCGGCGCCGGCTCCGCCCTCGTTCTTCTCGGCGCCGACGTCTCGTCCTCGGCCGCTGCCATCGGCTTGGCGCTCGTCGCCCTGCTCGGCCTCGTCGTGCTGCGGGGGCGTGGCCGGGCGCCGTTCGCGGCGGCGGTCGGGATCGCCCTGCTCGATGCGACGCTGCTCGTGGTGAGCCTGTGACCTGGGACGTCGTGGTCGTGGGGGCCGGGCCAGCCGGCGCCTGCGCGGCGTTGGGTGCGCTGCGCGCAGACCCGTCACTGCGGGTGCTGCTGCTCGACCGGGCCGACTTCCCGCGCGACAAGAGCTGCGGCGACGGCATCGCGCCGCACGTGCTCGACGCGCTCGCCGGAGTGGGAGCCGCCGACGTGGTGAGGGGTTGGACGCCGCTGCGTCACCTCGAGCTGGCCCGCGGTGACGCGCGGGTTGCCGGTCCGATGCGGCGCGAGGTGCACGTCGTGCCGCGCGAGGTCTTCGACGCGCGCCTCGTGGAGCACGCCGTCGCGGCCGGGGCGGTGCTGGAGAAGAGGCGGGTGCGCCGGGTCGAGGTGCGCGACGACCGGGTCGTGCTGGACGGCGAGGTGGCAGCGAAGGTCGTGGTCGGCGCCGACGGCGTCCACTCGGTGCTGCGACCGCAGCTGCTGGGCGAGGTCCGCGAGCCGCGGGCCATCGCCATCCGCGGTTACGCCCCCACCGCCGAGGCGCGACGCGGCTCCCAGGTGATCCGCTACGGCCCGCGCGCCCAGCCGGCGTACGCCTGGGCGTTCGACCGGGGTGACGGCTGGAGCAACGTCGGGTACGGCGAGCTGCTCCCCGGAACGGTGGCCGGCCCTTCACGCGGTACGGCGCCCAGCCGGGCGCTGCTGCTCGAGCAGCTCGAGGAGCTGCTGCCGGGCACCGTGCCCGACGGCCGGGACTGGAAGGGCCACCACCTGCCGCTGTCGGGCTGGCGCTGGAAGCAGCCCGACGGCCGCGTCCTGCTCGTCGGTGACGCCGCTGCTCTGGTGAACCCGATGACGGGCGAGGGCATCTACTACGCCGTCGCCACCGGCATCCTGGCCGGCCGCGCGGCCGCCCGCTGTCTCCACGCGGGAGACCCGGGCCACGCGGGGGCTGCGCACCGCAAGGCGGTTCGAGGCCTGCTCGCCCGCCACCTCAAGCACACCTGGTCTGCCGCGCGCCTGGCCCGGGTACCCGCCATCGTCGATGCGGGGATCCGGGCCGCCGACCGTGACCGCCACGCGTTCGACGCGCTCGTCGAGCTGGGGCTGGGTGACGGCCGGATCGGACCGCGCCTGGCCATCGGCCTCGCCCGCCAGCTGCCACGATCTTTCGTCCCCGCCCGGGCCACCAACGAGGAGCCGCATGCCGATCCTGTCCGTCCGTAGCGCACTTCCGGGTCATCGCTACCCGCAGCAGCAGCTCACCGACGCCTTCGCCGCGTTCGTCACCGACGGCGGCCTCGACGAGGCGGTGCTGCGCCGGCTGCACCGCAACGCAGGGGTCGAGACACGGCACGTCGTGCTCGAGCTCGACGGCTACGCCGAGCTCACCGACTTCGGTGCGGCCAACGACCGCTTCATCGAGCACGCGGTCGAGCTCGGGTCCCGGGCGCTCGTCGACGCCCTGAAGGCCGCGGGGCTCACACCGTCGGACGTCGACCTGGTCGTCTCGGCCACCGTCACCGGCCTCGCCGTGCCATCGCTGGAGGCCCGGATCGCGGCCCAGGTCGGGCTGCGTCCGGACGTGAAGCGGATGCCGCTGGTGGGGCTGGGCTGCGTGGCCGGAGCGGCCGGCATCGCCCGCGTCCACGACTACCTCCTCGGCCATCCCGAGGACGTGGCCGTGCTCGTCGCCGTCGAGCTGTGCTCGCTGACCGTCCAGCGCGACGACGCGTCGATGCCGAACCTGGTCGCCAGCGGCCTGTTCGGCGACGGCGCCGCCGCCGTCGTGATGGCCGGAGCGCAGCGACGTACCGGCCCGATCGACGTGCCGATCACGTGTCTGGACACCCGCAGCCACCTCTACCCCGACTCCGAGCGGACCATGGGCTTCGACGTGACGGCGAAGGGCTTGCGGATCGTGCTGAACGCCGAGGTGCCGACGATGGTCGAGCGCTACCTGCGTCAGGACGTCGACGAGTTCCTGGCCGACCACGGCCTGACTCGCGCCGACATCGGCTGGTGGGTGTGCCACCCGGGAGGGCCGAAGGTGATCGAGGCGCTCGAGACCGCGCTCGAGGTGCCGCGCGAGGCCGTGCGGCTGACCTGGGAGTCGCTGGCGCGCGTGGGCAACCTGTCCTCGGCGTCGGTGCTCCACGTGCTGGAGGACACGCTGCGGGAGCGCCCGCCCGCCCCGGGCACCCACGGCGTGCTGCTCGCCATGGGCCCGGGCTTCTGCTCCGAGCTGGTGCTCCTGAGGGCGGGGATCTGACGTTGGAGAGCCTGGCCGCCTTCACGGTGCTGGTCGCGCTGGTCGGCCTCGAGCGGCTGGCCGAGCTGGTCGTGTCGGTGCGCAACGCTGCCTGGAGCCGGGCGCGCGGCGGCGTCGAGACCGGCCTGGGCCACTACCCGTTCATGGTCGTGCTGCACACCGGGCTGCTCGTCGGCGCCCTCGTCGAGGCCTGGGTACGCCGTCCCGAGGTGCCCGCCTGGCTGGCGTGGTCGATGACCTTGCTGGTGCTGGCCTCGCAGGCGCTGCGCTGGTGGTGCATCGCCACCCTCGGGCGGCGCTGGAACACCCGCGTCATCGTGGTGCCAGGGCTGGCGCCGGTCACCGGCGGGCCCTACCGATGGATGCGCCACCCCAACTACGTCGCGGTGGTCGTCGAGGGTGCGGCGCTGCCTCTGGTACATGCCGCGTGGATCACGGCGCTCGTCTTCACGGTGCTCAACGCCGGGTTGCTCGCCGTCCGGATCCGGGTCGAGGACCAGGCGCTCGCCACGCTCCCCGCCACGGCGAAGGTCGCCGATGCGTGACGTCGTGGTGGTCGGCGGTGGCCCGGTAGGTCTGGCCACCGCCCTGTACGCCGCCCGCGCGGGCCTCGACGTGGTGGTGCGCGAGCCGCGGCTCGCGCCCGTCGACAAGGCGTGCGGTGAGGGACTGATGCCCGGGGCCGTCGGCGACCTCGACGCGCTCGGCATCGCGCTGCCCGGCCGGCCGCTGGCCGGGATCCGCTACGTCGAGGGCTCCCGCTCGGTCGACGCGCCCTTCCGCTCGGGCCCGGGCCGGGGTGTACGTCGCACGGCGCTGCACGCCGCTCTCTCCGAGGCCGTCGCGCTGGCCGGCATCCCGGTCGAGCAGCGCACCGTGAAGACCGTCGTCCAGGACGACCGCGGGGTCGCTCGTCGACGGCGAGCCGGTGCGCTACGTGCTCGCGGCCGACGGCCTGCACTCACCGGTACGCCGGATGGTCGGCCTCGAGGCAGGTCACCGGGGCGGGCGCCGCGGCCGCCGTCGCTTCGGGCTTCGCCGCCACGTCGCCACCGCCCCGTGGACGCCGTTCGTCGAGGTGCACTGGTCGCCGCGGGCGGAGGCCTACGTGACGCCGGTCGCCGACGACTGTGTCGGGGTCGCGCTCCTGGTCGACGGCGGGGGCGACTTCGAGGACCTCCTGGCCGGGTTCCCGGGCCTCGGCGAGCGGCTGGCCGGTGCCCCGGCCTCGCGCGTCCTGGGGGCCGGCCCGCTACGGCAGCGCTCCCGTCGCCGCGTCGCCGGCCGCGTGCTGCTGGTGGGCGACGCCTCCGGCTACGTCGACGCGCTGACGGGGGAGGGCATCGCCTTGGGGCTGGCGCAGGCACGCGCGGCGGTGACGGCCGTGCTGTCGGGCGACCCGTCGGCGTACGAGCGAAGCTGGCGGCGCCTGTCCTGGCGGCACAACCTGCTCACCCACGGCCTGCTCGCGGCCAGCGGACGTCCGGCCCTGCGTCGCCTGCTCGTGCCGGCGGCCGACGCGGCGCCGTGGGTGTTCCGGGCGGCGGTCAACGAGCTGGCCAGGCCGGCGTGAGCGGCGGTCTCGGCAAGCTCGACCGGCGTGGAGCAGGTGGTGCTGCTCGACGAGGACGGCAACGCCGTCGGCGTGGCCGACAAGCACGCCGTGCACCACGCGGAGACTCCGCTGCACCTGGCCTTCTCCTGCTACGTGCTCGACGACGCGGGTCGCCTGCTCGTCACCCGACGTGCGCTGGCCAAGGCGACCTTTCCCGGCGTGTGGACGAACTCGTGCTGCGGGCACCCCGCCCCTGGCGAGGACCTGGAGGCGGCCGTCGTGCGCCGCGTCGGGCAGGAGCTCGGGTTGTCGCTGCGTGACCTCCGGCTGGTGCTGCCACGGTTCCGCTACCGCGCCGAGATGGACAACGGCGTCATCGAGAACGAGTTGTGCCCGGTGTTCGTGGCCGGCTCCGCCGACGCCGTACGTGCCGACCCCGCCGAGATCGAGGAGCACCGCTGGGAGCCCTGGCCGGAGTTCCGCGAGTCCGTGCTGGCCGGGCGTGACGTCTCGTCGTGGTGCCGCGAGCAGGTGGCCGAGCTGCCCGCGGACCTGTTGGCAGCGCAGGCCCGGCCTCGGGAGGAACTGCCGCCGGCGGCGCGCTGAGACCCCGATTCGTCTGCGCCGCTGAGCGGGGAAAACCGCAGCAAACCGCAGACGAATCGGTGTCTACACGCCGTAGAGGCGCTGGCGGGCGTCCGCGAACCGGCCCCGCACCTCGGTCGCCCAGGCGTTGTCCCGTGGCTCGCGGGTGGCCAACGTCGCCACGGGCCAGTCGGGTGGCTGCGCGTCGCCGGACAGCACCCAGGCGGCTTGGCGGGCGGCTCCGAGGGCGACGTACTCGGCCGGACGCGGGATGACGACCGGTGCGTCGAAGAGGTCGGCGGCCGCCTGCTGCACGGCCGAGGACGCGGAGCCGCCGCCGATCAGGATGACGCGGTGCGCCGGCACGCCGAGGGCGGTGAGGCGATCGAGGGCGTCGCCCAGCATGCAGAGCATGCCGAGCACGGCTGCGCGGGCGAGGTTGTCGGAGGTGAGGTTGGCGCGCGTGAGCCCGACGAGCGAGCCGCTCGCATCGGGCAGGTCGGGGGTGCGCTCGCCCTCGAGGTACGGCACGAGGGTGAGCCCGCCGGCGTCAGCAGGACCGGACTGTGCCAGCCGGTCGAGTTCCTCGAGCCCGACGCCCAGCAGTCCCGCGGTGGTGCTCAGCACGCGGGCGGCGTTGATGGTCGCGGCCAGCGGCAGATGGCGCCCGCTCGCGTCCGCGAACCCTGCGACGGTCCCGCTGGGGTCGTAGACCGCCTGGCCGGCCGACGCGAAGACCGTGCCGCTGGTGCCGATGCTGATCGCCACGTCGCCGGGCCCGAGGTCGAGGCCCAGCGCGGCTCCGGCGTTGTCCCCGCATCCCGCGGCCACGATGGTCCCCGAGGGGGTCTCGCCGGCCACGTCGGCGGGGCCGAGGACTCGTGGCAGCCGCGGCACGCGGCCGAAGGCCTCGACGAGGATGTCGTCGCGGTAGCGCTCCTCGGGCACCGAGTAGTAGCCCGTCCCCGAGGCGTCGCTGCGATCGGTGACGGCCTCGTCGGGGCGACCGGTCAGGCGCCAGGTCAGCCAGTCGTGGGGGAGCAGCACGCGGTCGACGCGCTCGGCGACGTCGGGTCGCTCCTCCGCCAGCCAGGCCAGCTTGGTCACCGTGAACGACGCCACGGGTACGACGCCCACGTCGCGCGCCCAGGTCTCCGCACCCCAGTGGGCCTTGAGCCGGCGAGCCTGGTCGGCCGAACGGACGTCGTTCCACAGGAGTGCGTCGAAGACCGGCTCGCCGTCGTCGCCCAGGGCGACCATGCCGTGCTGCTGGGCGCTGACAGAGACGGCCACGGCGTCGTCGAACCCCGGCTGGGACTCCAGGGCGTGCCACCAGTGGTCCGGGTGGACCGAGGTGCCGTCGGGATGACCGGCGCTCGACGAAGCGAGGATCTCGCCCGAGTCGGCGTCGACCCGCAGCACCTTCGTGCTCTGGGTCGACGAGTCGATGCCGACCACGGCGCGAGACAGGGCGCGAGGCATGGCGCGACCCTAGTGGGCTCGTGGCAGACGGCGGGCCCTCAGTCTGGGGGCCCTCAGTCTCAGGTCGTGCGGGGGAGACGGATCTCGAAAGTGGGCAGCCGCCCCGGACGGCGGGGGTGGTAGTCGATCTCGCCGCCGTGAGCGAGGGTGATCTCACGCACGAGGTAGAGGCCCAGGCCGGTGCCTCCCCGCGAGCCGGCGTTCACGAAGCGCTCGAACAGGCGGGGTTCGAGCCGCTCGGGGACGCCGGGGCCGGCGTCCGTGACCCTGATCCGCACGTGGCCGCCGTTCACGTCCCCGACGACGGTGACGGGAGCGTGGCCATGCCGGACGGCGTTGTCGAGGAGGTTGTCGATGGCCTGCCCCAACCGGTCCGCGTCGGCACGGACGGTGACGGCGTCGGCGACCTCCAGGTCGATGTGCACGCCACTCTCGGCGGCCTCCCGACGCGCGGCGGCGCCGCGCAGGATCGTGGCCAGCGTGACGTCGTCGAGACGGTACTGGAGCGTTCCCCGCTGCAGCTGGGACGCCGTGGAGAGATCCGCTGCGAGGCGTCGCAAGCGGTGCGTGCTGCTGACGATGTTGGCCAGGAGCGGGTCGTTTTCGGAGCCCTGTTCGGACGACGCCCCAGTGCGGACACCGAGCCCTCGATGACCGCCGTGGGGGTCCGCAGCTCGTGGGCCGTCACGGCCAGGAGATGGGTCTGCTCGGTGATCAGGTGCTTGCGCTCCTGCTCGTGCTCACGCTGCGTGCTCTGGTCGCGGGTCACCTTGGCGAACCCGATGTGACGTCCGGCGTCGTCGTACACGGCGCTGATCACGACGCTGGCCCAGAACTGGCTTCCGTCCTTGCGTACGCGCCATCCCTCCTCGGCGTACTCGCCGTCCCGGCGCGCGGTCTCCAGGTTCTGCTCGGGATGGCCGGTGGCGCGGTCCTCCGGTGGGTAGAAGACCCGGAACGAGCGACCGACGATCTCGTCCGGCGAGTATCCCTTGATGCGCTGGGCGCCGGCGTTCCAGCTGACCACGATCCCGTCGCGGTCGAGCATGAAGATCGCGTACTCGCTCACGGCTGCGATCAGGAGCCGGAAGTTCTCCTCGCTGAGCCGCAGGTCGCCCTCGGCGGCACGCAGCGCGGTGATGTCCTGCACCTGGGCGAAGACGTAGAGCACCTGTTGCTGGGCGTCGCGGATCGGCGAGAGCGTGAGGCGGACGATTCTGGGAGGCAGAACTCCGGCGCCCTCGGGCAGGGCGTGCTCGACGGTGGCGAGGTCCTCCCCGCGGACGGTGATGGCATGGAGCCCGCGGTCCAGCTGGTCGCCCGCACCCCGGGTCAGCTGCCCGTAGTCGACGCCCACCAGGTCGTACGGCTCGCACGACATGAGCTCGGCGAGGGCGTCGTTGGCGCGGACGACGGTGCCGGTCACGGTCAGCGTGGCCATCCCGATCGCCGCTCGGTCGAAGAGCGCCTGGAACTGTGCGACGTGCTCGTCGAGGACGCGCTGCTCCTCGCTGACCTCGTTGCCACCGCTGGCGCCCCCGACCAGGCTCAACCGGCGTCGGGTGCCCGAGGGGGCGGGGCTGCCTTCCAGGGAACGCATCAGCCGGTCGGGGAGCTCCTCGAGCGGGAGCGACTTCTCGACAAGGTCGGTTGCGCCGAGCTCGCGGGCGCGCTCGGCAAGGCCCGCCTCCTCGAAACCGGTGAACATCACCACGGTGGTGTCGGGGCAGACGGCCACGATCGCAGGCAGCGCCTGGAGGCCGTCGCAGGTCGGCATCGAGGTGTCGAGCAGCAGGAGGTCAGGCTCGTGCCTGATCACCAGGCTGATGGCCTCGTCACCGTCGCCGCCCTCACCGACCACGTCGAACAGGCCGGACTCCTCCAGGCGGTGGCGGACCAGCGCGCGCAGCTGCTGGGAGTCGTCGACCAGGACGACCGAAAGCCTCGGACCGCGGTCCGCACCTGTCACCACCTGCCGTTGCCCATCTCAGCGGTAAGTATGCGCAGACCGCGGGACGACGAGCCCATCTCGCGAGGGACGACTCGCCGGATATCGTCGCGCCATGCAGGTCGTGAGCGGAGCGGGTCGGCCGACGCCGACCGACGGCGCCGCCTGGGTCGAGCACCTCAGGGTGCCCGACCTCAGCTGTGGCACCTACTCGATCGCCGCCGGTGCGACCGACCCGCAGGAGCCCCACACCGAGGACGAGCTCTACGTGTGCACCCACGGGCGAGCGACGCTCTGGACACCGTCGGGCTCGACCGCCGTCGAGCCGGGGACGGTCGTCTTCGTCCCGGCGGGCGAGGAGCATCGCTTCGTCGACGTCGAGGAGGACCTCACGGTCCTCGTCGTCTTCGGTCCGGCCGAGGAGAGCCGCGCGTAGCCTTCGGGCGCGGGCGAGGCCGTCGCGAGCCAGCTCGACGCCGTCCGTCGTGAGTCGGTAGGGCGGGTAGACGCTCGGAGTGGTTCACGCGGGGCGGGGGGTTGCCACGCGGGGGTTGTCTTGCCGATGCCCGCGTCCCCGCCAATCAGCAGGACCTGACGCGTTCCCGAGGCGGCCACGTCCAGGGCCTCGTCGGCCTGAGTCAGCTCGCGGTCCCGCCCGCAGAGTCCGCGCGGATCTCGGTGCATCGTCCCGCCTGGGTCCGGACCACCCGCGCGTCGGTCCG
Organism: uncultured Actinomycetota bacterium; assembly: GCA_963758885.1. GTDB lineage: Bacteria > Actinomycetota > Actinomycetes > Propionibacteriales > Nocardioidaceae > Nocardioides. The sequence continues at coordinate 77,405 of CAVWXS010000027.1, forward strand.
GCTCTGGAAGTTTAAGCGCTTGATCTGGCATCTCGTCCGGCCCATGCATGACTGTGACGGTCTCCCGAATCGTCGTCTCGGCGCATCGGGAGAAGTTCCCTCGCCTTCAGCCGCGCAGCCGCGCAGCCGCGCAGCCGCGCAGCCGCGCAGCCGCGCAGCCGCGCTGACCGCGGCCAGCCGGAGGCGGAGCCGGTCTGGCTCAGAACCCCTTCTCCACAAGGGGTTTCGAGAAGTGTTGCGGGGTTTCGTGACGGGCCTGACGGCCCTCCTCGACCAGCGAGACCACCGCTGGTTGAGGAAGGCGTGCCTGACCCGAAGATCGCGGCGACCTACCCGCCCAGCGTCGAGCGAACCGGCTGCCCGTTCGGTCACCGGGTCGTGACGGTCGCTGCGCGACCTCCTCAACCAACGGCTACGCCTTGGTCGTCGGCCCGCTCGTATCGGGCCGGGGTGGCCCAACTCCCGGGGCCTGTCGACCCGACGTACCGGGCCACCGTGGCCCGAGTGCGGGGCGCGGGGGGTGCCGGGAACTGGTCCGGGGTGGCCCGGCACGACGCCCCAACGAGCCCCTGGGTCTCCCCGGGCGCTGGTTGAGGAAGGCGCGCTCGCGCCTGACCCGAAGATGGGGTGAGCTGACGCTCAAAGCATGATGCCCGAGTATCTGGCGCACCTGGTGCGCCGGATACTCGGGCATCTTTGGTTCATCGCCCTCGGTCCAAGTTTCGGTACCTCGTGGCGGGCCACCTGTGCCCCCTACGCACCGGACGTCGCCGGTGGGTGAAGAGGCGCGGAGGCCGGGCCCCGAATTGCGATCTTCGGCTCCCACGGCTCCCACGGCGCGCCCGCAGGGCGCTGAGGAGCTGTCACGAAACCCGCTGACGGACCCTGCGCCTCTTGCGGGGTTTCGAGGCTCGTCGCTGGCGCTCCTCGCACCTCAACCAGCGAGAACGCCGCTGGTTGAGGAAGGCGCGCTAGCTAGCGCCTGTCACGAAACCCGCTGGCGGACCCTGCGCCTCTTGCGGGGTTTCGAGGCTCGTCGCTGGCGCTCCTCGCACCTCAACCAGCGAGGAGGCGCTCGGGGTACACCCGCCGGATGCTGCTACCGACGAGCGACAGGTCGGCGCCGTACACGTGCAGTGAGATGGCCGTCGTCGCGCCGCTGTTGTGGACGCGATGGATGTCTCCCGGAGGGAGCAGGCCCGCGACGTCGCCGGGGTACGCGACCGCGGAGCCGGACTCGACCAGGTGGCCGTCTCCGGTCAGTTGGTAGCGCGTCTCGTGCTCGGCACCTTCGTGGACACCGACGACGCACCACGAGAGGTGGTCGTGGATGGCCGTCGCCTGGCCGGGCAGCCAGACGAGGGCCACCAGCGAGAAGGCGCCGTCCGGTGCGACGTGCAGCACGTGCGACCGGTACGCCGAGGGGTCGCCGACGCGCTGCTCCGGCAGCAGCAGGCCGGTGGTCGTGAGCGCCGGCCGCAAAGCCGCGCAGACCGCGTCGAGGGTCTCCACGTCGTTGCCGCGCGTCGAGCGGACCGCGTGGTCGAGGTCGGCGACGAGGGCCGACAGATCGGTGGGGTGGCAGGTGGTGGTCATCGTTGTCGTTCCTTTCCTTGTTCAGACGGCGACGGCCGGTTGGCGGCCGAGGGTGGTGGTGACTGCTTCGTGGAGCGCGCTGGTGTCGCCGGCCGGGAGGAGCCAGGCGACGTGGCCGTCGGGGCGGACCAGCACGGCGTCGTCGTCGCCGAGTCGGTACCGGTTGGCGAGGTCGCCGCTGGGGTCGAGGACGTCCTGCCCGACGACGAGCACCTGGACCGGGACGTCCGGGACGCCCTTCGCGGCATCGCGCCACGCCTCGCCCCGCGGGCCGGTGAGCAGGGTCAGCCGACCCTCGAACAGGTCGATGGTCGAGCGCCTCTCGCCGCCGTACCAGACCCACGCGTGCGGTGCGCGAGCCCCGGGCGCGGCAACGACGACGGCGCCGTTCTCGACAGCGCCGTTCTCGGGGGAGGGTGCCTCGGTGGCGGGCTGGATGCCGGCGGACTCGTACACGACGCCGAAGTCGTGGCTGAGGTCCTGACCGCGGCCGGGCGCGAAGGCCTCCAGCGACGCCAGCGCGTTGTGCAGCCCGACCGGGTACCGCTCCTCGGCGTACGTCGCCAGCAGCGATTCGCCGGCCAGGCCACGCGCGGCCCAGCCGAGCTTCCAGCCGAGGTTGTGCCCGTCGGCGATCCCGGTGTTCATGCCGGTGGCGCCGCGCGGTGTCGTCCGGTGTGCGGCGTCGCCGACGAGGAACACCCGGCCGGCCGCCACGCCCGTCGAGACGGCGGCGGCGAAGGTCCAGGGGAACGTGCCGATCACCTCGATGTCGAGGTCGGGCACGCCCGCGGCCTCACGGATAGCGGCGACCGCACGATCCTCAGTCCAGTCGGCCGGGTCGTCGCCGAGCTCGGGGTGGAGCTCTCGGTCGAACATCCAGCGCCCGTCCGTCCCCGACGGCACGAACACCCGGAACTCGTCGCCTGCCACGATCATGTGCAGCGCGTAGCGCTCGCCGCTCAGGTGCCTGGCGAGGTCCGCGCGGAACAGCGTGCTCAGGTGGGCGCCCTCGTCACCGAGGACCTGCACGTCCAGGCCGACAAGGCGGCGCACGGTGCTGTCGCCGCCGTCGGCGCCGACGACCCACCTGGCCTCGATGGTCTCCTCGCCTGTCTCATCGGTGACGAGCACCGCGACGTGGTCGTCGTGCTGCACGAGGTCCAGCACCCGCACGCCGAAGCGGGCCTCGGCGCCGAGCTCGAGCAGCTGTGCCAGCAGCACCGGCTCCACGTGGTCCTGCGGAGCGACCGCGAACGTCGACGGGCTCATCCTGGCGAGGACGTCGGGCGCGGTCGCACCGAGTGGGAACTCCTGGAGGACCGGGCCGTTCAGAGCGGCGTGGATGGCGCCCGCGACCTTGAGGTCCTGCGAGCCGGCGCGGATCTCCTCCTCCAGGCCCCAGGCGCGCATCAGCTCCATGGTGCGCGGACGGAGTCCGGTGGCCTTGGGGAAGACGGTGGTGCCGGCGTGCCGGTCGACGAGCAGTACTCGGGCGCCCGCACGGGCGGCCGCGACGGCGGTGGTCAGGCCCGACGGGCCGGCGCCGACGACGAGGACGTCGTAGCGGTTGGTGGTCATCTCTGGTTCTCCTCATGGGGTTCTCTGGGTGCCACCAGAGTGCGTCCGGCGTGCGGGCGCCGGATCCGTAAGGAGTACGGAGTTAGGAGTCGAGCTCGGCCACCCGGCTACGTAGTTCTGCTCGGCTGGCCGACGAGGTCTTCTGCAGCAGGTGGGCCACGTGGGTCTCGACAGTGCGACGGGAGAGGAACAGTCGTTCGGCGATCTCGGCATTGGTGGCGCCCTCGACGAGCAGGGCGAGCACGTCGGCCTCGCGGCTGGTGACACCGAGGGCAGCCAGGGGTGTCGGGACGGCCAGGTTGCCGCGGCCACGGCGGGTCGGGGCGCCGGCCCGGCGGAGCAGGTCGCGGACGATCCGGGCCAGGGCCTCCTCGCCGGCCTGCTCGTGCTCGGCGAGAGAGGCGCGAAGCACCGGTACCGGGTCGCCCCACCCGTCCGCGACCAGGCGGGGCAGCACCACCGTCCGCAGCAACCGGCGCACCCAGGGGGTCGCGGCCGCGAGCTCCTCGGCGTCGCGGAAGGCCGCCTCCGCGTCGGCGAGGCGTCCCGCGGCTCCGGCGACCACCGCGTCGGCGTACCGGAGCGCGGCTGCGTTCGCCCGACGACGCGACACCGGGACGGCCGCCAGCGCTCTCCTGGCCTCTTCGCCGCGGTCGTCGGTCACGGTGCGCAGGAGCGCCCAGAGGCCGAACTGGTGCAGGGGCGCCGTGGACAGGTGCGCCAGGACAGGGGCCACCGCAGGGTCCAGCACGGCGTTCGCGGCGCGGACGTCGTTCGTCGAGAGTGCGAGCATGGCCCGTACCGCGGCCGGTACGAGGGACGCCTCGGGCGGACCGCCCGTCGTCTCCATGAGCGGAGCCATCAGTCGTTCGGTCTCGACCCTGTCGCCGGCCGCTGCCGCGGCGAGGGCGATCACGAAAGCACCGCCGATGGCCGCCGCCGGCATCGACAACGCGCGGGCGCGATCGAGGAGCTCCCGCGCGAGCGGTACGGCGGCCGCCGGGCCCTCGGACGCGACCAAGGCGTCGACGCGGAGCATGTCGATCGCGGTGAGCTGGCCGACGAGGCCGGCCTGCTCCGCAAGCTCGCGGGCAGCCTCGAGGCGCCGGGTGCTCTCGGACTCCAGCATCTCGAGCGTCGCCTGACCCAGCATCGCCTCGACCCTGGCGTCGACCAGCCCGTGCTCCGAGGCCACCTGAGCCGCGCGGTCGAAGAGCGCGCGCGCTGCCTGCGTGTCCCAGAGCCGGAGCACCTTCGCGTGCACCACGAGGGCGTCGCACAGCTGTTCGGCGTCGCCCGCCGCCTCCGCCCCGCGGACGGCCGCTGCGGCGTGCCTGGCGGCGTCGTCGAGCTGGCCGGCCCCGTGCGCCGCGTCCGCCAGGAGGGTCTCGGACCGTCGGGTCCTCGGGACGCCCGGCGCGCCCGACGTACTCACGGACGTCGTCCCAGAGTCCCGCTTGCACGGCAGCCCGTGCCAGCTGGAGCGCGAGCTCGACGTGTTCACCACCCGTGGCATCGTCGAGCACCGGACCCGCCACTGCCAGGGCCTCGCGTGCGCGCCCGCGCAAGCAGAGCAACCGGACGCGCTCGACCGCGGCTGCCGCGGGCCGCAGTCCGGTCCGTTCCAGGTCGTCGACGAGCCGCTCTGCGGTGTGGAAGGCCCCCCGGGCCATGTCGCGACGGGCCAGGGTGAGCAGCAGGTCGGCAACGGCGTCGTCGGCACCTGCCCGGAGCAGCAGGTCGGCGGCGGCGGCGTCGTCCTCGCGCCGTCCACGGGCCAGCAGCGCCTCGGCCGCCCGGCGGGAGAGCAGCGCCAGCTCCGGCGGCAGCACCAGCGAGAGGACGGCCTCGCGGGTCAGCGAGTGGCGCCAGCGCAAGGTGCCGGCATCGACCAGCAGCAGCCGAGCCTCCTCGGCCGCCCGCAACGCCGCCAGCACCTCGGTCTCGGAGACCCCCGTGACGTGGTGGAGCAGTGACCAGTCGGGGGTCAGGCCGAGGACGGCCGCGCCCGCGAGCACCCGACGCTGGTCGCCGGCGAGCTTCGCGAACCGGTCGGACACGAGTGCCCGCAAGGTGGGAGGTACGTCGCCGGGGTCCACGGCAACGAGCTCCTCGACCATGAACGGCAGCCCGTCGGCACGCTCCTCGAGCATGGTCATGGTCGACGGGTCCGTGACGCCCAGGGAGGCGGCCAGCTGGTGCACGTCCTCCTGTGCGAGGCGTGCCAGCCGCAGCGTCACGACCCCGGGCAGGCGCGTGAGCGGGTCGGCCGCTGGCGCGGTCGGCTCGTCCTCGCGCATGGTGGCGACCACGAGCACCGGCAGGGACGGTACGGCGACGGCGACGTGCGCGAGCACGGCCCAGGAGTCGGCGTCCGCCCAGTGCAGGTCTTCGAGCACCAGGAGGCACGGACGCCCGTGCCCGACGAGGCTGAGAAAGCGCGCGACGGCCTCGCCGAGCACGAGCCCGGGGTCGACCCCGGACTCCGACGCGGCGCCGGTGACCTCGGTCCAGTCCGGGAGCAGCCGTGCGAGCGCCGCCCCGTAGGGGCCGAGTGACGTCGGCGTGACCTGGAGCCCGGCACGGAGGGCCCCGACGAGGGCGTCGGCGACGGGTCGGTAGGCGCCACCACCCTCGACCGCGCGACCGGTCAGGACGACGTGCGTCGCCGAGGCCTCCCTGGCCACCTCCTCGACGAGTCGCGACTTCCCGATGCCAGCCTCACCACGGACGAGCACGACGCCACCGTGCGCGGCGGCGGAGTCGACCAGCGCGTGGCGCAGGACTGCGAGCTCCTCTCGGCGTCCGACGAGAGGTCGGTGACCGGGGGGCTCACGCTCCATGACCACACTCTCGCGCATTCCGGTCGAGTGCTCGGCGGTGGTTGAGGTGCGAGGAGCGCTCAGCGACGAGCCTCGAAACCTCCGGTGTCGGCGAGGGTGGTTTCGAGGCTCGGCCGTGGACGGCCTCGCACCTCAACCACCGAAACACGCGCCGGGCTGACCGTGGTCGCCCTCGCACCTCAACCACCGAACGTGTGCGGCCGAGAGTGGGCGCAGCAGGGATCGAACCTGCGACCACTTGCTTGTAAGGCAAGCGCTCTACCGCTGAGCTATGCGCCCCGGGATGACTCTGAACCGCGCACAGACTAGGACAGCGCGGCGGTGGCGGGCGATTTGTCAGAAGACGGCGCGGAGCGCGGCCGTGACGACCATCGCGACCAGGACGGCGAGCACCACCGACCTGCCCCGCCACATCAACAGTCCTCCGGCGGCGATGCCGACGACCTCGGCTCCGACGTGGAAGCTCTGCCCCTCTGCGAACGCGGTCGTGACGACCAGGGCGGCCAGGAGGGCGGGGGCCATGCAGGCGATGACGCGGAGGACGACCGGTGGGAGGTCGCGCCCACCGAGCATGACCGGGCCGGCGGCCTTGATCAGCACCGTCGTGACGACGCACCCGGCGATGAGCAGCCAGATGTTCACGACTCCTCCTTCCTCGGTACGCCGAGCAGGGCGGCGGTCGCGGCGGCGAGGACGGGGACACCGGGCGGGGTGAACGGCACGAGGGCCAGCGCGATGACGGCGCCGACGACGGCGACCACCCGGGAACGCCGGTCACGCATCTCGGCGAGCACGAGACCGAGGAAGAAGGTAGGGAACACCGCGTCGAGGCCGAGTCGTTCGGGATCGCCGATCAGGTCGCCGCCGTACGCCCCGACCACGGTGCCGAGGACCCAGGTGAAGTACTGCGGGAGCGTGGTGCCGAAGAGCAGCCAGCGGTCGAAGGTGCCGTCGCCGTTGTTGGCCAGCGCCCACGACGCGTCGACCACCGTCTGCCCTTGCACGCCGCGCTTGACCGGACCGCCGGGGAGCGAGGGAGCCAGGGCGATACCCATGGCGAGGAACCGGCCGTTCATCAGGGTGGCCGCGGCGATGGCGGCCGACAGGGTGCCGCCACCGACCACCACCGACAGAGCCGCGAACTGCGCGGAGCCGGCGAAGACGAACGCGGAGGACGCCACTGCCTGGAGGGCCGAGAACCCGGCCTGGCGCGCCACCACTCCGTAGGACATCGACAGCACGAAGCCGACCGTGGCGTAGGGGATGCCGAGCCGCACGCCCCGGACGAACGACTCCCTCACCGGACGCAGGCTAGGTGATCCGTCTTACGGGTGAGGCAGCACCCGTCCGGGAGGTGGTAGCCAAGGGTGATGGACACCATGACCCACGAGGTGGTCGAGCCGCGAGGCTGGTCGATGACGAGGTCGCGCCGGATGACTCTCCTCGCCTGCGCACTGGGCTGCCTCGCCGTGGTGATGGTGTTCGGGCTGATGGTGACCCAGGACCGTTCCCCCCTGGACGACTTCGACCGGTGGGGCAGGCAGGCCGAGGGGTGGGCCGACAACCACGCCGCCCTCGTCTCCGCCCTCCACATCGTCGAGGTCACCTTCGCGACCGTCGGCATGATCATCTGGACCACGCTGGTCGTGGTGGCTGTCGCGAGCCGACGGCGGTACCGGGCGGCGGCGTTCGCGATCGCGGTGATGGTGGCGGCCTCGCTCGCGACCACAGGGATGAAGCTCTGGCTGGGCCGGGGCCGCCCCGAGTGGCAGGACAGCGTGGACCTGCTCACCTCCAAGTCCTTCCCGTCCGGTCACGCGTCCTCGAGCGCGGCGCTGGCCGGGATCCTGATCTTCTTCGCGTGGAGCTTCTCCCGACGGCCGCGGACGCGTTGGGCGGTCACGGCGGTGGCCGTGACGATGTGGGTGGCCGTCTGCCTCGATCGCGTGTTGCTCGGCCGGCACTACCCGAGCGACGTCGTCGCCGGCTCCTTCCTCGGGATCGCGGTCCTGCTGTTCGGCATCGTCGTCTTCGACCCCGCTAAGGTGCGGCCCCGTGGCGGCAGACCAAAGGCTGGTATCGACAGTTCGGGCCACCTTGCGGAACACCGGTGACCCGGAGGTAGCGGTCGGGCAGCAGGCCTACATGAAGTCGGCGATGCCCTACCACGGCATCACGGCACCACGCCTCAAGCAGGCCATCGGGCCGATCCTGGCGACGTACGCTCCCGCCGACCGCGCGGCGTGGGGGGACACGGTCCGTCGAGCTGTGGGACGGCGCCACCCATCGTGAGGAGCGGTACGCCGCCACCGCGCTCGCCCGGCATCGTGCGGCGCGCGCGTGGCAGGACCCCGCATCTCTCGACCTCTACCGGCACCTGGTGGTGACGGGCGCGTGGTGGGACCACGTCGACGAGGTCGCCGCCCACCTCGTCGGCGGGGTGCTGGCCGGCCACCGGCCGGAGGTCACGCCCGTGATGCGGGCCTGGGCGCGCGACGACGACCTCTGGGTCCGCCGTACCGCCGTGCTGAGCCAGCTGCGGCACCAGGCGGATACCGACACCGCCCTGCTGCACGACGTCGTCGAGGCCAATCTCGACGACCGGTCCTTCTGGCTGCGCAAGGCGATCGGGTGGGCGCTGCGCGAGTACTCCTGGACGAACCCGGTGTGGGTGCGGGCCGAGGTCGACCTGCTGGGGGAGCGGCTGTCCGGGCTGTCGCGTCGCGAGGCGACCAGGCGGCTGGCGTCTGACGCCGTGGCTCAGCGACGAGCAGACAACGGAAGATCCCATGCGCGTGGTGCTGGAGATGTTCCGATTGGTTGACGTAAGCGCGCGGCGCCAGCTCAGACCGCCGCGTGAGCGAAGGCGAGCACGCCGGCCAGCGGTCCCGGCACCCGGGCGAGGTCGAGCTCGCGGGCGAGCGCCGTGGCCAGCCGTACCTTGCGCCCTGACTTCGTCCCGAAGAAGCGGTGCAGCTGGTCGTGCAGCGAACGTCCCCGCTGAGCCGGCTGCTGTTGGAAGGTGTGCAGCAGCCCGAGCTCGCCCTCGCGCGCGACGACCTCGATGACGGCGTCGGCACCCAGCGCACGGATCAGCTCGTCCTCCAGGTCGTCCTCGCACACGAAGAAGCCCAGAGCCTCCAGATCCGTCCTCGTCTCGACCTCGTGGCCGCGCCGCCGCAGCGCCCGCGCGAAGAACCGCATCTCGCTGCCGTCGCACAGCCCGGTGACGGTGACGCCGTCATACGCCTCGAGGTGCTGCCGGATGTTGGTCACCCCGCCCATGGAGACCACGCGCACCTCGGGTGCGGCGAGGCCGAGCCGGCGACCGATCACGTCCAGCACCGCGGCGTCGCTGGGTCCCTCGACGAGGACGACGCAACGCGGCGGTTCGGTCACAAGCCCCGATCCTCCCGCGTGCGTGCCCGCAGCGACAACGAAGTATCGGCTTGCGAACGGTTCGGTCGCCTCAGCCGGTCTTAGGCTCGGGGCATGATCGTGCCCTTCAGCGTCAGCGACTTCCTCTACCGCGCCACCACGGTGTACGGCGACCGCATCGGCATCGTCGACGAGCCGGACCAGCCGGCTCCCTCGTGGGGCGAGCTCACCTATCGGGAGGTCGGCGAGCGGGCCAGGCAGATGGCCGCCCGACTCGACGCGCTGGGTGTCGGCGTCGGCGAGCGGGTGGCCGTGGTGAGCCACAACAGCGCCCGTCTGCTGACGGCGTTCTGGGGGGTGAGCGGCTACGGGCGCGTGCTGGTGCCGGTGAACTTCCGGCTCTCGCGTGACGAGGTGGCCTACATCGTCGAGCACTCCGGCGCCAAGGTGCTGTTCGTCGATCCCGAGCTGGCCGACTCGTTGAAGGGCGTGGAAGGGGCAACGGGAAGGGGCACACCTTCGTGATCGGCTCCGACGACGACCTGCTGCTCGACGCCGAGCCGCGCGAGTGGGAGCCCGACGAGAACGCCACGGCGACGGTCAACTACACCAGCGGTACGACGGCCCGGCCGAAAGGCGTGGAGCTCACCCATCGCAACATCTGGGTCGACGCGATGACCTTCGGCTGGCACACCGGTGTGAGCGACCGCGACGTCTACCTGCACACGCTGCCGATGTTCCACGTCAACGGCTGGGGAATGCTCGTTCACGATGGCGGGCATGGGGGTCCCGCAGGTGGTGCTGCGCAAGGTCGACGGCCACGAGATCCTGCGCCGGGTGGAGCGACACGGCGTGACGATCATGTGTGCGGCGCCCGCCGTCGTCGCCGCCGTCCTCGAGTGCGCGCAGACCTGGGAGGGTGAGATTCCTGGTCGCGGCCGGACCCGCATCGTGGTCGCGGGAGCGCCGCCGCCGACCCGGACGATCCAGCGCGTCGAGGAAGAGCTCGGCTGGGAGTTCATCCAGATCTACGGCCTCACCGAGACCTCGCCGCTGCTCACCGTCAACCGGTCGCGGCACGAGTGGGACGACCTGCCCGGCGAGCGAGCGCGCGGCGAAGGTCTCGCCGCGCCGGGACGCCCGCGGTCGGCGTACGCCTGCGCGTCGACGAGCGAGGGCGAGGTGCTGGCGCGGTCCAACGTCGTGCTCGAGGGGTACTGGGAGAACGCCGAGGAGAGCGAGCGGGTGCTCGAGGGCGGCTGGTTCCACACCGGTGACGGCGGCGTGATCGGGGACGACGGCTACCTGACCATCCAGGACCGCAAGAAGGACGTCATCATCACCGGCGGCGAGAACGTCTCCTCGATCGAGGTCGAGGACGCCATCTTCAGCCACCCGGACGTCGCGGAGGTCGCGGTGATCGGCGTACCCGACGAGAAGTGGGGTGAGACGATCAAGGCGCTGGTGGTCAAGGCCGAGGGGTCGGCACTGACCGAGGAACAGCTCATCGACTACGTGAAGGGCAAGGTGGCGCGTTACAAGGCGCCGTCATCGGTGGAGTTCCGGGAGGTCGCTGGACCGCACCGCGACCGGCAAGCTGCAGAAGTTCAGGCTGCGGGCGCCGTACTGGGAAGGCCGTGACCGGCAGGTCAACTAGCGCCCCCACCGATTCGTCTGCGGATTGCTGCGACTTTTCAGCGGGCGGCTCGCAGACGAATCGGTGTGGACGCCCTTACGCTCCGGCCATGAACCTTCGTCGTACGGCGGTCGGCACGGTCGCCTCCCTGTCCCTGCTCGCCTCCGGCGTCGGTATCGGGGTGGCTGTCTCGGCCGGCGCTGCCGCCGAGCCGGTCGTGGTCAGCCCAGTGGTGGTCACCCGGCAGTCGCTGGCCGAGGACTCGGCGCCACCCGGCGCACCGAAGCGGACGCTCGGACTCAGCAAGGTCGTGGTGATGCCCGGAGCCGTGCTGGCCGCCCACCACCACCCGGGTGACCAGATCGCCTACATCGCGGAGGGCGTGCTGACGTACACGGTCGAGAACGGCACCGCGAGGGTGATGTCCGGCCCGGGCGACGACGGCACCCTGGTGCGGAAGCTCGCCGACGGCGACACCGCCAGGTTGACGCCAGGGCGGTGGCTGGTGGAGGACCAGGACATGGTCCACCACGCCCGCAACAACGGCACGGTGCCCGTGGTCATCTACATCGCGACGCTGCTGCGCACCGGGGAGCCCGCGGCCATCCCCGACTGACCAGTCGCGTGGTTTCGAGGCTCGTCGCTAGCGCTCCTGACCCACCACGGCTCTGGGAGGTGCGAGGCCCAGCCTCGACCGTCCGACTAGCCTGCCCGCATGCCGACCCTGAGCGACGTCGTCGACCTGGTGCACGGGTGGTACCCACCCGACACCGCCGACGAGCACGACGCCGTGGGGCTCGTGCACGGCGATCCGGGGCAGCAGGTCGCGAAGGTGCTGTTCGCCGTCGACCCCACGATCGACGTCGCCCGCGAGGCCGCCGCCTGGGGCGCGGACCTGCTCGTCGTCCACCACCCGCTGTTCCTGCGGGGCGTGCACGGCTTCGCCGAGACCACGCCGAAGGGGCGCACGCTCGCGACGCTGGTCCGCGCCGGCTGCGCGCTGCTGACCGCGCACACCAACGCCGACCGGGCCGACCCCGGAGTCTCCGACGCGATGGCCAGCGCCCTGGGCCTGACCGGCCTCCGTCCCTTGCGGCCCCAGGGCGACCCCTGGAGAAGCTCACGGTCTACGTACCGCTCGGCGGACGCCGACCGGATGCGGGCCGCGCTGGCCGAGGCCGGAGCCGGACGGATCGGTGAGTACGAGGCGGCGTCGTTCAGCTCGCCGGGCGAGGGCCGGTTCCGGCCCATGGAGGGCGCTCACCCCACGATCGGCGAGGTCGGACAGCTGGAGGTGGTGGGCGAGGAGCGCGTCGAGGTGGTGCTCGACCGGCGTCGTCGCTCCGAGGTCGTCCGCGCCATGCTGGCCGCCCACCCCTACGAGACGCCCGCCTGGGACGTCGTCGCCCTCGCCGACGCGGGCACGGCGGCCACCGGCGCGGGCCGCGTCGGCGACGTCGAGCCGACCACCTCGGCGAGTTCGCCGCAGCACGTGGCGCGAGCCCTGCCGCAGACCGCCCGCGGGGTCCTGGTCGCCGGCGACCCCGCGCGCGCCGTACGCCGCGTGGCGGTGGCCGGGGGAGCGGGCGACTTCCTGCTGGGCGACGCCCTCGGAGCAGATGTCGACGTCTTCGTGACCAGCGACCTGCGCCACCACCCGGCGACGGAGTTCGTCGAGAAGGGCGGCCCGGCGCTGGTCGACGTCTCCCACTGGGCGGCCGAGTGGACCTGGCTGCCGCAGGTGGAGGCCCGGCTGGCGGAGGCCCTGGATACGGTGGAGACCCGCGTCAGCACGATTGTGCACCGACGCCTGGACCCACAGAGCCTGACCGAGATCGCCGGTCGAGCCTGTCGAGACCCTAGGAGCCCGACGCTGAAAGCCGACCCAGCCGCCCAGCTGAAGCTGCTCGACCTCCAGGAGCTCGACGCCCGCGCCGACCTGTTGCGCTACCAGCGCGGGACGCTGCCCGAGCACGACGACCTCGCCGCGCTCACGATGACGCGCCGCGACCTCGGCGACCAGGCCCGCGACGCCCGCATCACGGTCGACGACCTGACAGCCGAGCAGGCCAAGGTCGACGCCGACGTCGAGCAGGTCAAGACCCGACGCGACCGCGACCGCGCGCGCATCGACCAGGGACTCGTCGCCAACCCGCGCGACCTCGAGCGCATGCAGCACGAGATGGAGTCGCTCGAGCGCCGCATCACCACCCTCGAGGACGAGGAGCTCGAGGTGATGGCCCGGCTCGACGACGCCCAGCGCAACCTCGACGAGCTCACCAGCCAGCTCGCCGACGCCGACACACGAAACGCCAAGGTCGAGCAGGCGCGCGACGGCCGCTACGCCGAGATCGACGCCGAGCTCGCCGAGCTGACCGCCCAGCGGATGCCGATCGTCGAGAGCGTGCCGGCCGACCTGCTGGCTCTCTACGACCGGCTGCGTGTCGCGAAGAACGGTGTGGGCGCCGCGGCGTTGCGCGCCCGCCAGTGCAGCGGCTGCATGCTCAGCCTCGACAACGCCGAGCTCGGCCAGATTCGGGCCGCGGCCGACGACGAGGTGCTGCGCTGCGAGGAGTGCCAGCGGATCCTGGTCCGCACCGACGAGTCGGGCCTGTAGGAGTGGGCCGGTGACCCGAAGGGTCGTCATCGAGGCCGACGGTGGCTCGCGCGGCAACCCGGGCCCGGCGGCGTACGGCGCGGTGCTCAAGGACGCCGACACCGGCGAGGTGATCGCCGAGGACGGCAGCACCCTCGGCGTCGCCAGCAACAACGTCGCGGAGTACAACGGCCTGATCGCGGGGCTGCGGCTGGCCGCCGACCACGCGCCCGACGCCGACATCGAGGTGCGGATGGACTCCAAGCTCGTGGTCGAGCAGATGTCGGGCAACTGGAAGATCAAGCATCCCGACATGAAGCCGTTGGCGCTGGAGGCCAACCGGCTCGCGCCGTTCGGGACGACGTACACCTGGGTGCCGCGCGAGCAGAACAAGCACGCCGACCGACTTGCCAACGAGGCCCTCGACGGCAAGCGCAGCGGCGTCACCGTCATCACACGCGGCGACGACGTGCCTCCGACGGAGTCGGAGGACGAGTCGAAGGACGGGGCCGAGCCGAGCTGGGTCGCCTGGCGACGCCAGGTGCAGACCACCTTGGTGCTGGTGCGTCACGGCGTCACCGACCACACCCGCGAGCGGCGGTTCTCCGGCGGGCTGCAGAGCAAGAACCCCGGCCTCAGCGACGAGGGTCGCGACCAGATCCGCTCGACCGCCGACTGGCTGGCGCCGCTCGGCGAACGGGTCGATGCCGTCGTCGCCTCGCCCGTACGCCGCGCCCGCGAGTCCGGCGAGATCCTCGCCGAACGCCTCGGGGTGCCGCTCGAGGACGAGCCGGGCTTCGCCGAGATGGAGTTCGGCACGTGGGACGGCATGACCTTCGACGAGGTGGCCGCGACCGAGCGCGAGGCCCTGGAGAAGTGGCTGGGCTCGCTGGAGGAGCGGCCCGGCGGCGGGGAGTCGCTGGTGATGGTGCAGGAGCGCGTGCTGGCCGCCCTCGAGCGCTTGCTGGCTCGTCACGCAGGACGCACCGTGGTGGTCGCCAGCCACGTCACGCCGATCAAGGTGGTCGTCGCCGAGGCGCTCCAGGCGCCACTGACGAGCCAGTTCCGGATGGAGCTGCGTCCGGCCTCCGTCACCGTGGTCACGTTCTTCACCCCGCCCGACGGGGACAGGGTGCCCGGCGAGACCCAGCGCTACGCCTCGCTGCGGCAGCTCAACATGCTCGCGCCCGGCGTCGACCTCTTCGACGAGTCGACCCGCTGGTAGCCGCCTGGCTCAACTCATCGGGGCTCACTCACTGGGGCTCACTCATTGGGGAACGGCGACCACGCCCACCGACACCCGCCCGACGCTCATCGTGACCGGCGCGTTGGTCGGGTTGCGGCAGCCGAGGCCGACGTCGTGGCTCCCGGCCCCGACCGCCGCGGTGCCCGCGACGGGAAGGGTGATCTCGTCCCCCTGCTCGATCCGCAGGACCGACGCGGGCGTGAGGTTGACGCCGTCGAGGGTCAGGTTGCAGGCGAGCCGGCCCTTGAACGGCGTCGCGTCGGTCTCCAGCGCCTGCACGTAGACCTGTCCGGAGATCGTCAGGCGGGAGGCCTGCGTGAGCGAGAGCGCCCCGCCGCCGTTGGCGCTCAGGCTGCCGAGCGCGATCGCGGCGTCGGCGGCGACCGGGACATCGGTGATCGGCAGGAAGGTCCAGCCGCCCGAGCGCACCGGCGAGGTGAGATCGGCCAGAGCCACGCTGCCGTCGGCGATCTTGGACGAGTCGACGCTGTTGCCCGACAGCTCGAGGCGACCGACGGTGCCGTCGGCGATCCGGGAGAAGTCGACCGACCCGGGCGCCAGGTCGCTACGGCGGACCTGGCCAGGGCCGATCTTGGACGTGGTCACGACGTTGTGGTCGAGGTCGGTGGCCTGGATCGACTTGTCCTTGATCTGCGGGGAGCCGACGGTGTTCTTCGCCAGCTTGGGGGCCAGCGCCGAGTAGGCCGGCGGCGCCATCGCGGCGGCGAGTGCGAGCGAGGCGATGACGAGGGCGGCGGAAGGCCGGGTCGGTCGGCGCATGGTTTCTCCCGGTTCGAGGCATCAGGTCGCGCCCATCCTGCATCAGGCCGAGCTTCGTAGGGGGCGTCACTGCTCCTCGCGCACCGTCTGCACCTGGCTGACGACGACGTCGAGCGCCGTGCCGGCGCGACCCGGCGCGCCCACCTCGACCTGCCAGCCGAGTCGCGTGAGGGCGGCTGCGAAGCCGCGCGCCGAGCCGGGGTTGGCGCCGTCGGCGAGCAGGTCGCGCACCAGCCGGCCCTTGGTCGCCTTGTTGAAGTGGCTGACCACCGTTCGCCTTCCGTCGGCCTCGTGCAGCACCCGCACGGTGACCACCCGGCGCGCAAGGTCGGGCTCCGGCCGCCAGAACCCGGCGTACGTCGTCGACCTGAGGTCCACCAGCAGCCCACCGCCGACCGCCTCGCGCACCACCTCGCCCAGCGAGGTACGCCACACGCCGGCCACCGGGCCCAGGCCGGGCAGGGAGGTGTCGCCCGAGAGCCGGTAGGCCGGGATGCGGTCGCCGGGGCGGACCAGACCGAACAGCGACGAGACGACCGCGACCCGCGTGGCGGCCCGACGCCGGGCCTCGGCCGGCAGATCGGGTAGCCCGAGGGCGTCGTAGAGCACGCCGCTGTAGACGCGGTCGGCACGAGCCGTGGCCGCGACGGTGAGGCCGGCGTTGCGGCCCACGAGGTCGGCAAGACCCGGCGGCAGGCCGAGCGCCACCCTGGCGCGCTCGGGGTCGCCGCCGCACAGGTCGACGAGGGCGTCGAGCACCCGCTGGCGGGCCGGCCGGAGGGCCGGGAAGGACAGGTCGGCGAGGTCGAGCGGCCTGCCACGCCGTGCGGGTGTCTTCCCCTCGCTCGGCGGCAGCAGGATCAGCACCGCGACAGGCTAGTGGGCGAAGGTCTCGAGCTTGTCGGGACCCAGCGAGACGCGTGGCTAGGGTGAAGCGCATGGCCGCCAGTCGCGTCGTTCACGTCACGAGCTCCGACGACGGTGTCGCCGCGCACGAGCTGCGTGAGGGGATCGCGCGCATCCAGGAGGAGCTCCAGGTCACCCCTGAGTTCCCCGCCGAGGTGATCACCGCGGCGAAGGCCGCGGTGGCCGCGCCGCGGCTTCCCGACCTCGACCGGACCGACCTGCCGCTGGTGACCATCGACCCGCCCACCTCGATGGACCTCGACCAGGCCATGCACATCGTCCGCGACGGTGACGGCTACGTCGTCTACTACGCGATCGCCGACCTCGCGGCGTTCATCTCTCCGGGCGACCCGATCGACGAGGAGGCGCACCGTCGCGGCCAGACGCTGTACGGCGCCGACTCCAAGGTGCCGCTCCACCCTCCGCTGATCTCCGAGGGAGCGGCGTCGCTGCTGCCCGACCAGGTGTGTCCGGCGCTGCTGTGGACGATCAAGGTCGACGAGACGGGCGAGGGCACCGACGTGACGGTCGAGCGGGCCAGGGTCCGCTCCACGGCGAAGCTCGACTACGCCGGCGTCCAGCGGGCCATCGACGACGGGTCGGCCGCCGAGCCGATGATGCTGCTCAAGGAGGTCGGCGAGCTGCGGCTGGCCCGTGAGGCGGCTCGCGGCGGGGTGTCGCTGCCGCTGCCCGAGCAGGAGGTGTCGATGGAGGGCGACCGATGGAGCCTGGAGTTCCGGGCGCAGCTTCGGACCGAGCAGTGGAACGCCCAGATATCGCTCCTGACCGGCATGGCGGCGGCCTCGCTCATGGTCTACGGCCGGGTGGGCCTGCTCCGCACCCTGCCGCCCCCCGACCCGCGCGACGTACAGCGCCTGCACCGCACCGCGCGCGCTCTCGGCATCGACTGGCCGGCCGAGATGCTCTACCCCGACTTCATCCGGTCCCTCGACCCGAGCATCCCCACCCACGCGGCCATGGTGACCGCGTGCACGCGGCTGCTGCGCGGCAGTGGCTACGTCGGGTTCGTGGGCGAGCTGCCCGACCCGGCGGGGCACTCCGCGCTGGCGTCGGAGTACGCCCACGTGACGGCGCCGCTGCGTCGGCTCGGCGACCGCTACGCGGGCGAGATCTGCCTGGCCCTGTGCTCGGGGGCGGACGTACCGGAGTGGGTGCTCGACCGCCTGGGCGAGCTGCCCAGCACCATGCAGCGGTCCGACCAGCTCTCCCACCGCTACGAGGGGGCCGTCGTCGACCTGGTCGAGGCCGGCGTGCTGCGGCAGCGCGTCGGCGAGAGGTTCGAGGGAGTGGTCGTCGACGTCGACGCCAAGGACGCCAAGCGCGGCACCATCACCGTGCAGGACCCCGCCATCGAGGCGCGGCTCACCGCCGCCGAACCGGTGCCGCTGGGCAACGAGGTGACCGCCACCTTGTCCGAGGCCGACCTCGGTTCGCGCAGCGTGGTCTTCACCCTGCGACCGCCTCCGCTGGTTGAGGAGGTCGCGCTGCGACCGTCTCGAAACCCCGTGACGGTGCAGGCGGCCTGACCAGTCGCCGGGCTTTCGAGACGGGCCTTGACGGCCGTCCTTAACCAGGCGGGCAAAGTTCCGGCGATTCGCCCACGAGTGGCGACGGATCGGCGTACAAACGAAGGGTGAGCACTTCCTCTCGCCGCACCTGGGACGTCGCACCGTTGCTGGTGGTCGGGGTCGCACTCGGGCTGCTCGGCCAGGTGCTGGCCGACTCCCACACCGGCTGGGCCGGCGCGCTCAGCCTCGCGGGCCTCGTGCTGTTGCTGTCCGGCCTGTTCCGGTGGTCGCGCCGCACCCGGCGCCGGGCGGCTCTCGGGGTCACCCGAGGGTCCATGACCACGATGGCCTGAGCTGTCCGAGGGCTGAACCGGCTTCACAAACGGCTCGGGTTCGGGCACCCTATTGAACAGTCGTTCAAATTGAATGGCCGTTCAAGTCGGGGCCAAGGAGGAGTGATGTCCAGCCAGCTGCTCGTGCGGTCGATGACCGCCGAGTCCGACGGGGTGCTCTCGGTCGAGCTGGTCGACGCCCAGGGCCACGAGCTCCCGTCGTGGGAACCGGGCGCGCACCTCGACGTGCAGCTCACCGCCGGGCTGAGCCGTCAGTACTCGCTCTCCGGCGACCCTCACGACCGCCTGCGCTACCGCATCGCGGTGCTGAGGGAGCCGGCGGGGCGCGGGGGATCGGCGTACGTGCACGACGTGCTGCGTCCCGGTCAGCTGGTCGGCTACACCGGCCCGCGCAACCACTTCCGGCTGGAGCCGTCGGCGTCGTACCTGTTCATCGCCGGGGGCATCGGCATCACGCCGATCCTGCCGATGATCGCCCGCGTCGAGGCCGATGGTGCCCGGTGGCGCCTGGTGTACGGCGGTCGCACAGCCGCGTCGATGGCGTTCGCCGACGAGCTCGCGGCTCACGGCGACAGCGTCACCCTGCATCCGCAGGACACCCACGGACTGCTCGACCTCGACGCACTTCTCGGCACGCCGCAGCCCGACACCCTCGTCTACTGCTGTGGCCCCGAACCACTGCTCCGAGCGGTCGAGGAGCGGATGGCCGCGTGGCCTGCCGAGGCCCTGCACCTCGAGCGGTTCGCGGCTCCGGAGCAGCCGGCTCGCGACCCAGCCGGCGAGCACGGCGTCGAGGTGGTCCTCGCGGAGTCCGGTCGAACCCTGATGGTCGGCCCGGAGACCTCGATCCTCCAAGCGATCCTGGACGCCGGCATCGACCACGACCACGACTGCACCGAGGGCATCTGCGGCACCTGCGAGACCAAGGTCATCGACGGCGAGGTCGACCACCGCGACTACGTGCTGACCGAGCGCGAGAAGGCCGCCGGCGACTGCATGATGGTCTGCGTCTCCCGGGCGTGCGGGAAGCGGTTGGTGCTGGGTCTCTAGGTACGCCGCGAACGTGAGGGACGCGGGGTGGGCGCCGCCCAGCAACGCCTTGTGCAGCCGGATCTCCTGAAGCAACGCACGGGGGACCGGCCACGACAGCGTCTCGAGGGCGGCGGCATAGTCCTCCAACGCACCCAGGGTCTGGCCGCGCAGCCGCGCCAGCTCCGCAGCGGTGATGCCGCGACGGCACTGCTGTTCCTTCTCGGCCTGGCGAGAGATCACGATCTCGTCGAGCAGCGGGGCGAGCGCGCGAACCCGCTCGCGATGAGCCCCGGGCTCTTGCGGCAACACGCTCATCGACCGACAGACAGGCAGCTGGGGAACTCGCGCATTCGAGAACGCCTCTCCGCCGCCGGTGCGGCCCCCGGTACCGGGGAGCCTTGGACGACCCCCTCACGCTACACGCGACCCTCGAACACGTCCCCGACTTGACCGACGATTCGCCCGGTCGGGCCCCGTGTGCCACACTCGGGGGGTCGGCTTCGCTCCGTTCTGTCGCGAGCCCGATGATTCTGTGTCCTTGGCTCATGCGCTGCGGCATCGATTCCGCGCCGGGCAGGACCTGATTCGAATCGCTGGTGGACCCATGGCGGCAACTCGCCACTCCCAGCACTTTCACCGACTCCGGGTGCGCACGGTGTGCGCCCGGTCACGCTCTTGAAAGGAGCACCCCATGGCAGAAGGAACCGTCAAGTGGTTCAACGGCGAGAAGGGCTTCGGCTTCATCTCCCAGGCTGACGGCCCGGACCTGTTCGTCCACTTCTCCGAGATCGAGGGCAGTGGATTCAAGAACCTCGAGGAGAACCAGAAGGTCGAGTTCGAGGTTGCCCAGGGCCAGAAGGGCCTGCAGGCCACGAAGGTTCGCGCGATCTGATCTGATCGCCAGCTGATCGACCAGCCACCCCTCTGACCGCGTCAAGCAGGTCAGAGGGGTGAATGCTGTCCGGGCCAGGCGGGAATCGAGGACGGCTCCGCGGGTACTGCCCCCACATGGGGGAGGACATCGGGGGGACGATCGACCCTGCGTGTGCGTATTCGGGGCTCGAGGCGATGCGGCCATGAGGATCTGCATGATCGCCTCGAGCCGCTTTCCGATCCGTGAGCCGTTCGCTGGCGGGCTGGAGTCACACACCTTCTCCTTGGCGCGCGAGCTTGACCGGCGCGGTCACGAGGTGTCCGTTTTCGCAGCGCCCGGGTCACGGCTGGGTGTTCCCGTCACCGAGCTGGCGGTGGGGGCCTTTCACTCGAGCGAGGCATCCCGCGCTGACGTGGGCGCTCCTCCGGTGGCGTGGATGCAGGAGCATCACGCCTACCTGACCCTGATGATGCGCCTCGCGCAGCGGGGCGGTGACGACTACGACCTCGTCCTCAACAACAGCCTGCACCACCTGCCAGTGGCCATGGCGCCGACGGTGCCCATCCCCGTCGTGACGATCCTGCACACGCCGCCCGTTCCCTGGCTGGAGTCGGCGATCAACGTGGCGGGCACGTGGCCGGCACGTTCGTGGCGGTCAGCGCCGCGATGAGCCGCGCCTGGGCCCACGCGGTTCCGACGGTCACCATCCTGAACGGCGTCGACCCCGAGCGCTGGACACCCGGCCCGGGAGGTGCGGGCGCCGTCTGGAGCGGTCGCATCGCCCCGGAGAAGGCGCCGCACGAAGCCATCGACGCCGCTCGCCGCAGCGGCCGGTCCATCTCCCTGGCCGGGCCCGTGATGGATCAGCACTACTTCGACGCCGAGATCCGCCCACGGCTCGACAACAGCACCAGGTACGTCGGCCACCTCGACCAGCGTGACCTGAGTCGGCTCGTCGGTTCGTCAGCGGTCGCGCTCGTCACACCGGCGTGGGACGAGCCGTTCGGCCTGGTGGCCGCCGAGGCGATGCTCTGCGGGACCCCTGTCGCCGGCTACCGGCGCGGAGGGCTGCCGGAAGTGGTCACGCCTGAGACCGGCAGGTTGGCGACGACGAACGATCCTGGGGCCCTCGCGGCGGCGATCGCCTCGGCCGTCCTGCTCGATCGTGATTCGGTGCGGCGTCACGCGCTCGCAGTCCACGGTATGCAGCGGATGGTCGACGAGTACGAAGTCCTGTTCGACATGACCCTCTCGGAGCAAGCAGCGTGATCGGCTACTACGTTCACCATGTCGGGGCCGGTCACCTTCATCGTGCCCGGGCCGTTGCACAGCGGACCTCGAGCACCGTCACCGGGCTCTCCTCGCTGCCGCGGCCGGCGGACTGGCCAGGCGTGTGGGTGCAGCTGGACCGCGACGACCGGGCAGCCGTCGCGCTCGACCCGACAGCCGGCGGACGGCTCCACTGGGTTCCCGAGGGCGACGCCGGTCTACGGCGGCGGATGGCGGCCGTGTCCGCCTGGATCGACACCGCCCACCCTGACGTGCTCGTCAGTGACGTGTCCGTGGAGGTCACGCTGCTGGCCCGCCTCCACGGCGTTCCGGTGGTCTCCGTCGTGCTTCCTGGCATGCGCGGCGATCGTCCCCATCGCAGCGCCTTCGCGGTCAGCAGCGGGCTGGTCGCCGCGTGGCCGGCCGAGGCGACCGGCATGGTGCGCGGTCTCGCGCCCGCGGAACGCCGCAGACTCGACTGCGTGGGCGGGCTTTCCCGGCTGCCCTTGGGGAAGGCGCCTGTTGGGGCGAGGGGACGTACGGTGCTGGTGCTCTCGGGCCGCGGCGGAGGGCACCCGACGACGGACCTGTTGCGGGCAGCCGCCGAGGACGCCCCGGTTGGCGCTGGCAACACCTTGGCGGGCTGGGGGAGTGGTGCGAGGACCCCGCGGCGGCCATCGCCGGTGCGGACGTCGTGGTGACCCAGGCAGGACAGAACGCAATCGCCGACGTAGCCGCGCAGCGCCGGCCTGCCATCGTCGTACCGGCCGCCCGCCCGTTCGACGAGCAGCTCGCGACCGCGATGGCCTTGAGCCGCGGCGGGTGGCCGTGCGAGGTGGCACCCGAGTTCCCCCAGGGGGACTGGCCGCAGCGGCTGGAACGGGTGTCCCGCCTGGACGGCGGCACGTGGAGCTCGTGGTGCGACGGCCAGGGAGCCGACCGGATGGCCGAGCACATCGACTCGTTCGCGACGCGTCGCCGGAGGGCCGGATGACCGGTACGACGACGGGGAGCACCGCCGTGGTGACCATCGCCCACGGCCGCCACCCGCACATACGCCGCCAGCACGAGTCGCTCGTGGCCGGCAGCGTCCGGCCCGACCTCTACGTCGTGGTGGCCATGAGCGACCCGGACCTCCTCGAGTGGCGGCCCGGGGGACCGCTGCCGCCCGTGGTGCTCCGTGGACCGGACGACCCTCGTGGGCTCCCTCTCGCTGCGGCCCGCAACCTCGGCTTCGCGACGGCGGTCGACGCGGGAGCCGACGCACTGATCGGTCTCGACGTCGACTGCATGGTCGGGAACGCCGCGGTCGCGGCGTACGCCGACGCCGTTCGCGCCGATCCTGACGTGCTGTGGTCGGGCCCGACTACCTACCTGCCTGCCGACGCAGCGGACTGCCGTCCCGCCGACCTTGCTGCTCTCGATGACCCGCACCCGGCCCGGCCGGCCCCCGGACCTGGACAACGCTGGGTGGGAGCCGAACCCGACCTCTTCTGGTCGTTGTCGTTCGCTGCTCATGCGGATGCCTGGAAAGCAGTCGGCGGCTTCTGCGAGAGGTACGCGGGCTACGGCTGCGAGGACACAGACCTGGCACACCAGTGGGCAGCCACGGGGCGGGCGCTGGGGTGGGTGGGCGACGCCCGCGCCTACCACCAGCACCACGCGACGAGCGTGCCGCCCGTCCAGCACCTCGACGACATCCTGCGCAACGGGTCGGTCTTCGCCGAGCGCTGGGGGCGTTGGCCGATGGAGGGCTGGCTGAAGGAGATGGAACACATGGGGCTCGTGACGCAGCAGGACGACGACGGGTGGGTGCGCACATGAGCGACGAGATCGCGGTGGCCTCGGTCCCGGCTGGCCACGTTTACCTGCGACACATCGCCGCCGAGCAGGAGACGTCGGTACGACGGCTCCGCGACCCGGACCCGGACGACCCGCGCCGCTCAGCGGAGCAAGGCTGGTGGCCGCCGGTCATGCTCGACCCGGCGTGGATCGAGCGCGCCGACTTCGACGTCTTCCACCTCCAGTTCGGGTTCGACGCGTGGTCGACCGAGCAGCTCGCCGACGTGGTCGCAGCGATCCGTCGCAAGGAGAGGCCGTTCGTCTACACCGTGCACGACCTGCGCAACCCGCACCACGAGGACCGGTCTGCACACGATGCGCAGCTCGATGTGCTCGTGCCTGCCGCCGACGCGCTTGTCACGCTGACCCACGGAGCAGCCGACGAGATCCGGAGGCGCTGGGGTCGCACGGCATACGTCGTGCCCCACCCGCACGTCGTCGACTTCGCGACCATGGAGAGGCTCGCGGCTCCTCGCGCAGACACCAGCAGCTTTCGTGTCGGCGTCCACGTCAAGAGCCTGCGCGCCAGCATGAACCCTGAACACCTGCTGCCTACGCTGACGGACTTCGTGGCGACCACCCCCGGCGCGGTCCTCCAGGTCAACGCTCACCGCGACGTCCTCGAGCCGAGCGGCGCACGCTACCGCGAGCCGCTCGCCCGCATGCTTCGCGAGGGAGCCGCGGCGGGTCTCGTGGACCTCCGAGTGCACGACTTCATGTCCGACGCCGAGCTGTTCGACTACCTCGCGTCCCTGGACGTCTCCGTGCTCCCCTACCGCTTCGGCACGCACTCCGGCTGGCTCGAGGCGTGCCGGGACCTCGGGACTACGGTGGTCGCGCCCAGCTGCGGCTACTACGCCGACCAGGGGCCGGTGCTGACCTACGTGAACGAGGAGCAGCACTTCGACCCGGACTCGCTGTGGCGCGCGTTGGATTCCGCCAGCCAGCATCGCGGCCTCGGACAGGTGACGGTCGCCGAGCGCCAGGCGCAGCGCGCCGCCGTCGCGAGCTTCCACGCGGACCTCTACCGGGACCTGCTCAACCGACCGCTGGTCGAGGAAGGCGTCGCGTAGGTCTCGACAGGCTCGACCGGCGTTGGGTCCGGGCCACTCTTCGGTCGAGCTTGTCGAGACCGATGGCCGCTGGGCCCGCATGGTGGGCGGCAAGCATGCCTCGCCGTGACGGGGTACCTGACGTCATGACTTCCAGCACTCGGGGGACCGAAGCATGAGAGCACTGACCTGGCAGGGCAAGCGCGACGTCCGCGTCGAGACCGTGCCCGACCCGACCATCGAGCAGCCCAACGACGTGGTCATCAAGGTGACGTCGACGGCGATCTGCGGGTCCGACCTCCATCTCTACGAGGTGCTCGGGCCGTTCCTCCAGCCGGGCGACATCCTCGGGCACGAACCGATGGGTGAGGTCGTCGAGGCCGGGCCGGATGCAGGCGACCTTCGCGTCGGCGACCGCGTCGTCGTGCCGTTCAACATCTCCTGCGGACACTGCTGGATGTGCAGCCGGGGGCTGATGGCCGCGTGCGAGACCACTCAGGTCCGCGAGCACGGCAAGGGCGCCTCGCTGTTCGGCTACACCGAGCTCTACGGCTCGGTGCCGGGCGGTCAGGCGGAGTACCTGCGGGTGCCGCAGGCCCAGTTCGGACCGGTCAAGGTTCCCGAGGGCGTGCCCGACGAGCGCTACCTCTACCTCTCCGACATCCTGCCCACGGCGTGGCAGGCCGTGGAGTACGCCGACGTCGAGGAAGGCGGCACCGTCGCCGTGCACGGACTCGGTCCTGTCGGCCAGCTGGCCGCCCGCATCGCGAAGATGCAGGGGTACCGCGTGATCGGCGTGGACCTCGTCCCCGAAAGGCTCGCCCTCGCGGCTGCGCACGGCATCGAGGTGCTCGATCTCACAGAGCGTGGACGACGTCGCCGAGGCGATCATCGAGACCACCGACGGTCGGGGCGCCGACGGCACCATCGACGCCGTCGGCATGGAGGCACACGGGTCACCGGTGGCCAAGGCGGCCATCACGGCTGTCGGGATGCTGCCCGACAAGCTGGCCAAGAGGGTCACCGACAAGGCCGCCATCGACCGCACCGCCGCACTCGTCGCGTCGATCAAGTCGGTACGCCGTGGCGGCACCGTGTCGGTCAGTGGCGTCTACGGCGGCGAGGTCGATCCGCTCCCGATGATGGAGATGTTCGACCGCGGGATCACCATGCGCATGGGCCAGTGCCACGTGCGCCGGTGGACCGACGACATCCGCAAGGTGCTCGACCAGGACGACGACGTGCTCGGCGTCGAGTCGCTGGCTACCCACCGGGTCTCCCTCGAGGAGGCGCCCGCGATGTACGAGACGTTCCAGAAGAAGAGGGAAGGCTGCATCAAGGTCGTGCTGCGCCCGTGACCGCCCAGTGAGTGACTCACGGGTCCTGCTGGTCACGGGCGCCTCGAGCGGCATCGGGCGGGCAGTGGCCGAGGCCGCCGCGTCACGTGGCGACACGCTCGTCCTCGTCGCTCGTGCGGAAGCGCCCTTGCAGGCGGTCGCCGATGGAGTGCCGCACTCGCGGCGCTGCGGACGTCACTGTCGAAACAGCCGACGTCGGTGACGACGCAGCAGTCGCGCGGTCGTCACGGCGACGCTCGACCGTTACGGCCGCCTCGACGCCGTGGTCCAGTCGGCAGGAGTCGTCGCCTACGGGCGCTTCGAGGACGTACCCGTCGAGGTCTTCGACGGGGTGCTGCGCACGAACCTGCTGGGCAGCGCCAACCTCGCGCGCCACGTGGTGCCGGTGCTGCGCCGGCAACGAGCGCGGGCACCTCGTGCTGATCGGGTCGGTCATCGGCGACATCGCCACGCCGTACATGGCGGCGTACGCCGTGAGCAAGTGGGGGATCCGCGCGCTCGGCCGGCATCTGGCCATCGAGAACCGCGACTTGGCCGACGTCCACGTGTCGGTCGTGTCGCCCGGCGGCGTGGACACGCCGATCTACGAGAGCGCCGCCAACTACCTCGGCGTGCCGGGTCGCCCGCCGCCGCCGGTGACGACGCCGGAACGCGTCGCGAAGGCCGTGCTGCGCGTCCTCGAACGACCGCGCGACCGACGACAGGTAGGACTCGCCAACAACGCTGATGCGCGGCGGCTTCACCGCTGTTCCCTGCGGTGTACGACGTCCTGGTCGGCCGGCTGCTGCCCGTCGCCGCGCTG
Source organism: uncultured Actinomycetota bacterium (assembly GCA_963758885.1). Taxonomy (GTDB): domain Bacteria; phylum Actinomycetota; class Actinomycetes; order Propionibacteriales; family Nocardioidaceae; genus Nocardioides. The sequence continues at coordinate 104,078 of CAVWXS010000027.1, forward strand.
GACCGCACGACCGAGCTGCCCACGGGTCCCGGCTCGGTCCTCGAACCGGCCTTCCACGGCCTGCGTGGCCGTCGCCCGACCGCGGTGACGGCGATCCCGCGCAACCTCTGGGCCGTGGTGCGGGGACGTGCCGTGCCGTTGTCGCACCCGCCGTCCTGAGCGAAACCGGGCACCTGGGGTGTGGCGTCTACTGCCGCCGCGCTCCGGGGTACTTCAGGACATGTTGCTGTTCGTGGGCGTTCTGATCGTCGTCGCGTTGGTCGTCTGCTCCAGGCCGGTTCCCGACCAGCCGCGGCACCGTTCCGAGCGCACTTCCCGCGCCGCCGCGAAGGACTGAGGAGCTCCGCGACACCGATCCGGCGTGCGATCGTCAGCCAGACGTCGGGGTCGAGCACCATCCCGAGATGGGTCGAGCCCACTTCCACGTGCTCGGCCAAGGGCGAGTGGTGGTCCAGGCAGCTGCGCCAGCTCACGACGCCGTCGCGCCGGCTGAGGATCACGGTCACCGGGACCTCCAACGGGTTCTCGCGCTCGCGCCGGTCGACGTACGCCGCCATCCGACGCGCGTCCGGGTGCTGGGAGATGCGGGCGCCGGCGGTGTGGGTCGTGCCGCCCACCAGCGGGGTACCGAAGGTGACGACCTGCGAGACCAGGTCCGGGCGTCGGCGGGCCACCTCGCGCACCACCACGCCACCGAGGCTCCAACCGACCAGCGACACGGGACCGTCATCGGCCGAGCGCGCGACGACATGCCGCTCGAGTCGTCTCACGTCACCACGGACGTCTCCCCGGTTTCGCCCGAAGCCCCAGCCGCGGGCGTCGTGGCCGAGCCGGCGCAGGTAGCGACGCAGCGGTCCCGTCAACGACTCCGGGGCTCCCCACCCCGGCACGTCGATGACCGGTGAGCCGGTGGCCGGCGCGCGCGGGGCAGTGCGCAGCCGGCGCCGCGCTGCCGCCAGCCGGTACAGCTGCGTCCCTGCGGTGAGCTCGGCCAGCGCCAGCCGCAGGTCAGGAGGACCGTCCGGCTCGCCGTGCTCGAGCAGGTCGAGCGGCCGGGAACGTTCGCCCAGCAGACCGGTCAGGTTCGACATCGCGCTCACGAGCCGCCGTACCCCGGCGTCGTCCGCGCAGCCTCCTCGGGGGTCCCCTCAAAGGGGGAAGTTCCATCGGACCTGCATGGGTACCGGCTGGTTCAGACCCCTGTCGTTCGATGCCCGCCACCTACCAACCGAGGACACCACATGCCCAACCCCCGCAAGGTCGCCGGATCCGTCGTCAAGGCCACCGAGCAAGCCGTCTCCGCTGCCGCCGAGGCGGCGCTCTCCACGCTGGCTGGGCGCGAGGACGCTCCAGAGGTCCCGGGTGCTCCGGCGCCGGAGCCGCCGAGCTTCGAGGAGCCGACCGATCCTCAGGGCCCGCTGCCGCCCAAGCCCGACCAGGCCGGGCCCGGACCGCCGTACGGCGACCGGTGCCGAGACCGACGCCGCGCCGACCGACGTGGCCCAGCAGGGGGCGTTCCTGACGACCTCGCAGGGTCTGCGGCTGCGCGACACCGACCACTCGCTGAAGGCGGGCGAGCGGGGACCGACGCTGCTGCAGGACCACCACCTGCGCGAGAAGATCACGCACTTCGACCACGAGCGCATCCCCGAGCGAGTGGTGCACGCACGCGGCGCCGGCGCGCACGGCGTCTTCGTCGGCTACGGCAACGCCGACGGGATCTGCCGAGCAGGCTTCCTCGGCGAGGGCGTCTCCACTCCGGTCTTCGTGCGGTTCTCGACCGTGCTCGGGTCCCGTGGGTCGGCCGACACTGTCCGGGACACTCGCGGTTTCGCGACGAAGTTCTACACGCGGAGGGCACCTTCGACCTCGTCGGCAACAACATCCCGGTGTTCTTCATCCAGGACGGCATCAAGTTCCCCGACGTCATCCACGCCGGCAAGCCGCACCCGGACCGCGAGATCCCGCAGGCGCAGAGCGCGCACGACACGTTCTGGGACTTCGTCTCGCTGCACACCGAGGCGCAGCACCACACGATCTGGAACATGTCCGACCGCGGCATCCCACGCTCCTACCGGACCATGGAGGGCTTCGGGGTGCACACCTTCCGGCTGCTGAACGCCGCCGGTGAGACCTCCCTGGTCAAGTTCCACTGGAAGCCCGTGCTCGGCGTGCACTCCCTGGTCTGGGAGGAGGCGCAGATGCTGGCGGGCCTGGACCCCGACTTCCACCGCCGCGACCTCGCCGACGCCATCGAGTCGGGAGCGTTCCCGCAGTGGGAGCTCGGCGTCCAGGTCTTCGAGGACACACCCGAGCAGACCTTCCAGGGCATCGACCTGCTCGACCCGACCAAGATCGTGCCGGAGGAGGACGCGCCGGTCCAGCCGATCGGCCTGATGACGCTGACCGCGAACCCCACCAACTACTTCGCCGAGACCGAGCAGGTCGCCTTCCACGTCGGCAACCTGGTGCCGGGCATCGACGTCACCGACGACCCGCTGCTCCAGGCCCGGCTCTTCTCCTACGTCGACACCCAGCTGACCCGGCTCGGCGGCCCGAACTTCCACCAGATCCCGATCAACCGCCCGCACGCCCCGGTCAACGACATGCTCCGCGACGGCTTCCACCAGGACGCCGTGCACGGTGGCGTCGCGCCGTACCGGCCCAACTCGCTGGACGGCGGTTGCCCGTTCCACGCCGGGCGCGGACGACGGGCGGGGCGTTCCTGGAGGCCGCGGTCACGGTCGCGGGCGCGAAGACCCGCAGCGCCCCGGCGTCGTACGACGACCACTTCAGCCAGGTGCGCCAGTTCTGGCTCAGCATGACGCCGGTGGAGCGCGACCACATCGTGCTGGCCTACACCTTCGAGCTGTCGAAGTGCTTCGAGCAGACGATCCGGGAGCGTCAGCTGGCCGCGCTGGCCAACGTCGACCCCGAGCTGTGCCAGCGCGTCGCGACCGGTCTGGGGCTCCCGGCCCCCGAACCCACCACGCCGCTGGTGGACCTGCCGGCGTCACCGGCGCTCTCGCAGGTCGGCGGATCCTTCCCCGCCGACGGCCGGACGGTCGGCATCGTCGTCGACGACGACAGCGACGCGACGGCGATCGACGCGATGGTCGCCGCCATCCGCGGCGAAGGTCTCCTGCCCCTGGTCATCGGTCCGCACGGCGGCACGCTGGCCAACGGCATCCCGGTGCAGCGCACGTTCGGCGCCTGCCGCTCGGTGGAGTTCGACGCCGTGATCGTCGCCGCACGCCCGGCGCCGGCACCCGACGCGGTTCCGACGACCGACGCCAAGGGCGGCGAGCCGACGGCGGCGCCCATCGACCCGAGGGTCGTGCTGCTGCTGCACGAGTGCTTCCGGCACGCCAAGGCGATCGGCGCATTCGGCGAAGGTGTGGAGGCGCTCGCCGACGCGGACATCCCGGCGGCCGCAGCCGGGATCGTGACCGCGTCGAGCGGTGGCGACACCTGGTCGCAGGTGCACGAGCTGATGATGGCGCACCGGGCCTGGGACCGGTTCGCCACCGTGGCGCAGCCTGACGTGTGACGTGTCACCTGTTGGGTTCGCCCGACAGGGGTACCGGGCAGTCGAACAGTGGGGCCAACTGGGCCACCGCACAACAAGGAGGCTCATCGTGGAGATCATCGGCGTCATCATCGCCGGCATCGTCATCGGACTGCTGGGCAAGTTCATCGCCCCGGGCGACAAGGACAACATCCCGATCTGGCTGACCGTCGTCTGCGGCATCGCCGGCGTGATCATCGGCTGGTTCGTCTACTCGGCGTTCGGCGGAAACGGCAGCAACGGCATCGACTGGACCCGGTGGATCGTGGCGATCCTGGTCGCCGCGGTGCTCGTCGTGCTCGCGTCGACGCTGACGAACAGGAACACGTCACGACACATCTGAGGCAGGCACCTCGCCTCCACCTTCGGTGGTTGAGGTGTGAGGGCCGCCAGAGCCAGGCCGCCAGGGCCCGAGCCTCGAAACCTCCGAGCCGTCATGGTGGTTTCGAGGCTCGTCCCTTCGAGGCTCGCAAGCTCGCACCTCAGGACAGAGCGGGCTCGTCGCTGGCTCCTCGCACCTCAACCACCGAACACTCGGTGGTTGAGGTGTGAGGGCCGCTAGGCCCGAGCCTCGAAACCACGAAGCGCTCACGTGCCCACGTGGACACTCCGGGGTGTGGTCGCGCCGCGCCGGCACCGGTTGGCTGAGGCGATGACCCGCTTCGGCTTCCACGCCTCGCACGAGCAGATCGACCCGCGCCAGCTGCTCGCGGACGTCCAGAGGGCGGAGCAGTCGGGCTTCGAGATGGCCATGTGCTCCGACCACTTCTCGCCATGGACGACGGCGCAGGGCCACAGCGGGTACGCGTGGTCCTGGCTCGGGGCCGCGCTGGCCACCACCTCGCTGTCCTTCGGCTGTGTGAGCGCTCCCGGTCAGCGCTACCACCCGGCGGTGGCGGCCCAGAAGATCGCCACCCTGGGCGTGATGTTCCCCGGCCGCTTCTGGGTGGCGCTGGGCAGCGGCGAGGCCTCCAACGAGCACATCACGGGCGGGGCGTGGCCGGACAAGGAGGTCCGGACGCGACGCCTCGAGGAGTGTGTCGAGGTCATCCGGGCGTTGCTGGCCGGAGAGACCGTGAGCCGCGACGGGCTCGTGCGGGTCGAGGGTGCCAAGGTCTGGGAGCGAGCCGATCCGGTGCCGCTGCTGGTGGGGCCGGCCGTCTCCGTGGCCAGCGCGGCGCGCGTCGCCGCCTGGGCGGACGGGCTGGTGACGGTCAACCAGCCGGCGGAGGTGCTGCGTGACGTCGTGGCGGCCTACCGTGACGCGGGCGGGCGCGGCCGGCTCGCCGTACAGGTGCACCTGTCGTGGGCGCCCACCGAGCAGGAGGCGCTCCATCTCGCCCACGACCAGTGGGCGGCCAACGTCTTCGGCCCTCCGGTCCCGTGGGACACGGCCACGGTCGAGGCGTTCGACACGATGGCCGCGCAGGTGCCCGAGGAAGCGGTGCGGGTCCCGGTCCGCGTGTCGGCCGACCTCGGGCAGCATCGCGACTGGCTGGGCGAGTACGCCGATCTCGGTTTCGACGACGTCTACCTCCATCACGTCGGGCAGGACCAGGCGGGGTTCCTGGACGCCTTCGGCGAGCACGTCCTGCCCCAGCTGGCGAAGGCGGCGTGATGAGCGAGCTGACCAATGAGATGACCAGCGATATGGCGGACACCAGCGACCTGTGGTGGAAGAAGGCCGTCGTCTACTGCGTCGACGTCGAGACCTACCAGGACTCCGACGGCGACGGCATCGGCGACATCGCGGGCCTGACCAGCCGGATCGACTACCTCGCCGAGCTGGGCATCACGTGCCTGTGGCTGATGCCGTTCTACCCGACGCCCGACCGGGACGACGGGTACGACGTCACCGACCTGTTCGGCGTCGACCAGCGGCTCGGCACCCTCGGCGACCTCGTCGAGCTCGTGCGCACCGCACACGACCGCGGCATCAGGGTGATCGCCGACCTTGTCGTCAACCACACCTCGGACCGGCATCCGTGGTTCAAGGCCGCGCGGCGGAGCACGACCAACCGCTATCGCGACTTCTACGTCTGGCGTGCGGACCCGCCGCCGGACACCTCCGACAAGGTGGTCTTCCCCGACCAGGAGGACAGCATCTGGAAGAAGGACGACCTCACGGGCGAGTGGTACCTGCACCACTTCTACTCCCACCAGCCCGATCTCAACTTCGCCAACCCCGAGGTGCGCAACGAGATCGCCAAGTCGATCGGGTTGTGGCTCCAGGTCGGGCTCGACGGGTTCCGCGTGGACGCGGTGCCGTTCCTCGTGGAGGACGTCGAGACGCAGGCGGACCACGTCCCCGGAGACCCGCACGCGTTCCTCAAGGACCTCCGCGGCTTCCTGGGCCGACGCCGCGGGGACGCCGTACTGCTGGGCGAGGTGAACCTGCCGCGTGCGGAGCAGAAGCGCTACTTCGGTGGCGGCGCGGGCGACGAGCTGCAGATGCAGTTCGACTTCATCACCATGCAGGGGATGTATCTCTCGTTGGCGCGTGGGGACGCCCGTCCGCTGGCCAAGGCCCTGCGTGGCCGGCCGGCGATCCCGCAGGCCTGCCAGTGGGCGACGTTCGTGCGCAACCACGACGAGCTGACGCTGGACAAGCTGTCCGACAAGGAACGTGCCGAGGTCTTCGCGGCCCTCGGACCGGATCCGGCGATGCAGGTGTACGACCGCGGCCTCAAGCGCCGGCTGCCGCCCATGCTCGACGGAGACCCCCGTCGGGTGCGGATGGTCTACAGCCTGCTCTTCTCGCTGCCCGGGACGCCGACCCTCTACTACGGCGAGGAGATCGGCATGGGGGAGGACCTCGACGCCCCTGGCCGGATGGCCGTGCGTTCGCCGATGCAGTGGGCGCCGGGCCCCACCGGCGGCTTCTCCTCCGCCACGCCCCGCCGGCTGATCCAGAGGATGGTGCCCGACGGGTACGGGCCCGACCACGTCAACGTCCGCGACCAGAAGCGCGACCCCGACTCGCTGTGGACGTTCATGCAGCGCCTCATCCAGTCCTACCGGGAGTGCCCCGAGCTCGGCTGGGGTGAGTTCGCCGAGCTCAAGCAGCCCGAACGCAGCGTCCTGGTCCATGCGTGCACGTGGCGCGGCTCGACGATCGTGGCCGCCCACAACTTCTCGCCGCACCCGGCGACGGTCGACGTCGCCGTGCCCGACGGTGACGGCGGGTCGCGGCAGCTCGAGGACGTGCACTCGGGGCTGTGCGTGGATCTCGACCGAAGGACACGGCTCGCGTCGACCTGGAGGCCTACGGCCACCGGTGGTGGCGCCTGCGACCGGCGGGGTGATCGGCGGGGTGCTGGCGCACCGGCCCAGGATTGGCCACACTGTCAGGTACTTGCCGCCCCGAGTCGAGTGGAGCCGCCCGTGTTGGTCCTGGTGACGCTAGGATTCCTGGTGCTTGTCGTCGGCCTGGCGCTGGCCTTGGGCGACCGTACTCGCGGCATGTCGTGCTGCGCTCCGGCCGACCCGGCTCGTGACCTGCGGATGCGCAGCCTCGACCACGACCATCGCTGATCCCCAGCCCCGCTGCTACGTTCCGCGCGTGGACGAACGGGGCACAGCTGCGCTCGGGCTGGTCGTGGTCGCCGTCGCGACGCCGGCGGCCTTCCTGTTCGAGGTGCTCACCCGGCCCGACGGCACCGATGGTGACAACCCGGCGCAGTCGCTGGTCTACCTGCAGGAGCACGGGACGGCGTACGCGCTCTCGGGTGCGTGCTTCGTGCTGGCCGCCCTGGGGCTCATCGCCGCGGCGACCTCGATGCCGGTGCGGGTGCCGTTCACGGCGGCACTGGGATCGGTAGCGGGCGGCCTGTGGGTGTTCACGGGCGCGCTGCGGCTGTCCTCGCCCGGGCCGATCGACCACATCGAGGGGATGCGGGAGGAGTGGGGCGAGTCCGCCTACCTGGTCGTGCAGATGGCAGGGACCCAAGCCGGACTCTTGGGCGGCGCCACCTGTCTGGTCGTCTGGATCGTGACGACGTCGGCGATCGCCTGGCGCCGGGGTGGGCTGCCGCGGTGGCTGGCAGGACTCGGTTTCCTGCCGGCCTTGGTGCTGATCGGGGCTGTGCTCGGGCCGGCAGGCGTGGAGCTTCCCGACCTGGCGTGGCTCGGCTACGTCGCCGTGCTCGTGGTGGGGTTGCCCGTGTGGTTGCTCGGCAGTGCGGTCACGATCCTCCGAGGCAAGGCTCTCGCGAACCCGGCAGTTTCGAGGTAGCCGCAGGCCTCGCGGCGTACCCTCGAGACACATGCGCACCCCCGCGATCCCCGGCGCGAAGCTCGCGCTGCGCGTCGTGATGATCGCGCTCGTGGCGGCCTTTCCCTTCGCGTGCGCACTGGTGGCGGTGGCGTACGCACCGCCGGCGCACATCGAGGTCGCCGGCCAGACGGTGTCGGTGAAACCCGTGCTGGGACAGGACACCAGCCGTCTGCTGGACGGTGCGCTCGTCCGCCGCGACCACGCCCACGTCGAGCTGATCGGCAAGAACATCGGGGTGGACGTCGACGCCGACTGGAACCGGCTGATCCCCAGCGACAAGCGCACCCGCGCCTACCTGACGGCGCTGTGGGAAGACCCGACGCCGCAGATCGGCCGTCTCCAGGAAGCCGCACGCCGGCACGTCTTGTTCTGGAGCGGAGCCGGCTTCCTCGCGGGAGCCGTGGTGGTCGTCGGGGTGTGGTCGGGACTGGCCTACCGCCGTCGCCGGCTGCGGGGCTACCCACCCGACCAGGCAGATCTCGTACGCCGTCACAACCGCCGGCTGCGCGGAGTGCTGGCCGTGGTCGGCACGGCCGCCCTGGTGGCGGTGGACGTCGTCGGTGTCCGGGTCCTCCTGCACGACGACCACCACACGGTCATCAGCAGCCCGGTCTTCGCGGGTACCTCGCTGGAGGGGACCGAGGTCAACGGACTGGCGGCGGAGGTGCTGCCGTTCCTGTCGATCCTGCGTCCCCGGTCCACGTTCTACGACACCGTTGCCGACAACCTGGAGCGGGCGATCGCGCAGCGCCCGTCCCTGCGACAGTCCGGCGACGAGGTCGTCCTGGTGCTCGCGGAGGACTTCGAGGACGTGAACGGGATGGCGCGGCAGGTAGGCCTCGCGGCGGACCTCGTCGACGCGAGCTTCCTTGCCCTCACTGGCGACCTGACCTTCGCCGGCCTCGACATCGAGACCTACATCATCGACACCGTCGACTACTACTCCGACCATCGTCCGGTCTACTTCGCCCCCGGGCTGCACGACACCGAGGTGGTCGTCGACGCGGCCAGGGCGCGTGGCTGGCACGTCGCTGACGGCGAGACCGCCGATGCCGACGGTGTGAGCCTGCTCGTGGCGGCCGACCCGCGCATCAGCACGGTGGGCGGCTTCGGCACGGGCTCGGTTCTTCGCGACCCCGATGTGGACGTCGACCAGTTCGTCGCCGACACGATCGAGGAGGCCTGCGCCGAGCAGCCCGACCTGGTGATCCTGCACGACCACCTGCTGGGGCGGCGGGTCGCCGAGGCCGGCTGCCAGGAGGTGGCGGTGCTGGACGGCCGGTCGTTCCAGTTCGTCGGCCCGCAGGAGGTCCCCGTCACGTCCGGGACCGCATCGTCCAGCACGTCATCGTCCAGCACAGCGGCCATCGAGTTCACCGGCGGCAGCAGCGGCGGGCACGTGACGACCGTGCCCGACCCCGGGTCCGTCAAGAGCCCGGCCCGGTTCGCGATCCTCAGCGTCCAGCCCGACGGCGGGGACGCGACGTACGCCGTCGTCACGGTCGATCCCGACACCACGGTCACGGTGACCCCGGAGATCAGCCTCGAGGTCCCCTACCCGGAGTTCGTGGACACCGGCAGGACCGGACTCAGCGCCGACACCGACCTCGTCCTCCCTGGACGGCCCTGACCGCTCCTGGGTCGCACGCCCCGCGGACGTCGAGTCCGTGCGCGAGGAAGGGCGTGCGAGGACTAGACAGGCCCGTCTCCGGTCGGTGGCCACATCGATCGGCAGGTAAAGGTTGTCGCCATCGCATTGCCGCCAGCCCGTGCAGGTCGCATGGTTGAGGCGTGAGGAAGGTGTCCGCGTTCGTGGCTGCGAGCCTGCTCGCCGTCGCCGCGCTCGCAGTTCCCGTGATCGGCGCCTTCTGGCACGACTCAGGCGGGCAGGACGGGCAAGCTGCGGTGGCTGCCGCTGATCCCGGCGACGTCGCCGAGGCCGACGAGTCGTCAACTGACGACGACCAGGACGCTGACCCCGCCGCGGAGCGCGGCGGGCCACCTCCCTGGGCGCACTCGGCGGCCAAGGGCAAGCACGCCAAGCATGGTCTCGATGCCTGGAAGCGCCTCACCCCCGCCCAGCGAGAAGCGCTGATGACTCGCCTGACCCGTGAGCACGCCGCCGGGATGAAGGCCTACAGCGCCTGCCGCGCGGACGGCCGGAAGGACTGCGAGAAGCCCCTTCCGCCAGGGTTGGCCAAGCGGCTGTAACTGTCAGGTGGGCATTCGCCGATCGGACGACCGCCTGGCGAGACGGCGTGGCGTCTGCGAGCCGGATGTGTTCCTCTGGGACTACGGCACCAGGACCCCGTGCGAACAGGCCTCTCTCGTTGAGCAAGCACGAGAGAAGACGTGAGCGGGTGAAGTTGGGTGTACGTCGACCACAACCTCTCATTGACTTGGCGTGTCCAGCCGAGCCAAGCCAAGTCCCGCAGCGTCGTTCAGGGCCCCGCTCCTCGCTCGCACCCCCCTGCGGGCGAGGAGCACTGGGGCGAATGCATTTCGTCCATAAGGGTGTATAGCACTACCCCTCACCAGCGCTAATCTCAGGACGCGGCTCTACCGGGGGAAGAGCCACCCGTGACGACGGCGTGCATCCGTCGGCTCGACATCTCGGCACAACCGCCCATCCGGCCGCACACCGGGTGGGCGGTTCGCTGTGCGAGACCACAGTGCGGCGCCACGCGCGCCTACGAGAACAGCTTCCAGTTCCCCTCGGAGACGACCTCGACGGTGCCGTCGGTGACCTTGAAGGCGGTCTCGTCGTCGACGGCGTACGCCGGACCCTCGATGGTGGCAGCCCAGCTCTCTGCTTCGGCCATGGTGTTGCCCGGCTTGTCGTCGCCGTTGACGTGCGGACAGATCGAGAAGTCGACGACCCCCAGCGTGGTGTCATCACCGCTGGGTGGTTTCCACCCGATGAAGTCCTCCCCGACACGGGGAGTCATCACCATGCTCCCGGCGCTCAGCCCGACCCAGACCGTCTCGCTCAGCGAAGGCAGGAGATCGGCCAGCCCGGACTCCCGCATCCAGTGGCACAGGTACAGGGCATCGCCGCCCGAGACCAGCAGGACGTCGGCCTCGCGCACCAGGGGGACCCAGCGCTCCTCGTCGATGCTCGGGAGTGCCGTGAGCTCCAGGACTCCCACGGACTTCCACCCCAGGTCGACCATGGGAAGCTCGGAGTTCCCGCTGATGAACCGCCAGACGCCCTCTCCTGGACCGACGTTGGGGTGCCCGTACATCGCCGTGGGGATGCAGAGGGCGCTGGAGTCGGCGATCGGCTTGTCCAGCAGGTCGACCAGCGCGTCGTGGATGCTCGCGTTCTTGACGCCCGCGGACGTGAGCAGAAGTCTCAAGATGCCTCCCGGTTCGAGTGCGATGGAGCGTGCGGCGTACAGACCTGGGACCACCGCGAGACTCATCGCTGCTGACCGAAGTCGCGTGAGAATATCTGCCGGCAAACCTGTCGGATCCGGAGCGAGGCGTTCGTAGAACAGGTGAGGGGGCGACCGGTGGAGGCCGCCCGGACAAGGAGTCACGCGATGACGAAGTACCTGATCTCGTTCGATGACGGCGACATGGACTTCCCCGAGGAGGACCTTCCCGACGTAGCCAAGGCTGCCGGCGAGGTGGTCCAGGCGGCCAAGGACAAAGACGTGTGGGTGTTCGGCGGCGGGCTGGAACACCAGGTGCCGAGCATCGTGGCGACCGACGGAACGGTCACGGACGGCCCCTACCCGGAGAGCAAGGAGCACATCGGCGGGTTCGCGATCGTCGACGTGGGCTCACGCGAGGAGGCACTCGAGTGGGCGGCCAAGATCGCCGTCGCCTGCCGGTGTGCGCAACAGGTGTTCGAGCTCATGGACGACCCGACTGCCTGATCGAAGGAGGAGACATGACCGAGTACCTCATCGCCTTCAACGACGAGTGGGTGCCCGACCACACGGACGAGGAGCTGCGCGAGAAGGCCAAGGTCGTCAGTGCGTTGGTGGCAGAGATGAAGGCCGCCGAGGTCTTCGTCTTCACCGGCGGACTGGACGATGCGGCCCCCGTGTTCAGCGTGGACCCGTTGAGCGGCAAGCCGGTGTTCACCGACGGCCCGTTCGTCGAGTCCAAGGAGCACTTCGGCGGCTTCGCCGTCGTCGACGTGCCCGACGAGGCTGCGGCGCGGCTGTGGGCGGGGAAGATCGCGGTCGCGTGTGGTTGGCCGCAGGAGGTACGGCAGTTCCGGGATCGCCGGCGATTCGACGACACCAGTACGACGCCCGAGCAGGCCTGACCTCGCCGCGGCCCTGCCCTGATCCGGGTCAGGGCAGCCGTACAGACGCGTCCGGGGCAAGCCCCGCGTGGGGACTATCACCGGCGCCCCGCGTCTGGTTGATTGGTGGTCGACGCCGTGGGGCCCCCGCAGCGTGTCCGGGCTCGGGCTTGGAGCCACCTCGTGAGGAGGGACAACCGGTGGACTTTTTCCTCTGGATGGTGTCCATAGTCCTGATCGTCGCCGGGATCTACTTCCTGCTCCGGCGCCAGTGGCTGATGGCGGTCGTGGCACTCGTCGTCGGCGCGATCATCGGCCCGATCGGCGTCAGCCTGATCAAGTGACCGGTGCCTGACGCGCGCCTAGCGATTGCATGCCCAAAGATCGAGTGAATGCATACTCATCAGTCGAGTGATTGCATGAGCGTTACTCGACGGTTTGCCTACCCTCAGTCGACTCCCTTGTTGCCGTCCTAGCCGTCGACTCCGTCCTTGGGCAGACGGCTGGGGACAGCCCGACGGATTCCGTGGTGGACTGGCTCGGGTTTCCGCACGTCAGCAGCATGAAGCGGAGGAGCTGGCCTGTAGGCCGGGGAGCGTTCCCGCGTGGTTGGCGGCTGTTGGCTGGTGAGGAATAAGTGGTCTGACCTGCGGAAACGTGATCGGTTGTGTTGGCCGGCATTGACAATTCCTCAACTCCTTGGGGACTAGGTGGGGACTAGACGGCCGTTCAAGCACGCCCGCGCCGCGGCGTGACCGTGTGCGAATCGCAGGGTCTGTGCGGGTGGGCGTGTCCACGATGGTCCTTCGATGTGTCCAGTAGCGGAGTTGAGATGTGTCCAGTCGCGCGGTCAGGGCGCTCGCGCCTGTGGAAAGACGGCCACGGCCGCCCGGCTGGCCAACACCGTTCACCGGCTCGACGTTGACCCGAGCGCTCGCACCGCTGTCTCGGCTGCACCAGAGATCTTGTTTCGCGGCGATGCCCCGATCCTGTTTGACGAGTGGCAGGTCACCCCTGACATCTGGAATCTCGTCCGGCGCGAGGTCGACGACCGCTCCCCAGCTCGAGGCCAGTTCCTTCTCACCGGATCGGCCACCCCGAACGACGACGTGCACCGGCACTCCGGCGCCGGACGGATCGCCACCCTGCGGATGCGCCCGATGAGCCTGGTTGAAACCGGACACTCAACCGGTGAGGTCTCGCTAAAGCGTCTCTTCGACGGTGACATCACCCCGGCCCCGGACCCTGGCCTTACCGTCCCGGACCTGGTTGACCGCATCGTCATCGGCGGCTGGCCCGCGCTGCTGGATGCCGAGATGCCGGACGCCCGGGATTTCGTCACCGCCTACATCACCCAGATCGTCGAGGTGGACGTCCCGAACCTCGGCTCCAAACGCGACCCGGCCAACATGCGGCGACTGCTCACCTCACTAGGTCGAGGCGTCGGAACCGAACTGAGCGTGAGGGCGATGGCCGCCGACGTCGGGGGCGAGCGAGGTCCGATCTCACAGAGACCGTCTACGGCTACCTGTCGGCACTGGACCGGCTGATGCTGACGGAGAACGTCCCATCATGGGCGCCGCACATGCGCAGCACCACGCCCCTGCGCGCGACAGCAGCCCGTTACATGGTCGATCCCTCGATCGGAGTCTCCGCACTGCAGGTCGGACCCAACCAACTCCTTACCGACCTGAACGCCGCCGGGTACCACTTCGAGGCGCTCGTGGTTCGTGACCTTCGCGTGTACGCCCAACCACTCGGCGGATCCCTTCACAGATGGCGCGACGTCAGCGACCACGAGGTGGACGTTGTGGTCGTCCTGGGAGACGGACGCTGGGGAGCCTTCCAGGTGAAGATGAACCCCGCCGACGTTGACAAGGCCGCCGATTCCTCAAGCGATTCCGAACAAGGTCGACACCAACCGCAACAAGGCCGGCGAACCATCCTTTCTCGGGGTCATCACAACCACCGGCCTGGCCCACCGCCGCGACGACGGAGTCGTAGTGGCCCCCGTCGGCACGTTGGGCCCCTGAGTCTGATTCAAGTCGGTCGACGAGTACTTCGAGTACTTCGAGTACTTCTACTGCGAGTTCTTCATCATCGCGTTCATCGTGATCTTCACCATCACGACAATCACGAGGCCTCCGTCGAGAGCATCGAGAAGTCTCCCTCGAGGGTCTTCGCGTTGGTCCCAGAGGCGGAGGACTAAGTGACCACATTCTTGGGGACCAAATGGGGACTACAGCGGTGTGCTGATCACGTTTCCGCAGGTCAGCGGCTTGAAGCGGAGGAGCTGGCCTGTAGGCCGGGTTCTGTCCCCGGTGGCCTTGCGGCCGGCCGGGGGGCGACCATCCATCTACGACCGCCGTTGCCGGCGGCCTCCTGCGGTCTACCCACGTACTCGGGCGGGCCGCCCTCGGACGTACGTGCGCCGGTCGCCCCGACATCTCTGCCGGGACTCCCGACTTCTTGACCTTGCTCCGGGCGGGGTTTGCCGAGCCGGCCGGGTCGCCCCGGTCGCTGGTGGTCTCTTGCACCACCGTTTCACCCTTACCTGCCCTTCCCCGGCACGTGGCCGGGTCGAGGCTGGCGGTCTGTTCTCTGTGGCACTTTCCCGCGGGTCACCCCGGGTGGGTGTTGCCCACCGCCCTGCCCTGCGGAGCCCGGACCTTCCTCGACGCATGAGCCAAACACTGTCTGGCGCCGTACGCCGCGGTCGCCCGGCCAGCTCCTCCGCACGGTCGAGGGTAGCGGCCTCGCACCACCGAATCGACCCAAGACGCCGGACCCGACCACCCCCCGAGAGGCGATCGAGCCCGGCGCCGTCAGTGGGTGAGGCTCAGCTCAGGTTCAGCGCCGTGTCGTCGATGACGAACGACGTCTGGAGAGAGGAGTCCTCGGCACCGGTGAAGCTGACCGTCACCGTCTGGCCCGCGAAGGACGAGACGTTGAACGAGCGCAGCGTGTAGCCCGACGCCTTGTTGAGGTTGCTGTACGTCGCCAGCGTGGTCGACCCGATCTTGACCGTCAGCTTGTCGTAGGCGATCGAGGTCGTGGTCTCCGCGGAGTCGACGTGCAGGTAGAACGACAGCGTCGCGCCGCAGCCCGCAGGGATCGACACCGACTGGCTCAGCGTGTCGGTGTGAGTGCTGCCGTAGCCGTCCAGCCACGCCTTCCAGCTACCCGAGCGGGCCGGCTGGGATGCGGTGTTGTCGACCACGCCCGCAGACGCCGACCACGGAGCGGCCGATCCGGTCTCGAACCCGGGGTTGCCGAGCCGCTGGCCGGAGCAGCCGCCGCCACCGCCGCCGATGGTGAAG
The DNA here is from genome assembly GCA_963758885.1 of uncultured Actinomycetota bacterium. Taxonomy (GTDB): domain Bacteria; phylum Actinomycetota; class Actinomycetes; order Propionibacteriales; family Nocardioidaceae; genus Nocardioides. The sequence goes on from CAVWXS010000027.1 coordinate 119,503, forward strand.
GTGAACGACGTGCTGCCGCTGCCGCTACCACCGCTGCCGGTCGCCGTGGCGGTCACGTTGTAGGTGCCCGCCGTGGTCGGCGTACCCGACACGGTTCCGGTGGACGAGCCGATGGTGACGCCCGGCGGGAGGCCGGTGGCCGACCAGGTGTACGGCGTGGTGCCGCCAGTGGCGGACAGCGTGAAGGAGGCGATCGCGGTGCCGACCGTGCCGGACTTGCTGCCCGGGTTGGTCACCGTCACGCCGCCGGTGGTGCCACAGGTCGGGTCGGCGGTCTGGGCGGGCACGCTGACGGCGTTCCACGCGGCCTTGACCTTGTTGTAGAGGCCGCAGGACGCGTCGAGGGTCTTCGCCGCGGTCAGCGTCCAGGTGCGGTACTTCAGGTACGACGACGACGAGGTCTTCATCAGCATCGCGTTGTACATGATCCGCTGGGCGGTCTGGATGCCCACACCGGTCAGGGTGCTGCCGTTGCAGGTCGTGCTGGTCGGCTGGCCGTTGGTCGGGTTGGTGCCCTCGGCCAGGAGGTAGAACCAGTGGTTGCCGGGTCCGGCAGCGGCGTGCACCTCGGTGCTCGGGATCGAGCTCGAGTAGCAGTTGGGGTCACCGACCGCCGAAGGGTTGTACATGTTGCGGATCGGGCCCTGGCCGACCAGGTTGATCTCCTCGCCGACGAGGTAGTCGGGAGCGTCGGCCGGGTTGTTCGAGAACCACTCCGTCGCGGCACCGAAGGTGTCGCCCACGAACTCCTGGGTGCCACCGCCCGAGATGCCGCCCGGCGTACGGTCGTCGACCCCGTGGCCGAACTCGTGCGCGACCACGTCCATGGAGCCGATCCACTTGCCACCGGTCTGGGTGTGACCGATCTGGACCTGGGTGCCGTCGTAGTAGGCGTTGACGTCGTTGAGGCCGACGCGGATCGGGACCCAGCCGCCCGAACCGTCCATGCCGTTGCGACCCAGCCAGGTCGACATCATCTGGCGCATCTTCTCGGCCGAGTAGAAGGCGTCCACGCAGCCGGTCTCGCGGTCCGTCGCGACGCCGTTGCCCCAGACGTCGTCAGTTCCGGTGAACGTGACGTTGCCCGAGGCGTTCTGGCACCTCATGGTGGACGCGTTGCTGTTGGTCATCGAGAACGACGAACCGGAGCCGCTCGTCGGGATGGTGACGGCGCCCTCCCAGTTGCCGTTGCCCGTGCCCTCGGCAACGTGCTCCTTGCTCGAGAGGAACTTGCCCGACCGGGCGTCGACGTAGACCGACTGGACCGACGGGTGTCCGTGGTCGCGGCCGCTGACCCGGGTCTCCCAGGCGAGGTGGGAGGTCTTGCCCTGCCACACGACCAGACGCGGGGCCTCGGAGCTGCGGACCTTGTCGACCTGCTGCCGCGCGACGCTCGTCGCGCGGCCCTTGAGCACGCGGGGGGTCGTCGAGGTGAGCTTGATCTTGCTGGTCTGCGCGACCGAGGTGGCCAGCACGTGGCCCTCGTCGTCGGTGACGACCACGAAGTCGCCGCCCACGACGGGCAGGCCGCGCCAGGTGCGCTCGTAGGGAGCGTAGTTGGCGGCGCCGCTGGTGAGGATCGTCTTGGCGACGAACCCGTCGTGCTTGCTGATCTTCAGCTGCGGCGCGCGGCTCTTGATCAGCGCCATCGCCGCCTTGCCGGCCATGGCCTGCGGGTCCTGGCGCCCGCCGCCCGTGCCGGCGCCCGTGCCGCCGGCGAGAGCGTCTGCTTGCGCTCCCAACGGGGCCACGGTGAGCAGAGCTCCCGCGAGAACGGCGGCTGTGATGCCGCCGAGGTGTCTCCCCAAACTTGTCTGGGACATTCCTTCTCCTGTGTTCGAGACCCGGATCGGGCCCACTGAGAGGCGCCGGCCGAGGGTTCCCCGACGCCCGAGGCTTGCGACACGTCTGCGCCGAGGCCGTTGCGCAGACTCGCAACCGGGCGGTGCAGGGTCAACGGTCGCGGGAACTCATGTTTCTGCATTGCACGAACATGAGGCGCCCTAGTGGGGGATAGTCCGATCGGGCCACCCCAGATGGCTCCGGTGGGCCATTACGTGCCGCCGACATGCTTAGTTAACTTGCTTTTGTAGAAACGCCACCAGACTGATTCTCGAGCCCGGGCTGGTCGCACCTGGAGGACCGATGCCCCGCTCACGACCGCTCGACGGAGCAGCCGCACCCACGCTGGCCGCGCTGGCGCTGGTGGCGTGCCTGGTGCCAGGTCTGGTCTCCGGCGCCGCCGTGGCCGCCGACGACGGCACCTGCGTCGGCAAGGGCGAGTTCAAGCGCATCCACGGTGGCATGACCATCGAGAAGCTCGGCAAGATCCTGCACGACCAGGAGCCCTTCGCCGACACCGAGGGCAAGGGCAAGAAGCGCGTCCGCTGGTACGTCGCGTGCGAGGAGTGGCATCCCGACCTCGACGTGGCCGTCACCTACCACCAGCCCGTCGTCGGGCGCCGTACGGTCACCAAGAAGAGCCTCGCGGTCTACGTCGCGGGCTAGCCGCGGGGTGGTTTCGAGGCTCGGGCCTGGCGGCCCTCACACCTCAACCACCGATCGTCGGTCGAGGTGCGAGGAGCGCCAGCGACGAGCCTCGAGACCATCGATCGCCTACGGGTGGGTGAGGATCTCGGCGCCGGTGGGTGTGACGAGCAACGTGTGCTCGAACTGCGCGCTGCGGCGGCCGTCCTTGGTGACGACGGTCCAGCCGTCGTCCCACATCACCCACTCGTGCGTACCGAGGTTGAGCATCGGTTCGATGGTGAAGGTCATGCCGATCTGGATCTCGTCGTCGTACATCGGTGCGTCGTAGTGGGGCACGATCAGGCCTGAGTGGAACGCCGTGCCGATGCCGTGGCCGGTGAAGTCGCGGACCACGCCGTAGCCGAAGCGCTTGGCGTAGGACTCGATCACCCGGCCGACGACGTTGAGGCGGCGGCCGGGTTTGACCGCGGCGATGCCACGCATCAGGGCCTCGTGGGTCCGCTCGACCAGCGCCTTCGTCTCCTCGTCGACATCGCCGGCGAGGAAGGTGGCGTTGGTGTCTCCGTGGACTCCGTTGATGAACGCGGTGACGTCGATGTTGACGATGTCGCCGTCCTCGATGACGCGCGAGTCGGGGATGCCGTGGCAGATGACCTCGTTGACGCTGGTGCACAGGGACTTGGGGAAGCCTCGGTAGCCGAGCGTGGACGGGTAGGCGCCGTGGTCGCAGAGGAACTCGTGGCCGACGCGGTCGAGCTCGTCGGTGGTGACGCCGGGCTGCACGTGCGCGCCGACCAGCTCGCGGGCCTGCGCGGCCAGCCGTGCCGCAACGCGGATCCGCTCGATGGTGTCGGCGTCCTTGACCTCGGAACCGGTGAAGCGCTCAGGGGACGGCTTGTCGACGTACTCCGGCCAGGCGATGCCGGCGGGCACGCTGCGGCGCGGGGAGATCTCGGCGGGGGCCAACGGTGTCACCGCGTCAGTCTAAGGATCAGGCCATAGGGTTGGGGCATGAGCGACTCGGACTCCGGCAAGTTCTGGTTCTGCGTCAAGCACCACCGCGTCGAGTCGGGCGAGGACATCTGTCCGCCCATCGACCGGCTCGGCCCCTACGCCACGTCGGAGGAGGCCGAGCGCGCCCTGGCCAAGGCGGCCGAGCGCAACGAGGAGTGGGACAACGACCCCGACTGGAACGACGAAGCCAAGGAGTGACTCCCACCCGCACGAAGGCCTCGCCGTGGCCGTTCGTCGGCATGATCGGCATGGCCGCGGCCTTCTTCCTGTACGCCGCCTCCGGGCTGGTCGCGCCGGTATGGGCGCTCACGGTGTTGATGTTCGTCTGGCTGGTGCTGTTCGTGACCGCGTGCCGCTGGTGGACTCCTCACCCGCGACGGGTCCCGCTGCTGGCCGTCGCCGCCGTGGTGTTCTGGTTCGCCGCGATCACCGCCGGCGGCGCTGTGGCGGGGCTGGACGGCGTGACGCTCCTTCGGTGGTTTCGAGGCTCGTCGCTGGCGCTCCTCGCACCTCAACCACCGACCGGTGGTTGAGGTGCGAGGCCGTCCACGGCCGAGCCTCGAAACCACCGAAGGTTCAGAGCCAGCCGTTCTCCACGGCCACGAGCACGGCCTCGGCGCGGTTGGCGGCGCCGGTCTTGCCGATCGCGGACGGACAGATGGTTGCGGACGGTGCCCTCCGAAAGGTGCACCCGGAGGCGATCGACGGCCACCGACGCGCCGTCGCGTGCGGCACTGCAGCACCTCGGTCTCGCGCGTGGTCAGCGGAGAGTCGCCGGCGGTCAGGCTGTCCATCGCCAGCGCGGGGTCGACGACGCGGAGGCCCTGGTGCACCCGGCGTACGGCGTCGGCGAGCTGGGCCGCGGGAGTCTCCTTGACCACGAAGCCCGAGGCCCCGGCGGTGCAGGGCGCGCTTGAGGTACCCCGGCCTGCCGAACGTGGTCACCATCAGCACCCGGGTACCGGGGGATCGCTCGCGGATCAGCCGGGCCGCCTCGATGCCGTCGAGGCCAGGCATCTCCACGTCGAGCAGGGCGACGTCGGGGCGGTGCTCGACGGCCGCGTCCACGGCCGCGTCGCCTGAGCCGACCTCGGCGACGACCTCGAGGTCCGGCTCGAGCCCGAGCAGCGCGGCGATGGCGCCGCGCACCAGCGCCTGGTCGTCGGCGATGCAGCAGCCTGATCGTCACGGGCGCACGACCGACAGGGAGAACCCGGGAGAGAGCGACCGGGTGACCACCGTGGCACCGACAGCCGCGGCACGCTCGCGGAGGCCCGCGCAGTCCTGAGCCGGTGGCCGTCCCCGGTGGCGCCCTCGCCGTCGTCGGTCACCTCGACAGCGGTCGGGGCCGATGACCACCCGGCACGTGCGTGGCGTGGGAATGCCGGACGACGTTGGTGACACCCTCGCGGACGGCCCAGGCGAACAGCTCGCGCAGGTCGGTCGGCACCTCGTCGGTGGTGTTCGGCAGGTCGGCACGGATCTCGGCGGCTTCCAGCGCCGCACGGGCGCGCGGCCAGCTCGCCGGGGAGCGTGAGGTCGCGGTACCCCTCGACCGCGCGACGTACGTCGGCCAGTGCGTCGCGCGAGAGCCGCTCGAGGTCGGCGACCTCGGCCTTGGCCCGGGCCGGATCGGCGTCCATCAGCCGTCCGCGCCAGCTCGGCCTTGACGGTGATGACGGTCAGCGAGTGGCCGAGGATGTCGTGCAGGTCGCGCGCGAAGCGGGTCCGCTCGTTCTCGACCAGCAGCTCGGCGTTCTCCTCGTGCGCGCGGATCAGGTCGATGTTGCGCCGCATCATCGAGGAGATGCCCGAACACCGCGAGGCCGGCGGCACACGTGGCGAACGCGAGGTCGAGGGACCGGTCCCAGCCGGGCACCGCCTCGCCGAGCATGACCACCAGCGAGCGTCGCGATCGCCAGCGACGATCGAGACCGCGACGCCGAAGCGGGAACAGCATCATCGCGGCGACCGCGCAGTAGACGGCGGCGGCCGTCCCGATCTGGCCGAGCGTCAGGCGACCATCAGCGAGCCCGAGCGCGACCAGCGACGCCGAGCCAGCAGCACCGCCGTCCTCGGCGGCGGCAGCGACATCAGCTGCGCCCGGTCGCGGCGCAGCACGACGCCACATCCGCATGTAGACGGCGGCGAAGACGACGGTGAGCGACCATGCCGGCGACGCCCGCGACGGTGTCGCGGTGGTGCCAGCCGGCCAGGAGCGGGTCGAGCAGGAAGAACAGCCAGATCGCTGCGAACCACGGTCCGCGGCGACCCAAGGGCTGCTGCTCGCACGCGATCGACTGCCATGGCTCACGTCATCACGGCCGGTCACACGCGCGCCGTGTCCTTGCTCATCCGCCAGGCGGCGCCGGCCACGAAGACCGCGAACCAGGCAACGGCGTTGACCACGGCGTACCAGGGCAGCTCGCGGGTGAGGGGCGAGCGGGCGATCTCGGCGACGCCGTACATCGGGGTCCAGTAGGCGATCGTGGCGGACGACGTCGGCGTACTGGTCGAGCGGGATGAACACGCCCGCCGAGGAAGGACGAGCAGCGCGAGTCCGGGACCGAGGATCTGCATCGCGTTCTCGCCGGGCACGACGTAGCCGACGAAGACGCCCGAGCGCGGCGAAGGTGAGCGTGCAGAACAAGGTCACCACGCGCGCACGCGAGCCAGATGTGCGTCGGCATCGACGCCTTGCCCTGCAGAACACCGACGACGTTGACCGCCGCGATCGCCAGGGCGCCCATGCACAGCGCCACGACGGTCTTCATCAGGATGTAGGCGACCGGGTGCAGCGGCGTCAGCCGCAGCTGGCGGGACCAGCCGAGCGACCGCTCGAGGGCGACCATCGAGCCGCCGCGCGGCCGCGGTGAGCGCGGCGCCGTACAGGCCCATCGAGACCAGGATGTACGCCGCCACGTTGCCGAGCGCCGGCCGGGTCGTCCCAGCCGTGCCTGGCCGCCGAACGACAGCAGCAGGGCGGCGGGGAAGACCAGCGTGAAGATGATCGTGCGGCGGTTGCGCAGCATCCGGCGCAGCTCGATCCCCAGCACGGTGCGCGTTGACGCCGCCGAGCGGCGGGACGCGGCGCGTGGTCGGGTCGATCGGTGGTGATCGTCATGCGGTCACTGCCGTCGGTCGCTGACTGGTCTCGTGTCGTCGGTGAGGGTCGAAGAAGGCCTCCTCGAGCCCGTGGGCGGTGATCTCGAGGTCGCGGGCGTCGGTCCGGGTGAGCAGGAAGCGGCGACGGCGTCGCTGTCCTTGGCCTGCACGATCACCGATCTCGCCCCGGGTCTCGACGCCGTCGACGCCGCCGAGTCCGGCCAGCTCGTGGAGGACCGTCGCGTCGGCGTCGGGAGGTGTCGCCCGGACGGTGCGGCCGGTGGTCATCGCCTTGATCTGGGCGCCGGTGCCGTCGGCGACGATGCGGCCCTTGCTGACCAGCACGATGCGGTCGGCGTACTGGTCGGCCTCCTCGAGGTAGTGGGTCGCGAAGACGCACGGTGCGCCCCCGTGCGGCGTCAGCGCGGATCGCGGCCCAGAAGGCGCGGCGGCCCTCGACGTCCATGCCGGTCGTCGGCTCGTCGAGCAGCAGGAGCGCCGGGTCGGGGAGCAGGGCCATCGCGAACCGGAGCCGCTGCTGCTCGCCGCCGGAGCACTTGCCGACCTTGCGGTCGGCGATGCCGGCGATGCCGGCGCGTGGCGAGCACCGTGTCGACGGGCTCGGTGTCGGCGAACAGGCTGGCGGTGTAGCGGACGGTCTCGCGCGACGGTGAGGTCCTTGAGCAGCCCGCCGGTCTGCATCACCGCCGAGACCAGGCCGCGGGCGATCGCCGCGCGCGGCTCGAGGCCGAGCACGCTGACCTCGCCGCTGGTCGGCTGGGAGAGGCCGAGCACCATGTCGATGGTCGTGGTCTTGCCGGCGCCGTTGGGGCCGAGGAACGCCACGACCTCGCCCTGGGCGAGCTCGAGGTCGATCCCGCGGACGGCGTGCACGCTCTGTCCATCCTGGGCGAAGTCCTTGGTCACGCCGGCGAGCCGGACGGCCGGGACGCCGGCCGCGACCGCTGCCGGCGCGGTGGCTCCGAGAGTGGTGGTTGTCATGCCTCCGACGGCTGCCGCTGTAGGCAGCGTCGTCCCTGGGCCGCCGGTCACGAAACCGGCATGACAGATGTCAGGTGGTTTCGAGGCTCGGGCCTGGCGGCCCTCGCACCTCAACCACCGAGTGCATCGGTGGTTGAGGTGCGAGGAGCGCTAGCGACGAGCCTCGAAACCACCTCAGCTGGACGGCCGCACCCGCAGCACGGCGTCGTCGCCGCCGTTGTCGGTGGTGACCAGCAGGCTGCCGTTGGGCAGCGCCGTGACCGCGCGCAGCCGGCCGTAGGCCTTGAGCGCCGGCGGTGTGCGCGAGCCGACGAAGGTTCCCTTGGCGTCGAACTTCATGAACACCACGCGACTTGCCTTCAGGGCGGCCACCGCGAGCGTGCCGTCGTACCAGCCCCACTCGTCACCGGAGACGAACGAGGACCCCGACGTGGCGATCGTCGGGAAGCCCGAGCTCCACTTCGCCTCGATCTGCGGACCGGGCAGTGACTGGTCGGTCATCGGCACCGACTCGTTGTATCCGGGAACGGGGTTCCACCCGTAGTTGCCGCCGTTCCTGAGGAGGTTCACCTCGTCGTCACGGTCGGGGCCGTGCTCGGCGGACCACAAGGTGCCGTCGCCGCGCTGGGCCAGGCCCTGCACGTTGCGGTGGCCGTAGGTGTGCACGTACCGCTGCCGCTTGTTGGCCGCGTTGATGAACGGGTTGGTCGGCCACGGTGCGCCCGTCACCCGGTCGAGCATCAGCGTCTTGCCGCCCAGGGAGGTCTTGTCCTGGGCGTTGGTACCGGTGGCCGCGTCTCCGGTGCCGACCAGGAGCGCGCCGTTGTCGAGGATGAGCAGGCGGCAGCCGCCGTGCCGGCCGCTCGTCGCCGGGAAACCGGAGATCAAGGTGCGCTTGTACGCCGCCCGCGTCGCGTCGGCGTTCATCCTCCAGACCAGGATCCGGACGTCGGGTGTGCCCTGCGGGTTGCCGCCGGTGCAGGTGTAGAAGCGGCCGTTGTCGCCGAAGTCGGGGTCGATCGCCAACCCCATCAGACCGGTCTCGCCCGAGGCCCACACCAGGTCGGTGGGCATGTCCAGGAGGCGGACGTCGCCGCCCTCGATCACCGACAGCCGACCCGGACGCTCGGTGACGAGCAGCCGGCCCTGGCCGATCGGCTGCACGTCCCACGGGTGGTCGAACCCCGTGGCGATCCGCTTGACCCGCAGACGTGGGGCGGCCTGCTGCGAGCCGCTGCCCGTGCCCTCCGAGGGTGGGGTCGACGACGGCTCGGCGTCGGCAGTGGCGGAGGTCTGGCCCGAGGAGGTCGCCTGCGCGGTCTGGGTGGGAGCGGACTCCGGCTCGCTCGCAGAGGAGCAACGCAGCCCCGGGGATGATCACGAGGGCGAGCACGGCAGCGAGCAGTCGCGTCATGGGGTCAAAGTACGCCGCGACGTCACTCGTTCCGACCTCACGGCTCGATGAGCGTCATGCCCGGCCCACCGGGCGTGTCCATCGCGGCCAGCGCGGCGCCGGCGTCCTCGAGCCCGATCCGCCGGGCCACCAGGCGTTCCGGGGCGAGTGCGCCTGACGCGACCAGGTCGAGCATCGCCGGGTAGTCGACCGCCGGCATCCCGTGCGATCCGAGGATGGCCAGCTCCCGGCCGACGACGAGGTCCATGGGCAGCGCCGTCCGTGCGTGGTCGCCCACGAGCAGGCCGACCTGGACGTGCCGGCCGCGCGGGCGCAGCGAGGCGACGGACGCCGCGGCGACGTCCGGATGCCCGATCGCGTCGATCCCGACGTGAGCCCCACCGCCGGTGAGGTCGCGGACCGTGGCGGCGATGTCTGGGTCCTCCCGCGCTGCCACTGCCTCGTCGGCACCGAGCGCCCGGGCGGCATCGCGGGCGGAATGCTCGACGTCGACCGCTACCACGCGCGCACCGAGCGCCTTGGCGATCATCACCGCCGACAGGCCCACCCCACCGCAGCCGTGCACCGCCACCCACTGCCCGTCGGCGACCAGGCCGTGGGCGACGACCGCCCGGTACGCCGTCGCGAAGCGGCAGCCCAGAGCCGCGGCTGCCGCGAAGGACACCGCCTCGGGCAAGCGGACGACGTTCGCGTCCGCGCGTGGGACGGCGACCCGTTCGGCGAACGAGCCCGGCAGCGTGAAGCCCGGCTGGAGCTGGTCGGGACAGACCTGGGCGTCACCTCGCCGGCAGTACGCGCAGGTCCCGCATCCGAGCACGAACGGCACGGTCACGCGGTCGCCGATGGCCACCAACGTCACGGCGCTGCCCGCGGCGCTCACCGTCCCGGCGTACTCGTGTCCCGGTATGTGGGGCAGCGCGACCGGCTCGTGCCCGCGCCAGGCGTGCCAGTCGGACCGGCACAGCCCGGTCGCGGCGACCTCCACGACCACGCCGTCGGGCGGGCAGACCGGGTCGTCGATCTCGACGAGCGTGGGCAGCGCGCCAACTCTGCTGTAGCTGACCGCCCTCACGGACGGAGGCTAACTGAGCCCCTGCGCGCCCGTTGGTTGAGGAGGGCCGTCACGCCCGTCACGAGACCCCGTAGCTCCATCGTTGGTTGAGGTGCGAGGAGCGCCCACGTGCTCGGCGGTTGAGGTGCGAGGAGCCCCACGTGATCGGTGGTTGAGGTGCGAGGAGCGCCAGCGACGAGCCTCGAAACCACCTCGCAAATTGGTGGCCCGTGCTGGAATCCCTTGTGGATAAGGGGTTCTGAGCGGGTTCGGGTGTCGGTGGTCGATGGTTGGCTTGTCCCATGTCCACCACCTACACCGAGCCCCTGGCCCGGATCGAGGGTGGGTTGGACGAGCTGGCCGCGGTCGGCCCGGAGTTCCGCACGGTCGGTGAGAAGCAGGAGCTGCTGGTCGGGCTGTCGCGGGTGATCGCCCGCGCCCAGGCCGAGCAGCTGCGGGTCCTGGCCGCCGCCGACGACGTCGCCGAGGCCACCGGCGACCGGTCGACCGCGTCCTGGCTGGCCACCGCCACCCGTGATGCTCACGGCCGGGTCCGCGCCGACGCGAGGCTGGCGGCGGCGCTGGACCAGCGGTGGACCCAGACCGCCGCCGCGCTCGGCCGGCGACGGTCAACCTGGCCCAGGCCCGCGTCATCGCCGAAGCCCTCGAGGCGCTGCCCAAGGACCTCGGCGAGGACCTGCTGGCCAAGGCCGAGACCCTGATGGTCACCGAGGCCGACCAAGCTCGGACCCCGGGAGCTGCGGATCTTCGGGTCCCGGGTCCTGGAGTACCTGGCCCCCGACATCGCCGAGGAGGCCGAGTACCAGCGGCTCCTGGACCAGGAACGCCGGGCCGCCGCCGCCACCCGGGCTGACCCTGCGCCGCCGCGGCGACGGGTCCACCGACCTGCACGCCCGCATCCCCGACCTCACCGCCGGCCTGCTGCGCGCCTACCTGGCCGCCTTCACCGCACCCCGCCGCCGCCACCAGCACACGACCGGCACCCGTCGGGTCGACCGGGTCCGACGAGTTCGCCCAGCTCCCGCTGGCCCGCCAACAGGGCATCGCGTTCGTCGCCCTGCTCGAGAACGCATCCTCACGACCGACCTGCCCCGCCACGGCGGCAGGGCCACCTCCCTGGTCGTCACTCATCGACCACGACACGCTCCTCGCCGACCTCGACCGCCGCCGGCATCGCCAGACCACCACCGGGGAGAAGATCACCGCCGGCCAAGCCCGACGCCTGGCCTGCCAGGCCGGGACCTGCCCGCCGTCCTGGGCGGCAAGTCCGAGGTCCTCGACCTCGGCCGCGAGGCCCGGTGCTTCAACCCCGCCCAACGCATCGCGATGAACATCCGCGACAAGGAATGCACCGACCGCGGCTGCACCATGCCCGCCGCGTTCTGCGAAGCCCACCACGAGGTACCCTGGTCCGAAGGCGGCAGACCGACCTCGACGACGGCACGACTGCTCTGCCCCTTCCACCACCACCGCGCCCACGACCCCGGCTGGAACACCAACTACCACCCCAACGGCTCCACCACCTTCACCCGACGCCAATAGCGCGGTGTGAGCGCCGTTCACTCCTCCTCGCCGACGCGGCGTATCCAGCCAGACGACGGCCCGCTCAAGTCGAGCGGATAACAAGATACCTCGCCACCAGCTCGCCGGGCCGTGCCGCCCTGACCGGCGCGATCGTCCAGTCGTAGGACGGTCGGCTCACAGCGGCGGGTCGAGCAGGACCTCGGACAGGCGCTGCGCGCCTTCCTACGATTCAGCCATCCGAGACGCGCTGCGCGGCTTCATCCGCAACCGGGTGGCGCTGTCGCCCTCCTCGACCAGCGAGGGCTCGTAGGGTCAGACTGGTGAGGCGAGGCTGCCCGGAGGGAGATCGGGATGACCCAGCCAGTTGCAGACGGGACTCGGTTCTTCGAGTCCGCCGACGGCACCCGGATCGCGGCCGAGGTGTCGGGCCGCGGGCGGCCGCTCGTCCTCGTGCACGGGACCTCGTCGGCATGCACCACGTGGCGACTGGTCCGGCCCTTGCTCGACGAGCGAGTGACGACGTACGCCGTCGAGCGTCGTGGTCGTGGCGCGAGCGGTGACTCGGCCGACTACTCGCTGGCCCGGGAGAGCGCGGACATCGCGGCCGTGGTCCGCTCCGCGGCGCAGACCCACGGTGAGCGGGTCGACCTGCTCGGGCACTCGTTCGGCGGCAACGTCGCCTACGACGTGGCCACGGACTGCGATGACCTGCGCCGGCTGGTGCTCTACGAGGGTTGGCCGACACCCGATCCGGCGCACCGCACCTTCGACGCGGAGCGCCTCGACGAGCTCGACGACCTGCTCGCGGGGGGTCAGGCAGAGGAGATGCTTCGGGCCTTCTACCGCGACGTCGCGCACCTCGAGCCCGACGAGATCGAGTGGCTCGCGGCGTCGCCGGCGTGGGCGTCCAGGGTGGCCGGCGCGGGATCCATCACGCGCGAGGTCCGGGCCTTCTCCACGCACGAGTTCGACGCAGAGCAGGCGGCGCGGATCGGCGTACCGGTGCTGCTTCTGGTGGGTGAGGAGAGTCCCGAGGAGATCCGGGCCGATCCCGATGTCGTGGCAGCGGCACTGCCCGACGCGCGCGTCGAGGTCCTCGCTGGGCAGGGCCACATCGCCCACCTCGCCGCACCCGAGGCGTTCCTCGCCGCGGTGATGACCTTCCTGTCGAGGCCGTGACGCGGTTAGGTCTCGCGTGTGCCCGCTCGCTGCCGCCGCCGTAGCCCAGAGGTCCGTGGCCGCCGTCGCCGTTCGTGTCATCGTATGGACGTGGCCTCGGGCGGTGGGGCTTGTCTTCGGCCTTCGGCTTCTCGCGATCCTTGTCAGACCGCGGGCTGTCCTTGTCCTCGGTCTTGTCCTCGTCCTTGCCCTCGTCCTTGTCCTTGTCCTTGTTGGACATCGCCCCTCCTTCTCTCAGGTGGCCCAGCTACGGGGTCGTAGCTGTAGATCAGGTTTGTCTTCTGAGGCTGGAGCAGCTGCTCGATCGCCGTATCTGTCTCCGGTCGCACGATCCAGCACTCCGCGACCGGGAGATAGGTGTGGTGCTGCTCGGCGCCTTCGCCGTCGAGATGGGGGCGCGCAGCCTGACCTCGACCTCCACCTTCGAAGGTTGGCGGCCGTCGCTGACAACCAGGAGGCGCTCCAGCTCCGGCAGGAGGTGGGACGTCTGCGGTGTGCCGGCCGTCAGCAGATACGTGGGCGAACGCCGGATCCGTGTCCGCAGCACTCTCAGCGACTCCAGGCTTCCAGCCGGTTCAGCAAGCGTGCACTCGGCGTCCAGTAGGAGATGCGGAAAGCTCAGGGCCATCAGACCGATCCACGACGCGCCGCCGGTAAGTCGCGCATCGTCGATTCCGTACCCGAACAGTGGTGCCACCGGTCCGCCGACCAGGTCGTGCGCGAGGTCTCGGTTCGTCCACACGACTGGCCCGAAGCCTGCTGCCTGGTGCAGCCAGGTGATCGGGTTCAGTGACGTCGTTGGAGGTCCGGTAGGGAAATCGGGTGGTCGACTGGCTCTCTGCGGCGCGGGAGGGCATCGGCTCAGGCTGCGATCGGCGAACCGCTCAAGCCGGGCGACGTCGGAGGCCAGAAAGGCGTCTGCATAGGTCAGCGGTGACCCGACGGTGATCAGATCGCTGACGATCCAGCGGCTGCGGCTGAGGTCGCCACGTCGGGTGCGTCTGGATCGCGTGGCCGAGCAGCACGATCGAGCCGTTCGGAGCGCTGGCGCAGCACGCAGAACAGAAGACGCTGTCGCTTCCAGTACTCCGTCTGCGCAGCCGCGAGCTCGCTCGGCGGGCCGTCGCGCAACGACTCGACGCGTCGACCGGCGGCCTCGAGTGCTCGGACGGCCTTGGCGGCGCACGACCCTCGTCGGCCGGAGGCGGGAACAGGAGTTGTCTGTGGTGTCGTGCCCACATCAGGGTCACGGCGTCGTAGGCCATCACGGAGCCCAGGCTGTGCCCGACGACCACGATCCGCTCGTAGCGAGGCTCCCCGTTCTCCTCGACGTCGTGAAGTCGCTCGAGCAGGTCGATCAACGAGGCCTGGATGAGCTCGTTCTCCTCGAACGTGTCGCGCGGTTGGACAGGTACCTCGCGGCGTCCCCGAGTGTGCCGGCCACCCGACGCGACGCCAGCCAAGAACCAGGCCGAAGCCAGAGGCGCTGGCCAGGGAGGCCCGGCGGCTGCCTCTTGCCAGCCGAGCGCCGCAAACCACCACCCACTGCCGCCACGAACGCCGCGACCAACGTCCGGAAGGTGCTCAACAGGCCCAGGAACGTGGCGACCAGCACCGCGCCGAGCAGGGTCACCAGGCTGTGCTTCGACCCGAGAACGCCGACCAACGCGAGAAGAGGAACCGCGACCACGACTCCGAAGGTCAGGATCCGCAGGCAGCTCCACATCAGCCCGTCCGGACCGATGATGCGCCTCGTGCGGTACGACGATCGCCGTCGTCGCATCAACGTCCACGCCCAGCCGATCACCTGTGCGACGGAGGTGTCGCGAAACCGCGGGGCCCAGTAGTACTCGGAGAAATCGGTGCGCGACGCCCCGTTGACGATCAGCTCAGGGGGAAGCGGTCCTCGGCCGCGATCCCGCTCGCAGCCTCGTCGAGCAGCAGCTCCCGGTCGTGGATCCACCTAGCCATGTAGATGCGGTCGCGGCACGACTGTGGAACCGGGGATGGCTCGGAGAACACCCGAGCAGCCTCGGCCGCGACGCCGCCTCGGTGCCGGGATCGAGGCCGGACATGAGTGCTGGTGGGCCCCTTGGTGCCCACGAAGGACCGAAGGGTCTCGAGCGGAACCTGCTCGCCGATGCCGTGCACGACCACAACCGCCTGTCGCGCGATGATCATGGTCCCTCCCGACCCACGGCGACCCGATCCCGATCCTGGAGGGCGAGATCCCACGAACCCTCCGTGGCAACAGGGTCTCGCCGTGCGATCCGCAGCAAGAGGTGCCCGGGTTTACCCGCGCGTCACCCCGAACCGCTCAGATCGGACCACACGACTGTGGGGGGGGGGGGCGCGACCGGTCAGAAGGTGTGCTCGGGGCCGGGGAAAGTGCCCTGGCGGACGTCGTCGGCGTAGGCCCGGGCGGCTTCGAGGAGGACGCCGTGCACGTCGGCGTACTGCTTGACGAACTTCGCCATCTTGCCGGTGCGCAGGCCGAAGGCGTCCTGCCACACCAGCACCTGGCCGTCGCAGTCGGGGCCGGCGCCGATGCCGATCGTCGGGATGGTGAGCTCCTTGGTGACCTGTCCGGCGACGTCGCCCGGCACCATCTCCATCACGACCGCGAAGGCGCCGGCCTCCTCGATCGCGTGGGCGTCGTCGAGGATCCTCGGCTGGTGTCGCCACGCCCCTGGACACGGTAGCCACCGAGGGCGTGCTCGCTTTGAGGCGTGAAGCCGATGTGCGCCATCACGGGAACGCCACCCCGAGTCATCAGCTCGATCTGCGGTGCCATCTCGCGGCCGCCCTCGAGCTTCACCGCGTGGGCCCCGCCCTCCTTCATGAACCGGACGGCCGTGTCGTAGGCCTGCTCGGGCGAGCGCTGGTAGGACCCGAAGGGCAGGTCGCCCACGACCAGCGAGCGGCGTACCGACCGGCTCACCGCCCGGGTCAGGGGGATCAGCTCCTCGACCGTGACCGGAAGGCTGGTGTCGTTGCCGTAGACGTTGTTGCTCGCGCTGTCGCCGACGAGCAGCACCTCGATGCCCGCCTCGTCGAAGGTCTGCGCGGCGTACTGCTCGTAGGCCGTCAGCATCGAGAAACGCTCGCCGCGTTCCTTCATCTCGCGCAGGTGATGGGTGCGCACCCGCTTGACGCTGGTGGTGGAGGGACAGAGGCGGCGGGTCCGGTGCCGTACGGCGCGGTCTCCTCGGGCTTGCTGGTCACTTCAGCAGGTTAGTCCCGCGGCGTACGGTGAGCCCGTGTCGGATCCTGTGACCCTCATCGCAGAGGACCTGCTGCTCCTCCTGCTCGACGACGAGTCGGGCAAACGGCAGACCGAGCAGCTCGCGATCGTGCTGGGCGGTGCGGTCCTGGTCGAGCTCGCCGTCGAGGGCATGGTCGAGGTGGTCGAGAAGAAGTCGCTGTGGCAGTCGGCCAAGGTGTGGCCGGTCGAGGGTGCACGGCCCCGCGACCCGGTGCTCACGGCGGCCTGGGCGACCGTGGGGAGAAGGAGCGGTCGCGCAGGGTCTGGTCGAGAAGCTCGGCAAGGGTCTCGACGAGACGCTCTGCAACCGGTTGGCCGAGCGCGGCATCCTCGAACGCCGCCACGACAAGGTCCTGGGTCTGTTCCCCCGCACGCGGTGGCCTGCCCGCGACTCCTCTCACGAGGATGCCGTACGCCGCGCCCTCGTGACCGTGCTCGTCGACGGCAACGAACCCGACCCGCGGACTGGTGCCCTGGTCGCCCTTCTGTACGCCGTCGACCGCGCCCACAAGACGGTGCCGCACGACGGAGTCACCGACCGCGACGTCAAGAAGCGTGCCAAGGAGGTCGCCGAGGGACAGTGGGCCGCCAAGGCGGTCAAGGACGCCATCGCGGCGGCCACCGCGGCGACGATGGCGGCGGTCACCGCGGCGACTGCCGGCGCGGCGGTCGCGTCGGCCTGACCCGGCCCCAGCTCCCCGAACGCTGCGCCCACGGCCTCAGCGACCTGACGTCTGGAACGCCGCCCGCGTCAGCTGGTGAAGCAGGCCACCCATCGCGACCTGGTCGCTGGCGGTGCCGGTGTGAGGAGCGACGAACCAGGCGGCGTATTGGCTGATCTCGTCGAGCCGCCACTCGACGTCGTACATGTCGAGCATCGCCGCATCCAGGCCGTCGGCCGGAAGTCCGCGCTCCACGAGCGTGCGCCAGTCGCGCTCGGCCGGCGCGAGGAGGGCGGTCTCCCAGTCGACCAGCAGAGTCCAGTCGACGGTGACCATCAGGTTGTGCTCGCCGGGCTCGCCGTGGGTGACGACCCAGTCCCTGCGTGCGGCCAGCTCGGCGAGCGCATGGTAGGTCTCGGACCACCCGGCGATCGCGTCGAGCCGGCCCCTGATCGCCGAACGGGCCCGTTCGCCGTCGGGACCGGCGTCCCATGGGCGGCGCACGAGCTCGACCAGGTCGTCGGGAAGCGATGCCGGCGTGATCGTCGTCCACCTCGGAAGCCCGGCCGGCGGTGGGACGGCGTGCAGGCGACGCAACATGTCCGGCACCACCGTCAGGTCGACCCGTTCGGGGTTGCCTCCCACGATCCAGGCCGTCGCGGACAGCGCGCCGTCGCCGAACGGAACCGTGAGCCGGCCGCCTGTCGAGGGGGATGGGGGCGACCACGAAGTCCAGCGGGAACATCAGCGCGCACGCCACGGCGTACACCGCCTCCAGTGACTCGGTGTCGTGCCGG
>CAVWXS010000028.1:0-233389 GCA_963758885.1 uncultured Actinomycetota bacterium
CTGACGGTGTGCGTCGCCGGGTCAGTCGACATCTTGAGCGTTTCTAGAGCGTGCCGCGCGAGCGTTCGCCTCACACGGCTCGCCGAGCCGTGAAGGGACCGGAGGCAGCTCATGAGAACATCGAAAGCCTTGCTCGTCGCGGCGGCAGTAGCGGCAGCCGTAGCACCGCTCACTTTGGCTCCGGGCCAAGCGACGGCCGCCAACGCCGACACGCGCATCTCCATCGTCGCCACGGAGGACTTCGTGTCGGGAACGGGCACGTTCCAGGCATCAGGTGGGGGGCTCTGCTCTTCGGGTACGACGTCTCAACCGGGCGGCGTAGCAGTCACCGAACGCCGACGCACCCTGACCTTCGAGCTCGACAAGGTGTTCACGTGCAGTGACGGGTCCGGCACCTTCACCCTTCAGCTGCGAGCCTGGTACCTGCCCTGCGAGCCCTCCAACCGCGGGGTGTGGAGCATCATCGGCGGCACGGGCGACTACGCCTCGTTGCGTGGGTCCGGCCAGCTCGTCGGCACCTACTTCCCGGCGGCGTGCGAAGACGGGGGAGTAGAGGACGTCTACACGGGACACGCGTCCTCTTGAGCACGGCGGCGCTGCTGGTCCAATCATCAGCGCGCCGCCTCCGCCGTGCGGCGTAGGGTGAGTCCGATCTGACCCTGTGCTCCGCTCGGAAGGCGCTGTTGGCCCGACGGTTGGAGGTGGGTGGTGCCTGACATCCGCGCCGTGTCCGAGCGCCCGCTGCCGACGTCCGCTCCGCTCCTGGTCCGCGTGCTGGGCCCGCTCGAGGTCCACCAGGGCTCCGTCCTGGTGGACCTGGGGTCTCCCAAGCAACGAGCGCTCTTCGTGGCGCTGCTCCTCCAACGCGGTCAGGTCGTCAGCGTCGACAGCCTCGTGGAGCTGCTCTGGGAGGGCCGCCCTCCGCGCACTGCCGGTCACTCCCTACAGATCTACGTCTCTGAACTGCGTCGCAGATTCGTCGCCGCAGGAGGAGACCCCATCATCGTGACGCGACGCCCCGGCTACGTCATCGAGGCCGACGCTGTCGACGTCGACGTCGACCGGTTCGAGGAGTTGCTACGCGGAGGTGGCGAGCGGATCCACACCGACGCCGCGAGCGCCGTGGAGACGCTCCAGGCTGCGCTCTCAGTCTGGCGAGGGGAGCCACTCACCGATGCCGGGCTCGAAGAGCTCACCGGTCCACATGTCGACCGATGGAGGCAGCTTCGCCTGGAGGCGCTGGAGCACCTTGCTGCGGCCTTGTTGGAGAACGGCGATGCCGCGCGGGCGTTGTCGGTCGCAGAGTCCGCGATCCAGCTGGACGCCTTCAGAGAGCGCGGCCGCGAGCTGGTGATGCTGGCTCTGTACCGGTCGGGCCGGGTGTCCGACTCTCTGCGTAGCTTCGCGCGGTTCCGGGCCCTGCTGGTCGACGAGCTGGGGATCGAACCGTCGCCTGTGCTGCAGCGACTGCAGGAACGCATCTTGACCCACGATCCCGACCTCATGCCCGGACTGGTGCCGGTGACTCCCATCCGCAGTGGCGCGGCGCGCAACCCGTTCAAGGGTCTGCGTCCGTTCGGCGAGGAGGACGCGCCCGACTTCTTCGGCCGTGACCGCTTGGTCGAGGTGATGCTCGATCGACTGGTCGCCGGTCACCGACTCATCGCGGTGGTGGGGCCGTCCGGGTCGGGAAAGTCCAGCGTCGTGGCGGCCGGCCTCCTTCCGCGGCTCCGGGCGGACGCCGTACCCGGCTCGGCGCGCTGGCCGGTCGTCGAGCTGACGGTCGACGCTCGCGGAGTCGCTCACCTCGACGCGGCCCTGGCGCGCGCCTTCTCGACGAGCGGGCCTTTGTCACCGGATGCGGTCGCTGGCCCGTCAGCGGTCGAGGAGTCCGGGCGCGCCCTGTTGCTGGTCGACCAGTTCGAGGACTGCTTCTTGTTGCTGGATGAGCAGGAACAGCGCGCCTTTCTCGACAGGCTCTGCGCTGCGGTCACCGATCCCGCGTTGCAGGTGACCGTGGTCCTGAGCCTGCGAGCCGATCACTACGACCGAGCCCTGCGACACCGTGCCTTCGGCGAGCTGTTCGAGCAGGGAGTCGTCAACGTGCTGCCGATGAGTCCGGAGGAGATCGAGCGAGCCGTCATCTCGCCTGCCCAGCGGGCGGGCGCGACGGTCGAGCCGGCCCTGCTCGCCGAGCTGGTCGCCGACACGGCCGACCGGCCGGGCCTGCTTCCGTTGCTCCAGTACGCACTGACCGAGCTGTTCGACAAGAGCTTGGGCGGTCCGTTGCGTGCGGTCGACTACCGGACCGTGGGCGGCCTGCGCGGAGCCCTCACCCGTCGGGCCGAGCAGCTGCGCCTGGGTTGGAACGAGGAGCAGCAGGACGTGGCCACCCAGCTCCTGCTGCGGCTGGCCCGCCTCGGCGACCACGATCGGGTGGCCAGGAACCGGATGCCGGTCGCTGATCTCACCGCGCTCGAAGGTGTCGATCCAGTCGCGGTCTCGGCCGTCCTCGAGGACCTGGCCAGGCACCGGCTGATCTCGTTCGACCGGGAGGTACCGGACGGCCGGGCAACCGTGGAGGTGGCCCACGAGTCGCTGTACGAGGAATGGGTGTGGCTCCGGGAGCTCGTCGAGCGGCACCGAGCCGCCCTCCGGCGTCACTCGTCACTCCAGCTCGCGGTCGACGAGTGGGAGGGCGCCGATCGCGACCCGGCGTACCTGCTGGGCGAAGGACGGCTCGCGGAGCTGCGTAGCTGGCGCCGCGACGGCACGTTGCAGCTGACCAGGAGGGAGGTGGGCTTTCTCGACGCCTCCGAGGAGCAGGCTGTCAGTCAGGCGACGGAACGCCGGGCGCGAGACGAGGCACAGCAACGGTTGCAGAAGAAGGCTCGTCGGCGCGCCTGGCTCGTGCTGGCGAGCACCGCCGCGCTCATCGCCGCACTAGCCTCGGCAGTCCTGTTCGGCGACAGCGCGCCCCCGCGTGTTGCCTACGCGCACCACGATGCGGGCTTCATCGAGAGACTCATCGAGAACGGCCTCGACCGGGCGGCCGCCGAGAGTCCCTTCACCTACGTCGAGTCCCTCACCGACATCCCGGCCGCGGAGGAGGAGATCGCCCGGCTGGCGGAGGACGGGCAGGAGCTCATCGTCGTCGCCACGAACGAGACCGACCTGGGGCCGATCGCTCGCCGCTTTCCCGACACTCAGTTCGTGCTGTTCCAGGACGAGGTCGTAGGAAGCAACATCACCAGCGTGGAGTTTGCCGACCAGGAGACCGCGTTCTTGGCCGGTGCCGCAGCCGCTCTGACGAGCAAGACCGGAGTGGTGGGCTTCGTCGGCGGCGTCAACACTCCCTCGCTCCTGCGGTTCGAGGCCGGGTTCACTGCTGGTGCCCGGGCCGTCGACGCGGACGTGCGCGTCGAGGTGGTGTACGCCAGCAGGCTTCCCTCCTACGAGGGGTTCATCCGCCCCGTCCTCACCGAGCGGGCGGCCCGCCGGATGCTTGCCGTGGACGCAGACGTCCTCTACGTGCCGGCCGGTGCTGCCCAGTTCGGGGCGTTCCAAGCGGTGATCGAAGCCTCAGCCAAGACCGGGCGCCACCTGTGGGCGATCGGCGCGGACGAGGACGCCTACCTGGTCGACGGCTGGCAGCGGACCGGCGACTCCAAGCACCACATCCTGACCTCGACGATCAAGCGCTTCGACGTGGCGTCGTACGACGCCGTGCACGACTACGTGCAGGGCCGCCTCGACGCAGGGTCGCGGGTGTACGACGTTGCGAACGGTGGCCTCCAGCTGGCCACGAGCGGCGGCTATCTCACCGAACATGCCGACCAGCTGGAGTCCTTGCGGCTCGGCATCGTGGACGGGCGACTGCGCGTCCCCTGTGTTCCGCAGGGCATCACCCCTGAAGAGGCAGCAGCGGCCGCTGACGGACCGAACTGCCCGTGAGCGACAAGCACGTCGGTACGACGGGCAGTCACCGCGATCCGTCCAGCATGTGGTGGCTCGACGGCAAGGCCACGAACCCGCAGTAAGCGAGCCCGATCGAAGCCCTTGCGCGCGGGTACTAGCGCTTCCCCCGACCGAACATGCGGCGCATCCGGTCGACCATCGACTTCGACGGCTTGATCTCCACCAGGGTCGACCCATCGGGCGGCGGAAGATTCACGGCCTGCTCCGCGGAAAGCGTCGTGCGGACGTAGGTGGTGTGGATCGAGCCGATCTGATCGGCGTCGACGAACCGTGTCCCTTCAGCGGTCTGGACGACGATGCCGTCGAACACCGCGACCTTCTCGTCGACCCACACGGCCTGGACCGTGGCGAATGGGTGCCCGTCGCGCGTCTGCACCGGCGTGCCCGGCTGGAGCGCGGTGTAAGCGATGGGGTGGCCATGCGCTTCAGACATGCAGCAACCCTACGGCGGCCTCGCAATGACGGCGCCGAGGTCCAGCGCACCAAGTGGGCGATGCGCGGGACACAAGGCGACAGCGACCTACGATCGAGGCTCCCATCGCATCGAGCGTCTCGCGAGGACCGTTGCCAGCACAGCCCAAGCAGTGAGGACCAGCAGCGGCTCGCCGGCGGCCGCCCAGGTGTCGCTGAGTGCAAGTGTCTGGTCTGTGCTGCCTGTTTCGAATCCGAACCAGCTGACGCGCACCAGGTCGGTCAAGGCTGCGCCGGGCGTCAGGTCGGTCCAACGGCGCACGTTCTCAGGGAAGGCGGTCGCGACTTGACCGAGAACGACCAGGACGATGACCGGCATGCTCGTGAGCTGCGCAGCCTCCGCGTTGCGTGTCCATGCAGCCGTCCAGCAGGCGAGGGCTACGAAGAGCAGCAGAGTCACGACAACGGTCAGGGCATACAGCAGCGGATTGACCGGCGGGTCCTGCCCGAGGACGACCGCGATCAGGACGGCCAGGACTGAGGTGGTCAGTGCTACGACCAGTCCGGGGAGCGCAAGAGAGACGATGATGTCGGCGTCCGTGCTCTCCCCGGTCCGCAGCCGCTTGAGGACGAGCTCGTCGCGGCGAGTCACGAACTGTGAGAGCAAGTTTGCGTAGACGGGGAACAGCGCGGCCATCATCAACGCAGTGATGACCGCGTTCGCGCCGCGGCCTCCGGAGCTGGTGTCGCCGACCAGAAGGAGTCCGAGTGGCAGCAAGGGCAGTACGACGGCGTAGATGAACGTCAACCGGTTACGGGCCAGCAGGGTGGTGTTGGCGCGCGCCAAGCCTGCGATGCGTTGCGGCGAGATATCGAGCAGCGTCATCTGGTTGCTCCTTCCCTTGAGCTGGCGGATTCATCAGGATCGTTCTCGCCCGAGGCGATCGCGAGGAAGACCGACTCCAGCGACGCGTTGCGGGCTTCGAGGTCGGGCAGGCGCACGTCGCACTGGACGGCCTGTCCGAGCAGAGCGTGCAGGGTGGTCTGGAGGTCATGGGTGTGCACCGTGGTCGTACCGCTGTGGGTCGCAACGCGGACGGCGCCCGGCAGGTCGTCGAGCCCGACCAGCGCAGGGTTGGCCTGGAACCGGATGGTCGAGGGCTGGTCGGCACCGAGCTGGGCAGGCGTCCCCTCCCGGACGATGCGACCGGCATGCATGATCGCTACCCGGTCGGCCAGCTCCTCGGCCTCCTCGAGGTGGTGGGTCGTGAGAAGCACCGACCGACCCCGATCCCGCAACGCTGCGACGAGGTCCCAGACCCGGCGCCGACTTTGGGGGTCGAGCCCAGTGGTCGGCTCGTCGAGCAGCACGACGTCTGGATCCCCGAGCAGCGTGCAAGCCAGGTCGAGGCGTCGGAGCTCGCCGCCGGACAAGCTTCGCACCCGTACGTCGGCGCGGCCGGCAAGATCGAGCTCGGCCAACGCATCGGCGACAGGGCGCGCGGACGTCATCGTCGAGGCCCACATCCGCAGCGTCTCTGCGACGGTCAGGTCCGCCGGGAACCCGCTGGTCTGCAGCAGCACGCCCGTTCTTCGTCGTACTTCCGCGCGGTCAGTGACCGGGTCCAAACCGAGCACCCGAACCTTGCCGGCCGTTGGCCGTGCCAGTCCCTCGACCAGTTCGAGTGCCGAGGTCTTGCCCGCCCCGTTCGTGCCGAGAAGGGCAACGATGGTTCCTGCCCCGACGACGAGATCGATGCCCCGCACGGCCTCGAAAGCTCCCTCGCCGGTGCCATAGGTGCGGCGAAGGCCGCGCACCTCGATATGGTCCGTGTCGCCCAGCGGCGTTGACTTCACGTGTTCGCCTCTCGGATCTCTAGGTTGGTGCTACGGGGACGGGGACGGGTCGCGGGAGGCCGCCTTCGGATGTCTCCGAAGGCGGCCTCTGATCGACGACGTCTGGTGATCAGCTGTTCGCCCGCCGTTGGTGCAGGCGGGACTCTCCTAGAGCGCGCAGGTGTTGACCAGATCGACTGTCGGGTCGCGTTGCACGAGGTGACTGGCCGGCGGTCGCGTGCCGTCCTGCGTCCACTGCTCGAGGGCTTCGAAGGCGTCTCGGAAGCAGGGGAGCATGGGGCGCAGCAGGCCAGGGTGCGAGATGTACAGATCCTCGAAGTGGCTTCCGCCCTCGACCTCGTAGAGCCGAGTCATCGCACCGCGGCCCTGGTTGGCGATCATGGTGGCGTAGAGGCGCGAGTCGCGAGGAGTGACAGCGGTGTCGAGGGTTCCCTGCAGCTGCAGCAGGGGCTTCCCGATGCGACCCGTGAGCGAGATCCTCTCGATGGCCTGTCCTGACCTCGGACGGGCGGGACGCCAAGTCGTAGTCGGCGTCGCAGTCGACGGTCCCTGAAGCGCAGAGGGGATGGCCGGCAAGCGTGTCTCCGTCGTAGGTGGGGTCGAGCTCCTCGCGCAGGATCCGCTGGAAGTTGTCCCAGAACGCGCGGTAGCTGTACTCCCAGGTGGGCTCGGAACCGCTCGGGAAGCCTGCGTCGAGGAGAGCCTGATGTGCCTCCTGCGACCCGTTGGCGACGTACTGGGGATAGTGACGCAGCGCTGTGGGGAGATAGGTGAGCAGGTTGCGTTCGGGCGTCATGAGCACGCCGCTCCAGGCGATGCCACCGTCGTAGAGGTCGGGCCGGTTCTCCAGCTGCCACCG
Source organism: uncultured Actinomycetota bacterium (assembly GCA_963758885.1). Lineage (GTDB taxonomy): Bacteria > Actinomycetota > Actinomycetes > Propionibacteriales > Nocardioidaceae > Nocardioides. The sequence continues at coordinate 7,106 of CAVWXS010000028.1, forward strand.
GGCGAGGTAGCCCGCAGCCGAGAAGCCTGCGACGTAGGTGCGTCGAGGCTCTCGGTGGTAGCGCTGGGCGAGCACGTCTTTGGCTGCGACGGTGAGCTCGGTGACGCGGGAGTGCCATTCTGCGATGACATCGCCGGGCTGTTGCCCGTCGGTGTACAGCATGGGTCCGCTGTTGCCCTTGTCGGTCGAGGCGTAGGCGTAGCCCCGGGAGAGTACGTAGTCGGAGATGATGACGTCGCTGGCGTACTGGCGGCGGATGCTGGGGGGCCCTGCCACGACGAGTCCTCCGTTCCAGTGCCGCGGGAGGCGGATCACGAACTGGGCGTCATGGTTCCAGCCATGGGTGGTGTTGAAGGTGGAGGTGTCCGGGAAGTAGCCGTCGAGCTGGATTCCTGGGACCCCTGAAGGGGTCTTGGTTCCGGGGACGCTGAGGCCGCCGAAGCCGGTGAAGCCACTGGGGTCCGTGTGACCGGTCTTGATGGTTCCGGCAGTCGTGAGGTCTGCCAGGCAGGCGGCCTCGAGCCGTTCGGCACCAGGGACGGTGAGTTGCTCCATACCTCGGCAGGCCGAGGGCTCGGCGCGCGAAGGTCGTTCGGCTGCTCCGGCCGGCGCGAGCAGGGCGAATGCGCCGATCACGGTCGTGACAGCGGTGATGGACGCCGCCACCGACACGACCGATCTACGCATGTTCGGGGTTCTCATGGTGTTCTCCTGTTTCGTTGGTCTCTTGAGGTGTGTGGCATGGGTGAGCGAGCGATGACGGTCAGTGGCTCACCCCGACTCGCGGCACCTCGGTGGCGTCGTACGTAGCCAAGGTGGGGACGTTGCTGGAGCGGTTGAACAGCCAGATCGAGAGCCAGCCGGCTCCGATGGCCATCGTGAGGAGTCCGAGGTTCAGCGCCGCGTCCGGGACGAAGGCGCGTAGCGAGACCGGTACGGCACCGACGGCGTAGAGGACCAGCGGCGCTGCGGGGACCTGGCGGCTGTGGAGCATCGCGCTGACGAAGGCGAGGGTTCCGAGGAGGAACGTGATGGACGCGATGGTCAGTGCGATGCCCAGCGTTCCGGCCCGGAGTGTCTCGACGGTGTGGTCCGGGAGCTCGGCGAAGACGAGGTTGATCACGAACTCGACGCCGACCAGCGCCGCAAGGGCGAACGCGTTGAGGAGGTAGGCGACGAGGCCGAAGGTGCCTGCCCGGCGTCCGAAGGCGAAGTAGAGGGCGGTGATGAGGGCCAGCGCCAGGATCTGGGCGAGTGGAGCGACCAGTTGCGTCAAGGCGGAGGTCGGGATGATGTCCGCGCGCTTGGCGGCGTTGATGACCAGGATGACGGCCGTTCCGCAGCCGGCTACTGCACCGATGCGCTGGAGCGTGGATGGGATGGGGTAGGACATGGCTCTCTCCGATACGGGTTGAGGGGTGACGGCTTCGGCCAGGGCGGCCGAGGGGCGGGTGGTGGAGCACTCACTCAGGTGTCGATCACCTCCACCGAGATCAACGTGGCGCCGAGGTCGCGCACCTTGGCGAGGAGGCCGTGGAGAGCCGCTTGGTCGGGCACGAGCCCACGCAAGGTGGTCGTCCCGTCGCTCTCGCGTGTGAGGGTCAGGTCGTCGAACCACGCGGTCCAGCGGTCGTCGAGGTGACCGTCGACCCGGAGCTCGTAGCGACCGGGCGCCTGTCCTCTGCGGCGCGGGCGGCTCATCGGGGAGCTGCGATCGCGTGGGCGGAGCGACGTTCCGGCCCCCGACGCCGTAGCGGAATCTGCCGCACCTCGGCGCCGGCGAACGGCGTCACTCGACACCAGCCGGGTCGCGACGCGCATCATCAAGGCGGGACGGGGACTGCTGTGTGGTGCTGGCCTGCTCGCGCCACAGCGAGTATCCGAGACCGGCCAGAGCCAGTCCGACCGGAAAGGCGATCAGCCGGTCGAGGGCATGGGGGAGGACGGGAACCAGGAGCGTGGCGACGGAGCCGACGGCCAGCAATACGGAGGCCCAGCGCGCGAGGATACGAGCCCGGTACAGAACGAGACCGAACAGCAGACCGCCGAGCAGGTAGCCGACCGCAGCTACCAGACTGGCCAGCGGCAGGGACCCGACGTCGCCGACGACGGCACCGCCGGTGAAGGTGGCGAGGAAGTCCTCGACGTACTGGGGCGCCTGGTCGGCCAGCCGAGGCAGCACGAACACCTCGACGAAGGTGACGGCGATGGTGAGCACGAAGGTGGATCCGAACAGCAGGAATCCGACCAGACCCGGGAGTCCCGTCTCCGTCACCTGACGGAGGTACATCCCGGTGAGCCCGACGAGCAGCAGGACCGACATCGCCATGGTGAGGAGTGCGACGACGATCCAGGCGGTGGTGGTGACCGCCGCGACGTCCTCGTGGGGGTGGACGAGCTGGATGACGATGAACAGCAGCCCTGCGACGACGGCGGACAGGCCGGCACCGCGGGTGAGGCTGGTGGTGGTGATGGACATGTCGCTTCTCCCGGGCTCCTGGCATCGCGGCAGGTGCCGCGGAATGACCGGAACCTAGGAAGCGATGGGATGACCCGGCATCACCCCGCAATGTGATTGGCGATGTGAGAGTGCCGCGGCGGAACCGTGCTAGAGCAGACCGTGCTTCTTGGCGCGGCTGACGGCGGCAGGGCGGCTGTTCACGCCCAGCTTCGTGAAGATGTGCTTGGTGTGGCTGCGCAGGGTGTTGTGCGAGACGAACAGTTCCCGAGCGATCTCCGGCCCGGTCATTGCGGTGTCGAGCAGCCGCAGCACCTGCAGCTCGCGCTGACTCAGAGGCGCCGACCACGACGAGTCCGGTCCCGCCCGCCGGGAAGGCGCAGCGGCTCGATCGGGCGTGACGCGCCTGAGCAGCCGGCGGACACGGTCCCGCGTGACCTCACGTTCCTCGGCGACCCGGAGCAGGCGGACCATGGGAGCGCCCTCGTCGAGAAAGAGCCGGGCGTAGCCATCTGTTTCGGGCGACTCGGTCAGGGCTCGCTCCAGCGCCTCCTGAGCCGGCCGGTGGTGCCCCTGAGCGTCGTGCGCGAGGGCTTGCAGCATGAGGATCTCGATCACGCTTCCCGTCCTTCCGGACGACTGGGCAGCGTCGAACAGCCGGTTCAGCAGCTCTTCCGCCTCGCGGATGGCCACGGGGTCCTCGTGGTCGCGGTGCTGTGCGATGAGCAGCCGCACCAGGGTGAGGTGCTCGAACTCGTGCAGGTAGCCGGGGTCGGTCGCTACGGGCAGCCCACGCTCGGCGGCCCAGGCGGCAGCCTCCGACAGCCTGCCCTGCTGGATCCGGATGCGTGCCTTCATCGCCGCAATCGGCCGTACGTCGGGGTAGAAGCCGCGCCGGTATCGCCGCTCGGCTTCGTCAAGGAAGGCGATGGCTCCCTCCGGATCGCCCTCTGCCTGCCGGACCCTCGCCATGGCCAGGAACCACCGGTGCCGGTTCCCAGACGTCACCGCCCGCTCCCCGAGAGCCTCCGCAGTCTCCAGGTGGCCGGTCGCGTCTGCGAGGTCTCCCAGCTCGCACGCCAGCTCGCCGAGTCCCACGTGCAGGTCACCCATCGGCAGCGACGTCGGCGCGCCCGGAGCGCCATCTCTGGCCGTGGCCTCGTGCAACGCCTCTGTGAGGAGCCCGCGCGCCCGGTGAGGACGCCCTGCGGCGAGCCACATGTCCGCCAGGACGACGGTGCCGCCCAGTGCGTCGGCGAGGTTCCCGGCCAAGCGCAGGCTCCGCACGGCCTCGGCGTACGTCTGCAGGGCTGGCCCGATGTCTCCGTCCGCCCAGGCTGCGAGCCCAAGGAAGCCATAGGCAGCACCCCGAGAGAAGTGGTCGCCCGGACCGGCCAGGTCGAGCGCTCGCTGGGCGTGGCGCGCCGTACTCGATGCGTCGCCGCGTGCTTGCGCGAGCGAGGCGCGGTAGATGGCCACCGTTGCCGGCAGGGTGCGCAGCTCCTCGTTGTCGGCGTCCGGCTTCCCGGCGCCGGCCAGCGCGCGCTCGGCGTCGTCCAGACGGTCTTCAACGGCGTCCAGGTCGCCGGCGACCATGAGCATCCAGCCGCGGAACACGCTCAGCACGGCGCTGCGCCGAACCACTTCGTCGGGAAGCACCTCGAGCCAGCCCAGAAGGGTCGAGTCCTGCCGGTTGCGGCGTAGGTCAGGCAGCGCCAGTCTCCATCAGATGCGCCGCCCGTTCAAGGTCTCTACCGGCGAGCGCGTGTCTCACGGCGTCTTCCATGAGTCCGTGCTGCTCATACCAATCGCTGGCGCGCCGGTGCAGCACCGGTACCTGGTCGGGCTCCTCGCTGAGCATGCGGGCGCGGAGGGCATCGGCGAACAGGTGGTGGTAGCGGAACCACGCGCGGTACTCGTCCAGAGGAACGACGAAGAGGTTGGCGCGCTCGAGGCTCTCGAGCATCGCGCTGCCATCTGCCCGTCCGGTGACGGCGTCACACAGTGACCCGGCGAGCCGGTCGAGGACGGCCGTGTGCAACAGGAACTCGCGGACCGATGGGGACTGCTGGTGCAGCACCTCGTCGACGAGGTAGTCCAGGACCAGGCGGTGACTGCCGGTGAACTCGCCAATGAACCCGGAGACGTCAGCGCGGCCGCGTAGCGACAGGGCGACCAGCTGCAGTCCCGCGATCCATCCTTCGGTGCGGGTCTCGAGCGCGTCCACGTCGAGCGCGGAGAGCCCGAGACCCATCACCTGGTTGAGGAAGCTCGTGGCCTCGCCAGGTGTGAACCGTAGGTCGGTGGCGCGCACCTCGACGAGCTCGTCGCGAGCCCGCAGACGCGAAAGTGGGAGCGGCGGGTCCGCGCGACTCGTGATCACCACATGCAGCTGTGGTGGAAGGTGGTCGAGCAGGAACGTCATCGCCTCGTGCACGGAGGCTGCGTCGATCACGTGGTAGTCGTCGAGCACGAGCACGCTCGGCCCGGCCGTCCGAGCCACGTCGTTGATCAGCGCGGTCAGCGCCGCCTCGACCCCCAGCGCCGGCGCGATGCCCAGAAGATCTAGCGCCTCGGAGCCAACATCGACGTCGATGGACTGCAGCGCGGCAATCACGTGTGTCAGCAGACGCGTCACGTCGTTGTCGCCGTCGTCCAAGGACAGCCACGCCACCCGCGTCGAGGGCTGCCGAAGCACGCTCCGCTCGATCCAGTCGCTGATCAGTGTGGTCTTCCCAAATCCGGCCGGTGCCGATATCAGCGACAGCTTGCGGCCGGGCTCCAGAGCGGCGTCCAGTCGCTCGATCAGCCGCGGCCGCGCGACCAGTTGTGGACGCCTTGCTGGCGCGAACAACTTGGTGGCCAGCACCGTCGTGGGCATCTGACCACTATCCACCAGCTCGCTGCCTCCTGCCGGCCACGAGACGGAAGCACGGCCAAGCTCCTCGCCTCGAAGCGACCGGGCTGCACCGAAGCGAGTCGCCGTAGAGAAGTGCGAGTGCACCCGGCCCACCCGATGACAGCACACGATCACCCCGCCGATCACCCAATGATGTGACGCCCACTCACCACGTCTGCTCATAGCTTGCGGTCATCAAGGCCAGCCCAGTTCGTCAACAACGACCACTTGAACCTTGGAGCCCAGCATGACCAGGACCGCACCCCGACCCGTCGCCTTCCGCATCGCCCTGTCCATCACGTCCGACGTCTCGCGGACACCAGTTCCCCACGACATGTCGTGTGCGTGCTGCGGACACGGCCTCCACGTCTACCTCGGTTGCGGCGACGGGTGCGACTGCGGCCCGCAGAGCATGCCCGGGACGGCCGCCTGACCCACGATGTCGCCGTGATGTCCGCAAGGAAGTAGGTCTCCGCTTCTAGGTCGCCACGCACGCTTCCCGATCGATGTCGGCAGTCACTGGGGATTGCAGGTCGATGTCGGCTTGTGGGCGACACTGGGTTTGAACCAGTGACCAGTTTCCAGTGTGTCACTGGCTGCTACCTGCAAAAATGGCCTCTGACCTGCGACATAGTAATACAGTAACGCCTGACATGTGTGGACAGAACCGGACATGCAGATACGCTAGATCTGGCACGTTCGTGGCACGGGAGGCGATTTATGGCCAAGAGCAAGGGCGCACGTTCCCGTTTCGGGTCGATCCGGGCGTTGCCCTCGGGGCGCATCCAGGCCCGCTACTCCGGCCCGGATGGACGGTCTCACTCAGCGCCGACCACGTTCGACACCAAAGGCGACGCGGAGGCTTGGCTAGCCACCGTCCGCGCCGACATCGTGCGCGAGGCGTGGAACCCAAACACCGGCACTAGGCGCAATGCCCTGACCCTGGGGACCTACGCGAACAAATGGCTGGAGGGTCGCAGGCTCGAGGCCCGCAGCCGCGAGCACTACCGCCGCGTACTCGACCGTTTCATTCTCCCCGAATTGGGTCGATGCCCGTCCGCCACATCACCCCGGACGTGATCCGCGACTGGTACGCCGGCACTGCACTCGACCGACCCACCACGCGATCACACGCCTACGGCCTCCTCAGGACCATTCTCGGCCAGGCCGAACGCGACGAACTGATCACTCGAAACCCGTGCCACATCCGCGGGGCGGGCAACACAAAGCGGGCAAAGAAGGTCAAGCCGGCGACACTTGAAGAGCTAGGGACGATCGTTGCCGCCATGCCCGAGCGCTACAACTCATGACCCTCCTCGCGGCTTGGTGCGCCCTGCGGTTCGGAGAGCTGCCGAGCTGCGCAGAGGTGACATCAACACACGCGACGGCATCGTCCACGTACGTCGGGCGGTTGTCGAATCGCGGGCGAGGGACATCGTCAAGCGACCCAAGACAGACTCCTCGATCGCGACGTCGCGATCCCACCTCATCTCATGCCGCTTGTGCGCGAGCACATCCTCAAGCACGCCGAGGCCGGCAAGGACGGCTTGCTGTTCCCCGCTCGTCAGGGCGGTCATCTTTCGCCGTCATCGGTCACTCGCGTCTTCTACCCGGCAGGCAAGCGCCGGGCGCCCGGACCTCCGATGGCATGACCTCCGACACACGGGGGCCGTGCTGGCCGCTCAAACCGGCGCAACGCTTGGCCGAGCTGATGGGCCGCCTCGGTCACTCGACGCCCGGTGCGGCGCTGCGCTACCAACACGCCGCCCAGGGGCGCGACATGGAGATTGCCCGAGCTCTGTCGGCTTTGGTGGAGGTCCGGGAGTGAACGGGCCGAATCCATACGGCGCCTTGTCGCGCGTGCTGGCTCTACGTGGCCCCGAGCGGCGCAAGCTTCTGCGCCTAGTTGTGCGGTGCGAGAACCGAAAGCACACTCCATTGCGAGTGTTCGCTCTGCGAGACGGCTTGCTCGTGCAATGCCGCAGCGATGCAGACGTACGGGACATGCAGGCCGAGCATCCACACCTTCCGGACTGGTCAAAGCGCCAAGCGTTCTTCCTCGAAGACTGGCTGCGGCTGCCCACCGAGCCGACTTCACACCTGATGGTGGTCTGCGATTGCGCGCAAACCGCGCCGCGGCCGGTTGACATGCAAAAGGTCGCAGAGCTGATCCCCAACGAGTCGACGCGCAACGTGATGCTGGCCCAAGTTCTGGCCTCTGGCCTGTAGAGTGGCTGCAAGTCCATACAGTTCGCCCCAGCTCTGAGAGCAGATCCCTCGCGAGATAGGCACCGAGGAACGAACCCCGAAGGGTTGAGTTCTGGTGTCCAAGGACAATTCTCGTCGCCGCCTCGTCAGCATCTCCAACGCCGCCGAGTACGGGGACGTCTGTACGAAGACCATCCGCCGTCGCATTTCTGACGGGACGCTCACGGGTTATCGCCTGGGCCCCCGACTCATCCGCGTAGACCTAGACGAACTTGACGCCGTGCTGCGCCCATCCCGGTAGGGAGGTCCGCCGCGTGATCGGCGGACAGGTCTACGTCGATCTTCGTCGCGAACCGGAAGACGCTAGCCGCGACCGTCGCCGCCTAGCGGTTCTGAGTGAGGCGCCCTCGGGTGCGCGCGTGATAGGGACTCGGCGGCAGACGGTTCATCGACCACGGCACTGCGGCGACGTTAAAGGAGTACGGCGCACGCCTGTCCATCGACAACATCGGCACCGACCCGATCGGCGTGCAAACCGTAGTGGCCGTTGCACGTGCTGGCTCATGGAGTGGGTTCTAGTGGCCTGGCGAGTCACATTCGACCGCGGTTCGGCCTTTGTGGAAGGTCCGAAGGTCAGGCCGGCGCCGGCATCGCTGTGTGCGGCGACCGCGCCCCCCCATGGGTGGCCCGCCGCAACGCCTGGGCCACGTCCCCGGTCGTCGCGGTGCTGTGCTCGATCAGCTCGAGGCACGCAACCTCTCTGCGGTCGTAGAGCATGCCGATCAGGGCTCACTGGACCTGACCCAGACGGTGCCGGGCCACAGAGTCGAGCCAGTGGTTGACCACGGGCGAGGCCGCCCAACTGCTGGGCATCACTTCGAGGGCAATCAGGAAGGCCATCACCGAGCACAGGCTTCCCGCCTCCTCACTCGGTGACCGCTACCGGATCAGCCGTGAAGACCTGGAGCACTACAGAGCCGCGAGAGCGGCGCGAGAAGGAGCAGACATGGATCGACAGGAAGCTATCGGGCGCATCGCCCGTGCTGGAAAGGGCGTCGTGGCCATCGAGGCGACGCACCAGCTCACCGAAGCCGCCACGCGGACTTACCGCAACATCTCCGAGAACGCCCAGTGGAGTGAGCAGCACAAGACACAGCAGCTCGCTGTCGCGTACTCGGACTACAGGCGGCAAGCAGACCAAACCCTGTCCGACTTGGCTGAGCGCGCCGCTCGAACCGAGCAAGGCGACGCCGAACGTGTCTTCGGCGTCACTGGCCTTGGTGGAGACTCTGCGAGCCTCATGATCTCGCGTCGGGATGCCGGCGATCGCGTTGCCGGGATCTTTGACTCTCGAGAGCTGGGCGCCCTGCTATCCAAGGCCACGCGGTCAGGCGATGAGGTACTTGCAAGAGCCATCGCTGAGCGCGCCACCGAGATCGGCGACGTGGACACGATGAACGCGTTTCTCGATGATCGACCTTCCCTTGAGCAGGCAGGTGAGCGGCTGTGGAGCGCGCAGCAGCAGGGTGGCCTCGAGGTCATGGCCCTTGGCTTACAGCTCCTCCCCGCCAAGCCCAGCGAACTGGACTCCATGAACGAGTGGGAGATCGACCGGCTGGTCCACGAGCCCATCGCATGACCAGGCGGAGCACCATCATTCGCGCCAGTCGAACCGATTCAAGCGATCGCGGGCTCGCTTGTCCTCGCCCAGGCAGAGACCGGATGCCGCCTGGTCAAAGTTCAGCCCCTTGGACAGCGAGGCACCTTCCCCACGGTCCCGCTGGCGCCCCAGGCGGGGGCCCCTGCCCACCCCCTCACGACTCGCACCTCCGGCATACGCGCGTACCCCCCTGAACTCCCCCCTGGCCTAAACGGTTGGCCCTTGGGGAGGTGCTAGGTGCCGTATTCACCCCCTGATCCGCCAGCCGGATTGGGCGAGAGCGGCAACGCCATGTGGGTCCACATCACGGCGAAGTTCGAGATAGTCGCTGAACAGGACCGACAGCAACTTGTGCAGGTGTGCCGGCTGGCTGATCTGCTGGACCGTCTGCAGGAGGTCGTCGACTCGGAGGGCGTCTTGGCTGAGTCCTCGCAGGGAATCCGCACGCACCCCGCCGTTGTGGAGCTTCGGCAGCAGCGCATCGTCTTTGCCCGCCTGCTGGCCGCCCTCGGTGTCCCAAGTGAATCCGAGCCCTCTCGCGGCGTGTACGCCATCCGCGGAGCCTGAAACGACCCCCGACATGCTCGTCCAGGGTCGAGTCTTGCTGGCCGCTCGGACATCACTGTCCGCTCATGCCGATGAGCGCGCGCTTCACTCCAGATTGCCGCGCGCGCGCTGGTGGGCCTCACAGACCGAAACGGGCCTCGGTGCGCGTGTCCGTTGGGCGAGTGCGGGCCAGATACCTGGCGGCCTGACGAGCACAGCACACGGCCCCCGACCGATGTCGGGGGCCGTGTCTTGTTCCGGACAGGCTGGCCGGGTTACACCACGGTGTGGGTGCGGGGGTCGCCGGCGTGGTGATTCGCGATGTACTCCGCCAACGTGATTCCGCCGAGAGCCGTCGATCGGCACGGCGTACGGCGGGATGCGTTGGTTCCCGCGCCTCCCTCGCCGTCGCCGTGGGTGTGCTGGCGAACGCCGGCGCTGTGGTGCTGGCGAAGGCGACGAACGCGATGACGGTGGCGAGGGTGGCGGTCCGGATCTGGTGGGTGTGCTTGGTGTTCATGAGGTGCTCCTGTGGTGGTGGTTGCTGATGCCTCCACGTTGGTTCTGAGGCCACCGGTCCCGGATCGGGAGCGACCCCTCAGATCTCGGCGAGGGGACCCTCAGATGCCGGGGCGCCCCCGGCAGGGGAAGTGGGGAGACAGTCGGGCCGCGCGGGGTCACACTCGATGTCATGAGACCGGCTGCCCTGGCAGCGACGCTGTCCGGTCGTGCGGACGAACGAGCCAGGTTGCTCGACGTGGTCCGTGCCGGCCTGGACGGTTCGCCGCGGGCGGTGCTGGTGCACGGTGAGGCGGGGATCGGCAAGACCATCCTGGTGCGGAGCGTCTGCGAGCAGGTGGCGGGTGAGGGAGCCCAGGTGCTGTGGGGGCAGAGCCTGCGCTTCGGAGCCGTGGAGGCGATGTACCACCCGCTGGTGCTCGCCCTGGAGGGATGGCTGGGTGAGGCGGACGACGCCGAGCGGGCCTCGGTGATCGAGGCGGTGCCGGGTGCGGCGCTGATCCTGCCCGTCGCTGGGCGCCTCGCCTCGCGGACGGCCCGTCGATGCTGATGATGGTGGTCGACGCCCTGCTGAGCCGGGTGATCGCGCGGGGCCCGACGGTGCTGGTCGTCGATGACGTGCAGTGGGCCGATCCGGCCACCTGGGACGCGCTCTCCTACCTGGTGGCCGGGTTCGGACGTCAACGGCTGGCCCTGGTGACCACCCACCGCGACGAGGCGGCCGTCAGTGACCAGTTCCAGCACTGGCTGGGCAACGTCCGCCGGCTGCCCGGCACCGAGGAGCTGGTGCTGACCCGCCTCGACCAGGACGCCACCGGCGACCAGATCGCCGAGCTGCTGGGCCGGCCACCGCCGCCTCGGCTGGTGGAGCAGGTGTACGAACGGTCTCGGGGCAACCCGTACTTCAGCGAACTGCTGGTGCGACGCGGCGACCTCGACTCCGCCGAGCTGCCCGACGACCTGCCCGACGAGCTCAGCCAGGCGCTGCTGGACGCGTGGCGGGGGCTGTCAGGCCCAGCGCGAGAGATCGCCCGGATCCTGGCCATCGCCGGCCGCCCGACCGACCTGCGGACGCTGGCGGCCATCGCCGCGGAGCTCGGCGTCTCCCAGGCCGGGTCGGTCCGCGAGGCCGTCGACGCCGGGGTGGTCGTGCTCGGCGGTGACGGCGTCTGGTTCCGGCACCCGCTGCTGGCCGGGGTCCTGGCCGAGACCTACCTGCCCGGCGAGGCGGCGCCGGTGCACGCCGCCTGGGCCGCTCACCTGGAGTCGGTCTCCACCGAGGGCGTCGACGAGCTGCGCCGGCTGGGCGACCTCGCGTCGCACCACGAGCGGGCCGGCGACGGCGTCTGCGGCGTTCGCCGCCCTCCTCCAGGGTGCCGACCTCGCCGAGAAGCTCGGCGCGCCTCGCGAGGCCGCCGACCTGCTGGCCCGGGCGGCCGACCTGTGGGAGGTGGGTGCCGACGCCACCGACGACGAGGGCCGAGCGCGGCTGCTGGAGCGCGCCGGGCGTTGCCTGCGAGCGGGTCGGGCGGATGCCGCGACGGCTACCGACTGTTCCGCGCGGCACGCGACCTCGTCTCCGCCGAACGCGACCCGCTCTGGGCGAGCCGACTGACGGCGCGGCTGGCGACAGTCGCGTTCAACATCGGCGAGACTCGGACTATCCCTCTCGCCGAGATCGAGCGAGCCGTGGAGCTCTCCCGGCGTCGAGCCCGACAGCCGCGAGCACGCCGAGGCCCTGACTGTCTATGCCGAGCACCTTGTTCTGGGCCGGGCGGAACGAGGAGGCGCGTCGGGTGGTCGAGGACGCGGTGGCGGCCGCCGATCGCTCGGGCTCAGCCGCCGCAATCAGCCGGGCCCATGGCATCCGTGTCCTGCCTCGTGTTGGACACCGACCTGCGGCAGGCCGACCTGGACGCGACGGCCTGCTGGGAGCAGGCATTCGCCTCGGGCGAACCCGAAGCCATCGGCGATGCCTACGGCATCAGGCATGTGATCTCCTGCTGCCACGGGAGACCTGCGCCGCCTCCACGAGCATGCGCGCGAAATGTACGAGTGGTGCGGTCCCTCAGGGAGACAGTGCTCCCGAGCGTCATCTTGGCCGATGTCCTGCTCGCCATGGGCGAGCTCGTGGACGCCGAGGGCATCGTGCGCTCGGGTCTGGCGGCCACCGGCAGCGCCAACGGCGAGGCAAACATCCGGCTCCACGCGGGGGTGCTGGCGGTGCGTCGGGGCGACAGCGACACGGCACGCGGTCACCTGACCCGAGCCCGCGAGATCATGCCCTACATCGAGGAGCGGCCGGAGTGCATGGCGGGGCCGCCGATCGCCGAGATGCTGCTGGCCCAGGACGACCCAGCAGGGGCGTTCGAGCTCATCGAGCGCGTGCTGCCCTTGAATACCGTCGACCCGCGCGTGCTCGACGAGCTGATGGTGCTCGGGGCCCGGGCCGCGGCCGACCTGGTCCAACGAGCATCGGACGACCGCGACCAGGCGGCAGTACGGGCCCATCGCGAGGCCCTGATCGGGCTGGTGAAGACGCGTGCGACGCTGCCCGGCATCGCCTTCCAGCCCTCCTGCGCCGACGACACCGTCCAGCCCGCCCGGGCCGCGCTGTTCGCCGCCGAGGTCGGGCGAGCCGAAGGAGTCGAGGACCAGGTGCGCCTCTGGCGGGAGGCGGTGGCGGCGTGCGCCGCAGCCGCACTCGGCTGGGAGCAGCAGGTGTCGTCGTGGCGGCTGGCCTCCGCCCTGGTCGAGTCCGGCGCCTCGGGCACCGAGGCGGCAGAGCTGCTGCGCGGCGTCCACGACTACGCGAGTCCGGCAGGGCGCGGCTCCGCTGAAGGCCAGGGTCGAGGAGCTCGCCGCGAGTGCCCGCATCTCGCTGGTCGCGCCACGGCTGCCCGCTGCCGAGGCCGTACCCGCCGCCTTCACCGGGCTGACCGCCCGGGAGACCGAGGTGCTCGCCCACCTCGTGGCGAACCGGACCAACGCCGAGATCGCCGAGGCGCTCTTCATCAGCGAGAAGACGGTGAGCGTGCACGTCTCGAACCTGCTCCGCAAGACCGAGACCGGGTCACGCCGCGAGGTCGCCGCACTGGCCCGACGCGTGGGGTGGGTCACCGACGGATAGGCGCGCACGGCGCCGCCCCATCGCGTCCGCAGCGCTTAGGGCAGGCCTCGGTTAGATGCCGGCCCACGAGCACCACGGCGAGAATGTCGGGAAGCCCGCCACGAACGTCCTGTTGTGGACCTGAAGGAGAGCCCCGGTCCCCCGGCAAGGAGCGTTGGGGACTTAGCTCACAGCACTGCTGACTCAGCGTCAAACGCCCTCTTCTGCCGCGATCCGCGCTCGTGCCGAGGGCCAGAGAGGTCGGGAGTGGACGGCGGTCATTTCCCGGACTTGAGTTCCAACTCGAGTATCCGGGCGCGGAGTCTCTGTTCGGCCAGGCGCCAGAGGGTGGCCGAGTGGGCGTGCTGATGGTGTGAGCCGGTGCCGGGTCGCGATCGGTCGCGGCATGTCTCCTGCAGTTGAGCCCGTTCGGCGAATTCGTCAGCCGCGGCTATCAGTTCGTCGATCGCCGCGACTCGCTCGTCGATCACGAACCTGCCCATGATTTCGAGGCTCCCCGAAAGGTGCGCGGGCACCGCGCCGAAGGCAGGAACCTGCTCCATTTTGGGGGCGAATCCGCGCTCGATGGTTGTGCCGTCCACGGATCACGCGTTCGGCATGCCTGCGCACTCATCTAATGGCTTCTACTGAGCCTGTTTGACAGGCTTGGTTCCGGTAGCGGCTGGCAGGTCAGCACTCCTCTCATCTGACCCGTGCAGGTCTTGCGGCAGACCGTGCGCCTGCTGGTCGTGAGGAGGCGAAACCGCTGCTGGGATGACGTGCCCCGTGAGGTCTGCGGTGAGCACTTGACCATTAGATCGCTGGCTGTCTCTTCCACGCTGCCGAGGGTGTCTGCACCGTGCAGACCCGGACGGGAGTGCTGATGCTGTTCGTGGGAGATGACTGGGCAGAGGGCCATCACGACATCGAGATCGTCGATGACGACGGGAAGGTGCTGGTCCGCGAGCGGTTGCCCGAGGGGCTCGAGGGGGTCACCCGGCTGCACTCGCTGGTCGCTGGGCAGATGCCTGAGGACTGGGTCGATCGCGACCCCGAGAGGCCGCTGCTTTGGTGAAGGTCGGCATCGAGACCGACCGCGGGTCCTGGGTCGCTGCCCTGGTCGCGGCGGGCTATGAGGTGTTCGCGATCAACCCTCTGTCGGTGGCCCGCTACCGCGAGCGGCACTCCACCTCGGGAGCCAAGTCCGATGCAGCTGATGCGCACCTGTTGGCCGAGATCGTCCGCTTGGACCGAGCTCACCATCGACCGGTCGCTGAGGACACCGACCTGGGTGAGGCGATCAAGCTGACCGCGCGCACGCACCAGTCGCTGATCTGGGACCGCAGCCGTCACGTGGCCCGGCTGCGCTCCACCCTGCGGGAGTACTTTCCCGCGGCCCTGTTGGCATTTGACGACCTGGACGCACCCGACGCCCTTGAGCTGCTGGGCCGGGCACCAGAGCCCGACCAGGCCGCCCGGTTGAGCTTGACGGTGATATCCGCGGCGCTGAAACGCGCGCGCCGGCGGCGCGTCGAGGACCGAGCCCAGCAGCTGCAGAACGTCCTGCGTGCACCCGAACTACGACAGCCCCCGGTGCTGCAGACCGCCTACGCCGCGGTCGTGGCCAGCGAGGTCGCGATCATCACCGCGCTCAACGCACAGATCGACCGGCTCGGGGCGGTGGTGGGCGAACATTTTGGCCGGCACCGGGACGCTGAGATCTACATCAGCCTGCCCGGCCTCGGTGTGGTCCTCGCGGCCCGGATCCTGGGAGAGTTCGGCGACGACCCGGACCGCTACGCCGACGCGAAATCGCGGAAGAACTACGCCGGCACCTCACCAGTTACCCGAGCCTCTGGCACCAAGAAAGTCGTCCTGGCCCGCTACGCCCGCAACCGACGACTCGGCGACGCCCTTCAGCAATGGGCCTTCTGCTCACTGCGCGGATCACCGGGAGCAACGGCTTACTACCAGCAGCTCCGCGACCGCAAGATCGGCCACGAGGCCGCGCTACGCCAGCTCGCGAACCGCTTCGTCGGCATCCTGCACGGCTGCCTGAAGACCCACACCACCTACGACGAACACACCGCCTGGGCACACCACTCCACGACCGCTGCTTGACTTTGAAAAACCTGGGATGTCTGCCGCGATGCGGGCGCCCAGCGCGTAACTACACCGTGCGTACACCGATTTGGTGTAGTTCTTGTAACTACCCGGGTCCGTTGCAGTACCCGAACGCGGAGTCACGAGACTCACCCTCGCGGGGAGTCCCTAGCGCTGGGGTCGGACGCATGCGCCACGCCTGTGATGGGTAGTCCTACGTTGCCAGTGCCCCGGTCGGCCCCGAGACCGCCGGGGCGCTGGTCTCGGGAACGACGAACCGCCCACCCCGCTGACTACGGGGTGGGCGGTTCGTGCGAGAGGTTCACAATTACCCGGTGAGTGGCGCGTTGATCGAGGACTCTGGACGGAAACCACTGCGCCGTGTCTGACTGCCTGGATCCGGGCGAGATGGCGGCTGGGTTCGTTCTCACGCCTCTGCCGCAGTTGGCGGTCGACGGGCCACTGCGCGTGGATGTCTGGCTCTGCTACTACCACGCTCGGATGGTGCGCTCCGGTGTCGCCGACATCCGCTTCGAGCCTCCGCAGGCGGCGTGAGCGGTTCGTCCCTACGTCTCAGCGAGATTCTGCCGGCAACCACTTCTTCCCCGAAGGCCGCCACTACCCATCCTCGGCGTCGAGCACCGGCCGCACGACGCGTCCCTGCCAGTCGTCCCGTTTCTGACAGCCAAGGCCACTGAGTTCTGACGGCCAAGGCCACTGAGTGGCATCTCGTCCATCCGGATGAGTCTGACGAGAACCTCAGACGGCCGCCGCCGATACGTGTGAGGGTTTGCACGACGAGTCGCACAGGGGACGACTCGACGACTGACGAAAGGCTCACATTCGTGTTCAACGGTTCCCGCATTCCCGTCGCCCTCGCGGTCGGGTTCAGTGTGACCTGCCTGTTGGTTGCCGGCGCCACTGGCGCGGTGGCTCAACAACTCATCACCGGCAAAGACATTGCTAACGGGACGGTGACCGGGAAGAACGTGAAGGACAAAACCATCACCGGCATCGACATCCGCGATGGCTCGATCAAGGTGCGGACCTGGCCGCACCACTCCCCGGCATCCCGGGCCCAAAGGGCGCGCAGGGACCGGCTGGACCTTCTGGGCCGGCTGGGCCGCAGGGAATCCAGGACGCTGCGGGCGTCGACGGAACAGAGGGAGGCCCTGACGCCATTCGAACCTGGCAGGTCACCTTCACCGCGAACGGCTCGGGAGGGAGCGGAACTGGCGCTGAGGCCCTAGTCACATCCACGGAGACGATCCCGGCTCGGACGCGTCTCGAAGGCATCACAGGCATTGTGAGCGGCGACTTCTCCAACTGCCGCGGTGCGGAGCTGTCGCTGGAGGCCAGGGATGCGGTCGGGAGGCTGGCGGGCGTTGTCGGGCTGTCGTCTCGAGGAGAGTTCACCCTCCCAACGGATCGGTTGAATTGGACCGGCGTAACGACTGGTACCCAACCAGCGCACCTAGTCGTGACGGGCGTTTGCTACGTCGGACCAGGGGTAAACGACTATCTCCCGATGCCGAGTTTCACCGCCACGTTCACATTCGGGACGACGGACGTGTCCTCCGTGGCCGGAACACCCTTCAGTTAGCTTGAGCCAGACTCGCCACGAGTCCGACTCTCGGCTCGCGTTCCCAGACGACCATCAAGCTCGGAGGTTTCATGAATCTGCCGGCACCCCTTGCCCGACAGACTGGTGTGGCTATTGCGGCCGTCGCCATCGCGTTTGCTTTCGCCGGTGGCGGCGCGGCCGTTGCCGCAAGCCTCATCACCTCGGCCGACATCAAGGACGGCACGATCACAGGCAAGGACGTCAAGAACGGCTCCCTGAGCAAGCGGGACCTCATCGGAATTTTACCGGGCCGCAAGGTCCCGCGGGTCCGCAAGGGCTCACGGGTTCGCAAGGACAACCCGGCCCAGCCGGCGCCATCGGCCCCCGCGGCCAGGCCGGACCAGCCGGTGACTCGATGGACGAGTACCGCACCTGGACCTACCACCACAAGGCGACCGACCCGCTCACCACGAACGGCTGGTACGCGCCAATCGAATCACCAGGGACGGTTTCCGGCCCAGCAGCCCTGACTACGGTCGAAGTGGTGATTCCGGACGCCATCAAGGCATGGACGAGAGCAAACTGCGACCGCGGCCACGTCTCGATCAGCGTCGGCGGAATGTCCGCCGTTTGGTACTGGTACTCGGGCATGCCCTATGGCGAGCCCATCGAAGAGGGGGAGGACGGGGTACTCGGGCGGTTTGATTCGGAACCAGAGCCGTCCGGCAAGCGGCTACGTCGAGTGTCAGGACGGCGCCAACTGGGGAGAGCCCGTGACGCCCATTCCGGACTTCGACGCAACCGTGACGTTCGGCATCGACTACATCGAGCCGGGCACCATCACCAGCATGAACTAGTCGCAGTCCTTCGTGTGGATGCCTTCCACGACGTTGGCGACGCTGAGGTCATGCCGGCACAACATCCTTGACGTAAAACGACCCATTCCAGTTTGCCCTGGATCGCCCTCTGGGCGCGGGCTACTAACACAACCAGGTCTGGAGTAGCGCTGGGTTTGTGCTGCGGCTCCCGCATCCCGACCGCCATACGCTGGCCCCGCGCCGGGGGCGCCGCGGCGTCACACAGCGCGCGTGATGTCACCCGCTTCGAGGTCAGGGCGTGCACGGACGTACCGGGTCAGGTGCCGCCACCGGCCGTGGTCGAACGCTCGGTCGGCGGATACCTCAACCACCAATGTCGGCTCCACCGGGTGCACCAGTTGCATGCCCCCGCCCCAGTGCCCGAGCCGGCCCGCGGGAATCTCGGACGGCCAGGGGTGCTCGACGGCGCTGAACAAGTGCTCACGCAACGCCTGGCGCTGCGGCGCTGACAGTTCCCCGGTGGCGCCGACGATGCGCAGCTCCATGGCTGAGTCGTAAGCACCGAGGATCAGCCGCTCGGCACTCTCCGGCGTGCCGATGACCGCGCCAACGATGACCTCCACGGTGTCACGGAGCTTGTGCTTCACCCAGCCCTCGTGCGGCAGGCTGGTAGGAGTCGCCAGGCCCTTCACCACCAGGCCTTCGACGCCGACGTCCGCCCGTCCGTAGTCCTCGAGCCACTGCCGGGCCACCTCAACGTCCGCAGTGCCGGTAACCCGTCGAACTTAGGCTCGTACCAGCAGCCGCCTCTCAGGGCCGCGCCCTCGGGTAGCTCCGCGCTCGGTGCTGCCAGCATCGGCTCGATGGCATGCGTAGCACGCGCCAGTTATACCTGGCGCCTCTTAGTTCTCGACCGGCGTAAGGCTCGCAGCCGGCAGCCACTCCTCCCGGGGCCGCCACTTCCCATCCTCGACGTCCAGCATCGGCCGCACGACCCGCGCCTCCAGCCGCTCGGCGTCTGCCGTCACTAGTCGTTGTGCTGCCCCAAACGTAGGAGGCGGCCACACCCCCAACCAAAATGCCACGGTTGAAATCGCCGAGGTGGAGCCCGTGGCCCTGTCCCAAGTTCACAAGCAAGGGGCCGTCGAAGCGCCTCTGCCCGGCCAGCGCCAAAACCGTCAGCGCCGTCACAATCCCGAACAGGACCAGAACCAACTGCTGACGATTCGTCACCGAGCCAGGCTATCTCCCTGAGCAGCCTGGCTTTGAGGCCGCCACTGCCTGCACTCCGCTCGCCATGGAGCACCAGCAGTCGTACTGTGATTGAGCCTCAGGCGTGTGCCTATAACGAGGCAGAGTGAAGGGGGAAACTCGTGACCAGATCGCGCATCCGCGTGTTCGCCGCCGTCCTGCTGGCAGCAGCGCTGCTAAGCGCGCCGTCCGTCAGTGCGTCCGCGAGTGAGACCGACAGCACGGCAGCGCAGAACGCAGAGGTTCGTGCTGATCCAGACCGACCCGAAGGAGAGGGCGGGCCGATCGCGGCCACCGGACCGATCCACGCCAGGGCACCGACGTCGTGATCGGTGAGTTCAAGGACCGGTTCGAGTTCCCGGACGGCAACGTGATCATCAAGCACAAGCCGAAGAAGGGCGCTCGGCACGGAGTCCTTCGACCCGGTCACCTGCCTGTTCACGTTCATCGAGCGCGGCACCTGGAAGACGGTCAAGGGCACCGGTGCCTACGCCGACGTGCAGGGCGGCGGCACGTACCGGGTGGTCGGCCAGGGCTTCGGGTGTGACGAGAACAAGCCGCCCGAGGTGTTCTACCTCAGGATCGTCGCGAAGGGTCCACTGAGCTACTGACGCGGGCACGACACGCAGGAGCGCCCCGCGCGTCCGAGGAATCGGTACGGGCGGGGCGCTCTATCAGGCATGAAACCGCCACCCGCTGATTGAGAGCATGCGGGTGGGCGGTAGTTCCGAGATTCGCGACGGTTTTGCGCCCGCAACGCGTCAGCGGCACCCCGTAGCCAAGCTCGGGACGTGAGTAGCCGTGGGGGTGGGCGGCTGCCCCTTCGGGCGAGCGCCAAACATCGCCCACCCGCAATTACGACAATCGTGCCGCCAGACAGCGTGAACGCTACGCGGCCATCCGCATCTGCCGCGATGCGGGCGCGGCGCAACCCCGAGAGACGGACTGCCCCGCTAGCTCCGGGGTGGGCGGTTCGTGTGAGGAGGGTTCACACTGACGCGGTGAGTGGCGCGCTGATCGAGGACCTGGACGGATACCACTGCGCCGTGTCTGACTGCCTAGATCCCGGCGAAATGGCGGCCAGGTTCGTTCTCGCGCCTCCGCAGGGGGCCTGGGCCCACGTGCTGCAACCGGGCTGTCTAGACAGGGGTTGCGCCAGCGTGTCAGCGGCGGAGACTCGGATCGCAGTCCTGACCGACTCGCATGGGGAATACTGCGAGGACGGGCAAGGCTCGCCGAGGCGGCCCCAGACAGCATCGGGGGGCCGGGGGCTGCCTCGGTCCTGTGGTGGTGGCCGCGACAAGGGACCGCCCACCCTCGCTGTAGAAGACGAAAAGTGGGCGGCGGGTTGGAGCGTGCCCCTCCCCAACTCCGCGGCCGTCCCGCGGGGGCCGGAACGTTCCGCGGTGTACCTCAACGGTACGTCGGCTTCACGACCTCCACCATGTCAACCCCAGGTCCAAGTCATGCCTGCTCGAGCTGCGACCCGGGCCCTCGCCGACCTCGAGCCGGTCCAGCAGCGCCTCGAGCACGAGGGTGCGTCGCGGGCGCCGCCTTGCCCAGCTTCGGCGTTGGAGACCGTTGCCCGGGCCATGCCGGAAGCTTGCGCGAATCTGCGGACCTGTTGATCCCCAGGGCAAGGCGTCGCTTCTCGAATCCGGAGACCCGCTGGTACTTGCGTCACGTCCGCGGAGTCTGCCGCATTGGACTGCCCTTCCGGGTCCGAATGGTCAGGCAACGCGAGACCGCCCACCCCCGCTCGGGACAGGGGTGGGCGGCCTCGGCCGTGTAAGCGGAGTGTGGAACACCTCGAGCTTGTCACTCATTGCGCGCAGTCTGCCGTTTGCCGTGCAACCCCGCGGCGGCCTTGGTGAGGCGCGACCGCTAAGCGGTAGGTACGGCTCGGGTCAGGAGCGACCAAGGGGACCGCCCACCCTCGTGAGCCGAGAAGTGGGCGGCGGGGTGGAATCCTCCCCAACGCCACGGCCGTTCCGAGGGGGTGGGGAAAATTCCGCGGCTCTCATCGACGGTACGCCGGGGCCTGGGATTGGCTAGAGAGCGGGACAAGGGACCGCCCATCCTTTGTGGGGGAGGACGGGCGGTCGTGGGGGATGGTCGTTCCCCCGGACCGGCCGGCCCGTGAGAGAAAGGCCGGGCGCGGTCTCCTCAACGGTACGTCGGATTGCTCACGAGGGGGACTCCCCGCCCGCCGGGGTACGAGCGAGGAGCCAGGCTCGCGTCCGCCTAGTAGGCGCCACCAGGGAGGCACGAGCCCCATCGAATCCGGGGATACTGAAGCCCCCCGCACTCTTCAAGCGTCGGGGGGCTGGGCGGACCTCGCCTCGCGCAGAGTTCCCCCCAGATCAATGCGGCAGGCGAGGTCCGTCTTGAATGTTAGGACGTGATTCACGAGGCGTCTCTGGCCCGGATGGGTGAACCTAACCCTGGGGTGGCACCGACGCGCGTGACACACCGATTTCGGCCCGTCCCTGAATTGATTGCCTCAGCGCAGAGGCTCAGTCCATTACGGAAGTCACGCTATGCGGCCCCACGGTGGAGGCTAGGCCGCCCGTCCCGTCCGGTCCGCTACCAACCGAGACGGACGGCCCGGGTCCCAAGACCCCCCTGATCGCCTTCCCTCCGCAGAGGGCAGTCGCGGAAAATCTACGTCACCCCGTCGGTGGCGTCACCTCACGCGGAGGGGTGAACGCCGCCCGTTCTTCCCAAGGCTATGCGGTCGTCGTCCTTGGTGCGACGCTGCTGGTGTGACTTGTCTCGGGACAGTCCGACCGTGGCTGATGGCACTCGCACTCATTGTGGGCGTGGGCTGCACCGGCGAGCCTGAAGACGAGACACCTTCAACGTCACCCTCCCAAGCAGTGACCACGGCGACGCTGGCGAGGCTCGAGCCTTCGTGCCCGCCCGCGCCCGAGAGCCCCGTCGGTGTCGCCTCCGCGGAGGCGGGGAACGCCCTCCTCGCCGCACAGAACCTGCCGGCCTGGGATGCGGCCGACATCGGCGCCAGCACACTGCTGAGCGACGGTCGGATCGTGTGGGTGTTCGGGGATACCCTCCGATCCGGCAGGACACCGGGAATCGTCGCCAACTCCATGCTCGTGTCCGGCGGACACTGCGCGTCGCAGCTGCTTCCGGCTCAGGACGGGCCCGTCATCCCCGATGCCGCGGCGGACACGGTGCACTGGCCGATGTCAGCGCTGTCCTGGGCCGACGGGGATCGCGAGCGACTTGTGGTGTTGTGCTCGCGGATTCGTCGGGGAGGCTCTGGTGAGATGTTCGACTTCACGTTCCTGGGCACCTCCATGGCGATGTTCGATGTCCCCGCGGGCGGCGTACCGCAGCTGCGCAGCGTGACCCGGATCACCGAGGACAACCCCGACCCGCAACAGGTCAACTGGGGCGCCGCCAGCTTCCACGACGGCCGCTGGATCTACGTCTACGGCACTCGGCTGACCGGTGAGCAGTACGTGTTCGGGCGCGAGTTGTACGCGGCCCGGATGCCGCTCGCATCCCCAGAGGATCGCTCGACGTGGCGGTTCTGGGACGGCTCTGGCTGGCAGCCGAAGCCGTCCGGTGCGGCAGCCGTGCTGGGTGCAGAGGGTGGCGTGTCGCAGACCCTTTCTGTCGACGACCTCGGCAGCGGCCTGTACCTGGCGGTCTCCAAACGGGACGGCGACCTCGGCGAGTTCATCTACTCGTGGTCGGCGCCCTCCCCGATCGGCCCGTGGACACCCCACAAGGGCGTCCCGGCACCGAACGACTTCGATGCCGGACTGCTGAAGTACGCACCGCTAGCGCACCCCCAGATTCCGCTCGGCACCGGGCAACTGCTGGTGGCTGTGTCGCGCAACACCACCGACTTCCGGCGGCTCGTGGAAGATCCGGAACTAGGAGTGGTCGAGTTCGTGGAGGTCGCGCTGCCGTGACGCTGGGTCACGACATGCCTCAAGCGAGGAGGTCGTCCGCACAGTCGGGATCCACGCTAGCCGTCCGCGCCAGTCTGTAGTTCGCCTGGCTTTGTGCTGCCGCTCACGCACCCCGACCGCGTTCTGCCGGGCCTCTCTCAGCCAGCGCGCTGCGGGGAGCGACCCGACAGCGCAAGGGTGACGGAAGCGCACAGTATCTAGGTGCCGCTTGTGGTCGCAGTCGGCACACAGTGCGATGTCGCCAATCGCGCACGGGGTTTGCGCAGGTCGCTGCCACGCCAGACCTCGGTCCTGCGTCCGCTCAGGGAGCTTCCGTGTGGCACGTAGATGGCACGAGGCCGGTTCCATTTGCGTGGAAACCGGCCTCTGACCTGCGGTGATGCTGGTGGGCGATACTGGGTTTGAACCAGTGACCTCTTCCGTGTCAAGGAAGCGCGCTACCGCTGCGCCAATCGCCCGTGGGTGGTGCTGGGTGCATCTTCTTCGGTTGTGTCGAGGTGGGTACGGGATTTGAACCCGTGTACACGGATTTGCAGTCCGTTGCCTCGCCTCTCGGCCAACCCACCGTGGAGGCCCACACGTGGCCGGCAACTCCCGAGCGGACGACGAGGCTCGAACTCGCGACCTCAACCTTGGCAAGGTTGCGCTCTACCAACTGAGCTACGTCCGCTTGCTCCCACCGGTTGCCCGGCAGAACGAAGAGAACCATAGCCGAACGCCCAGCAGCCTCCAATTTGCAGGTCCGGCGGGCGTGGCGCGGGCCCGCCACGCCTAGTCTCGGGGCATGCGAGCGTGGGTCAACGGCAGTCTTCTCGACGATCCCGGGGCCCCGGCGATCCAGGTCAGCGACCACGGGCTGACGGTCGGCGACGGGGTGTTCGAGGCGGTCAAGGTGGTCGACGACCAGCCGTTCGCGCTCACGCTCCACCTCGAGCGGCTGGCCCGCTCGGCTGCCGGGCTGGGGCTTCCCGAGGTCGACGAGGGGCTCGTGCGCAAGGGTGTCGAGGCCGTGCTCGGTGGGGGAGGGCTGCCGCTGGGGCGGCTGCGGATCACGTACACCGGCGGGCCGGCGCCCCTCGGGCTCCGGACGTGGCGACGAGCCGCCGACACTGGTCGTGGTGGCGGCGCCGATGGACCCGGCCGCGCCGACGGCGAACGTCGCCGTGGTGCCGTGGCCACGCAACGAGCGCGGCGCGCTCGCGGGCCTGAAGACGACGTCGTACGCCGAGAACGTGATCGCCCTGGCCGAGGCCAAGCGCCGCGGGGCGACGGAGGCGGTGTTCGCCAACCTGGCGGGGCACCTCTGCGAGGGCACCGGCACCAACGTCTTCTACGTCGTCGACGGCGAGCTCCGCACGCCCACGCTCGACAGCGGCTGCCTGGCCGGCATCACCCGGGGTCTGGTCCTCGAGTGGGTCGGCGGGCGCGAGGTCGACGAGCCGATCGAGGTGCTCGAGCAGGCCAGCGAGATCTTCCTGGCGTCGACGACGCGCGACGTCCAGGGCGTGGCGCGTTGGGACGACCGCGAGCTCGAGGCGCCGGGTCCGGTGACGGCCGAGGCGCTGGCCACCTGGCGCAGCCGCGAGCAGGAGCTGATGGGTGTCTGACGCACTCTGCTGATGTCTCAGCGCTCTCGTTCCAGGAACAGCGCGATCGCCTGAGCCACCTCGGCCGGGTGCGACAGCGCCAGGCCGTGGTCGGCGTCGGCGATGACGACGTCCTCAGCGCCTGGGAACCAGTCGAGCATCAGCTCGCGGACCTGGGCGAACCACGGTCCGCTGTCGCCCGCACCGACGTGCAGGACCGCGCAGGCGATCCGCCGCGCGTCTTCGGGTCCGAACTCCCAGTCCAACAAGGCCGGCATGTCGCAGTCGAAGAAGGTGGCCGCGTCGCGTTCCATCTGGAGGCCGGAGCCGGGGATCTGCTGCTCGGTCTTGGCGCGCCAGTCCTGGCCGATCAGGTGCGAGAGGAACTCGTCGAGAGCCTCGGCCGGGCCATGCTCTTGACGCGTCCGGATCAGTCGCTCGTTGGCCTCCCGGAACTCCGCCGCGAGTGCCACGTGGACCGGTGGCGGTTCGATCAGCACCAGGCTGCTCGTACGCTGCGGCTCGCTGGCCGCCAGCTGCATGGCGACCGCACCCGAGTAGGAGAAGCCCACGACGTGGGCACCTTCGATGCCCAGGGCCGCGAGCAGGCCGACGCAGTCGTGGGCGTCTCGCGCGACGGAACCAGGCGGTACGGCGGGACTGCTGCCGGCGTACCCGCGTCGGTGGTAGACGATCTTGCGGTAGCCGGCCAGGGCCTCGTCGCGGGCGAGCGGCAACAGCTCGTCGGCGGTCAGGGCGGTCTGGATGAACACCAGAGGCTCTCCCGACCCCCAGTCGGTGACCTCGAGCTCGGCGTCACCCACCGATCGGAGGCTGGTTGTCATGGCACCACCTCGAAGGAGTCAGCCAGGCTGCTGATGTGGGTCGGTGCGAAGCCGTGCGCTAAGGTTTCGCCTCGTCCTGCGAGGGACGCCGAGGCACGATCTCGGGCGATTGGCGCAGTGGTAGCGCGCTTCGTTCACACCGAAGAGGTCACTGGTTCGAACCCAGTATCGCCCACCGAAGATTTGGCGTTGTGGTAGCGCGGCTCTGCCGTTTGCACCGAAGAGGTCACTGGTTCGAACCCAGTATCGCCCACCGAAGATTTGGCGTTGTGGTAGCGCGGCTCTGCCGTTTGCACCGAAGAGGTCACTGGTTCGAACCCAGTTTCGCCCACCGAGAGCCGCACAGGAGCGGCCGCACGCTTGCGCCGTCCGAGGACGATCACCCCGGAGAGAGCCGCGTTGACGATGACGAAATACACGGGGTAGGCCAGCAGCGGCCCGGACAGCGTTCCCACCGCCCGCACATCGGACATCGACCTCACATTCGGGCCGCGGCGCCTTTTGCCGCGAGAACTGGCGGCCGCCGACCCCCTACGCGCTCGCGTACGCGAGGGGTCCCTCACGCTCTAGTGGTGGGGGGGTGGGGAGCACTACCCTGAGTTTGAGTCGAGTTCTTGGGTAGGCCTGGTTGGTGCGGGGGGGCCGACCGGACCTCGGGCCGCCCTCGGTGACTGGGGGGCTGGCCGGGGCGGTCCGACTTGACGAACTGGAGCGGCAGGGCGCGGCCCTATATCCCCCGTCTGGGCATGCCGCCTTCGCCGGGAAACCCCGGTGGTCCTGAGATTCGTCCATGTGATCGCCGGGGATCCCCCGGGGCTGGTGTTTCGCTGGCGCTAGTGACGACGGCAACGGGGTCGCCTGAGTCGGCCTCATCATGGGCTCGGGCTACGGATGCAAGCCGAAGCTTGAGCGATCTGGGCGTCCAGGGGACCGGAAGGGTAACCCGCGGCGGCGTACCGCCGCGCGAGCTCAAGTACTGCGAACCTCAGACCCGCGGCTCTGCCGTTTGCACCGAAGAGAGGTCACAGGGCAATCGGGAGGGTCAGCCAGACGTCCCGCCGTGCTCGCTTCTTCGGGCGAGGTTCTGGGCTTGCCCCTCGTGGATATCGCTGACCCACTCCCAGCCGGGCTTGGGCGATTCGACCCGCGGGTCATGGGGATCACGGCCTTCACGCAACGCATACATGTACGCCCGATCCAGCTCGATCCGTGCACGTACCTGACCAGCTCTGCCGACGGATCCATGGCCGGGGACGACGACATCGACGTCGTCCGCCACGTCCTCGAGCATCTGCAGCCCGGTGACGTAGTCCTCGATCGGGTCATTGGTGCCGTTGAAGTCATCGAGCATCGGAACGAAGACGTCAGAAAGCATGTCGCCGGCCACGAGAACTCTGTCGCTCCTCGATCAACAATGCGGCATGGCCAGGGGCATGCGCCGGATGCTCGATGATCCGGACCTCGGGGCCATCCCAAGGAACGTGTGCGGTCCCGGCCGGCAGACCGGTGAGGAGGCCGAACAGGTCCAGCGGCGTCTCGTCGGCGATCTCTGGCGGTAGCCCCTCGGCGACGCGGGCCCTCCAGTCCGCGCCCGAACGCAGCTCTTGCATGTGAGCCGCACAGCGGGCTGTGCCGTAACGAGGCGCTCCGCCGAGCTCGTCGTGCCAGAGCACGTGGTCCCAGTCAGGATGCGTTGCGAAGCCGGCCACCACTGGCTGCCCCAGCTCGCGAAGGTCGTTCGCGAGGCAGGACATCTCGTCGCCCGTGAGTCCGGGGTCGATGAGCAGAGCGCCGTCCCGGCCTTGTACGACGACGGCGTTGTTCGCAAGTAGCTCGCTCTGGTGGACCAGCACACCTTCCGCGACCTGCGTCAGCATGGGGCACCTTCCGCTTCGTGGACGACGTCCTGCGCCCAGTATCGCCCAGCCGTTTGGTCAGTCCAGCGGCGCGATGAAGCGCAGGAACCCAGGAGTGGCGGCCACACCCGCCGGGACGCCCGGTGGAGAACGGTCGGGCACGGCATCGGCGTGGTAGTGCTCCTGCGGCGGGCCACTCCAGATGGCCCCCGGGTCGAAGGTGGCCGTCATGGAGAGGCCGGGGTCCTCGGCCCGGTGCCCGACGGCGACGGTGCCGTCGTCCTGCCAGGCGATGGCGTCGGTGCCCGGCTCCTCGGTGCCGAAGGGGGCGTGGAGGTCGACGCAGACGGTCGACCCGCTCTCCAGGGAGAGGAGGTGGACGAACGCGGTGTGGTCCGGCGTCGTGGCGTCCCGGTACAGCGTGGCGAGCTGCGTCCCGTCGGCACTGAGGGCGGCCTGGACGACCGAGCCGTACATGTCCTCCGGAGGCTTCGACTTGTCGGGCCCGAGCGTCGGGTACTGGGTGCCGGCGTCCAGGTCCAGCACGTGCACGTGGTAGCGGTCCTCGTAGATCCGGGCCGCGAACAGCAGGCTCCGGTCGGTCGAGAAGGCCTCAGGCTCGACCCGGCCCTCGAACGTCGTCGTCCGGCGGACCGCACCCTTCGCCGGGTCGAAGTCCAAGATGGTCGTGGAGACCTCGCCGGGGGCGGCCAGGGCCACCCGGCCGCCCCCGGGCTCGACCGCGGCCACGTGGAGGCCGGTGGGACCGGGGACGTGACCGACCGACTCCTCGGCGCCGGTCCCTGGGTCGATGCGGAGGACCTCGTGGCCGCCGTCGTCCCCAGGGGCGGGCCGGGTGGTGAACACGGCCGACCCGTCGGGGGCGGCGACGGCGCCGGACACGACCCAGAGCGGCTCCGCCGTCCCGACCGGTACGGCGGCCAGGCCGGCCTCGGTGGCCACCAGGGCGAGGGCGGTGGCCGCCGCGGGCGGCGACGAGTCCGGCTCCCTGGGTCCGGCGGCCGGCGGAGTGCCCGCACTGGCCCCGCAGCCGACGGTGGTCCCGGCCAGGGCCAGCGCGGCCAGGGCGCATCGGCGCCGAGGGGAGAGGAGACGGGTGACCCGTGTCGCTCGCATGTCACTGGTACACCGCCCTGGGCGCGAGCGTTCCCAACTAGACGCGCGATTCGAGCGTCGAAGCTGTCGCCGTTGGTGACGGTGCCGGCCATGCTGCCGGGGTTGATCACGGCCTCGGCCCTCGGCGTTGCACCGAGCGAGGCGACAAGGAGGCCGATGAGCAGGATGGCCATGGCCAGCGGGTGACGACCAGGCAGCTCAGGCCGGCGAACTCCCAGTGAGGGGCGACTCGACCCATTCATGCTGTCTCCCGTGCGGTGATCCACTATCGCTTCCACAGCGTCAGACGCTTGGATCGTCGTCTGGTCGAGCCACACCCTGCGATTGCCGACAGCTCTGCTCAGGTCTGCGTTGAAACCGGAGGCGCCTAGCAGCCCGTCTCGGGACCCGTGACTCAGCAGCAAGCGGTACCGCAGTCTCAGCGGACCGACATCTCCTGCGAGGAGGGCCTCATGCCCGGACCCGATCCCACCACAGCGACGGCACCGAACTCGGCGTAGCTCGACCCGTCGCCGCCGACACCGGGTCTCCGGGGCGGCGGTGGCGCTGGCTGTCAGCGGGTCACTGGTCCTCGCTGCATCCGCGCTTCCGGCATCCGGTTCGGCGAGGCCGAGCGACGATGCCGTCGACCTAGCGTCTTCTCCCCACCAGGATGCAAGCGGTGCAGGCCGAGCACAGGCCGCGAGCGTCCCCGTCTACCCCGGTCCCCTCCGCGTCCGGCAGCCCGACGGCAGCCGGGTGACGGTGGTTGCCTGGGGTGACGCGCAGGCACACGGCTACCGGAGCCCTGGCGGCCACGCCGTGGTCAAGGACGCGTCGGGAGAGTGGCGGTACGCCGTCTCCCTAGACAGTGCCGGTCGTCCCGTGCCGTCGTCGCTCGAGGTCGGCAGGGACGAGCCTCCGGTCGCCGCCAAGGTGCTGCACGCCCAGGTCATGGCGCGGGCGCAGGCGTCTCACACCGACGAGGTCGCCAGCCCCGGCAGCGGTCGAGGAAAGCAACGACTGCTCGTCATCCTGGTGTCCTTCGCCGACCAAGGTCCGGTGGGCAGCACCGAGGCGACGTGGGCCGAGAGGTACTTCGGCGCGAGCGGGAGCGTCGCTGCCTACTACCGGCAGAACAGCTTCAACAGGTTCCGGCTGCGTCCCGCCGCCGAGAGCGACGGCGTGCGTGACAACGGCGTGGTCGGGTGGCTCAAGCTGCCCTCCAACCACCCGAACTTCGGCGACAACTACAACAACCGGCGCGACAGGCTCACGGTGGACGCGCTGAAGGCCGCCAACCGCCACGTCGACTTCCGGTCCTTCGACAAGGACCACGACGGCCGCCTCAGCGACTCCGAGCTGCGTGTCTCGATCATCGTCGCGGGGTACGAGACGTCGTACGGCGGCGAGGACGACGTCTGCGGCCCCAGCGTGTGGGGGCACAACGGCGCCCTCCTCAGTGGCGGGACCAAGGTGGACGGCGTCTTCTTCGAGCCCGAAGGCGGAAGCATGCAGGGGGAGTGGATGTGCCGCTCCAACGACAACCCCGGACGCCTGGCGACCATCGGGGGCGACGCCCTGATGATGGGCTTCGACATCGGGCTGCCGACGCTCTGGGATGCCGACCTGTCCTCGGCCGGACTAGGACGCTGGAGCCTGATGGCGGCCGGCAACTGGAACAGAGCACCTGGAGGCGCGGCCGGCAGCTCGCCCGCCATGCTCGACGCGTTCTCGAAGTCGTACCAGGGGTGGATCGCGCCCACCGGTGTCTTCGGCCGTCTGGACGGTGCAGCCCTCCCCGCCTCGGCGACCAGCCCGACGGCGTACCGGCTGCTGTCGAACCCGGGCGGCGTTGACTGGTTCAGAAACGGTGCGCGGGGCGAGGGTGAGTACTTCCTCGTCGAGAACCGGCAGCAGGTCGGCTGGGACGTCGGCCTGCCAGCCTGCGGCCTGATCGTCTACCACGTCGACGAGGGCGTCAGGACCGACAGCCGCTACGCCAACGCCCGCGACGGCCACCGGTTGGTCGACGTCGTGGAGGCCAGTGGCAGCAAGCCGCTGGACTCCTACACCTACCCAGGGGTCCGCCGCCGACGTGTTCCCGGGCTCGAGCGGACACGTGGACTTCTCGGACACGACGTCGCCACCGGCGACGCTGTACTCCCAGCAGCCGTCAGGGGTTTCGATGCACGTGAACGGCGGCTGCGCTCCGACGATGACCGCCAACTTCTTCGTCCCGCTGGCCAACGACGCCTTCGCCTCCGCCACGGTCCTGGATGGGACGGAAGGACTCATCGAGCGGCGGCAACAGTGGAGCCACCAAGCAGCCGGGCGAGCCGGCGGTGACAGGAGATCCCGGCGGTGCGTCGATCTGGTACCGCTTCACGGCGCCGGCCGACGGCGAGCTGTCGCTCTCGACCAAGGGCTCGCAGTTCGACACCTTGCTCGGCGTCTACCGCGGCACGTCCGTCTCGGCCCTGACGAAGGTCGCGGAGAGTGACGACAACGGCCCGGGTACGTCGAGCGCACGTGTCTGCCGCGGTGGAGCGTGGCAAGACCTACCGCATCGCCATCGACGGCGGGCAGCTCGACGCCGGGGCCGACCAGGGCAGCTCCATGCTCACGTACTCCTTCCAGCCGGCCAACGACGACCTTCGCCGGGCGACCCGCCTCGCCGGGCCGCAGGGCCGGATCGTGAGCTCGACCGAGGGTTCGGGCCTCGAGAAGAAGGAACCGAGGAAGATCGACGGGCAACGAGCCGACCACTCCGTCTGGTACAGGTTCAAGGCCGGTCAGTCTGGCCGCCTCGTCCTGGATCTGTCCGGCTCCGAGTTCGACACCCTGCTGGCTGTCTACACCGGCGACAAGGTCTCACGGCTGCGGCTCCTGGCGGCGGACGACAACAGCGGCGAGGGCAAGCGGAGCAGCTTGTCTGTGCCGGTGACCCGAGGTACGACGTACCGGATCGCCGTCGCGGGTGTGGAGCGACGCCGGGAAGCTCGTGCTCCGCTGGCACCAGTGACACCGGCTGCTCACCGCAGACCTGATGGCTTGCCAGCCGCATCCTGAGGGTCGAGGCTCCACCTGGGGCTCGGGTCGAAGCGCCGGCCCCGGGGAGGGCGGCGTGGGCAGTCGCAGCGAGGCGATGCGCCGATGTTGGGCGAACCTGCGGCTGCGCCGTGCCCTGGCGGCGTACTTCCTCTTCAACATCGGGGAGTGGGCGAACTGGATCGCGCTCCTGGTCTGGGCCTACAGCGAGGCCGGCGTCCGCGGCGCGAGCGTGATCGCTGTCGTCCAGCTCGTACCGGCGGCCTTGCTGGCCTCGGTGAGCGCCGCCTGGTTGGGGCGGATGCCGGCGCCCCGCGCACTGCGACTGGGGTACGCCGCCCAGGCAGTGTCCGCGGCGACGCTCGGCACCGCCATCCTCCTCGACGCGTCGTTCGGCCTCGTCTGCGTGCTGGCCCTGCCCATCACCGTGAGCGTCACGATGACCAGGCCCGTGCACCACACCCTGCTCCCGGAGGTCTCGGCCACGACCGGCGAGCTGACGGCCGCCAACGCCGCATCGGGCTGGGTCGAGGCAGCGGCCATCTTCCTGGGCCCGCTGGCGAGCGGGGCGATCGCGGCGTGGTGGCAGCCCGGCGGAGTGCTGGTGATGATGGCGACCGGGAGCGCTGTCGCGCTGTTGTGCACGATCGGTCTGGGCCCGGGTGTGCCGCGTGTGGTCGTCGTCGCCGAGGACGCCCGCCCGACCGCTGCGCTGCGGGCCGTGGTGCGCCATCCCGCCGCCCGGCTCATCAGCGGCCTGGTGGCGGCCGAGTGGGCGATGCTCGGGATGCTGGACATCCTGCTCGTGGTGCTGGCCTTCGACCTGCTCGACCTGTCGACCGCCGGCCCGGGTCTCCTGAACTCCGCCCTGGGACTGGGCGGGTTGCTCGGCGCAGGGTTGGCCTTCGTGCTGATCGGTGCCGAGCGACTCTCGCCGGCGCTGGTGGCCGGGGCCGTGGCGACCGGCGTACCGTTCGCGCTCGCCGGGCTCAGCCGCAGTGCCTGGCTGGCGATGGTGCTGATCGCCCTGTGCGGGGCGGGCAAGCTGTTCTTCGACGTGGCCTCGCGGACCTTCACCCAACGGCTCCTGCCCGACCGGCTGCTCACCGCGGTCTTCGGGATCCAGGAGGCCACCATGATGGGCGGCCTGGCCGTGGGTTCGGTGGCGGCATCGGTGCTGGTGAACACCGCCGGCCCGACGGCGTCGTTCGTGGTCACGGGCCTGTTCCTGCCTGCGGTCGCACTGGCCGCCTGGCCGGCTCTGCGTCGGCTCGACGCCGACGCGACCGTGCCGGAGGACCGCCTCGCGCTGTTGCGCGTCGTCCCCATGTTCGCCCTGCTGGCCCCGCGCGTGATCGAACGCATCGCGCTCGCCTCCGGCCGCGAGTCGTTCGCCGGCGATGTCGCGGTGGTGACGGAGGGCCAGACCGGCGACCTGTTCTACGTGATCGACACGGGCCACGTGGTGGTCACCCACGGGCAGGAAGAGGTACGGCGGCTGGGTACGGGCGACTGGTTCGGCGAGCTGGCCCTGCTGCGGGCGGACTCCCGCCGCACGGCGACCGTCACCTCCGACGGGCCCCTGGAAGTCGTCACCGTGGACCGCCGGACCTTCCTCACCGCGCTGGCCGGCACGCCCGACTCGCGCACCGTCGCCGAGGACCACGCCCGCGACCGCTACCGCTGAGCCAGCTCGCTGACGATCGACACCAGCGCAGCGCCACCCGCCTCGTTGGAGAACCGCGATGCGGAACGTCTCGTACGACGCCCGCGACAGGTCCTGCCACAGCTCGTCGTCGCGGCTGAGCCGGACGATGTGGGCGGCCAGGCCGGCCGGGTCGTCGGCGACGAGGACGTCGTACCCGTCGACCAGTCCGCCACCCTCGGAGCCGATCGACGTGGTGACGACGGGCACGCCGAAGCTCAGGCTGGTCACGATCTTTCCCTTGAAGCCGGCCCCGATGCGCAGGGGGACGACGCTCATCCGCGCCGTGGCGAAGAGGTCGGCGAGGTCGGGCACGTGACCGACGACCACGACGTCCTCACGCGCCAGCGCGGCGACGGACGCCGGGACGGCGTGGCCGGCGATCACGAAACGGTTGTCGACGCCCGCGTCGCGGACGAGCCCGAGGACCTCCTCGACGAACCAGTGCACCGCGTCCACGTTGGGCACGTGGACGAAGCCGCCCAGGAACACGATGTCGCGCCTGCGACGGAACGCGGGCTCGTGCGCGATGACCCAGCGGCCGGCCGGACCGAGCCGGCGGAGGGCCTGGCGCGCGACGTCGGCCCGCGTGCGGCGTGGGGTCTCGTGCAGGATCGGCACGGTGTGGACCTGCGCGCCGGGCACCTCGCGCAGGAGCAGGTCGTGCTCGAACGTGCTCACCACGATGGTGGCGTCCGCGGCGTCGACCAGGCCGAGCTCCATCGACCGCATGTGGGAGGAGCCGTCCGTGTCGGACCCGGCGACGGTCTCCTCGCGGGCCATCCGCAGGTGGTGGAGGTCGACCGGCAGGAAGACCACCTTGGTGGACGGCGCCACGTCGCGGATGCGGTCGATGACGTGGAAGGCGACGGGCGCCCGGTAGAGCAGGGCCACGTCACAGGAGGGGGCCAGCCGTTCGACGGCCTCGCGCAGCTCGTCGTGGTCGTCGACCCGGGGGACCGCGACCCCGAGGTCGCTCAGGGCGCGCGCGTAGGGATCCTCGGGATTCGCGACGGGGGCGAGGAACGTGACCTCGAACCCGGCCGCGGTCAGGATCTGCAGGTGGGAGTACGTGTACGCCGACCCGGCGTCGCGATCCGGGGTGGGCAGCGCGTGGTCGACCAGCAAGAGGCGCTTACCCACGCGCGGATCGTAGCGACCCGGTTGAGTTCGTTCGGCATTCGATCGAACAGATGTTCGATCCCGTGCCACACTGGGCCGGTGGCGGGTGGCATGAACAAGCGTGGAGGGCATGGCTACGGCACCATGGCCGAGCGCATCGCCGCCACCAAGGCCGCCGCTCACGCCGCCGCCCTCGCCGCCCGCCCCGCCGGCGCGCGGACCCGACGCCCTCAGGCACTGCTGGGTGCGTGGCGAACACGGCCGGGTTCCGGCGTTGCTGATCGAGTGGCGTCGTACGGCGGCCGGCTGGCAAGGGCGCGTCGTCCACCCGGTCCGCGACCCCGTCGACGGGGTCGGCTGGATCCTGGTCGAGGAGTGGCTGCCGGCGGCCGCCCTCGACCAGGCGTGAGGTCGGACGCGCGACGCTCGTCGACCAGCGTTCCCGCTGGTTGAGGAGGCGCGTCAGCGCTCGTCTCGAAACCCGGTGAGTCAGGCCTGTC
Source organism: uncultured Actinomycetota bacterium (assembly GCA_963758885.1). Classification (GTDB taxonomy): domain Bacteria; phylum Actinomycetota; class Actinomycetes; order Propionibacteriales; family Nocardioidaceae; genus Nocardioides. Next base: position 41,966 of record CAVWXS010000028.1, read on the forward strand.
AGTCGCGGGTCTCGAGACGGTCGCTGCGCGACGGAGTCGGTGCGACCTCCTCGACCAGCGAACCAGCGGGTCACAGCTTCGAGAGGTTGATCACGAACTGCTGGTGCTCGTCGAGGGCGCCACCGGTGAACTTCAGCGTCCGTCCGTCGACCATCGACCAGCCGACCGGGGCCGCGCTCAGGCCGTAGCCCTGCGGCAGGTGCAGGGTGACGTTGACAGCCTCGGCACGACCGTGGACTGCGTGTCGATGTCGAGGCCGTAGACGAGGCGAGTCGCCGTCGACCGTCGCGGCGTCCGGCACTCGGTAGGTCACCTTGAGGACCGCCTGGCCGCCGGGCTCGAGCATCACCTTGCGGTTGAAGTAGGACCGGTCGAGCACCGGCCGCACGATGGGCTTGAACGGCCTGTTGCGGATGGTCGCCTGACCTTGGACCTCCGCGCCGTGAGGCAGGAAGACGGCGATGGAGTTGCCGGCCCAGCGGGTGTAGTAGCCGAACTTCGGGTCCTGGGACGGGTCGGGGACGTCTGCGTGGACCCACGGCGGTGACGGGTTCTGCACGGTGACCGTGAGCGTGACGTCGGCGCTGCCGTCGGCGTTCAGCTTCACGTCGGAGTCGACGATGCGGGTCTGCCAGTAGTCGGCCTTGCTGGAGTTGAGGTTCTGCGTGAACACCCCGAGGTAGTCGTGCTCGGTGTCGCTGAGGTCGCCCGAGAGGTCGCGCTTGACGAAGGCATCCTGGAGGCGCGGGTCGCGGAAGTACATCGCGAAGTGCCGTCCCTTGGCCGCCGTCGCCAGCACCTGGAACTTCTCCGCGAACTGGCCGCCCTGGAACAGCTTCTCGCGGAACGCCGGCACCACCGCCTCGTTGATGGCCTTGCGCTGCTCGACGGTGTCGTAGGTGTCGTAGCTTCCGGCGAGCACCTTCACCAGGTTGGTCGGAGTTGAGCTCGCCCACGCCGGGCGCCTGCACCGGGCCGGTGAGGTCCATCAGCCGCGCGAGCGCCTGGAGGTCGACGGCGATCACACCGTCGGCCTTCTGCCCGTAGCGCACCTCCCAGGCGCGCAGGAGCTCCTCGCCCGACTGCGACCAGTACGGCGAGAAGGTCGCGTTGACCACGCGGGTCTTGCCGGGCGAGTGGAACGGGTTGCCCTTCACCTTGGGCCACTTGATCTTCTCGGCCCCGGCGGACACGTCCTCGTTGGTGAGCGTGCCGCCGAACTCGATCTTGCCGTCGGTCATGGTCATCGGCACGAGCGTCAGGGTGGCGCCGCCGGAGTAGCGCAGCTCGGCGGGGTTCATGATCGCCACGATGTAGGTGCTCTCGCCGCCAGCGCCGAGCACGTCGGGCAGGGCGTCGAGCACCGGCTCCGCGTCGTCGTACGTCTCCCGGAGGGGCTCGATGCGCTCGCGAGCCGCGTCGCGGGCCTCGAGCACCTTGTCGCCGATCAGGGGAGTGTCGCCGTTGACCGCGTCGAGGTCCTCGGACGCGGCGCGGAGGTGTTGGCCCGCGCGGTTGAGCGCGGTGAGGATCTCGTCGAGCTGCTCGAGGTCGACCGTGGCGTTCTGCACGAGGCTGTCGCTCTGCATCAGGTCGGGGTAGACCTCGGTGCCGATCTCGGCCAGGGACGTCGCCTGGTCGAGCGCTCCGACGAGGTGGCGGACGTCCTTGACGGCGCCGCCGGCGATGGGGACCCAGCGCCACACGTCGCCGCCGAAGCCGTTGACGCGGTCGGAGGCCTCCTGCACGTGGACGCGCGCCGCGGCGACGTGAGCCTTCGCCGTGGGCAGGTCCTCGGCCTGGATGGCGTCCTGGGCGGCCGCGAGCTCGTCCCGAGCGGCGTCGGCCTCGGGCTTGACCTGCAGCATCGGCTTGGCCAGCAGCGCCAGCCCGACGAGCACGAAAAGGAGCAGGCCGAAGGCCAGCAGCACCCAGGGCCAGCGGCGACGCCGGCTCCCGGGTGCGCGCTTGTCCCGTGCCATCGAGCCCCCTCGTCGCAGCGCTGCATCCGTCGCAGGAAGGATAAGGGGCGCGCGGTGACGCCCATGGTGAAACCGCCGCGACCGGAGGCAGGGGCGGTGGATAGCATCGAGGTCTTGTCACTGTGGTTTCGAGGCTCGTCGCTGGCGCTCCTCGCTCCTCAACCAACGAACAACCCGAAAGGAGCAGGCCCGTGTCCGACATCAAGATCGCCCTCGTCACCGCCGGTGCGCGCGAGGAGAAGGCGGTCACGACGGGCACCAAGGCCTGGGAGCTGTTCAGCGAACAGCCCGACGTCGTCGCGGCCCGAGTGGGCGGTGGGCTCAAGGACCTCGCCTACGAGCTCGCCGACGGCGACGAGGTAGAGCCCGTGGCCATCGACTCCAAGGACGGCCACGACATCCTGCGCCACTCCACCGCCCACGTGATGGCCCAGGCGGTGCAGGACCTCTGGCCCGACGCCAAGCTCGGCATCGGCCCGCCGATCGAGAACGGCTTCTACTACGACTTCGACGTCGAGGTGCCGTTCGTGCCGGCCGACCTGGAGAAGATCGAGACCCGGATGCGCAAGATCATCAAGGAGAACCAGCGGTTCTCCCGGCGCGCTGTGTCCGACCACGACGCGATCGGCGAGCTGAAGGACGAGCCCTACAAGATCGAGCTGATCGGGCTCAAGGGCGCTGGCCACGCGGAGGACGCCGCCGAAGGCGCGAGCGTCGAGGTGGGCGCCGGCGAGCTGACCATCTACGACAACATCCGCCGCGACGGCGAGGTGGCCTGGTCCGACCTGTGCCGCGGGCCTCACCTGCCGACCACCAAGCGGATCCCGGCGTTCAAGCTGATGCGCACGCGCCGCGGCGTACTGGCGGGGCGACGAGAAGAACAAGCAGCTCCAGCGCATCTACGGCACCGCCTGGGAGTCCCAGGAGGCGATGCAGGCCTATCTGGAGCGGTTGGAGGAGGCCGAGAAGCGCGACCACCGCAAGATCGGCCGCGACCTCGACCTCTACTGCTTCCCCGACGAGCTCGGCTCCGGCCTCGTGGTCTTCCACCCCAAGGGCGGCGTGATCAAGCGGGTGATGGAGGACTACGTCCGGCAGCGGCACATCGAGGAGGGGTTCGAGTACGTCGGCACCCCGCACATCTCCAAGGAGGGGCTGTTCCACACCTCCGGGCACCTGCCGTACTACGCCGAGACGATGTACCCGCGCCATCGAGTTCGAGAACGCCAAGTACCGGCTCAAGGCGATGAGCTGCCCGATGCACAACCTCATCTACCAGTCGCGGGGCCGGTCCTACCGCGAGCTGCCGCTGCGGCTCTTCGAGTTCGGCGGCGTCTACCGGCTCGAGAAGTCCGGTGTCGTGCACGGCCTGACCCGCGTGCGCGGGATGACCCAGGACGACTCGCACTCCTACGTCACCCCGGAGCAGGCGCCCGGATGAGGTCAAGCACCTGCTGAACTTCTGCCTCGGGCTGTTCCGCGACTTCGGGCTCGACGACTTCTATCTCGAGCTGTCGACCCGCGACGACAAGAACAAGGACAAGTTCCAGGGCTCCGACGAGGACTGGGAGGTCGCTACCGCGATCATGCAGAAGGTCGCCGACGAGTCGGGTCTCGAGATGGTGCCCGACCCGGGTGGCGCGGCGTTCTACGGGCCGAAGATCTCCGTGCAGGCCCGCGACGCGATCGGCCGCACCTGGCAGATGTCGACGGTCCAGTACGACTTCGGGCAGCCGGCCGGGTTCGGGCTGGAGTACCAGGCCGCCGACGGCACCCGTCAGCAGCCGGTGATGATCCACTCCGCCAAGTTCGGGTCGATCGAGCGGTTCATCGGCGTGCTGGTCGAGCACTACGCCGGCGCCTTCCCGCCCTGGCTCGCGCCCGTGCAGGTGCAGGGCATCCCGATCGCGGAGCGCCACAACGACTACCTGTACGACGTCGCGAAGCAGATGAAGTCACGCGGGCTGCGGGTCGAGGTCGACGACTCCGACGACCGGATGCAGAAGAAGATCCGCAACGCCCAGCTGCAGAAGGTGCCGTTCATGGTGATCGCCGGCGACCAGGACGTCGAGGCGGGCGCGGTGTCGTTCCGCTACCGCGACGGGCGCCAGGACAACGGCGTCCCCGTGGCGGAGGCCATCGAGCGGGTCGCCTCGGCCGTGGCGTCGCGCGAGCAGGTCTGACCTCGCGTGGAGCTGCGACCCGGCCGGGCGGGTTCGCTGGTGGACAGTCCCGACGGCGTGCTGCTGACCGGCGCGCCGCCCGGTGGCCGGGTGACCATCGAGGCCTCGCTCGAGCTCGTGCGGCCGGCGATGGACCTGCGCGGGGGAGTACGTCGCGGACCGCGACGGCGAGGTCGACACGGCCGAGGACGCGAGCTCCGGCGGCAGCTACCGCGGAGTCGACCCGTTCGGGCTGTTCTGGAGCGCGGAGGTCGACGGCTTCTACGACTGGGACGTGCTGCACCCGATGCGCGTCACCTTGCGGGCGACCTGCGACGAGCAGTACCGTCGAGACGTCGTACGCGCGGCCGGTCCTGGCCGAGGGCGTGACCGAGCACGTCGTGGCCGAGCCGGGCGTCGGTCGGCCGGCTGTTCCTGCCGGCCGGTGAAGGCTCAGCTCGCGGCGTGGTGATCCTGGGCGGGTCGGACGGCGGGCCGGGCGGTCCGGTGGTGGTGCGCTGCTCGCCGGCCACGGCGTACCCGCCCTGTCGCTGGCCTACTGGGGGCACCCCGGCGCGCCCGACGCGCTGCGCGACATCGACGTCGAGGTCGTGGTCCGGGCGTGCGACTGGCTGCGTGCCCAGGACGGGGTCGACGACGTGCCGCCGTCCTGGTCGGCCTGTCCCGCGGAGGCGAGCTGGCCCTGCTGGCCGCGTCGCTGGTGCCCGACCGGGTGGGTCCGGTCGCCTCGTCTGGTCGGCAGCGGCGTGCCGTGGGGCGCGTGGGGCGAGGGCACCGACGTGCTGCGAGACCGCGTGGCGCTTCGGCGGGCGAGCCGGTCGCGCAGATGGCGGAGGACGAGGACGACCCCGAGGCGTGCATCGACGACGCGGAGATGGTCGCGGCCGCCGAGATCCCGGTCGAGCGCGCCACCGGGCCGGTGCTGCTGCTCAGCGGCGAGGAGGACGCGATGTGGCCCAGCGCCCGGCTGAGCCGGATCGCCGAGGACCGCGCGGCGCGCGAGGGTGCGGCCGACCGGGTCACGCACGTCGCCTACCCCGACGCGGGCCACTTCTGCACGACGCCTCCGGGCTTCCCGTCGACGGCGTCCGAGGACGCGGTCCGCAACGGCGGCAGCCGGGCCGGCAACCAGGCCGCCCGGCTCGACTCGTGGCGGCGGCTGCGCGAGCACGTGGGAGCGACCGATGAGCGAGTTCACCAGGACGGCGATCGGCGAGGCCGACGGGCTCGAGCGGCTGTGGACGCCGTACCGGATGGCCTACATCCGCGGCGAGAACAAGCCGGCCGACGGCTCGGAGGGGGAGTGCCCGTTCTGCCGGATCCCGGCTCTCGACGACGAGGCGGGGCTGGTCGTGCGGCGCGGCGAGGCGGCGTACGCCGTGCTGAACCTCTACCCCTACACCGCCGGCCACCTGATGATCTGCCCCTACCGCCACATCGCCGACTACACCGAGGTCACCGACGAGGAGTCGGCCGAGATCGGCGCGATGACGCGCGCGGCGATGCGGACGATCCGGGCGGTCTCGCACGCCGAGGGCTTCAACGTCGGCATGAACCAGGGCACCGCCGGCGGGGCCGGCATCCGCGCCCACCTCCACCAGCACGTCGTCCCGCGGTGGGTCGGCGACAGCAACTTCATGCCCGTCATCGGCCACACCAAGACCCTGCCCCAGCTGCTCCAGGACACGCGTACGTTGCTCGCCGACGCCTGGTCGTATCGCTGGTCGATGGTTGAGGTGCGAGGCCGTTCACGGCCGAGCCTCGAAACCACCAGGGCACTCGTGGTGGTTTCAGGCTCGTCCCTTCGAGGCTCGCAAGTCGACCTCAGGACAGCGCTTCTGCTCTCGCACCTCAACCACCGAGTGGTACCCGCTTCTCGTACTTCCGGCACGGCGAGACGAACGTCTCGCCCAGCGCCTCGACCTCGTAGGGCAGGTCGCCGACGTTGACCCAGCCCTGCTTCTCGTAGAACGCCCGCGCCCGCACGTTGCCGATCGCCACCGCCAGCCAGGCACGTCGTACCCGCCCGCGGCCACCTGCCGCTCGGCCTCGGCCATCAGGGTGCCGGCCACGCCCTTGCCGAAGTGCGCAGGGCTGACGTAGATCTGCTCGACCTCGTCGTCGACGACCATGATGAAGCCGGCCACCTCGCCGTCGACCTCGGCCACCGTCGTGTCGGCGACCCGCTTCGGGGAGCGCTCGTGGAACGCCGCGAGCGTGCGTCGCTCGGTCAGCCCGTCGGGGACGTGTCCGGGATGGGCGACGTGCCAGCCCGCGTGCCAGATGTCGGCGACGGCGGCCGCGTCGTCAGCGGTGCCGGGGCGTAGGGTCGACGGTCATGCCCCGGACCCTACGGTTCGAGGCGCTACTTCTTCTTGGCGTGGATCTTCTCCGACAGCGTCTCGACGTGGCCCTTGTCGCGCTTCTCGGCGCGCTTCTCCTTGATGGACTTCCCGGACTTCTTGGACATGCCTTGGCGTGGCGACTTGTCGCTCATCGCGGCTCCCTCGAGTCGGTTGCCTGGGTGGCTCCGTCCCGCAACCGTACGCCTACGATCGAGCGGTGACGGTTCCCCGGCCCTCGGCTGGTCCGTGCTGGCGCTGGTGTTCGTCGACGAGCTGCTCGTGATGGCCGCGCTGGCCGTCTGGGGCGCCGACGCCGGCGGCTGGCCGCTCGCGGTGGTGGCCGTCCTGGCCGGGGTCGTCGTCTGGTTCTTCTTCGCCTCCCCGAAGGCGAGGTACGGCGGCCCGGTCGCGCGCCCGGTCGCCAAGGTGCTGGTGATCGGCGCCGCCGTGGTGGGGCTGGCCGCCGCGGGCCACACCGGGTGGGCGGTGGCGCTGGCGGCGTTCTCGGTCGTCGATCAACGGCGCCGCCCTGCATCCCGACATCGCCCGACCTGCCCGCTGCGACCGCTGGTTGAGGAGGCACGCGTTCTCGGCGAACCAGACGGTGGCAGGTCCCGTGGCTTCGTGACCGGCGCTAGCGCGCCTTGCTGGAGCGCGGCAGCGGAGGAGAGTGGCAGGAGCGGCGGCGCCGCCAGGGCGCCGCTCTGGCGATGGGAGGGAGCGATGTTCGCACGCTCCACGACGATCAACGGTGATCCGGGCGCCATCGACGCAGGGATCGCCTACGTACGCGACCAGGTCATGCCGATGCTCTCGGAGATGCCGGGCTGCGTCGGGCTGTCGATGATGGTCGACCGGGAGTCCGGCCGCGCGATCGCGACGACGTCTTGGACGACGTACGACGCGATGGCTGCCTCTGCGGCCAACGTCTCCGACTGCGCGGGCCAAGGCTGCCGAGATCATGGGTGGCACGCCCGTCGTCGACGAGTGGGAGATCGCGATGATGCACCGCGAGCACGAGGCCCACGCAGGGGTCGTGCTGCCGGGTCACCTGGGTGCAGATGGACCCGGAGCGCATCGAGTCGATGATCGAGCGCTTCCGGACGACGGTGCTGCCGAGCCTCGAGGAGATGGCCGGCTTCTGCAGCGCCAGCCTGCTCATCGACCGGGCCAACGGCCGCGGGTGCAGCACGGCACGGTTCGACGACCAGAAGTCCATGACGGACTCGGCTCCCAGCGGCCCGGGGCTTGCGGGAGGACGGCGAGCGAGAGGTGGGCTTCCACGTCATGGACGTCGAGGAGTTCGAGCTCGCGATCGCGCACCTGAGGGTCCCCGAGCTGGTCTGACGCGATCGCTGGTTGAGGAAGGCGCGCTAGCGCATGTCACGAACGCCGTGAGTCGACAGGCTCGCTCGTCCGTCGCCGGGGGGTTTCGTGACGGGCCTGACGGCCCTCCTCAACCGACGAGCGGTCGCGGCCCTCGGTGAAGAAGGCGAGCAGGTCGGGGATGTCCTCGACCGGGACGGCGCGGCCGAAGGGGGCGTTCCAGAAGTCGTCCTGAGCCGGGGGAGACCACGGGCCCGACGTAGGCGTAGGGGACCGCGAGGTAGGTGTCGCCGGCGGAGACGCCGTAGTTGACCTCGCCGACGGTGATGCCGATGTCGAAGTGCTCGGGCCACAGGATCGGTGTCTCGCTCGGGAGCCAGGGCGCGCAGCGCGGCGTCGCCGGCCGCGAAGGCGTCGGCGACCTGGGCGGCTGCGTCGGCGTCGACCTCGAGCGCGTCGTCGAGGCCGACTCCCGCACCGTCGCGAGTAGAGCCGCGGACAGCGAGGTCGCCTCGACGCCGAGGGCCGACGGCCAGCGTGGCCGGGGTGTGGCCGTTGATGCCCACCGTCGTGGTGCCTGCCGACCACCTCGGTGCCGACGACGCGTAGGTCGGGAGTGTGCGTCGTGGCGAAGCCGCCGGGCACCGACCGCAGCGAGATCTCGCCGGTCTGCGCGTGCTGCGGACCGGCGAGGACGAGCTCGGCCACGCCGTGCAGCGCGCGCCGCGTCGGGATCAGCCGGGGGTCGGACGCCGTCACCATGGCGACAGTCAACCGCGCCTCAGCGAACGCCGTACAGGTGCTCCAGGGCCAGCTGGTCGAGGTGCTCGAAGGCCATGCCGCGCAGCGCGGCCTCGTCGGGGTCGAAGGCCTCGGCGCGGAGGTCGGCGACGGACTCGCCGTCGGCCACCGTGGGTACGGCGAGCTGGTCGACGCGCGCTGCGCGCAGCGCCTCCTGCACCTCCGGGTCCGCGCGGAAGGCGGTCACCTTGTCGCGCAGGATCAGGTAGTTGCGCATGCAGGCGGCGGCCGAGGCCCAGACGCCGTCCATGTCCTCGGTGCGAGGCGGCTTGAAGTCGAAGTGGCGCGGGCCGTCGTAGCCGCCGTTCTCGACGATGTCGACGGTCCAGAACGCGCCTCGGGCGTTGCCGGCGCCGAACCGGAAGTCCTGGTCGTAGCGAGGTCCGGTCTGCCCGTTCAGGTCGATGTGGAACAGCTTGCCCGTGCCACAGCGCCTGGGCCAGGCCGTGGGCGTAGTTGAGGCCGGCCATCTCCTCGTGCCCCGTCTCGGGGTTCAGCCCGACCAGCTCGGGGTGCTCGAGCTCGTCGATGAAGGCCAGCGCGTGGCCGATGGTGGGCAGCAGGATGTCGCCGCGCGGCTCGTTGGGCTTGGGCTCGATGGCGAACCTGATGTCGTAGCCCTGGTCGAGCACGTAGGAGCCGAGCAGGTCGAACGCCTCGCGGTAGCGGTCGAGCGCGGCCTTGACGTCCTTGGCCGCGCCGGACTCCGCAGCCCTCGCGGCCTCCCCAGGCGACGAAGACCCGGGCGCCCAGCTCGGCCGCCAGGTCGACCTGGTCGAGCGTCTTGCGCAGCGCGAACCGCCGTACGTCGCGGTCGTTGTTGGTGAAGCCGCCGTCGCGGAACACCGGGTGGGAGAACAGGTTGGTGGTCATCATCGGCACCACGAGGCCGGTCGCCTCGAGGGCCTTGCGGAACGGCGCCAGCCGGGCCTCGCGCTCAGCGGCCGACGACCCGAAGGGGATGACGTCGTCGTCGTGGAAGGTCACGCCGTAGGCGCCGAGCTCGGCGAGTCGCTCGATCGCCGACGCCGGATCGAGGGGCGGGCGGACGGCGCCGCCGAAGACGTCGACTCCCTGCCACCCGACGGTCCACAACCCGAACGAGAAGCGGTCCTCGCGGGTCGGGCGCGGGGTGTGCCCGCGAGGGATCCGGTCGGTGCTCGCGTCAGCCGTCGTCATGTCTCTCGGCCTCTCTCCGGGTGGGCCCGGGTCCGTGTCGTGGTCGCCGTGACCTCATTGGTGCCGTGACCCATCGGTGCCGTGACCTATTTGTTACCTGCTGCAACTTAACCCGCCGCGCGATCCACCCTTGCGGGCGAGCGTGAAGGGTGACTAAGTTGTGCGCGACAACATACACGTGACGGTGCTCACAGTCTCGTCCCAGTCCCGATGACAGTCCCGACCCACCACGTGTATCTGACCGGAGGGAACTCAGCATGGTTCGAACCACAGTCCTCAAGCGCCTCACCGCTGTCGCGGTGATGGGGCTGGTGGCCACCACCGCCGCTGCGTGCGGCGAGCGAAGACTCCTCGACCGCCGATGGCGGCGGCGACGACGGCGGCGGCGACACCGACATCGGGGTGATCCTCCCCGACGCCACGACCTCTCCCCGTTGGGAGGCCAACGACCGGCCCAGCCTCGAGGCGGCCTTCGAAGCCGCGGGCGTCACCGCAGACATCCAGAACGCCCAGGGCAGCGTCGAGACGTTCGGCACGCTCTGCGACCAGATGATCGGCGAGGGCGTCAAGGTGCTGATGATCGTCAACATCGACCAGGAGTCCGGCAAGGCGTGCCTGGACAAGGCGACCGACGCGGGCATCCAGAGCATCGACTACGACCGGCTCACCCCTGGCGGCGGCGCGTCCTACTACGTGTCGTTCGACAACGTGGGCGTCGGCGGCCTGATGGGCGAGGGGCTGATCTCCTCCCTCGACGCGGCGGGCAAGACCAAGGCCAACATCGTCTACGTCAACGGCGCCGCCACCGACAACAACGCCGCGCTGTTCAAGAGCGGCTACGAGGAGGCCCTGGCGGCCAAGATCGACTCGGGTGACTACACCCTGGTCGGCGACCAGAGCGGCGAGTGGGACGCGACCAAGGCCGGTGACGTCTTCGAGCAGATGTACACCGACAACGGTGGCAAGGTCGACGGCGCCGTCGTCGCCAACGACACCATGGCCGGCGGCGTGATCGCCCGGCTCAAGGCGGCCGGCGCTGCCGGTGACGTCCCGGTCACCGGCCAGGACGCCAGCGTGGAGGGCCTGCAGAACATCCTGCTGGGCTTCCAGGCCGGCACCGTCTACAAGAACACCAACCTCGAGGCGGATGCCGCCTCGCAGCTGGCCATCGCACTGATCGAGGGCGACGACGAGGGCGCGGCCGCCCTGGCCACGGGCTCCGTGGTCGACCCCGACACGGGCGAGGACGTGCCTTCGGCCCTGGCCACCCCGGTGTGGGTGACCGTCGAGAACATGCAGCAGGTCTTCGACGACGGCTACCAGACCGTCGCCGACGTCTGCACCGGTGAGGTCGAGGCCGCCTGCACCAAGGCGGGTATCAGCTAGTCAGCACGGCGGTCCGGTCGGCTCTCGCAGCCGTCCGGGCCGCCGTACCGTCTTGCAGGTTCTCGACCCGGCTCCCAACGGAAGGACCCCCATGACCGCCGAGGCTCTCGCGCCCTCGCCCGGCGCCGACGCCGCCACCCCGCTGCTCAGCCTGCGCAACATCCAGAAGAGCTTCGGCGCGGTGCACGTGCTCCGCGGCGTCGACCTCGACGTCCGAGCAGGCCAGGTCACCGCACTCGTCGGTGACAACGGTGCCGGCAAGAGCACCTTGATCAAGGGTGTCGCCGGCATCCATGCCTTCGACGAGGGCGAGTACCTCTTCGAGGGCCGTCCGGTGACGGTGCACGGCCCGAAGGACGCGAACGCCCTGGGCATCGAGGTCGTCTACCAGGACCTCGCGCTCTGCGACAACCTCGACGTGGTCCACAACATGTTCCTGGGCCGCGAGATGGGCAACGTCGCGGCGCTCGACGAGGACGCCATGGAGGCCCGCGCCCGCGAGACCCTCGACGGCCTCTCGGTGCGCACGCTGCAGTCGGTGCGGCAGGCCGTCGCGTCGCTGTCCGGCGGCCAGCGGCAGACCGTCGCGATCGCCCGCTCGGTGCTGTGGAACTCCAAGCTCGTCGTCCTCGACGAGCCCACGGCCGCTCTGGGCGTGGCGCAGACCGAGCAGGTGCTCCGGCTGGTGAGACGGCTGGCCGACAACGGGCTCGGCGTGATCCTGATCAGCCACAACCTCAACGACATCTTCGAGGTGGCCGACGACATCGCGGTCCTCTACCTCGGCGCGATGGTGGCCCAGGTACGACGTGCCGATGTGACGTCCAACCAGGTGGTCGAGCTGATCACCAGCGGCCGCTACGGCGAGATGGGCCTGAGCGCCCAGGACGCCGCCCAGGTGGAGGAGGAGTGATGGCCGACACCAAGACTCCCGCAGCCCAGCACGGCAGCGAGCCCGACGCTCCTGCCCCCGACGCCGTAGGCCTCGGCGACATCGTCCAGGGCTACCTGGCCAAGATCCGCGGGGGAGACCTGGGGTCCCTCCCGGCCATCCTCGGACTGGTCGTGCTCGTCCTCGTGTTCTCGGTGCTGAAACCCGACCGGTTCCCCAGCCAGTTCAACGTGGCGAACCTGCTCAACCAGTCCGCCGCCATCGTGGTGCTCTCGATGGGCCTGGTGTTCGTGCTCCTGCTCGGCGAGATCGACCTGTCCGCCGGCTACACCGGAGGCACCGCCGCGGCAGTCACCGGCGTGGTGATGACCGAGAAGGGCTGGCCGTGGATCCCCTCGCTGATGGCCTGCCTGCTCACCGGCGCGGTGATCGGTCTGGTGATCGGCATGCTCGTCGCCCGGCTCGGCATCCCGTCGTTCGTGGTCACCTTGGCGTTCTTCCTCGGCCTCCAGGGCGTGATGCTGGTGATCATCGGCGAGGGCGGCACCATCGCCTACCGCAACGACGTCATCCTCAAGCTCAACAACGACCCCATGCCCGTGTGGCTCGGCTGGACCTTCGCCCTGGTGGGGCTGGCGGCTTACGCCCTGCTGACGTGGCGCACGAACACCCGGCGCCGCAAGGCCGGGCTGGAGAGCCAGCCGGTGCTGCTGTGGGCCATCAAGACCGGGGGACTGGCGATCCTCGTCCTCGCGTTCGTCGCCTATCTGTCGATGGAGCGCAGCCCCAACCCGGATCTGAAGTCGATCAAGGGCGTGCCGCTGGTCGTCGCGCTGGTCGTGGCGCTGCTGATCGTGCTGACCTACGTGCTCAGCCGCACCGCGTGGGGGCGCCACATCTACGCCGTGGGCGGCAACACCGAGGCCGCTCGCCGGTCCGGCATCAACGTCTTCCGGGTCAAGCTCACCTGCTTCGTGATGTGCTCGACGATGGCGGCCTTCGCCGGACTGCTGATCGCCAGCCGCAACAACTCGGTCTCGCCGAGCACCGGCGGGTCGACGACGTTGCTGTTCGCCGTCGGCGCGGCAGTGATCGGCGGCACCAGCCTGTTCGGCGGCAAGGGTCGCGTGTCCGACGCCGTGATCGGCGGCATCGTCATCGCCGTGATCGCCAACGGAATGGGCCTGATGCGCCAGTCGACCGGCAACATCTACATCATCACCGGCTTGGTCCTCCTGGTCGCCGCCAGCGTGGACGCCATCAGCCGGCGGCGGGCTTCTGCCTCTGGGCGGGTGTAGCGCCTTGGTCCGACGGTCGGGCAGCCCCCCGACGTCGCCCACGAAAACGGGTCTCGGGCAGGAGGAGCTGCGCCGCAACAACCTGAGCGCGTTGCTGACCCGCGTGCACCTGCACGGCGCGATCAGCCGTGCGTCGCTGACCCGGGGCCTCGGTCTGAACCGCAGCACCATCGGCGCGCTGGCCGCCGAGCTCGAGGACCTCGGCCTGGTCACCGAGCGGCAACCGGCCGCCGTACGCCAGTCGGGCCGGCCGTCCCTGGTGCTCGAGCCGCGGCGCGACAACGTCGCCGTGGCTGTCGACATCGGCGTCGACCGGATCGTCACGGCGCTGGTGGCGCTCGGCGGTGACGTGCTCGAGCATCGGCAGCGGGCGCACGCACCGGGCGAGCACGACGTCGAGCATGTCATCGAGTCGGCGGCCCAGATGGTCGAGGAGGTGCTCGGCGCCCACCCCGGCGCCCGGTGCCTCGGCATCGGCGTCTCGGTGCCCGGAGCCGTGCGCGACACCGACGGCCTGGTCAGGTTCGCGCCCAACCTGGGCTGGGTCGACCAGCCCTTCACCGAGCTGTTCTCGAAGCGGGTCGACGCGCGGGTGTTCACGGGCAACGACGCCAACCTGGGCGTGCTCGCCGAGCACCTGCGCGGCGCCGCCGTCGGCCACGCCGACGTCGCCTACGTCAACGGCAGCGTGGGCATCGGAGGCGGCTTCCTCGTCGGGGGAGTGCCGCTGTCGGGTGCGCGCGGGTACGCCGGCGAGGTCGGTCACCTGCTCGTCGACGGCAGCAGCACCCTGCAGTGCCGCTGCGGCAACGTCGGCTGCTGGGAGACCAAGGTCGGCGAGAACCAGCTGCTCGTGCGCGCCGGACGGCTCTCCGGCGGCGGGCCCGAAGGCGTCGCCGAGGTGATCGCAGCCGCCGACGCCGGCGACGAGCGTGCCATCGAGGCACTCGACGAGGTCGGGCAGTGGATCGGGGTGGGCCTGCGCGCCGTGATCAACGTGTTCAACCCCGAGGTCATCGTGCTCGGCGGCTCGATGGCCGCCCTGTGGCAGGCACGTCAGGACGTCGTCGACAAGACCCTCGACCGATGGACCCTGATGAGCCCGCGCAGCGACGTCATCATCCGGGCGTCGGCGTTCGGCCTGGACTCCCCGTGGCGGGGAGCGGCCGAGATGGTCTTCGCGCCCGTGCTGGCCGATCCCGCGAGCGTCCTCGACCTGGGCGCGCACTGCCTTGGTGGCCGCCCACTAGCCACGGCTGGACGGGCGATAGCCTGGCGCCCTCATGTTGGAGCGTTTCAAGGCCTTCTGGCAGGGCGTCGTCCTTGCGCCGGTCGTCAACCTGCTGCTCCGGCTCGGCGTCAGCCCCGATGCCGTCACGCTCGTCGGCACGCTCGGCGTCGCTGCCGGCGCACTCGCCTTCTACCCGCGCGGCGAGCTGCTCGTCGGCACGCTCGTGATCACGGCCTTCGTGTTCTCCGACCTGATCGACGGGGCGATGGCGCGCAAGTCGGGCCGGACGTCGACGTTCGGGTCGTTCTTCGACTCGACGCTCGACCGCATCGGAGACGCCGCGATCTTCGGCGGCCTGGCGCTGTACTTCGCCGACCCGGGCGACAGCTACCTCTACCTCTGCCTGTCGTTGTTCTGCCTGGTCGCGGGCAACCTGACCAGCTACGCACGGGCGAAGGCCGAGTCGCTGGGCCTCGACGCCAAGGGCGGCATCGCCGAACGCTCCGACCGGCTCGTGCTGATCCTGGCGACGACCGGGCTCAGCGCGCTGTTCGACCTGCCGATCCTGCTCGAGCTGGGGCTGTGGGTGCTCGCGGCCGCAAGTGCCTACACGGTCGTCTTCCGGATCCTGAAGGTACGTCGCCAGGCGATCGAGCTCGATCGCGGACCGGCCGTCCCGCCAGCCGTCCCCGAATAGGGGAGCCGCACTCGCCGCCGTACGATTGACCCATGGTTCAGCAGTCCCCAGAAGACGATTTCCGGCACCGGCACCACCCGCGTCAAGCGCGGCATGGCCGAGATGCTGAAGGGCGGCGTGATCATGGACGTCGTCACCGCCGAGCAGGCCAAGATCGCCGAGGACGCCGGCGCCGTCGCCGTGATGGCCCTCGAGCGGGTGCCCGCCGACATCCGGGCCCAGGGCGGCGTGTCGCGGATGAGCGACCCCGACATGATCGACGGCATCATCGAGGCCGTCTCGATCCCGGTGATGGCCAAGGCCCGGATCGGCCACTTCGCCGAGGCGCAGGTGCTCCAGAGCCTGGGCGTCGACTACGTCGACGAGTCCGAGGTGCTGACCCCGGCCGACTACGCCAACCACATCGACAAGTGGCAGTTCACCGTGCCGTTCGTGTGCGGGGCGACCAACCTCGGCGAGGCGCTGCGGCGGATCACCGAGGGGGCGGCGATGATCCGCTCCAAGGGCGAGGCCGGCACCGGCGACGTCTCCAACGCCGTCACCCACATGCGCACCATCCGCGCCGAGCTGCGCCGGCTCCAGGGCCTCGAGCCCGACGAGCTGTACGTCGCGGCCAAGGAGCTCCAGGCGCCGTACGACCTGGTCCGCGAGGTCGCCTAGGCCGGCAAGCTGCCGGTCGTGCTGTTCACCGCCGGCGGCATCGCGACGCCCGCCGACGCGGCGATGATGATGCAGCTCGGCGCCGAGGGCGTCTTCGTCGGCTCGGGCATCTTCAAGTCCGGCAACCCCGCCGAGCGTGCCTCGGCGATCGTGAAGGCGACGACGTTCTACGACGACCCCGACGTCGTCGCGAAGGTCTCCCGCGGACTGGGCGAGGCGATGGTCGGCATCAACGTCGACGAGATCCCCCAGCCCCACCGGCTCGCCGAGCGCGGCTGGTAGCGGCGCCTCGTCTGGTTGCCCCGGTCGACCGGGGAAGCCGCCTCGAAGCGCGGGATCCGCGGACGTTCGGCGCAAGGCTCGACAACGCTCAGGCGTCAGCGACGCCGACTCAGGTCGGTTGTCGGTGACGCCCTGGTCGGCCTGCCAGTCGCCGAGCTTGCGAGTAGTCCGGGAGCTCCTGGACGCTCCAGGTGTTGCCGTCGGGGTCGGCGAAGTAGACGAACCGGCCCCAGGGCTGGTCGTCGACTCCGGTCGCCTCGACGCCACGCGCCTTCAGGTCGGCCAGCGCCTCGTCGGCCGACGTCACGACGACCTGCAGCGCATTCAGCGAGCCTGGCGCCATGTCGCTGACACCCTTCCCGAAGGCGATCGAGCAGGCCGAGCCCGGCGGGGTGACCTGGATGAAGCGAACGTCGTCACTGACCTCGTGGTCGTGGTCGACCGGCCAGCCGAGAGTCGTGCCGTAGAACTCCTTGGCGCGGTCCACGTCGCTCACGGGCATCCCGACCAGCTCGATCCGGTAGTCCACCATCGTCGTCTCCTTCGTTCGGGGGTGTCCGTCGTCGGATGACGGTAGGGGCCGATCAGGAACGTTTCGTTCCTGATCGCGAGGCGTTGTCGTCGTTGCAGCCGCCCTGGGAGAGGAAGAACGACGTCTGGTCGTTGACCCGTCCGGTCACCTTGATGTCGCACTTGTTCTGGAAGACCTTGCACCTGCGCCTTGGTCTGCGGGCCGAAGCTGCCGTCCACGACGACCGTCTCGCCGTCGGCGCGCAGGGCGCGCTGCAACGTCTTGACGCGGATCCCGGAGTCGCCGAGCTCGAGGCCGCGGAGGCGGTGGGACTGGGAGAACAGGATCGTCCAGTACCACGTGCGCACCAGGAAACGGTTCTCGATGCCGCCCTCGAAGTTGCCGGTGAGCTCCTTGATCGCGGCCTTGGTCTCCGGGCCGTAGAACCCGTCGACGGTCACCGGCCCGAACTGCGTGTCGTTGAGCACGCACTGCAGCGTGCGCACGGCCCTGCTGGTGGTGCCGGGCTCGATCTCCGGGTACGACGGCAGCGTGCGGCGGCACTCCGCCGCCCGCCGACGGGGCGCCGGCGGGTGCGGGAGCGGCGACCGCGGCCGGCCCGAGAAGAGGGATGACGAGAGCGGCCACGACGACCGCGAGAAGGCTTCTCATCGCCCCATCGTGCCGCAGTTTCGAGGCGGCGTGGAGGGGGCACTAGCCTGCGCCCGTGCCCGCTCCCGTCATCGGTGTCCTCGCCCTGCAGGGCGACGTGCGCGAGCACCTGCGCGTCCTGGACTCCCTGGGCGCGCGCCCGGTCGCCGTACGCCGGGAGTCCGAGCTCGCGGAGTGCGACGGCTTGGTCCTGCCGGGCGGTGAGTCGACGACGATGGCCAAGCTGGCCCGGATCTTCGACCTGCTCGACCCGCTGCGCGAGCGGATCGCGGGCGGACTGCCGGTCTTCGGCACCTGCGCGGGGATGATCCTGCTCGCCGACCGGATCGAGGACGGCATCGAGGGTCAGGAGACCCTCGGCGGCCTCGACATCACCGTGCGCCGCAACGCGTTCGGGCGCCAGGTCGACTCCTTCGAGACCGACCTGGACTTCGCCGGGCTGACCGAGCCGGTGCACGCGATCTTCATCCGCGCGCCGTGGGTCGAGGTCGGTCGGCGACGGGCGTCGAGGTGCTTGCGAAGGTCCCGCCGAGCCGGCCCAGGGACCGGCCGCCGGTAAGATCGTCGCGGTCCGGCAGGGCCCGCTGATGGCGACGTCGTTCCATCCCGAGGTCGGGAGGCGACTCCCGCGTCCACCGGGTCTTCGTCGACCTCGTGACGTCGTATCGGCTCAGTCGTAGGACCAGAAGGAAGCGTCATGTCCGGCCACTCGAAATGGGCGACCACCAAGCACAAGAAGGCGGTCATCGACGCCCGCCGCGGGCAAGATGTTCGCCAAGCTGATCAAGAACATCGAGGTCGCGGCGCGGATGGGCGGCGGTGACATCAGCGGCAACCCGACGCTCTACGACGCCATCCAGAAGGCCAAGAAGTCCTCGGTCCCCAACGACAACATCGACCGCGCGGTCAAGCGCGGCTCCGGGGCGGAGGCGGGCGGCGCCGACTACACCACGATCATGTACGAGGGCTACGGCCCGGCCGGCGTCGCGATGCTCATCGAGTGCCTGACCGACAACCGGAACCGCGCCGCCATGGAGGTCCGCACCGCCATGACCCGCAACGGCGGCTCGCTCGCCGACCCCGGCTCGGTGTCGTTCCTGTTCAACCGCAAGGGCGTGGTGATCGTCCCGCAGGCGCAGGACGGCAAGACCGTGACCGAGGACGACGTGCTGGAGGCGGCGCTCGACGCCGGCGCCGAGGACGTCAACGACCTGGGCGAGTCCTTCGAGGTCGTCTCCGAGGCCACCGACCTGGTCGCCGTACGCACCGCCCTCCAGGCCGCCGGCATCGACTACGACTCGGCCGAGGCCGAGTTCGTGCCGGACCTGCAGGTGCAGCTCGACAAGGACAACGCCGCCAAGGTGTTCCGCCTCATCGAGGCCCTCGAGGACTCCGACGACGTGCAGAACGTCTTCGCCAACTTCGACGTCTCCGACGAGGTCATGGCCGAGCTCGACGCCTGACACTGCCCCGTCGCTGCGATCCGGGGCGTGTCCGGCGCTGCTGCGGCATCGCGTTCTCGCTCCGCCGCTTGGTCGTCACTGACACCGCTCACGCGGCTGCGCCGCGATCGGCAGCGCCGGCTCGCGTGTCGTGCGCCGTACGGCGGGTGGTCGCGGATAGCGTTCGTGCGAACACCTGTTCGGACGAGAGGGCGCACCGACGTGCGCGTGCTGGGGATCGACCCGGGGCTGACCCGCTGCGGGCTGGGCGTGGTCGACGGCTCGGTCGGCCGGCCGCTCACGCTCGATCGACGTCAACGTGCTGCGCACCAGCGCCGACGTGCCGATCGCCGAGCGGCTGGTGACCATCGAGAAGGGCATCGACGCCTGGCTCGACGACTACCAACCCGACGCGGTCGCGGTCGAGCGGGTGTTCGCGCGCTCCGACTCCAGCACCATCATGGGCACCGCCCAGGCCAGCGGCATCGCGCTCGTCGTCGCTGCCCGGCGCGGCCTGCCGATCGCCCTGCACACGCCGAGCGAGGTCAAGGCCGCCGTGTCCGGCAGCGGCCGCGCGGACAAGGCCCAGGTCGGCGCGATGGTGGCCCGCATCCTCCGGCTCGACGCGCCGCCCAAGCCCGCCGACGCCGCCGACGCGCTCGCCCTGGCCATCACCCACATCTGGCGCGGCGGCGCGCAGTCCCGCATCGAGGCCGCGGCCGCTGCGCACCGCCGTACCCTCGCCGCCTCGTCCCCACCCGGGAGGTCCCGATGATCGCCTTCGTCCGCGGCCCCGTCGCCGCCATCACCCTCAACAGCGCCGTCCTCGACGTGGGGGGCGTCGGCTTCGAGCTGATGTGCACGCCGGGCACGCTCGCCACCCTGCGCACCGGCCAGACCGCGACGCTGCCCACGAGCATGGTGGTGCGCGAGGACTCCCTGACCCTCTTCGGCTTCCTCGACGACGACGAGAAGGTGGTCTTCGAGCTCGTGCAGACCGCCTCGGGCGTCGGCCCCAAGCTGGCGCAGGCGATCCTCGCCTGCCTGGCGCCCGACGAGCTGCGCGTGGCGGTCGCGTCCGACGACACCAAGACGCTGACCAGGGTGCCCGGCATCGGCCAGAAGGGCGCCCAGCGGATCATCCTCGAGCTCAAGGACCGGCTCGGCTCTCCTGTGGGGCACGTCCGCAACGGCACGCGCGCCAGTGCCCCGGCCCCGTGGAAGGACCAGGTGCTGCAGGCGCTGGTCGGCCTCGGCTGGTCGGCCAAGGACGCCGACAGCGCCGTCGAGGCGGTCGCGCCCGAGGCGGGCGACGACCCACAGGTCGCCGGGCTCCTCCGGTCGGCGCTGCGCACCCTGAGCAAGGCCTGAGATGAACGAGCCCGTGGACCACCTGGAGGCCCAGGAGACCGAGCACCTCCGCTCGCTCACCGCCGCGGAGGCCGAGGGCGACGAGCGCGCCGTCGAGGCGGCGCTGCGGCCCGCGCACCCTCGACGAGGTCGTCGGCCAGCACCGCGTGCGCGAGCAGCTCGGGCTGGTGCTCGAGGCCGCTCGCGGCCGCGGGCGGGTGCCCGACCACGTGCTGCTCTCCGGGCCGCCCGGTCTCGGCAAGACCACGCTCGCGATGATCATCGCCCACGAGATGACCGCGCCGTTGCGGCTGACCAGCGGCCCGGCGATCACCCACGCCGGCGACCTCGCCGCGATCCTCTCCGGGATGAACGACGGCGACGTGCTCTTCGTCGACGAGATCCACCGGATGTCCCGGCCCGCCGAGGAGATGCTCTACATGGCGATGGAGGACTTCCGCGTCGACGTCGTCATCGGCAAGGGGCCCGGCGCGACGGCCATCCCGCTCGAGATCCCGCCGTTCACGCTCGTCGGCGCCACGACCCGCGCAGGCCTGCTGCCGGGCCCGCTGCGCGACCGGTTCGGGTTCACCGCGCGGCTGGAGTACTACGAGGTGGCCGACCTCGACCGCATCGTGCACCGCTCGGCCGGCCTGCTCGGCGTCGACCTGACTCCCGAGGGTGCCGCCGAGATCGCGTCGCGGTCCCGCGGTACGCCGCGCATCGCCAACCGGCTGCTGCGCCGGGTCCGCGACTACGCCCAGGTGAAGGCCGACGGCGTGGTCACCCACGACATCGCCCGCCGCGGGCTGGAGCTCTACGAGGTCGACGAGCTCGGCCTCGACTCGCTCGACCGCTCCGTCATCGACTGCCTGTGCCGCCACTTCGGCGGCGGCCCGGTCGGCATCTCCACGCTCGCGGTGGCCGTGGGCGAGGAGCGCGAGACGGTCGAGGAGGTCGCCGAGCCGTTCCTGGTGCGCCTCGGCTTCCTGGCCCGTACGCCGCGTGGCCGGGTCGCCACGGCCGCCGCCTGGCGCCACCTCGGGCTCGACGCGCCGCCGCCACCGGCCGACGTACGCCGCCGTCGACGCCACCCTGTTCGAGGACTGACCGAGGTCCCGCCCGACGGGTTCCCCGGTCGACCGGGGCAATCCCGACTCGTGACCCCGAGGCGGTCCGAGGGGGTCAGGGCAGCCCGTACCGTCACAAGTGATGCGATACCGGGCTGCGCGCGATCCCGCACCGGCGCGACCTCGCAGCAATGCGGTCGCGGTCGGTCGGCGCGCCTCTCTAGCCTGGGACGAGTGCGTCTCCTCCCCGTAGCCGATCCCGGCACTGCCGACCACCGGTCGCCCGGACGGTTGCTGTGGTGGATGGCGCTGCAGCAGTGGCGCACTCTGGCCGGCGGGCATGTTCTTCGGCATCGTCTGGATGAGCTCGCAGGCCGTGATGCCGGCCGTCCTCGGCGCCGCCATCGACCGCGGCGTCGCGGCCCGCGACCGCGAGGCGCTGCTGCTGTGGGCCGGGGTGATGCTGCTCGTCGGCGTGGTCCAGGCGCTCAGCGGCATCATGCGCCACCGGTTCGCGGTCACCAACTGGCTGACCGCGGCCTACCGCGTCGTCCAGCTGGTGGGTCGCCAGTCGGTCCGGCTCGGCGGCACCCTGCCGCGCAAGGTCTCCACCGGGCGAGGTGGTCGCGATCGGCACCTCCGACCTCTCCCACATCGGCCAGGTGATGGACGTGACCGCCAGGTTCGCCGGCGCGATCGTCTCCTTCCTGCTCGTGGCGGCCATCCTGCTCAGCACCTCGGTGACGCTCGGGCTGCTCGTGCTCGATCGGCGTCCCGCTGCTGATGCTGGCGGTAGGCCCCTTGCTCAGGCCGCTGCAGGACCGCAGCGCCACCCAGCGGCACCTGATGGGCGGCCTGGCCAACACCGCCTCCGACATCGTCGGCGGGCTGCGAGTGCTGCGCGGCATCGGCGGCGAGCAGGTCTTCCACGACCGCTACCGCCGCGAGTCCCAGCAGGTCCGGCGGGCCGGGATCGAGGTCGCCCGGCTGCAGTCGGTGCTCGACGCGCTGCAGGTGTTCCTGCCCGGCGTCTTCGTCGTGCTGGTCGTGTGGCTGGGCGCGAGGTCCGCGGTGTCCGGCGAGATCACGCCCGGCGAGCTGGTCGCCTTCTACGGCTACTCCGCCTTCTTGATGATCCCGCTGCGCACCGTGACCGAGTTCGCCAACAAGCTCATCCGTGGACGGGTCTCGGCTCGCCGGGTGTGCACGGTGCTCGCGCTCCAGCCCGCGGTGCGCGAGCCGGCCGACCCGGCTGCGCCACCACCGGCCGGCGCCGAGCTCACCGACGTCCGCAGCGGGCTCCGGGTCCGCGGTGGGCTCCTGACGGCGGTCGTCAGCGAGCAGCCCGACGACAGCGCGCTGCTCGCCGACCGGCTGGGCCTGTGCGCCGCCGAGGTGGACGACGACGTGCGCCTCGGCGGCACGCCACTGACGCGGCTGCGCCCGGCCGACGTACGCCGCCGGATCCTGGTGTCCGACACGGGGGCGACGTTGTTCTCGGGCCCGCTCGGCGAGCGGCTGGACGTGACCGGGACACGGCGACGTCGCGGCGGCCCTGGCCACGGCGTCGGCCGACGACGTGCTCGACGCCATCCAGGGCGGCCTCGAGGCCGAGGTGAGCGAGCGCGGCCGCGAGTTCTCCGGTGGCCAGCGCCAGCGCCTGGTGCTGGCCCGGGCGCTGCTCGCGGACGCCGAGATCCTGGTGCTGGTGGAGCCCACCAGCGCCGTCGACGCACACACCGAGGCGCGCATCGCGGCCCGGCTGCGGCACCACCGGGCAGGGCGCACCACCCTCGTCACGACGAGCAGCCCGCTGATGCTGGACGCGGCCGACGAGGTGGCCTTCCTGGTGGCGGGCCAGGTCGTCGCCGTCGGCACCCACGCCTCGCTCCTGGAGAGCGACCCCCACTACCGGGCCGTCGTGACGCGAAGCGGCGGCGACGACGACTCCGTCACGTCCCCGTCCGTCGCCGCGGGGACGCCATGAGCACGACACTGCCTGTCGCCGACGGCAGGTCCGTCCGCCGCTACGCCGTGCGGATCGCCCGGCGGCACCCTCGGCTGCTGTGGAGCGCGCTGGGGCTGCACGTGCTGGCCGCCGTCGCCACGCTCGCCGCCCCGCGCCTGCTGGGCGACCTGGTCGAGGCCGTCGAGGACGGCACGACGGTCGGCTACGTCGACCGCGTCGTGCTGGTGCTGGCGGGCTTCGTCGTCGCCTCGGCGGTGCTGACCCGCTACGCGCGCTACGTCTCCCAGGTCCTCGGCGAGCAGGTGCTCGCCGAGCTGCGCGAGGACTTCGTCGGCAACGCCCTGGCGCTGCCGGTGGGGGTCGTCGAGTCGGCCGGGTCCGGGCGACCTGCTCACCCGCACCTCCCGCGACGTCGACCAGCTCGGGTGGTCGGTGCGCTGGGCGCTGCCCGAGTGGACGATCGCGGTGGTCACCGCCGTGCTCACCTTCGCTGCGGCGCTGTCGGTCGGCTGGTGGGTGGCGGTGCCGTGCCTGCTGGGGATGCCGCCGCTCGTGGTCGGCCTGCGGTGGTACCTCGCCCGGGCCAAGGACGGCTACCTGCGCGAGTCGGCGACGTACTCCCGGATCAACGCCACGCTGACCGAGACCGTCGAGGGCGCCCGCACCGTGGAGGCCCTCGGCCTGGCCGAGGAGCAGGTACGCCGTCTCGACGAGGACTGCCGCCAGTCCTACTGGGCCGAGCGCTACACCCTCTACCTGCGCACCGTGTTCTTCCCGAGCATGGAGCTGTCCTACCTGATCCCCACCGTGCTCACCCTGCTCACGGGTGGCTGGCTGTACGCCCAGGGCACGGTCTCGCTGGGCGAGGTGACCGCGGCGACGCTCTACGTCCAGATGCTCATCGACCCGGTCGACCGCATCGTCTCCATCCTCGACGAGCTGCAGATGGGCGCGGCCTCGCTGGCCCGCCTGCTCGGCGTGGCCCAGGTGCCCGACGACCGCGAGGTCAGCGGCCGCGAGCCGGAGGACGAGAAGCTCGACGCACGCGACGTCCGCTTCGCCTACGTCACCGGCCGCGACGTGCTGCACGGCGTCTCGCTCGACGTGGGCGTGGGGGAGCGGCTGGCCATGGTCGGGCCGTCGGGGGCGGGCAAGTCCACGCTCGGTCGCCTGCTCGCCGGGATCCACCCACCCCGCACCGGTGAGGTCACCGTGGGTGGGGTCGGCCTGGTCGAGCTCCCGCTCGCCGACCTGCGAGGCCACGTCGCCCTGGTGACCCAGGAGCACCACGTCTTCGCCGGCACCCTGCGCGAGAACCTCGCGCTCGCCGCTCCCGACGCCGACGACCTGCGCGTCAGGGCCGCGCTCGACGCGGTCGACGCGACCGCGTGGGTCGACGCGCTCGACGAGGGGCTGGACACCGTGGTCGGATCCGGTGGGCGTGCGCTGACGGCCGCGCAGGCCCAGCAGGTGGCGCTGGCCCGGCTCGTGCTCGCCGACCCCCACACCCTGGTGCTCGACGAGGCGACCTCGCTCATCGACCCGCGCGCCGCCCGCCACCTCGAGCGGTCGCTCGCCGCGGTGCTGGAGGGGCGCACCGTCATCGCCATCGCCCACCGGCTCTTCTCCGCCCACGACGCCGACCGGGTGGCGGTGGTCGAGGACGGCGTGGTGACCGAGCTCGGCAGCCACGACGACCTGGTGGCCGCCGGGGGCTCGTACGCCGCGCTGTGGGACTCCTGGCACGGTCGCGGCCTAGCAGACGCCTGGGCAGAGCCGCAGACCCGCACACCACAATGCCGTGACCTGCACCACCCGCGGTTACACTTCACCGTTGGCCGTGACTGTTGCCCGCCCGTCGCGTGTTGCTGACTCATCCCTCGTACCCCTGTGAAGAGGTCTGTTGTCGTGCAAGAGCTTGCCTCCGTGCTGCCCCTCGTGGGCATCGCGTTGCTGTTCTGGTTCCTGATGATCCGCCCGGCCCAGCGCCGGCAGCGCGAGGTCCGCCAGATGCAGTCGTCCCTGGTCGCCGGTGACGAGGTGATGCTCACCTCGGGGATCTACGGCGTCCTCCAGTCGTTGGACGACGAGAGGGTGACGCGTGCAGATCGCCCCGGGTGTCGTCGTCGAGGTTGCTCGCGGGGCCGTCGGAGCGAAGGTCCCGCCCGCCACCGACACCTCGTCTGCCGACCCGACGGGCGCCGCACGACCGGAGCCCGCGACGCACCGAGACCACGACCGAGGAGCGCTGAGATGGCCCGTCGCCCCGCCAGCCCTGCTCGTACCCTCGTCGTCTTCTTCATCGGCGTCGGCGTGATGTTCGGCCTGGTGGCGCTGGCAGGCTCCTGGAAGCCCGCTCTCGGCCTCGACCTCGAGGGCGGCACCCGCATCCGGCTGACCGCAACGGGCGACGGCGTGACCTCCGAGAACCTCAAGGAAGCTGCCAGCATCATCGACCAGCGCGTCAACGGCACGGGTGTCGCCGAGGCCGAGGTGACCACCGAGGGCAACCAGTACGTCGTCGTCGAGATCCCCGGCAAGAGTCGCCGTGACCTCGTCGAGACCGTCGAGCGGCAGGCCCAGCTCCGGTTCCGGGTCGTGGCCCAGAGCGGCGTCGGCGTCGCGCAGCCCACGGCCGCGCCGACCCAGAGCGGATCGGGTGAGCCGACGCCCTCCACCACGCCGGGCGGGGGCGTGCTGCTCCCGAGCGAGACCGCCAACCCCTCCGGCACGGCCACGGCGAAGCCGACCAAGAAGGCCACGGGCAAGAACCGGCCGCCGTTCCTGATGGCCGACGACTCCGAGACGCGCCGACCCGTCCGCGCACCGCCTCGCCGACCGACAGCGCCGCGCCGACCGACACGCGCCTCGCCGACCGACGGCGCCCTGCCGACCGACGGGGCGACCGGCGGTGCCGACGCCAAGGCCGGGATCGAGCGACCCGCTCACCTGGATGAACGCCCCGGACGCCAAGTCGGTGGCGGCGTACAACGCCTTCGCCTGTGACAGCGGCGCCAACACGCCGTCCCAGAACGTCGACCCGCGTGACGGGCAAGACCACCCCGGGCGACGACCCGGACCTGCCGCTGCTGGCGTGCGACGACCAGGGCCAGAAGTTCCTGCTGTCCGTCGCCGTGGTCGAGGGCACCGACCTCGACGACGCGTCGGCCGGCATCCCGCAGAGCCAGGTGAACTGGGTCGTCAACCTCGACTTCAACGGTCACGGCACCGACAAGTTCGCCGAGGTCTCGCGGGCGCTCTACGGCACCGAGAAGCAGTTCGCCATCGTGCTCGACGGGCAGGTGATCTCGGCGCCGACCATGAACGGCCTGATCACCAACGGCCAGGCCGAGATCAGCGGCAACTTCAACCAGGCGTCGGCCCAGAGCCTGGCCACCAGCCTGCGCTACGGCTCGCTCCCGATCGCCTTCGAGGAGAAGCCGACCGTGGAGACCATCGGCCCCTCGCTCGCGGGCAACCAGCTCGCCGCGGGCATCACGGCCGGCCTGATCGGTCTCGGCCTGGTGATGATCTACTGCCTGCTCTACTACCGCGGGCTCGGGCTCGTCGTGATCGCCTCCCTCCTCGTGGCGGCCGCCGTGACCTACGGGGTGGTGCTGCTGCTCGACACCGCCGCCAACTTCACGCTGACCCTGCCCGGAATCGCCGGACTGATCGTGGCGGTGGGCATCACGGCCGACTCGTTCATCGTCTACTTCGAACGCATCCGCGACGAGATGCGCGACGGCAAGTCGATGCGCGTCGCCGTCGAGGCCGGCTGGAAGCGGGCCCGGAACACCTGTCTGGCCGCCGACACGGTCTCGTTGCTGGCGGCCGTCGTCCTCTTCATCTTCGCTGCCGGCGTGGTCCGCGGGTTCGCGTTCGCGCTCGGCATCTCCACGCTCATCGACCTGGTGGTCTTCTTCTGGTTCACCCACCCGATGGTCTCGTGGCTGGCGCGGTTCCCGTTCTTCAACCGGGGACACAAGCTGTCCGGCCTCGACGCCGAGTCGCTCGGCATCGACCGGATCAACCTCGGCACCGTGACCCCTGCTGGGCAGACCGTGGGAGGGAGGGCCTGATGGGCAAGTTCTCGAGGCTCGGCAACGACCTCTACAACGGCAAGAAGTCGATCAACTTCGTCGGCCGCAAGTGGCTCTGGTACTCCATCTCCGCCGGGATCGTGCTGATGTGCGTGCTCGGGCTGTACCTCAAGGGCCTCAACATGGGCATCGAGTTCGTCGGTGGCGCCCAGTACCGCGTCACGCTCGAGAACGGCACGGTCGACCAGGACGACGCCGACGCCGTCCGCGAGGCGGTGGCCGGCACCGGCATCGAGGGCGCCGCCTCACCGGTCGTGATCACCTCGGGCGAGAGCAGCATCATCGTCCAGACCAAGCAGCTCAACACCGCCGAGTCGCAAGAGGTGGTCGCCACCATCCAGGAGGCGGTGAACGCCTCGGCCGGCGAGATGTCGCAGGAGGAGATCGGCGCGAGCTGGGGACAAGACGTCGCCAAGCGGTCGCTGACCGGCCTGGTCGTCTTCCTCGATCCTCGTGGTGCTGTTCATCTGGGCCTACTTCCGAGAATGGAAGATGTCGGTGGCGGCGATCGTCGCGCTGGCCCACGACGTGGTCATCACCGTCGGCATCTACGCCGTGTCGGGCTTCGAGGTGTCACCCGCGACCGTGACGGGTCTGCTCACGATCCTGGGCTTCTCGCTCTACGACACCGTCGTGGTGTTCGACAAGGTGCGCGAGAACACCAAGAACCTCCGCTCCAAGCGGATGACCTACGCCGAGGCGGCCAACCTCGCCGTCAACCAGACCCTGGTCCGGTCGATCAACACCTCGATCGTGGCGCTGATCCCGGTCGGCGCGATCCTCTACGTCGGTGCCTTCCAGCTCGGCAACGGGTCGCTGAAGGACCTCGCGCTCGCGCTGTTCGTCGGCATGGCCGCCGGCACCTACTCCTCGATCTTCATCGCCACGCCGCTGCTGGTCGCACATGAAGCAGGGCGAGACGGCCAACAAGGCGATCGAGAAGAGGCTGGCCAGCAAGCGCCGCCACGAGGCCGACCGCTACGCCTCGGTCCCGGTGTTCACCGACGACATGGCCGTGCCCGCCGACGACGGCGACGACGATGACGACGAGATCGACGACGTGGACGACGACGAGCACGACGAGGTGCCCGTGACGCAGACGCCGCTCGCGACCGGTCCCGACCGGCCGCGGGCGCGTCGTACCCCAGGCGCAGCGGCCCGTCGGTCCCAGCACCGCGGCCGGCCGTCAGCAACCGACGCGCCAGTCGCGGTCCAAGCGAGGCAAGAAGTAGGCCGTCAGCGTGACCGCCCGTGAGACGCTCGCGCGTCTGGTCGTCGACGTCCCCGACTTCCCCGAGCCCGGGGTCGTCTTCAAGGACATCACCCCCATGCTCGCCGACCACGCGGCGTTCACCGAGGTGGTCGAGGCGCTCGCTGCCCCGGGACGCGACGAGTCCGGCGCGACCGTCGTCGACTACGTGCTCGGCATGGAGGCGCGCGGCTTCATCCTCGCCGCGCCGGTGGCGCTCGCGCTGGGCGCCGGGCTTCGTACCGGTGCGCAAGGCCGGCAAGCTGCCGCGCGAGTCGTACGCCGAGTCCTACGCCCTCGAGTACGGCCAGGCCACCCTCGAGATGCACCGCGACGCCCTCCCGCAGGGCGCCCGCGTGCTCCTCGTCGACGACGTGCTCGCCACCGGTGGCACCGTCGCCGCCACGGTCCGGCTCGTCGAGAGGGCCGGCGCCACCGTCCACGCCGCGTCGGTGCTGATGGAGCTGAGCTTCCTGCCGGGCCGCCAGACCGTCGGCGACGTGCCGCTGACGAGCCTGCTGACCGTCTGACCCGCACCGGCGGTCGAGGAGGGCCGCCTCGCGGCCCGTCACGAGACCCCGTGACCGACCGCTCAACCTCTCGCCAGGTCTCGTGACGGTTGCTAGCGCAACCTCGCTCGACCCGAGACGGAGCGGAGCCCGTAGACTGGGGCAATGGCAGAGGAAGCCCAGCGGCACCGGCCGAACCGCACCGGCCGCCGTACGCGCACCGGACGCGGTTCCTCCTGCCCGCGGCATGCGCGCCCGCCTGGCCCGGATGGGGTCGCGGACCCAGACCGGCAACCCGGTGCTCGAGCCGCTGTTCCGGACCGTGCGGGCCAACCACCCCAAGGCCGACCTGGCGCTGCTCGAGCGCGCGTACGTGACCGCCGAGAAGTGGCACGGCACCCAGATGCGCAAGAGCGGCGACCCCTACATCACCCATCCGCTCGCCGTCACCACCATCCTGGCCGACATCGGCATGACCGAGCCGACCCTCGTCGCCGCGCTGCTGCACGACACGGTCGAGGACACCGACTACACCCTCGACCAGCTGCGCGAGGACTTCGGCGACGAGGTGGCGCGGCTCGTCGACGGCGTCACCAAGCTCGACAAGGTCAAGTACGGCGACTCCGCGCAGGCCGAGACCATCCGCAAGATGATCGTGGCGATGGCCCGCGACATCCGGGTGCTGGTCATCAAGCTCGCCGACCGGCTGCACAACATGCGCACGGTCCGCTACGTCAAGCAGTCCACGCAGGAGCGCCAGGCCACCGAGTCCCTCGACATCTACGCGCCGCTGGCCCACCGGCTCGGCATGAACACCATCAAGTGGGAGCTCGAGGACCTCGCCTTCGCGACCCTGCACCCCAAGGTCTACGACGAGATCGTGCGGATGGTGGCCGACCGCGCGCCGTCGCGCGACCAGTTCCTGACCGAGGTCGTCGACCAGGTCGAGAGCGACCTGAAGGACGCCAAGGTCAAGGCGACCGTCACCGGCCGGCCCAAGCACTACTACTCGATCTACCAGAAGATGATCCTGGGTGGCCGCGAGTTCACCGACATCTACGACCTGGTGGGCCTGCGGGTCCTGGTCGAGGAGGACCGCGACTGCTACGCCGTACTCGGCGTGCTGCACTCGCGGTGGAACCCCGTCCTCGGCCGGTTCAAGGACTACGTCGCGATGCCGAAGTTCAACATGTACCAGTCGCTGCACACCACGGTGATCGGACCTCAGGGCAAGCCGGTCGAGATCCAGATCCGCACGAGGGCCATGCACCGTCGGGCCGAGTACGGCGTGGCCGCGCACTGGAAGTACAAGGAGAACGGCCGCGCCGGCGTCGACACCGACCAGCGGGGCGACATGGACGACATGTCCTGGGTGCGCCAGCTGCTCGACTGGCAGAGCGAGGTCGAGGACCCGGGTGAGTTCCTCGAGTCACTGCGGTTCGAGATCAACCGGGCCGAGGTCTACGTCTTCACCCCGCGCGGCGACGTGATCGCGCTGCCGGTGGGCGCCACACCCGTCGACTTCGCCTACGCCGTCCACACCGAGGTCGGGCACCACACCATCGGCGCGCGCGTCAACGGCCGACTGGTGCCGCTCGAGTCGACGCTCGAGAACTCCGACGTCGTCGAGATCTTCACGTCCAAGGCACCCAACGCCGGCCCGTCCCAGGACTGGCTCGGCTTCGTGCGCTCGCCGCGGGCGCGCTCGAAGATCCGGCAGTGGTTCACCAAGGAGCGGCGCGAGGAGGCCATCGACCGCGGCAAGGAGCAGATCGCCAAGCTGATGCGCAAGGAGGGCCTGCCCCTCAAGCGGGTGATGTCCCACGAGTCGCTGACCCAGGCCGCGGTGCACTTCAAGCTCGCCGACGTCTCCGCGCTCTACGCAGCGGTCGGCGAGAGCAACCTGAGCGCCCAGGCCGTCGTACGCCGGGTCATCGAGCTGCACGGCGGCGAGGGCGGGGCGGAGGAGGACCTCTCCGAGGGCGTGCAGATCACCGGCCGCCGGGTGCGCTCGAAGGCCTCGGTGGGCGGCGACGCCGGCGTCATCGTGCGCGGCGCGTCGGACGTCTGGGTCAAGCTCGCCAAGTGCTGCACCCCGGTGCCGCCCGACGCCATCCTCGGCTTCGTCACCAAGGGCGGCGGCGTCTCGGTGCACCGTCTCGACTGCACCAACGCCGCATCGCTGAAGTCGCAGCCCGAGAGGCTGCTCGACGTCGAGTGGGCGCCGACCGCCCAGTCGACGTTCCTGGTGAACATCCAGGTCGAGGCCATCGACCGCAACCGCCTGCTCTCCGACATCACCATGGCGCTCTCGGACGCCCACGTGAACATCCTCTCCGCGAACCTCTCCACCACCCGCGACCGCATCGCCAAGTCCCGCTTCACCTTCGAGATGGCCGACGCCAAGCACCTCGACGGCGTCCTCCGCGCCGTCCGCTCCGTCCCCGGCGTCTTCGACGCCTACCGCGTGACGCAGTAGCGCCGGTTTTCGGGATAGTCCCTGACGTTTGGGTTGCCGATAGAACGCGCTCAGCCAACCGGCAAAACGTGAGGGACTATCCCGCGATCTGGCGTGCCCACCTCGCGTCCACACGCGGACGTTTCCGAGGCTGATCTCCACAGGTCGCGATCAGGTGTGGTTGGGCGGCGGCCCACGGGGCAAAGCGGTTGCATGCCTTGGGATCCACGCGTGCAGCCGTCCGACAGGTCTGGTTCGACCTGTGCGCGCCGATCACGGCAGGGCTCACTGGACCGACGCGTCACCAGGCAGCCGGACCGCGCTGGCGGCAGACGTCGTCCGGGATGTACGTGCCGAGCTCGGTCGATGGGGAGGTCGTCGAGCAACGGATCCTCGAACAGGGGGCGCGGATCCCAGCGTGGGGTGCCGTGACGGGCTGGGCAGCGCTGCGGTGGCACGGGGCGACGTACTTCGACGGGACCGGGTACGACGGCATGCCGCTGCCGGTGCCACTGATCGTGCACGACGGCATCCGGCCGGACCCGCGCTTCACCCAGACCGAGGCCCAGCTGGCGCCGTCTGAGCTCACGATGGTCGATGGCCTACCGGTGGCGACGGTGCAGAGGGCACTGTTCGACGAGGTGGTCCGGTTGCGGCCCAGGGTTCGCGAGGCAGCGGTCGCCATCAGCATGACCGCTGCGGCGTTCCTGATCTCGGTCCGGCTGTTCGCGATGTACGTCGCTCAACGCAACGCATGGACCGGTGTTCCGCACGCACGGGAAGCCGTCAAGCTCGCCCGTGACGACTGCCGCTCGCCGCAGGAGCACCGCATGGTCATGGTCTGGATGCTCGACGCGGGCTTCGACGCCCCGTTGTGCAACCGCGAGGTCTTTGACCTCGACGGGCGGCTGATCGGCGTTCCCGACCTCTTCGACCCAGTCGCGGGACTGGTGGGGGAGTACCAGGGCGTGGACCACAAGAATGGGCCTCAGCACCGCAAGGACGTGGCGCGTGAGGAGCGTTTCCGTGACCACGGCCTCGAGTTCTTCGAGCTCGTCGGCGGCGACATCGCGAACCGGCAGGTGGCAGTTCAGCGCATGGTCAACGCCCGTCGGCGGGCAAAGTTCCTGCCCCCGGAGTCCTGTGCCTGGACCCTCGAGCCGCCGCCGCGGAGAACGCGACCAGAGACCGTCGACGAGTACCTGGTCCGCACGGGCAAGGCCGACCATCTCTGGCGCACGTGACTCGTCATGGTAGGGACTATCCGGCTCAGCGGCGGGACCAGGCGGGGATGGCGTAGAAGGGGTGGGCGTCGCCGCTGAGCTTGCGGCGGTCCTCGGGGTCGGCGACGGTGGCGATCCAGAGCTCCCGGATGACGTCGGGTTCCACGATGTCGGTGGCCGGGTCGTCCGGCGGGGAGTGGGTGTAGACGATCTGCGTCCCGTCGGGGGAGAACATCGGATCCTGGTCGTCGCCGACGACGTCTCCGGAGACGAGGATCAGGTTGTCCATGTCGAGCTCGCCGTCGACGATGGGTGCGGCCAGCACCTCGTACGCCGGGGCCCGTCGGCCGGGTCGGCACCCTCGGCCAGGACCGGGGTCGCCCGCCACACGAGCATGTCGCCGTCCGGCGAGAACACCGGGTCGCCGTAGGCGGCGTACGGCGCCTCCGGCGCGAGCAGCTCCCGGCGCCGTTGGTTGTCCAGGTTGATCGAGAAGAGGGTGCCCTCCCTGGACCTGGGTCCGTCGCTGATGGGGTAGACGGCCGTGGTGCCATCGGGCGAAACCGCGGGATGGCCGAAGTCCTGGGACTTGTCGCCGGGCTCGATCTCGGCGTAGGTGTCCTCGAAGTTGCCGTGGATGTCGACCCCCACCAGCCGGATGAACTTGTCACCGCCGAAACAACGCATCACCAGCTCGTCGGTCCCCGGGATCCAGGCCGGCCGTCCGGTGCTCTCACTGCACTCGGTCAGCGAGCTCTCGTCGAACAGGGGGCGGTCGCCGCTCCCGTCGATCGCCATGATGCGCAGCTGGTTCCCGGAGGCACGCTTCCGCGAGTAGATCATCAGTGTCGCGGTCCGGGCTCAGCACCGGGTTCAGCTCGTTCGTGGAGCCGGTCGTCAGCGGCTGCGCTGCCCTCCTCGCCGGTGGTCGCGTCGAACCGGTAGACGTGCAGGTCGTCCGGGCTGTCGCCGGCAGCCACCAGCAGCTGGGCGTCGGGCAGCACGGCGCCGACGGGCTCGTCGTCGTCACGCAGCTGTACGACGACCAGGAGCGCGACGACCAGGGCGACCACTCCCGCAGCGGCACCGAGCACCAGCCTCCGGTTCCTGTTGACGAACAGCACCAGCGACTTCCAGAACGACGGTCCTGGCGGCCTCGGCGGACGCGGCGACGGCTCGGGAGCGTCCACGGCTCCCGCGACGGCGTGCACGTTCTCGAAGATGTTGCCGTCGGGCGAGCGCATGAACAGCACGGGTGTCGCCCACTCGTCGCGGAACTCGGCCAGCAGCGCCTTGCGCGCGCTGCTGACCGCCTGGTCGACGGGAAGACCTTCGACGAGCGCCCCGTAGAACTCCCCGGTGAACGTGACAGCCGCGCGGTCGCTGATCGGGAACTGCATCGCGACCACGGCCGTGGCGTCCTGCTGCACCAGCCCCTGCGCCATCCCTGCGAACGGGTCGACGGCGTCGGACCGCGCGGAACGGCAGGCGTTGAGCACCACCATCCGCAGCGGGTCGTGGTCGCGGACGAACGGCCCCAGGATCGAGGAGGTCACCGGAGAGCTCTTGCCGTGGTTGTCCTGGAAGTAGATGACGCCCTCGCGCAGCCGGGCGTCGAAGTCGCCGTGCCCGACGAAGTGGATGACGTGGGTCGGGTGCTGGCGCAGCCAGTCTCCGAGCTCGCCGAGCGTGGCGCTCGGCAGTCGGTCGAGGGCGACCAGGCCCGCGTCGATGCGCGGTGCCAGGGCGTCGCCGATCCGCCGCCACTCGGCCTCGACGTCGAGCTCCTCGAGGTCGACGGGCGAGGAGATGATCGCGAGCACCCGCAGCGGTCCGTCGACCGCCATCGGCCGCGGTACCTGCGGCACGTCGAGGAAGCGGACGACGGGCGTGCGCTCCGACTGGGCCAGGAAGCTGTTGCTCTTCGCGTCGTAGAGCAGCTCCCACGGGAGACCGGCGATGGCGGGTGCGTCGTTGAGCCGGAGACGCAGCCGCAGCCCGCCGGCGTCCTCGGCGCGGGCGCGGTCCAGGCTCCGCTGCCAGGCCAGCGCCAGGTCGCCGGTGAACACGGCGTTGTACAGCGGACCTCCGAAGTCCATGGCCGACTGCTGCTGGCCGGTGGCACCGACGCGGCGGGTGCCGGAGCGGCCCGGATCCAGCTTGAGCAGCAGGTTCTCCAGCGTGGTCGCGTCGAACGGCAGCTGGAAGCGGACGCTGGGGGTCTCGCCCAGGGGAGAGTCCGTGACGCGCGCCTGGTAGCGGCCTTCTCCCTCTTGCTCCAGGAGCAGGTCGAAGTTCAGGTAGCGCCTCGAGGCCATCTGCACTCTTTCGCGTGCTCGGTGCGGACACCAGACTAGAGCCGGGGCGGCGCCCCCTTGATACGTGCCGCGCGACAGCCGGGCTCACGTATCCACCGGTCGGGAACGGGCTCCTCTCGCTGGGAGGGACGGGATGGACGACGGCGACACGGGCAGCGATCGAGGCTGCCGAGCCGGTGTACGACGACGCGCCGCCGTTCAGCGACGCCGACCTCGAGCGGGCGCTGGCCGCGGCTGACGTGCTGCGCGCGGGCGGCGACGGCGCGGCCATGGTCGACCCGCAAGAGCTGGCCGCGCTGTCCCCCGACGAGGCCGGCCGCCTGGTCGCGGACCTCGCAGACGCCGGGCGGGTCGACGCCCTGGTCATGGTCGTCACGGCGACGCCGCCGCACCGCTACCCGATCGCCACGCTGCTCCGGATGGCCGCCGGCCTGCCTGCTCGACTACGAGCGGGACATGCTCGTGCGGGCCGTCGCCCTGGCGCCCTGCGGTCAGGCTGCGCTCCGCGCTCGACGAGGTGGGCGCCGACCCCGCGCTCGAGGACGTCCTCACCCAGGTGGCCGCCGCGCGTACCGCCGTCGCGGCCGAGACGCCGTACCGCTGGTGGGTCGAACCCGAGATGGCGATGGCGGAGCCGCCCGGGCGACGGACGGGCCGGTCCGGAGGACGAAGCCCGGGAGACCGTGTTCCGCGGCGCCGGGCGACGACGTGCGCTCGGAAGTCCTACCCGCGCCTCGACGTCGCCGGCACCGAGCAGGCCGGACGTCGTGGTCGATCGACCAGCCCTTCGAGGTCACCTTCGGCCTCCAGCAGCGCAAGGACAGCGGGCTCGTCGCCAGCTCGCCGCTCGAGCTCGCCGCGGACGAGACCGTCGAGCTCGAGGTCGTGCTGCTGCACGACCCGACGTCGATCGAGGTGAACGGCAGCCCGCGCGCCACCTCACCGTCACCGACGCTGCAGCCCTACCCGACGGTGACGCTGACCTGCACGGCGAGGTACGGCGAGGAGCTCGCCCCGGAACGCCGGCTCGGCCTGCAGCTGCTCCGCGACGGCCAGGTCGTTGGCGGTCGCCTGGCGCACGATCGTCGCCGTCGACAGCCCGGACCGGGTCGCCGGCGCCGATCGTGCCGGAGCGGCGCGAGGTCGGGCTGCTCGACCTCGACCCGCTGCTCGGCGACGAGCCGCCCGACCTGGTCATCTCGATCTGCAGCGCCGACGCCGGCACGGCGACGTTCGTGTGGACGGCGTACGCCGCCGACCCTGCCGTCCCGGTCCCGACCTGCCGAGCACGACCACGCTCGACGAGAACGTCGCGCGAGTTCGCGACCCAGATCCGGAGGTCGATCGAGTTCTCCGGCGGTGCGGCCGAGGACTACTTCACCCTGGCCGGGCGCGCGGTGCAGATCGGCCGCGCCGTGCCGCAGGGGATCCAGGAGGCGATCCGCAGCGTCGTCGAGGCCCGGGCCGGACGACGGCGCCAGCGGTCCTGCTGCTCACCGAGGAGCTGGTGGTGCCGTGGGAGCTCGCCTGCCTTCGACCCGCGAGCTGAAGACCTCCGTGGGGTGGGTCGTCGCCGTTCCTGGGCGCCCACGTGGCGGTCTCGCGGTGGCCGCTCGACGAGCACAAGCCGCGACCCCGCCCGCGCGCCGCGGTCGCCGTCCGGACGGCCGCGGTCCTGACCGCCGACTACACCGGCGTCCGTGGCTGGAAGAACCTCGAGAGCGCCGTCGCAGAGGCCGGCGAGGTCGCGGCCCTCTTCATCCCGCCGGCGCCGAAGGTGGCGCCCGAGCTGGTCACCGTGATCGACCTGTTCAACAGCCGGCCCGAGTACGACGTCGCTGCACGCCGCGCTGCACGGCAAGTACGACGCGCAGGGCAGCCAGGAGGGCATCGTGCTGCTGAAGAAGAGCCCGGCAGGCGGCGCGGTCGCGCAGTTCCTCACCCCCACGATGCTCGAGGGCTGGCAGCCTGCCGCACGGGCCGTTCGTCTTCCTCAACGCCTGCCAGGTGGCCCGTGACGAGACCGTGCTCGGCGACTACGCCGGGTTCGCCTCGACGCTGCTGCGGATCGGCGCCGCCGGTGTGGTCGCCCCGCTGTGGAACGTCAAGGACGACATCGCCCACACGCGTGGCGCGGACCTTCTACGCCGCCACTCTCGGCGCCGAACGCCGTGTCGGCCGCCGAGGCGATGCGCGCGCTGCGGGCGACGTACACCGAGGAGGGCGTCCGCGCGGCCGAGGACCCCGCGCTGCACGCCACCCTCATCGCCTACCAGGTCTTCGGCCATCCGCGCCTGCACCTGACCAAGCCCGCAATGAGCATCGAGGAGAGAGAACATGGCTGAGCCGCTTGCGTCCCGACGGCGACGTCTTCGTCGAGGACGTCGTCATCCGCACGCCTGGCCTCATCGGGGATCGTCGAGGTCTACCGGCCCACCAGTCCCCGGCATGCGCGGCGAGGAGCTGACCACCGAGGAGTTCCACGCAGGCGCCTCGGCGACGCCGGCCTCGCCGAGCAGCTCTCCGTGGTCATCTCCGACCACCAGGAGATCACCCCGGCCGAGGGCACGCGCGGCAGCGGCGGCGCCGACGACATCGAGGTCAACGTCCCCGCACCGGGCGACGGCAACGGCCAGGTCCTGCTGTACGCCGCCGAGGACGGCTCGCTCTCGTGGCACCTCGCCGACGACGTCCCGCCGGAGGCCGCGCCCGACCGCGGGGGAGACCGGCGCACCTACCGCGTCCCCAAGGCCGTCGTGCCGCCCGACGAGCTGGAGGGGGATGCCCACCGCGGCATCGTCGGAGCCATCGGGAAGAAGGTCCTGAAGGTCCTCGTCTTCCCGCTCGTCGACCCGATCCTGGGCAAGGTCGGCGACCACTTCGCTCGCAAGTGGGAGGAGAAGAACCGGCTCAACCGGGTGCGGTGGATGACGGTCGACGGCTACCGCAGCGGCCAGGCCCCGTCGTTCACCGCCGCCGACTGGGCCACGCTCCGCGAAGGGCGCGGACTGCTGCTCGTGCACGGCACGTTCTCGACCGCCCACGGCGGGTTCGGCGGCATCCCGCGAGAGACGATGGCGGCGCTGCACGAGAAGTACGACGGCCGGGTCGCGGCGTACGACCACCACAGCATCTCCGTGACGCCGAAGGAGAACGCCGAGCGCCTCGCCGGTCTCGTCCCCGCGGGCTCGACCCTCGAGGTCGACGTCGTCACGCACTCGCGTGGCGGGCTCGTGGGCCGCGAGATCGCCGCGGCGGGCGACCTCCGTGTTCGTGGCCTCGTCATGGTCGCGTCCCCGAACGCCGGGACGGTCCTGGCCGACCGGGAGCACCTGTCGGACCTGCTCGACCGCGTCACCGACCTCGCCCAGTTCGTGCCCGACAACGGAGTGACCGACACCCTCGGCATCGTGTTCGCGGTGGTCAAGCAGCTCGCGGTCGGGGCCGTCGGCGGACTCGACGGCATCATGGCGATGAACCCGGCCGAGGGATACCTCACCGAGCTCAACGGCCGTGCGGCCGCCGACACCGTCGTCCGTGCCGTCGCCGCCGACTACGAGCCGCCGCGCGGAGCCCCGCTCGCCCGCGTCGCCCGCGACGGCGCGACGGACCTGGTCTTCAAGTCCGCCGACAACGACCTCGTCGTGCCGACCGCGGGCTGCTGGGACGTCGACGGCGCCGCCGGCTTCCCGATCGACGAGCGCCTGGTCCTGGAGTCCTCGGCCTCGGTCGACCACAACTCCTACTTCCGGCAGGCCGAGGTCGCCCAGCAGCTGCTGGACTGGCTGCCGACCTGACCCGCTCGGTGGTTCGAGGCTCGTCGCTGGCGCTCCTCGCACCTCAACCACCGTCGACTGCGGTGGTTCGAGGCTCGTCGCAGCGCTCGTTCACGGCCGAGCCTCGATCAACCACCAGACCGGTGAGGCGGCCTCAGCCCGAGTAGTCGTGGCGGCGCGGCGGGCCATCTCGAGGAAGGCCTGGCGGGACTCGAGGTTCTCGGCGAGCTCCGTGGCCAGCTTGTCGTTCCCGGCGGCGCGGGCGGCGGCGAGGTCGGCCTCGATCTTGGCGATGGCGTCCTCGAGCTTGGAGACCATGTCGTCGGCGCGGGCGGACTTCTCGGGGTCCGTGCGGGCCCACCGCTCCTCCTCGACCGAGCGGATGGCCTGCTCGACCTTGCGGATCCGGCCCTCCAGGTCGCGCATGCGCTCGCGCGGCACCTTGCCGGCGGCGTCCCAGCGGTCGGAGATGTCGCGGAAGGCGGCCTTGGCCGCCTCGAGGTCGGTCACCGGCACCAGGGCCTCGGCCTCGACCAGGAGCTTCTCCTTGATCTCGGCGTT
Source organism: uncultured Actinomycetota bacterium (assembly GCA_963758885.1). GTDB lineage: Bacteria > Actinomycetota > Actinomycetes > Propionibacteriales > Nocardioidaceae > Nocardioides. The sequence goes on from CAVWXS010000028.1 coordinate 81,439, forward strand.
GGCGGCGAACTCGGCGTCCTGGGCGGCGTTCGCCGCGTCGCGCGCGCTGAAGAAGGTGTCCTGGGCGGCCCGGAACCGCTTCCACAGCTCCTCGTCGATGTCGCGAGGAGCGGGTCCGGCGGCCTTCCAGCGGCGCATCAGCTCGCGGTACTCGCCGGAGGTCGGGCCCCACTCGGTGGAGTCGGCCAGGGCCTCGGCCTCCTTGGCCAGCCGCTCCTTCACGACGCGCGCGCCCTCACGCTTCTCGTGCTGCTCGGAGAAGTGGGACTTGCGCGCCTTGGTGTACGCCGTCCGCGCGGTCGAGAAGCGCCGCCAGAGGGCGTCGTCCGAGGGCCGGTCGATCCGGGGGAGCGCCTTCCACTGGTCGAGCAGCTCACGCAGCCGGTTGGCGCCGTTGCGCCAGTCGGTGCTGGCGGCGAGCTTCTCGGCCTCGCCGACGATCCGCTCCTTCTCGACCTTCGCCTCGGCCTGCTTCTGCGCGCGCTCGGCCTTGCGCGCCTCGCGCTGCTCTCCGATCACCTCGGCGAAGGAGTCGAGCCTGGCGAGAAGCGCGGCGAGGTCGCCGACCGCGTTGGCGTCGGTCACCTGCCCGCGCACGGTCTTGACCGACTCGGTCGCCTCCTCCGGCGTCATCACCCCGGACCTGACCCGCTGGTCGAGCAGCTCGACCTCGAAGGCCAGCGCGTCGTAGCGGTCGGTGTAGAACTTCAGGGCCTCTTCGGGCGACCCCTCGGGGTACTGCCCGACCGGGCGCTCGCCGTCGGCGGTCCTGACGAAGACGGTGCCGTCGTCGGCGACGCGTCCCCACTCGTGGCTCAGTCACTGCAGTCCCTCGGTCGCTGCATATGGGGCGCTCGAAGGGACCGGCCAGGTCAGTCAGCGGGTCATCCGGTCACCCGCGAGGAGGCACCATGCTAGTCAACGGCTCTGCACGGTCCGGCGGCCGAGGTCGGCGAGCCCGTCCGGACCGTGACCGATGGGGCCGCGCGCCGCGCCTCGCTAGTCTGCGAGGGTGCTGATCGCCGGCTTCCCCGCAGGTCCGTGGGGCACCAACTGCTACGTGGCGGCCACGGGCCGGGCACGGAGTGCGTGGTGGTCGACCCCGGCAAGGACGCCGCGCCCGGCGTCGCCGAGGTGGTGCGCGAGCACCGCCTCAAGCCGGTCGCCGTGCTGGTGACCCACGGCCACGTCGACCACATGTGGTGCGTGGCGCCGGTGGCCGGCACGCTACGACGCGACCGCGTGGATCCACCCCGACGACCGGCACCTGCTGGCGAACCCGATGGCCGGCATGAGCGCCGAGACCACGCCAGATGCTGCTGGGTGGGAAGTACGAGTTCGCCGAGCCCGACGAGGTCCGCGAGCTTGCCGACGGCCAGGACCTCGAGCTCGCCGGGCTGCGGTTCACCGTCGACCACACGCCGGGCCATACGCGCGGGTCGGTGACCTTCCGATCGCCGTACGACGGAGCAGGACGATCTCCGAGGTGATGTTCTCCGGCGACCTGCTCTTCCAGGGCTCGATCGGCCGCACCGACCTGCCGGGTGGCGACCACCCCACGATGCTGCACAGCCTGCGCACCAAGGTGCTCACGCTGGCCGACGACATCGTCGTGCTGCCCGGCCACGGAGAGCAGACGTCCATCGGTCGCGAGCGCGCGACCAACCCCTTCCTGCTGGAGCTCCAGGACCGATGGAGCCGCGGGACCCGGGGATCGCGAGTCACCCGAGGACTGTGAAGCCCGTTGTCCAAGCCCACGCCGCTGAGCGGCTACCCCGAGTTCCTGCCTGCCGAGAGGGTCGTCGAGCGCGAGGTGATCGCGTCGTTGTCGCGCACCTTCGAGCTGCACGGGTTCGCCAACATCGAGACCCGCGCCGTCGAGCCCCTCGACCGCCTGTCCAAGGGCGGCGAGATCGACAAGGAGCTCTACGTCCTGCGCCGCCTGCACGCCGACCCCGATGACACAGCGCCGGCGACTGCGGGCAGGTCGACAGTTGGGCCTGCACTACGACCTGACCGTGCCGTTCGCCCGCTACGTCCTGGAGAACGCCGGCAAGCTGGAGTTCCCCTTCCGCCGCTACCAGATCCAGCCGGCCTGGCGCGGCGAGCGGCCGCAGGAAGGCCGCTACCGCCAGTTCAACCAGGCCGACATCGACATCGTGGGCCGCGACGAGCTGCCGTTCCACCACGACGTCGAGGTGGTGCGGGTGATGGTCGAGGCCCTCGCCGCCCTTCCGTTGCCGGCGCTGTCGTTCCAGGTCAACAACCGCAAGCTGATCCAGGGCTTCTACCGCGGCCTCGGCATCCCCGACGTCCCCGCCGCGATCCGCGCCATCGACAAGCTCGACAAGCAGCCGGCCGACGCCGTCGCCGCGCTCCTCGTCGAGACGGCCGGCGCCACGCCCGATCAGGCCGAGACGTGCCTGGCGCTGGCGAGCATCCGCGTCGCCGACACGTCCTTCGTCGAGACCGTGCGCGACCTCGGTGTCGAGGACGACCTGCTCGAGACGGGGCTCGCGGAGCTGGCCGCGGTCGTCGACGGCTGCGCGCGCTGCTGTCACCGACAACGTCACGGTCGAGGCGAACCTGCGCATCGCCCGCGGGCTCGACTACTACACCGGCACCGTGCTCGAGATCTTCATGGCCGGCTACGAGCGGCTGAAGTCCGTCGGCGGCGGCGGCCGCTACGACGCCCTCGCCAGCGACGGCCGGACGACGTACCCCGGCGTCGGGATCTCCTTCGGCGTCTCCCGCACGCTCGTCCCTCTCATCAACGAGGGCGTGCTCGCCGGCAGCCGCGCCGTCTCCAGTGCCGTGCTCGTCGCGCTCGCCGACGAGGATGCGCGACCTGCGGCCCAGGAGCTGGCGAACCGCCTGCGCCGGCGGGGCATCCCGACCGAGGTGGCTGCCAGCCCGCAGAAGTTCGGCAAGCAGATCCGGTACGCCGAGCGGCGCGGCATCCCGTACGTCTGGTTCGCAACAGGACGACGGATCCCACCAGGTCAAGGACATCCGCAGCGGCGACCAGGTCGCCGCCGACCCCGACGCCTGGACCCCGCCCGACGCCGACCTCCACCAGACGATCGTCACCAGGCACAACAAGGAGCAGTCCCCGTGATCCGCACCCACGACGCCGGCACCCTCACGGCCGCCGACGCCGGACAGATCGTCACCCTCGCCGGCTGGGTCGCCCGCCGCCGCGACCACGGCGGCGTCGCCTTCCTCGACCTCCGCGAGGCCAGCGGCATCGCCCAGGTGGTCGTCCGCGACGAGAGCGTGGCCCACAGCCTGCGCAGCGAGTACTGCATCGCGGTCACCGGCATCGTGCAGCTGCGTCCCGAGGGCAACGCCAACCCGAACCTGCCGTCCGGCGAGATCGAGGTGATCGCCGAGACCCTCGAGGTGCTCAGCGCGGCCGCGCCGCTGCCGTTCCCGATCGACGACGCTGGGTCACAGAAGGGCGGGCGACGTGGGGGAGGAGGCGCGGCTCAAGCACCGCTACCTCGACCTGCGACGTAGCGGTCCGAACGCCGCGCTCTGCGTCTGCGCAGCAAGGTCAACAGGGCCGCCCGCGACGTGCTCGACCGCCACGACTTCGTCGAGATCGAGACGCCGACGCTGACCCGCAGCACGCCCGAGGGTGCTCGCGACTTCCTGGTGCCCGCCCGGCTGCAGCCCGGCAGCTGGTACGCCCTGCCGCAGAGCCCGCAGCTGTTCAAGCAGCTGCTGATGGTGGCCGGCATGGAGCGCTACTTCCAGATCGCCCGCTGCTACCGCGACGAGGACTTCCGCGCCGACCGGCAGCCGGAGTTCACCCAGCTCGACATCGAGATGAGCTTCGTCGACCAGGACGACGTGCTCGCGGTCTCCGAGGAGGTGCTGGTCGCGCTCTGGAGGCTGATCGGCGTCGAACTGCCCACGCCGTTCCCGCGGATGACCTACGCCGAGGCGATGGCGCGGTTCGGCTCCGACAAGCCCGACCTGCGGATGGGGCTCGAGCTCGTCGACTGCACCGACTACTTCAAGGACACGCCGTTCCGGGTCTTCCAGAGCGCCGTACGTCGGCGCCGTGGTGATGCCCGGGGGAGCGAGCCAGCCGCGCAAGCAGCTCGACGCCTGGCAGGAGTGGGCCAAGCAGCGCGGCGCCCGCGGTCTGGCCTACGTCCTGTTCACCGACGACGGCGAGCTGGGCGGCCCGGTCGCCAAGAACCTCTCGGAGGAGGAGCGGGCCGGCCTGGCCGACCACATCGGCGCCACAGCCGGGCGACTGCGCCTTCTTCGCGGCCGGGCCTCCCAAGTCCAGCCGGGCGCTGCTCGGAGCGGCGCGGCTCGAGATCGGCCGCCGCGGCGGCCTCATCGACGAGGACGCGTGGAACCTGCTGTGGGTCGTCGACGCACCGCTGTTCGAGCCCGCCGACGAGGCGACGGCCGCCGGCGACGTCGCGGTGGGCAGCGGAGCCTGGACCGCGGTGCACCACGCCTTCACCTCGCCGCAGGACTTCGAGACCTTCGACCAGGATCCCGGCAACGCGCTGGCGTGGGCCTACGACATCGTCTGCAACGGCAACGAGATCGGTGGCGGGTCGATCCGTATCCACCGCGAGGACGTGCAGAAGCGGGTCTTCGCGATCATGGGCCTCGACGAGGCCGAGGCCGAGGAGAAGTTCGGCTTCCTGCTCGAGGCCTTCAAGTACGGCGCCCCGCCGCACGGCGGCATCGCGTTCGGCTGGGACCGGATCGTGGCCCTGCTGGCGGGCACCGAGTCGATCCGCGACGTCATCGCCTTCCCCAAGTCGGGCGGCGGGTTCGACCCGCTGACCGCCGCCCCGGCCCCCATCACGCCCGAGCAGCGCAAGGAGGCCGGCGTGGACGCCGTACCCGAGAAGGACGAAGCCGAGCAGTCCTGAGCCGTCCCAGATCACAAATCCGCAGGTCGGAGACCCGTACGACGCGCAAATCGGTTGACAGAAGGCCTCGACGCGCGCTCGTTGAGAATTTGCGGCGCGATACCTTCTCGACGCGCTGGTATCAAACCGTTACCTCTCCGATGCTCAACATCGTGTGCTGTTCGTCTAATGTCGCCGTTCGGATGCCTGCCTGTGTCCCGGGTCACGTCACTGCGTGAGACCCGGAGCGGTCACGGCGGCGGCCTACGGGGTTGACCGCACCACCGACCGACAGCAGTGACGACCAGATTGGGGCGACATGTCGCTGACACCGTTGGAGATGCAAGCTCCCGACCTCGACTGCAGCTGCCGGACCCCGAGAAGGAAAAGCCGAGATCGCCGGGCGATCACCGTTCCAGATCGCGCTGGGCCGCTTGCGCTCCGACAAGGTCGCGATCGTCTGCCTGGCCATCGTCATCATGTTCATCCTGATCGCCCTCTTCGCGCCGCTGCTGACCAAGCTGTTCGGGGTCGAGGTCCGCGCCGGCGACCCGTCGGCCGACACCGACATCTTCAACTTCCCGGTGATCGGCCCGCCCGACCACCCGTTCACGTGGGAGGCCCCCCTGGGCCTGGCGCCCGACACCGGTGACGACAACCTCGCCGAGTGGTTCTACGGCGCCCGCACCTCGCTGATGATCGCGAGCGTCTCCACCACCGTCGCCACCCTGATCGGCATCACCATCGGACTGATCGCCGGCTTCAGCCGCGGCTTCCTCGACCGGTTCATCTCCTTCATCATCGACGTCTTCCTGTCCCTGCCGTTCCTGGTGATGGCACTGGCCGTGGCGCCGATCATCGTGCTCCGGTTCGCCGACCAGCCGAACGTCCTGAAGTACGCGCAGGTGATCGCGCTGATCCTGATCCTGATCTTCTTCGGCTGGATGCGGCTGGCCCGCCTGATCCGCGGCGAGGTGCTCTCGCTTCGCGAGCGCGAGTTCATCCAGGCCGCCCGCGTCATGGGCGTGCCGACCCGGCAGATCCTCTTCAAGGAGCTGCTGCCCAACATGGTGGCGCCGATCGTGGTGTCGTTCTCGCTGACCCTGCCGGCCATCGTGGCCGCGGAGGCGGGCCTGTCCTACCTCGGCATCGGCGTCATCGGCGTCCCGTCCTGGGGGCAGACGGTCCTCAAGGCGGTGCCCTACTTCGACACCTACCCGCTCTACCTCTACGCGCCCGTGATCGGGATCTTCGTCCTGGTCGTGGCGCTCAACCTGCTCGGAGACGCCATTCGTGACGCCTTCGACCCCAAAACTCGACGGTGAGACTGACACCGGCCGAGAGGCATCATCGATCAACCCTGGAAAGGTGGGGAAAACCCTGATGCGACTCAAGAAGTCCGCGGTAGCCATCGCTGCTACCGCATCCCTCCTCGCGCTCGCCGCTTGCGGCGGCGACGGAGAGGACAGCCCCGACGACGTCGTCCCGACCCAAGAGGCGGGCGGCGGCGCGGGTGCCGGCAAGAATCCTGACCTGGAGGCGCCGCGCGCGATGCCGGACGACGCTGCGGAGGGTGGCACCATCACCGTGCTCTCTGCGGTGGTGCCGTTCACGCTGGACCCCACCCGGGCCTACTACGTCGACTCGGTGGCGGTCATGAACCTGGTCACCCGGGCGCTGACGCAGTACGTCTACGACCCGGAGACCAACGACATGGTCCTGGCTCCCGACATGGCGACCGACCTCGGTCGTCCCAACGAGGACAACACCGAGTGGACCTTCACGCTGCGTGACGGCCTCAAGTACGAGGACGGCACCGACGTCAAGGCCGAGGACGTCGCCTACGCCATCTCCCGCTCGTTCGCGATCGAGGAGCTGCCCGACGGCCCGACGTACCAGCTGCAGTTCTTCCAGGACGGCGACACCTACAAGGGCCCCTACAAGGACAAGGCTCCCTACAAGGGCGTCGTGGTCGACGGCAACGACATCACCATCAAGATGTCGCAGCCGTTCCCCGAGATGGACTACTACGCGTCGTTCCCCCTGTTCACGCCGCATCCCGGAGGCCAAGGACACCAAGGAGGAGTACGGCAACCACCCGCTGGCGACCGGTCCTTACATGTTCGAGGACTACAAGCCCGGCTCGTCGCTGACCCTGGTCAAGAACCCCAACTGGGACCCCGCCACCGACCCGGGCCGCATCCAGTCCGTCGACAAGTGGGTCTTCAAGTGGGGTGAGGACACCGCCAAGATCGAGAACACGATCCTGTCGGACACCGGCGAGGGTCAGACGACCATGACCTACGACAACATCACCCCGCCCACCTACAAGAAGATCAGCGCCGACTCTCCGGAGCGCCTGGTGGTCGGCACGTCGCCGTGCACGTTCATGTGGTACCTCGACATGACGAAGATCACCGACATCAACGTGCGCAAGGCCATCGGTTACGCCTACCCCTACGAGGACGTCTGGAAGGCCGGCGGCGAGATCGTGGGTCTGACCCGCGTTCCCGGCACCAGCATCCTGCCTCCGGGCACTGCTGGTCGCGTCGAGTACGACGTGCTCGGCATCGGCGGCCAGGACACCGACCCGGCGAAGTCCAAGGAGCTGCTGCAGGAGGCCAACGCCGAGGGCTACGAGATCAAGTTCCTCTACGCCACCGACGACCCGCTGTCGGTTGCCGGCGAAGGACCAGCTGGTCAAGGGTTTCGAGGCCGGCTGGCTTCACCGCGACCCCGATCGCCTCGACCGTCGGAGAAGATCCGTGAGGCTCGCTCCGACTACGACAGCCCGATCAACGTCCGCTCCAGCGGTTGGTGCTCGGACTGGCCGTCGGGTGGCTCGTGGTTCCCGGCCCAGTGGGACGGCGCACTGGTCGGCCTGGAGGGCATGCCCAACCCGGCCAATTTCAAGGAGGCCGACGCCGACGCCAAGCAGAAGGAGATCCTCGGCATGCCTGCCGACGAGGTGCCTGCTGCCTGGGGTGAGTTCGACAAGTTCATCGAGGAGACCTACTACCCGGCGGTCGTGACCGGATACTCCGGCACCGCGATCATCCGTGGGTCCAAGATCGGTGGCTTCTTCAACGACACCGTGCTTGGCATGCCGACGTTCGACGACATGTACATCACGCAGTGATCAGGCAAGACTGCGTGATGAGTTCCAGATGACAGATGGCCGCCCGGTCCGATCCAGCTGGATCGGACCGGGCGGCCTCTCGGTTGGGTGGCCGGCCCTCACCAGGGGTCGGCCACCCGGACCGAAGTCCAGGTCTCGAGCCAGACAGGAGCACCGCCAGATGTTCGGCTATATCTTCCGACGCCTGATCTCCGGAATTCTCGTCCTCATCGCCGTGTCGATGATGGTGTTCGCGCTGTTCTTCTACGGCCCGAACGACCCGGCCATCGCGTACTGCCCTGAGTCCCGGTGCACACCTGAGCGGCTCGAGAACATCCGGCACAACCTCGGCCTCGACCGTCCTGCTCCGCAGCAGTACGTCGAGTACATGAGTGGTCTGGTGAAGGGACGCCACATCGAGTCCGGCGGCATCTCCATCGACTGCGAGTGGCCCTGCCTCGGTGTCTCCTTCAAGTACCGCGTCTCGGTCTTCGACTATCTGTGGGAACGCTTCCCAGCAACACTCGTCCGTCGCCGTGGGCGGCGCCATCTGCTTCTTGGCCATCGGCCTGTCCACTGGCATCTTCGCCGCGCGAAGACGTGGCACGATGGCCGACAAGGCGATCGTGAGCACGAGCCTGTTCATCAACGCCATCCCCTACTACCTGCTCGCCCTGCTGGCCTACCTCTACCTGGTCCAAGGGTTGGGATTGTTCCCCGAGACCGGCTACTACTCGCCGATCACCGAAGGGCCGCTGAAGTTCGTCGGCGGGCTGGCGCTGCCGTGGCTGATGATCGGCATCTCGTTCTCCACGCAGTACTCCCGCTTCAGCCGCGGCGCGATGGTCGACGCCCTCAACGAGGAGTTCGTGCGCACCGCCCGCGCCAAGGGCCTGATGGAGCGCACCATCGTCCGGCGTCACGCGCTGCGTGCCGCCATCGTCCCGGTGGTGACGATCTTCGGTCTCGACTTCGCCGGCCTGCTGGCCGGCACGATCTTCACCGAGAAGATCTTCGGCATCCAGGGCATGGGCCTCGCCGGTCTCGACGCCGTGCAGCGCACCGACCTGCCGATGGTCGCGGCGTACACCCTCATCAGTGCCATTTTCATCATCTTTGCCAATATCGTGGTCGATATCCTGTACAGCGTCATCGACCCGAGGGTGCGCCTAGCATGACCCAGACCAACGAACCGGCCCCGCAGCGTGAGGCCGGCCACCTCAGCGAGCCGACGGACGCCGACGGCAACGAACCGTTCCTGGTGGTCGAGGACCTGACCGTCCGCTTCCCGACGGCCGACGGCCTCGTCCAGGCGGTGTCGGGCCTGACCTACTCGGTGAAACAGGGCCAGACGCTCGGCATCGTCGGCGAGTCCGGCTCCGGCAAGAGCGTCTCCAGCCTCGCCGTGATGGGACTGCACGACCCCAAGAGCACCCAGATGTCGGGCTCCATCCGCGTCGGCGGGAAAGAGGTGCTCGGCCTGCTCCAACGACAAGATGCGCCGGATCCGCGGCCGTGAGGTCGCGATGATCTTCCAGGACCCGCTGACCGCAATGCACCCCTTCTACAAGGTCGGCGCGCAGATCGCGGAGGCCTACCGGGCCCACCACGACGTCTCCAAGGCCAAGGCGCGCACCAAGGCCATCGAGATGCTCGACCGGGTCGGCATCCCGCAGGCCCGCACCCGCGTCGACGACTACCCGCACCAGTTCTCCGGGGGCATGCGCCAGCGCGCGATGATCGCGATGGCCCTGTCCAACGACCCGTCGCTGCTGATCGCCGACGAGCCCACGACAGCCCTCGACGTCACGGTGCAGGCGCAGATCCTCGACCTGCTCCAGGAGCTCCAGAAGGACTTCAACTCGGCGATCATCATCATCACCCACGACCTCGGCGTGGTGGCCGAGATGGCCGACGACGTGATGGTGATGTACGGCGGCCGGGCGGTCGAGTACGGCACGACCCGGCAGATCCTGACCCACCCGGAGATGCCCTACACCTGGGGCCTGCTCTCGAGCGTGCCGGACGTGACCGCCGACCCCGACGCGCGGCTGATCCCGATCAAGGGCAACCCGCCGAGCCTGCTGAACCCGCCGAAGGGCTGCGCGTTCCATCCGCGTTGCCCCCACATGGACAAGGTCCCGGGCGACCTGTGCAAGACCACGCTGCCGGACCTGACGCCGGCGCAGCACGCCGAGGGCGGGCACGTGAAGCGCTGTCACCTGCCCGACCCGTCCGCCATCTACGAGCAGGAGATCCTGCCCGAGATCGCGCCCGACCTGGTCGAGATGACGATCAAGGACGAGTTCCCTGATGAAACCGGGACCGGCTTGGTGGAAGACTCTCCCTCTGACGATGCTCTTCCGAAGGAGCGGTAGGCCCCATGACCGAGTCCGAAGTCGCCCACGAGACGGCGACCGCGCCGCTGCCGGCGACCGCTCCCGCGCCGGCGGACGTATCGCTTCGGCCAAGGCGATCCTGACGGTCACCGACCTGAAGAAGTACTTCCCCGTCAAGTCGTCCGGACTGATCCGGCGCACCGATCGGCAACGTCCAGGCCGTCGACGGCGTCTCCTTCGAGGTCAAGGAGGGCAGTGCGCTCGGTCTCGTCGGCGAGTCCGGCTGCGGCAAGTCCACGACCGGCCGGCTGATCACCCGGCTCTACGAACCGACCGCCGGGTCGATGATGTTCGAGGGCCACGACCTGGCCACCTTGTCGCACAGGCGATGACGCCGATGCGCAAGGAGGTCCAGATGATCTTCCAGGACCCCTACAGCTCGCTGAACCCGCGCCACACCGTCGGCACGATCGTCGGCACGCCGCTGCGGGTGCACAAGGTGGTCCCCGACAAGCAGGTCCTCAACCGGGTCCGCGAGCTGCTCGAGGTCGTCGGCCTCAACCCCGAGCACTACAACCGCTACCCCAACGAGTTCTCCGGCGGCCAGCGCCAGCGCATCGGCATCGCGCGCGCGCTCGCCCTCCAGCCCAAGCTGCTGGTGGCCGACGAGCCCGTCTCCGCGCTCGACGTGTCGATCCAGGCGCAGGTGGTCAACCTGCTGCGCGACGTGCAGAACGAGTTCAACATCGCGTTCCTGTTCATCGCCCACGACCTCGCCGTCGTCCGCCACTTCTGCCCCGAGATCGCGGTCATGTACCTCGGCAAGATCGTCGAGATCGGCGACCGCGAGTCGGTCTACGAACACGCGCACCACCCCTACACCCAGGCGCTGCTGTCGGCCTCGCCCGACGTCAAGCAGGCTGCCATCGGTGGTCGCCGCGAGCGGATCCGCCTCGAGGGCGACGTCCCCAGCCCGATCAACCCGCCCAGCGGCTGCCGGTTCCGCACCCGTTGCTGGCTGGCCCAGGACATCTGCGCCAAGCAGGAGCCCCCGCTGCTCCAGATCGGCAAGACCCACAAGGTGGCCTGCCACTTCGCGGCCGAGCTGGGCCAGAACCCGGCCAAGCCGATCACCGCGCCGTTGCTCGGTACCGACGACCAGGGCAACCACGACCCCGGCGCCAGCCCCGTCGACCTCCCCAACGAGCCAGGCTTCGCCGACACCTGGTTCGACCTCAAGAGCAAGACGTTCGGGGCGCGCTAGATCGCGGTCGCCCGCCCATCGCCGTTACTACCAACCCCCTGGGGCTGCGGTCCGCCGGCCGCCGGCGGACCGTGCTCACCTCGCCGAGTCGGCGCTAGTTTCCGCGGTAGGCACGCCGAGTCGGCGCTCGCTGTCGGAAGACTAGCGCCGACTCGGCTCTTGTGCGTGCTTGCTGTTGACTGATCGGCGTGGAGGAGCTGTTCGATGCGTCGGGGCTGGGCGCGGCGCCGAAGCCTGCGGGCGGGTCGCTGGCGGCCAACACCCATGCGTCAGCGCCACTGGCGGTGCGGATGCGGCCGCGGACCCTCGACGAGCTGGTCGGCCAGGAGCAGCTGCGGGCCGCGGGGTCGCCGCTGCGCCAGCTGATCGAGGGCGACCAGCCGATGTCGCTGCTGCTCTGGGGGCCACCCGGCACGGGCAAGACCACCATCGCCGCGATCCTGAGCCAGCAGACCGACCGTCACTTCGTCGAGGTCTCGGCCGTCTCCGCCGGCGTGAAGGAGGTCCGCGCGGCCATCGATGCTGCTCGCGCCGAGCTGGTGCGCAGCGGGCGAGAGACGGTGCTGTTCGTCGACGAGGTCCATCGTTTCTCCAAGGCGCAGCAGGACGCCCTGCTGCCCGGCGTGGAGAACCGCTGGGTGACCCTCGTCGCCGCCACCACCGAGAACCCGTTCTTCTCGGTGATCTCGCCGCTGCTGTCCCGCAGCCTGCTCCTTCGGCTCGAGTCGCTGACCGACGACGACGTCCGGTCCGTGGTGAGCCAGGCGCTGGTCGACGAGCGCGGGCTGGCCGGGGGCTTCAGCGATCGACGACGACGCCCTCGACCACCTGGTCCGGCTGGCGGGGGGCGACGCGCGGCGCTCGCTGACCTATCTCGAGTCGGCCGCGGGCGCGGCCAAGAGCAGGGGCCTGGCGACCATCGACCTCGAGACGGCCGAGACGGCCGTCGACCGCGCGGCGGTGCGCTACGACCGCCAGGGCGACCAGCACTACGACGTCATCAGCGCGTTCATCAAGTCGGTCCGCGGCAGCGATGTCGACGCGGCGCTGCACTACCTGGCCCGCATGTTCGAGGCCGGCGAGGACCCGCGCTTCATCGCCCGCCGCCTGGTCATCCTGGCCAGCGAGGACGTCGGGCTGGCCGATCCCACCGCATTGCCGACGGCGGTGGCCGCTGCCCAGGCCGTGCAGCTGATCGGCATGCCCGAGGCGCGGCTCAACCTCGCCCAGGCGACGATCGCGATTGCGGTCGCCCCCAAGTCCAACGCCGTGATCATGGCGATCGAGGCGGCCATCGCCGACGTGCGCGACGGCAAGATCGGCAACGTCCCGCCCCACCTGCGCGACGCCCACTATGCGGGAGCGAAAAAGCTGGCCCACGGGTCGTCGTACAAGTACAGCCACGACGAGCCCTTCGGCATCGCCGAGCAGCAGTACGCCCCGGACGTCGTGCTGGACGCGGAGTACTACCGGCCGACCGATCTCGGCGCCGAGGCGCAGGTCAAGCAGCGGTGGGACCGCATCCGCCGGTTGATCCGCGGCGACGGAGGATAGGGTCTTTCCTCATGACCGTGGCGATCCTGCTTCTGGCGTGCCTCGTGCTCGCCGGGGCCGTGGTCGCGCTCGGCGTGGCGCTGCGGGAGCTGCGCGGACCGGGTGCAGGTGCTGGAGACGTCGCCGGTTCGGTCACCGGGTTTCGTGACAGGCGCTAGCGCGCCTTCCTCGACCAGCGGAGAGCCGGTGTCGGTCGCGGTGCCGGCCGAGGAGTACGTCATCACCCGGCTCGGAGACGAGCCCGACGAGCAGCCGGCGCCGACACTCGAGACGCGGCTGTTCGCGGACATCGTGCTGCGCGAGTCGGTGGTGAAGGCCGCTTCGTTCGCCTACGGCGTACGTCGTGGACTCTCGCCGGCGAACCGCAACCGGATCTGGTTCGAGATGCGGCGCGAGGTCAAGCGCGCCCGCAAGGAGCGCAAGGCCGAGGAGCGCGAGGCCGTCCGGGAGTGGCGGGCGCGCCAGCGCGCGGCCGTGCGGGAGGACGACGCAGCATGAGGCGCGGGCTCTGGTTCGCCGCCGGAGCCGGTGTGGGGGTCTACGCGATGGCCCGTGCCCGGCGGCTGGCAGAGGCGTTCACGATCGACGGACTGCGCGACCGGTGGGAGGCCGTCGGCCTGGGTGCCCGGATGCTGCGCGAGGAGGTCGTCCAGGGACAGGCGGAGAAGGAAACGGAGTTGCGGGAGCGGTACGGACTCCCGCCTCATGGGACACCTGAACTGACCGCGCGCCGCCCGACGGACGTGGTCTCGACAAGCTCGACCGACGTAGGGGAAGGCACCGACTGATGGACACCTCGGAGATTCGACGGAGGTTCGTGGCTCACTTCGAGCGGGCCGCGCACACCGCCGTGCCGTCGGCGTCGTTGATCCTCGACGACCCGACGCTCCTGTTCGTGGCCGCGGGGATGGTGCCGTTCAAGCCGTACTTCCTCGGCCAGGAGACGGCGCCGTACGACCGCGCCGTCAGCGTGCAGAAGTGCGTGCGCACTCCGGACATCGAGGACGTCGGCAAGACCACGCGGCACGGCACGTTCTTCGAGATGTGCGGGAACTTCTCCTTCGGCGACTACTTCAAGGAAGGCGCGATCGAGCTCGCGTGGGACCTGGTCACCAAGTCCCAGGCGGACGGGGGCTTCGGGCTCGAGGAGGGCCGGATCTACCCGAGCATCTACGAGGACGACCCGGAGGCGGCGTTCCTCTGGAACAAGGTCACCGGCATCCCGGACGAGAAGATCATCCGCCTGGGGAAGAAGGAGAACTACTGGTCGATGGGCGTGCCCGGCCCGGGCGGCCCGTGCTCGGAGATCCTCTACGACCGCGGGCCGGACTACGGGGCGGACCTCGACTTCGGGCCCAAGGGCGAGGACCGCTACCTCGAGATCTGGAACCTCGTCTTCATGCAGGACGTGCTGAGCGGCGGTGCGGTCCAAGGAGGACTTCGACATCGCCGGCTCGCTGCCGAAGAAGAACATCGACACGGGCATGGGCCTGGAGCGGGTGGCGTACCTGCTGCAGGGCGTCGACAACATGTACGAGATCGACGTGATGTACCCCGTGATCGAGAAGGCCGAGGAGCTCACCGGGCGTCGCTACGGCGACTCTCACGAGGACGACGTCCGGTTCCGCGTCGTCGCCGACCACATCCGCAGCACCATGATGCTGATCAGCGACGGCGTCACCCCCGGCAACGAGGGCCGCGGCTACGTCCTGCGCCGGCTGCTGCGCCGCGCGGTGCGCTCGATGCGGCTGCTCGGCACCGACGACCGCGTGCTCCCCGAGCTGCTGCCGGTCAGCCGCGACAAGATGGGCGAGACCTACGCCGAGCTGCACCGTGACTGGGACCGGATCTCCCAGATCGCGTACGCCGAGGAGGACGCCTTCCGCCAGACGTTGCGGGCGGGCACCCAGATCTTCGACCTGGCGGCGGGCGAGGTGAAGCAGTCCGGCGGCCACGTGCTCAGTGGCGACCGCGCGTTCGCGCTGCACGACACCTACGGCTTCCCCATCGACCTGACCCTCGAGATGGCGGCCGAGCAGGGCTTGGAGGTCGACGAGGTCGGCTTCCGCGACCTGATGAACCAGCAGCGCCAGCGCGCCAAGGCCGACGCGGCGTCCAAGAAGGGCGGACACGTCAACACCACGGCGTACCGCCAGGTCGCCGACGACCTGGGCCGCGCCGTCGAGTTCACCGGTTACCACGAGGTGGTCAGCGAGGGTGCGGTGCGAGGCATCGTGCTCGGCGGCGACGTGGTCCCCTCGGCGCGCGAGGGCGACGAGGTCGAGCTGGTGCTCGACCGCACCCCCTTCTACGCCGAGGGCGGGGGCCAGCTCGCCGACCAGGGCGTGATCGAGCTCGACAACGGCGCGCGCCTCGAGGTCCGCGACGTGCAGACGCCGATCAACGGCCTGGTCGTCCACCAGGTCAAGGTCCTCAGCGGCGAGGTCGGCGTGGGCAACGCGGCTCACTCCGAGGTCGACATCGAGCGCCGCCGGTCGATCTCGCGTGCGCACACCGCGACCCACATGGTGCACAAGGCGTTCCGCGAGGCGCTCGGCGAGACCGCCACGCAGGCGGGTTCCGAGAACGCCCCTGGGCGCTTCCGCTTCGACTTCTCCGCGACCGGCTCCGTGCCGGAGTCCGTGCTCCACGACGTCGAGGCGCGCGTCAACGACCTCGTCCTCGCCGACCTGGGCGTGCACGCCGAGCTGATGACGCAGGACGAGGCCGTCCGCTCCGGCGCGATGGCGCTGTTCGGCGAGAAGTACGGCGACCAGGTGCGCGTCATCTCGGTCGGCGACTGGGCGCGCGAGCTCTGCGGCGGCACCCACGCCGGCCGCTCGGGCCAGCTCGGCGTGATCAAGCTGCTGGGGGAGTCCTCGATCGGCTCCGGCGTGCGCCGGGTCGAGGCGCTGGTGGGTGCGGACGCCTACCAGTTCCTGGCGCGCGAGCACGTGCTCGTCTCCCAGCTCTCCGAGACATTGAAGGTGCGCCCCGAGGAGCTGCCCGAGCGGGTCGGCGACATCGTCGAACGGCTGCGTGCCGCCGAGAAGGAGATCGAGAAGCACCGCGTCGGCCAGGTGCTGGCCGCCGGTGGCTCGCTCGCGGCGGGTGCTCAGGACGTGCACGGTGTCCAGGTGGTCGCCCAGCGAGTCGACGGCGCGTCCGGGGGCGACGTACGCACGCTGGCGCTCGACGTCCGCGGCCGGCTGGCCGGGGACCGCCCGGGCGTGGTCGTGGTCATCGGTACCTCGGGCGCCGGCGACGACACGAAGGTGTCGGTCGTGGCGGCGGTCAACGACGCCGCCCGTGAGCGCGGCCTGAGCGCGAACGCGCTGGTCGGCGCCGTCGGGCCGCTCGTCGGAGGCCGGGGCGGCGGCAAGGACGACGTCGCCCAGGGCGGCGGCAGCGATGCGACGCGCATCGACGAGGCGCTCGAGCTGGTGCGCTCCGAGGTCGCGGTGAAGGCCGGGCCCCGTTGGTGACACGGGCTGACAGATGGGTGACACAGCGGTGACACGGCTGGTCAGCGGCCGGTGAGGCACGGCGTACGGCTCGGGCTCGACCCGGGCGACGCGCGGATCGGCGTGGCCCGGAGCGACCCGACCGGCTTCCTCGCGACGCCGCTCGAGACGGTCCGGCGGGGCAGGCGGCGACGTACGCCGGATCGTGCGGCTCGCTGCCGAGGCGGAGGCCGTCGAGGTCGTCGTCGGGCTGCCTCGCTCGCTCTCGGGCGGGGAAGGACCCGCGGCCGCCAAGACGCGCTCGTGGGCCTCGACGCTGGCGCGCGCGCTCTCGCCGCTGCCGGTGCGACTCGTCGACGAACGTCTGACCACGGTTTCGGCGGAGGCTATGCTGCGCGACCGAGGGGTGAAGGGTCGCGCCCGGCGTGCCGTGGTCGACCAGGTAGCCGCGGTGGTGATCCTGCAACAGGCGCTGGACACCGAGCGGGCCACGGGGACACCCCCTGGTGAAGTGATCAGTGAGGTGATCAGCACCGGACAGCCAACGGACGAGCCCGTGGAGGAGAGCGATGAGTGACCGCGACGCGACCTACGACGTCGACGACTCCGGCCACCCGGATGCCTACGTCGAGTCCGAGGACGCCGGCGACGAGGACTACCCGCCGGAGGGCGGCCGCCGCAAGCGGCGCGGCCGCAGCATCCCCGGCTGCCTGGCTGCCCTGGTGGCGCTCGCGTTGATCGCGGGCGGCGCCTACGTCGCGGTCAGCAAGGGGGCGGAGTTCATCCGCGACCAGTTCTCCACCGCGGCCGACTATCCCGGGCCGGGGCGCGGCAAGGTCACCTTCGAGGTCGAGTCGGGTGACACCGTGGGCCAGATCGGGCGCAACCTCAAGGCCAAGGGCGTCGTGCAGTCGGTCGACGCCTTCATCGAGGCCTCCAACGGCGAGTCCGGCATCCAGGTCGGCTACTACCAGCTGAAGAAGGAGATGCGGGCGGCCGACGCCTTCGAGATCCTCAGCAACCCGGCCAACATCATCAAGACCACCGTGACCATCCCGGAGGGCAAGCAGGTCGTCCGAGATCGTGGAGCTCCTGGCTGCCGAACACGGACTACCCGGCCAAGGCTTTCGAGAAGGTGCTGGCCGACCCGGCGAAGATCGGGCTGCCCGACTACGCCGACGGCAACGCCGAGGGGTACCTGTTCCCGTCGACCTACGACTTCGGTCCCAACGACAAGCCCGTCGACATGCTCAAGCAAGATGGTGGCCCGCTGGCAGCAGGCTGCCGACGACGCGGGCCTCGAGGAGGCCGCGGCCGCGATGGGCTACACGCCCGCACGAGATCATGACCATCGCCAGCATGGTCGAGGCCGAGGGGCGCGGCGACTACCGCGCCAAGATCGCGCGGGTCATCTACAACCGCCTCGAGATCGACCCGAACCCGTCCGCCGGCTTCCTCCAGATCGACGCGACCGTCAACTACGCCCTCGGCAGGCCCGGGCCGGCCGTGCTGACGACCGAAGAGATCGACTCGGTGGCCGACTCGCCGTACAACACCTACCGGCAGAAGGGCCTGCCTCCAGGACCGATCGAGGCGCCGGGCGAGGACTCCATCGAGGCCGCGCTCAACCCCGAGGACGGGCCGTGGTTCTTCTACGTGACCACCAACCTGGAGACCGGCGAGACCAAGTTCACCGACAGCTACGACGAGTTCCTCGCCTTCAAGGGCGAGCTGCAGGAGTACTGCGAGACCCAGTCCGACCGCTGCTAGCCGACCGATGGGGAGCCGCGTGAGGTGTGGGGTGCTGGGTGACCCGATCGCCCACTCGCTGTCGCCGGCGCTGCACCGGGCGGCGTACGCCGCGTGGGGGCTGGACTGGGAGTACGACGCCCACCAGGTGCCGGCGGGCGGGCTCGGCGCGTTCGTCGACGACCTCGGGCCCGAGTGGCGCGGGGTGTCGGTCACCGCACCGCTCAAGCGCGAGGCCGCCGAACGCGCCGACGTCGTCTCGCCGGCCGTGACGATGGCAGGCGTCGCCAACACGCTGGTCCGCGACGGCGGTCGGTGGCACGCCGACAACACCGACATCCCCGGCGCCGCCGCTGCGCTGCGGGAGCGCTGGACCTCGGAGATCTCCGCCGCCACCGTCCTGGGCGGTGGCGCGACGGCGGCCTCGGTCGGCCTGGCCCTGGCCGGGCTGGGCGCGCGGACGATCCGCCTGCTCGTGCGCGACCCCGGCCGGGCGGCCGAAGCCGTCGCCGCCCTCGAGCGTCATCCCGCTCGCCCCGGCGTGGAGGTCGCCTCGCTGCACGACGCGGTGGCCGGCGAGGTCGTCGTGTCGACCATCCCCGCCGCCGCCCAGACCGCCGAGCTGGTCGCCCGCTGCGCGGGCACGCCGCTCGTCTTCGAGGTCGTCTACCACCCCTGGCCGACCCCGCTCGCCGACTCGGTGCTGCGCGGCAGCGGCGACCAGGTCCTGGTGACCGGCCTCGACCTGCTCGTCCACCAGGCCGCCCTCCAGTTCGAGCAGTTCACCGGCCGCCCCGCCTCCCTCGACGCCATGCGCTCCGCCCTCCCCTGACGCGCCGAGTTGCGCGAAATGCCCGCGCGAGTTGCGTGGGATGTCCCGGCGAGTTGCGTCGAGATGCGCTCCGGTACTCGGGTCGAACGTTTCAGGACCGCGCGCGTACCAGCGGCGTGGAGGCGTCTGAGCCAGCGGCAAGCCGTTCGCGGATCTGTCCGATCCACACCGCGATGGCCTCATCGGTGAACGAGTTCTTGTCGACGACGATGACGGTCCACCCGTGACGTTCGAGCCAGTCACGACGCTCGGCGTCGGCGGCGACGTCCTCGTCGGAGGAGTGGAACTCTTCCCCGTTGTACTCGATGGCGATCTTGGCGTGCGGATAGGCGAGATCGAGGCGGTACTTCGGCTTGCCTGCGACGACCACCCACCACTGAACCTCGGGACGAGGCAAGTCCGTGATCCAAGATCTCCAGGCGGGTCCACGACTCACCGGATGACTCGGCTCGAGGATCGGCCAACGCGACCAGCTCCCGCAGCTGCACAACGCCCCGGCGGCCGGCGAAGCGCGGAAGGCATCGCGTCAGGTCTGCGCTCACGAGGCCGTGCGCTCGCATCAGGGCGTCGATGGCGGCGAGCGCGTCGCGTCGGTTGAGCCGGCAGCCGAGGTCGAGTGCCGTGCGGAGTGGTGTCGTGACGCGAACCCCCTCGACGATCGTCCAGTCCTGCGGTGACAGGTCGCGCTCGCCGCCGCGAACCTGCTGCTCGGTGCGGCGCTCGATGACCGTGGAAGCGTGAACGTCTCCAGCGGAGGCACGACGTCGAGCTCGCGGTAGCGAAAGCAGTCCACACCCCAGATCCAGGCCGCCGTACGGTCGCACAGGACAGCGTGTGGGCTGACGACCAGCGCCGCCGCCGCGGCCTTGGACCTCCATCGGTGAGCTCGACGTCGGCGCGAAGGTAGACGCCGTGGAACAAGCGCTGGAGGACGCGTTGTCTGACCGCGGCTGCGACTCGCTTGCGCGAAATGCCCAGGTCGCGGGCCATCGGCAGGGTGAAGGGATGCTCGGGAAACTGGATTGTCATGCGGACCGGCATGCCCCGGCGCGATTCGACTCCCACCTGGGAGGCGGCGGACCTGTGGAAAACGAATCTCGGACGACGCTTGTGGACGACAACCGGGTACGGCGCGTTCCGGCGCACTCGCAACTGGCCGGGGCAGTTCGCGCAACTCGGGCGGACATCTCGCGCAACTCGGGCGGGACATTTTGCGCAACTCGGGCGGAACACCTCACGCAACTCGGCGAGGGTCAGTAGGGTCCGGGGCTATGGACTGGGCGGCGAACCTCGACGCGGCGGCGTTCGGGGCGCTGGTGTCGGCGGCGGCCGGGGTGCTGGTGCCGCGCATCATCGAGCGGGTGCCCGAGCCGGAGCCGGAGGAGCCGGCGGAGGACGGCGGGGGAGACCCCGCAGGGGCCGGCGGCGCTGGACCGGCCGAGCCCCGGTTCGAGGGCGGGTCGGAGGCCGAGGAGCCGCCCAAGGAGCTGTACCACGCCATCGCCGACCTGCCCGGCCTGTTGTGGAAGTCCGTGCTCGCGGCCGGGGTCACCGGCGGGCTGATCGGCGTCGCCCTCGGCTGGCAGTGGGCCTTGCTGGTCTGGCTGCCGCTCGTGCCGCTGGGCATCTCGCTCGCGGTCATCGACTGGCGCACGCGACTGCTCCCGACCTGGCTGGTGATGCGCACCTACGTCCTCGTGGTGGTGCTCGCCCTGCTGGCGACCGCGTTCACCCAGGACTGGCAGGACCTCGTCCGCGCCGCCATCGGCTGGGTCGGCGCCGGGCTGCTCTACGGGGTGCTCTGGTTCATCTACCCCCGCGGGCTCGGCTACGGCGACGTCCGGCTGTCGGGCGTCCTCGGCATCGCCCTGGGCTACGTCGGGACCGCCGAGCTGGTCGTGGGCGTGTACGCCGGGTTCCTGCTCGGCGGGGTAGGCGGAGCGCTGCTGACGATGCTGCGGGTCGTGCACCGCAAGCACGTACCGTTCGGCCCGTTCATGCTGGTCGGCGCGGTCGTGGGCCTGCTGGCCGGCGACTGGCTGGGCAGTCTCACCACCGGTTGAGGGCGCGCGGGCGCTCCGGGACCTGCGTGAAAGACTGACGCCATGCTGCGCTGGCTCACCGCGGGCGAGTCCCACGGCCCGCTCCTGGTCGCCATCCTCGAGGGCCTGCCCGCGCACGTCTCGATCACCACCGACGACCTGCGCGACGCGCTCGCCCGCCGGCGCCTGGGCCACGGTCGCGGTGCCCGGATGAAGTTCGAGCAGGACGAGGTGCGCTTCGTCGGCGGCGTCCGCCACGGCCTGACGATGGGCGGCCCGGTGGCCGTCGAGATCGGCAACACCGAGTGGCCGAAGTGGGACCAGGTGATGTCGGCCGACCCCGTCGACCCGGTCGAGCTGGAGGCGTTGGCGCGCAACGCCGCGCTGACCCGCCCGCGGCCCGGCCACGCCGACCTGGTCGGCATGCAGAAGTACGCCTTCGACGAGGCCCGGCCGGTGCTCGAGCGGGCTTCGGCACGCGAGACCGCCGCACGGGTGGCGCTGGGTCGCGTCGCCAGCGCGTTCCTCCAGCAGACCGTCGGTGCGAGCGTGGTCTCCCACGTGGTCGAGCTCGGCGGCGTCCGCGCCCCCGCTGGTGTCGTCCCCACCAGCGACGACGTCCCGGCGCTCGACGACGACCCGGTGCGGTGCCTCGACCCGGCCGCCAGCGAGAAGATGGTCGCCGCCATCGACCAGGCCCACAGGGACGGCGACACCCTCGGCGGAGTCGTGGAGGTGGTGGTCCACGGCCTGCCGCCGGGGCTGGGCTCACACGTCCACTGGGACCGCCGCATCGACGCCCGCCTGGCCGGCGCACTGATGGGGATCCAGGCGATCAAGGGCGTCGAGGTCGGCGACGGGTTCGAGCTCGCCGCCACCCCCGGCTCGCAGGCGCACGACGAGATCGTGCCGACCGACGCCGGGATCCGCCGCACCAGCGGCCGCTCCGGCGGCACCGAGGGCGGCATGACCACGGGTGAGGCGCTGCGGGTCCGGGCGGCGATGAAGCCGATCGCCACCGTGCCGCGCGCGCTGCGCACCGTCGACGTGGCCACCGGCGAGGAGGCCGTGGCCCACCACCAGCGCTCCGACGTCTGCGCCGTACCCGCCGCGGGCATCGTGGCCGAGGCGATGGTGGCCCTGGTGCTCGCCGACGCGGTGCTGGAGAAGTTCGGCGGCGACTCCGTCACCGAGACGCGCCGCAACGCCGAGAGCTACCTGCGACACGCTGAGGTTCAGGTGACCCGACCCTGCGTCGTCCTGGTCGGTCCGATGGGCGCCGGCAAGACGACCGTCGCCGAGCCTGCTCGCGACGCGACCTGGGGTACCACCGCCCGCGACACCGACGCCGACGTCGAGGCCGCCGACGGCGCGACCGATCTCCGACATCTTCGTCGAGTCCGGCGAGGCGGTCTTCCGCGACGCTCGAGGCGGCCGCCGTCGCGACCGCGCTGGCCGAGCACGACGGCGTGCTCGCACTCGGCGGGGGCGCGGTGCTCGACCCCGACCACCCGCGAGCTGCTCGCCGGCCACCGGGTGGTGTTCCTCCGCGTCGGCCTCTCCGAGGCCGTGAAGCGGGTCGGGCTCGGTACCTCGCGACCCCTGCTGCTCGGCAACGTGCGGTCGCAGGATCAAGGCGCTGCTCGACGAGCGCACGCCCGATCTACGAGTCGGTCGCCACCGAGACGGTCGACACCGACGGGCGCACGCCCGAGGAGGTCGCCGACGAGATCGTCGCGGTCCTGCGTGGCGGTCCCATGAACGGCGACAGTGACTCCACGTCGGCGGCGCGTCGCCGTACGACGTCGTGGTCGGCCGCGACCTGCTCGACCGCCTGCCCGGGATCCTGGGCGAGGCACCCGAGCGGGTCGCGCTCGTGCACGCCGAGACCCTGGGCGGCGAGGCCCACCGGCGTCCGCGCCGCCCTGTCGGCGTACGACGTGCTGCTGCTGCCGGTGCCCGACGGCGAGGAGGCCAAGACGGCCGCGGTGGCGGCGCAGTGCTGGGAGTCGCTCGGCCAGGCGGGCTTCACCCGTTCCGACGCGGTGGTCACGCTCGGGCGGCGGGGCGACCACCGACCTCGGCGGCTTCGTGGCCGCGACGTGGCTGCGCGGCGTCCGGGTCGTGCACCTCCCGACCACCCTGCTGGCCATGGTCGACGCCGCGGTCGGCGGCAAGACCGGCATCAACACCGGCGCCGGCAAGAACCTCGTCGGCTCGTTCCACGAGCCTGCCGGCGTGCTGTGCGACCTGGCGCTGCTCGACACACTGCCGCGCGACGAGCTGGTCGCCGGCCTCGCCGAGGTCGTCAAGTGCGGCTTCATCGCCGACCCGGTGATCCTCGACCTCGTCGAGTCCACCGACCCGGCGGAGCTCACCTCCGACTCGCCGGTGCTGCGCGAGCTGGTCGAGCGGGCCGTCCGCGTCAAGGTCGACGTGGTCGTCGGCGACCTCAAGGAGACCGGGGCCGACTGCCCGACGGCCACCCCGGCCGCGAGGTGCTCAACTACGGCCACACCATGGCCCACGCGATCGAGCGGGTCAGCGACTACACCGTGCGGCACGGCGAGGCCGTCGCGATCGGCGCCGTCTACGTCGCCGAGCTGGCCCGGGCCGCGGGGGTCCTCGACGACGCCACCGCCGACCGCCACCGCACGGCGTTCGAGCGGGTGGGCCTGCCCACGCGCTGGTACGGCGCGCCGTACGACGAGCTGCGGGCCGCCATGGCCGTGGACAAGAAGGCGCGTGGCAGCCGGTTACGCTTCGTCGTGCTGTCCGGTGTCGGCGCGCCGCAGGTGCTGGCCGACCCTCCGGAGGAGATGCTGCGGGCGGCGTACGCCGTGATGACCGGCCCATTGACAGGCTGAGCGATGCGGGGAGCGAGATGAAGGTCCTGGTGCTCAACGGCCCGAACCTGGGCCGGCTCGGCCGTCGCGAGCCGGAGGTCTACGGCCACACCTCCTACAACGAGCTGGTCGAGCTGTGCGTCGACTGGGGTCGCGAGCTGGGCTACGAGGTCGACGTGCGCCAGACCAACCACGAGGGCGAGCTGCTCGACTGGCTCAACGAGGCAGCCGACGACGACACCCCGGTCGTGCTCAACGCCGGCGCCTGGACCCACTACTCGCTGGCCGTCTACGACGCCTGCGCGCAGCTGACGGCACCGCTGGTCGAGGTGCACCTGAGCGACCCGGGGCAGCGGCCGGAGAAGTTCCGGCACACGTCCGTGGTGACGCCGCACGCCAAGAAGGTCGTCGTCGGCAAGGGTGTCGACGGTTACCGCGAGGCGCTGCGGGCGCTGTGATCGCGCTCGTCGGCTGGTTTCGAGGCTCGGGCCTGGCGGCCCTCACACCTCGACCACCGATTCCTTCGTCGGTCGAGGTGCGAGGAGCGCCAGCGACGAGCCTCGAGACCACGCCGTCGGCGATTCCGGGCAGGTCGCTTCCCGCCCACTAGACTCGACCGCTGGCCCCGTCCGGGAGGCGGGGCCCACTCATTCCTCTTCACCGAAGGCAGATCCACGCGCATGGCGACGACCAACGACCTCAAGAACGGCATGGTGCTCAACCTCGACGGCCAGCTCTGGCAGGTCATCTGGTTCCAGCACCACAAGCCCGGCAAGGGCGGCGCCGTGGTCCGCACCAAGCTGAAGAACGTCGAGTCCGGCAAGACCGTCGACAAGACCTTCAACGCCGACGTGAAGGTCGACGTGGCCAACGTCGACAAGCGCACCATGCAGTACCTCTACAACGACGGCTCGTCCTACGTCTTCATGGACACCGGCACCTACGACCAGCTCGAGATCACGCCCGAGATCGTCGGCGACGCCTCCAACTTCCTCCTGGAGAACCAGGAGGCCATCGTGGCCACCAACGACGGCCGGGTGCTCTACATCGAGCTGCCCGCCTCGGTCGAGCTCGAGGTCACCTACACCGAGCCGGGCCTCCAGGGCGACCGCTCGACCGGCGGCACCAAGCCCGCCACCGTCGAGACGGGCGCGACCGTCAACGTCCCGCTCTTCATCACCACCGGCGAGAAGATCAAGGTCGACACCCGCGACTCGTCGTACCTCGGCCGCGTCTCCAGCTGAGACCCCGACCCCGTGCCTGCCCGTTCCCGAGCCCGCAAACGGGCCCTCGACGTCCTGTACGCCGCCGAGCTGCGCCGCGAGAACGCCGTCGACGCGCTGGCCCGTGCGGTGGACGCCGGTGAGGGGCCGAGCAACCCCTACACCGGCTTCCTGGTGCACGGGGTCGTCGACCACCAGGTGCGGATCGACGAGCTGCTGACCCAGTACTCCCAGGGCTGGGCGCTGAACCGGATGCCGGCCGTCGACCGCAGCGCGCTGCGGATCGGGGTCTTCGAGCTGCTGTGGGCCGACGACGTGCCCGACGCGGTGGCCGTCGACGAGGCGGTCGCGCTGGTGCGTGAGCTGTCCACCGACGACTCGCCGGGCTTCGTCAACGGCGTGCTCGGCGCGATGTTGCGCGAAAAGGACCAGATCGGCGCCTGAAGGCCGGCTCAACCTCCTTGGGGGTGGGCCGCGCGCCGGCGCCCGCGGATAGATTGCGGGCATGGCAGAGATGACCGACCGCGCCGGGAGCACCGCGGAACAGATGGGCCAGCAGGCCCAGAACAGCGACTGGCTCGACAAGGCCATCCGCGTCGGGCTGATCTGCTACGGGGTCGTCCACCTGCTGATCGCGTGGCTGGCGTTCCAGCTCGCGTTCGGCGACCACGAGCGGCAAGCCGTCCGACCAAGGGCGCCATGCAGCAGGTCGCCGAGCAGCCCATGCGGCGAGGTGCTGGTCTGGGCGATCGCCGATCGGCATGTTCTTCCTGGTGCTCTGGCGGCTCCTGGAGGCGGTGCTCGGGCCACCGCGACGAGGAAGGACGCCAAGCGACTGGTGGAAGCGGGCTGACTCGCTCGTCAAGGCCATCATCTACGCGCGGTCGGGATCATCGCCCTCAGCGTGGCCCTGCATGCCGGCGGGTCGGGCAAGGGCGGCTCGACGTGGACCAAGACGGTGATGGACTGGCCGGCCGGTCAGTGGCTGGTCGCGGCTGATCGGACTCGGCGTCGTCGTCTACGGCGCCAACCATGTCCGGCGCGGGCTTCACCGAGAAGTTAAGCCAAGCACCTCGACGCCGAGGGCAAGAGCGGCGAGACCGGCAAGGCCTACGTCTGCTTCGGCAAGGTCGGCTACGTCGGCCAAGGGCATCGCCATCGCCATCGTCGGCGGGTTGATCATCTACGGCGCGCATCGACGCACGAGCCAGCAGAAGTCCGGCGGGCTCGACCAGGCGCTTGCACAAGGTGCTCGAGCAGCCCTTCGGCGTGGTCCTGCTGGGCGCGATGGCCGTCGGCATCAGCTGCTACGGGCTGTTCTGCTTCGCGCGGGCGCGGCACCTGTCCAAGCTGACCTCCGACCACGCGAGGCGAGCGTCGACGTCGACGTCGTCGTGCTCGGCCTCGGACCGGGCGGCGAGCACGTCGCCATCAAGCTCGCTCGCGCCGGGCTCGACGTCATCGGGGTCGAGGACCGGCTGGTCGGCGGGGAGTGCCCCTACTACGGCTGCGTGCCGTCGAAGATGATGATCGCGGCCGCGCACGTGATCGCCGACGCGCACAAGGTCGCCGCAGTTCGGCGGCACCGCCGAGGTCGAGCCCGACTGGAGCACGGTGGCCCAGCGGATCCGTGACGAGGCCACCGACGACTGGGACGACGCCGTCGCGGTCAAGCGGCTCGAGGACAGCGGCGCCCGCTTCGTGCGCGGCAGGGGCGTGCTCGTCGGGCCCGGCCGGGTCCGCGTCGGCGGCACGACGTACGCCGCCCGCAAGGGCGTCGTGCTCAACACCGGCACCGAGCCCGCCGCGCCGCCGATCGAGGGCCTGCAGGGGACGCCGTACTGGACCAACCGCGACGCCGTCGCGGTGACCGAGCTGCCCGGGTCCGTCGTGGTGCTCGGTGGCGGGCCGATCGGCTGCGAGTTCGCGCAGGTCTTCTCCCGCTACGGCGTCGACGTCACCGTGGTCGAGATGGCCGACCGCCTGATCGCGATCGAGGAGCCGGAGGCCTCCGAGCTGCTCGAGAAGGCGTTCGCCGACGAGGGCATCACGGTGCTGACCGGGGCGTCGGTCGGCTCGGTGCGCCACGACGAGAGCGGATTCACCCTCGACGTGGACGGCAAGTCCATCCACGGCCGAGAAGCTGCTGGTGGCCACCGGCCGCAAGGCCAACCTCGACCACATCGGCCTGGACACCGTGCTCGATCCGGGCGGCCTGCCCGACGACCTGCGCGTCATCGAGACCGACGAGCGGATGCGCGTCGGCGAGAAGCACGGCAACATCCTCTGGGCGATCGGCGACATCACGGGCAAGGGCGCCTTCACGCACGTGTCGATGTACCAGGGCGCCGTGGTGGTGCGCGACGTACTGGGGGAGGACGGCCCGTGGGCCGACTACCGCGCGGTCCCGCACGTCACGTTCACCTCACCCGAGGTCGCCTCGGTGGGGCTGAGCGAGAAGGCTGCCCGGGAGCAGGGCATCGACGTCGCCGTCGGTGCCGGCGACCTCGGCGCGCGTGGGTGGCTGGCCAAGGAAGAGGGACTGATCAAGCTGGTCGCCGACCGCAAGCGCGGCGTCCTGGTCGGTGGCTGCGTGGTCTCCGAGGCGGGCGGCGAGATCCTGTCGTTCCTCGAGGTCGCCGTGCACGCCGAGATCCCGGTCGCCACGCTGCTGACCATGCACTTCGCCTACCCGACCTACCACCGCGCCCTGGAGCACGCGCTGAAGGAGCTCGACCTCTAGGCGCGCGCGACCGCGCGTGAGGACGGTTCGCGCTCAGCGCGCTGCCTCACGAAACCTCGTCCGCCGGACACGACGGATCGGTCACCGGGCGTCGCGACGAGCGCCATCGACGGCCCTGCCTCGACCAACCAGCCGGCTGGCAGACTGACCGCATGAGCATGTCCTCCGGTCTGCCGCGCAACATGGCCTCCCCGCTGAAGCTGCAGTTCCCGCAGTCGCTGGCCGTCTACGACGACTACGCGGCCGCGCAGAAGGCGGTCGACTTCCTCTCCGACAAGGAGTTCCCGGTCGAGAACTGCATGATCGTCGGCACCGACCTCAAGCGGGTCGAGCGGATCACCGGCCGGCTGACCACTGGCCGCGTCGCCCTCGGCGGCCTGGTGTCCGGCATCTGGCTGGGGCTGTTCGTCGGCCTGATCTTCGCGCTGTTCACCGACGAGGGCGTGCTCGGCGTGATCCTCTCGACGATCCTGATCGGCGCTCTGTTCGGCGTGATCTGGGCGCTCGTCGGCTACGGCTTCACCCGCGGCCAGCGCGACTTCTCCTCGATCACCTCGGTCGTCGCGACGAAGTACGAGGTCCTCGTCGAGCACAAGGTCGCGGCCCAGGCCCGCGAGATCCTCGCCCAGCTGCCCGGCGCGACGCCGAACCCGTTCGCCTGAGCACCTCAGGCAGCAGGGACAGCGGTGGGCCTGGCACCGTTCGGGGCCGCGGACGGTGCCACACTCACCGCCGGGTGGTGCGACCGCGGATCCGCAGCACCCGGGCGGCCGTGGGCGGCGGATGCACGAAGCGTGCCGGGGCCGCGGGCCGAGGCTGACGCGCGAAGACGAAGCCCAGCAGACCGCGGGCCGCGCCCTCGGCCACGACCAGGTCGGCGGAGCGCAGGTGGCGGTCGGCCAGCAGGCGCCGGACGAGCGCGTTGACACCGGCGTACGGCGGGTTGGCGACGACGCGGTACGGCCGGCCGGGGAAGGTGAAGCCCGGAGGTCCCGCTCGACCACGGCGACCCGCGTGCCGGCGTACTCCTCGCGGAGCGCGGCCGCGCGTCGCGGGTGCAGCTCGACGGCGATGACCCGTGCGCCGGTGGCGGCGAGCGGTGCGGTCAGCGCGCCGAGGCCGGCCCCGAGGTCGCAGACGACGTCGCGGCGGGTGACCGGGGAGCCGGCCACGATCCTCTCGGCCCAGTCAGCACGAAGCGGATGCCATCCCCACAGCGGCCGCGCGCCCGGTTGCCCGGACACGACGCACCATCACCATGTACGTCACCATGGCCAGCACGGTAGGCAGCGTCGGGGCGCTGGAGGCGACCGGTTATCCGGGCGAGCCCTCGGCTGGATCACCGAGAGCACGTTGCCGGCGGGGTCGGTGAACCAGGCGATCAGCGGTCCGCCGCCGCGGAAGACACCCTTCTCGTCGGTCTCGACCGCGGTGCCCTCGTAGCGCTCGAACGTCACGCCCTTGGCGGTCAGGTCGTCGACGGCGGCCTCCACGTCGGCCACGGGGAAGTTGAGGATCGTGTAGGTCGCCGGCTGGTGGTCGGGCTTGGGGTAGACGAAGGTCGGCGTGCCGCCACCGAGGTGCAGCTGGAGGATGTCGTTCTCCTCGGTGACCTCGACGCCGAGCACGTCGGCGTAGAACGCGCGGGCGGCGTCGATGTCGGGCACGGCGAAGCCGTTGAAGGCGCGGGTGGGGTCGATCATCGGGGAGTCTCCTGTCCCTAGAGGATGAGTCGTGCGTCGTGCAGCCGCTCGTACGCCGGGCGGCAGGCCGCCGCGACCGCCTCGCCCGAGGCGTCCAGGTGGACGTCGCGGGCGCGGTACGGCTCGAACCCGGTCGACGCCCACACGGCGTCGTACCAGTGCGGGGCCCACACGCCGTCGCTGTCGCGCGGCCCGGAGGGCCACGACAGCATCCGGTCGGTGAACCCGATCCCGAGCCAGTCGCAGAGCCATCTCAGGTAGGACTCGGGATCGCGCAGGAAATCAGCGGCGTCGATGATCGGCGGCGTTCTCAGCCTGCCGAGCGCGTCGAGCGAGGCGAACCTGCTGGAGGAGGCCGATGTCCTCGGGCTCGCAGACCTCGCGGGAGCGGAGGTAGGACGCGACCACCTCGTCGGGCGTCCGGATCAGCAGCACGTTGCGGAAGCCGCCGAGCCAGGACAGGTCGTCCTCGGGGAGCAGGTGGTGGGTCATGTGCTTGACGTACTGCACCGTGCACGCCGTCCGGCAGCGGCGCCAGGAGACCGGCCACGACGGCGGCCGGGTCGGTCGGCTGGGAGGCGAGGACGTCGTCGCGGCCGGGGTGGTCGCCCCGGGGCCCGTCGGTGCGGGCCAGGTACGCCGCGTAGAACGGCTCGTCGACCACGACGGTGTCCGGCCGGTTCTCCCAGGCGCGCATCAGCGCCGTGGAGATGTTCCGCGGCCCCGACCACATGGCCACTCTCGTCATGACACCGTCCTGGCGCGTACGTCGGCCGCGACCAGGTCGGCGTACAGCCCCTGGAGCCGCTCGACCATCGGCCCTCGGCGTCCGGTGCCGATGGTGCGACCGTCCACCGAGGTGACCGGCACGACGCCGGCGAAGGTGCCGGTCACGAACGCCTCGGAGGCGGAGTAGACGTCGGTCAGGCTGAACGTCGTCTCGCGGGCGGTGATGCCGGCGTCGCGGCAGACGCGGAGCACGTTGCCGCGGGTGATGCCGGCGAGGCAGAACCGGCCGTCGGACGTCCACACCTCGGGGCCCCTGTGCCGTCCGTCGCTCGACCACGCAGAAGAAGTGGGTGCTGTTGCACGTCGCCACGAACCCGTGGGGGTCGAGCATCAGCGCCTCGTCGGCGCCGGCGGTGTAGGCCTGGATGCAGGCCTGGATGTCGTTGAGCTTGGAGTGGGCGTTGAGCTTGGGGTCGAGCGTGTCGGGGGTCGCGCGACGCACGTGCGTGGTGAAGAGGGTGATGCCGTCGGTCACCGTCGAGGGCATCGGCTCCTTGTGCTCGGCGATGATCACCACGGTCGCGGGACCGAGCGTCATCCGCGGGTCCTGGTACGGCGTGGACTTCACGCCCCGGGTCACCATCAGCCGGATGTGCACGCCGTCGGTCATGTCGTTGGCGCGGATGGTGTCGTAGATCGCCGCCGTCAGCGCGTCGCGGCTCATCCCGACGTCGAGCACGATCGCCTTGGCGCCCTCCCAGAGCCGGTCGAGGTGACGCTCGAGGAACACCGGGTGACCACCGGAGACGCGGATGCCCTCCCAGATCCCGTCGCCCAGCACGAACCCCGAGTCGAACACCGACACCACCGCCTCGGCGCGACGCCTCAGCTCGCCGTTGACCCAGATCAGGATCTCGTCGTTGCGCGGGTCGGCGGTGTGCTCGTGGGTGCCGGTGCGGGTCATGGCCCAACCTAGAACCGTGCGTAGCGAGGTGCGGCTCGGTCGAGGTGCGAGGCCGTCGCAGCGGATCGTCGTCGACGAGTCCTCGCAGCGACCACCCCGATCGACCTCCGTCGACGAGGTGGTTTCGAGGCTCGTCGCTAGCGCTCCTCGCACCTCAACCACCGATCGAAGCGATCGCCTCGACGGCGGCGTCGACCTCCTCGGGACTGGTCACCAGGGACGGGCCGAGACGCAGGTACGAGGTGGCGTACGGCGTCACGCTTGCCACGATGCCCTGCTGGCGCAGCTCGTAGACGCCGTTGCCGGGCGGCAGTCCGTCGACGTCGAGGCAGACGATGCCCGCCGAGACCTCGGGGTCGAGGGGCGTCACGACGCGCACCTTGTCAGCGCCGATCGCGGCCACGCCCTCCTTGAGCCGGGTGGCCTGGTCGACCGTGCGCTGGACGACAGCGGCGCGGCCGATGCGCTGGTGGAAGGCGAAAGCCTGGTCGAGCGCCCACCGGTGCTCGAAGGAGTGGTAGCCGCCGGGCGACAGGCGGGCGCCGTTCCCCGGCCCGGAGAACGAGGGGATCAGCTCGGTGAGCGGGCCGAAGTTGCGGCCCCACACGATGCCCGTCCCGCGCGGGCCGAACAGCCACTTGTGGGTGCCGGCGGACAGGAAGTCGCAACCGAGGTCGGGCAGGTCGACGTCGACGGCGCCGAAGCCGTGCACGCCGTCGACGCAGAGCAGCACCCGCTGGCCGGTGGCCTGCTCGAGCGCCCGCAGCGCCTGGGCGATCTCCTGGACGGGGGTCCGGACGCCGGTCGAGGAGTGCACCCAGGTCATTGCCACGACCTTGGTGCGTGCGCTGAGGCCAGCCAGCAGCCGGCTGGTCATCTGGTCGACCGTGGCCTGCCACGGGTTGTCGTAGAGCGTGACTCGTCTGACCGTGGCGCCGGTGCGTTGCTCGAGGAGCCGCAGGGAGTCCTCGGTCGAGTAGAAGTCGTGACTGGTCGTCAGCACCTCGTCACCCGGCTGCAGCGAGAGGCCGCCGTACATCAGCGCGATGCCCATCGTGGTCGAGTCGGTGAGCGCGTAGTCACCGGGCGCTCCTCCGGCGTAGTCGGCGGCCGCCTGTCGCACGGCGTCCTCGAGCTCGATGCCGCCGAGCAGCGTGCCCTCGGTGTCGAAGGCCAGCCGCTGCCGGTGGTGGTCGATGGCGGCGTCGACCTGGGCGGTGTGGGGCGACAGCACGAACGCCGCGAACTGCGCCATCGCCGGGTCGAGCGGGAACTGCGCGCGTACGGACGCCCAGTCGCTCGGGTCGAAGTCGGGGATGGTCGGAGTGGGGAGCGACCCGGGCGGGCTCGACGAGGCAGACGGTGTGGCCTCCGACGGTGTGGGTGAGCCGGACGGTCCGGATTGCGCGGCCGGATCCTCGGCGTCGCAGGCGGTCAGGCCGGCCGCGGCGACGGAGGCGAGGCCGGCGCCGAGGAGCGTACGGCGGGTGGGTGCTGGCACCCGGTCATGGTTACAGGTCGTCGAGGATCCGGGCGACGACCGCGTCGACGGCGGTGGCCTGGTCGGGCGAGGCGGACGACGCGGTCGGCGTACGGCGCGAGGCGGCGTTCGATGTGGGCGGCGAGCTCGTCCTGGCGGTGGCGCACGGGTGCGCGCAGCGGGTCGTCGTCGACGGCCTCCAGACGCCAGGACGGCAGGAAGATGGCGGCGTACGTCGCCAGGTAGTGCTCGGCGAACGCGTCCATGGCCCGGCGCATCGCTGCGTCAGATGGGTCCGACGCATCGGAGTCCGGGGGCAGCAGGTCGGTGTAGGCCAGGATGTCGACCAGGGAGCGGTCGCAGACCACGACGTCGCTCGACCGGGCCACCTCCAGCTCGACGACCACGGTGCGCGCGAACAGGTCCAGCTGGGTGGTCACCCCGCGCCGACCCTCGGCCAGCGCGACGCTGCGGCGGGACTGCTCGTCGACCATCTGCGGCGTCCACGCCCCGGGCCCGGAGCCGCGCCGTCACCGCGTGGCAGATGGTGGTCTTGCCGGTGTGGTCGCGCCCGGAGATCGCGTAGCGGCGGGCGGCTGACACGCGAGCAGCGTTTCACACCGCCAGTCCTGTCCTGTGTAGGGTGACGCCGCAAGACTGATTGGCGACATCCTTTAACGAGCCGTCCCGTGAGGCGGAGAAGGAGGTCAGGCCGCACGTGTGCGCCCAACCTGCAGCAAGTTCCGAGCCGACGACAACGGCGGGGAAGCCTCCCGCACCGTCCTCGACGCCCGTGACATCACCCGGGCCCTCACCCGCATCTCCCACGAGATCCTCGAGCGCAACCGCGGCGCCGACGACCTGGTGCTGCTCGGGATCCCCTCGCGCGGCGTACCTCTGGCCGAACGCATCGCCGAACGGATGGCCTCGGTCGAGGGCGTCTCGGTGCCGGTCGGGTCGCTCGACGTGACCATGTACCGCGACGACCTGCGCCTCAAGCCCGCCCGGACGCTGATGCCGACCGACATCCCGGCGGGCGGCATCGACGGCAAGACGGTGGTCCTCGTCGACGACGTGCTCTACTCCGGCCGCACCATCCGCGCCGCGCTCGACGCGCTGACCGAGGTCGGGCGGCCGAAGGCGGTCCAGCTCGCCGTCCTCGTCGACCGCGGCCATCGCGAGCTGCCGATCCGCGCCGACTTCGTCGGCAAGAACCTCCCGACCTCGCTGGCCGAGCGGGTCCGGGTCAGTGTCGAGGCCATCGACGGCGTCGACTCCGTCGCCATCCTGGAGAACCGTGTGGAGGGAGCCCGATGAAGCGCCACCTGCTCAGCGCCGCCGACCTGACCCGCGAGGACGCCGAGCTGGTGCTGCGTACCGCCGACGAGATGCGCTCGCTGGCCGACCGGCCGATCAAGAAGCTGCCCGCCCTGCGCGGGCGGACCGTGGTCAACCTCTTCTTCGAGGACTCCACCCGCACCCGCATCTCCTTCGAGGCGGCGGCCAAGCGGCTCTCGGCCGACGTCATCAACTTCTCGGCCAAGGGCTCCTCGCTGTCGAAGGGCGAGTCGCTCAAGGACACCGCCCTCACCCTCGAGGCGATGGGGGCCGACGCGGTGGTCATCCGCCACGGCGCCAGCGGCGCCCCGCACCGGCTGGCCCACTCCGGCTGGGTGCGCTCCTCGGTGGTCAACGCCGGCGACGGCACCCACGAGCACCCGACCCAGGCGCTGCTCGACGCCTTCACGATGTGGCGCCACCTCGGGCCGCGCAACGGCGGCACCCTCGACGGCCAGCGGATCGCCATCGTCGGCGACGTCCTCCACTCGCGGGTGGCCCGCTCCAACTCGCTGCTGCTGCAGACCCTCGGCGCCGAGGTCACCCTGGTCGCGCCGCCGACCCTGCTGCCCGTCGGCGTGGACACCTGGGGCGTCGAGACGTCGTACGACCTCGACGGCGTGATCCCCAAGGCCGACGCCGTGATGATGCTGCGCGTCCAGCGCGAGCGGATGAACGGCGGCTTCTTCCCGACCGCGCGCGAGTACTCCCGCAGGTACGGGCTCGACGGCCGGCGGATGGCGACTCTGCAGGACCACACGATCGTGATGCACCCCGGCCCGATGGTGCGGGGCATGGAGATCACCGCCGACGTCGCCGACAGCGACCGGTCGGTGATCGTCGAGCAGGTGACCAACGGCGTCGCCGTGCGGATGGCGGTGCTCTACCTGCTGCTGTCGGGCTCCGAGAGCGATGCCAGTGACTCTGCCGACACCGAAGGAGCGGACGCGTGACCACGTACCTCATCAAGGGAGCCGCGATCCTCGGCGGCGAGCCCACGGACTTCCTGCTCCGCGACGGCGTCATCACGACGACGTACGACGAGGCCGACACGGACGGCGCCGAGGTGATCGACGCCACCGGGCTGATCGCCCTGCCCGGCCTGGTCGACCTGCACACCCACCTGCGCGAGCCCGGCCGCGAGGACGCCGAGACCGTCGAGACCGGCACCCACGCCGCGGCGCTGGGCGGCTTCACCGCCGTGCACGCGATGGCCAACACCGAGCCGGTCGCCGACACCGCCGGCGTGGTCGAGCAGGTCTGGCGCTTGGGGCGCGAGGCGGGCTACGCCGACGTGTTCCCGGTCGGCGCGGTCACCGTCGGCCTGGCCGGCGAGAGGATCGCCGAGCTCGGCGCGATGGCCGACTCGGCCGCCCGGGTGCGGGTGTTCTCCGACGACGGCAAGTGCGTCAGCGACCCGCTGCTGATGCGGCGCGCGCTCGAGTACGTCAAGGCGTTCGACGGCGTCATCGCCCAGCACTCGCAGGAGCCGCGGCTCACCGAGGACGCCCAGATGAATGAGGGCGAGCTCTCCGGTCGTCTCGGCCTGGCCGGCTGGCCGGCCGTCGCCGAAGAGGCGATCATCGCCCGCGACTGCCTGCTCGCCGCCCACGTCGGGTCCCGGCTGCACGTCTGCCACGTCTCCACAGCAGGTTCGGTCGAGATCGTGCGGCAGGCCAAGTCGCGCGGCTGGAACGTCACCGCCGAGGTCACCCCGCACCACCTGCTGCTCACCGACGAGCTCGCGGCGACCTACGACCCGGTCTACAAGGTCAACCCACCGCTGCGCTCGGCCTCCGACGTCGAGGCGCTGCGGGCCGGCCTGGCCGACGGGACGATCGACATCGTCGCCACCGACCACGCCCCGCACCCGCACGAGGACAAGGACTGCGAGTGGGCCGCGGCCGCCTTCGGGATGCTCGGCCTCGAGACCGCGCTGTCGGTGGTCCAGCAGACGATGGTCGACACGGGCCTTCTCGACTGGGGTGGTGTCGCCGAACGGATGTCGGCCGCCCCGGCCCGGATCGGCCGGCTCAGCGACCACGGCCGCCCGCTCGAGGACGGCGCCCCGGCCAACGTGGTGCTCTACGACCCCCGCGCTACTCGGGTCGTCGACGCGAGCGAGACGGCCTCGCTGTCGCGCAACACGCCGTACGCCGGTCGGGAGCTGCCCGGCCGCGTCGTCGCGACGTTCCTCCGGGGCAAGGCCACGGTGCTGGACGGCAAGCTCGCCTAGCGCATAGCGAACTCGCTATGCTTGTCGCATGGCAGGAATGGGCAACGACCTGATCCGAGAGGCGCGGCGACGAGCCGGGCTGAGCCAGCGCGAGCTGGCCGAGCGGGCCGGCACGACCCAGAGCGCGATCGCGCGGATCGAGACCGGGCGATCGACCCCGTCGTTCGACACCGTGCTGCGGCTGGTGCGGCTGTGCGGCCTCGACCTCGACGTGATGCTGGTCGAGCGGGACGGCTCCGACTGGGCGCAGGCAGTTGAGCTGCTGGAGCTGACTCCAGCCGCGCGGGTGGCTGACGGGATCACGAACCACCAACATCATGTTGAAGATCCAGGGGGCAGCGCGTGGCGCAGCGTAGGTACGACCCGGACAAGATTCTCGAGGTTCTGGTCCGTCATCGCGGTCGAGTTCGTGGTGATCGGCGGACTCGCTGCGACTGCGCACGGTTCCCCGATCCCCACTCGAGGACGTCGACATCACGCCCGAGAAGGACCCCGAGAACTTTGGTCGCCTCAGTTCGGCGCCTGACAGAGCTGGACGCCATGGTGCGCTTCGAAGACGAGGCGGTTGCCGTTCAACCATGATGCCGAGTACCCTGGCGGCGGCAGGCGTGTGGAACCTCCGTAACCAAGTTCGGCGACCTCGACCTGTCGATGGTCCCCACCGGAACGCAGGGATATGACGATCTTGTGCAGGACGCCTCGGAGGTCGCGATCTTCGGAGGTCGTCGTGCCGGTGGCGTCCCTGGCCGACATCATCCGCAGCAAGCAGGCGGCCAACCGGCCCAAGGATCAACGAGTGCTGCCGGTGCTGCGTGAGATTCTGGCCGCGCGCTTCACCGCGCGCGACGGATAGCGGTTGCGGTCCAGCACCCTGTGTCACGTACCCTCGACCCATCATGTGGATCAACGCCTGACCTGACTCGCGCCCGCGGCCGACCCGTACCTCCGGGGCCCGGCGAGTCCCGCACCACCGTCAGGACTCCCGCATGTCTGCCCTCCAACCCGTCGTGCTCCACGATCTCTCCGTCTCGTTCCGGGACCGCACCGCCCTGACCGGGGTCGACCTCGTCGCCCAGCCGGGGCGGCGGATCGGCCTGGTCGGCGAGAACGGCACCGGCAAGTCGACCCTGCTGAGGGCGGTCGCGCGCCGACTGCCGGAGTCGGCCCGCGTGGCGGGCACGATCGAGGCGCCGGCCGACCTGGTGCTGCTCGGCCAGGAGCCGCCGTTCCGCGACGACCGCACCATCGGCGAGGTCCTCGCGGCGACCCTGCGGCCGCTGCGCGACGCCGTACGGCGCGTCGAGGAGCTCGCCGGCGACCTCCACGACGAGGCCGGCCAGGCGGCGTACGCCGCGGCGCTCGAGCACGCCGTCGACCACGACGCCTGGGACGCCGACCGCCGCGCCGAGGTGGCCGCCCACGAGCTCGGGCTCGGCGTGCTCGACCCCGCGCGCGAGGTCGGGACCCTGTCCGGCGGGCAACGTACGCGGCTGGCGATCGCGACGGTGATGACCACCCGCCCCGCCTGCCTGCTGCTGGACGAGCCGACCAACCACCTGGACGACGACGCCATCGAGGTGCTGACCAGGTTCCTGCTGGACCTGCCCGGGGTCGTGCTGCTCGCCAGCCACGACAGGGTGCTCCTCGACGACGTCTGCACCGACCTGGTCGACCTCGACCCGACGGCGTTCGGGACCGACGGGCAGGGCGGCCGGCGGTTCGGCGGCGGCTGGAGCGACTACGTCGCCTCGCGCGAGGACGCGCGGCGGCGCTGGGAGGAGACGTACGCCGACCAGCAGGAGGAGCTCGACCGGCTGCGGGCGGCCACCAAGATCGGTACGGCGCAGATCGCCCACAACCGCGGACCCACCGACAACGACAAGTTCATCTACAAGTTCAAGGGCGCCAAGGTCGAGAGCACCCTGGCCCGCCGGAAGAAGGACGCCCAGCGGCGTCTCGACACCGCCGAGCGCGACCAGGTGCGCAAGCCGCCGAAGCCGCTCTCCTTCGACGCAGCCCTTGGCCGAGGCCTCCGGTGGCGGTCGGGTCGTGCAGGTGCGCGACCTGGTGGTCGCCGGGCGGCTCGTGCTGGGTCGGCTCGACGTGGAGGCCGGCGAGCACCTGCTCGTCACCGGCGCCAACGGCTCCGGCAAGTCGACCCTCCTCGGCGTGCTGGCGGGACGCCTCGCGCCCACGTCCGGGACGGTCTCGGTGAGCGGGAGGGTCGCCGAGCTGGCCCAGGACGTGGTGTTCGAGGACCCGGGGCGGCGGGCCGCCGACGTGTACGCCGACGCGGTGGCCGGCCTCGAGGACGCGCCAGCCCTCCGCGAGCTCGGGCTGGTCCACCCGCGTGACCACCACCGGCCCGTCGGGCTGCTGTCGGTCGGCCAGCGCCGGCGGCTCGGCCTGGCCATCGCGGTGGCCCAGGCCCCCGACCTGATGCTGCTGGACGAGCCCACCAACCACCTGTCCCCGGCCCTGGCCGGCGAGATCGAGGAGGCCCTCGGCCGCAGCCCGGGCGCCGTCGTCGTCGCGTCGCACGACCGCTGGCTGCGGCGGCGCTGGGAGGGGTCCGTGCACGCGCTGGGGTGAGGGCAGGGCTACCGTCGGCAGACGTGGCTGACATCACCGACTGGCTCCTCACGAAGGCCGAGCGCGACAACGACGCCACCCGTCTCGACGACGACGGGCCCTGGTCCGAGGGCAACCTGGCGCGGCCGCTCATCGACGGTGCGACGTACTTCCGCGAGCTGCACGAACGCCTCCAGGCGACCCGCGACGGCGACCTGGTGCTGTTCACCGACTGGCAGGGCGACGCCGACGAGCTGCTCGTGGCCGACGACCCCGACAGCGCGGTCGTCGACGTACTCGCCCGCGCCGACGAGCGCGGCGTCGACGTACGCGGCCTGATCTGGCGCTCGCACTGGGACAAGCTCGGCTTCTTCTCCCGCGCGAACCGCACCCTCGGCGAGCAGCTCCAGGACCGCGGCGCCGAGGCGCTGCTCGACATGCGGGTCCGCAACGGCGGGTCGCACCACCAGAAGTTCGTGGTGATCCGGCACCGCGACGATCCCACCCGCGACATCGCGTACGTCGGCGGCATCGACCTCGCCCACTCCCGCCGCGACGACCACCGCCACCTCGGCGACCCGCAGTCCCAGCCGCTGAGCGAGGAGTACGGCGAGCACCCGCCGTGGCACGACGCGATGGTGGCGATCACCGGGCCGGCCGTCCACGACGTGGAGACGACGTTCCGGGAGCGATGGGAGGACCCGTCCCCGCTCAGCCGCCACCCGGACTACTGGATCGCCGACAAGGTACGTCGTCTGGACCGCACCCCCGATCCGCTCCCGCCCCAGCAACCACCGCCGCCGCCCGTCGAGGGCGGGACGCACGTCGTCCAGCTGCTGCGGACCTACCCGAACCTGCGGCAGGCGCGCGACTACCCGTTCGCGCCCGGCGGGGAGCGCAGCGTGGCGCTCGGCTACTCCAAGGCGGCCAAGCGGGCGCGCCGGCTGATCTACGTCGAGGACCAGTACTTCTGGGGCAACGAGATCGCCTCCACCTTCCTCGACTCGCTGGTCGAGAACACCGGTCTCCACCTGATCTGCGTGCTGCCGCTGTACCCCGACCTCGAGGGCAGCTCCCGCACGCCGCAGCTGCTCGGCCGGCAGCGCGCCATCCGCGACCTGATGGAGGCCGCGCCCGGGCGAGTGGCGGCGTACGGGCTGGAGAACGACCAGGGCACCCCGATCTACGTGCACGCCAAGCTCTGCGTCGTCGACGACGCCTGGGCCACCACCGGCTCCGACAACTTCAACCGCCGCTCGTGGACGCACGACTCCGAGCTGACGGCCGCGATCGTGGACCGCGCCGACGGCGACCGGAGCCCCTACGCCCAGGCCCTCCGGCTGCGGCTGGCCGCGGAGCACCTGGGCCGCCTGGACGAGCTCGAGGGCGCCGACGAGGACACCTGGCGCAGGTGATGGCCGACTGCCTCGAGCCCGAGGACATGGTGGCGACGTACGCCGCCAGCGCCGACGCCCTGGACGCCTGGCACGCCGGCGGCCGGGTCGGCGAGCGGCCGCCGGGGCGGCTGCGCAAGCAGGACGTCCCGGACCTGCCGCGGCGCACCCGGGTCTGGGCGCGGCTGCCGCTCCGGGTGGTGCAGGACCCCGACGGGCGGCCGTTCGGGTTCCGCAAGGCGGAGCGCTTCTAGGCGCGACGAGGGCAACGTTCCGGCCCAGGCCTCGATCTACCGACGGGGCTCGGGTTAGGTTGCTCGGCGTGAGAAATCCTGTGACGACCC
Organism: uncultured Actinomycetota bacterium; assembly: GCA_963758885.1. GTDB lineage: Bacteria > Actinomycetota > Actinomycetes > Propionibacteriales > Nocardioidaceae > Nocardioides. Next base: position 122,258 of record CAVWXS010000028.1, read on the forward strand.
GCAGCACCCTCGCCCTCGTCGCCGTCGACGGCCACCGCCGTGACCGGCACCATCGCTCCTGGCCCCCGCCACCAGCGCGAAGCCGGGCACCGGCACCACCACGGCCACCGCACAGGTGTTCATGGTCAACCCGGTGCAGTCGAGCGGCGACCAGACGCTGACCGACGAGAAGGACGCGGTCACGGCGGTGCCCGACGTCGGCGTACGCCGACCGTCCCGCTGCGCAACCTGGACGGCTCCGGCTACCTGCGCGGGAAGTGGGTCACCGTGGAGTCGTCGACCGGCACGCCGGCGTACTCCGCCGACGGGAGAGTACTTCTACACGCGCGACCAGGACCAGTTCGAGCAGGTGATGGCCTACTTCTGGGTCAACCAGGCGCAGGAGTACCTGCAGTCGCTCGGCTTCGGCTCGCACTCTTCCTGGCATCATCAACGAGCCGTTCTCGGTGAAGATCAACCAGTACGGCGGCGACAACAGCTACCAGACCGACAAGCCCTACCGGATCCGCCTCGGCAAGGGCGGGGTCGACGACGCCGAGGACGCCGAGGTGATCGTCCACGAGTACGGCCACGCGGTGCACCAGTCGCAGGTACCCGGCTACGGCGGCAGCCTCGACGCCGGCGCGATCGGCGAGTCGTTCGGCGACTACCTGGCGGTGACGGTGGGGCTGGCGGCCGCGCAACAGTACGGCTGGCCGGTCAAGGCCGAGCAGGCCTGCCCGATGGACTGGGACGCCACGTCCTACACCGACGCGCCGCACTGCATCCGCCGCTTCGACACCAACCTGACGGTGGCCGACCGCGCGGCAACCAGGTGCACTTCGACGGCCAGATCTGGAGCCAGGCGCTCTGGGAGATCCGGCTCGGGCTACGTCAAGCTCGGCCTGAGCACCACGGCGCCTGGGACACCACGCTGATCGACTCGCAGTTCGACTACGCGATCGACACGTCGTTCTCGGCGGCCGCGCAAGGCGACGTACGAGAAGGCGCTGGCCCGCGACGGCCAGCAACGCCGCCAAGCTCGTCAAGGAACGCTTCGCCGCGCGCGGCATCACGTTCTGAGCCTCTGGTGACATCGATGAGGACGATCGTCGTCACCGGCGCCTCCGCCGGGATCGGGCTGGAGTCAGCACTCCAGCTCGGGGCCGACGGGCACCACCTGGTGCTCGTCGGCCGCAACGAGGTGCGCCTGGCCGACGCGGCGGAGGCGGTGCGGGCGGCGGGCGCGCCCGCGGGTCGAGACGTTCGTCGCCGACTTCGCCTCGCTCGAGTCGGTGCGCTCGCTGGCCCGCGACCTGCTCGAGCGGCTGGAGCGGATCGACGTGCTCCTCGAGCAACGCCGGCACGGTGTTCGCGCGCCGCACGCTCACCGACGACGGCATCGAGGCGACGTTCGAGGTCAACCACCTCGTCGGGCTTCCTGCTGACCGAGCTGCTCAAGAAGCGGCTGCGCTGCCTCGGCGCCGTCCCGGGTGGTGATCACGTCCTCGGTCGGCCACTACAGCGGCACCCTCGACCTCGACGACGTGGGGTTCGAGCACGGCTACTCGATCATGCGGGCCTACTCCCGCTCCAAGCTGGCCAACGCCTTGTACGCGCGGTCGCTGGCGGCCGAGCTGGCTCCGGTACCGGGGTGACGGTCAACGCCGTGCACCCCGGCAGCGTGGCCACCGACATCTGGTCCGGTGCGCCGTGGTTCGCCCGGCCGTTCCTGGCGGTCGCCAAGCGCCGGATGCTCTCGCCGGCCGAGGGCGGCCGCGCGCTCACCCACCTCGCCGTCTCGCCCGACGTCGAGGGCGTCACGGGGGAGTACTTCGACCGCTTCCGCCCCGTGCCCCCCTCGCGACCTCGCCCAGGACGACGACCTCGCCCTCCGCCTCCGCGAGGAGTCCGCCCGCCTGGTCGGGTCTGTTGAGTCGGCCCTGACGGCTCGTTGAGTCGGCCCGTATGGTCGTTCGACTTGGCCATCGTGCGTGAGGCGTGCACCGCAAGGTGCCGATGGCGCAGCCGTTACGGGCCGAACTCAACGAGCCAGTTGGGCCGAGCTCAACGAAGGGCGGCGACCACGCGGCGTACGGCGTCGAGGGTGAGGTCGACGTCGGCCTCGGTGGTGGACCAGTTGGAGACGGCGCAGCGCTGGACGGCGCGGCCGTGCCAGACGGCGGGGGTGACGACGCAGGTGCCGTCGGCGAGCAGGCGGCGGCCGGCCTCGGCGGTGCGCTCGTCGGTCGAGAGCCGGAACATCACCTGGGTGAAGACCACGTCGTTGACGACCTCGACCTCGTCGATCGCCTCGAAGCCCTTGGCCAGCGCGGTGGCGTGTCGAGCAGAGCCGGTCGACCAGGACGGCGAGGCCGTCGCGGCCGAGGCTGCGCAGCGCCGCCCACACGGGGAACCCGCGGGCGCGGCGGGAGAACTCCGGCGTCCGCTCCATCGGGTCGCCCGCCGCGCCGATCAGGTAGTCGGCGACTCGACGCCGAAGCCCGGCGGCCAGCGCGGCCGGGTCGCGGACGAGCGCGAGCCCGCGAGTCGTAGGGCACGTTGAGCGTCTTGTGGGCGTCGGTCGCCCAGGAGTCGGCGTCGTCCATGGCCGTGCGTGAGGTGCCGGTACGACGGGCTGGCCGCGGCCCACAGCCCGAACGCGCCGTCGACGTGCACCCACGCGTCGTACCGGCGGGCCACCGGGATCGCGCGGCGAAGTCGTCGAACGCGCCGCTGTGCACCTCGCCGGCCCCGAGGCAGACGATCGCCGGCCCGTCGCCGGCGGCCAGGGTCGACTCGAGGGCCGTCGACCGAGATCCGGCCCTCGTCGTCGGTGTCGACCTCGACGACCGACTCCTGGCCGAGCCCGAGGTAGCGCACGGCGCGGTCGACGGTGTCGTGGCGGTAGCGGCCGACCACGACGCGCACCCGCGGCGCCTCGAACAGCCCGCGCGCGGCGACGTCCCAGCCGTGCTCTGGCCAGCACCGCGTGCCGGGCCGCGGACAGGCAGGAGTAGTTGGCCATCATCCCGCCGGTCACGAAGCCGACAGCCGAGCCCGCGGGCAGTCCCAGGGCGTCGACGATCCACTCGCCGGCGACGACCTCCGACGGCGGCCGCGGCCGGCGTCAGCGCGTTGATGCCGGCGTTCTGGTCCCAGACGGAGGTCAGCACGTCGGCGCCGAGCGCCGCGGGCATGCGACCCACCGATCACGAAGCCGAAGAACCGCGGGCCCCGCCGTCCCGACAAGCCCGGCGTCGGCGGTGGCGGCCAGCTCGCTCCACCACGGCGACGGGATCGTCGCCCGCCTCGGGCAGCGGCCCGCCGAGCGCGGCCAGCATCTCCTCGAACGTCGCCCGCGGCCACACCGGCCGCGCGCCCAGGCCCGGCCAGGAACTCCGCGGCCAGCTCGTGGGCCCGCGACAACACCCGTCCCGTGTCGTCCATGGCGTGAGGGTAGACCGACCGCGCGCTGATATGGTCGGCCGCGATCGACATCCTTGAACGGATCCGTCCCTGAGGCGGAGCGACATCCTTTAACGATCCGTCCCGTGAGGCGGAGAAGGAGGTCCGGCACTCGATGCCTGCGCCTGCCCCATCTGCACTGCTCGTCCTCGAGGACGGCCGCACCTTCCACGGCGACTCCTACGGCGCCCCCGGCGAGACCTTCGGCGAGGCGGTCTTCTCGACCGGCATGAGCGGCTACCAGGAGACGCTCACCGACCCGTCGTACCACCGCCAGGTCGTCGTGATGACCGCCCCCCACGTCGGCAACACCGGCATGAACGACGAGGACCCGGAGTCCTCGAGGATCTGGGTGGCGGGCTACGTCGTCCGCGACCCCGCCCGCCGCCCTCCTCCTGGCGCTCGCGACGCAGCCTCGGCGACGCGCTGCGCGACCAGGGCGTGGTCGGCATCAGCGGCATCGACACCCGAGCGCTCACCCGCCACCTGCGCGAGCGCGGCGCGATGCGGGTCGGCATCTCCTCGACCGAGACCTCGCCCGACGCGCTGCTGGAGCGGGTGCGCGCCTCGGCCGAGATGTCCGGCGCCAACCTCTCCGCCGAGGTCAGCACGAGCGAGCCGTACGTCGTCCCGGCGGCGGGCGAGAAGCGGTTCACCGTCGCGGCCCTCGACCTCGGCATCAAGGCCAACACCCCGCGGATGATGAGCCGAGCGCGGCATCGAGACCCACGTCCTTCCCGCCACCGCGACCCTCGACGACGTGCTCGTCGGTCCAGCCCGACGGGTTGTTCTTCTCCAACGGCCCCGGCGACCCGGCGGCCACGACGGGCCAGGTCGAGGTGCTGCAGGGCCGCCCTCGACCGCGGCCTCCCGTACTTCGGCATCTGCTTCGGCAACCAGCTCTTCGGCCGCGCGCTCGGCTTCGGCACCTACAAGCTGACCTACGGCCACCGCGGCATCAACCAGCCGGTGATGGACCGCACCACCGGCAAGGTCGAGGTCACCGCGCACAACCACGGGTTCGCGGTCGACGCCCCGCTGGATGCGCCGACCACCACGCCGTACGGCGTCGCCACGGTCTCGCACGTCTGCCTCAACGACGACGTGGTCGAGGGGCTCGAGCTGCGGTCGCGCCGACGGGCGCGCTGAAGGCGTTCTCGGTCCAGTACCACCCGGAGGCGGCCGCCGGCCCGCACGACGCGGCGTACCTGTTCGACCGGTTCGTGCGACCTGATGGGTGGTTTCGAGGCTCGGGCGCGGAGGGCGCTCGCACCTCACGACCACCGCAGAGACTCGCGTGGTTGCGGTGCGAGGAGCGCCAGCGACGCCTTCCTCAACCAGCGGCGTCGGGACGGAGGACGCCTGATGCCGAAGCGCACCGACATCCAGAGCGTCCTGGTCATCGGGTCCGGGCCGATCGTGATCGGGCAGGCCTGCGAGTTCGACTACTCCGGCACCCAGGCCTGCCGGGTGCTGCGGGCCGAGGGCGTCCGGGTGGTGCTGGTCAACAGCAACCCGGCGACGATCATGACCGACCCGGAGTTCGCCGACGCGACGTACGTCGAGCCGATCACGCCCGAGTTCGTCGAGCAGGTGATCGCCAAGGAGCGGCCCGACGCGCTGCTGGCGACCCTGGGCGGCCAGACCGCGCTCAACTGCGCGGTGGCGCTGGCCGAGCGCGGAGTCCTGGAGAAGTACGGCGTCGAGCTGATCGGCGCCTCCATCGAGGCCATCGACCGGGGCGAGAACCGCCAGCAGTTCAAGCAGATCGTCGAGGGCCTCGGCGGAACCGTCGCCAAGTCGGTCATCTGCCACACGCTCGAGGACTGCCTCGGCGCGGCCGGCGAGCTCGGCTACCCGATGGTCGTCCGCCCGAGCTTCACGATGGGCGGCGTCGGCTCCGGGATGGCCTACGACGAGGAGGGGCTGCGCCGGATCGCCGGCGCCGGGCCTGGCCGCGAGCCCGACCACCGAGGTGCTCCTGGAGGAGTCGATCATCGGCTGGAAGGAGTACGAGCTCGAGGTCATGCGCGACCGCAAGGACAACGTGGTCATCGTCTGCTCCATCGAGAACCTCGACCCGATGGGCGTCCACACCGGCGACTCGATCACCGTCGCGCCGGCGATGACGCTCACCGACCGCGAGTACCAGCACCTGCGCGACCTCTCCATCGGCATCATCCGGGCGGTCGGCGTCGACACCGGCGGCTGCAACATCCAGTTCGCGGTCAACCCGCGCGACGGTCGCGTGGTCGTGATCGAGATGAACCCCCGGGTGTCCCGATCCAGCGCGCTGGCGTCGAAGGCGACCGGCTTCCCGATCGCGAAGATCGCGGCCAAGGTGGCGATCGGCTACACCCTCGACGAGATCCCCAACGACATCACCACCCGCCCCGACGGGCAGAGCACGCCGGCGTCGCTTCGAGCCGACCCTCGACTACGTCGTGGTGAAGGTGCCGCGGTTCGCGTTCGAGAAGTTCCCGGCCGCCGACCCGACGCTGACGACCCACATGAAGTCGGTGGGGGAGGCGATGGCCATCGGCCGCAACTTCACCGAGGCGCTGCAGAAGGCGCTGCGCTCGTCTGGAGAGCAACGACGCGCCCTTCGACTGGCACCAGGAGTGGGTCGAGCTCGACAAGCAGTCGCTGCTCGACAAGGCGCGCGTGCCCCACGACGGCCGGCTCAAGGACGTCATGGACGCGATCCGGGCCGGCGCGACCGCCGAGGAGATCTTCGACGCGACCGCGATCGACCCCTGGTTCGTCGACCAGCTGATGCTCATCAACGAGGTCGCCGCCGAGGTCACCGCCGCCCCCGAGCTGACCCCGGAGCTGCTGCGGCTGGCCAAGCGGCACGGCTTCTCCGACCTGCAGATCGGCAAGATCCGCGGGATGAGCGCCGACGTCGTCCGCGGGGTCCGCCACGCGCTGGGCATCCGGCCGGTCTACAAGACGGTGGACACCTGCGCGGCCGAGTTCGCCGCCACGACGCCGTACCACTACTCCTCCTACGACGAGGAGACCGAGGTCGCGCCGCGCACCAAGCCGGCCGTGATCATCCTCGGCAGCGGCCCCAACCGGATCGGCCAGGGCATCGAGTTCGACTACTCCTGCGTGCACGCGTCGCTCGCGCTGGGCCGTCACGAGGGCGCCGGCTACGAGACCGTGATGGTCAACTGCAACCCCGAGACCGTCTCCACCGACTACGACACCTCCGACCGCCTGTACTTCGAGCCGCTGACGCTCGAGGACGTGCTCGAGGTCGTGCACGCCGAGCGGCAGGCCGGCCCGATCGCGGGCGTGATCTGCCAGCTCGGCGGCCAGACGCCGCTCGGGCTCGCCCAGGGCCTCGCCGACGCCGGCGTGCCGATCGTCGGCACCCCGCCCGAGGCGATCCACCTGGCCGAGGAGCGCGGCGCGTTCGGTCGCGTCCTGGCCGAGGCGGGCCTGCCGGCGCCCAAGCACGGCATGGCGTCGTCGTACGACGAGGCGGCGGCCATCGCGGCCGAGATCGGCTACCCGGTGCTCGTCCGCCCGTCGTACGTGCTCGGCGGTCGGGGCATGGAGATCGTCTACGACGACGAGGCGCTCGAGGGCTACATCGCCCGCGCCACGGCCATCAGCCCCGAGCACCCGGTGCTGGTCGACCGGTTCATCGACGACGCCGTCGAGATCGACGTCGACGCGATCTTCGACGGCCAGGACCTCTTCCTCGGCGGCGTGATGGAGCACATCGAGGAGGCCGGCATCCACTCCGGCGACTCGGCCTGCGCGCTGCCGCCGATCACGCTGGGCGCCCGCGAGATCGAGCGGATCCGCGAGGCGACCGAGGCGATCGCCCGCGGCGTGGGCGTGCTGGGGCTGATCAACATCCAGTTCGCGCTCGGCGCCGACGTGCTCTACGTGCTGGAGGCCAACCCGCGGGCCTCGCGGACCGTCCCGTTCGTCTCCAAGGCGACCGCCACGCCGCTGGCCAAGGCCGCCGCCCGGGTGATGCTCGGCGAGTCCATCAAGGCGCTGCGCGACGAGGGACTGCTGCCCGCCGAGGGCGACGGGGGGACGCTGCCGGCCGACGCGCCGATCGCGGTCAAGGAGGCGGTGATGCCGTTCAACCGGTTCCGCCGCCCCGACGGCAAGAGCGTCGACACGGTCCTCGGCCCCGAGATGCGCTCGACGGGCGAGGTGATGGGGCTGGACGCCGACTTCGGGCGGGCGTTCAGCAAGGCCCAGACCGCGGCGTTCGGGTCGCTGCCCACGTCGCGGCCGGGTGTTCGTGTCGATGGCCAACCGCGACAAGCGCTCGATGATCTTCCCGGTCAAGGTGCTGGCCGACCTCGGCTTCGAGATCCTGGCCACCCAGGGCACGGCCGAGGTGCTGCGCCGCAACGGCGTGCACGCGGGCGTGGTCCGCAAGCACTTCGACGGCCCGGGACCCAACGGCGAGAAGACGACCGTGCAGATGATCCAGGACGGCGAGATCGACCTGGTCATCAACACTCCCCACGGCTCGTCGGGCGCCGGCGGGTCGGTGCGCGTCGACGGCTACGAGATCCGCACCGCCTCGGTCGGCGCCGACATCCCCTGCATCACCACGGTCCAGGGTCTCGGCGCGGCCGTGCAGGGCATCGAGGCGCTCATCCGCGGCGACATCGGCGTGCGGTCGCTCCAGGACTGGGCGAAGGGCCTGGGGCGCTGATGCAACGTCATACGAAGAGGTGCCAGAGACGGCTCAGAACGTATGACGTCCGGCCCGTACGCCGCGTTGTTCGACCACGTGCTGACGCGCGTCGACCCCGAGAAGGCGCATCACCTGGGCGTTCGCGGGCATCCGGGCGGCGGCGCCGGTGATGAGCCGGCTGCCCACCCGGGGCGCACCGGTGCACGCGTTCGGCCTGACCTTCCCGCACCCCCTCGGGCTCGCGGCCGGCTTCGACAAGAACGCCGTCGGCATCGACGCGCTGGCCGCGCTCGGGTTCGGCCACGTCGAGGTCGGCACCGTCACGGGCGAGCCGCAGCCCGGCAACCCGCGGCCGCGGCTGTTCCGGCTGCCGGCCGACCGTGCCGTGGTCAACCGGATGGGCTTCAACAACGACGGCGCCGAGGTGGTGGCGGCGCGGCTGGCCAAGCGCGGGCCGTCGCGACGGTGGCCCCGTGCTCGGCGTCAACATCGGCAAGACCAAGCTCGTGCCCGAGGACGACGAGGCGGCCGTCCTCGCCGACTACACCAAGTCGGCCCGGCTGCTCGCCCCGCACGCCGACTACCTCGTGGTCAACGTCAGCTCGCCCAACACCCCCGGACTGCGCAGCCTCCAGGCCGTCGACCGGCTGGAGCCGCTCCTCGACGCCGTACGCCGCGTGGCCGGCGTACCCCTGCTCGTCAAGATCGCCCCCGACCTCGCCGACGACGACATCGCCGACGTGGCCGACCTGGCGCTGCGCACCGGCCTCGACGGGATCATCGCCACCAACACCACGATCTCCCGCGAGGGCCTGCGCACTCCCGCCGCCGAGGTCGAGGCGATCGGAGCCGGTGGCCTCTCGGGCGCGCCGGTGGCCGCGGCGGTCGCTCGAGGTGCTGCACCTGCTGAAGAAGTCCGTCGGCGACGGCATCGCCCTGGTCTCGGTCGGCGGCATCTCGACTCCCGAGCGACGCCCGCGAGCGCCTCGACGCCGGGGCGGCGCTCGTGCAGGCCTACACCGGCTTCGTCTACGGCGGCCCGCTGCTGGCCGCGCCGGATCGTCGAGGGGGCTCGCGGAGGAGTGACCGGGCCCGTCCACGTCACTGCCGAGGTGATCGGCTCCCGCAAGGCGGGCGCCTACCGCCAGCTGACGCTGGTGGCTCCCGGCGTGGCGGAGCGGTTCCGGCCGGGTACGTTCCTCGCGGTCTCGGTCGGGGAGTCGCTGCTGGGCCGGCGGGCGTTGTGGATCCACCGGGTCAGGGCCTCGGGCGGGTACGGCGCGACCCTCGACGTCGTCGTGTCGCCGACCGGGCCCGGGACCCGATGGCTGGCCGCCCTCCCGGTCGGCAGCCGGGTCGCCGTCACCGGACCGCTCGGCCGGCCGTTCGCGCTCCCCACCGACGCCGCGCGCTGCCTGCTCGTGGGCGAGGGGTACGCCGTCGCCCCGCTGTTCCCGCTCGCCGAGCGGCTGCGCGAACGCGGCAGCCAGGTGACGCTGGTCGTCGGCGCGGACGACGAGGCCCACCTGCTCAACGCGCTGGAGGCGCGCCGGTCCGCCGGCAGCGGTCACGGTGGTCACCGTCGACGGCAGCGTCGGCGAGCGCGACGCTGTCGCGGCCGTTGCGGAGCGCGCCCTGGCCGACGCCGACGTCGTCTACGCCGCCGGACCGGTGCCACTGCTGGCGCGCATCGCCGTGGCCGCCGACGCGCTCGGCGTCCGCAGCCAGCTCGCCCTCGAGCGGCCGCTCACCTGCGCCACCGGCCTGTGCGACGGGTGCCCGGTGCCCGTGGTCGGCGACGACGGCTCGGAACACGTCGTGCGCGCCTGCGTCGACGGCCCCGTCTTCCGCGGCGACCGGGTGCGGTGGGAGGCGCTGGCGTGATCCCTGTCCGTGTCGCTGTCCCGTCGAGCCCTGTCCCGTGGCCGAAGAACCCCGTCATGGTCGCCGCCGGGTGCGGTGGCACCGGCCGCGAGCTGGCGCCGTACGTCGACCCCGCGCGCCTGGGCGCGTTCGTCACCCGCTCGCTCACCATCGCTCCCCGAGCCGGGAACGCCCCGCCTCGGATCGTCGAGACGCCGAGCGGGCTGATCAACGCCGTCGGGCTGCAGAACCCCGGGGTCGAGGAGTTCCTCGCCACCGAGCTGCCGTGGCTGGTCGAGCACGGGGTGACCGTGGTGGTGAGCGTCGCGGGCAGCTCGCTGGGGGAGTACGCCGAGCTGGCCCGCCGCGTCGGCCGCGCGCCGGGTGTGAGTGCGGTCGAGGTCAACGTCTCCGCGCCGGCCGCCGACGTCACCGGGGTCTTCGACGTCCGCGAACCGTTCCACGCGGGCGGCGCGGTGGCCGCCGTACGCCGTGAGCTGCCGCGCGACGTGCCCGTGATCGCCAAGCTGCGCTCCGACGTGGTCCGGGTGGTCGAGGCCGCGCGGACCGTCGTCGACGCCGGCGCCGCCGCCGTCGTGGTCGGCAACGCGCTGCCCGCGGGGATGCCCGACGGCCGCCCCGGCGGGCTCAGCGGGCCGGCGATCCGGCCGCTGGCGCTGCGGTGCGTGGCCGAGGTGCTGCGACCACCTGCCCGACCTGGCGGTCGTCGGGTGCGGCGGGATCGGCAGCGCCGACGACGCCCGGTCGTTCCTCGCCGCCGGGGCGGTCGCCGTCCAGGTCGGCACGGCGCTCCTGCACGACCCCACGACCGTTGCCAGAATGATCGACGACCTGTCTGACGACCCGTTGATGGAGCCCGCATGACCTTCGGATCCCGCGTCCACGCCGCCGTCCGGGCGCGTGGCCCGCTCTGCGCCGGCATCGACCCCCACGCCGCGCTGCTGCACGAGTGGGGCCTCGACGACACGGTCGCCGGGCTCGAGCGCTTCGCCCTGGGCGCCGACCGAGGCCCTCGCTCCGGAGGTAGCGGTGGTCAAGCCGCAGTCGGCGTTCTACGAGCGCTTCGGCAGCCGCGGCGTGGCGGTCCTCGAGCGGGTCATCGCCACCGCACGTGAGGCCGGCGCGCTCGTGCTGCTCGACGTCAAGCGCGGCGACATCGGCTCCACCAGCCAGGCCTACGCGGAGGCCTACCTCGACCCCGCCAGCGCGCTCGCCGCCGACGCGATCACGGTCAGCCCGTTCCTGGGGTTCGGCTCGCTCGACCCGTTCGTCGACACCGCTCGCAAGCACGACGCCGGCCTCTTCGTGCTGGCGCGCACCTCCAACAAGGAGGCGCCCGAGGTCCAGGCCGCGCGTGTCGACGACGAGCCACACGGTCACCGGCACGATCCTCGACCATCTCCGCGCCCTCAACGCCGGTGCCGAGCCGCTCGGCTCGTTCGGCGCCGTGGTCGGGGCCACGGTCGGCGACACCGGCGAGGACTTCGCGATCAACGGCCCGCTGCTCGCCCCCGGCTACGGCGCCCAGGGCGGCACCGCCGCCGACCTCCCGCGGATCTTCGGTTCCGCTCTCCCGGCCGTGCTGCCGAGCTCCTCGCGCGAGCTGCTCCGGGTCGGCCCCGACCCCGACCGCGATGCGCGAGGCCGCCCGGCGTACCAACGACGACCTGCGCGCGCTGCTGGCGTGAGGACCCGCCTCGGCGCCCTCCTGCTCGTGCTGGGCCTTGCTCCTGGCCTGACGTCCTGTGGGCAGGACTACTGCGGCGCCGTCGAGGAGCACCAGGCCGAGCTCACCGACGTGACCGCGCGGGTTCGCCGGCGGCCCTGCTGGAGGCGCTGCCGATCTTCCGCGACCTCGCCGACCAGGCGCCCGACGACATCCGCGACGACTGGAAGACCTTCCTCGACCCGCTCGAGGAGCTCGACGACGCGCTCCGCGACGCGGACCTCGACGCCGCGACGTACGACCCGAAGGCCCTGCCGGCGGACCTGACCGACGACGAGCGCGAGCGCATCGAGGCGGCCGGGGCCGCCCTGGCCGACCCGGCGGTGGTCGCGGCCTTCGACGCGGTCCAGCAACAGGCCAAGGACGTCTGCCACACCCCGTTGAGCCTGTGACGGACGCCGATCCCGCTCTGCTGTTGGGATGTGGCTCGCAAACTCTCTCTCGGGGCGCAATTGCTGTGGCGTCGCCAACGTGACTAGATTGGCCCGGTTCGTCCGTTGACCGAAAAAGGTGAGCCGTGGCTCTTCCACCTCTGACTCCCGAGCAGCGCCAGGCAGCCCTCGACAAGGCGGCCGCGTCGCGACGGGAGCGAGCCGAGGTCAAGAACCGCCTGAAGAACTCCGGCGCCTCGATCGTCGACGTGCTGCACGACGGCCAGCGCAACGAGGTCATCGGCAAGATGCGGGTCGTCGACCTGCTCCAGTCGATGCCCGGGCCTGGGCAAGGTCCGGGCCCGTCAGATGATGGAGCGTCTCGGCATCGCCGAGAGCCGCCGGGTCCGGGGGCTGGGCGTCAACCAGGTGGCCGCGCTCGAGCGCGAGTTCGCCCCCCATGACTGACCCGATCGGCCAGTGACCCGTTCCCGTCTCGCCGTCCTCGCCGGACCCACCGCCGTCGGCAAGGGCACCGTCGCGGCCGACGTACGCCGCCACCACCCGGAGATCTGGATCTCCGTGTCCGCGACCACCCGGCCGCCGCGACCCGGCGAGCAGGACGGGGTGCACTACTGGTTCGTCTCCGACGAGGAGTTCGACCGGATGGTCGCCGAGGACGAGCTCCTCGAGTGGGCGGTGGTGCACCAGGCCGCCCGCTACGGCACCCCGCGCAACGCCGGTGGAGCAGGCGCTGGCCGAGGGCCGGCCCGCGCTGCTGGAGATCGACCTCCAGGGGGCCCGCCAGGTGCGCGAGTCGATGCCCGAGGCGCTCTTCGTGTTCCTGATGCCGCCCAGCGTGGGACGAGCTGGTCCGCCGGCTGGTCGGTCGGGGGACCGAGACCGAGGAGGAACGGGAGCGCCGGCTGGCGACCGCACGGGGTGAGCTGGCCGCCGAGGCGGAGTTCGACGCGACGATCGTCAACCACGAAGTTCACGCTGCAGCCGAGGAGTTGGTAGCCTTGGTCTGTTCCGAGGTCGCCGACCGTTAGTCGCGCGACCTCCTCTCTACCTTCTGTGAGGCTCCTGCGTGTCTGCACCCGACATCGCCGCCGAGGGCGTGACCAACCCCTCGATCGACGACCTGCTCACCAAGACCGACAGCAAGTACAAGCTGGTCCTCTACAGCGCCAAGCGCGCGCGCCAGATCAACGCCTACTACTCCCAGCTGGGCGAGGGTCTGCTCGAGTACGTCGGCCCGCTCGTCGACACCCACGTCCAGGAGAAGCCGCTGTCGATCGCGCTGCGCGAGATCAACGACGACCTGCTCACCTGCGAGGACGTCGACCCTGCCGAGCTGGCCGCCGAGGAGCAGGCCCGCCAGGCGGGCACCGCCGACGGCAGCTTCGGCAAGAACGCCTGACCCCACGGTTCAGATGACCACCGACGCGACGGCCGGGACCTCCCCTCCTTCCCGGCCGCACGTCGTAGCAACATCGTCTTGGGGGTCTCCGGCGGCATCGCCGCCTACAAGGCGTGCGAGCTGCTGCGCCGCTTCACCGAGTCCGGCCATGACGTCACCGTCGTGCCGACGGCGGCCGCGCTGCGTTTCGTCGGAGCCGACACCTGGGCGGCCCTCTCGGGCAAGCCGGTCTCGGCCGAGGTCTGGCACGACGTCCACCAGGTGCCACACGTGCGCATCGGCCAGTCCGCCGACCTGGTCGTGGTCGCGCCCGCGACGGCCGACCTGCTGGCCAAGGCGGCCCACGGGCTGGCCGACGACCTGCTCACCAACACCCTGCTCACGGCGCGCTGCCCGGTGGTGTTCGCGCCGGCGATGCACACCGAGATGTGGGAGCACGCCGCCACGGCGGCCAACGTCGCGACTCTGCGCGCAGCGGGGCGCCGTCGTCATCGAGCCCGCCGAGGGCCGGCTCACCGGCGCCGACACCGGCAAGGGCCGACTGCCCGACCCGATCGAGATCTTCGAGGTCTGCACCGAGATCCTCGCTCGCGGCGCCGCGGCTCCCGACCTGGCGGGCCGCTCCGTGGTGGTGAGCGCCGGCGGCACCCGCGAGTACCTCGACCCCGTCCGCTTCCTCGGCAACCGGTCCTCCGGCCTCCAGGGCTACGCCCTGGCCCGCACCGCCGCCGCCCGCGGCGCCGAGGTGACGCTGGTGGCCGCCAACGTCTCCCTGCCCGACCCGGCGGGGGTCAAGGTGGTCAGGGTCGAGACCACCGCACAGCTCCGCGAGGCGGTCGTGTCGGCCGCAGCCGGTGCCGACGCCGTGGTGATGGCCGCCGCACCGGCCGACTTCCGGCCGGTCTCGACGAGCGAGACCAAGATCAAGAAGGCCGCCGACGGCAGCTCGCCCGGCATCGAGCTGACCCAGAATCCCGACATCCTGCACGAGCTGTCCACCGACCGGGTCCGCCCAGGGGCGGTCATCGTCGGGTTCGCCGCCGAGACCGGCGACGACACCGGCACGGTCCTCGAGCTCGGCCGCGCCAAGCTGGCCCGCAAGGGCTGCGACCTGCTCGTCGTCAACGACGTCGGCGGCGGCGCGGTCTTCGGCGCTCCGGACAACCAGGCGGTGATCCTGGCCGCCGACGGCGCCGCGGTCGACGTACCCCTCGGCAGCAAGGCCGCCCTGGCCCACGCCATCTGGGACCAAGTAGTGGCCCGGATGCCGTGAGTGTCCCGGTTCACGGTTAGGGTTCCTGCGCACGTCATCGGTGACCGACCAGCAACGCAGGAGTGAGCGCAGCGTGTCCGGACGACTTTTCACCTCGGAGTCGGTGACCGAGGGTCACCCCGACAAGATCGCCGACCAGATCAGCGACTCCGTGCTCGACGCCATGCTCGAGCAGGACCCCCACAGCCGGGTGGCCGTGGAGACGCTGCTGACCACCGGCCTCGTCGTGGTGGCCGGTGAGGTCACCACGACCGGCTACGTCGACATCAAGCAGAAGGTCCGCGACCGGATCCTCGAGATCGGCTACGACTCCTCGCGAGAAGGGCTTCGACGGCCACTCCTGCGGCGTGATGGTCGCGATCGGCGGCCAGTCCGGCGACATCGCCCAGGGCGTCGACACCGGCCACGAGAGCCGCACCGGCTCCGTGGACGCGATGGACAAGCAGGGCGCCGGCGACCAGGGCCTGATGTTCGGCTACGCCTGCGACGACACCGACGTACTGATGCCGCTGCCGATCGTGATCGCCCAGCGCCTCGCCGAGCAGCTCACGGCGGTCCGCAAGGACGGCACGCTCGCCGTACCTGCGCCCCGACGGCAAGACGCAGGTCACCATCGAGTACGACGCCGACAACCGCCCCGTGCGCGTCGACACGGTCGTCATCTCCTCCCAGCACGCCGAGGACGTCGAGCTCGACACCCTCGAGAGCGACGTGAAGAAGCACGTCATCGACCACGTGCTCGCCGACTTCGACATCCCCTCCGAGGGCTACCGCCTGCTGGTCAACCCGACCGGCCGCTTCGTGGTCGGCGGACCGATGGGCGACGCCGGCCTGACCGGCCGCAAGATCATCGTCGACACCTACGGCGGCATGGCCCGCCACGGCGGTGGCGCCTTCTCGGGCAAGGACCCGTCCAAGGTCGACCGCTCGGCCGCCTACGCCATGCGCTGGGTCGCCAAGAACATCGTGGCCGCCGGCCTGGCCCGACGCTGCGAGGTCCAGGTCGCCTACGCGATCGGCAAGGCCCAGCCGGTCGGTCTGTTCGTCGAGACCTTCGGCACCGGCGTGATCCCTGACGAGGCGATCCAGAAGGCCGTGCTCGACGTCTTCGACCTGCGCCCCGCGGCGATCATCGCGGACCTCGACCTGCTCCGCCCGATCTACGCCAAGACGGCGGCCTACGGTCACTTCGGCCGCGAGCTGCCGGAGTTCACCTGGGAGCGCACCGACCGCGCCGACGCCCTCAAGGCCGCCGCCGGGGCTTGAGGTCCTCCGCGATTCGTCTGCGGATTCCTGCGACTTCTCCCGCTCAGCGGTTCAGACGAATCGGTGTCGCGGGGGCCTGGGGCTGGCTGCTGGTAGAACAGCGGCCGTGACCGGCCCTCCCGAGCAGCCCGAGGCCCTTCCCGGCCTCCGGGAGGCCGTCGAGACCTCGCGCTCCAAGGCGGCTCGCACTCGCGCCGCGAAGTCCGCGGCCGCCGAGCCCGCACCGGTCGACCCGGTGGCCCGGGTGCTCGTCGACGTGCCCCTTGCCCACCTCGACCGCACCTTCGACTACCTCGTACCCTCCGCGATGGCCGACCTGGCCGTGCCCGGGGCGCGCGTGAAGGTGCGCTTCGCGGGTCAGGAGGTCGGCGGCTACCTGCTGGCCCGCGCCACCGACACCGACCACGGCGGTCGGCTCACTCCGCTGCGGCGGGTGGTCAGCGCCGAGCGCGTGCTGAGCCCGGCCATTGCCGCCCTGGCCGGCGACCTGGCCACGCGCTACGCCGGCACCCGCAGCGACGTCCTCCGGCTGGCTGTTCCTCCGCGCCACGCGGCGACCGAGCGAGCCGAGCCCACCCCGCCGGCCGAGCCGAGTGCCTACGACGCGTCCGCGGCCGGCGCTGCCTGGGCCGAGCACCCCCAGGCCGGCGCCTTCTTGCGCCGACTCGCCGCAGGGGAGTCCCCGCGGGCCGTCTGGGCCACACCGCCGGGAGCCGACTGGCCGCGGCTGCTCGCCCACGCCGCCGCGGCGACGTACTCCGGATCGGGGCACGGCGTGCTGATCTGCGTGCCCGACGCCAAGGACGTCGTCCGCGTCGGCCGCGCGCTGACCGACGTGCTGGGGGAGGGGCACCACGTCAGCCTGACCGCCCAGCCGGGGCCCGCGCGCCGCTACCGCGACTTCCTGGCGGTCTCCCGTGGGTCGCGACGCGTGGTGGTCGGGACGCGCGCGGCCGCCTTCGCGCCGGTGCACGACCTCGGCCTGGTCGTGATCTGGGACGACGGCGACGACCTCTACGCCGAACCGCGGGCGCCGTACCCCCACACTCGCGAGACCCTGCTGCTGCGCGCCGAGCGCGAGGGCACCGCCGTTGTCCTGGGCGGCTTCGCCCGGTCGGTCGAGGCCGACCACCTGCTCCGGTCGGGCTGGGCCCACACGCTCGAGGTGCCGCGCGAGCGGCTGCGTGAGCGGGTCACGGTGCGGGTGGCGGGGGCGAGCGATGCCGAGCTCGCCCGCGACCCGTTCGCCCGGGGCGCACGGATGCCGACGCTGGTGCACGAGGTGGTCAGCGAGGGGCTCGCGAACGGACCCGTGCTGGTGCAGACCCCGCGGCTGGGCTACGCCGCCGCCCTGGCCTGCGAACGCTGCCGCACCGCCGCGCGCTGCCCGGCCCTGGGCGGCGCCTGCCGGGGCCCGCTCACCATCGCGCGGGCGGCGGCCGCGCCGCGTTGCCGCTGGTGCGGCACCGACCACCCGGCCTGGTCCTGTGCCGTGTGCGGTCACCGCGGCCTCCGGGCGCCCGTCGTCGGCGAGTCCCGTACCGCCGAGGAGCTCGGCCGGACGTTCCCGTCCACACCGGTCCGCACCTCGTCCTCGGGGCACACCGTGCTCGCCGAGGTCGGCCCGCAACCGGCGATCGTCGTGGCGACGCCGGGGGCGGAGCCCGTGGCCGAAGGTGGCTACGCCGCCGTCGTGCTGCTCGACGCGTGGCTGATGCTGGCGCGGCCCGACCTGCGCACCGCTGAGGAGGCCGTCCGGCGCTGGGTCAACGCCGTGGGCCTGGTCCGGCCGGGCGGCAGCGCGGTGGTGGTCGGCGACCCGGCCCTCCCCGGGCTCCAGGCGCTGGTGCGGTGGGATCCCGGCGGGTTCGCCGCCCGCGAGGCCGCGGAGCGCGCCACCGCCCACCTGCCGCCGGCGTCCCGGCTGGCCACGATCACCGGAGACCCGGGTGCTGTCGACGACGCCCTCACGCTGCTCGCGCTCCCTGAAGCGGCCGAGGTACTCGGCCCCGTGCCGGTCGAGGACGGCGACGTACGCGTGGTGCTGCGAGTGCCTCGGGCGCAGGGCGCCACCCTCTCCCAGGCCTTGCTGGAGCTCCAGCGGGTGCGGTCGGCCCGCAAGCTCGACGCCGTCCGCGTGCAGGTCGACCCGGTCTCCCTCTAGCCCCAACCTTCGCGAGTCGGCGCAAATGCGCCCCGTTCACTCGCCGAGTCGGCGCAGATGTGCCCGATTCATGCGCCGAGTCGGCGCGAATTGCCGCCCGGAACCGCCGGAGTGGGACGACAAGGCGCCGACTCGGCGTGCGACCTGGGGCGATTGGCGCCGACTCGGCGTGCGACCTGGGGCGATTGGCGCCGACTCGGCGTGCGACCTAGGGCGATTGGCGCCGACTCGGGGGGCGGGGGTGGTCTCTAGACTCGCCGCGTGGCGATCCAACCCATCCGACTCTTCGGCGACCCCGTCCTCCGGCAGAAGGCCGTCGAGGTGGTCGACTTCGACAAGGAGCTGCGTCGCCTCGTCGAGGACCTCACCGACACGATGCTGGACGCACCCGGCGCCGGGCTGGCGGCTCCGCAGATCGGGGTAGGCCTCCGCGTGTTCACCTGGAACATCGAGGGCGAGGTCGGCCACCTGGTCAACCCGGTCCTCGACCTCTCCGACGACATCCAGGACGGCTCTGAGGGGTGTCTGTCCATCCCTGGCCTCTCGATCGACTGTCTGCGTGCGATGTCGGTCGTCGCCAAGGGCTTCGACATGTACGGCGAGCCGGTCGCCATCGAGGGGTCCGACCTGCTGGCCCGTGCCATCCAGCACGAGACCGACCACCTCGACGGGGTGCTGTTCCTCGACCGCCTCGACGCCGCCAACCGCAAGCTGGCCATGAAGGCGATCCGTGAGTCGGAGTGGTTCGGGCTCGAGCAGCCGACGGTGAAGGTCTCGCCCCACTCGACCCGCGGCCTGGGCTTCTAGGGCATGTCTCCCAAGTCCATGGCCTGCTACGCGCCGCCCGGCACGCACGCTGGCTGCGTTGTCGTCGACTCGACGATGCTGGCGCATCGCCTGCGCTCCTCCGCCAAGCCAACCCCACGGAATGCGCTCGCTGCGCTCGCGATTCCGCGGGGACCCCGGACACGCGTCGCACGCACCGGACGTCGCTCGCGACGGCCGAGACTTGGGAGACACGCCCTAGTGCGCCTGGTGTTCGCCGGCACGCCCGGGCCGGCGCTGCCAGCCCTCGAGGCGATCGCGGCGTCCCGCCACGACCTGGTCGGGGTGGTCACCCGGCCCGACGCGCCGTCGGGCCGCGGCCGGCGCCTGGCGCCCTCGCCCGTGGCCGCCCGCGCCGAGGAGCTCGGGGTCCCGGTCCTCAAGCCCGACCACCCGCGCGACCCGCAGTTCCAGGAAGCGCTGAGAGCTCTCGCGCCCGACTGCTGCCCCGTCGTCGCGTACGGCGCCCTCCTGCCGCAGTCAGCGCTCGACATCCCCGCCCACGGCTGGGTCAACCTGCACTTCTCGGTGCTGCCCGCGTGGCGCGGAGCCGCCCCGGTCCAGCACGCCGTCTGGGCGGGTGACGAGGTCACCGGCGCGACGACCTTCCGGATCGTGCGCGAGCTCGACGCCGGGCCGACGTACGGCCTGATGACCGAGCGGGTGCGCCCGGGCGACACCGCGGGCGACCTGCTCGCGAGGCTGGCCGAGGGCGGTGCCGGACTGCTGGTGGCCACGCTCGACGGCATCGAGGACGGCGCGATCGAGGCCCGGCCCCAGCCTGAGGACGGTGTCAGCCTCGCGCCCAAGATCACCGTCGAGGACGCGCGGGTCGACTGGACCGAACCCGCGATGGCGGTCGACCGGCGGGTGCGGGCGTGCACGCCCGCGCCCGGTGCATGGACGACGTTCGAGGGCGAGCGGGTCAAGCTGGGCCCGCTCTCGCCGGCCGACGGTGCGTTGCCGCCCGGCGAGCTGCTCGTGGGCAAGAACGCCGTCGCCGTCGGCACGGGAAGCGCTGCCCTCAAGCTGGGTCTGGTCAAGGCGTTCGGCAAGAAGGAGATGCCGGCCGCCGACTGGGCCCGCGGCGTGCGGATCGAGCCGGGCGCCCGGTTCGGTGACTAGGGTCAGCGCCATGGCCCGCTCGCGGAAAGCGCGTCCCGAGGACGTCGACGAGATCTGCGGCTCGCTCCCCGAGACCGAACAAGGCATCTCGTGGGGCGACCGCCCCACCTGGAAGGTGCCGCGGGGGCCGAAGGGCAAGGGCTTCTTGCTCTACCGGGCACCGCACAAGAACGCGATCGACCCCGTCACCGGGGAGATGTACGACGACCTGCTGGTGATCATGACGCCCACCCAGGTCGAGAAGAACGCCCTCGTCGAGGACGAGTCGACGCCGTTCTTCACGATCCCGCACTTCAACGGCTACAGCGCCGTGCTCGTGCAGGAGTCGCGGCTCGGCGAGTTCACCCGCCAGGAGCTCGAGGAGGTCATCACCGACGCGTGGGCCGCCAAGGCGCCGAAGCGGCTGGTCAAGGAACACCTTGGCTGACGCGGCCCGTACTGCCGCGCTGGAGGTGCTGCGCGCCGTCCGGTCGGCGGACGCGTACACGAACCTCGCGCTGCCCGCGGCCCTCAAGAAGCACGGGCTGAGCGGGCGCGACGCTGCCTTCGCCACCGAGCTGACCTCTGGGACCGTACGGCGCCAGGGTCTGTACGACGCGGTGCTCGCGGCGTGCGTCGACCGGCCCCTGGCGAAGGTGCAGGCGCGGGTGCTCGACGCGCTCCGACTGGGCGCCCACCAGCTGCTGGCCATGCGGGTGCCCGCGCACGCCGCGATCAGCACCACCGTCGCGCTGGTCCGCTCCGACGTCGGGCCGGGAGCGGCCGGCTTCGCGAACGCGGTGCTGCGTCGGGTCTCCGAGCACGACCGAGGAGGCGTGGGTCGCGCGGGTCGCACCGGCCCGTGCGGACGACCCGGTCGGGCACCTGAGCGTCGCGCACGCCCATCCGCGGTGGGTGGTGGAGGCTCTCGCCGAGGCAGTCGGGGAGGGCGAGATCGAGGCGTTGCTGGTCGCCGACAACGAGGCCCCCGGGGTGACGCTGGTGGCCCGTCCCGGGCGCTCGACCCGCGAGGAGCTGCCGGGCGAGCCGACGCGCTGGTCGCCGTACGGCGTCCACCTGGCCTCGGGCGATCCCGGCGCCGTCGCCGCGGTGGCCGAGGGCAGGGCGGGTGTCCAGGACGAGGGCTCCCAGCTGGTGGCGGTCGCCCTGGCCTCGGCGCCGCTCGACGGGCCCGACCTCCGCTGGCTGGACCTCTGTGCCGGACCCGGCGGCAAGGCCGCGCTGCTGGCGGCGCTGGCGGCCGGGCGCGGAGCCGGGCTGTTGGCCAACGAGCGGCTGCCGCACCGCGCCGACCTGGTCCGTCGTACGCTCCGCGGTGCCGACGGCGTGCTGGGCGTGGTCACCGGCGACGGCACCCGCCCTCCGTGGCCCGCCGGCTCGTTCGACCGGGTGCTCGTGGACGCGCCCTGCACCGGTCTCGGCGCACTCCGTCGGCGGCCCGAGGCGCGTTGGCGCCGCCAGCCCACCGACCTCGACGCGCTGGTGCCCCTGCAACGGGCCCTCCTGTCGGCGGCCCTCGACTCGGTGCGGCCGGGCGGCGTCGTGCTCTACGCGACCTGCTCGCCGGTCCTGGCCGAGACGTCCGAGGTCGTGTCCGCCGTGCTGGCGGCGCGGTCCGACGCGGTGCTGGGGGATGCGGCGGCGCTGCTGCCGCGACGTACCGGACTGCGCCGGTCCGCTGCCCGGGACGTTCCAGCTCTGGCCGCACCGGCACGGTACTGACGCGATGTTCGGTGCGCTGCTGCGGAGGGTCGCGGCATGACCGAGGGCCTGACCATCGCCGACCTGGTGCGCGCCGACGTCGACGACCTGGCGACGGCGTTCGAGGACTGGCCCAAGCAGCGCTCGACGTTCGAGAAGTACGCCGACGAGGCCGAGGCCGGGCGCCGCGACGTCCTCGTCGCTCGGTTGGACGGCGAGCTCGCGGGGTACGTGACCGTCTGGTGGAGCCCGAAGTACCCGCTCTTCGCGGCGCACGGGATCCCGGAGATCCGCGACTTCAACGTGCTGCACGCGTTCCAGCGTCGCGGCGTGGGCACCGCCCTGATGGACGCGGCCGAGGAGCGTGTCGCCCAGCGCGGTTGCCGGGTCGTCGGCATCGGCGTGGGCCTGTACGGCGGCGACGGGTACGGCTACGGCTCGGCCCAGCGGATGTACGCCAAGCGTGGGTACGTGCCCGACGGGGCCGGCATCGTCATCGACGGGGTGCGCGTCGAGCCGGGCACGAACGTCTACCTCGACGACTCCCCGATCCTGATGTTCACCAAGGACCTCGGCTGACCTCCGGCCAGCAACGGTGCCAGGCTCACCGCTGGGGTGGCGCGGCGCGCACGCTCAGAGCTCCAGGCGGTAGACCACCCGGCGCGGGCCGCGGGCCGTCTCGGCGAAACCGGCGGCGACGTACAGCGACTCGGGGCCCGTCCAGACGTCCTCGGCGTCGTGGCCGGTGCCGTGCAGGGGGTAACCCTCGACGGCCGCCACGCCGCGCTCGCGGAGCTCGTCGAGCACGCCGGTGAACAGCCGCCGGGCGAGACCCTGGCCCCGGTACGGCGCCAGCACCATGAAGCAGCTGATCGCCCACGTGTCCGGGTCGGGCTCGAGCGAGAACGTCTCCGCGATCTTCGGCAGGACGTCGCGCGGCCCTACCTGCACCCAGCCGACGGGCGCCCCGTCGACGTACCCGAGGTAGCCGTCGTGGACGTCGCGGCCGAACACGTCGTCGCGCACGGCGCGATGCTCCTCCGGCGACTGGGCGACGTACTCCTCCCACGTCGGCACCCACCAGGCCGAGCACCAGCACTGGCCGCCGTGCTCGTCGCGGGCCATCAGGGCCAGGAAGTCGGCTTCGCGTTCCTTCGTCAGCGGCTCGAGTCGCAGGTCCACGGGATCAGTATGGGCGGCTACTTTGGGGGCGTGGCCAGCCCTTTCGTGGAGATCGACGTCGACGACCGCGTCGTCAAGATCACCAACCCCGACCGGGTGTACTTCCCCGAGAGCGGGGCCACCAAGCTCGACCTGGTCCACTACTACCTCGCCGTCGGCCCCGGGATCGTCAACGCTTTGTTCGAGCGTCCCTGCATGCTGCACCGGTTCCCCAAGGGGCTGGCGGGCGACAAGGTCCACCAGAAGCGGCTGCCGGCCGGGGCGCCGCCGTGGGTGGACACGGTCCGGCTGCACTTCCCTCGCTGGAACCGGACTGCCGACGAGCTCTGCGTCACCGAGCTCGCCTCGGTGATCTGGTCGGTGCAGATGTCGACGGTCGAGTTCCACCCGTGGAACAGCCGCCGGGACGACCCCGAGAAGCCCGACGAGTGGCGCATCGACCTGGACCCGGGCCCGCTGTCCGACTACGCGCAGGTACGCCGCGTGGCCCACGTCGTCCACGAGGTGCTCGACGAGCTCGGGGTCGTGGGCTTCCCCAAGACGACCGGCAGCAAGGGCATGCACGTCTACGTCCGCATCCGGCCCGACCACGGCCACAAGGTCGTCCGCCGCGCTGCACTGGCCTTCGCCCGCGAGGTGGAGCGCCGGACCCCCGACGACGTCACGACGCAGTGGTGGCGCAAGGACCGCGACCCCCACCACCTCTTCGTCGACTACAACCAGAACGCGCGTGACCACACCATCGCGGCCGCGTACTCGGTCCGGGGGCTGCCCGACGCACGCGTCTCCACACCGATCCTCTGGGACGAGGTCGACGACGCCGATCCGCACGACTTCACCATCTTCACCGTCCCCGAGCGCTTCCAGAAGATCGGAGACCTGCACGAGGACATCGACGACCACGTCTGGGACATCGCGCCGCTCCTGGAGTGGGCCGACCGTGACGAGGCCGAGGGCAAGGAGACACCGGAGGAACCGGAGGAGGAGTCGTGAACCGCGTGGTCGACATCCGCGAGAAGCTGAGCCTGGTCTCGGAGCACTGGTCGCCCAAGGTGGTGGCCCGGCTCAACGACTACGAGGTCAAGGTCGTCAAGCTCAAGGGTGACTTCGTCTGGCACACCCACGACGACACCGACGAGCTGTTCCTCGTGATCGACGGCGAGCTGACCATCCAGCTCCTCGACGGTGACGTCACCGTGGGGCCGGGCCAGCTGTACGTCGTCCCGAGGGGCGTCCAGCACTGCCCGATCGCGACGGGCGAGGTCAGCGCAGTGCTCATCGAGCCGGCCGGCGTCGTCAACACCGGCGACGCCGGCGGCGCGCTGACGGCGACGTACGACGACGGCCTGTTGGGCTGACCGCGTCGGCTCACGGGCGACCGGGGGAACCCTGGTACCGCGTCTCGTGCTGGGCCATTCGCCGCTGGGCTTCGTCGGGGTTCCGGCCGAGCTTGACCCCGCCGGGCTCGGAAGTGCCGCCCGGTTGGGTGCCGTTGCGGACCGGCGGAGGGAAGGCTGGAGCGGGAACGGCCGAGGGCTGGACCCTTGGTGCAGGCTGGGTGGCTGGCTGGTCGAGCGCGCTCTGCTCGCCACAGGCGGTTGTCAGCCCTAGGAACGCGAGCGCGACGACGCTCGCGGCGAGCCGGAACCGGCCTCTGGTGGCGGACTTGGACATGGTCTTCTCCTCTCGACGGATCTGGCCCGGAGGCCTGGAGGGAAGAGACCCGAGTCGGCGCGTAGATACGGGCCTGCGCCGGGCCGGGCCGATGGCTGCCTAGGATCCGAGGGTGGGCATCCAGATCACCCCGAGCATCCTGACCGCCGACTTCGCCGACCTCGGTGCGGAGATCGGCCGCATCCCCGGCGCCGACTGGGTCCACGTGGACGTGATGGACAACCACTTCGTGCCCAACCTGACCTTCGGGCCCGCCATGGTCGAGGCGCTGGCGCGGCACAGCGAGCGGCCTGTCGACGCCCACCTGATGATCACCGACGCCGACCGGCACGCCGCGGCGTACGTCGAGGCGGGCGCGGGCAGCGTGACCTTCCACGTCGAGGCGGCCGCGGCGCCGGTGCGGCTGGCGCGGGAGATCCGCGCGAAGGGCGCGCGCGCCAGCATGGCGCTCAAGCCGGCGACGCCCATCGAGCCCTACGAGGACCTGCTGGCCGAGCTCGACATGGTGCTGATCATGACCGTGGAGCCTGGCTTCGGCGGGCAGTCGTTCCTCGACCTGTGCCTGCCGAAGATCCGCACGGCGCGGGCGTTGATGGACAAGCACGGCCTGGAGACCTGGCTCCAGGTCGACGGGGGAATCTCCCTGGAGACCATCGAGCGGTGCGCCGACGCCGGCGCCGACGTCTTCGTCGCGGGTTCGGCGGTGTTCTCGGCCGACGACCCCGACGCGATGGTCGCCTCGCTGCGCGAGAAGGCCGAGTCCGCGACGCCTTAGCAGTGGTGTGGCCAACACCTCGGTGATCGGTCTCCGACGCTGTGCCACACTTGACGCCGAGCGACCAGCTCACGTGCTCTGGGGTCGGTGTAACTCCGAACCGGCGGTGAAAGTCCGCGACCCGGCTGCGGCCAGCAGTCGGTTGACCAGGTGGAACTCCTGGACCGACGGTCAAAGTCCGGATGGGAAGACGCACGAGGGACGGTTCCGTTGAGCACTCCGTGAGGGGTGCGCAGCGACCGCCCGTACGCCCCGGGGTCCGTGGACCCGACCGGAGGCGACACCTTGAGCACCAGCACCCTCGAGCAGGCGGCCATGCGGCGCGCCCTCGCGCTGGCGGCCTCACCCGGCGTCCCGACCGGCCCCAACCCGCGCGTGGGATGCGTGCTGCTCGACCACCAGGGCCGGACCGTCGCCGAGGGCTGGCACCGCGGCGCAGGCTCGCCGCACGCCGAGGTCGACGCCCTACGCCAGGCGGGTGACGCCGCTCGCGGGGCGACCGCCGTCGTCACGCTGGAGCCGTGCAACCACACCGGACGCACGGGTCCGTGCGCGCGGGCGCTGGTCGAGGCCGGCGTACGACGCGTGGTCTACGCCCAGCGGGACCCCAACCCCGTCGCGGCCGGGGGAGCGGCCACCCTGCGCGACGCCGGGGTCGAGGTCGAGGGAGGACTGCTCGAGGACGAAGCCCGCGGGGTCAACCGGGAGTGGACGTTCGCGATGGACCGCGGCCGGCCGTTCGTGACCTGGAAGTTCGCCACCACGCTCGACGGCCGCAGTGCCGCCGCCGACGGCACCAGCCGCTGGGTGTCGTCCCGGGCCGCGCGCGTCGACACCCACCGGCTCCGTGCGCTGTGCGACACGATGCTCGTCGGCAGCAACACGGTCGCCGTCGACGACCCACTGCTGACGGTGCGCGATGCCGATGACCTCCCGCTCGCGGTCCAGCCCTTACGGGCCGTGATGGGCCTGCGCGGCCTGCCGGCGGACCGGCGGATCTTCGACGACACCGCCCGCACCGTCCACCTGCGCACCCGCGATCCTCACGAGGCGCTCAAGGAGCTGTTCGAGCTCGACCGGCAGCACGTCTTCCTCGAAGGCGGCCCCACGCTGGCCGCGGCCTTCTGGGCGGCCGGGCTCGTCGACGAGGTCGTCACCTACGTCGCGCCGATGCTGCTCGGCTCCGGCCGGGCGGCCGTGGCCGACCTGGGCATCGGCACCATCTCCGACGCCGCCCACCTCTTCGTCACCGACGTCACCGTGCTCGACCCCGTCGAGCCCGACGAGGACGTCAACGTGCGCATCACGATGACCCCCTCTCCGCTGGTCGAGGAGGGCGCGCAGCGCCCGTCTCGAGACCCCGCAACCGACAAGGAGACCTGACGTGTTCACCGGCATCGTCGAAGAGCTCGGCACCGTCGCCGCGATCGAGGACCAGGGCGACGCCCTGCGCCTGACCGTCCGCGCGGCGACCGCGCTCGACGGCACCATCCTCGGCGACTCGATCTCGGTCAACGGCTGCTGCCTGACCGTGACGGACGATCGACGTTGACACAGAAGGGGCCACCTGGACCGCCGACGTCATGCAGCAGACCCTCGACATGACCTCGCTGGCCGGGGTCGCTCCCGGCGACCGCGTCAACCTCGAGCGGGCGGTGACCGCCGACAAGCGCCTGGGTGGCCACCTCGTGCAGGGACATGTCGACGGCGTCGGGACCGTCGTACGACGCTCGCCCAGCGAGCACTGGGACGTCGTCGAGGTCTCCCTGCCGGCCGACCTGGCCAGGTACGTCGTCCCCAAGGGCTCGATCTGCGTCGACGGCGTCTCGCTGACCGTCGTGGACGTCGGCGACGACTCGTTCACCGTCAGCCTGATCCCCGAGACGCTCGCCCGCACGACGCTCGGCAGCCGCCAACCAGGCGACCGGGTCAACCTCGAGACCGACGTGATCGCGCGTCACGTCGAGAAGCTTCTCACCGCCTATCTCCCCGGAGCCGCCTCATGAACTCACCCGTCCGCCTCGACAGCATCGAGCGCGCCGTCGCCGACATCGCCGCCGGCAAGGCCGTGGTCGTCGTCGACGACGAGGATCGCGAGAACGAGGGCGACCTGATCTTCGCGGCGTCCAAGGCGACACCCGAGCTGATGGCGTTCACGATCCGGCACAGCAGCGGCGTGATCTGCGTGCCGATGCCGGCCACCATGCTCGACCGGCTCGAGATCCCGCTGATGACCCCCCACAACCGCGACAAGATGCGCACGGCCTACACGATCTCCGTGGACGCCCGCGACGGCGTCAGCACCGGCATCTCGGCCGCCGACCGGTCGCACACCGCCCGCGTGCTGGCCGACTCCGCGACCGAGCCGTGGGAGCTGACCCGGCCGGGTCATGTGTTCCCGCTGCGCTACCGCGAGGGCGGGGTGCTCGTACGGCGCGGGCACACCGAGGCCGCGGTCGACCTGGCGCGGATGGCCGGCCTGACCCCGGCGGGCGTGCTGGTCGAGGTCGTCAACGACGACGGCACCATGAAGCGGGCGCCCGAGCTGCGGGAGTTCTGCGACGAGCACGACCTGGCGATGATCTCCATCGAGGACCTGGTGCGCTACCGCCAGCGCACCGAGGTGCTCGTCGAGCGGGTGGCGGTGACCGCGCTGCCGACCGCCCACGGCGACTTCACGGCGTACGGGTATCGCATCGGCTTCGACCAGAGCGAGCACGTCGCCCTGGTGTACGGCGACCTGGCCGGCCACGAGCCGGTGCTGACGCGCGTGCACTCCGAGTGCCTGACCGGTGACGTGTTCGGCAGCGAGCGCTGCGACTGCGGCCCGCAGCTCGACGAGGCGCTGGCGAGGATCGTGCAGGAGGGGCGCGGCGTCGTGGTGTACCTCCGCGGGCACGAGGGTCGCGGCATCGGCCTGGTGGCCAAGCTGCAGGCCTACGCGCTGCAGGACGCCGGACGCGACACCGTCGACGCCAACCTCGATCTCGGGCTGCCGGCCGACGCGCGGCACTACGGTGCTGCCACCCAGATCCTGCGCGACCTCGACGTCGAGAGCGTGCGACTGCTGACCAACAACCCCGACAAGACGCGGGCCCTGGAGGAGTACGGCGTGCCGGTCAAGGAGCAGGTGCCGCTCACGACGCGACCCAACGACCACAACCTGGCGTACCTGCAGACCAAGCGCGACCGGATGGGCCACGACCTCCCGGGCCTGGGGCTCGTGGCCGGTCGCGAGATCGACGAGGAGGCCTGACGTGGCCGGACACGGAGCCCCCGAGCAGCGCCCGGTCGACTGCCACGACCTGCGGGTCGCCGTGGTCGCGGCGAGCTGGCACGAGCAGGTGATGGACGGGCTGCTCGACGGAGCCCGCAG
This sequence comes from uncultured Actinomycetota bacterium, assembly GCA_963758885.1. Taxonomy (GTDB): domain Bacteria; phylum Actinomycetota; class Actinomycetes; order Propionibacteriales; family Nocardioidaceae; genus Nocardioides. Next base: position 151,148 of record CAVWXS010000028.1, read on the forward strand.
GGCGCTGAAGGACTATCGCGTCGAGGAGCCGAAGGTCGTACGCGTGCCCGGCACCTTCGAGCTGGCCGTCGTGGCCGACGCGCTGGCCCGGCAGGGGTACGACGCCGTGGTCGCTCTCGGGGTCGTCATCCGGGGAGGTACGCCGCACTTCGACTACGTCTGCTCGGCCGCCACCGACGGCCTCAACCGGGTCGCGCTCGACCACCAGACGGCCGATCGGCTTCGGCGTGCTCACCTGCGACACCGAGGAGCAGGCGCTCGACCGCGCCGGCCTCGAGCAGTCCCACGAGGACAAGGGCTACGAGGCGGCGGCCGCCGCGCTCGTCACCGCCCAGACCCTGCGCCACGTCCGCCGCGCGTACCTGGACTGATCGTCGCCCCGGGCGCACGGCCTAGGCTTGGCGACCGTGAAGACGTTCGACGAGCTGTGGGCGGAGCTGGCCGAGAAGGCCCAGACCCGTCCCGCGGGGTCGGGCACCGTCGCGCAGCTCGACGCCGGGGTCCATGCCATCGGCAAGAAGCTGGTCGAGGAGGCCGCCGAGTCCTGGATGGCGGCCGAGCACGAGGGGCCGGAGCGGACGGCCGAGGAGATCAGCCAGCTGCTCTACCACGCCCAGGTCCTGATGCTGGCGACCGGCATCACCCCCGACGACGTCTACTCACACCTCTAGGAAGACCCCGCTCATGACGCTCCAACCCAACGGCACCACGCTCGCGGATCGCGGTGCCCAACAAGGGGTCGCTCTCGCAGGCGGCCACCGAGATGCTGCGCGAGTCCGGCTACCGCCAGCGCCAGGACGCCAAGGAGCTCACGCTCCTCGACGCCGAGAACGGCGTGGAGTTCTACTACCTGCGCCCGCGCGACATCGCTCTCTACGTCGGCGAGGGCACCCTCGACATCGGCATCACGGGCCGCGACCTCCTGCTCGACTCCGGCGCCAAGGCCGAGGAGGTGCTCACCCTCGGCTTCGGGCGCAGCCGCTTCCTGTTCGCCGGCCCGACGGGCCAGTTCACCGACCTGGCGCAGCTGGCCGGCCGCCGGATCGCCACGTCGTACGTCGGCGTGGTCCGTACCTTCCTCGAGGACCGGGGCATCGACGCCACGGTGGTCCGGCTCGACGGCGCCGTCGAGACGAGCATCCGGCTCGGAGTGGCCGACGCCATCGCCGACGTGGTCGAGACGGGCAGCACCTTGCGGCAGGCGGGGCTGGAGGTGTTCGGCGAGACGATCCTGGAGTCCGAGGCCGTGCTCATCACCCGTGGCGGCGAGGCGCCGGTCGGGCTCGAGGTCTTCAGGCGGCGCCTCGAGGGCGTCCTGGTCGCCCGTACCTACGTGATGATGGACTACGACATCGAGCGGTCCGGCGTCGAGGCGGCCGTGGCGCTCACGCCGGGCATCGAGGGCCCGACCATCTCGCCGCTCCATCGCGAGGGCTGGGTCGCCGTACGCGCGATGGTCCCGCGTGCCGGCGCCCAGCGGCTGATGGACGAGCTGTTCGACATCGGCGCCCGCGGCATCCTGCTGACCGACATCCATGCCTGCCGCCTCTAGGTCCGGTACGCCGCCCGTGTCCCTGCCCCACACGTGGCGACCGCTCGGCGTCCGCATCGCCGCGGCCGGGCTGTTCGCGATGCTCGCGGTGGTCGTGGCGTTCGCGTGGCTGTCCTTCGACGCCGAGACGCGGGCGGCGTTCACGCCGTTCCAGGTCGCCACGTTGATCGCCCTGGCCCTGCTGGCCCTGTCGCTCGGGTTCGCCCTCGCGCGGTCGAGGGTGGTCGCCGAACCCGACCGTCTGGTCGTGGTCAACGGCTACCGGCGCCGCGAGTTCGAGTACGCCGCCGTGGTGGAGGCCCACCTGCCGCCCGGCGCACCTTGGGTCACCCTCGACCTCGACGACGGCACCACCGTCTCGGCCATGGGCATCCAGGGCTCCGACGGCGCCCGCGCCCAGACCGCCCTCCGCGAGCTCCGCGCCGTCCTCGACGCCGCCACGGCGCGGATAGTCCCGTGCGTTTCGGTCGTCGCGAGGCCGCCTGAAGCGACCCAAACGCACGGGACTACCCCGAAACTGCGGGCTCAGGAGAGGGCGCGGATGCCCCAGGAGGCCGAGAACTCGTCGGCGTCCTCGCCGGCGGGGGCGAGCACCACGAGGTCGCGACCGGAACGGAAGGCGTCGGGGGGTGAGGTCATCGGCTCGACGGCCACGGCGCGGCGGGGGACGGGGTCGAGCTCGGCGGTGAAGACCTGGATCCAGCGGTGCCGGTCGTCCATCCACAGCGCCACGCCATCACCGGACGACGGGTCCCGCACGGTCACCGTCGCCACGCCGGAAGGGTCGCGGTCGAGGTCGCCGAAGGCGTGGTCGACGACGGTGTCGCGGATCGGCCGCGAGACCCGGAAGTCGTACGGCGTCTCCTCGACGGCCTCCTCGCCGACCGGGATCAGCTGGTCGTCGGTCAGCAGCCGGGTCGAGGCGGGCAGCGGTCAGCTCCCAGCCGTCGACCGGCGCCGGCGCCGACCTTGCAGGTAGGGGTGGCGCCCGCTCGCGAACGGGCGCCGGCTCGGGGGAGAGGTTGGTCGCCGTCTGCGTCACGGTCAGCCCGTCGGCCGAGAGGTCGTAGAGGACGTGCAGGTCGAGGGTCCACGGGTAGCCGCTCTGCGCCATCAGCCGGTAGGTCAGCGACACCGACGCCGACGACAGCTCCTCGAGCGACCACGCCGCCCAGCGCACCAGCCCGTGGGAGGCGTTGCCTCGCGAGGCCTCCGAGAGCCCGAGCTGGAGGTCGCGGTCGCCGAACGAGTAGCGGCCGTCGCGGATCCGGTTGGGCCACGGCATCAGCAGCTGGCCGCGGCCGACCTTCGGCATCTCGTCCTCGGCGAAGCCGTCGAGGAGCGGACGCCCGTCGTGCTCCAGCAGCCGCAGCGTCGCGCCGCCCTCGGTGACCACCGCCCGGTAGCCGCCGCCGCTGATCTCGAACTGGTCTCCCGTCGGCGCTACCACGGCCGTCACACTAGTGCTGCGACTCAGGAGCGGAGCTCCGGGAAGTCCTCATAGCGGTACTCGGCGTCGCGCCGCGCGCCGCCCGCGGCGGCGTCGTCCTCCAGACCGCGCAGCTCGACGCGGCGGATCTTGCCCGAGATCGTCTTCGGCAGGACCGCGAACTCGAGGCGCCGGATGCGCAGGTACGGCGCGAGGTTGTCGCGGGCGAACATCAGGATCTCGAGCGCCAGCTCGGCGACTCGGCTCGTGCCCGGCGGCCAGGGCGACGTACGCCTTCGGCACCGCCAGCCGCACCTCGTCGGGCGCGGGCACGATCGCCGCCTCGGCCACCGCCGGGTGCTCGATGAGCACCGACTCCAGCTCGAACGGGCTGATCTTGTAGTCGCTGGCCTTGAACACGTCGTCGGTGCGGCCGACGTAGGTGATGTAGCCGTCGGCGTCGCGGGACGCGAGGTCGCCGGTGTGGTAGCAACCGCCGGCCATCGCCTCGGCGTCGCGCTCGGGGTCACCCTGGTACGCCGTCATCAGCGGCAGCGGCCGACCGAGCGGCCCTCGAGGTCGAGGCAGATCTCGCCCTCACCCTCGCCCTCGACCCGCTCGCCCGACTGGGGGTCGACGAGGACCACCGGAACCCCGGGAAGCGGGCGGCCCATCGAGCCCGGCTTGACCGGCGAGCCCAGGCGTGTTGCCGACCGCGGCGGTCATCTCGGTCTGGCCGTAGCCGTCGCGCAGCGTCATGCCCCAGTGCTGCTGGACCTGCGCGATCACCTCGGGGTTGAGCGGCTCGCCGGCGCCGATCAGCTCGCGCAGCGAGCCGGGACCGCCGGACAGGTCGGACTTGATGAGCATCCGCCACACCGTCGGCGGCGCGCAGAACGTCGTCACGCCCTGGTCGCGCAGCCTGGCCAGCAGCGACTGCGGGTCGAAGCGGGCGTAGTTGAGGACCACGATCGTGGCCTCGGCGATCCACGGCGCGAAGAAGCAGGACCACGCGTGCTTGGCCCAGCCGGCCGAGGAGATGTTGAGGTGCACGTCGCCGGGCTTCACGCCGAGCCAGAACATCGTGGACAGGTGGCCGACCGGGTAGGAGACCTGGGTGTGCTCGACGAGCTTGGGCCGGCTGGTCGTGCCGGAGGTGAAGTACAGCAAGCAGACGGTCCTCGGGCGCGGTCCCCGGGTGGCCGATCCGCGAGCCGTCGGCGTCGTAGCCGTCGGCGAAGGTGTGCCAGTCGCCCGTCACGCCCTGCGGCACGGCTCCCACGCTGATCCGCGTGTAGTCGCCGGGGACGTCGTCGAACTTGCCGACGTCGCTCGCGTCGACGATGACGTGCTTGGCGTCGCCCCGCTCGATGCGGTCGATCAGCTCCGCCGGCCCGACGGCCGTGGTCGTCGGCATCACGACGGCTCCCAGCCGCATGATCGCGAGCATCGACTCCCACAGCTCGACCCGGTTGCCGAGCATCACGATCACCGAGTCGCCGCGCTCGACGCCGAGGTCCGCCAGCCAGGCCGAGACGGACCGCGAGCGTGCGCGCAGCTCGGCGAAGGTGTGGGAGGTGCTCGAGCCGTCCTCCTCCACGACGACCAGGCCACGCTGGTCGTTGCCGTCGGCGATCTCGTCGAACCAGTCGCAGACCCAGTTGAACGGCGACGGCATCTCCGGGAACCGGAAGCCGTCCACGGCTGCGTCGTGGTCGCCGTACCAGCCGAGGAGCTGGTCACGCGCCGCCCGGAACAGCTCGGTCGCCTCGCTCATGCCGTCATCGTGCCCCTGCCACCAGCCGGTGGTCGAGGCCTCGAGACCTGCCTCAGGCCGCAGGACCCTTCGCACGCACGTCGGCGACCGACTCCATGGCCGACCGGAGCTCGGTCAGCCAGTCCTCCTCGTGCTGGCCGACCAGCCGCACGCACCAGGCCAGGGCGTCGGCCCGAGAACGGGCGACCCCGGCGTCCACGAGCGTGTCGAGCACCAGGCGCTGCGGCTGGCGCAGGCGGGTCATCACGGGCGCGGACACGTGGGTGAACAGGGCGGTCTCGTCGGGGATGCCGGCCAGCCGGACGCCCCACGAGACCTTGCGCTCGAACCGGTGCTGGGCCTCGTCGGCGATCGACATCCGCTGACGACGGGTGTCCTCGCGGAACGCGCTGGCCCGGCCCACCCGGGCCTCGTCGCGCTCGACGTCGGTCATCTCGGGCGTGCCCTCGGCCGACTCCACGTCGGCGATCGGTGAGGATCACCGTGATCTCTTCGCGGTCGACGGTCACCTCGGGCGCCTCGACCTTCCACTCGTCCGGCAGACGCCCGGCGAACCAGCCGCGCACCCGCTCCAGGTCTTCGTTGGTCATCATGATTACATGATTACACGCTTGCAAAGGCGGCTCAAGGAGCCGGGGTCGAGCCGGTCGTGCCGTCGACGACCAGGTCGGCGCGGGCGCGGGTGCCGTCGCGGTCGAAGTGCTCCTGCTCGGACAGCGCCCAGGCCCGCAGGTGCTCGGCGGTCTCCACGCCGTCGCGGGCCAGCCCGCGCTGGAGCCGGAGGCCGGCCGGCACCTCGACCCAGACCAGCGCCGTGATCAGCCCGGCGTGGGAGCGCGAGCCCGGAGCCGACGCCCTCGAGGACCAGCAGGGGAGCGGGCGGCACGACCACGACCTCCGCCCACCGGTCGGCGTACCAGTCCCAGCGCCGGTAGCTGCCCGGTCGGTTGCGCGACAGCGGCCTGCAGCAGCCGGTCGAGCTGGTCGTCGGACCTCGGGCAACCCGTCCCAGCCCTCGTAGAGGTTGTCCATGTGCACCACCGGAGCCCCGGTCAACGCCGCGATCTCGTCGGACAGGGTGGTCTTGCCGGAGCCGGCCGGCCCGTCGACGCAGATCAGCCGACCGCTGCCCAGGGTGGGCGAGCGGTCGTCGACGAGCTCGAGCACGCGCTCGGCGTTGGTCGGGCCGGTCGTCGGGCCAGTCCACCAGCCGGTTCAGGAGATGCCGCGCCGCTTGAGGATGGCGGCGATCTCGTCGTCGAGGCCCCACCCAGGAGTCGTCGTCGAGCGCCCCGGGTGCCTGCTTGGCCTTCGGCAGGGCGCGCGGCTGGGGCTTGGTGGCGGTGGAGTCATCGGTACGGACGCGGGGTGCCGCCGCCCACGCCGCGGTCGCGGAGGAAGCCCGCCAGGAAGAACAACGCCACGGACACGCCGGCCAGGATCACGCCGAGCCACACCTTCGGGCTGAAGACCAGGTGCACCGCCCAGTCGGTGATCTCGGAGGCGATGTTGCTGAACATCTGCAGCGTCCCCGTGAGCCAGGCCGCGGCCGGGAGCAGGGTGAACGCGAGGCCGCGCACTGCCGGCGTCGCGCCGCGGTTCTTGTAGGCCCACCACGTGTAGAAGCCGCCGAGCGCGGTCAGCGTCAGCGTGAGGGCGCCCCAGGTGACGTCATCCACGGTTCAAGCCTGACACACCGCACCAGGCCGACCCATCCGGTCAATCCCTGGTCGAACCCCGGCCGCCGGTGACCACCACCGGGTTCCGTCGTGGTACGGGCTGGGAGGATCGCTCCGTGACCGGCCGTACGATCCCCGACCCCGGATTCGCCGGCGACCGCGGCGAACCGGGCGCCGCGCTGTCAGCGGCCCTCGCGGCGTACGCCGCCGGGACAGGCAGCCAGGTCGACGCGCTCGCCGCGGTGCGAACCTCCCGGCTGCTGGTCCCGGTCGTCGCCGTGCTCGGCGAGGTCGAGGTCGACGACCAGGGGCTGGCCCACGACAAGACCAGCGACATGGCCACCGTGCTGCTGCAAGGTGCCGACGGCCGGATGGCGCTGCTCGCGTTCAGCGGCACGCCGGCGCTCCAGGCGTGGGACCCGCAGGCCCGGCCGGTACCCGTCACGGCGCGGACCGCGGCGCAGGCAGCGCTCCAGGACGGTGCGGCCGCGATCGTGGTCGACGTCGCCGGCCCGGCGGCGTTCGTGGTCGAGGGGGAGGACCTCGAGGGGCTGGCGCGCGGCTGGACGCTGGCCCGCGTGGGCGGGCGCTCGGCCTGGGTCTCGCCCGGCGAACAATCTGGGGAATAGGCACGCGCGCGTGAGCCTTGTACCCTAGCCAGCGACCGATCCGGCCTGCCCATCCCAGGATGAGCCGACCGGGTCCGACAAGTGGAGGCTCACTCCCACCCGCACGACCGCAGCAGCACCAGGTCGTCGGGTCCGGTCCGCGCCAGGCGTGGCGTCCCAGGTGTTTCCAGGGACGAGATTCCTGGGGTGAATCATCGAGCCTCCGTGCGTCGCACGGGGGCTCTCAACCATTTGTTGGGCCATTTATTGGTCAGGTCAGAGGGTCCCTCGGGTCGGCCAACCGAACGAGGAGGACACATCAGCACCGAGCTGCGCATCAACGACCGGATCCGGGTACCCGAGGTCCGGCTCGTCGGACCCAACGGCGAGACCGTCGGCATCGTCCCCACGGGCGAGGCCCTCAAGCTCGCCCAGGAGGCCGACCTCGACCTGGTCGAGGTGGCCCCGATGGCACGTCCGCCGGTCTGCAAGCTCATGGACTACGGGAAGTTCAAGTACGAGAACGCCCAGAAGGCCCGTGAGGCGCGCCGGAACCAGACGAACGTGATCATCAAGGAGATGAAGCTTCGTCCCAAGATCGACGCGCACGACTACGAGACCAAGAAGGGTCACGTCGTGCGGTTCCTGAGGGCCGGCGACAAGGTCAAGATCACCATCATGTTCCGCGGCCGCGAGCAGCACCGCCCCGAGCTGGGCTTCCGGCTGCTGCAGCGACTGGCCGAGGACGTCACCGAGCTGGGCTTCGTCGAGTCGGCGCCCAAGCAGGACGGCCGCAACATGATCATGGTGCTCGGGCCGCACAAGAAGAAGGCCGAGGCCAAGGTCGAGATGGCTGCCGAGAAGCAGAGCCGGATGGCCGAGCGCGCGGCGGCCGAGGCCGAGGAGCGCGAGGAGCGCACCGCGCACAACGCCGGGCACGCCGTGGCGCAGAAGAAGGAGCGCGGGCGCTCGGAGAACCTCGACCCCGAGATCGAGGCCTGACGCAGGCCGTCGCTGGTCGCGGAAGGCGCGGTAGCGCCTGTCACGAGACCAGCCCCAGACATCGAAGAGAAGGAAGACCATGCCGAAGAACAAGACCCACTCGGGTGCCAAGAAGAAGTTCAAGGTGACCGGCACGGGCAAGCTGCGCCGCCTCCAGGTCGGCCGCAAGTCCGGCGCCGCGTTCGCCTCGGCCCCGACCACGGGCAGCCGCAACAAGCACCGCCAGAAGAGTGGCTACGTCGACGTGGCCCCGGCCGACGTCAAGGCCGCCAAGAAGCTGCTCGGTCGCTGACCCAGGCTGTTTCAGGCCGCACCCGACTACTTACCCAAAGCATCAAGGAGAACCACCATGGCACGCGTCAAGCGGGCAGTGAACGCCCACAAGAAGCGCAGGACCACCCTCGAGCGCGCCAGCGGCTACCGCGGCCAGCGCTCGCGCCTCTACCGCAAGGCCAAGGAGCAGGTCACCCACTCGCTCGTCTACAGCTACCGCGACCGCAAGGCTCGCAAGGGTGACTTCCGCCGGCTCTGGATCCAGCGCATCAACGCCGCGGCCCGCGCCAACGGGATGACCTACAACCGCTTCATCCAGGGCCTGCACCTGGCCGGCGTCGAGGTCGACCGCAAGATCCTGGCCGACCTGGCCGTCAACGACATCGCGGCGTTCGTCGTCCTCGTCGAGACCGCGAAGGCCGCCCTGCCCGAGGACGTCAACGCGCCTCGCGAGGACAAGGTCTCAGCCTGATCACACCCCAGCCACCTCTGACGACGGGCAACGCCCGCGTCAAGGAGGCCCGGAAGCTCAGCCGCCGCTCGGAACGCTCCGAGCGGCGGCTCTTCCTTGCCGACGGCCCCAAGGCCGTCGAGGCGGCCCTCGAGGTCGAGGGTTGCGTGGTCGAGGTCTTCGCGACCGCCACGGCGACGAGCCGGTACGACGCCCTCCGCGGCGCCGCCGACGCCGGTGCCGTGGCCTGGGTGGTCGTCGACGACCGCGCCCTCGACTCCCTCTCCGACTCGGTGACGCCGGCCGGCGTCGTCGCCGTCTGCCGCTTCCTCGACGTCCCACACGCCTCGTGGTCGAGCTCGAGCGCAGCGAGCCTCGAGCCGCCACGCCTGCTCGCGATCTGCGCCGACGTCCGCGACCCCGGCAACGCGGGGACGGTGATCCGGACGGCCGACGCGGCCGGCGCCGACGGCGTCGTGCTCGCGGGCAGCAGCGTCGACCCCTACAACCCCAAGACCGTCCGGGCGAGCGTGGGCAGCCTGTTCCACCTGCCCATCGCGGTCGAGCCCGACGTGGCCACGGCTGTCGCCGCTGCGCAGGCCGCCGGACTGAGCGTGCTCGCGGCCGACGGCGACGGCGAGGTCTCCCTGGACGAGGCGGGTGACCTGCTGGGCAGGCCGACGGCTTGGTTGTTCGGCAACGAGGCTTGGGGGCTGCCGCGCGAGGTCGCCGCGCTGGCCGACCACCGGGTGCGCATCCCCATCCACGGCCGGGCCGAGAGCCTGAACCTCTCGACGGCGGCCGCGTTGTGCCTGTACGCGTCGGCCGGTGCCCATCGGCGTACCGACGGCTCCTCCCTCTTGTAACGTGCCGGACGTGGGGTGGGAGTCAGGTGACGCGGTCGACGTCCTGGCCGACGGCGTCGTCATCTTCGACCGCGACGGCTCGGTGGTCCTGGTCAACCGCTCTGCGGAGCGGCTCTTCGGCGTCGACCGGCACGCGGTCGTCGGCAAGCAGTTCGCGGAGGTCTTCTCGCTGACCGACAACGACGGCCGCACCTGGGTGGACTACAACCTGCCGTTCGACGGGCCGCGCACGCGCACAGGGGTGCCCGAGCAGTCGTGGGTGCTGCCCGACGGCAACGAGTGCCTGGTCACCGCGCGGATCCGTCGCGATCTCCCGCTGGGGCCGCCGACCGGCGTGGCCATGTCCGTCCGCTCGGGGCGCGGCCGAGCCCGGCTCGACCGGGAGCGGTCCGACCTGGTGGCCGCGGTGGCCCACGAGCTGCGGTCTCCGCTGACCGGGGTCAAGGGCTTCGTCCAGGCGATGCTCAGCCGCTGGACCCGGCTCAACGACGAGCAGAAGCTGCTCATGCTGACCACCGTGCACGCCGACGCCGACCGCCTCAGCCGGCTGATCACCGAGCTGCTCGACGTGGCCCGCCTCGACACCGGCCGGCTGAGCCTGGCCCGCCGCGGTGCTGACATCCGGGTCCTGCTCGAGCGGATCATCACCAACGTGCAGGCCGGGGCGCCGCACGACATCGAGCTGGACGCCCGCGCCGACCTGCCCGAGGTCTACATCGACCCCGACAAGTTCACCCAGGTCGTCACCAACGTCGTCGAGAACGCGATCCGCCACGGCGGCGGCACCGTCCGCGTGAAGGCCGAGCCCTGGTTCAACGAGGGCTGGACCACCGACGGCGTCCGCCTCACCATCGACGACGAGGGCGACGGCATCCCGCTCGAGATGCGACGCCGGGTGTTCACGAAGTTCTGGACCGGCCACGGTGCCCGTGGCGGCACCGGACTGGGGCTCTACCTCGTCAACGGCATCACCCGCGCCCACGGCGGCCAGGTCTCGATCCTCGAGTCGCCCGGCGGCGGGGCCCGCATCGTGATGGACTGGCCGGGCGAGCCCGAGTACTGATCTGCACACAACCTTCACGAGTCACGGCCACCTCCCACACCTGCTCCCTCCTACGCTCCCAGCATGGAGTCGTCCCGGTTGACGCGCGTGCTGGTCGTCGAGGACGAGCGCGTCATCAACGAGGCCGTCGCCGACCGGCTGCGGGCCGAGGGGTTCGCCGTCGACCAGGCGTACGACGGCCCGAGCGGGGTGGAGCGCCACGCTGCTGGCCGGCAGGACCTCGTCGTCCTCGACGTGATGCTGCCGGGCTTCGACGGGTTGGAGGTCTGCCGGCGCATCCAGGCAGTGGCGCCGGTGCCGGTGTTGATGCTGACCGCCCGCGACGACGAGGCCGACATCCTGGTCGGGCTCGCGGTCGGTGCGGACGACTACCTCACCAAGCCGTTCCGGATGCGCGAGCTGGTCGCGCGGGTGCGGGCGCTGCTGCGGCGGGTCGACCGTGCCGCCGAGCTCGCCACGCGTCCGGCGGCTCGTCTCGTCGTGGGCGACCTGGTCGTCGACACGGGGGAGCGACGGGTCGTCGTGGCGGGTGAGGAGGTGCGGCTGACGCCCACGGAGTTCGACCTGCTCTCCCGGCTCGCCACCGCGCCGGGGGAGGTGCTCACCCGCGAGCGCCTGCTGGCCGACGTGTGGGACTGGGCGGACGCGTCGGGGACTCGCACCGTCGACAGCCACGTGAAGGCGCTTCGGGCCAAGATCGGCGCCGAGCGGGTGCGCACGGTGCACGGCGTCGGCTACGCGCTCGAGGAAGGCAAGTGAGCACGCCGCTCGCGAGCGTCGGCTCGATCAAGGTCAAGCTCGGCGTGCTCGTGGTCGTGAGCGTGCTCGTGGCGATGGTGGTCAGCCTGGTGGGCCACGACTCCGGCGTCCCGCTGCTCCTGGCTGTTCCGGTGACGGTCGCGTTGGCGCTCGGCGTGACGCAGCTGCTGGCCGTCGGCATGACCTCGCCGCTGCGGGAGATGACCGAAGCCGCGCGACGGATGGCCCACGGCGACTACCGCGGCAGGGTCCGGGCGGAGTCGGCCGACGAGGTCGGCGAGCTGGCCCGGGCGTTCAACCAGATGGCCACCGAGCTCGACACGGTCGACAAGGAGCAACGCGCCCTCGTCGCCACCGTGTCCCACGAGCTGCGCACCCCGCTGGCCGGTCTCACCGCCGTGCTCGAGAACCTCGCGGACGGCGTGGTGCCCCCCGACGAGGAACACCTCGAAGCCGCGGTCGGGCAGGCCCGTCGGCTCTCCGACCTGGTCGGCGACCTGCTCGAGCTCTCCAGGGTCGACGCGGGCGTCGCGCCGCTGCGGCTGGCCGACGTCGACGTCGCCGAGCTGCTGGACGAGACGGTCGCCGAGCTGGTGCCGACCGGTCGCGCCGTCAGCTTCGGTGTCGACGTCGAGGGCGGGCTGACCGTCCGGGCCGACAGGGCCCGGCTGCGCCAGCTGGTGGTCAACCTGCTCGACAACGCCGTGCGCCACGGTCCCGAGCGCGGCATGGTCAGGATCCGCGCGGGGCTCCACGGCAAGCGCTGGCGCCTCGAGATCGCCGACGACGGCCCGGGGGTGCCGCCTGCCGACCGTGAGCGGGCCTTCGAGCGCTTCGGCACGCTGGCCACCGATCCCAGCAGCGCGGCCGGCGGCGGTACCGGCCTGGGCCTGGCCATCGCCCGCTGGGTCGCCACCCTGCACGGCGGCACCGTCCGCTTCGTCGACCCGCCTGCCGGTACGACGGGCGCCGTGCTGCGCGTGGATCTGCCGCTCGACCCGCCGGCACGGCAGCGCGACCCAGCCGAGCGACGTACCACTCTCCGCTTCGTACCCACCGGAGGTCGCCATGACCGACTCCACCACCGGGGCCACCACACCCAAGCCGCCGGCGCCGACCAACGCGGTCGACACGCCACCCGTGATCGACCCGCTGTTCGGCAAGCACTGGCCCGACGTCACTGGCTCGGGCCGGCCGGTGGTCCTGGCGGCGCTCGGAGTCGGCGTGCTGGCGGGCCTGCTCATCCCGTACCGCGACCTCGGCCTCGCGTTCTTCCTGGTGCTCCTCGCGGCCGGCGGGACGGTGTGGTGGGCCGCCAAGCACCGCACCGACCCGTTCACGGTCGCCTGCCTGACCCTGGCGGCCCTGTGCACGCTGCCCGTCGTGCTGCTGGACGCCGAGTGGATCGTGGCCCTGTGCCTGTTGGCCGGCACGGCAGCCCTGGTCGCCGGGGTGACACGTGGACGCCGCCTGGCGGAGTTCGTGGTCGCCGGGTTCGCCTGGCCGCTGTCCGCGCTGCGGGGGCAGCCCTGGCTGGCCCGGAGCCTGCGAGGCGTCCTCGGCTCGGGCCGCGCGCCTCGTGTGCTGCTGACCGCGCTGTGGTCGGCGGGTGCGGTGCTCGTGTTCGGCCTCCTGTTCGCATCCGCCGACGCGGTCGTGGCCGAGTGGCTCGACGGGATCGTGCCCGACCTCACCGTCACCTCCTTCGTGCAGCGCGGCTTCACCGGTGTGTTCATCGGCGGCGTGACGCTCGCGGCGGCGTACCTCGCCCTCAACCCGCCCGACGTCTCGGCTGTCCCCGGGCGTCCGGCCTCGCCGGCGGCGCACCGGTTCGAGTGGCTGGTGCCGGTCCTGCTCGTGGACCTGGTCTTCGCCGTGTTCGTGGCCGCGCAGGCGGCCGTGCTGTTCGGCGGCCACGACTACGTGCAGCGCACCACCGGGCTCACGTACGCCGAGTACGTGCACCAGGGCTTCGGCCAGCTCACCGTCGCCACCCTGCTGATGTTCCTCGTGGTCTGGGCCGCCTCCCGCCGAGCCGGCACAGACCCGGGCGACGTCCTCTGGCTCCGCATCTCCCTCGGGCTGCTCTGCGCGCTGACCCTGGTCGTGGTCGTCTCAGCCCTGCACCGGATGCAGCTGTACCAGGAGGCGTACGGGTTCACCCAGGCGCGCCTGGTCGTCGACGTGTTCGAGGGCTGGCTCGGGATCGTGGTGCTCGCGGTGGCCCTCTCGGGCGTGGTCCGGTGGGGCACCTGGGTGCCCCGGTTCGCGCTCGTCACGGGCGTCGTCGGGTCTGCTCGGCATCGCCGCCGTCAACCCCGACGACCTGATCGCCCGCCACAACATCGAGCGGTACGAGCAGACCGGCAAGATCGACGTGGACTACCTCGCGACCCTCTCCGACGACGCCGTACCCGTCCTGGCGACCAGGCTTCCCGAGCCGCTGCGGAGCCCAGGCACTGGGCGACCGCACGCCCGCCGACGACGACTGGCTGGCGTGGAACCTCGGCCGCTGGCGCGCGGCCGACTATCTCGGCGTCGAGTAACCGGTTCGCCCGTGCGCAGGCCCCCTTCCTAGACTGCGGGACATGTCCGGCCCCAACACGTCCTACGACCCCGTCGAGGTCACGCCCCTGCGGGCTGACCAGGTCGAGGAGATGCGCGACCAGGCCTTTGCGGCCATCGCGGGGGCCGGGGACCTGGCCGAGCTCAAGCAGGTCCGCATCGACCACACCGGCGACCGCTCACCGCTGGCGCTCGCCAACCGTGAGATCGGCGCGCTCCCGCCCCAGGCCCGCAAGGAGGCGGGCCAGCGCGTCGGCCAGGCCCGCGGGAGCCGTCAACCAGGCGTTCGCCGCTCGGCAGGCCGACCTCGAGGTCCGAGCACGAGGAGCGGATGCTCGTCGAGGAGACCGTCGACGTCACCCTGCCGACCGCTCGTCGTCCGGCAGGGTCGCGGCACCCGCTGACGATGCTGGCCGAGGACATCGCGGACGTGTTCCTCGCCCTCGGCTGGGAGGTCGCGGAGGGCCCGGTCGTCGAGGCCGAGTGGCTGAACTTCGACGCCCTCAACCTCGGTCCCGACCACCCGGCCCGCACGATGCAGGACACGTTCTGGACCGAGCCGGCCGACAACCACGTCGTGCTGCGCACCCACACCTCGCCCGTCCAGGCGCGCACGATGCTGACCCGCAAGCCACCGATCTACGTCGTCTGCCCCGGCCGGGTCTACCGGACCGACGAGTACGACGCCACGCACTCACCCGTCTTCCACCAGGTCGAGGGCCTCGTCGTCGACGAGGGCATCACCATGGCCCACCTCAAGGGCACCCTCGACCACTTCGCCGCCTCGATGTTCGGCGACGGGATCACGACGCGGTTCAGGCCGTCGTACTTCCCCTTCACCGAGCCCAGCGCCGAGGTCGACCTCGTCTGCTTCGTCTGCCGCGGCGTCGACTCGGACGCCTGCCGTACCTGCCGCGGCGAGGGCTGGATCGAGTGGGGCGGCTGCGGAGTGGTCAACCCGCGCGTGCTGACCGCGTGCGGAGTCGACGCCGAGCGCTACACGGGGTTCGCGTTCGGCATGGGCATCGACCGGACGCTGATGTTCCGGCACGGCGTGGAGGACCTGCGCGACCTGTTCGAGGGCGACGTCCGCTTCTCGTCCGCCTTCGGAACGGAGCTCTGACCCCGCGATGCGTACCTCTGTTTCGTGGATCCGTGCTGTCGTCCCGGACCTGCCCGACGTCTCCACCGAGGACCTCGCCGCGCGGCTGACCGCCCTCGGCCTCAAGCTCGAGGCGATCGAGCGGCCCGGGCACGACATCACCGGACCGCTCGTCGTGGGCCGGGTGCTGTCGTTCGAGGACGAGCCGCAGAGCAACGGCAAGACCATCCGCTGGTGCTCGGTCGACGTCGGTAGCGCCAACGGAACCGGCGAGCCGCAGGGCATCGTCTGCGGCGCCCACAACTTCGCGGTCGGTGACCTGGTGCCGGTGATCCTGCCGGGCGGCGTGCTGCCCGGTAGCCAAGGATCGGGCACCGTTGCGATCTCTGCGCGCAAGACCTACGGCCACGTGTCCGCCGGGATGATCTGCTCGGCCAAGGAGCTCGGCCTCGGCGACGACCACGACGGGATCATCGTGCTGCCGGCCGACGCCGGCGAGCCGGGCGACGACGTCTTCGACGTGCTGCCGCTGCGCGAGGAGGTCATCGAGTTCGAGATCAACCCCGACCGCGCGTACGCCCTGTCCCTGCGGGGCGTGGGCCGCGAGGCCGCGCTGGCGTACGGCGTCCCGTTCACCGATCCCGCGGGCCGGCCGGCTCCGCAGTCGACGCAGGCCGCGTACGACGTGGTGGTCGAGGACCCGATCGGCTGTCCCGTCTTCACCGGCCGCTCGGTCAGCGGCTTCGACCCTGCCGCGCCGACCCCCGCGTGGATGGCCCGGCGGATCCAGCTGGCCGGCATGCGGCCGATCTCGCTGGCCGTGGACGTGACCAACTACGTGATGCTCGAGCTGGGCCAGCCGATCCATGGCTACGACCGGGAGAAGCTCGCCGGACCGGTCGTCGTACGCCGGGCGCGCCCCGGCGAGCGGGTCACCACGCTCGACGGCGCCGACCGCGAGGTCTCGACCGAGGACCTGCTGATCACCGACGACTCCGGCCCGATCGGCCTCGCCGGCGTGATGGGTGGCGAGACCACCGAGCTGTCCGCGGCGACGACGAACATCTTCATCGAGGCCGCGCACTGGGACCCGGTCACCACGTTCCGCACCGAACGCCGCCACAAGCTGCCCTCCGAGGCCGCCAAGCGGTTCGAGCGAGGCACCGACCCGACCATCCCGCTCGTCGCCGCCGACCGCGTCGCCGAGCTGCTGACGACGTACGGCGGGGGCACGGTGGAGCCGGGCGTGACGTACGTCGGCGCCGCGCCCGATCGCGAGCCGATCACGATCGACCCGGGGCTACCCGCTCGGATCACCGGCATGGAGATCTCGGCGGAGACGACGGTCGCCAACCTGCGTGCCGTCGGGTGCGAGGTCGTGGAGTCGGGCTCGTCGAGAACTGTCCGTCACCCCACCGCCTTGGCGCGGCGACGTCACCGACCCCTTCGACCTGGTCGAGGAGGTGGCTCGGATCGTCGGGTACGTCAACGTCCCGTCGGTGCTGCCACCTGCCGCCCACGGGCGCGGGCTGACGCGGAGCCAGCAGCTGCGGCGCCGGGTCGGCCGGACGCTCGCTGGCGAGGGGTTCGTCGAGGTGGTGAGCTTCCCGTTCATCGGCACGAAGGACCTTGACGCGCTCGGGCTGCCGGCCGAGGACCCGCGCCGACAGGTGCTCCGCCTGGCCAACCCGCTGTCCTCGGAAGAGCCGGCGATGACCACCACGTTGCTGCCCGGACTCTTGAAGGCGGTCGCTCGTAACGCCGGCCGCGGCAACGCCGACCTGGCACTGTTCGAGGCGGCCACCGTCACGCTGCCGCGGGCCACGGGTCCGGCGCCGATCTTCGGCGTCGACAACAGGCCTACCGAGGGCCAGCTCGACGAGCTCGACAAGGCCCTTCCCGATCAGCCCCTGCACCTCGGGCTCGTCGTCTCGGGCGACCGCGAGCGCCCCGGCTGGTGGGGCGACGGCCGTCGGGCCACCTGGGCCGACGCGGTGGACGGGGTACGCCGTACCGCCGAGGCTCTCGGCGTCCCGGTGACCGTCCGTCCCGCCTCCCACGCACCCTGGCACCCCGGCCGCTGCGCCGAGATCCTCGTCGGCGAGGCCGTCCTCGGCCACGCCGGCGAGCTCCACCCGCGGGTGTGCGCGACGTACGGCGTCCCCGCCCGTACTGCCGCGGCCGAGATCGACCTGACCCGGCTCCTCGAGCACGCCGTGATGATCGTCGGTGCGCCGGCGTTCTCGGACTTCCCGGTGGCCAAGGAGGACGTCGCACTCGTCGTCGACGCCTCGATGAGTGCCGCGGACGTCGAGACTGCCCTGCGCGAGGGCGCGGGGGAGTACTTGGAGTCCATCCGGCTGTTCGACGTCTACACCGGCCCCCAGGTCGGCGAGGGCAAGAAGTCCCTCGCCTTCGCCCTGCGCTTCCGCGCCCCCGACCGCACGCTCACCGAGCACGAGGCCGGCGCCGCCCGCGACGCCGCCGTGGCCGTTGCGGCCGAGAGGTGCGGCGCGGTCCAGCGCTAGCCGAGTCGGCGCATCTTCACCCCGGGACAGCGCCGAGTCGGCGCATCTTCACCCGTCACAGACGACCTCAGTTGGCATCTGACGTGAAGACGAGCCGACTCGACGTGGACTGACGTGAAGATGCGCCGACTCGACGTGGACTGACGTGAAGATGCGCCGACTCGGCTAGTTGATGGGTTGGTGGATGACCCGGCGGAAGTGGTCGACGATCATGAGGTCGCCGGCCAGGTGGATCGAGTCGCCGTCACCGCGCCGCCAGAGCCGGGCGTCCATCACGCCGGCCGGGGCGCTGATCACCGCGTCGGCCGCGACGCCGGGATCGTCGACGACGTGGATGTCGTCCTCGTCATAGTGGGTGTCGTCGCTGGGGTCGGTGCCGCTGAAGCGGCCGAGCTGAACCCAGACGTCGTCGCCGGTGTCGGTGAGCTCGACGCGGATGTAGTGCGGCAGCGGCGAGAACTCGCCCCACTCGGGCAACCCGCCGAACATCACGTCGAGCACCTCCTCGACGCCGTCGGACGCCAGGGCCGGGTCGAGCTCGCCGATGCGACCGATCGCGGTCAGCTCGGCGTCGAGGCGGTGGATGAGGGCTTCGTGGGCCTGTCGTCGCAGGATGAAGCCGACCGTCTGTTCCTTCGACCAGGTCCAGGCCGGGTCGGCGGGATCGGCGTCGCGCAGTGCGGCGACCAGCCCGGCCGAGGCCTCGTCGAAGGCGGTGAGGGAGTCGGCGTACGTCGCGGCCCGCTCCAGCTCGGGACGCTCGTCGGGTCCCTTGGGCCGGTTGTCGACCTGCCAGGCCCAGATCGCCTGGGTCGCAGCGAGGTGGTGCACGAGGTCGTGCGCGTCCCACGCGGGGCAGGTCGGGACGGGGGCGGCGGGGTCCGCGTCGGCCAGCACCTCCCGGAAGCGGGCCGACTCGGACTCGATGGCGGACAGGTACTGGGACACGCTCAACCGGCTCATGCGCCGACGTTATCTCCGTTCGCCGACGTCGTCACCGGGTGGAACCGTTGTGCATGACTATGCATTGCTATGTATAGTCATGCATATGACGAGGACCACGGTGGCGGTCGCAGGAGCAAGCGGGTACGCCGGCGGCGAGCTGCTCCGGCTGCTCCTCGGCCACCCCCAGGTCGAGATCGGCGCCTTGACGGGCGGGAGCAACGCCGGAGAGTCGCTCGGGGTTCTCCAGCCCCACCTGACCCCTCTCGCAGAACGTGTCCTCGAGCCGACCACCACCGAGGCGCTGGCAACCCACGACGTCGTGTTCCTGGCCCTTCCGCACGGCACGTCGGCGGCGATCGCCGAGGCGCTGGGGGAAGAGACCGTCGTCATCGACTGCGGCGCCGACTTCCGGCTCTCGGACGCCGAGGCATGGGCGCAGTTCTACGGCTCCGAGCACGCCGGAACGTGGCCCTACGGCCTGCCGGAGCTGCCCGGCGCGCGTGACGAACTGCGCGGTGCCACCAGGATCGCGGTCCCGGGCTGCTACCCGACGGTCTCGTCGCTCGCGCTGGTCCCCGCTCTCGCGGCTGGTCTGGTCGAGCCCGTCGTCGTCGTGGTCGCGGCCTCGGGCACCAGCGGCGCCGGCAAGGCACCGAAGCCGAACCTCGTCGGGTCCGAGGTGATGGGCAACGCCTCTGCCTACGGCGTCGGAGGAGTCCACCGCCATACCCCCGAGATCGAGCAGAACCTCGGGGCAGTGGCGGGCGAGCCCGTCAGCGTCTCGTTCACGCCCGTGCTGGTGCCGATGTCGCGCGGGATCCTGGCCACCTGCTCTGCCCCCGTCCGCCCCGGCGTGACCGCCGACGACGCCCGCGCGGCGTACGCGAAGACCTACGCCGACGAGCCGTTCGTGCACGTGCTTCCCGCCGGCCAGTGGCCGCAGACACAGGCGGTGCTGGGCTCGAACGCGGTGCACCTCCAGGTGACGGTCGACGAACGCGCCGGCCGGCTGGTCGCGGTGGGCGCGATGGACAACCTCACCAAGGGCACAGCGGGCGCGGCCGTCCAGTGCATGAACCTCGCCCTCGGTCTCGACGAGACCACCGGCCTCACCACCGTGGGGCTCGCACCATGAGCGTCACCCACCCAGCGGGATTCGCAGCCGCGGGTGTCGAGGCGGGCCTCAAGACCAGCGGCGGCAAGGACGTCGCCCTCGTCGTCAACCAAGGCCCCACGTACACCGCCGCGTCGGTCTTCACGGGCAACCGTTGCAAGGCCAACCCGGTGCTGTGGAGCGAGGAAGTCGTCAAGGACGGCGTCGTGAAGGCCGTGTTCCTCAACTCCGGTGGCGCCAACTGCTACACCGGCCCGGACGGCTTCCAGACCACGCATGCCGTCGCCGAACGAGTGGCCGAGAGGCTCGGGATCGGGGCGATCGACGTGCTGGTCTGCTCCACGGGGCTGATCGGTCTGGCCAACCCTCGCGAGCAGGTGCTGGCCGGTGCTGACGCGGCGTACGACGCCCTGGCCGGCAGTGGAGGCGACGACGCAGCGCACGCGATCATGACCACCGACTCGGTCAGCAAGCAGGTCGTCGTCGAGGGTGCCGGCTGGACGGTCGGCGGGATGGCCAAGGGCGCCGGCATGCTCGCGCCACAGCTGGCCACGATGCTCGTCGTCCTCACCACGGACGCCGTCGCGTCGCCGGAGGACCTCGACACGGCCCTCCGCGCCGCGACCCGGGTCAGCTTCGACCGGCTCGACTCCGACGGCTGCATGTCCACCAACGACACCGTCGCCCTGCTCGCCAGCGGCGCCTCCGGCATCACCCCGTCGCCGCCCGACCTCACCGAGGCCGTCACCCGTGCCTGCACCGATCTCGCGATGCAGCTGCTCGCCGACGCCGAGGGTGCCGACCACGAGATCGCGATCACCGTCCAGGGCGCGGCCAGCGAGGACGACGCCGTCGAGGTCGGACGCAGCATCGCGCGCAGCAACCTCTTCAAGGCCGCGGTCTTCGGCAACGATCCGAACTGGGGCCGCGTGCTCGCGTCGATCGGCACGACCAGTGCGGCCTTCGACCCTGCCGACCTCGACGTCGCGATGAACGGCGTGTGGGTCTGCCGCCAGTCGACGCCGGCCGCAGACCCCGCCACCGTGGACCTGGCACCTCGCGAGGTGAGCGTCACCGTCGACCTCAAGTCCGGCGACCACCGCGCCACGGTCTGGACCAACGACCTGACCCACGCCTACGTCCACGAGAACAGCGCGTACTCCTCATGACAGACCATCGACGGACCGACCAGAGACCCGCCGTCGAGCCCGCCAAGGCCGCCGTCCTCGCCGCCGCGCTGCCGTGGCTGAAGTGCTACCACGGGAAGATCGTGGTGGTGAAGTACGGCGGCAACGCGATGACCGACGACCGCCTCAAGCGAGCCTTCGCCGAGGACGTCGCGTTCCTGCGCTTCGCGGGCTTCAAACCCGTCATCGTGCACGGTGGCGGCCCACAGATCTCGGCCATGCTCGACCGGCTCGGGATCGAGTCGGAGTTCAAGGGCGGCCTGCGCGTCACCACCCCCGAGGCCATGGACGTCGTACGCATGGTGCTGGTCGGGCAGGTGCAACGGGAGCTCGTCGGCCTGATCAACGAGCACGGTCCGCTCGCGGTCGGGCTGTCGGGCGAGGACGCCGGCCTGTTCACGGCCGAGCGCACCAACACCGTCGTCGACGGCGAAGAGGTCGACCTCGGCTTGGTCGGCGAGGTCGCCAGCGTGCGGCCCGAGTCGGTCCTCGACCTCGTCGAGGCGGGCCGCATCCCCGTGATCTCCAGCGTTGCGCCCGACGTCGACGGCACGGTCCACAACATCAACGCGGACACCGCCGCGGCCGCCCTGGCCGTCGCACTGGGCGCGGAGAAGCTCCTCGTCCTCACCGACGTCGAGGGGCTCTATCGCGACTGGCCCGACAGCGACGACGTGATCGGCGAGATCTCGCCCGAGGCGCTGGCCGAGCTGATGCCGACGCTGGACAGCGGCATGGTCCCCAAGATGGCGGCCTGTCTCCAGGCGGTCCAGGGCGGAGTCGCACGGGCCACGGTGGTCGACGGCCGCGAGGACCACGCCGTCCTCCTCGAGCTGTTCACCGACGAAGGCGTCGGCACCCAGGTGTTGCCCGGCGTGGTCACCAAGGTCCGGAAGGCGAAGGCTTCATGACCTGGCTCGATCGCTACCAAGGCGCGGTCATGAACACCTTCGGGCCGCCCAAGCTCGTCCTCGCGCGCGGTGAGGGCGCCCACGTCTGGGACGTCGACGGCAAGGAGTACGTCGACCTGCTCGGCGGCATCGCCGTCAACGCGCTCGGCCACGCGCACCCCGGCCTCGTCGCGGCCGTCACCGACCAGCTGACCACCCTCGGCCACGTCTCGAACTTCTTCACCAGCAAGCCCCAGGTCGAGCTGGCCGAGCGACTGCTGGCGCTCGTCGGAGCAGCCTGGCCGGGTGTTCTTCACGAACTCCGGCACCGAGGCCAACGAGGCGGCGTTCAAGCTCACCCGGCGTACCGGCCGCACCCACCTGGTCGCCGCCGCGGGCTCCTTCCACGGCCGCACCATGGGCTCCCTCGCGCTGACCTCCAAGGAGGCCTACCGCACGCCGTTCGAGCCACTGCCCGGCGACGTGACGTTCGTGCCGTACGGCGACGAGGTCGGGCTCGCCCGGGCCGTCACCGACGAGACCGCCGCCGTGATCCTCGAGCCCATCCAGGGTGAGGCGGGCGTGGTCGTGCCGCCGGCCGACTATCTCGCGTCGGCCCGGGAGATCACCCGCGACAACGGCGCCCTGCTCTGGCTCGACGAGGTGCAGACCGGCATCGGCCGGACCGGCGAGTGGTTCGCCGGCAACGTCGCCGACGCTGACGTCGTCACCGTGGCCAAGGGCCTCGGCGGCGGCATCCCGATCGGCGCCTGCATCGGTCTCGGCGAGGCCGCGACCCTGCTCCAGCCCGGCAACCACGGCACCACCTTCGGCGGCAACCCGGTCGCCTGCGCCGCCGCCCTCGCCGTCCTCGACACCATCGAGAAGGACGGACTCATGGAGCACGCGACCGCGTACCGGGGAGCGGCTGCGGGCGGGCCTGGCGGCCGACGACCGCGTCACCGAGGTCCGCGGCCGCGGGCTGCTCGTCGGCCTGGACCTCTCCCGCCCGTTGTCCGCCGAGGTGGCCACCGCCGCCCTGGCCGCGGGTTTCATCCTCAACAACCCGACTCCCGACCGTGTCCGACTCGCTCCGCCCCTGGTCATCGGCCACGATGACGTCGACGCGTTCCTGGCCGCCTGGCCCGGAATCCTGGACGACGCCTACGGAGGCCCACAGTGACATCGGACCCGCTCGTTCCTGGCCGACGACGACCTCAGCCCCGCCGAGCAGGCCGCGGTGCTCGACCTCGCCGCCGAGCTGAAGCGGGCGCCGTACGACGCGAAGCCGCTCGCCGGTCCGCGCACCGTGGCCACGATCTACGACAAGCCGACGCTGCGCACGCAGGCATCGTTCGCGTCCGGCATCGCCGAGCTCGGCGGCCACCCGATGCTGGTCGACGGCACGCTTGGCCGGCATCGGCAAGCGCGAGTCGGTCGCCGACGTGGCGCGGGTGCTCGGCCGGCAGGCCTCGATGATCGTGTGGCGCACCTTCGGCCAGGACGCGATCGAGGAGATGGCGACGTACTCCGGGGTTCCGGTCGTCAACGCGCTCACCGACGACTACCACCCCTGCCAGCTGCTCGCCGACCTGCTGACCGTCAAGGAGCACAAGGGCACCCTCGCCGGCCTGACCGTCGCGTTCGTCGGCGACGGCGCCTGCAACATGGGCAACTCGTGGCTCCTCGCCGGGGTGACGGCCGGCATGCACGTCCGCGTCAGCGCGCCGGAGGGGCAGGAGCCCGAGCAGGCGATGGTCGACCGCGCGAACGCGATCGGCGCGACCACGGGCGGCTCCGCCCTGCTCGAGCGTGACCCGGTCAAGGCCGTCGACGGCGCCGACGTCGTGGTCACCGACACGTGGGTCTCGATGGGCAAGGAGAGCGAAGCCGAGCAGCGGCTGGCGTTGTTCGCCGACTACACCGTCACCGCCGAGCTGATGTCCCACGCGGCGCCCGACGCGATCGTCATGCACTGCCTGCCGGCCTACCGGGGCAAGGAGATCGACGCCGACGTCCTCGACGGCCCGCAGAGCGTCGTCTGGGACGAGGCCGAGAACCGCCGCCACGCCCAGAAGGCGATCATCACCTGGCTCCTGGAGCAACCATGACGAAGGCCGCCCTGCGCCCGGCGACCAAGAGCGCCCGGCACCATCAGATCGTCGACCTGGTCGGCAGCCACGAGGTGCGGTCCCAGGCCGAGCTCGCCGACCTGCTGGCCGAGACCGGCGTGCACGTCACGCAGGGCACGCTCTCGCGCGACCTGGTCGAGCTGGACGCCGTCCGGGTGCGCTCTGCCTCCGGAGCCCTCGTCTACGCCGTCCCCGGCGAGGGCGGCGACCGGCGACCCGCGACGCCGGGGGAGACCGCTGCGGGGGCCCTGAGGCTGACCCGGTTGTGCGCCGAGCTGCTGGTGAGCGCTGAGGCGAGCGCCAACCTCGTCGTGCTCCGCACGCCCCCTGGCGCCGCCCAGTTCTTCGCCTCGGCCGTCGACAAGGCCGAGCTCGGCGAGGTGCTCGGCACCATCGCCGGCGACGACACCGTGCTCGTGATCGCGCGCGATCCGAAGGGCGGCGACGCGGTCGCCCGCCGGTTCCTGGCGCTCGCCGAGGAGCACACCAACCACTCCACTGACGAAAGCGACTGATGAGCAAGGTCCTCACCTCCCTGCCCAAGGGAGAGCGCGTCGGCATCGCGTTCTCCGGCGGGCTCGACACCTCGGTGGCCGTCGCGTGGATGCGCGACAAGGGAGCGATCCCGTGCACCTACACCGCCGACCTCGGCCAGTACGACGAGCCCGACATCGAGGGCGTGCCGAGCCGCGCCTTCGCCTACGGCGCCGAGATCGCGCGCGCCGTCGACTGCCGGCGTCCGCTGGTCGAGGAGGGGCTGGCCGCCCTGGCCTGCGGCGCGTTCCACGTCCGCTCGGCCGGTCGCGCCTACTTCAACACCACCCCGCTGGGACGCGCCGTGACGGGCACCATGCTCGTCCGCGCGATGCACGCCGACGGCGTCGACATCTGGGGCGACGGGTCGACGTTCAAGGGCAACGACATCGAGCGGTTCTACCGCTACGGCCTGCTCACCAACCCCGATCTCCGCATCTACAAGCCCTGGCTCGACGCCGACTTCGTCGCCGAGCTCGGTGGCCGCCACGAGATGAGCGAGTGGCTGACCGCGCACGACCTGCCCTACCGCGACAGCGCCGAGAAGGCCTACTCCACCGACGCCAACATCTGGGGGGCCACCCACGAGGCCAAGACACTCGAGCACCTCGATGTCTCGCTCGAGTCCGTGCAGCCGATCATGGGCGTGCGCCACTGGGACGCCACTGTGCCGATCGAGCCCGAAGACGTCACCGTGCGGTTCCACAAGGGCCGCCCCGTCGCCGTCAACGACACGACGTACGACGACCCGGTGGCCCTGGTGCTGGCGGTCAACGAGATCGGCGGCCGACACGGCCTCGGCATGTCCGACCAGATCGAGAACCGCATCATCGAGGCCAAGTCGCGTGGCATCTACGAGGCGCCCGGCATGGCTCTGCTCTGGATCGCCTACGAGCGCCTCCTCAACGCGATCCACAACGAGGACACCCTCTCGACGTACCACGACCAGGGACGCCGCCTCGGCCGGATGCTCTACGAGGGCCGATGGCTCGACCCGCAGGCGTTGATGCTGCGCGAGTCCGTCCAGCGGTGGGTCGCCTCACTGGTCACCGGGCGAGGTGACCGTGCGGCTGCGGCGCGGGGACGACTACTCGATCCTGCGCACCGACGGGCCTGCGTTCTCCTACCACCCGGACAAGCTGTCGATGGAACGGGTGGAGTCCGCGGCGTTCGGGCCCACGGACCGGATCGGCCAGCTCACCATGCGCAACCTCGACATCGCCGACTCGCGCAGCAAGCTCGAGCTCTACGCCACGCAGCCGCTCGACGAGGGCCAGGTGCTCGTCGAGCACGGGCACCTGCTCGGCGCCCTGCCTGCCGGCGGCGCCGAGCGGATCGCCAGCAATCCCACCCTCACCGGCGACACCACCGACGAGGCACTGGACAATGCCGCCATGGAGGTGGGCACAGACTGATGGAGCCGATCCCGCGCGTCTCGGCGCGAGTGCTGCCCGTCAGCCCCGACGGCGAGGTGCTGCTGCTCCAGGACCAGGACCCGACCTACCCCGGAGTCCTCCGTTGGGGCACGATCGGCGGCGCCCTCGACCCGGGTGAGACGCACGAGGAGGCGGCGGTGCGCGAGCTGTACGAGGAGACCGGGCTCGTCGCCGACCCGGCGGACCTCACGCGCTCCTTCCATCGCAGCACGCGGGAGTTCAGCTGGGACGGCGTGTCCTACCGCAGCGACAACACCTGGTTCGCGATGCCGATGTCGCGCGACGTCGAGGTCTCCTTCGAGCACCTCGTGCCCGAGGAGGTCGGCAACGTCTTCGCCTGGGGCTGGTGGACGCCCGACGCGCTGGCGGCCGACGGTGGCGCCATTGCCGACGATCTCCCCGACCTCATGGCTCTCGCGGTGGAGGCGGTCCGGTGAGCGGAGGTACGAACGAGGGTGCTCTCTGGGGCGGCCGCTTCGCCTCGGGACCGTCGCCCGAGCTCGAGGCGCTGTCACGGTCGACGCACTTCGACTGGCGCCTCACGCCGTACGACCTCGCCGGCTCCCGCGCCCACGCCAACGCGCTGCGTGCCGCCGGGCTGCTCACCGACGACGACCACGCCTCGCTGCTGGCGGGGCTGCAGGCGCTGGGGGAGAGGTACGACGAGGGGTCGCTGCGGCCGGACCCGTCCGACGAGGACGTCCATGGGGCGCTCGAGCGGCTGCTCATCGCCGAGGTCGGCGAGGAGGTCGGCGGCCGGCTGCGTGCCGGGCGGAGCCGGAACGACCAGGTGGCCACGCTGTTCAAGATGTTCTTGCGCGACCACGCCCACACCGTCGGTGCGCTGTTGGTCGACCTCGTCGACGTACTGGCCGAGCAGGCCCGCGGACACCTCGACGTGGTGATGCCCGGTCGGACCCACCTGCAGCACGCCCAGCCGGTGCTGCTGTCCCACCACCTGCTCGCGCACGCCTGGGCGTTGCTCCGCGACGTCGAGCGGCTGCGCGACTGGGACCGCAGGGTCGCGGCCGACTCGCCGTACGGTGCCGGTGCGCTCGCCGGATCCAGCCTCGGGCTCGATCCTCGCGGCGTCGCCCGCGAGCTCGGCTTCGACGACTCCACGCCCAACTCCATCGACGGCACGGCCTCGCGCGACTTCGTCTCGGAGCTCGCCTTCGTCGCTGCCCAGGTCGGCGTCGACCTGAGCCGGATCGCCGAGGAGGTCGTGCTGTGGTCGACCAGGGAGTTCGGCTTCGTCACGCTCCATGACTCCTGGTCGACGGGGTCGAGCATCATGCCGCAGAAGAAGAACCCCGACATCGCCGAGCTCGCCCGCGGCAAGGCAGGCAGGTTGATCGGCAACCTGACCGGGCTGCTGGCCACGTTGAAGGCCCTGCCGCTCGCCTACAACCGAGATCTCCAGGAGGACAAGGAGCCCGTCTTCGACTCCGTGGACACGCTCGAGGTGCTGCTGCCGGCGGTCACCGGGCTGATGGCGACGCTCACCTTCGACACCGCCCGGATGGCCGAGCTCGCGCCGCAAGGGTTCTCCCTGGCCACGGACGTCGCCGAGTGGCTGGTGCGTGAGGGAGTGCCGTTCCGGGTCGCCCACGAGGTGGCCGGCGCCTGCGTCCGCCGGTGCGAGGAGCTCGGCGTGGACCTTCCCGGACTCACCGACGAGCAGTTCGCCGAGATCTCGCCGCACCTGACTCCCGGCGTGCGGTCGGTCCTCACGGTCCAGGGGTCGGTGTCCTCGAGGAGCGGGCGCGGCGGGACCGCGCCGGGGCGCGTCCGGGAGCAGCTCGCGGAGCTCACCGACCGCGTCGCCGGACACCGTGCCCGGCTCAGCTGAGCTGCGCGCGCTCCTGGCCGGCCCGGTGCTGGACGTCGCGCCACGCCTTCTCGGCGCCGTCGTGAGCTACGGGGAGGTAGCCGTGCGCTTGACCGAGGTCGAGGCGTACGACGGCCCCGACGACCCGGGTTCGCACGCGTTCCGGGGTCGCACGCCGAGGAACGCGGTCATGTTCGGGCCACCCGGGTTCCTGTACGTGTACTTCACCTACGGGATGCACTACTGCTGCAACGTGGTCTGTGGCCCGGAAGGTACGCCCAGCGCCGTCCTCCTGCGCGCCGGTGAGGTGGTGGCAGGAGTGGAGACCGCGCGGGGACGACGGCCGAGGTCGACCGATCGCGACCTGGCCCGCGGTCCCGCACGGCTGTGCCAGGCCCTCGACCTCGGTGCCGCCCAGAACGGCTGCCGACCTCGTGTCCGGGCCAGTCCGGCTGGACCTGGGGGAGCCGGCCCCGGAGGTCGCGACCGGCCCACGGGTCGGCCTCCGCGGGGCGCCCGACCGGCCGTGGCGGTTCTGGGTGAAGGGGGCGCCCACGGTGTCGGCGTACCGTCCCGCCAAGCCCCGGTGACCCCGATTTGGCACCTCCGAGGGGCCTTGCTAGGTTTCTCCGGCGTCGCCTCCGGGCCGGCCAGAAGGCCCTCGGAACCGTGACGCACGAGGAACTCATCGAGTTGCGCTCACCGAGCCACTCCGGTAAGTTTTCGTAGGTTGCCCCCAGCACCGCCCGAGAGGGCACGGGCTGGAGTGCGTCTGATTTTTGAGAACTCAACAGTGTGTCATTTAGTCGACGGATTAGTTTTGTATGCCCTGATCATTTTTTGGTTTGGGTTTTGTTTTTTACGGTTGACGATGATTCTGGCTTTGATAGCTAGTTTCGTTTTCGGCTGGGTCAAGTTTTCGATGGAGAGTTTGATCCTGGCTCAGGACGAACGCTGGCGGCGTGCTTAACACATGCAAGTCGAGCGGAAAGGCTCCTTCGGGGGTACTCGAGCGGCGAACGGGTGAGTAACACGTGAGTAATCTGCCCTCCACTCTGGGATAACGTTCAGAAATGGGTGCTAATACCGGATGTTCACAGGTTCACGCATGTGGGTTTGTGGAAAGGGTTTTTCTGGTGGGGGATGTGCTCGCGGCCTATCAGCTTGTTGGTGGGGTAATGGCCTACCAAGGCTTTGACGGGTAGCCGGCCTGAGAGGGTGACCGGCCACACTGGGACTGAGACACGGCCCAGACTCCTACGGGAGGCAGCAGTGGGGAATATTGGACAATGGGCGGAAGCCTGATCCAGCAACGCCGCGTGAGGGATGACGGCCTTCGGGTTGTAAACCTCTTTCACCATTGACGAAGCTGCATCTTTTTGGGTGTGGTGACGGTAGGTGGGGAAGAAGCACCGGCCAACTACGTGCCAGCAGCCGCGGTAATACGTAGGGTGCGAGCGTTGTCCGGAATTATTGGGCGTAAAGGGCTCGTAGGCGGTTTGTCGCGTCGGGAGTGAAAACCTATGGGCTTAACTGTGGGCTTGCTTTCGATACGGGCAGACTAGAGGTATGCAGGGGAGAACGGAATTCCTGGTGTAGCGGTGAAATGCGCAGATATCAGGAGGAACACCGGTGGCGAAGGCGGTTCTCTGGGCATGATCTGACGCTGAGGAGCGAAAGTGTGGGGAGCGAACAGGATTAGATACCCTGGTAGTCCACACCGTAAACGTTGGGCGCTAGGTGTGGGATCCATTCCACGGGTTCCGTGCCGCAGCTAACGCATTAAGCGCCCCGCCTGGGGAGTACGGCCGCAAGGCTAAAACTCAAAGGAATTGACGGGGGCCCGCACAAGCGGCGGAGCATGCGGATTAATTCGATGCAACGCGAAGAACCTTACCTGGGTTTGACATACGCCGGAAAGCATCAGAGATGGTGCCCCTTTTTGTCGGTGTACAGGTGGTGCATGGCTGTCGTCAGCTCGTGTCGTGAGATGTTGGGTTAAGTCCCGCAACGAGCGCAACCCTCGTTCCATGTTGCCAGCAGGCCCTTCGGGGTGGCTGGGGACTCATGGGAGACTGCCGGGGTCAACTCGGAGGAAGGTGGGGATGACGTCAAGTCATCATGCCCCTTATGTCCAGGGCTTCACGCATGCTACAATGGCCGGTACAAAGGGCTGCGATGCCGCGAGGTGGAGCGAATCCCAAAAAGCCGGTCTCAGTTCGGATTGGGGTCTGCAACTCGACCCCATGAAGTCGGAGTCGCTAGTAATCGCAGATCAGCAACGCTGCGGTGAATACGTTCCCGGGCCTTGTACACACCGCCCGTCACGTCACGAAAGTCGGCAACACCCGAAGCCCATGGCCCAACCGGCTTGTCCGGAGGGAGTGGTCGAAGGTGGGGCTGGCGATTGGGACGAAGTCGTAACAAGGTAGCCGTACCGGAAGGTGCGGCTGGATCACCTCCTTTCTAAGGAGCACACACCCGACTGCGCGCGAGGGCGTTCGTCCCTGCGGCTCTGGGGTGCTCACTAGTGGAACCGTCGACATGTTGACTCCGTCGCTGGGGTCTGACCGGTGTCTAGTACTGCTGCCGTGCTTCGGCTGGGGGTGTGGAACGGGCTGGTTGTGGTGGGGTCGGTGGCCGGCTCCTGTATCTGTGCTTGCGCGGGTGTGGGTGGGTTGGGTGGCGCGCTGTTGGGCCCTGAGAAATCAGGCGGCTCTCACCTGGATGGTGAGGTGATGCTGGTTTTCTTGTGGTTGTTTGGTTGTTGGATAGTGGACGCGAGCATCTTTGTAGCTGTTTTGCTCAGGATATTTCCCCTTGTCCCGTTTTTTGGGTGGGGTGGGGTGTCCTGTTTTTGTTGTGTTTGTGTGTGTGGCGACAAGCTATGAAGGGCGTATGGTGGATGCCTTGGCATCAAGAGCCGATGAAGGACGTAGGAGCCTGCGATAAGCCCTGGGGAGTTGGCAACCGAGCTGTGATCCGGGGGTGTCCGAATGGGGAAACCTGGCTGGAGTCATGTCCAGTCACCCGCACCTGAATGAAATAGGGTGTCGGGAGGGAACGTGGGGAAGTGAAACATCTCAGTACCCACAGGAAGAGAAAACAAAAGTGATTCCGAGAGTAGTGGCGAGCGAAATCGGAGGAGGCTAAACCGCGTGCGTGTGATACCCGGCAGGGGTTGCGTGCGTGGGGTTGTGGGGTTTGTTCGACCAGTGCTGCCGTGCTGGTGCGGAGTGAGAAACCATTGGTGAAGTCGAAGTCCGTTGGAAAGCGGTGCCGGAGCGGGTGATAGCCCCGTAGACGTAAGCTGGTGGCTCTGTTGAGCAGATACCCGAGTATCACGGAACTCGTGAAATTCCGTGTGAATCTGGCGGGACCACCCGTTAAGCCTAAATACTCCTTGATGACCGATAGCGGACGAGTACCGTGAGGGAAAGGTGAAAAGTACCCCTGGCGGGGAGTGAAATAGTACCTGAAACCATGCGCCTACAATCCGTCAGAGCCTGGGCCCTCCTTGTGGGGGTGGTGGGTGATGGCGTGCCTTTTGAAGAATGAGCCTGCGAGTTTGCGTTGTGTTGCGAGGTTAACCCGTGTGGGGGAGCCGTAGCGAAAGCGAGTCCTAAGAGGGCGTTTCAGTAGCACGATCAAGACCCGAAGCGAAGTGATCTATCCATGGGCAGGTTGAAGCGACGGTAAGACGTCGTGGAGGACCGAACCCACCTAGGTTGAAAACTGGGGGGATGACCTGTGGATAGGGGTGAAAGGCCAATCAAACTTCGTGATAGCTGGTTCTCCCCGAAATGCATTTAGGTGCAGCGTTGCGTGTTTCTTGCCGGAGGTAGAGCACTGGATAGCCGATGGGCCCGACCAGGTTACTGACGTTAGCCAAACTCCGAATGCCGGTAAGTGAGAGCGTGGCAGTGAGACTGCGGGGGATAAGCTCCGTAGTCGAGAGGGAAACAGCCCAGACCATCAGCTAAGGCCCCTAAGCGGTGACTAAGTGGAAAAGGATGTGGAGTCGCAGTGACAACCAGGAGGTTGGCTTGGAAGCAGCCACCCTTGAAAGAGTGCGTAATAGCTCACTGGTCAAGTGATTCCGCGCCGACAATGTAGCGGGGCTCAAGTCATCCGCCGAAGCTATGGCATTCCCACAATTAAGCCCAGCGCCCAGCCTTCGTGGTGGGGTGTTCAGGTGTGGGGGTGGGTAGGGGAGCGTCGTGTCGCCAGTGAAGGTTCGGAGTGATCCAGGGCTGGAGGCGACACGAGTGAGAATGCAGGCATGAGTAGCGAATCACGGGTGAGAAACCCGTGCGCCGAATGATCAAGGGTTCCAGGGTCAAGCTCATCTGCCCTGGGTAAGTCGGGACCTAAGGCGAGGCCGACAGGCGTAGTCGATGGACAACGGGTTGATATTCCCGTACCGGCAACGTGACGCCCATGACGAACCCGGTGATGCTAACCACCCAAAGCCGGTACCTGCTTCACGCCTTCGGGTGTGGAGGGGTGTCGGTGGAGCGTGGGACCCGAGCCGGTAGTAGTCAAGCGATGGGGTGACGCAGGAAGGTAACCGGACCGTGGCGATGGTTGTCCACGGCCAAGGATGTGGCACGAGTGGTAGGCAAATCCGCCGCTCACCCCTTGAGTGGGGAGTGTGAGGTCTGATGGGGACCCCGTATGGGGGAAGCCGGCGATCCTATGCTGTCGAGAAAAACCTCTAGCGAGTCACGCGCCGCCCGTACCCCAAACCGACTCAGGTGATCAGGTAGAGAATACCAAGGCGATCGAGCGAACCATGGTTAAGGAACTCGGCAAAATGCCCCCGTAACTTCGGGAGAAGGGGGGCCCGGAGCCGTGTACCCACTAGCTGGGGAAGCGTGAAGGGCCGCAGAGACCAGGCCCAAGCGACTGTTTACTAAAAACACAGGTCCGTGCGAAGTCGTAAGACGATGTATACGGACTGACTCCTGCCCGGTGCTGGAAGGTTAAGAGGACCTGTCAGCTCACCACTTGTGGTGGGTGAAGCGGAGAATTTAAGCCCCAGTAAACGGCGGTGGTAACTATAACCATCCTAAGGTAGCGAAATTCCTTGTCGGGTAAGTTCCGACCTGCACGAATGGAGTAACGACTTGGGCGCTGTCTCAACCATGGACTCGGCGAAATTGCAGTACGAGTAAAGATGCTCGTTACGCGCGGCAGGACGGAAAGACCCCGGGACCTTTACTATAGTTTGGTATTGGTGTTTGGCACGGCTTGTGTAGGATAGGTGGGAGACTGTGAACATCGGACGCCAGTTCGGTGGGAGTCAACGTTGAAATACCACTCTGGTCGTACTAGATATCTAACCTAGGTCCGTGATCCGGATCAGGGACAGTGCCTGATGGGTAGTTTAACTGGGGCGGTTGCCTCCTAAAGAGTAACGGAGGCGCTCAAAGGTTCCCTCAGCCTGGTTGGCAATCAGGTGACGAGTGTAAGTGCACAAGGGAGCTTGACTGTGAGACTGACAAGTCGAGCAGGGACGAAAGTCGGAACTAGTGATCCGGCGCCCACGTGTGGAAGTGGCGTCGCTCAACGGATAAAAGGTACCCCGGGGATAACAGGCTGATCTTCCCCAAGAGTCCATATCGACGGGATGGTTTGGCACCTCGATGTCGGCTCGTCGCATCCTGGGGCTGGAGTAGGTCCCAAGGGTTGGGCTGTTCGCCCATTAAAGCGGCACGCGAGCTGGGTTTAGAACGTCGTGAGACAGTTCGGTCCCTATCCGCCGCGCGCGCAGGAAACTTGAGAAAAGCTGTCCCTAGTACGAGAGGACCGGGATGGACGAACCTCTGGTGTGCCAGTTGTCCCGCCAGGGGCACCGCTGGTTAGCTACGTCCGGACGTGATAACCGCTGAACGCATCTAAGCGGGAAGCACATTTCAAGATAAAGTTTCCCACAGGACAAACCTGGTAAGGCCCCCCACAGAACATGGGGTTGATAGGCCGGAGGTATACAGCAGCAATGCCCAGCCGACCGGTACTAATAGGCCGAGGGCTTGTCCCACACCCACACACCAACAAAAACGTGTGAGTGACCCCGCGCAAAGAACACAATGTTCGCGTCCACTACCCAACACCAAACAACCCGTGTACACACAACTCGATACACGCCACGACTCCACCCACACCGAGCCCCACCCAAAGACACAACGGGGCCGACCCGGGTGACCAGAGTTACGGCGGCCATAGCGACAGGGAAACACCCGGACCCATCCCGAACCCGGAAGTTAAGCCTGCCAGCGCCGATGGTACTGCCCCCGAGAGGTGGTGGGAGAGTAGGACGCCGCCGAACAACAATTCCGAAAGGGCCACCAGCAATGGTGGCCCTTTCGCCATTTCATGGAACCGGTTCGGCAACCAGGGTCGTGATCGCCGAGAACGACCCGGCCGAGCAGGAAAGTCGGTCAATGTGAACTCGCCGCTGTGCAACGTGATCGTGTTCCACACCGCGATCGACATGATGGAGGTCATCCGGCAGCTGGTTGCCGAAGGGGTGGCAGGTGACCGCGGGAGGATCTGGCCCAGCTTTCGCCCTACCCTGACCTCCCACATCCTCCGGTTCGGCGGCTACGAAACGGCGAACTCCACATCCCGCCAGACGTGTTCGACCCGCGCTGGGCGCTCGTCCGAGATCGGCGCCGGCTCGATGCTGGCGGCAGCGCGGCTGGACCCATCCCGGCGCCATGCCGGGGGGCTTCGGCGATGCTGTGCTCATGGAGTACGTGTCCAGAGTGCCGCGACCGCCACTGGACGGGCTGATCGACGACCTCTACTACCTGGAGGGTGCGCCGCCCTATGCCCGGCTGACGCTGCCGCCGGCGCCGTCGGCACTGCTCATCGTCAACCTCGGACCGCCCTTCCGCATCCGCGCCGGCACCGACATCGAGACGGCCGAGTACGCCGACGGCTGCGTGGTGACCACGCCCACCCGCGCGTTGGAGTTCGGCTACCCACTCCGGACCCGGTCCGTCGGCGTGCACGTCAAGCCGTGGGGGCTGGCACCGTTCCTGCCGATGCCCGCGAGCGAGCTGTGCGACCGGCCGGTGACGATCGAGCAGGTGTGGGGCCGGCCCGCCATCGCCGAGCTACAAGACCGGCTGGCCACAGCGGACGGACCGCACCAGATGCTGACGCTGCTCGAGGACGAGCTGATGCGACGGTTGTGCGCGACTGCCGGCCTGGGGCTGGTCAGCCATACGAGCAGCGTCATCGCGGCGACCAGCGAGGCGGTCGCGATCGGCGACCTGAGCGTGGCAGCCGGCGTCAGCAGCACGCACCTGGCACAGCGGTTCAAGGAGCTCGTCGGCGTCACGCCGAAGCGGCTGGCCCGCACGCTACCGCTTCACCGCCGCCGTGTTCTCGATCAACCCCGCCGAACCGATCGACTGGGCCGACCTCGCCGGTCGGCGCAGGCTACTTCGACCAGGCCCACTTCGTCCACGAGTTCCGGGCGTTCACCGGCTTCACGCCGACCCGGTACGTCGAAGTCCGGCGGCAGTTCCTGCGCGAACATCCCGGCCACGTGTTCGAGGGCTGGCCGCTGCCGGCCGATTGATTTCTTACAAGAGCGACAGCTCACGAATCCCTACCCTGAGGCCATCCCCAAGCAGAGGAGGGCCCGATGGGCAAAGTAGTCATGTACGCCTCGGTGTCCGTAGACGGCTTCGTCGCGGACGAGCACGACCAGCCGGGACCGCTGTTCGACTGGCTGTCCAGCGGTGACGTCCCGTTGGACGAGAGCGGCTACGTGAAGGTGTCGCAGACCTCCTACGACTACACCCGGCCGTACTGGGACCGGATCGGGGTGACAATCGCCGGCCGCCACGTCTTCGACATGACGGACGGCTGGGACGGGAAGCCTCCGAGCGGGATTGATCACGTGGTCGTCGTGACGCACCGGCCGCGGCCCGAGGGCTGGGACCCGGATGCGCCGTTTCACTTCGTCGACGGCGTCGAGGCAGCCATGGCCAAGGCGCAAGAGCTTGCGGGCGACCGCATCGTCGAGGTCGCCGCTGGTGACGTCGGTGGCCAGATGCTTGCCGCGGGCCTGGTCGACGAGGTGCGCATGGACGTCGTACCCGTCGTGTTCGGGTCCGGCAAGCGCTACTTCGGGTCGGTCGACGCCCAGCACCTGTTGGAGGATCCTGACGTAGTGATTCAGGGCAACCGGGTGCTTCACCTGCGCTATCCGGTGCGCCGTTGACCGATCTGAGCGGGTACGCGAAGAAGTCCACTGCCTGAATCCGCCTGTCTCGAGTAGGGATCGGGCGATGTAGTTGGTGAGGTTGCGGAAGCCGAGGGCGGCGGCAGTCGTTGAGGGCGTCGCCGGCCAGACGCACCACGTGGAAGGGAGCCCGATTTCTCTCTGTGCGCGCTCACGTGGACCCCCCGGAGCCCGTTAGCCGTCCACATCGGGCCTTGCGGACGGCCTTCTTCACAGGGACTGACGAGCAGCGGCTCACGTGTCGGTGTCGGGCGGCAGCGTTGGTCCCGGAGGTGATCGACGTGAAGACAGACAAAGCGACCGACTCGATCGACGGGGCGTCGTTGGCGGTCAACGAGGTGCGGCTGGTGGGTCGGTTGTCACAGGACCCCGAGGAGCGGGTGCTTCCGAGTGGAGACTCGGTCTGGACGTTTCGACTCGTCGTCGCGCGGCCGGCTGGTGGAAAGAGCAGGCAGAGCGTCGACACACTCGAGTGCGCCGTCTGGGGCGGGCGGGTCCGGAAGTCGGCGGCGTCATGGGCTGCGGGCGACGTCGTGGAGGTCACGGGTGCCCTGCGGCGCCGGTTCTTCTCGACCGGAGCGGGTCGCGCGTCCCGCGTGGAGGTGGAGGTGGCTTCCGGTCGGATGATGCGGCGCGCGGGCCTCAACCGTCGCTCAGCGACCGGATGAGCACCCCGATGCTGGGCTTGGGCTGGAACGACGTGGCCTTCTCGGGCAGCAGCCGACCGGCCTGCGCAACGCGGACGACCAGGTCGAAGTCCGGTGCCGGCATCAGCACCGCGACGCCCTCGACGGTCCGGATCCGGGTGAGGGCGTCCTCGACCGAGTGGTGGAAGCCGACGCGTCGGTCGGTGAGACCGGGGGACCCGAGCAGATCGTCGTGGAGGACCTCGACGGCGGCTCGGTCCGGTGGCAACGAGAGCGCGATGGTCGCCCAGCTCCGGCCATCGGTGGCGACGAGCGTGTCCTGGGCAAGTGCTGCGAAGGCGTCCGCGGCGGCGATCGGGGCGAACGCCGCCGAGTCGGGACAGGCTCGACCGAGCTCCTCGAGCGACGTGTCGAGGAGGACCCGGTGAATGGCACCCAGGAACAGAGGAGTGTCCGCCTGGTCGACGAGCATGGCCAGTCCGCGGTCGGACGCCCCTCCGGGAGCCTGCTGCTGCATCCGGAGATACGCGGCATAGCGGTGGTGCCCGTCGGCGATCAGGGCACGCGAGCCGGCCAGCGCCGCGTCGACACCATCGATGTCCTCCGCGTCGCGCAAGGCCCAGACTCGGTGCCTCTGGTCGACCCGGTCGACGTACTCGTGCAACGGCGGCGTCGCGAGAGTTCGTTCCACAAGCTCGCGGATCGCCGGGGGGCCGCGATGGACCAGCAGGATCGGGGCGGGGTTGAGCTCCCACGTGCTCATTCGGTCGGCGAGCTCTGTCACCTGCTCTGGATGGATGCCCTCGTGCGGGACGACCGCGCGATCGTCGGGGCTCGTCGCGCGGTGCGCGATGTCGAGGGCTCCGACGAGCCCGCGGACCGTGAGCCCGGCGGCGGTGTACTCGTGCACGTAGACCGCCGGCTCGGTCTCCTGCAGCAGCTGTCCGTCTGCTCGCCAGCGGTCCAGCCGTTCGGCGACGTCGCGGTAGGGTCTCGCGAACAGTCGAGCAGTGGCCGGGTCGCCGACCCTGCCTGGTGTCAGGCGCCAGCCCCGGAAGGGCAGGAGCCGCAGCGGCCGCCCCACCGAGGGTGGGCCGACCACCGGGCTCAATTCCATCGGAGCATCGTAGGGGGATGGCGCCAGTGGCCGACGGGCGGCGTCTGGGTGCCTCAGTGGACCCGTTGGTGCTCGCCTACGACTTGGCGATGCTCGATCTCGACGGCGTCGTCTACATCGGAGGCGAGGCCGTCCCGGGGGCTGCCAGCAGGCTGGCCGAGGCCCGGGCCGCCGGCCAGAGGCTCGCCTTCGTCACCAACAACGCCTCGCGCCCGCCCGACGACGTCGCGGCTCACCTCCGCAAGCTGGGTGTCGACGCCGCTGCGGCAGACGTGGTCACCTCGGCCCAGGCGGCCGCGCGTGTGTTGCGCGAGAGGTTCGGCGCGGGCGCCGCCGTGGCATTGCTCGGTGGCCGCGGCCTCGATGCTGCGCTCAGGGCCGAGGAGCTGGTTCCGGTGGCGGTGGGCCACCAGGCGGTCGCGCTGGTCTCCGGCTACGGGCCCGACGTGTTGTGGCGCGATGTCATGCACGCAGCCGTCCTCGTGCGCGACGGACTCCCGTGGGTGGCCAGCAACACCGACCTGACGATCCCTACGGCCTACGGCACCGCGCCCGGTCACGGCGTGCTCGTGGGTCTGCTGAGCGAGTTCGGCGGGGTGCGGCCCGAGGTCGCCGGGAAGCCCGAGCGTCCGCTGCTCGACGAGACCGTACGGCGAGTCGGCGGTCGCCGTCCGCTGATGGTCGGTGACCGACTCGACACCGATATCGACGGGGCGGTCAACGCCGGATGCGACAGCCTTCTGGTGATGACCGGGGTGACCGACCTCGAGCAGCTGGTGGGGGTGCCGGCTGGCCGTCGGCCGACCTACGTCGCGCCCGACCTGGGTGGCCTCCTGGAGGCCCATCCGGTGCCCGAACCGACCCGCGACGGCGCCGAGCTGGGCGGCTGGCGCGCCACGATCGAGGGGGGCCGCATGACTGTCTCAGGTGACGGCTCGCCGGGTGACTGGTGGCGAGTGGTGGCAGCGGCGGCCTGGGACTGGACGGACGGGCGAGAGGGCCAGGTGGACACGACGGGGCTCGAGCCTCCGAGCCCATCTGCGAGGGCGTCGGACGGGTAGGGTTCCGGCCATGACCGAGGCTCCCGACGTGTACCCCGACTTCCCGGACGACGACGAGTCCGGCGGGTCGGACGACCAGGGGGTCGAGGGGCGGCTGGCCGACGACGCGGACAGCTGGGCACAGGGCGACCTCGTGCGCACCGGTGACGCGCGCGCGGACGCCGTACTCGACTCGCTGACGGGTCTCGACGACCGTCACGTGCGCGAGCACGCCGCGGTCTTCGAGCGGGCACACGAGCAGCTTCGAGCAGCGCTGGAGCCGGACCGCGAGTCGGCCTGAGCTCGGCCGGACCACCCGAGTGAGGGCCCGACCGTGCCGCGTCGCCTGCGCCTGGACGCCGAGCTGGTCCGCCGAGGGCTGGCTCGGTCCCGAGACCATGCCTCCGAGCTGATCGCGGCAGGCCGCGTCAGCGTCGCCGGCGCGGTCGCCGGCAAGGCCGCCACGGCGGTCACCACGGACGTGGCGATCGTGGTGCGCGAGGACGCCGGCCGACCGGACTACGTCTCGCGAGGAGGTCACAAGCTGGCCGGAGCGCTGGAGGTGTTCGTGCCGTCCGGCCTGCGGGTCGAGGGGCGGCGTTGCCTCGACGCCGGCGCCTCGACCGGCGGGTTCACCGACGTGCTGCTGCGACACGGCGCCCGGGAGGTGGTCGCGGTGGACGTCGGCTACGGCCAGCTGGCCTGGCAGCTCCAGAGCGATGAGCGGGTCTTGGTCCTCGACCGGACCAACGTCCGTGACCTGGACCCCGTGCTGACGGGAGGGTCGGTGGACCTGGTCGTGGGCGACCTGTCGTTCATCAGCCTCGAGCTCGTCCTTGATCCCTTGGTGGGCATCACCGCTCCGGACGGCGACCTGGTCCTGATGGTCAAGCCGCAGTTCGAGGTCGGCAAGGGGCGGGTCGGCAAGGGCGGGGTCGTCCGCGAACCGCAGCTGCGCGAGGAGGCCGTGCGTGCGGTGGCGGACGCGTCCGCGCAGCGCGGCTGGGGTGCGCGGGCGGTGACCGTCAGCCCGCTCCCGGGCCCCTCGGGGAACGTGGAGTTCTTCTTGTGGCTGAGACACGGCCCACCGAGCGTGGGGGAGGAGGACATCCGCCGCTCGGTGTGGGAGGCCACGGCTCCGGGGGCTCCGGGTGAGAAGGTGGAGCCATGAGCGAGCAGTCCACCCCGGTGCCTCCACCGGTGAGGCGGGTCCTGCTGCTGGCCCACACCGGCCGGGAGGAGGCTCGCGAGGTGGCGCGTGCCTTCGTCAAGGCCCTCGCGAGCAACGAGATCAGGGTGCGCGCGC
Source organism: uncultured Actinomycetota bacterium (assembly GCA_963758885.1). GTDB lineage: Bacteria > Actinomycetota > Actinomycetes > Propionibacteriales > Nocardioidaceae > Nocardioides. Next base: position 191,244 of record CAVWXS010000028.1, read on the forward strand.
TGGCCAGCGAGGCCGCCGACCTGGGACTGGCCCCCGACGACCTCGAGGTCACCGACGACGAGACCAGCGCCGCCGACGACTGCGAGCTCGCGATCGTGATCGGCGGTGACGGCACCGTCCTGCGTGCCGCCGAGATCACCCATGACCACGGCATTCCGCTGCTGGGGGTCAACCTCGGCCACGTCGGCTTCCTCGCGGAGGCCGAGCCCGACGCGGTCGAGTCGACGGTGGGCGCGATCGTCGAGCGGCGCTACACCTCCGAGGAGCGGCTGACCGTCGACGTATCCGTCTTCCGCGACGGCGAGCTGGTCGCCAGCACCTTCGCCCTCAACGAGGCGAGCGTCGAGAAGGCCGCCCGGGAGCGGATGCTCGAGGTCGTCGTGGAGATCGACGGGCGCCCGCTGTCGAGGTTCGGCTGCGACGGCGTGGTCTGCGCGACCCCGACGGGATCGACCGCCTACAACTTCTCGGCAGGCGGGCCGGTCGTCTGGCCCAGCGTCGAGGCCCTGCTGATGGTGCCGATCAGCGCACACGCGCTGTTCGCCCGGCCACTGGTGGTCGCGCCCTCGTCGGTGCTGGCCGTCGAGGTGCTGGCGCGCACGGAGGGGGCGGGCGTGCTCTGGTGCGACGGCCGGCGCACCGTGGACCTGCCGCCCGGAGCCAGGATCGAGGTACGCCGGGGCGCACAACCCGTTCGTTTCGTGCGCCTGCACGAGGCGCCGTTCACCGACCGGCTCGTGGCGAAGTTCGGGCTGCCGGTGCAGGGCTGGCGAGGAGCGTCCGACCGGCGCCGCGGTGGCCCCGGTGCTTGAGGAGATCCGCATCGGCTCCCTGGGGGTGATCGAGTCCTCGACGCTCGAGCTCGGCCCGGGCCTGACGGTCATCACAGGCGAGACCGGCGCCGGCAAGACCATGCTCGTCACGGCGCTGGGGCTGCTGCTCGGTGGGCGGGCCGACACCGGCACGGTGCGCACCGGAGCCAAGGCGGCCCGGGTCGAGGGACTGGTGCGCGTCACCGATCTCCCGTGGTTCGCATCAGCGGTCGAGGAGGCGGGCGGTTCGGTCGAGGACGACCACGTCGTGCTGGCTCGCAACGTCTCCGCGGAAGGACGGTCGCGAGCCTTTGCGGGCGGCGCGACGGTGCCGGTCTCCGTGCTCGCCGACCTGGCCGTGCCCCTGGTCGCCGTGCACGGCCAGGCCGACCAGCACCGGCTGCTGTCGCCCCGCACCCAGCGCGAGGCCGTGGACCGCTTCGCGGGCGAGGACGTGCAGCGGCCACTGACGCGCTACGTCGAGCTGCGCGCCCGCCTGCTGGAGGTGGAGGCCGAGCTGGTCGTGGTGACCAGCGCGGCCCGGGAGCGGGCGCGCGAGGCCGACCTGCTCCGGTTCGGGCTCGACGAGATCGCCGAGGTCGCGCCGCTTCCCGGCGAGGACACCGAGCTCGCGGCCGAGGAGGCCAGGCTCGGATCCGCCGACACCCTCCGGTCCGCCGCCGAGCAGGCCCGTGAGGCCTTGTCGAGCGAGCAGGGAGAGCCCGACGCGCTCGCCGCAGCGGCCGCGGCCCGGTCGGCGCTGGAGTCGGTGCGTGAGCACGACGGCGAGGCGGGAGAGCTGGCCGATCGGCTCGCCGAGCTCACCTACCTGCTGTCCGACCTGGCGGCCGATGTCGCGTCGTACGCCTCGCGCCTGGAGTCCGATCCGGCCCGGATGGCGACGGTGTCGGAGCGGCGGGCGTCGCTGACGGCGCTGACCCGCAAGTACGGCGACACCATCTCTGACGTGCTGGCCTGGGCGGAGCAGTCGGCCGCCAGGCTGCTCGACCTCGACGACACCGACGGACGGATCGAACGGCTGCGCACAGAGGCCGCGGGGCTGCGGGTCGACCTGGCCGCTGCGGCCTCGGCGTTGACCAGGGCTCGCGTGGCTGCGGCGAAGGCACTCGGCGCCCAGGTGTCCGAGGAGCTGACCCAGCTGGCGATGCCCGACGCCCGGCTGACCGTCGAGGTGCGGCAGCACGAGGTGGACGCCGACTCGCCCGGAGCTTTGAGGATCGGCAAGCAGTGGCTGCGGTTCGGGACCGCCGGTGTGGACGAGGTCGAGCTCCGGCTCGCTGCCAACACCGGATCTCCGGCGCGGCCGCTCGCCAAGGGCGCGTCCGGCGGCGAGCTGTCCCGCGTGATGCTGGCGGTCGAGGTCGCGCTGGCCGGGACCAGCCCGGTGCCGACGTTCGTGTTCGACGAGGTGGACGCCGGGGTCGGTGGCCGGGCCGCGGTGGAGATCGGCCGGCGGCTGGCCGAGCTCGCCAAGAGTGCGCAGGTGCTGGTCGTCACCCACCTGCCTCAGGTGGCGGCGTACGCCGACCGGCACGTCGTGGTGGAGAAGTCCAGCGACGGCAGCGTCACCACGTCGGGCCTGACCGTGTTGGAACCGGACGCCCGGGAGCGCGAGCTGTCGCGGATGTTCGCCGGCCTGGACTCCTCCGACACCGGGCTGGCTCACGCCCGCGAGCTGCTGGAGTCCGCGGCGCCGAGCCGCGCCCTGGCCTGAATTCGGTGCGGCTCGCCGGGGACGCTGCCGGGACATGACGTTCCCGCTTGACAGCATGGGCCGGGATGAAGACCACGACCCGCCCTTCTCGCCGACGTCCCTCAGAGGTGCTGCCCGGCGTCCACGGAACCGCCCGCGTTGACCGCCGGATCGCCACGTTGCTGCCGCGACTGCGCCCCGGCGATGTGGCGGTCCTCGACGTCCTCGACCTCGACAAGGCGCTCGCCCAGTCGCTGGTGGAGGCCCGTGTCGCGGCGGTCGTCGACGCCAGCGACCTGATCTCGGGGCGCTACCCCAACCTCGGGCCCGACGTGCTCGCCGCGGCGGGCATCCTCCTCGTCGATCGCATCGGCGCTGACGGACATGGCGGCCGTGAAGGACGGCGCTGCCGTCCGCGTGCACGAAGGGACCCTGTACCTCGGCGAGCGCGCCGTCGCCACGGGCCGCGTGCTCGACGCCGCGGCGATCGCGGTCGAGATGGGGGCCGCCCGGCGCGGCATGGTGAGCCAGCTGCAGAGCTTCACCCACAACAGCAGCGAGTTCCTGCGCCGCGAGCAGGACCTGCTGCTCCACGGCTCCGGTCTGCCGACCCTGCAGACGACGATGACCGGTCGGCCGGTGGTGGTCGTCAGCGACCCGCGCGAGCTCGCCGCCCGTCGCAAGGGCCTCAAGCCGTTCATCAACGAGCAGGACCCCGTCCTCATCGGGGTGGACGCGGGAGCGGACGCCCTGGTCGCCGCCGGTTTCAAGCCGCACGTCGTGGTCGTGTCGGCCGCGGTCGACCCCCCGAGCGCCAAGGCGGTCAAGGCTGCGCGAGACGTGGTGATGGTCGTCGAACCAGGGGCGGCGCGCGACGCCGTCGAACGGCTCGAACGCCTCGGCGCGCGTCCTCTTCGCCTCGAGACCACGGCTTCCGCCGAGGACGCCGCGCTGCTCCTCGCCGACGCGGCCGACGCCCGGGTGATCGTGTCGGTCGGCTCGCGAGCCACGCTCGAGGAGTTCCTCGACCGTGGGCGCTCAGGTCTGGCGAGCACCTACCTCACCCGGCTCAAGGTCGGGTCCCGGATGGTCGACGCCGGCGCCGTCCCGATGCTGTACTCCGGCCGCGTACGGCCTCGCCACGTACTGCTCGCCCTGCTGGTGTGCGTGGTCGCCGTGGCCGCGGCCATCGCGTCGACGCCGGTGGGGCAGGAGTGGGCGCAGGACATCTGGGCGTGGCTGCACGACGCCTTCGAGAGCCTGCAGGGGCGGGTGTCGTGATCCGTCGGCTCCTCATCACGTTCGTGGCGATCGTGACGGCCCTGGCGGCCGGCATCGCACTCGGCGGTGGCCCGCTCAGCGACATCGGGCGCACCCCGTCGCAGGCCGCCCCACCTCCGGAGAAGCCCGACGTCGACCCGCAGGCGCTGGCCAGAGCGGCGTACGCCGACGCGTTCGCCGGGAGCGCAGCACCCACCCTCTACGCCGGTCGGTTGCACGGTCACGCGGTCTCGCTGCTGACGCTTCCGGGCGCCGACCCTGACGTGGTTGAGGCTCTCGAGGTCGAGGTCCGCGCGGCCGGCACTCAGGTCCTGGCGACGTACGCGCTGAAGCGCTCGCTCGTCGACGCCGGCGACAAGTCGCTCGTCGACACCCTGGGCCTCCAGCTGGTCGAACAGCTCGGCGCTGACGTCGTGACGCCCGACGCGACGACCTACGACCGCATCGGCCAGCTGATCGGCAAGGCGGTCGCGGCGAAGAAGCGGTCGACCGCCATGGAGCCGGCCAAGGTCGCCTCGCTGCGCGCCAGCCTCCAGGGCGCCGGCATGATGGCCCAGGCCGATGACCAGGCAGATGACCAGACAGATGACCAGGCCGAAGGCGACCCCAACGTCGCGCCGATGGTCCTGGTGGTCGCCGGGTCGGACGTCGAGCAGCCCGTGCTGAGCGGCATCGTCGCCGGTCTCGCGGCCGTCGCGCGAGGCGTGGTGGTGGCCGGGCCCACGGGCGATGAGAGCATCGCCGCACTGCGCGCCGAGCCGCCGCTGCGGGCCGTGACCACGGTCGACGGCACCGACACACCGGCCGGACGGGTGGCCGCCATCTTGGCGCTCGTGCAGGCCATCTCGACACCCGGCGGTTCGTTCGGAGCGTCGGGCGCCGATGGCGCGATCCCTCTCGGGTAGGATGGAACTCCGTGAAGCAAGCGCCCACCAAGCACGTGTTCGTGACCGGGGGCGTCGCCTCGTCTCTCGGCAAGGGCCTCACGGCCTCCTCTCTCGGGCGCCTGCTGCGTTCTCGTGGCCTCAGGGTCACCATGCAGAAGCTCGATCCCTACCTCAATGTCGACCCCGGCACGATGAACCCGTTCCAGCACGGCGAGGTGTTCGTCACCAACGACGGCGCCGAGACCGACCTCGACATCGGTCATTACGAGCGGTTCCTCGACACCGACCTGAGCCAGATCGCCAACGTCACCACCGGGCAGGTCTACTCCAGCGTGATCGCCAAGGAGCGCCGCGGCGACTACCTCGGTGACACCGTCCAGGTGATCCCCCACATCACCAACGAGATCAAGGACCGCATCCGGGCGATGGGCTCGCCCGACGTCGACGTGGTGATCACCGAGATCGGCGGCACGGTCGGTGACATCGAGTCGCTGCCGTTCCTCGAGGCGGCGCGCCAGGTCCGCCACGACATCGGCCGCGACAACTGCTTCTTCCTGCACGTCTCGCTGGTGCCCTACATCGGCCCGTCCGGCGAGCTGAAGACCAAGCCGACGCAGCACTCCGTGGCCGCGCTGCGCTCGATCGGCATCCAGCCCGACGCGATCGTCTGCCGCGCAGACCGGGAGATCCCCGACGGCATCAAGCGCAAGATCTCGCTGATGTGCGACGTCGACGAGGAGGCCGTGGTCACCGCGGCCGACGCGCCGTCCATCTACGACATCCCCAAGGTGCTGCACCGCGAGGGTCTCGACGCCTACCTCGTGCGCCGCCTCGACCTACCGTTCCGCGACGTCGACTGGACGACCTGGGACGACCTGCTGCGCAAGGTCCACCACCCGAAGGAGGACGTCACGGTCGCGCTGGTCGGCAAGTACGTCGACCTCCACGACGCCTACCTCTCGGTGGCCGAGGCCCTCAACGCCGGAGGATTCGCCCACGACACCAAGGTCCACATCCGCTGGGTCGCCTCCGACGAGTGCTCCGAGCCGGCGGGCGCCCACCGGATGCTGCACGACGTGGACGCCATCTGCGTGCCAGGTGGCTTCGGCGTCCGCGGCCTCGACGGCAAGATCGGCGCGCTGACCTACGCGCGCACCCAGGGCATCCCGACGCTCGGGCTCTGCCTGGGGCTGCAGTGCATGGTGATCGAGTACGCCCGCAACGTCGCCGGACTGGAGAAGGCCGCCTCGACGGAGTTCGACCCCGACTGCCCCGAGCCGGTGATCGCGACCATGGAGCAGCAGAAGGCGTACGTCGACGGGGCCGGTGACCTCGGCGGCACGATGCGGCTCGGCCTCTACCCCGCCGAGCTGCAGGCGGGGACGATCGTGCGCAACGCCTACGGGCAGGCGCGCGTCGACGAGCGGCACCGCCACCGCTACGAGGTCAACAACCACTACCGCGAACAGCTCCAGGCCGCGGGCCTGGTGTTCTCGGGCACCAATCCCGACCTCGACCTCGTGGAGTTCGCGGAGCTGCCGCGCGAGGTGCACCCGTACTACGTCTCGACGCAGGCGCACCCCGAGCTCCGGTCGAGGCCGACACGTCCGCACCCGCTGTTCGCGGGTCTCGTCGGTGCGGCCCTGGAGCGGCAGAAGGCCGAGCGCTTCCCGATCGACGAGACGGGACTGAGGCGCGAGCCGGTGGATGACTGACCCTAGGTCGGTCGAGCAGCGTCTGCTCGACACCTGGGACTTCTCCGACCCCGCCGCGACCGCCGAGCGTTTCCGGAGCGCCGCAGACGACGCGACCGAGGCGGGCGAGTCGGCGGTGCTGCGCACCCAGCAGGCCCGGGCGACCGGGTTGGCGGGCGACTTCGACGAAGCGAGTCGCGTGCTCGACGAGGTGGCCTCCGCCGGGCTCGACGGGATGCCGTACGCGCAGGCCCGGCTGGCCATCGAGCGGGGCCGGGTGCTGAGCTCCACGGGCGATCCGGCAGGCGCGGCGCCGTACTTCGTCGAAGCCCACCGTCTGGCCACGGAAGCCGGCGTCGGCGGGTTGGCTGTCGACGCGCTGCACATGCAGGCGATCTCGGCCGGTGCCGTCGGCGGGCCCGACGCAGCCAGGGCGATCGACGAGCGGGCTCTGGCCGAGGTCGAGGCGTCGGACGACCCGCAGGTACGCCGTTGGCTCGGGTCGATCCTCAACAACCTCGGGTGGGACTTGCATGACTCCGGGCACCCCGATCTGGCCCTGGCGGTGTTCTTGCGAGCCGTAGAGGTGAGGGCTGAGGTCGACGACCACTCCGCCCGGCTGGTGGCCCGCTGGTGCGTGGGTCGCACGTTGCGCACGCTGGGCAGGTACGACGAGGCACTGGCGGTGATGCGCGAGCTCGCTGCCGATCCTGTGGGCGCCGACGACGAGTACGTCCACGAGGAGATCGCGGCCAACCTCGACGCCAAAGAGCGAGAAGCCGCGGGCTGACTCGAGTCGGGCGGCCAACTGCGCTCCAGCGCATCCAGCACGCAGGTCGTCAGCAGCGTCTCGATCCAGTACCGAGCTTGACGGCGACCTCGGGTGCCCTTGTTACCAATGCCACGGGCGCTTACCATCCCCACAACCGCAACAGACGACTGCTGGGCGCGGCGAGGGGGCATCGTGACCGATCGGGCCGGTGAGAAGGGGTACACCAGCAGTGGGCTCGACGCTCTCGAACACGGCCGGCGTCGCTTGGAGCTCGTGCAGAGCGTGTGCGACCAGCACACCTTGGCAACTCTCGACGCCCTGGAGATCTCTCCGGAGTGGCGCTGCCTGGAGATCGGCGCCGGTGCTGGGTCCGTGGCACGCTGGCTGGCCGGTCGTGTGCCCGATGGTGAGGTCGTCGCCACCGATCTCAATATCGCCTACCTGCCGGCCGACATCGAGAATCTCCACCCGCTCGAGCACGACGTGCGGACCGGCGAGTTCACGCCCGGCTCGTTCGACCTGATCCATGCGCGAGCTGTGCTCGAGCACCTTCCTCACGGCCGCGAAGTCGTGTTGAGGATCAACGATTGGCTCAGGCCGGGCGGCTGGCTCGTGATCGACGAGGTCGACTTTGCACCGTCTCGCACGTCGCCACTTGCGGAGTTGCGACGCACCGGTGCCCTGATCATGGACGCCTTGAGTCAGTTCATCGGCACCGACAACGACTTCGGCCGCCAGCTCCCGATGCTTCTCAAGGAGGTCGGCCTCTCGCGGGTGCGCGCGACCTACCGTGGGCACCCTGTAGGAGGCGGTGGCCCGCTACCGGAGACCTTCCGAGAGTCGATGGTGCAGCTGGGGCCGGCGATGGTCCGGAGCGGGCTCACTACCGACAAGGAGCTCGCCGAGCTCGACGCTTGGATGAGTTCCAACGACGTGGTGGACATCGCCTTGATGACCGTCTCCGCCTGGGGCCAGAAGGCATCCTGACCGGAGGACTGAGCAATGTGACCGCTGTCGTGGTGTCGAAGGCAGTCGAGTGGGTCAGAACGGGCGGCTGGATCGTCATCGACGAGGTCGACGCCACCTACCGTGGACACCCGGTGGGAGGCGGGGTCCCGCAGAAACGTTCGTGGGCCACTCCATGGCGCAGCTCAGGCCAGTGGTGCTCCGGGGAGGGCTCTCTAGCGAACAGGACTTCGACGAGCTCACCTCCTGGGTGGTGGCCAACGACACGGTGGATGTGGCATTCATGACGATCTCCACGTGGGGACGCAAGGCCTCCGGGCCAGCCAAGGACTGAGTCGTCCGAGGGGGTATCGGGCCTCAGTCGAGCTCGCCGCGGGCCCGCAGCTCGCGGACCAGGGTGTCGACGCCGCCGAGCAGGGCTGCACGGACCATCGGGTCGGTGCCGTCGGCGCGGGCCATCGTCTGAGCCCTTTCCAGGAAGTCGGGGGTGCCGACCTCGGGGAACATGCCGAGCACCAGCGCGAAGACCTTGAGCATGCCGCCGCCGGCGAGGGCGGGGATCTCCTCGAGGTAGCGGTAGGTGAAGGGCAGCAGCACGTCGCGCTGCTCGGGCCGCCAGAAGGCGCGGATCATCTGGCCCATGGACGGGCCGCCGGGTACCGACTGGTCGACGTACAGCGCGTGCCAGGCCTCCTCCTTGGCCTCGGGCAGGTTGCGGGAGGCGCGCACGATCAGGGCGTTGACGGCGGCGTCGGGGTCGGGATCGCGCTCGAGCAGCCGCTCGACGGCCTCGGGGTCGTAGCCGCCGCGCGCGGCGCGGGTCGCCTGGACCCGCCACGCCAGTGCGAAGTCGTCGTGCAGCCGCCTCGTCGAGCTGCGCGAAGTGCTCGGCGGTGACGGCGTTGGCGGCGAGTGACTGCAGCGCGCCGGTGCGGAGGTCGGGGTTGGCCGCGAGCACGGCGGCGCGGTCGGCGACCTGCTGGCGGCGTTCGAGGATCTCCTCGATGGGGGTGTACTTGCCCGCGACGAGTCCGGCGAGCCGGAGGAAGGGCTCGACGACGCCCGCGACCTGCTCGGTCTCGAGCACCCCGAGGATGCAGGTCAGGGTCTCCTCGGCGCTGAGCTCGCCCTTGACCAGCATGTCGTAGGCAGTGGCGACCGCCAGCGAACGGGAGACGGCGTCGGGGAGCCGACCGGCGTGCGTGAGCATCAGCTCGAGGGAGGCCGGGTCGGGCCGGGCGGCTGCGAACGTCAGGTCGTGGTCGTTGACCAGACGCAGGTCGCAGGCCGGCAGGTCGACCTCGGTCTCCCCGCCGGAGGTGCGGACCGCGACGTCGCCCACGTGTCGCAGGGAGTCGCCGTCGACGGCGTAGCAGCCGATGTCGAGACGGTGGGACCTCGCGCTCTCACCGTGGGGGCCCTCCGCCCGGAGCCGCCACTGGCCGGGGCGCCCGTCAGGGTCAAGGTGTCGGTGCCGGCACGGTCGAGCCAGTCCTTCTGCCAGCCGGTGAGGTCCTCGCCGCAGGCGGCGCCGATCGCGCCGGTGAGGTCCTCGAGCCGGGTGTTGCCCCACGCGTGGTTGCGGAAGTAGGCCCGGAGGCCTTCGACGAACGCGTCGTCGCCGGCGTACGCGCTCAGCTGGCGTAGCACCGCCTGCCCCTTGTGGTAGGAGATCGCGTCGAAGTTGGCCATCGCCTGCGAGACGTCGGGGACGTCGCCGCGGATCGGGTGACTGGCGGGCCCAGGTCGACGCGGTAGCCCTCCTGCTTGTCGGCCGCGAGGTAGCCGGCCCAGCAGTCGGTGTAGCGCGTCGCCCCGACGGCGGCCCAGGTGGCGGCCCATGAGGCGAACGCCTCGTTGAGCCAGAGGTCGTCCCACCACTTCATGGTGACCAGGTCGCCGAACCACATGTGGGCCATCTCGTGCAGGAGGATCAGCGCGATCCGGCGGCGCTGGTCATAGGTCGGGGTGCCGCGCAGCAGCACGCCGTCGCCCCAGGTGACGCAGCCCCAGTTCTCCATCGCGCCACCCATGTCGGGCACGAAGACCTGGTCGTACTTGTCCTGGGCGAACGGCGCCCCGAACTTCTCGCCGAACCAGGCCAGGCCCTGCTCGGTGAGCAGGAACAGCTCGGGGGCGTCGCGGTCGAGCTGGGCCTTGAGCGACTGGCGGCAGAAGAGCCCCAGGTCGTAGCCGCCGCGCTGGTCGCGCAGCTCGTAGAAAGGGCCGGCGTTCACAACGGTGACGTACGTCGACAGGCGCGGGGTGTCCTCGAAGGTCCACAACCGCCCGCCGTCGGCGAGGGCGTCGATCGACGTGTGTCGCGAGTTGCTGAGCACCGTCCAGGTCTCGGGTGCGCTGACCGTGAAGCCGTGGACGGCCTTGAGGTCGGGCTGGTCGAAGTTGGCGAAGGCGCGGCGGGCCATGTCGGGCTCGAAGCTGGTCCAGAGGTAGACGTTCTTGTCGCTGGGGTCGACGGTGCGCTTGATGCCGTGGGCGGTGCCGGTGTCGGACTGTGCCGACGCGACGACGAGGACGTTGTCGGCCTGGAGCTCGGGCAGCGGCAGCCGACCGCGCTCGGCCGTCGCGGGGTCGAGGGGCACGCCGTTCAGGGTTGCGTGGCGGATCTCCGCCGTGCAGTCGACGAAGGTGCTCGAGCCGGGCCGGCGGCAGCGGAAGGTGACGGTCGAGGTGGCCTCCAGGATCTCACCCTCGAAGAGGCCCCTGAGGTCGATCGCCACGTCGTAGCGGTCGACCTCGATCAGCGCGGCACGCTCCTCGGCCTCTTCGCGCGTCAGGCTGGCCAGGGCGTCGGCGAAGTGGCGGCGGTCACGTTGGCCACGGTAGCGTCCGCGCATGAGCTCGGCGTCGACTGCCACCGGACACAGCGGGCTCGTGGCCCGTGGTGGCCAGTGCGGACCTCTACCGCGACGACTGGATCGTGGCGCTCCGCAAGGACTCGATCCGTGCCCCCGGCGAACCCGACGCGGACACCTTCGACCGGTGGGTCTTCGAGCACCCCGGCGCCGTCATCGTCCTGGCCGTCGACGACGACGAGCGGGTGGCGTGCGTGCGCCAGTACCGCCATCCGGCCTCCGGCACCTACCTCGAGCTGCCGGCCGGCCTGCGCGACGCCGATGGCGAGGACCCGCTCGAGACGGCGAAGCGCGAGCTGCTCGAGGAGGTCGAGCTCGAGGCCTCGGACTGGCGGCAGCTGTTCGCGCTGTGGCCGTCGGCCGGCATCACGGCCGAGCGGCACGTGTTCTTCCTGGCCCGAGGGCTGAGCGCAGCGTCCGCGGCGACTTCGCGCTCGAGCACGAGGAGGCCGCGATGGAGATGCTGTGGGTGCCCGTCGACGACCTCGTCGAGGCCGTGCTCGACGGCCGGGTCACCGAGGAGCCGATCGCGGTCGCCGTGCTGGCCTACGACGCCCTGCGAAGACGGGACCAACTATGACCACCCCACGGAGTTCTTCGCTCCCCCGCTTCGCTCCTCCGCCGAACAACTCCGCGGGGACCCCGGTGTGAGGGCCTCCGTCCCGGACCTGCTGCGGGACCATCCCGTCGTCGACGGGCACAACGACCTGCTCTGGGCGCTCCGTCACCGGCACAACTACGACTTCGACGCGGTCGACATCGGCGAGCGACAGGACGGCCTCGTCCACACCGACCTGCCGCGACTGCGCGAGGGTGGAGTGGGCGCGCAGTTCTGGTCGGTCTACGTGCCCTCCACGATGGGACCCGAGGCGGTCAGCACGACCCTCGAGCAGGTGGACGCGGCGTACCGGATGATCGAGCGGTACGCCGACCGGATGGCGTTGGCGACGACGGCCGACGAGGTCGAGGCGGCCTGGCAGCTCGGGAGGGTGGCCTCGCTGCTGGGCGCGGAGGGTGGCCACCAGATCGACGGGTCGCTCGCGGTGCTGCGGATGTACCACCGGCTCGGGGTGAGGTACCTGACCCTGACCCACAACGACAACGTGGCCTGGGCCGACTCGGCCACCGACGAGCGGGTCCTGGGCGGGCTCAACGACGTGGGCCGGGGCGTGGTCGCCGAGATGAACCGGCTCGGGATGATGGTCGACCTGTCGCACGTGAGCGCGGAGACCATGCGCGACGCGCTGGACGTCTCGTCGGCGCCGGTCATCTTCTCCCACTCCTCGGCGTACGCACTGGTCGACCACCCACGGAACGTTCCCGACGACGTGCTGACGACCATGGCGCGCCGCGGCGGGCTCTGCATGGTGTCGTTCGTGCCCCGGTTCGTGTCCCAGGCCAACCGCGACTGGGCCCTCGCGGCCGAGGACGCCGCACGGGACGCGGGGATCGAGCCGAAGGAGCTGGCGCGGTTCGAGCCGTTCCTCGACGACCTGGAGCGCGTCGACCCGCCGCCGGCGGCGACGCTCGCCGACGTGGTCGCCCACGTCGAGCACGTCCGCGACGTGGCTGGGATCGACCATGTCGGGCTCGGGGGCGACTACGACGGCGTGACCACGTTGCCTGAGGGGCTGGAGGACGTCAGCCGCTACCCGAACCTGCTCGAGGCCCTCGCCGACCGGGGCTGGTCGGCCGAGGACCTCGGCAAGCTGACGTGTCGCAACGCGCTGCGGGTGCTGCGCGCGGTCGAGGACGTTGCGAGCACCGATTCGTCAGCGGTCTGACGGGTCCTCCGCGCGGGCTGGCCTCTGACGAATCGGTGGTCACAGGCCGTAGACCGAATCTCGGTGGCCTTGACGGTGAAGGTGACCCGGCTGCCCTCGACAAGCTCGAGGTCGGCGGCCGCCTGGACCGTGACGTCGGCGGCCAGGTCGCCGGCGTGCACACGGACGAGGTCCCCTCGCGGTTCGACCTCGGTCACGGTGACGGAGAAGGCGTTGCGCGGGCTGCCGTGCACCTCCTCGCGGTAGACGGCGACGGCCTGTGGCCGGAACGCGGCGATGGCCGGCTCGCCCTCGGCGGGCGCGTCGCCCTCGACGAGGCCGTGGACCACCAGTCGCCGCCGTCCGTACGGCGTCGTCGATGCCACGTGCCACGCACCAGGTTCAGCCCCGCCAGCCGGCCGGCGAAGGCGCTGCGCGGGCGCGCCAGCACGTCGCGGCTCGGACCCTGCTCGACCACCCGGCCCGATTCGAGCACCACCACCCGGTCGGCGAGCAGCAGCGCGTCGAGGGGGTCGTGGGTGACGACGATCGCGGTGCGGTCGGCGAGCACCCGCCGCAGCACCTGGCGCAGGGCCGGCTGCACGGCCACGTCGAGGGCGGCCATCGGCTCGTCGAGCAGGAGCACCCGAGGGTCCGCCGCGAGGGCGCGGGCAACCGCCACCCGTTGGGCCTGGCCGCCGGAGAGCTGCCGAGGCCGCCGGTGCGGCGAGGTCGCCGACGCCGACCTCGTCGAGCCAGCGCTGGGCGTCCGCGCGCGCCGTACTCGCGGGAAGTGCCGCTGCTGCGAGGCCCGAACGCGACGTTCTCCAGTGCGTCGAGGTGAGGGAAGAGCAAGGCGTCCTGGCCGAGCAGCGCCGTACGCCGGGCGTGCGGGGCGACCATCGTGCCGGGGCGACCGGGGCCGACATCGGTGAGCGCCTCGCCGTCGAGCACCACCCGGCCGGTGGCCGGGCGCACCAGACCGGCAAGGACGGCCAGCAGCGTCGACTTGCCCGAGCCGTTGGGACCGAGCAGGGCGAGGGTCTCGCCGTCGCGCGACCTCGATCGCGACCTCGACGTCGCGCTCGGGACGCTCGCGACTGAGCTGGACGTCACAGGGCACCTCGTCCCTGGCGGGCGAAGCCGATCACCACGACCGCGACGACGAGCAGGACCAGGGCGAGAGCGACGGCGGCGTCGGCGTCGGTCTCGCGCTGCAGGTAGATCTCGAGGGGGAGGGTGCGCGTGCGGCCCTGGAGGCTGCCGGCGAAGGTGATGGTGGCGCCGAACTCGCCCAGCGCACGCGCGAAGGCGAGCACCGAGCCGGAGATCAGGCCCGGCATCACCAGGGGAAGCGTGATCCGGCGGAACACGGTGGTGGGCGAGGCTCCCAGCGATGCGGCGGCGACCTCGTAGCGGTCGCCGGCGGTGCGCAGCGCGCCCTCGAGGCTGACGACGAGGAAGGGCAGCGCGACGAAGGTCTGGGCCATCACCACGGCGATCGTCGAGAACGCGATCTGGACGCCGAGCGCGTCGAGCGACTCGCCGAGGAGCCCACGTCGGCCGAAGGTGTAGAGCAGCGCCAGGCCCCCGACGACCGGAGGCAGCACGAGCGGGAGCAGGACCAAGGAGCGGAGCACACCGAGGAACCGGAACTCCGACCGGGCCAGCACCATCGCCATCGGCACCCCGACCACGATGCACGCCAGGGTGCTCGCCACGCAGGTGCGCAGGCTCAGCCACAGCGCTGCCCGGGAGTCCTCGGAGGTGATCAGGTCGAAGAAGTGCGGCCAGTCGACCTTGGCCACGATCGCGACCAGCGGGAGCAGCACGAACGCCGCGCCGAGCAGGGCCGGCACGTAGACCCACCGCGGCAGGTCGACCGGCCGCTGTCTGGTCGCCTGTCCGCTCACACGGCCCGCCTCACTGGGCCTACTCAACTCGCGGACGCGAACCCGGCATCCTGCAGGATCTGTCTGGCCCGTGTCGCTGAGGACCAGGTCGACGAACTCTTGCGCGAGGTCGCCGGCGGCGGCGTCCTTCAGCGCCACGATCGGGTAGGTGTTCACGGCCTCGGCCGACTCCGGGAACGGGATGCCTTGCACGTCGTCGCCGGCGGCGATCACGTCGGTCACGTAGACCAGCCCGGCGTCGGCCTCGCCCGAGGTGACCTTGGCCAGTACGTCGGTGACCGACTGCTCCTCGCTGACCGGCTCGATGTCGACGCCCGTGGCGTCCTCGACCTTCACCGCCGCGGCGCCGCAGGGCACTTCGGGGGCGCACACGACGACGTTGACGCCGTCCTTGGCCAGGTCGGCGAACGACGCGACGCCGGCCGGGTTGTCCGGCGGTACGGCGATCTCGAGGGTGTTGCTGGCGAAGTTCTGCGGGTCGGTGGCCTGGAGGTCCTCGGCGGTGAGCTTGTCCATGTTGGCGGTGTCGGCCGAGGCGAAGACGTCGGCCGGCGCACCCTCCTGGATCTGGGCCACCAGGTCGGAGGAGCCCCCGAAGCTGAACTCGACGGTCACGCCGTCGTGCTGCTCCTCGAACTCGGCGCCGATGGCTTCGAACGTCTTGGTGAGCGACGCGGCGGCGTACACGGTGAGGTGGTGCCGTCGCTGTCCGTCGCCGTCCGCGGAGTCGCTGTCGTCGCCGCCGCAGCCGGCGAGCAGGGCGATGGCGAGCGATACCGGCAGCGAGGGTGCGAAGCGGGCGTCGTGCCCATGCGCCGTATCGAACCACATTGCCTAGGTAATACCTAGGTGGCGTCGAGTTTCAGGTGGCCGGCAGACTCGGGGTCCTCGAAGGTGATCGTGAGCGACGAGGAGTAGGCGTCCCCGGGCCTGCCGTGCACGGTCCTGTCGTCATCAGGATCTACGCCCTCGGGGACGACCACGAGGGCACGGAAGCGGAAGCCGTCCTGGTCGGCCGCCTCGAAGTCGAACTCAACGGTCGAGCCCACCGCGAGGGGTCCGAGGGGACCGCGGACGTCCGAGATGTGCACCCAGCAGCCGCCTGGCGTGGCGTCGCTGTGGAGCACCCCCCAGCCGTCCTCGTCGTACCACTCGGCGACGGTGCCCGAGACACTCATCGCCGGCTCAGACCTCGACGATCACGTTGGTCGACTTGATCACGGCGGTGGCGTGCTTGCCGACCTCGAGGCCGAGCTCGTCGGCCGCCTCGCGGCTCATCAGCGAGACCACCCGGAACTCGCCGCACACCATCTCGACCTGGGCCATCACGCGGTCGCGGGTGATGCCGACGACCACGCCGTGGAAGCGGTTGCGGGCGCTGGAGGTCTTGTCGGGGCCACTGGCGGACGCCGTGAGAGCGGCGAGCCGGTCGGCCCGGAGCACCCGCTGGTTGCCACGACGCTCGAACTCGACGGTGCCGTTGGCCTCCCATCGACGCAGCGTGTCGACGCTGACGCCGACGGCCTGGGCGACCTCACCGATCCGCAAGTACTCCGCCACGCGGTGATCCTAGGCGGCGCCGGCGTGGATATGGTCGTCCCGGCCCTACATTCGACGAGGAGCGTGAGCCCAGGTGAAGGTCGGTGTTCCGAAGGAAGTCAAGAACCATGAGTACCGGGTGGCGATCACGCCGATCGGGGTGCATGAGCTGGCCAGTCATGGTCATGAGGTGTTCATCGAGCGTGGTGCGGGGGTGGGGTCCTCGATCAGTGATGAGGAGTACGTCGGGGCGGGGGCGAGGATCGTGCCGACGGCGGAGGATGCCTGGGGTACCGAGGGTGGGGTCGACCTGGTGTTGAAGGTCAAGGAGCCGATGGCCGAGGAGTATCCGCGGATGCGGGAGGGGCTGACGCTGTTCACCTATCTGCACCTGGCGGCCGACAAGCCGTTGACCACCGAGCTGATCGACCGCAAGGTGACCGCGATCGCCTATGAGACGGTGCAGCTGCCCTCGGGTGGGCTGCCGCTGCTGTATCCGATGTCGGAGGTGGCGGGCTGTCTGGCGCCGCAGGTCGGTGCGTACTCGCTGATGAAGGCCCAGGGCGGCCGTGGGGTGCTGATGGGTGGGGTCGGTGGGGTGGCGAACGCGAAGGTGGTGATCATCGGTGCCGGTGTCTCGGGGCAGAACGCCGCCAACATCGCGTTGGGGATGGGCGCGGATGTGACGTTGTTGGACACCGACCTGGACAAGCTGCGGATGTCGTTTTGGCGTTACAACAACCGGGTGCACGGGATCGCCTCCTCGCGGCTGGCGATCGAGCAGCAGGTGATGGAGGCCGACATGGTGATCGGGGCGGTGCTGATCCCGGGTGCGGCGGCTCCGAAGCTGGTGAGCAACGAGCTGGTCTCGCGGATGAAGCCCGGCAGTGTGCTGGTCGACATCGCGGTGGACCAGGGTGGCTGCTTCGAGGACACCCATGCCACCACCCACGCCGACCCGACCTACCCGGTGCACGGCTCGATCTTCTACTGCGTGGCCAACATGCCCGGCGCGGTGCCCAACACCTCCACCTATGCCCTGACCAACGCCACCATGCCCTATGCGGTCGCGCTGGCCGACAAGGGCTGGCAACAGGCCTGCCGCGAGGACCACAGCCTGGCCCTGGGCCTCAACACCCACGCCGGCCAGCTCACCAACACCCCCGTCGGCCAAGCCGTCGGCATCGAAGCCGTCTCGCTGGAAGACGCCATCGCCTGAGCCGGGCGCCGTTGGTCGAGGAGGGCCGCAGGCCGTCACGAGGCCCGTCGACGCAGAACCCCGGTGACGGCGGGCCTGTAGGAGCGGGCTCTCACGCGCCGGGTTTCGTGACAGGCCGCGCGCCTTCCTCAACCAGCGGCGGCCTCGTTGGTCGAGGAGGTCGCGCAGCGACCGTCACGAGACCCGGTCACCGGACCGCGGACCTCTCACCGGGTTTCGTGACAGGCGCTGGCGCGCCTTCCTCAACCAGCGGCGGCCTCGTTGGTCGAGGAGGGCCGTCAGGCCCGTCACGAAACCCCGGTACCGGACCGCGGACCTCTCACCGGGTTTCGTGACAGGCGCGCCTTCCTCAACCAGCGGCGGCCTCGTTGGTTGAGGAGGGCCGTCAGGCCCGTCACGAAACCCCGGTACCGGACCGCGGACCTCTCACCGGGTTTCGTGACAGGCGCTGGCGCGCCTTCCTCAACCAGCGGCGGCCTCGTTGGTCGAGGAGGGCCGTCAGGCCCGTCACGAAACCCCGGTACCGGACCGCGGACCTCGCTAGCAGCGCCTTCCTCGACCAGCGGCGGCTCGTTGGTTGAGGAGGGCCGTCAGGCCCGTCACGAAACCCCGGTACCGGACCGCGGACCTTCACCGGTTTCGTGACAGGCGCGCCTTCCTCAAGCCGGCCGTGGCGAGGAGGGCGCAGCGACGCTACCCACCCGGTCCGAGCAGGCGTCGCACGCACCGCCGGTCGAGGAGGTCGCGCAGCGAACCGTCACGGAGACCGGACGGCGACATGCGGATCCTCACCGTGGTTTCGTGACAGGCGCAGCGCGCCTTCCTCAACCAGCGGGGGGATGCTCGCGCGTCGCCTAGGGTGGGCGCGTGCGCGACGGGCAGGGCGGAATCACGGTTGCCGTCCGCACCTACCTCGACCACCTCACCATCGAGCGCGGGCTCGCGGCCAACACGCTGACGTCGTACCGGCGCGACCTGCGGCGCTACCAGCTGTTCCTCGCCCAGCGTGAGATCGACGACCTCGACCGGGTCGACGAGGCGACGGTGACGGCGTTCCTGGTGCGGCTGCGAGAGGGGGACGCGGACCACCCGCCGCTGAGCTCGACATCGGCGGCGCGCACGGTCGTGGCGGTCCGGGGGTTCCACAAGTTCGCCGTGAGCGACGGGCTGGCTACGGCCGACCCCGCGGCCGGCGTACGACCTCCGTCGCCCGCCAAGCGGCTGCCCAAGGCGCTGCCCTTGGCCGACGTGGAGGCGATCCTCTCGGCAGCGGGGTCGGCCGGCACGACGCTGGCGATGCGCGACCGGGCACTGCTGGAGGTGCTCTACGGCACCGGCGCGCGGATCTCGGAGGCCGTCGGCCTCGACGTCGACGACCTCGACACCGTCGACCGCACGGTCCTGCTGCGCGGCAAGGGCGGCAAGGAGCGGATCGTGCCGGTGGGCTCGTACGCCGTCGACGCCGTCGCCGACTACCTCACCCGCGCGCGTCCCGACCTCGTGGCGGCCGGGAAGGGGACGCCGGCGTTGTTCCTCAACGCCCGCGGCGGGCGGCTGTCACGCCAGAGCGCGTGGACGGTCCTGGTGAAGGCGGCCGAACGCGCCGGTGTGACCACCGACGTGTCGCCCCACACCCTGCGCCACTCCTTCGCCACCCACCTGCTCGACGGGGGCGCCGACGTGCGCGTCGTCCAGGAGCTGCTCGGGCACGCTTCGGTGACGACGACCCAGGTCTACACGCTGGTCACCGTCGACAACCTGCGTGAGGTGTTCGCGACCGCGCATCCCCGGGCGCGGGGCTGAGCTGTTCGGTGGTCGAGGAGCGACGAACTGGCTCGGCACGAGCCCCGTAACCGGACCTGCGTCGAGGGTCGGCCAGGGTGGTTTCGTGGCCGCGCTGCGCGCCTTGCACCTCAACCACCGAACGCCGCTGTTGAATGGGGCGGAGTGTCAGCGCCTGTGCCCCGTCTCGTCGTACCGGACGAGCACGACGCGGACACCTTGTACCTGACGCTGGCCGAGTGGGCGGGGGAGCAGGGGCTGACGCTCTACCCGCACCAGGACGAGGCGCTGCTGGAGGTGCTCAGCGGGAACAACGTGGTGCTGGCGACGCCGACGGGGTCGGGCAAGTCGCTGGTCGCGACGGGCGCGCACCTCGCAGCGCTGGCCGACGGCCGGGTGTCGTTCTACACCGCACCGATCAAGGCGCTGGTGAGCGAGAAGTTCTTCGCGCTCTGCGAGGTCTTCGGGGCAGACGACGTCGGGATGCTGACCGGCGACGCCGCGGTCAACGCGGACGCCCCGATCATCGCCTGCACCGCTGAGGTACTGGCCAACATCGCCCTGCGGGAGGGGGCGCAGGCCGACGTAGGGCTCGTGGTCATGGACGAGTTCCACTACTACGGCGAGCCCGACCGCGGCTGGGCCTGGCAGGTGCCGCTGCTCGAGCTACCCCACGCCCAGTTCGTGCTGATGTCGGCGACGCTCGGCGACATCTCGGAGATCGCGGCCGACCTGTCCGCGCGTACCGGTCGCGAGACCGCCGTCGTCGCGGACGCCGAGCGGCCGGTCCCGCTCAGCTTCAGCTGGTCGCTCGATCCGCTCGACGAGACCGTGGAGGAGCTGGTCACGACCGGCCAGGCACCGGCGTACGTCGTGCACTTCACCCAGGCGGCCGCGGTCGAGCACGCGACCAGACTGCTCGCGGGCGGCCTCGACAAGATCAGCCGGGAGCAGAAGGACGCCATCGCGGAGAAGATCGGCGCCTTCCGGTTCGGCGCCGGCTTCGGCAAGATCCTGCAACGCCTGGTGAAGGCGGGCATCGGCGTGCACCACGCGGGCATGCTGCCGAAGTACCGCCGCCTCGTGGAGACCCTTGCCCAGGCTGGGCTGCTCACCGTCATCTGCGGCACCGACACCCTCGGCGTCGGTATCAACGTGCCGATCCGCACGGTGCTGTTCACCGGCCTGGCGAAGTTCGACGGCAACCGCCAGCGCGTCCTGCGGACCCGGGAGTTCCTGCAGATCGCCGGGCGCGCCGGCCGGGCGGGCTACGACACGTCCGGTTTCGTCGTCGTCCAGGCGCCCGAGCACGTGATCGAGAACGAGAAGGCGAAGGCGAAGTCCGACGCGAAGAACGAGGCACTCAGCCCGGAGAAGAGGGCGAAGAAGAAGTCCAAGCCGAACCTCAAGAAGCCGCCGGAGGGCACGGTCGTGTGGACCGAGCAGACCTTCGACAAGCTGGTGGCCGGCGAGCCCGAGCGCCTGACCTCTCGAATGCGCGTCGACAACGCCATGCTCGTCAACGTCCTGGCGCGGCCCGAGGACGCCTTCCCCGTCCTGCGCCGGCTGCTCACCGACAACCACGAGCCTCGCCGCCAGCAGCTGCGGCTGGCGCGGCGGGCGGTGCGGCTGACCAGGTCGCTCGTCCGCTCCGGCACGGTCACCCGCCGCGACGAGCCCGACGAGCACGGCCGCAGGTACGTGCTCACCGTCGACCTGCCCGAGGACTTCGCCCTCAACCAGCCGCTGGCACACTTCGCGCTGGCGGCGTTCGACGTGCTCGACGTCGAGGCGCCGACCTACGTCCTCGACATCGTCAGCGTCGTCGAGGCGGTGCTCGAGGCGCCGCGACAGGTGCTGATGGCCCAGCAGTACGCCGCTCGCGGCGAGGCGGTGGCCGAGCTCAAGGCCGACGGGGTCGAGTACGAGGAACGGATGGCCCTGCTGGACCAGGTCACCTGGCCGCAGCCGCTCGCGGAGCTGCTCGAGGCGACCTACGCGATGTACCGCCAGACGCATCCGTGGCTTCGCGAGGACGCGTTGGGTCCCAAGTCGGTGCTGCGCGAGATGTGGGAGCAGGCGATGGGGTTCACCGACTTCGTACGCCGCTACCAGCTCGCCAGGTCGGAGGGCCTGGTGCTGCGCTACCTCAGCGACGCCTACCGCACGCTGCGCCAGACGGTGCCCGATGCGCACCGCTCCCCGGACCTCGAGTCGCTCGTCGAGTGGCTGGGGGAGACCATCCGCCAGACCGACTCCTCGCTGATCGACGAGTGGGAGGCGCTCAGCCACCCCGACGAGGCGCTCGAACACCTGCTGGGCCACCGGGACGAGCCGCCGCCACCACCGCGGCCGCTGTCGGCCCAGGAGCGCGTGCTGACGGTGATGGTGCGCAACGCCATGTTCGCCCGGGTGGCCGCGTGCGCGCGCGACGACCTCGACGCGCTGCTCAGGCTCGAGCGTGCTGCGGCCGACCGGTTCGAGCCGCCGCGCGAGGTCGCGATGACGCGATCGCGCTGGGACGCCGCGCTCGAGGACTACTACGCCGAGCACCAGACCATCGGCACCGACGCCGACGCGCGGGGGCCGGCGTACTTCTGGATGGGTCCCGAGGAGTCGGGTGAGCCGGCAGGGGCCCCGGAGGGTACGACGGCCCGGCTGCGGCGGGTACGGCAGACGGTCGCGGATCCGGCCGGCCACCGGGACTGGGTGATCGAGGCCGTGGCCGATCTCGACGCGACCGACGACGCGGGGGAGCTGGTGCTCGCCGCCACGGCCCTGCGATCGCTGACCGGCCAAACCGGTGAACAGCCCGGTGAACAGCCCGGCGAAGAGCCCGGGGAATAGTCCGAACGGACCAGAACAGACCACCCGATGGGGTCACTTCCGCCGAACCGTGAACAGGGAGGCCAGGAAGTCCCTAGCGTGTTGCGGACGGGACATACCACGTGCCCCTGACCACAGGCCAGCCCACCGGCTGCCAGTGGTGCCCGAACTGTGTCTCTACCCCCCGGGGGCCAGATGTTCTCCAAGCGTCGCAGCGAGGCGACCTCCTCGAAGGCTGCCCAGAAGGTTGCTGCACCCATGGCTGCCAGCATGAGCAAGGCGAAGGCCGACAAGGCCGCTCGCGCCGACCAGCGCGCGGCCAAGCGAACCGCGAGGGCGGCCGAGAAGGCGATCGCGAAGGCGTCCGCGAAGGCAGGCTTCCAAGAGCTTCCGGCAAGGCTTCTTCGCCGATGGCCAGCAGGCTCGGCAAGGCCGACCGAATCGCGGCCGCACGCGCCGCGGCGGCGGCTGCCACCGACCAGGTCGCCAGCAGGCGCTTGTTCTCCAAGAAGAGCGAGAAGACTTCCGAGCGGGGCTGGGACAAGCCGGTGTACGCGCCCGGCGAGGAGCCCTCGAAGTGGGACCTGTCCGAGTGGTCGCTGCGTCGCAAGATCGTCCTGGTGCTCGCGGTGCCGGTCATCGTGGCCGCGGCGTTCGGCGGTCTCCGGGTGAACACCGAGCGGCAGCTGGCTGACAACTACGCCGCCAGCGCGTCCCAGGTGACCGTCCTCGGCCCGGCTGTCGACTACCTCGCCGCCGCCGAGCGCGCGGCGGTCGTCGCGCGGGCCGTGGGTATCAACGACCCCAAGCTCGACGAGGCACAGCAGGAAGTCGTCGAAGCCGGCGCCAAGCTCGTCGAGGCCCGTGACCGAGCGGACCTGACGCCGGCCCAGCTGCGCCAGGTCAACGACGTGATCTCGTTGAGCGAGCAGATGCGCAACGGCATGGCCTACGTCAGCCTCACCTCGTCGGTCTCGCAGGTGCGCCAGCTCGAGCGTGGCCTGACCCAGGTGATCAGCACCATCATCGACGAGCAGACCAAGCCCGAGCCCGCGCTGCTGATGCTCGCGCAGGCTCTCGACGGTCGCCTGTCGGTGTCGCTCCAGGAGATCCAGGTCGCCAACAGCAAGACGATCCCGGCCAACCCGGTCGAGCTGTACACGGAGTTCGGCGTGGAGCTGGGTGCCATCGACCGGCTCGCCGTCGCGATGGGACAGACCGACCCGCGCGTCCTGGCGATCCGGCAGGCCAACGCGCAGCGCATCGTCAACGCCCGCGGCGGCAACACCAAGATCTCCGCGGCCAGCTACGAGGCGTACGACGTCCTGATCGACGACCTGCTGACCGAGATCGACGGCAACCTGGCCGCAGACGCGCGCAGCGCAAAGGTCTTGATGTGGGTCGACTCCATCATCATCGGCGGCGCCCTCCTGGCCGCGATCATCCTGGCTCTGCTGGTCTCGCGCCTGGTGCTCAACCCGATCCGCCGCGTGCGTTCCGGCGCCCTCGAGGTCGCCCACGAGCGGCTTCCCGAGGCGGTCGCCAAGATCCGCGCCGGCGAGGACCCCGGTGAGATCGTGCCGATCGGCGTCACCACGCACGAGGAGACCGGACAGCTCGCCCGCGCGGTGGACGACCTGCACCGCCAGGCCGTCAAGCTGGCCTCGGGTGAGGCCGCCCTCCGTGAGCAGGTCGGCGACATGTTCGTCACGCTCTCCCGCCGCAACACCTCACTGATCAACCAGCAGCTCGGCCTGATCGAGAACCTGGAGAGCGACGAGGAAGACCCGCAGCGCCTCGAGAGCCTGTTCCGCCTCGACCACCTGGCCTCGCGGATGCGCCGCAACGCGGAGAGCCTGGTGATCCTCTCGGGCGCCCCGACGCGGGCCACCGAGCACGACGACCTTTCGCTGACCGACGTCTTGCAGGCAGCCATCGCGGGTGTGCAGGACTACCGCCGTGTCCAGCTCGACGCCGCGCCCGCGCAGCGGGTCAGCGGCGAGGCCGCCGCCGACGTCGTCCACCTCCTCGCGGAGCTGGTCGACAACGCGCTGTCGTACTCGCCGCCGAGCTCGCGGGTGCTGGTCACCTCCTCGTTCACCCGGGGCGGAGTCATCGTGCAGGTCACCGACGGCGGGCTCGGCATCGCCGAGGACGCCCTGGCCGAGATCAACGAGAAGCTGCGCTCCGGTGGCGAGGTCACACCCGACACCGCCCGCCGCATGGGCCTGTTCGTGACCAGCCGTCTCGCGCAGCGTCACGGCCTCAGCGTCCAGCTCGACCAGAACGACCGGATGGGCATCACCGCCACCGTCTTCCTGCCCACCAGCGTGCTCTCGGACACGGCACGGCTCGAGGCCGGGTCGGGAGGCGCCCAGGTGATCGAGCTCGGCGCCGCGGTGAACGCGACCGAGGAGGAGCACGAGGAGTACGACGTCGACGCCGACGTCGTCGCCTACCGCCGGCCGGAACCCGAGCCCGAGCTGGAGCAGGCCTACGACCCGATCGCCGCGGCGATCAACGCCTACGGCCTCCCGCAACGCCGTCCGGGCGCCAGCGGCGCCGGCCAGGGTGACCTGGAGCCCGTCGCGCTGGGCGGCAGCTTGTTCGAGCGGGTCGAGCCGCAAGACGAGCTGCCCGCACTGACCGCCCCCGTCATGGACGCCGACACCGACGTCGTGGACGCCGTCTTGGGCGACGAGGACCACGAGATCGTCGCCGAGGCGGTCGACGCGCCCGAGGAGGAGGAGCGCGCGCCGATCGCCCTCGGCCCGGTGACCGAGGTCGTCGACGAGGAGTCCGACGACGTCGAGGCGTCCGAGGAGGCCGAGGAGGCCGAGGCGTCCGAGGAGGCCGAGGAGCCCGTCGAGACCCTGGAGCACGTGGCCGAGGACGACCAGGAGATCCAGGACGACGACCAGGACGACGCCCAGGAGAACCAGGACGACGCCCAGGACGATGACCAAGACGTTGACCAGGACGTTGAGGACGTCGACCAGGACGTCGAGGACGACGAGCCCGACCTGGACGGTGCTGACGACGACCGGCTGGCGCCGGTGTTGGCCACCTTGCCGCTCCAGCCGTCGGTGCCCTTCGAGGCCCCGGCCGTCGCCGAGCGCACCAACGGCCACGGCAACGGCCTCGCTGCTCGGCTGCACAGCCTCGCCGCAGCGGCCCGCAACGGCAGCGACGCGATGGACCCGACCGACGACGGTGATGCCGGCCACGACGTTCCTGCCGCGGAGCTCGCCGAGCCGGTCGCCGAGCCGGCCGCCGAGCCTGGAACGCCGAGCCGGTCGCCGAGCCGGTCGCCGAGCCGGTCGCCGAGCCGGTCGCCGAGCCGGTCGCCGAGCCGGCCGACCTGCCTGGAACTCCGACCTGGCTGACGGGTTGGGCAACGCGACGGCCAACGGGCCCAGCGAGGTCCACCCGCTCGTCGGCCCTCTGGTCGCCCACCCCAACGGGGCGGCGCGCACGCCGGCCTCGATGGACGAGGACGAGACCCCGATCTTCCGTTCGCTGCGCTCCAACTGGCTCAGCTCCGACACCGGTGAGCGCCCCTGGGCGGACTCCGAGGTCGACGCCGGCTGGGATGCGGCGGACCGGGTCGAGGCCACGCCGCCCACGCGGCAGTACCGAGACGGGGCTGCCCATGCGCCGTCCCGGCAACCGGCTCATCCCGGGTGGCCTGTCCGCCCCAGCGCCCGTGCAGACCGTCCGTGACCCGGAGGCCATCCGGGCGCGGCTGGCGGCCCATGCCGCCGGCGTCTCCCGCGGCCGCAACGCGGCCAGCGTTCCCAATCCCTCCACACAGGAAGCGGACCCCGCATGACCGAGAGTCTCCAGTTCGGAGCCCCCATCCCCAACGCCGCCGAGCGCGAGCTCGACTGGGTGGTCACCAAGTTCGTCGACGACGCCCCTGGCGCCGCCCACGCGGTCCTGGTGTCGGCCGACGGGCTGCTGATGGCCGCCAGTGCCCGCCTGCCTGGCGAGCGCGCCGAGCAGGTCGCGGCTGTCGCGTCCGGCCTGGCGAGTCTGGCCGTCGGTGCTGCCCGCCTGTTCGAGGGCGGCGCGGTGATGCAGACCGCCATCGAGATGGAGCGGGGCTACCTGCTCCTGATGAGCGTCGGTGACGGCTCACACCTCGCAGTGCTCACCCAGGACACCGCCGACATCGGTCAGGTGGGCTACGAGATGGCTTTGCTGGTCGAGCGCGTCGGACGGATGATCCAGGCCCAGGCCCGCAACCTCACCGGCGTGTGAGGTGAACTCTCATGAGCCTGACTGAACCGGACCCGTGGGGGAGGTACTCCGACGAGGAGCCCGCCGCGCGGATCGTCCGGCCCTACACGATCACCGCAGGGCGCACCCGCAGCAAGGTCGACCTCCCCATGGAGGCCACCTTGGTGCTGGAGCCGGCGGCGCACGAGCACGAGTGGGGGAGCGACCTGCAGGGTCGCATCGTCGAGGTCTGCGACCGCAAGTCGGTGGCCGAGGTCTCGGCGGCGGTGAAGATGCCCATCGGCGTCGTCCGCGTCCTGCTGGGCGACCTCGTGGAACAGGGCTACGTGGGGGTACAAGCCACCTTGAACGACAGCTCGTCTCGTGACGAGCGACTGGATCTGATCGAAAGGACCCTCCGTGGACTACGCGCGTTCTAACGCCGGCGGACGTGCCACCGCGTCGACGAAGATCGTCGTCGCGGGCGGCTTCGGCGTCGGCAAGACGACCCTGGTGGGCTCGGTGTCGGAGATCAAGCCGCTGCGCACCGAGGCCCTGGTCACCAACGAGTCGGAGGGTGTCGACGACCTCGACGCCACCCCCTCCAAGGCGACGACCACCGTCGCCATGGACTTCGGCCGCATCACGCTGGCCGAGGACCTCGTCCTCTACCTCTTCGGCACCCCGGGTCAGCGCCGCTTCTGGTTCATGTGGGACGACCTGTGCCGGGGCGCCATCGGCGCGATCGTGCTGGTCGACACCGCTCGGCTGAACGAGGCGTTCTCGCCGCTGGACTACTTCGAGGCCAAGGGCATCCCGTTCATCGTGTGCGTCAACGAGTTCGAGGGCACCCAGAAGTACCCGATGCCGGAGATCCGCGAGGCTCTCGCGCTGCGCGAGGAGGTCCCGATCATGGCCGTCGACGCCCGCGACCGGGACTCTGCCAAGACGGCGCTCGTCCGGGTCACCGAGTTCGCCCTCGAGCAGCTCACCAAGACCGCCGCCGCCGCCCGCTGATCAATGGGCGAGCGGAGCTCGCCTGTCCGCCGCGCTATCACCTCGCTCCTTCCTCCTCGCTCGCTCGCTGCGCTCGCATGCGCTCGTCGTGCAGGAGCGAGGACGCGCGGCGGACCTCGCCGTTCCTCCACACCTCGTCCACAGGCAGGCACTCACCTGTGCAGCGGAGCGGGGCCGAGTGCACAGTCCCTCAACAGATTTGAAGTGGGCCTGGGGGTATCCCCGGATCGTGTTGTGGGGGCCTCCCGGCACTCCTAGAGTCGCGCCCGTCGTACGACGCACATGTCGGTGTGTCGACAAATCTCCTGGGTCCCGGCGCGTCGCGGTCACCTGGGTCGGACGAGGAGCGCAGCATGAGCCAAGGCGGTCCCTACGGGGGTTGGTCACCGGGCCACACAGGGAGCTCGGGGAGCAGCGCACCGGAGATACCGCCGTCCATGCCGCCGATCCCGTCAGGAGACGCCGCCGTGTCCGAGCCGGTGCCCTTCCAACGTACGACGGTCCCGGACGTCAGGACCGAGGAGGAGCTGGTCGACGGGCTGGCCCCCGACCGCTCCGAGCTCGACCCTGCCACCGAGTCGCTCGTCGAGCAGTTCGAGCGCGCCAGGCGGGAGGAGGAGGGCGCGGGCCAGACCATGATCGGCTCGGTCGTGGGCCCGACCGGCCGCCCGATGCCGTTCCTGCCCGAGCCCAAGGTCCTCACCGAGCACGGCCCGGCCCGGGTGGTGTCGATGACCAACCAGAAGGGCGGCGTCGGCAAGACGACGACGACGATCAACCTGGGTGCCTCGTTGGCGGAGTACGGGCGGAAGGTGCTGCTCGTCGACTTCGACCCGCAGGGTTCGCTGTCGGTCGGCCTGGGTCTGAACCCCCACGACATGGAGCTGACGATCTACAACCTGCTGATGCAGCGCGACGTCGGCATCGAGGACGTCGTCGTGCCCACCGGCGTACCCGGCATGGACCTGCTGCCCTCCAACATCGACCTGTCGGCCGCCGAGGTCCAGCTGGTCCACGAGGTGGCCCGCGAGCAGACGCTCCAGCGGGTGCTGGCGCCGGCGATCGAGAAGTACGACGTCATCCTGATCGACTGCCAGCCCTCGCTCGGTCTGCTCACGGTCAACGCGCTGACGGCGTCCGACGGCGTGATCGTGCCGCTGGAGTGCGAGTACTTCGCGCTGCGCGGCGTCGCGCTGCTCAAGACCACCATCGACAAGGTCCGCGAGCGGCTCAACCCCAAGCTGGAGATCGACGGTGTTCTCGGCACCATGTTCGACGGCCGGACCCTGCACGGCCGCGAGGTCATGGAGCGCCTGGTCCAGGCCTGGGGCGACCGCGTCTTCCACACCGTGATCCGCCGCACCGTGAAGTTCTCCGACTCGACCGTCGCCGGTGAGCCGATCACGTCCTACGCATCGGCCTCCGCCGGCGCCGAGGCCTACCGCCAGCTCGCCAAGGAGGTGCTCGCCCGGTGGCCCGAACCGCTCCACGACGCGTGAGCCTGCCGGCCGCCGACGACCTGTTCCGGCCGACCGACCCGACCGCGGAGGAGCTGGCCGCCGAAGCCCACGCCCAGCCTGTCAGGGCCGTGCCCGATGCGGCTGGTGCAGACGGTGACGCCGACCGTGACATCGACCGGGGCCCTCGACGACGCCCCAGCGGCCGCGTCAAGCACGACGAGAAGATGACCGTCTACGTCACCGCCGACGAGCTGCTCGACCTCGAGCATGCCCGTCTCGCGCTGCGCCGCGACCACGGGCTGGCCGTGGACCGTGGGCGGATGGTGCGCGAGGCGGTGGCCCTGGTGCTGGCCGACCTCGACGAGAACGGCGTCGACAGCTTGCTCGTGCAGCGCCTGACCGAGCGGTGAGCCGATGACGCTCACCGTGGGCGGGCCCGACACCGACGCGCCCTCGGAGGCCCCGGCGTTCGAAGTCAGCCTCGACAACTTCGAAGGCCCCTTCGACCTGCTGCTCAGCCTCATCTCCAAGCACAAGATGGACATCACCGAGGTGTCGCTGTCCACGGTCACCGACGAGTTCATCGCCCACGTCAAGGCCGGCGGCTCCCCCGAGAGTCCGGCACAGTGGGACCTCGAGCAGACGACGTCGTTCCTGCTGGTCGCGGCGACCTTGCTCGACCTCAAGGCCGCGCGGTTGCTGCCGCAGGGCGACGTCGAGGACGAGGAGGACCTCGCGCTGCTCGAGGCGCGTGACCTGCTCTTCGCCCGGTTGCTGCAGTACAAGGCGTTCAAGCAGGTCGCGGGGGTGCTGCAGACGCGGCTGGCGGGGGAGTCCCGGCGCCACCCGCGCGCCGTCGGGCTGGAGGAGCGCTTCGCCACGTTGCTGCCCGAGGTGCTCATCGGCATCGGGCTCGACCAGTTCGCCGCGCTGGCGGCCAGGGCCCTGGAGCCCAAGGCCGCGCCCGAGCTCTCGCTGCAACACATCCACGCCACCCGGGTCAGCGTGCGCGAACAGGCCGCGCTCGTCGTCGAGCGGCTGCGTCGCGGTGGCGCGATGACCTTCCGCGCCCTGTGTCGTGACTCGCCTGACACCCTCACGACGGTCGCGCGGTTCCTCGCGCTGCTGGAGCTGTTCCGTGAGGGGGCGGTGGGGTTCGAGCAGGTCACGCCGCTCGGCGAGCTCACCGTCAAGTGGACCGGCGACTCCCACGACATCGACGCCGAGGACTTCCGCATCGACGAGTTCGACGGTGTGCCAGAGCCGCCGCCCCACGACGTACCCGAGGAGCAGCCTTCATGACCGACGAACAGGACCACCTCGAGGTCGCAGTCGGGGATCTCAAGCCGTCCCTGGAGGCGTTGCTGATGGTGGCCGACCAGCCGCTCGACCCCGTCAGCCTGGCCAGCGCCGTGGGTCACCCGGTCGATGCGGTCGTCGCAGGACTGGCCGAGCTCGCCTCCGAGTACGACGAGCAGGGACGCGGCTTCGAGCTGCGCAACGTGGCCGGCGGGTGGCGCTACTACACCCGCGAGGAGCACGCCGCCGTCGTCGAGGGGTTCGTGCTCGAGGGCCAGCAGGCGCGGCTCACCCAGGCGGCGCTGGAGACGCTGGCGGTGGTGGCCTACAAGCAGCCCGTGTCCCGGGCGCGGATCTCCGCCATCCGTGGCGTGAACGTCGACGGGGTCATCCGCACCCTCGTCACCCGCGGCCTGGTCGAGGAGGCCGGGCAGGACCACGCTTCCGGTGCGCACCTCTACCGCACCACCGGCTTCTTCCTCGAGCGCATCGGCGTCACCTCGATCGACGACCTGCCGGAGCTCGCGCCGTACCTGCCGGCGATGGACGACCTGGTCGACGAGCTGGCCTCTGAGCTGATGGACGAGTCCGCCACGGCATGATGGCCCCACCCGACGATCCGGGCATGATGACAGGGTGATCGACCCCGGCATCCAGACCGACGAGGACGGGCTGATCCGACTGCAGAAGCTGCTGGCCCAGTCCGGCGTCGCCTCCCGCCGCAAGTGCGAGGAGCTGATGCTGGCCGGGGTCGTGGTCGTCGATGGCGAGGTGGTGACCCGGCTGGGCACCAAGGTCGACCCGCGCACGGCCGTCATCAGGGTCGAGGGCAAGCGACTGCCGCCGGTCTCCGCCCACGTCTACCTCGCCCTGAACAAGCCGCGCGGCGTGGTCTCCACGATGAGCGACCCGGAGGGTCGGCGCACCCTGCAGGACCTCGTCGCCGACCGGCCCGAACGGCTCTTCCACGTGGGCCGGCTCGACACCGACACAGACGGCCTGATCCTGCTCACCAACGACGGCGACTTCGCCCAGCGCCTCGCCCACCCGTCGTACGAGGTGGACAAGACCTACGTCGCCGAGGTCGACGGCCGTCTCGCCAAGGCCGTGCTGGCGCAGCTGCGCGCCGGCGTGACGCTGGACGACGGGCCCGTCACCGTGTCCTCGGCCAGGCTGGTGTCGGTGCAGGGGGAGCGGTCGATCGTCGAGCTGGTGATCCACGAGGGCCGCAACCGGATCGTGCGGCGGCTGCTCGACCACGTCGGCCACCCCGTCCGCCGGCTGACCCGCACCGCCATCGGCCCCGTGGTGCTGGGGCGCCTGGGCCAGGGCGAGCTCCGCGACCTGACCCGCGAGGAGCTCGGCGAGCTGCTCGACGACGCCCAGCTCTGACGAACCGCCGGAGCTTCGGGGCGGGCGCCGCGCGACCCCTCAACCGCAGGGCTGTGTCACCTCGAGCTCGAAGTTCCGATGCACCAGGTACGTCGCGGATTCGACCTAGGGCAGGTTCTCGCTTGTTGTGCCGGCCGACCAGGTGCACCGGCTGACGCTGATGCTGCCCGAGGTGACCCGGGGCGAGGGGTCCTGACGTCTCGACTGCACCACTTCCGGCCCCAGGGCTGACGGCGACGGATACGGTTTCCTTCTCGGCTGTCTCCTCGCGGCCGGAGGAGGGAAGGACCACGTGGCTGTCCGAGCGGTGCGCGGCGCCACCCAGCTCGAGACCGATGACCGCGACCACATGCTCGAGCGGGTCGCCGAGATGGTGCTCGACGTGATGCGGTCCAACGGCCTGGTCGTCGACGACTTCATCTCGGTCATCTTCACCGCGACCTCCGACCTGGTGGCGGAGTTCCCTGCGTACGCCGCCCGCCGGCTCGGCTTCGGCGAGATACCCCTGCTGTGCGCCCGCGAGCTCGAGATCGCGGGATCGATGCCGCGCGTCGTGCGGATGCTGGCCCATGTCGAGACCGACCTGCCGCGCGCCGAGGTGACCCACGTCTACCTCCACGGCGCCGCCGCGCTGCGCAAGGACCTGACCCGGGTGCGCTCGGTGCCCGACGAGGGGGGGTCGGATGGCTGAGCGGGCGACCCTCCGTGGCCCCGTGCTGATCGTCGGCGCGGGCCTGCTCGGCACCTCTCTCGGACTGGCGCTCAGCCGCCGCGGCATCCCCGTGTGGCTGCGCGACGTCTCGCCGCACAACCTGCGTACCGCC
Organism: uncultured Actinomycetota bacterium; assembly: GCA_963758885.1. Classification (GTDB taxonomy): domain Bacteria; phylum Actinomycetota; class Actinomycetes; order Propionibacteriales; family Nocardioidaceae; genus Nocardioides. Next base: position 223,501 of record CAVWXS010000028.1, read on the forward strand.
ATGGGCCTGGGCGCCGGCCAGCTCGCCCCCGACATCGCCCCACCCCCGCAGCTGGTGGTCGTCGCGGTGCCGCCCGATGTGATCGGCGAGACCCTGCGCTGGGCGCTGACCCACCACCAGAAGGCCATCGTCACCGACGTCGGCAGCATCAAGACCGGGCCTCTGGAGCAGCTCCGGGCCTACGGCCTCGCCGGGCTGTCTCGCTACGTCGGCGGCCACCCGATGGCGGGCAGCGAGCAGTCCGGTCCGCTGGCCGCCAGCGCGGCACTGTTCGACGGGCGTCCGTGGGCCGTCACCCCCAACCAGGACTCCGCGGCGGCGGCCGTCGACCTGGTCCTCGAGCTGGTGGCCGCCGTCGGGGCTACCCCCGTGCGGATGTCGCCCGACGAGCACGACCGTGCGGTGGCCCGCACCTCCCACCTGCCGCACCTGCTCGCGAGCCTGGTCGCGGGGCGACTGGCGGAGGCGCCGCCCGGCCACCTGGCGCTCTCCGGGCAGGGCGTCCGCGACGTGACCCGCGTGGCTGCCGGCGACCCCCAGCTGTGGGAACAGATCATCAGCGCGAACGCCCCGGCGCTGGTGCACCTCCTCGGCGAGGTCCGCGACCAGCTCGACGCCCTCATCGCGGCCGTGTCGAAGGGCCGCCGCGCGGAGCTGACCGAGATCCTGGCTCAGGGCGTGGCCGGCACGCTGGCCATCCCGGGCAAGCACGGCGGTCCGCTGAGGGCGACGGCCTCGGTGTTCGTCTCCGTGCCCGACCGGGCGGGCGAGATGGCCCGGCTGTTCGCCGATGTCGGCGCCGCTGGGGTCAGCATCGAGGACGTGCACATCGACCATGACGTCGGACGGCCGACCGGTCTGTTCGAGCTCGTGGTCGCAGAGGACAGCGGAGAGCATCTGCTGGCCTCTCTCGAATCTCGGGGATGGGTGACCCACCGGTAGCCTTGGCCCCCGTGAGCTACCTCTGGGACCACTTCGTCGTGGCGATCGACGGTCCCTCGGGATCGGGAAAGTCGAGCACGTCGCGCGGCGTCGCCGACCGTCTCGGCCTGCGCTACCTCGACACCGGCGCGATGTACCGCGCGATGACCTGGTGGCTGCTCCGTCAGGGCGTCGACGTCCACGACCCCTCGGCCGTCGCGGCCCGCGTCGAGGAGCCCGAGATCCTCTCCGGCACCGACCCGCTCGGCCCGACGATCCTCGTCGACGGGATCGACGTCGGGATGGCCATCCGCTCCGACGAGGTGAACGCCGCGGTGTCGCCCGTCGCGGCCGTGCCGGAGGTCCGCCGAAGGTTGCTGGAGGTCCAGCGCGAGATCATCGGCGCCGGCGGGATCGTGGTCGAGGGTCGCGACATCGGCTCGGTGGTCGCCCCCGACGCCGAGGTCAAGGTCTACCTCACCGCCGACGCCGCTGCCCGCGCCCACCGCCGGGCTCTCGAGGAGGGCGGCACCGACCTCGACGCGACCCGGGAGTCACTGCTCGCCCGTGACGAGATCGACTCCGGGCGCGAGGCCTCACCGCTCGTGATGGCCGAGGGAGCCGTGCACGTCGACGGGACGGCGTACACGCTGGACGAGGTGGTCGGCCTGGTCGTGGCCCTTGTCGAGAAGGCCGCCTCGGGCGCGGCCGTGGGGGAGCGCGTGCAGTGACCGCACTCCCCGACGTCTCGGGGGTGCGTCACCCGGCCACCTGGCCGTCCTACCCCCACCGCTGGTTCGGACGGTTCGTGATCCGCCGCCGCTTCGACGTGGCCGAGCACGGCGCCGAGAACGTGCCGGCCGACGGCCCGGTCATCCTCGCGGCCAACCACATCGGCATGGCCGGCGGTCCGCTGCTGGGGCTGTTCGGCCCGCGTCGGGTGCACGTGCCCACCGACCCCGGGGCCGTGAGGACGCACCTGCGGGTGCTCGCCGACGGCCATGCGGTCGGCGTCTTCCCTGACGGCACTCGCGGAGGCGAGGTGTCGCGCTTCCATCGCGGCGCGGCGTACCTCGCGATGGTGTCCGGAGCCCCCGTCGTCCCGGTGACCATCTTCTGGGCGCGTCGAGCCGGGCGCCGACACCCATGCGCGCGGCACCGCGCGGAGGCCGCGTCGACATCGTGTACGGCGCGCCGTACCGCACCGGCGCCGACCCCCTGGCCGCGGACCAAGAAGCTCGTCGAGGTCACCTCGTTCGACCTGCGCGTGCACATGCTGGTCGCGCTGGACGCCGCTCGCACGCTCACCGGCCGAACCGATGCCGACCCGCCCACCGGCGTCACCCCTGGCGCGAACACTGGAGGAACCCCATGACCGACGACGCGACCGACCCACGACCGAGCCAGAGACCAGCACCGGGCCGTCGCCCGGTGCTGGCCGTCGTCGGCCGGCCCAACGTCGGGAAGTCCACCCTGGTCAACCGGATCATCGGCCGTCGCGAGGCCGTGGTCGAGGACGTCCCGGGCGTGACCCGCGACCGCATCTCCTACGACGCCATCTGGAACGGCCGTACGTTCACCGTCGTCGACACCGGCGGCTGGGACCCCGACGCCCGCGGGCTCGCCGAACGCATCCGCGCCCAGGCCGAGATCGCCGTCAGCCTGGCCGACGCCGTGCTGTTCGTGGTCGACGCGACCATCGGCATCACCGACGCCGACGAGGCCGTCGTCCGCGTCCTGCGGCGGTCCCAGAAGCCGGTGATCCTGGCGGCCAACAAGGTCGACGACGCGCGCGCCGAGGCCGAGGCCTACGGACTGTGGAACCTCGGGCTGGGGGAGCCCTACCCCGTCTCGGCGCTGCACGGCCGCGGCTCCGGCGACATGCTCGACGCCATCCTGGCTGCTCTGCCGGAGGCGCCACAGGACACCTTCGAGGACGTCCGCGGCCCGCGCCGCGTGGCCATCGTCGGCAAGCCGAACGTCGGCAAGTCCTCCCTGCTCAACCGGCTCGCGGGCGAGGAGCGTGCCGTCGTCGACAACGTCGCCGGCACCACCGTCGACCCGGTCGACGAGCTGGTCGAGCTGGGCGGCCGGACCTGGCGGTTCATCGACACCGCGGGGATCCGCAAGCGCGTCAAGGAGGCCTCGGGTCACGAGTACTACGCCTCGTTGCGTACGTCGACCGCGATCGACCGCGCCGAGGTCGCGGTGCTCGTGCTCGACGGCAGCCAGTCGGTCTCCGAGCAGGACGTGCGGATCCTGCAGACGGTGCGCGAGTCCGGCCGGGCGCTGGTGATCGCCTTCAACAAGTGGGACCTGGTCGACGAGGAGCGCCGCTACTACCTCGACCGCGAGATCGAGCGCGACCTCGTGCAGGTGCAGTGGGCGCCGCGGATCAACGTCACTGCCCGCACCGGCTGGCACGTCGACCGGCTGGTGCCGGCGCTCGACAAGGCGCTGGAGGGCTGGGAGACGCGGATCCCGACGGGCGCGCTCAACACGTTCCTGGGCCGCCTGGTCGCCGAGCACCCGCACCCCGTGCGCGGCGGCAAGCAGCCCAGGATCCTGTTCGGCACCCAGTCCTCGACGGCGCCGCCGACGTTCGTGCTGTTCACCACCGGCAAGCTGGAGGCGTCGTACGAGCGGTACATCGAGCGCCGTCTGCGCGAGCAGTTCGGCTTCGTGGGCACGCCGATCGTGATCAACCAGCGCCCGCGCGAGAAGCGCAAGCGGTAGTTTCCGGGGATGCGCACCCCCCGCATCGTCGTTGCTGTCGCAGCTGCCTTGGTTGCTGCTGTTCCCTCGGCTTCCGCTGGTTTCGTGACAGGCGCTAGCGCGCCTTCCTCAACCAGCGGACAGCGGGCGGCCTGCCCGACGTTCCCCGCCGACAACTGGTGGCACGCCGACGTCAGCAAGCTGCCGGTGCACGCCCGGTCGGGCGAGTGGCTCTCGCACATGTACACCGACACCGACCTGCACCCCGACTTCGGGCCGTCGTACGGCGACGGGCCCAACTACGGCATCCCCGTCACCGTGGTGAGCGGCGACCACGCGAAGGTGCGGGTGCGCTTCGACTACGCGTCCGAGAGCGACAAGGTGAGGTACCCGCTCGGCCCCGACACCCGGATCGAGGGCGGCCGCAACTCCGGCGGCGACATGCACGCGATCGTCGTCGACAAGGGCACCTGCAAGCTCTACGAGACCTGGAACACCCGCGTCTCCGGGAACACCTGGCGAGCCGGCTCGGGTGCCGTGTGGTCGCTGAGGTCCAACAAGCTGCGCCCCGACACCTGGACCTCCGCCGACGCCGCCGGGCTGCCGATCCTGCCCGGCCTGCTGCGCTGGAAGGAGGTCCGCGACGGCACCATCGACCACGCCATCCGGTTCACCACCCCCGAGACCAGCAGCCACCACCTGTGGCCGGCCCGGCACGACGCCGGCTCCACCGACTCGCTGGCCTACCCGCCGATGGGCGCGCGGTTCCGCCTCGCGGCCGGGTTCTCGACGGCCGGCTACGGCGCCAAGGCCCGTGCGGTCATCAAGGCGATGAAGACCTACGGCCTGGTGCTCGCCGACAACGGCTCCGCGTGGTACTTCCAGGGCGAGCAGAACCGGAACTGGCCCTCCGGGCTGGTCGAGGAGCTGAAGACGATCCCCGCCTCGGCGTTCGTGGCCGTCGACACCTCGTCGCTGATGGTCGACCCCGACTCCGCCCAGGTGGGGTGATCCTGCCGAGAGTCGACGGGACAACTGGTATAGCACGCGGTAGCACAGAGTGCTACCCTAGGTAGGTGACCATCGAATCGATCAACCAGCGAGACCTCCGGTTGAGATCGAAGGAGATCATGGACGCGGTCGAGCACGGCCAGTCCTTCACCGTCACGCGTGACGGCCATGAGATCGGTGAGCTCGTGCCCCTGCGCGCCCGACGCCGATTCGTGACGCGTGTCGACTTCGCCCGAGCCTCTGCCGCGGGCCCGGAGCTCGACCTCGAGCGGTTCCGGGCAGACCAGGACGCGGCGTACGACGACGCTGCTGCGGACCCGTATGCCCAGTGAGCACCGCATCGGTCTGCTGGACACCAACATCCTGGTGCTACGCAGATGGATCGATGTCGCCGAGCTCCCGGCCGCGATGGCTATCAGCGCTGTGACGCTGGCGGAGCTGTCGGCGGGTGTGCACCTCGTCAGAGGGAGAGACGCGGACGCTCGCGCCGAACGCGCTCGGCGCATGGAGGTCTTGCAGCGGGTGGAGCACGAGTTCGACCCCATCCCGTTCGACGACGACGCGGCCCGTGCCTTCGGCCGGATCAGCGCTGGCGTGCTGGGCGCGGGGCGAACTCCGCGGCGCCGGGTCGCCGACCTGATGATCGCCTCCGTGGCGGTCGCACAGGACCTGCCGCTGTACACGACCAACGCCGACGACTTCGCCGGACTGGACGGCATCGTGGACGTAGTCGCGGTTACGCGGCCGGCTGACCTCGGGGGCGTCTAGGCCGCGTCTTGGCCGACCGCCTCGCTGCTTGAGGAGGCCGTCGGCCCGGCCGGTACGAGACGTAGCGGCCTGGTCCCCGTCGGCGGTTGAGGTGTGAGGGCCACCATGTGGTCTGAGGCGTCAAGGCCGCCAGGCTCACCGCTCGTACGGCGCGAGCCTGGAACCGCGGCGGTGAGCTGAGTGGTTTCGAGGCTCGTCGCGGGCGCTCCTCGTCACCTCAACCACCGAAGGTCAGCTACCCCGTCCCCAGCACGTAGAACGCCGCCAGCGACAGGGCCATCGCGCCGCCGTAGCACGCGAGCGCGACGAGGACCTTGTGCTTGACCTGCAGGCCGTCGTAGAGGGTGTAGCGGAACCGGTGGGCGGCGTGGACGAGCATCGGCACGATCAGCGCGAACAGCGCGAGCCGGGTGAACCAGTTCTCCACGACGCCCTCGAGGTGCGCATGGCTCGGATCCACCCAGCCGAGGGGAGGGCGAACGCGAGCAGGATCACGAGGATCGGGAGGAACACCGCGGCGATCACCCCGCCGCCGCTGAAGGTCAGCCAGACGAAGGGCAGGATGCGGAACTTCACGCCAGCACCACCAGCCAGTAGATGAACGCGGACACGACGGCGAGGCCGGCGTACTGCGCCGCGATGATCACGATGCCGGGACGCGTCGGCCGCCGAGGCGCAGCACCATCGCCCGCGGCGTCAGCGCGAACCAGGTGATCGTGTGCAGGACCAGGAAGGCCAGCGCCACGGCGTTCACGACCAGGAACAGCGGGCTGGACGCGCGGTCGAGGAAGTCGTCGTACTTCTGCTCGCCGCCGCCCACGGCGGCGATGAACATCAGCAGGTAGACCACGAACCACGCGACGAACAGGCTGCTCAGCTCGCGCATCACGAAGAGGAAGTACGACCGCTTGTGCACCCACCAGAAGACGCCCATCCGGCGCTGGTACGACGGGACGCGCTGGGTCGACGGCTCACGCTCATCGCCGCAGCGCCTTCGGGAGCAGGAAGGCCTTGACCGACTCCTGGGCGGCCTTGAGCTTGTAGCGCTGGATGGCAGCCGCGGGGTCGACGTGCTTGGGACACACCGTCGTGCACTCGCCGACGAAGGTGCAGCCCCACACGCCCTCGCGCTCGATGAGGACGTCGAGACGCTCGCGGGAACCGTGGTCACGCGAGTCGAGGTCGTAACGCTCGGCCAGGGCGATCGCGGCCGGGCCGACGAAGTCGGGGTCGAGGCCGTAGACCGGGCAGGCGGCGTAGCAGAGCATGCAGTTGATGCACATGCTGAACTGCTTGTAGGCGTCGAGCTCCTCGGGCGTCTGGAGGTACTCCCCGTCGATCTCGGTCACGTCGTCGTCGCGGATGATCCACGGCTTGACCCGGGGGAGCTTCTCCATGAAGTCGCTCATGTCGACGATCAGGTCCTTGACGACCGGGAAGTTGGCCAACGGCTCCACGCGCACCGGGCCCGGCGCGTAGTCGGACAGGAACGTCCCGCAGGTCAGCCGGGGCTCGCCGTCGACGTTCATGCCGCAGCTGCCGCAGATGCCCATCCGGCACGACCAGCGGAACGACAGCGTCTCGTCACGCTCGGCCTTGATGTGGTTGAGCCCGTCGAGGACGGTCCACTCCTTGCGCAGGGGCACCTCGTAGTCCACCGGCACCGGCTGGGTGTTCTTGTCCGGCCGGTAGCGGGTCACCTGCATGGTGATGCTGCCACTCTCCTTGGCGTCCATCTGCTACCTCCCGTAGACCCGCTCGCCGGGTGGCCAGCGGGTGATCGTCACCGGCAGCTGCTCGACGCGGGCCGTCCCGTCGTCGTCGCGCCGGACCAGGTGGTGGGCCAGGAACCGCTCGTCGTCGCGCGCGGGGAAGTCGGTGCGCTGGTGCGCGCCCCGGGACTCCTCGCGGGCGAGGCCGGAGCGCAGGATGCACTCGCCGACGTCGACCAGGTTCTCCAGCTCCAGGGCGCCCACCAGCTCGGTGTTGAAGGACCGGCTGGTGTCGCGGATCCCGATGGCGGCCGACGCGCTCCCGCAGCGCGCCGAACGTGTCGATGCCCTTCTCCATCGAGGGCCCGGTCCGGTAGATGCCGGCCGCGTCCTCCATGGTCGCCTGCAGCTCGTCGCGGATCCTGGCCGTCCCGTCGTCGGGCCTGGAGTCGCGGTCGAGCAGCTCCTCGAGGCGACGTACCTCGTCGGCGACCTGGGCGCCGATCACGGCGGGCGGCGCGGGCGCCGTGGCGGCGTACTCGGCGGCGGCCCGGCCCGCGCGCGCCCCGAACACCAGGCACTCGGGCAGCGAGTTCGAGCCGAGCCGGTTGGCGCCGTTGATGCTGACGCAGGCGGTCTCGCCGGCGGCGTAGAGGCCGTCGAGGCCGGCCTTGCCGTCGATGTCGGTGTGGACCCCGCCCATCATGTAGTGCACCACCGGCCGCACCGGGATGAGCTCGGTGACCGGGTCGATCCGCTCGTACTGGAGGCACAGCTCGCGGACCATCGGCAGCTTGGCCTCGATGAGCTTCTCGCCGAGGTGCCGCAGGTCGAGGTACACGATCGGCCCGTACGGCGAGTCATCGGTCCGCCCCTTCTGCACCTCGTGCTCGAAGGCCTGGGAGAGCCGGTCGCGGGGCCCGAGCTCCATGCTGCGCAGCGTCGGGGTGTCCGTCGGCGTGCCGAGGTCGTAGTCCTGCAGGTAGCGGTAGCCGTCCTTGTTGAGCAGCCAGCCGCCCTCGGCGCGCGTCGCCTCGGTGATCAGGATCCCGGTGAACGGCAGGCCGGTCGGGTGGTACTGCACGAACTCCATGTCCTTGAGCGGCGCCCCGGCGCGGTAGGCGAGCGCCATCCCGTCGCCGGTGTTGATGTTGGCGTTGGTCGTGAACGGGAAGACCTTGCCGCCGCCGCCGGTGGCCAGCACCACGGCCTTGGCGGTGATCGCCTGGATCTTCCCGGTGGCCAGCTCGATGGCCACCACGCCGTGCACCCGGCCGTCGTCGGCGAGGAGCCGCGTCACGAAGCTCTCGTCGTACCGCTTGACCGCGGCGTACTTGAGCGAGGTCTGGAACAGGGCGTGCAGCATGTGGAAGCCGGTCTTGTCGGCCGCGAACCAGGTGCGCTTGTTCTTCATGCCGCCGAAGGCCCGGACCGCGATGCGTCCGTCGTCCTGGCGGCTCCACGGACAGCCCCAGTGCTCGAGCTGCAGCAGCTCGCGCGGGGCCTCGTTGACGAACGCCTCGATCGCGTCCTGGTCGCCCAGCCAGTCGCTGCCCGAGATCGTGTCGTAGATGTGCTCCTCGATCGTGTCGTCGTCGGCCATCACGCCCGCCGCGCCGCCCTCCGCGGAGACGGTGTGGCTGCGCATCGGATAGACCTTGGACACCACGGCCACGTCGAGGTCGGGGTCGGACTCGGCGATCGCGATGGCTGCCCGGAGTCCGGCTGCGCCGCCGCCCACCAGGAGTACGTCGTGGGCGGCGGTTATCCCCGTCATCGTCCGTCACTCACCCCGCAGCTCCTCGTCGGTGAGCACCTTGCCGTGGTGGTTCACCACCATCCGGTGGACGCTCCCGTCGTGGAACTCCTCCTTGGCGATGCGGCATCCGCAGTGAACTGCAGCTCCTCGGTGATCAGGCCCTGGTGGTCCTCGGTCACGAAGGACTCGCCATCCTGGCTCGTCCCACAGGGAGCGAGCCTCGCCCCGAAGCGGCTGACGGTTGCAGTCATGGCCCTCCTCCTTTGACTCGGCCTCCCTTGACGCAGCGACCGATCGTCGGACCGTCAGGGCCAGACTGCTCCCTTGCCGCAGGCTTGTGAAGGGGTCGGTCCCCCAGGTCGCCCTGGCCGACGGGTTCACAACCGGGCGAGGCCCACCTAGGTTCGAGCTGAGGGCGCCACTCGGGAGGCCCGGATCGGAGGGAACCGTGAAACCCCATCGACGATCTCCTGGCCGCACTGGCCGCCTCCGGCTTCGCGGCCGCCGGCCTGGTGCTCGTCCAGCCGGCCGAGGCCGCTCCCGACCCGGATGCATGCCGCACCAACGACTCGGTCCGCAAGATGCTGCAGTGCGTGACCCTCGAGGGCGTGCTGGAGCACGAGCGGGCCTTCCAGGCCATCGCCGACGACAACGGCGGCACGCGCGCGTCCGGCACACCCGGCTACGACGCGTCGCTGGACTACGTCGAGGAGCGGATGGAGCGCGCGGGCTACGTGGTCACCCGGCAGCCGTTCGAGTTCCTCGCGTTCGCGGAGGTCGGCGCCTCCGCGCTCGAGCAGATCGCGCCCCCCCGACGACGTACGTCGAGGACACCGACTTCTCGCCCACCTCCGCAGTCCGAGCCGGGTGACGTCACCGCGCTCGGTCACGCCGGTCGACCTCGCGCTCGGGCCCGGCAACACCTCGACCAGCGGGTGCGAGGCGGACGACTTCGCGGGCTTCCCCGCCGGCAACATCGCGCTCATCCAGCGGGGTGGATGCA